>CAWJJU010000001.1:0-228391 GCA_963843315.1 uncultured Actinomycetes bacterium
TCGCCCGGCTCCGGCCGGTGATCGAACATCGCCGGCCCATTCCCCGTCGTACTTGATGCCCTCGACCGTGTCCGTGCGCAAGCTCACCGTCGGATGATCGTAGGGCTCGTGAATCGGAGGTCATCGGCGCCCTCGGTGATCTTCCGGAAGTCTCCGTAGTGGACGTAGTCTGGAATCACGATGTCCCCAAGCTGGGCGGGGCCTGTGGCCAACGCTCCAGCAACCCCGACGAGCATGACGATGTCGGGCCTCCCCCAGTGCTCGAACAGGTCCCTGGTGGCCTCGTTCGCGACAACGTTGCCGCGATCCGCCATCTTCGTTACGACGAAATTACCGGCGTCTTCGCCGGTGAAGTACAGCGTTCCTGGCACTCGGTTTACAGCGGACAGCGCTTCCTTCACGGCGTCGAACTCCTCATCGATCACCGTCAGCACGCCTATCTTGGTCTTGCCGGAGCGACCTTCCATCTAGTCCTCTGGCATCAACCCGGCGTACTGCCTAGCCGCTGCTCGATGTGATCAATCTGTCGCATCAAGAGGTCGCGAGGAGCACAGCCTCAGCAGCCTCGGTTGGGTCGTCAAACTCGATCGATCGATGTCCGAGGGGATTGCGGAAGTACGCGAAGGCGCCTTTGAACAAGTTCATAAGTCCTAGTTGCTCTGCAACCTCGGCCTCTTCGTCACGCAGAAGGCCTCCATCCGGCGCAAACGCCTGATTCATCAGCTTGTCGCCGCGAAGACGATTGTTCTTGCTGTCGACTGGGCTTCCGGCGAGTTCGCCGACGGTCACTTCCACCTCCCTGAGGGCCGTAAAAGCCGCTTGCTCAAAAGCACCTACCTGAACCAGCGGGGCGAGCTTGGCCTGCAACCGAGGATGAAGCTCGAGTCCCAACCGTCGCCGAGCATAGACGTGCCCAGAGCGTCGGCTCCGGCGGAGGCAATCTGTTTGCCGAGGCGGGTAACAAAGAACGCGGCGTTAGCCGGCGCCCCCCAGTCCCGTGCGGTCAGCGGATCCGACGCTAGAAGACCTTCTCGGATTAGCCAATCCCAGCACTCGGCCAGGGCGCGTGTCAGCGCTCGTTCATCGAGCATCGCCTGACCCGAATACGTGACCGACGGTCCTTGGATCTTGGCTCGAGCGACCTCGCTGACATCCGTCTCGATCATGGTTTGACGTAGAAACGCTTTGTCCGGAGCTAAATCCACAAGCCGAAGCAGTAGCCGGATTCCCAGCTCATCTACCGGCATGCGGAGAGCCTCGTCGGGGCCCGGCCAGGGAAGGGGCATCGTCACCAGCGGCAGATTAAGCGCCAAGAAGTCGACGAGCCAGACGAGTCACCTCTCAGTGCCGTCCGTCCGGCACCAAAGCCACGCTCCAATGCATGTCACGGGACCCAAGAGATGACCATCGAATCTACCTTCACTTGGGCCTCGCCGTGTCGAAGGCGCAGTTGCTGGAGATTGCACTCGTGAAGCTGTCGAGGCCCAGCATCAAGACTTGTCACTACCCCTAGAGGAACCGGGGTGGGCCGAAATATCTAGGTGGCTGACTATGACCGCGGGGCAGCTCCAGCCGCTGTCGGAGTGCCCGACGTGGTGGCCGCGGACGTAGGGCCGCAATCGGCCGACGCAACCGCGTTGCTCACGATGCTTGGATCCTTTACAGCACTGCGAACGTCAGCCATGCTTCCGCCGATACGTGGGCTCCGTGGCTTAAGGGTGAAGCCGAAATGCTCCAAGCGGTCGTCCACGCTCTCGCCCGTGTCCGGGATCGCGTCACAGGACTACGCTCGGAGGGTGGGGCTCCGGCCGATGCCGACATCGTTAGGACATGGCGAACTTACTTGCCCGACCCAATTGATCCGCGCCATTCCGGACCGCATGCCGGGAGCCTGACCGGCCCGTCTCTCGCCCTTCGTAGGCGAAATTCGAAGGTGTCGCAGCAAGGCAACCAATTTGGCAACTACGCGCAGTGCGATGCAGCCAACGCCTGCCTCGCTCGTCGAAATGCCATTCGTTCGTCGGATTGTTCACTGACGCTCTCCAGCACGTCAATCCAGCAGCCTTCATCCGCCTCCCAGACCAAGAACGCGCGAGGTCCGAACGAATTGAGGTCGAGTTCGACCAAGGCCTTAAGAGCTTCGTCCGGAAGACTGCTCTGAAGGACAAGGACCTCGCCCATCCCCTCCTCGCCGAGTGGGAAGACCTCTCGCGTTCCGACGTGGAAGGTGCCGTCGTCCGGCCCCCGAACCTCGCGAAGCTCTCCGAGGAAACGCTCGATCGCTTTCCACGCGTCCTTACCCGCCTCCGCGGCGAAAGCGGAGAGAAAGGCTTGTATCGGCGCAGTCGCCCAGATGACCCACGGGACGGTTCCTGCGGTCAGGACGTAGCCGCCCTCGGCTCGAGCATCGAACCCGTGTGCGCGAAAAACGTCCTCGACTCGGTGAACGTCCTCGTCTGAAACGCCGGGTTGGACTCTCACGAAGATGCTGGTCGCCATGTGGGAACAGGGTGAGAACGGACCCGGACGGAAGGAGACGAATCCGACCTGTCCCGGGGTGCCCAAATCGCCGGGTGTGCGCGCGAGTCCCTACTGAGGCGGTCGGCACCAGACAAACTTGAGCGCGATCATAATCCGCGTGTCGGGGGTTCGAGTCCCTCCTCCGGCATGAAGTGCCTGCTACTGCCCCACCTTGGGACATCCATTCGTCCCGGGTGGGGCGCAACGAAAGCTGATGCCGGCGAGGGAAACCGCGGCGTTCGGGTTCGCAGTGACGGCGACCTCTCCGTCATCAAAGGCGGTCACGTTGGTGGTGGCACCCGGCCCACCCGTCACCACCAGAGCCGTCTGCTCTTGGGTGTTCTGCGGCCGATAGCCGGGCGGGAGCTGGAACACCACCGCGCCGGCTGGCGGGGCTCCGCATTTCTGCGTGGTCCCTGCCAGGTGGACTTGACCGTCGAGGTCACGGTAATAGCCGACATTTCCCGAGACATCGGGGTTCTGGGAGATCCACCGGTCCGGCCCGGCGGATGAGCAATCGAGGGCCGTCACCAAGCCCGCGGCCTGGATCGGCGAGGGCGTAACCAGGTCCTTTCCCTTGACCTGGTGATTGACGATGTTCCTCGATCTGACGCTGTTCTTGGGCAGGTGGAACGCAGCGTAGGAGATACCCCCGAGGACGATGAACAGCGCGATTGTCGATACCACGTTCGCGTAGGTCAGACGACCTCGAATGCGGCGCAGTCCTCCCGACTTCCGAGACATCGGTCCATCCTACCCCCGCAGAACCCGGCCACGCGATCTCTGCTTGCACGCGAAGCCAGAAGCTCTCACGTCTCAGGTTTCGTGAGGTTGGAGCGGTGATGGCGCGGTGAAGCGCTGGGTCGCGGCGCCGCTGGGCAAGTCGACGCTCGCGAGACATCTTTGGGGATGGCACCTGATTTGTTTGCGCCCCCAAGGGGGCAGCAGCGCGGCCGACGGCCAACCACGCGAAAGACCAGGGGCGAGCTGTTCAGTTGCCCGCACCGGGCTCAAACGACCCGGGTAGGAGCACGGTTCCGAGGATCCGTCGGGTGCGTCCTGCCTTGGGCAGATTGGCGATGCGCGGTTGCCGGACGATGTTCAACTCGCGGGCGAGTTCCGCGAACTCCGCTTCGTCGAGCCACATCGCTGCCAGGTTGTAGCTCGCCCCATCGCGAAGCGGATCGATCGTCTCTCTCGCCAGGTAGCGGTCGAAGTCGCCGATTAGTCCGGCGACGAAGGCCAGGAAGGCCTGGCGGTGTTCGTCGCGGCTCATCGCCGCGATCTCGTCCACGCCGAGTCGTGCGGCGGACGCCCGAAGCACGAAGGTGCGCTCGAGCGCACCGCGCGCGCGGCGCTCGCTCGGCCCTCGAGGCCGTCACTCGGGTGGGTCACCGCAGTAACTGATAGGACGTCCGCAGATCCTGCTGACTTGGCCGGGATGCCCGCAGACACGATATGCCGCCGACCGCCTGGCGGGGCGGAGCCAAGCCGGGACCTCTCGTTGGCCCTGGGAGTGGCGAGGACAACCGCGCTAGTGTTGACCGCCACGGCCATGATCACCCGAGGGAGCGAGCCAATCTTGAGGCGAGCACAAACCAAGATGACCTACGCGAACGTCATCGCGACCGTGGCCCTGTTCGTCGCGCTTGGCGGAGGCGCATACGCCGCATTTCATCTGCCGAAGAACAGCGTGAAGTCGAAGAACATCGTGAACGGACAGGTAAGGGACGCGGATCTCGCGAACCCCTTCGTGCGGGGGCCGGGACGGCTCGTCCAGCGCCAGGTTGACATCCCCAGCAACAACGGGAACGCCTTCACGCTCATGCGAGTCCCGGGCGTCGGCACCCTCTCCGTAGAGGTCGGCGAGTGCCAGATCTCACCGGGTTTGGTGAGCACAGCGCTCAACTGGAAGAACACCACCAACTCGCCAGAGCGCCTGACGTACGAAGGGTTCAACAACAGCACGTCCGCGACCGCCGGCCCTCACGGCACGGCCACGCCGCCACCACAGCTCTCGATTTTTGCCGACTCCGGAATCTTCCCGGCGGCGATCGAGGTCAGCTCCTACTCTGGCCGGCTCGCCGTACTCGATCTCTCTGCCGCCCTCGGCGATCCCGCGGGCCATATCTGTCGGTTCACGGTGCAGTCGACTCAGCCCGGCTAAGAAATCACGGCCGCCGGGAGGCGCGATCATGGTCCGCGTGTCGGGGGTTCGAGTCCCTCCTCCGGCATCCAGCCTGCGGAGAGACACCCCCGACAACCGCTGCCACCGGCGAAGCCGGTCGCCAGGAGCTGATGGCTCGGGCGACGGGCAACTACGAGCGGGGAAACGAGCGGCGCTAAGCCCGGCGGGCGCGGTCGCTGCTCAGCGGACCACGCGGATGCAGTCGTTGAAGAAGTCGGCGATCAGGAAGCCGCCGTGCCCGATCGGGACAGCGTCGACCGGGTGATCGATCTCGGCCTGCCTGGGCGGGCCGCCGTTGCCCGTGAAGCCCGCAGTCCCATTTCCCGCAACCGTCGTGATCTTCCCCGACGGCGAGACCTTGCGGATTCGGTTGTTCTCGTAGTCGGCGATCAGGAAGCCACCGTTCGGCAGCGGATCTGCGGAGGCCGGGTGATTGAGCGTCGCGCTCGTGGCCGGGCCGCCGTCGCCGCCGAAGCCCTCGGTGCCGATGCCGGCGACGGTGTGAATAGTGCCGTGCTTGTTGACCTCGCGGATGCGAGAGACGTTGATCCCATCCGAAAGCGCGCCGAACTCGCTGATGAGGATGCCGCCCTCCGCCGCTGGCATCGCCGTCGAAGGCCCGTAGATCTGGGCGTGAGTGGCCGGGCCGCCGTCGCCGCCTGAAGCGGCCGTCCCGTCGCCGGCAACCGTGTGGATGATGCCGTGCCGGTTGACCTTGCGGACCCGGTTGTTCGAAAAGTCCGTGACCAAGAAGGCGCCGTGCGGCAGGGGAGCGACCCTCGCCGGATAGCTCAGCTCGGCGTGAGTGGCCTTGATCCCGTCACCGTTGTAGCCGCCGGAACCGTTGCCGGCGATCGTGCTGATGATCCCCTTGCTGTTGACCTTGCGGATGCGGTCGTTGCCGCTGTCGGCGATCAGGAAGCCTCCGTGTGGAAGCGGGGCAACGCCGGTCGGGAACGAGAGCTGGGCGTGAGTTGCCTTGATTCCGTCGGCGTTGTAGCCCTGGGTGCCGTTCCCGGCGACCGTCGTGATGGTGCCGTTCTTGGCCACCTTCCGGATCCGCCAGTTCTTCTTGTCCGCGATCAGGTAGCCGCCGTTGGGCAGCGGCGCCACCTGCGAGGGCAGTTTCAGCTCCGCCGCGGTCGCCGGCCCGTGGTCGCCGCCGTATCCCGAGGTGCCGTCGCCGGCGAAGGCGTGTATGCGAACCCCGGCGCCGAGACTCGGCGTCGCGGCAACCAGGCCCAGAGAGCCGAGAAACGTCGCCAGCGTCCATCCGATTCGGTTCTTCGCAAGGTCCCGCCTCACTGCAGGCGCACCCTATTCGATGCAGGGGCGGTGGTGATCCGGCCAGGACGCATACATGAGGCAACGAGGTGCCCGCACGCCGGGACAGACTCGCGAAGGACTCCATTGCCGGCGATTGATCGCTCTCTCTTTCTCCTAAGCGGAGAGGCGTCGTGGACGAGAAACGTTGCCATGGGTCGCGTTTCTCGTCCATGACGGCCTCACCTGCGTTCCAGGAGCTAAACGGAACCCCGGGGCCCGATCAAATCCGCGTTCGGGGGTTCGAGTCCCTCCTCCGGCACCCCCGTGACCGCACGTCTGGGCTGCTATCCGCCCCGAGCGCCGGTCACGTGTTCGCAGTTGTGTGCTTGGTCGGTTTCGCCGGCGTCGACTGGGCGGCCGCCGTCGCAGCGATCGACGCCACTGCCACCGTAGAGGCCGTCGCGCCCGCGTCCACCGTAAAGGTGGTCGTTGTCGCCTTCGCCGTATAGGAGATCCGGCCCGCGACCCCCGTAGATCGTGTCGTTACCGGAGTAGCCGCAGATCACATCGGCGCCGCCCCGGCCATAGATCACGTTGTTCTGCTCGAGGGCCTGGATCCGGTCGGGTCCGGGGGTCCCGGTGTAGGTCGCAACCGAGATCGACACTCCGCCGTTGTTCGACTCGCAGTTGCTCGCGGCTCCCCCACCCGACTGAGCCCCCATCGCCACGGTCACGGCCAGGCCCGCGCCGAGCAGGCCCGCGATCGCGAGTCTCATCCCCCAGGCAAGCCTTGACGTCATGCGGATGACCATACCCCCGGGATACCGCCGGCCGCGAAGCCGCGGGCGAAATGGGGCGACCGCCACGAACGTCCCAATCGCCCCTCTATGGAGGGGTCTCCGGGACGTTCATGGGTGGGGAGTCAGCCGATGGTGGTCCGGCGGCCGCCGCAGCGCTTCGGGTGCCTCTTGGTGCCGATGTCCTTCGGCACAACGGAGAGCTGGGCGGCGGTGATGTCGTGGCCCGCGTGCTTTTGGGGCCCGATCGCGTTGTAGCCGCCGCGGCCGCTTGTCACTGCCGTGTCGAACGGCTGCTTCTTCGTCTCCGTGTCGTAGAGGCCTTTGACCTTGACCCTGCGGTTGGGAAGGCACTTGGGGTTGCTGGAGGCCACGCGGCCCACGATGAAGACGTTGGTGTCCGTACCCTGCGTGATGGCCCCGTCCCTGTCGATCGAGATCGTCGTGGGAACATTCGAGTTTCCGGCGACCGCCAGCGCGGCGAGGATGCCGGCCGCGGCGATCACGGGGATTGCGGGGGCCAGCTTCTTCACGCCGGCAGCAGCGTTTCGCCCCTGCAGGTCTTGCCGCCGACCTTTCGCGGCTTGAGGGAGAGCTTGTACGCGCCGAGGGGGTTGCCGTTGTGGGTGAAGGCGCCGATCGCGTCGAATCCGCCATGCGTTCCGGTCGTGCCGGCGCCATAGAGCCTGAACTTGCCCTCGGTTTCGTAGATGCCCTTCACGACGACCTTCCGCTTCGCCAGGCAGGCAGCCTTCTTCGACTCGACGTGCCCGAACACGTATGAGTCCTGCCCCGGAGCGAGCGGGTTGTTCAGCTGGCCCGCCCCGTCGATCACCACATGGCTCGCGATGCCGCCGGCCGCGTAAGCGCCGCCGGCGACGAGGCCCGCCAAGGCCAAGAACCCGACCACCGCGGCCACCGCCATCTTCACTTCAGCTTGCCCTCCCGGAGCACAGCGCTGAACCTATCGCATCGCGCTCGCTATGCGGCTACGCGCTGGCGCTCGGATGGGGAATCGATCGCCGGCAGGCGAGTGGCTTCGCCGGCCCCGCCCTCGGCCCCCCGTCGCCCTGGGACGGCGACGGCGAAGCCGAGGGCGGCGACGAGTGCCACCACGCACATCGAGAACGCGAGGGTGAAGCCGTGGTTCGTCGGCAGCCCGCTGCCGACGACGCTGCCGGCCAGCAGCGTCGCCGCCACCTGGCCGCCGAAGGCGCCGCCCAGGGTTCGCGTGACCGCGTTCATTCCGGTGGCCACCCCGGTCTGCTCCTGGCGGACGTTCTCGACGATCAGGTTGGCCATCGCCGAGAACGACAGGCCGATGCCGATGCCGAGCAGGCCGGCCGCGACGTACACCTCGATCTCGGCGCTGCGGCTGATAACGAGCAGCAGGTAGGCCGCAAGGGCGAAGACCGTCCCCCCGATCAGCGCTCCGCGTGAGCCGATGCGCCGCTCGAACACCCCCGCCATCTGGCCGACGACGGTGATCGCGATGGTGGCGGGCAGCAGGAACAGCCCGGCGACGGTCGCCGAAGCGCCGAACCCGTAACCGGTGCCGGCCGGCTCCTGGACGAACTCGGGGATCAGGATGAACGACGAGTACATCCCGACGCCGATCAGGAACGCGACCGTGTTGGTGGTCCAGACGCCGCGAATGGACATCATCCGCATGTCGACCAGGGGCTCGCGAGAGCGAAGCTCCTCGCGGACCCACGCGAGCGTGATCAGCGCGCCAACGGCGAAGCAGGCCGAGGGTCTTGGGCGAGCCCCAGCCCCAGGTGCTGGTCTCCGTGATCGCGAGCAGCATCCCGGAGATGCCCAGGGTCATCAGGCCGGCGGCGCGGTAGTTCGACCTCGCCCGGCGTCTTGAGGGGCGACTCCGGGATGAAGAGCTTGGTCATCAGGGCGGTCGCCGCGATCATCACCAGCGGAAACCAGAACAGCCAATGGTAGGAGAGGTGCTCGCGTCACGACGCCGGCGAAGACGACGCCGGCGCCGCCGCCGATCCCGAGCAGCGACGACACCAGGCCGATGGCGCCCGGGCACGCGCTCGCTCGGGAGCTCGTCGCGGATGATCGAGAAGGCGAGCGGGAAGATGCCGCCGCCGACGCCCTGGATAACGCGGCCCACGAGCATGAGGGTCAGCGACGAGGCGATCGCGGAGACGAAGGTGCCGATCCCGAGCAGGGCGAGCACGATCAGAAGCAGCCGCTCCTTGCCGTACATGTCGCCGAGCCGCCCGATGATGGGAGTCGTCACGGAGGCGCTCAAAAGGAAGGCGGTCAGGACCCAGCCGACCGAGCTCTCGCTGGTGTGCAGGGACTCCTGGATCTGCGGCAGCGCCGGCACGACCAGCGACTGCAGCAGCGCATACGCGATCCCGCCGAGCGAGAGGACCGCGAGGATCGTCCGCGGGCTTGGGTTCTGCGTTGCCGCTCACGATTCGATGACTGTAGCAGATGCGTTTGTTGCTACCAACGCTTTTGTCTGTGGTAACTTTCGGTGCATGGCAACCGGCACCGAGATGGAGCTTGGCACCCCTGCCGGGATCACCCAGCGATGGCCCACCCTGCTGATGGTCAAGCTAGGGCGGATCACGATGCACCGCTTCACGCAGGCCCTCCTCCCCCACGGCCTGAAGCCCCGCCAGCTCGCGGCCCTGATCGAGCTCCGCGACCACGGCGAACTCTCACAGCAGGCGCTGTGCGGCCGCCTTCACGTCGACCCGACGAACCTCGTCGAGGTGCTCAACGAGCTCGAGGACCACGGCTACGCGACCCGGCGGCGCGACCCCGAGGACCGGCGCCGTCACCGCGTCGTCGTGACGAAGAAGGGCCTGGCCGTGATCGACAAGGTCAGCGCCACCATGGACGAGGTCGAGGGCGAGCTGCTCGCCGACCTCGACGCCGCCGAGCGCGAGGCGCTCGAGGCCCTTCTGCACTCCATCTGGGAGCGCGCGGGCGGTTACGACGCCTATTCCGAGGTCGCGGCGGCCGAGGAAAAGCCCACCTAGCCGGCACGCCGGTTACGACCGGGGCCGCCCCTAGGGTGCCGCCCATGAAGTGCAGTCGCTGCGGTGCGGCGATCCCCTGCCCCACCGGCTGGCACGGACCCTCCTCGGGGCTTGCGATCGTGATGGTCGCGTGCCCGGCGTGCAGCGCGGTGTCGGGAGCGCTGCGCTCGAGCACCGATGCTCCGGCGCCCGCGCAGAAGCGCGCGGCCTGATCGCCCTCGCCTAGCGAACGCGCGTGACGCGCAGCGCGGAGACGTTCCCCGCGTCGTCGATCGATCGCACTGCGACGTACCGCAGTCCAGCCTTGGCAACGACGAGTGCCTCGCGCGATCCCGACGAACCGGGCTTCGGCCCCCTCACGCGTGTCGCACGTGAGACGTGGTCCGGATCGATGGGGTGCTTCGAGACATAGACCTCATACTTGTCCGCCTTGCCCTCCACCCCGTCGTCGCCGGGGGCCCGCCAGGCGACGTGGGTCTTGCCGTGATGACGTCTGGCGATCAACTTGCCCACGACGGCAGGCCGGCGGGTGTCGCTTCCGTAGAGGCTCGAGTTGCGCTCGTCGTGGTGGTAGTGCCACCACTGGTCGTTGCGCCGCGCGGAGCCCTTGACCATCCAGACGAACAGGGAGCCCTCGCGGGTTCCGTAGGCGAAGCGGTCGTGCCCGTCGTCTCCGGCGTCACCGAGGACGCCGCTGAACGAGGGCCACTGGCCGGTGAACTTCGGGAAGCCGGGCGCCTCTCCCCCGCTCGGCAGGTACGCGTGGATCCAGCCCGAGTCGTTGGAGTCGACCACGGCGCGCTCGTTGCCGCTGGACAGCGGCACGACCAGCGGCGCCACGAAGAACGGGAAGCCGTCCTGAAGCCGCGGGAAGCCCGACACCGGCGAGCCCGACGCGACGTCCCAGGCGTCCTCGTAGACCTGCGGCAGCTCGGCCTTGGTCGCGTCGAGCGCGCCCGGCAGCGACGTCGCGCCGGCGACGCTCTGCACGTAGCTCGGCGAGCCCGAGCCCAGGATGTCGCCCAGCGCGGCCTGCCCCGTTAGCCCGATGACCAGGGGGTCGCCCGAGTAGTAGGGAGGCATCGCCTGGCAGTCCGACGAGGCGCAACCCGGGCTGAGCGACTTGAAGACGGATCCGTTCGCGTTGAGCGCCACCGGGGCGCCGGTCACGGCCCCGGTCAGCACCCGCAGCGTTCCGGTCCCGTCGAGGTCACCGATGGCCGGGGGCGTCGAGCCCTCCTCGACGAAGTCGATCGACTGGTCGTAGCAGCCGCCGATGGAGCTGAGGCTCACCGGCCAGCCCGGCATGTAGGGCCCGCCCGCGTGGTTGTTGCCGTCGGGCCAGATCCCGTAGACGAAGGTGTGATGGCCGGAGGTGTTCAGGCACTCGGTGCTGGGAACGAACACCTGCGGCGTGCCGGTCCCGGCGACGTCGCCCACCGCGGCCCCGGAGATCAGTTTGGTGTCGTGGATGTAGTCCGTCGGCCCCGAGCCGGAGAGGTACGACGACGGCAGCTGCACCTTCACCGGCCAGCCGGGAACCGGTTTGCCGTTGGGCTTCCAGGCGTACTCGTAGCCGTCGTAGGCCGACATCAGAACGTCCAGGCGGCCGTTGCCCTGAAGGTCGGCGAGCACCGGGGCCGAGAGGTTGCCGCGCGACGGCAGCCGGCCGTGGCGGGTCCCGGAACGGGGGGTGGGCACCGGCAGCGAGGCGAACTTCGACTTCGAGTGAACGGGGAAGCCCTTCAGGAGCTTGCCGTCCTGGTCCCAGGCGTAGACGTAGGCGTTGGAGGTCGTCGCCACCACGTCGAGCCGCCCGTCGCCGTCGAGATCGCCGACCGCCACCCCGCTCACCGGATCTCGTGCGTCGCGCAGCCCGGCGTTGCTCTCATACGACTTCGCCGGGTAGTTCTGCGGCTCCGTCGGGTCGATCGCGCGGATCGGCCGGGTACTCACCGGGAACCCGGGGACCTCGCCGCCGTTCGGGCGCAGCGCGTCGACCGTGCCGTCGTAGGTGCCGTACACGAGGTCCTGCTGGCGGCGGCCCTCCACGTCGGCGTAGCTGGGAGCGGCGCTGAGCTCGGTGCCGATGGACTTGGGGAAGCCCTTCAGCAGCTTCGGATCGTGGCGGGCGTTGAACGTCCGGCGGTCCTCGGCCTTCAGGCCGTTGCCGTCGACCGCCCGCACGCGCAGCGTCACCGCGTACTGCTCGGTGCCGTCGGGCGGAAGCGTCGAGCCCGGGCTCTTCGCGGCGTAGGAGTGCGGGATCTGGCTGAGGTCGAGCTTGCCGAGCAGCCCGTGCTTCGACCCCTTCCCCTTGCTGACCGTCTTGAAGTCGGAGTCGCCGGGGTTGGGGCCGAGCGCCCACTCGAGTGTCCAGCGCACGCCCTTCGAGCGCCAGGCGCTGGGGGTGATGTCACCACGGATCGGCAGGGTCGCCTGGCGCTGCGGGTCGACGTACGCGAACCAGTGCGGAGAGGACAGGGTGACGCTGGGTGGAACGCGCCCGGCCAGGACCAGGTGCGTGGCGGCGCCGATGTTGGGCCGCCCGTAGCCGTACTGGGCCGACCAGTTGGTGTGGGTGGCGTTCGTGTGGCTGTCGGGGTTCCCCGGCCACTGCCCGGTGAGCGACGGCGTCTGCGTCTGGGGGATGACCGGGCTCGCCGTGTCCATCATCGTCTGCTTGATCTCGTCGGGCGTCAGCAGCCGCGGGATCTTCCCCGCCGCCTTCGCCTGCACCGCGGCGGACTGCACCATCGCGAGCATCCCGGCCTGGAACGGGGTCGCGCCGGAGGTCGAGTTGCCCTCCCCCGAGAAGACGTTGTGGGTGCCGTAGCTCGTGACGTTGGAGCGCTGGCGGAAGGTCTGTGTCGCCGCGCCGCCCGGGTCCTGGGTCAGCGAGTTCCCCGGCAGGGCGTGGTCGTAGAGCATCCCGTCGGTGTGGTCGGTGGAGTCGAAGTCGTTGGAGTCCATCGACAGGGCGACGCCGTGGCGGTAGGCATAGTCAACGGCCTCGCGGGCGAAGCTCGTGTACGTGTAGGAGACGACGACCGAGCTGATCACCTTGGCGCCGGCGTCGGTGGCGTACAGGATCGCCGGCGCGAGCTGATCGGAGCGGCCGATCGCCTCGGCGCCCTGCTTGATCGGCATCACCCGGCAGCGCGCGCACACGCCCTCGGCGGCGTAGCCGTTCCCGAACTCGCCTCCCAGGTCGCCGATCAGGCCAGGCGCGTGGCTGTAGTCCTGATCGTCGGTCTGGGGGTCGTTGGTGTTGCGCTGGGTGTTCCAGCCGCTGACGTCGTTTGGGTAGCCGTTGCCGTCGTTGTCGAAGCGCCCGCCGTCGGGGCAATTGCCCAGCTCGCCGTCGCTGATCCGGCAGTGGCCGAACACGGCGATGAGGTCCTCGGGCGAGAGGTAGGGGGTCTCCGTGCTGTTGATGTCGACGGAGTTCAGGTAGTCGTGCTGCCCGTCGGACAGGCAGCTGCGGGTCGTGCCCTCCTCGAACTTGGCGAAGGGCGACGTCGCGCCCGGGCATTCCGGGTTCACCCGCGGGTCGTGCACGTAATCGCGGATGTCGAAGCGGCCGTTGCCGTCGAGGTCGTAGGTCCCCTGGTCCTGGCCCGCGGCGTTCTCCGGGTACGGCAGCTCGCCCTTGTTCAGGTAGATGTTGTCGAGCGCGTCCTTCACCCCGTTGTTGGAGTAGTTGACGCCGCCCTCGATGTAGGCGACGACGATCTTGGGGCTGCCCTCGTTGCCCTGTGCCCAGGCCCCCGTGATGTTGACGCCGGCGGCGTGCTCGGGATCGGTGGCGTTGCGCGCCCAGCACGGCAGGCCCCCGTCCGGGTGCGGCTGGTCGGCCGTGCTCCCGCCGGGGGCGAGGCAGGTGTCGCCCACCAGCGGGCCGTAGAACTGCCAGGCCTCGTTGTCCGTGCACCCGCTCACGGGATCCTGCGATTCGCAGCCGGCGAATAGAGGGTCGTCCGGATAGTCGGCGGGCTGAAGCTTCGGGCCGCTCGGCAGCTGCCATGCGGGGTGCGCCGAGGTGGAGCCCCCGGCGAGCGCCGGCAACAGCAGCGCCGCGGTCAAGAGCACCGCCGATGCCACTCCTAGCCGCACACGCGACTGCAACCTGCCCACGCCGCGAGTCTATTCCTCCGGGCGCTCGCGGTGGTCTGCGGAAGTCAGTCGGGCAGGGGCCCGGCCGCGGGAAGCGTCAGCACGAAGGTCGAGCCCCGGCTCGTTCCCTCGGCGAGGACCAGCGTGCCGCCGAGCGCACCCGCCAGGCTCCGCGACAGCGGCAGGCCAAGGCCGGTGCCGGCGCGATCAGACGTCTGGTTCTCCGAGACCTGCCAAAAGGCTTCGAAGACGCGGCGGCGGTCCGACTCCGCGATGCCGACGCCGGTGTCGGAGACCTCGAATCGAAAGCGTGAGGTCGTGCTGTCGTAGGAGACCGAGAGCGTCACGCTTCCCTCGTTGGTGAACTTCAGCGCATTGCTCATCAGGTTGCGGAGGACCTGGCTGAGGATGTGGGGGTCGGTTCGCAGCGGCGGCAGGCTCTCGGGCACGACGGTTCGAAGCTGGACCTCCTCGCCGCGTCGCAGCGCCCGCACCATGCCGGCGAGCCCGTCGACCACCTCGCCCACGTCGACGGGCTCGAGGTCGGGGCGCATCGAGCCGGCCTCGAACTTCGCCCGGTCGAGCTGGTACTGGACGATTCGAACGGCCTCGGCAACGCAGCGGCGGGCGTCCTCGACGTTCTCCTTCATCTGGCCGTCGAGCCCGAAGTCCTGGAGCAGCTCGTCGAGCATCAGGTCGCCGGCCGTGAGTGGCCCGCGGACCTCGTGCGCCAGCACGTTCATCAGATCCCGGTAGTGCTCGACCGCCCGGCGCAGGTCGTTACCGCGCTCGGTCGCCTCGTCGAGGAGCTCGCGGACGGTCGCGTTGGCCTCCTCCACCTGGCGGGTGCGGTCGACGACGCGCATCTCGAGGTCCTCCCAAAGCCGCGCGTTGTCCATCGCGACCCTGGCGGCGTCGGCAAGCTCCGCAAGGGAATCCAGCTCGTCGGGGGCCGCCGAGTGCGACTCGGCCCAGTACACGCCGAGGGCGCCCACCGGGGTGACCTCCCCGATGGGGGTCATGACAAGGCTCTTGACGAAGGTCGAGCGATAGGCGTCGTGGGGAACGCGGTCGTCGGCGTACACGTCGGGGACCGCGAGTGCCCGCGAGTTCTGCATCGCCCAGCCCGCGGCGCATTGGTCGACCGGGAAGCGCCGGCCCTTCCAGAGCGGCTCGACCGAGCTCTCCGCCGCGTAGAGACAGGCGTCTTCGGAGCGCAGCACGAATGTCGCGCCCTCGGCCCCGGTCAGGGCCCGGGCCGCCTCGAGCACGATGCTCTCGATCCTCGCCAGCGAGCGCGCGCTGGCCAGGCGCTTCACCGCTTCGATCAGGATCGGGGTGTGCGCGCGGTTGCGGGCGGCTGCTGCGCGACTCCCGGTCCGGTGCGAGGTTCTCAACATCACCAGGGGGCCTCCATGCGAACGCGGCCACATAAGGGGTGGCCTTATATCTCAGCATGTGTACCACGAAGGGGCGGCGGAGTCGAGGCGAGCTAGGTTTGTGGGCCTGAATCGCCACGCCATCGCATCCGGAGGGATCGTCGTCGCGGCCATCGTCTCGGTCCAGGTGGGGGCGGCACTCGCCACCACGCTGTTCGGCCGGCTCGAGCCCGAGGGCGCCGTGCTGCTGCGCTCGCTCTTTGCCGCGCTGCTGCTGATTGCGCTCTGGCGGCCGTCGCTTCGGGGCCATACGCGGAGGGACTGGCGGCTCGTGATCGCCTACGGCGTGGTCCTCGCCGCGATGAATCTGAGCTTCTACGCCAGCCTCGACCGCATCCCACTCGGGATCGCCGTCACCTTCGAGTTCGTGGGCCCGCTCGGCGTGGCGATCGCGGGATCGCGGCAGCCGCGCGACGTGGCGTGGGTGCTCCTCGCCGGGGCGGGCATCGCGCTGCTCTCCCCCGGCATCGGCGGCTCGCTGGACGCCCTCGGGGTGGCCTTCGGGCTGCTCGCGGGCGCGTTCTGGGGCGCCTACATCCTGCTGACCGCTCGGCTCGGCAGGGCGTTCGAGCGCGGCGACGGAGTCGCGCTCGGGATGTCGATTTCCGCGGCGGTGCTGCTCGCCCCCGGGGTGGCGGTGGGCGGCGCCGACCTGCTCGACCCGGGGCTGCTGGCCATCGGCTTCGGCGTCGGCCTGCTGAGCTCGGCCATCCCCTACTCCCTCGAGCTCGAGGCGCTGCGGCGTCTGCCCGCCGCGACGTTCGGAGTGCTGATGAGCCTGGAGCCGGCCGTCGCCGCCCTGTCGGGCCTGGTCTTCCTGGGCCAGGCCCTCGCCGTCAGGGAGCTGGTCGCGATCGCCTTCGTGGTCGCCGCGAGCGCGGGGGCGCTGGGCAGCGTGTCGGCGCCCGCACCGGTCGAGGCCTAGCCTAGCCGCCCCCGGACCCAGGCTGGCGCGGCTCGTGGCCCGGGCAGCGCAGCACCGGCAGCCGCGGGTAGCGCGGGTAGGAGGGCTCGGTGCGCGAGCGCTCGCACAGCGAGAACTCCGAACCGCGCGTGTTGCGCACCAGCCGCTGGTGGCGGCACGAATCGCACAGGCCTGCCGTTGGGGCCACGGGCGCAGTATCGCCCCCGGCGGCGCACGGCCAATACTTCACTTTATATAGTTGAGGGCCGATGGCGACCTTCAAGCGGCTCCTCTCCTTCCTGCGCCCGTACCGCAGGCAGGTGATCCTCTCCCTGGTCTTCGCCTGGGCGGCGATGGGGATGACCGTCCTGATCCCGCTGCTCGTCGGGCGGACGTTCGACGCCATCTCGAATGCCGACCGCAGCGCGCTCGTGCCCTACGCGGTCGCCGTGGTGGGCGCCGCGATCCTCCGGCTGGGCCTGACGTTCGTGCGCAGGGTCATCGCCGGCAAGGTCTCCGTCGGCGTCGAGTACGACCTGCGAAGCCGCTTCTACGGCCACCTGCAGCGGCTCGAGCTCGGGTTCTTCGACACGCAGCAGACCGGCCAGCTGATGTCACGGGCGACGGTGGACCTCCAGGGGATCCGGTTCTTCCTCGGCTATGGGCTGATCTTCCTCACCCAGAACGCGCTGACGCTGCTGCTGGCCGGAGCCGTGATGTTCGCCATCCAGCCCTGGCTCGCGCTTCTGGCGCTCGCCCCCGCGCCGGTGGTGGTGCTCACCGCCATGCGCTACAACCGCCGCTCCCGGCCGGCGGTGCAGGAGATCCAGCAGCGCCTGGCCGAGCTGACCGCGGAGGTCGAGGAGTCCATCTCGGGGATCCGCGTCGTCAAGGCCTTCGCGCGCGAGCGGCACATGCTCGAGCGCTTCCGCCGATCCGTGGACCGCGTCTTCGACCAGAACGTCTTCTCGACGCGGCTCTCGGCGTTCTACGCGCCGCTGCTCAGCTTCCTGCCCAGCCTGGGCCTTGCCGCGATCCTCCTGGTCGGCGGCCGCGAGGTCATCAACGGCCAGCTCACCCTCGGCCAGTTCACCGCCTTCTACACGTACCTGCTGATGCTGATCGGGCCGATGCGCATCCTGGGCACCGCGCTGGGCATGGCCCAGCGCGCGGTTGCCTCCGGCAATCGCATGTTCGAGATCCTCGACCGCGAGCCTCGCATCGAGAGCTCGCCCGGCGCGCCGGGGCTGCCCAGCGGGGACGGGCGGGTGGTGCTGCGCGACGTGTCGCTCGACTACGGGGGCGGCGCCGTGCCCGCCCTCCGCGACGTCGACCTCGACGTCGACGCGGGCAGTACGGTCGCGCTGGTCGGGCCGAGCGGCGCGGGCAAGACGAGCCTGGTCGCCCTGCTGGCGCGCCTGTACGACCCCACCGGGGGTTCGGTGGAGATCGACGGCGCCGACATCCGCAGCATCGACGTGGTGTCGCTGCGGTCCGAGATCGCGTTCGTAGCCGAGGAGAGCTTCCTGTTCTCGGCCACGGTCGCCGAGAACATCGCCTACGCCAAGCCCGATGCGACGCCCGAGGAGATCGAGACGGCCGCCCGGCGCGCGCAGGCGCACGGGTTCATCGCCTCCCTTCCCGTCGGCTACGACACCAGGGTCGGAGAGCGCGGCCTCACCCTGTCGGGCGGGCAGCGGCAGCGCATCGCGATCGCCCGCGCGCTGCTCGCCGACCCCAGGATCCTCGTCCTCGACGACGCGACCTCGTCGGTGGATGCCAGAACCGAGGCCGCAATCCGCGAGGGCCTGACCGAGGCCATGCGCGGGCGGACCACGTTCATCGTCGCCCACCGCCTGTCGACCATCTCCCTCGCCGACGAGATCGTGGTGCTCGACGGCGGCAGGGTGGTCGACCGGGGGACCCACGACGAGCTGCTCGAGAGCTCGCCTCTGTACGCGGAGATCGCGGGCTACGGCTGCGAGGACACCGTCTACCTGCAGCGCGACCTGGAGGAGCGCGAGGAGGTGGCACGGCTGTGAGGCGCCTGCGCTCTGCCTGGCGGGTGATCCGCGGCGAGGATCAACGCGGCCGCAAGGTCCGCTGGATGCTCACGCTCCTCCGTCCGTACCGCGGCCGCGTGGCGCTCATGTTCGGCGCGTTGACCGTGGCGACCGCTGCGGGCCTGGCTCCTCCCTACCTCGCCGGAAGGGCCGTCGACTCCGGCATCCAGACGGGCGACGTTGGAGCGCTCGACGTCATCGTCGCGGCGTTCATCGGCTCCGCGCTCCTCTACTGGGCGGCGACCTACGCGCAGACGTACCTCACCGGGTGGATCGGCGAGCGCGCCCTGCAGGACCTGCGCGAGTCGATCTACGTGCACCTCCAGCGGATGTCGATCGGATTCTTCACCCGCAACCGGCCCGGGGTGCTGATCTCGCGGCTGACGAACGACGTGGAGGCCCTGAATAACCTCGTCACCGACGGCATCGTCACCCTGTTCTCGTCCGTCCTGACGCTCGTGGGCGTGGTCGTGATCCTGCTGCTGCTGGACTGGAGGCTGGCGCTGGTCACGTTCATCACCTTCCCCGCGCTCGCCGTGGGCAGCTTCGTCTTTCGCATCGTCTCGGCGGGCGCCTACCGGCGGACGCGGGAGACGATCGCGGCGATCACGGCTCACCTACAGGAGACGATCTCCGGCGTTCGCGTGGTCCGCAGCTTCGCCCAGGAGGAGCGCCACGTTCTGGAGATGGCGCAGCTGAACGAGGCGAACCGCCACGCCAACATGGCGACCGTCTACCTGAACGCGTCGTACTTCCCGGCGGTCGAGCTCCTCTCGGCCCTGGGAACGGCCGCGATCCTGATCTACGGCGGGTATCGGGTCATCGACGGCGACATCCTGGTCGGCGTCCTCGTCTCGTTCGTGGGATACCTGCAGCAGTTCTTCGACCCGATCCAGCAGATCTCGCAGCTCTACACCACCTACCAGCAGGGGATGGCAGCCCTCGACAAGATCTTCGAGCTGCTCGACACCTCCGCCGACATGGTCGACGCGCCCGAGGCGCAGGACATCGGTCGCATCGACGGCGAGATCGAATTGGAGAGCGTGTCCTTCTCCTACTCCGGCGGCGACGACGACCTGGCCCTGCGAGATGTGGACATCCACATCCCCACGGGCCAGACGCTCGCCCTGGTCGGCGCGACCGGCGCGGGCAAGTCGACCCTCGCGAAGCTGGTGGCGCGCTTCTACGACCCGCAGGACGGCCGGGTGCTCGTCGACGGGCACGACGTGCGCGAGGTGCGCATGCAGAGCCTGCGCTCGCAGCTCGGCATCGTTCCGCAGGAGGGCTTTCTGTTCTCGGGGTCGATCCGCGAGAACATCGCGTTCGGCCGGCCGTCGGCGAGCGACGAGGAGATCGAGGCGGCGACCCGCGCGGTGGGCGCAGAGGGCTTCATCGCCGGCCTGCCGAACGGACTCGACACGCAGGTGGGCGAGCGCGGGATCCAGCTCTCGGCGGGGCAGCGCCAGCTGGTCGCCTTCGCGCGGGCGCTGCTCGCCGAGCCGCGCATCCTGATCCTCGACGAGGCGACCTCCAACGTCGACGTGCGCACCGAGCGGATCATCGAGCGCGGGCTGGAGCGCCTGCTCGCCGGCCGCACCGCCATCGTGATCGCCCACCGGCTCTCGACGATCCGCCGCGCCGGAAGGATCGTGGTGCTGGAAGGCGGCCGGATCGCCGAGTCGGGCACGCACGAGGAGCTGCTCGAGGCCGGCGGGATCTACGCGGGCCTGTACGGCGCCTGGGCCGAGAGCGCGGCCGCCTAGCTCGTCGCTGCGCCCACGCCGAGCCGGGGTCCGGGAGCTGCGCTAGCCGATGCCGACGCCGCCAGAGCCGCCGGAGCCCCCGCCGCCGCCACCGGTCGGGGGTGTGCCGGTGCCGCCCGGCGCGGGAGCTGGAGTCGGCGCGGGCGTCGGAGCCGGAGCGGTGGGCGTGACCGTCGTCGGGGTCACCGTCGTGGTGGTCGGCGTGACGCTGGTCGAGCTGCCGCCGTTGCGGCCCGTGGGGGTCGGGACCGTGCCCGAGGGGGTACCGAAGTCGCCGCACTTCTTCAAGCCGTAGGACCGGGCCGCGGATCCCGCGCTGCTCTCGGCCGCGTCGAGCGATGAGGCGATGCTGGTCAACGCTGTCTGGTCGTTTCGCTCGAGGGCCAGCTGCTTGCGCTGGAGCTGGTCGACGACCTTCCCCATCGCGCTCAGGAAGGAGTCGGGAGCGTCGCCCTCGGGCGCGCCGAGGGTCTGCAGGCTCTTGAGCTCGTCGCGGACGATCGAAAGCTCCTGGGTGGTGGCGGCGGCCTGCTCGGCGCTCGACGTGCCCGGCGTGATCGCGCTGACCGCGGCGGCGGACTCGGCGCAGATCCCGTCCGCCTGGCGGATGTAGGCGTCCTTGGTGAGTGCGGTCGTGTCGGTGGTCGACGAACCGACGGTCTCGATGCCGCTCGTCGAGGGGCCGCTGGAGCCGCAGCCGGACAGCAGCGCGACGGCGAAAGCCGCCGGCGCCAAACCACCTGCAATTGCCGCGGTTCCAAATCGCGCACGCATACCGCAATTACGGTAACAAAGCCCTCTCATCACCCCTGAGTGCCCGCTTGAGGGCGAAATCTCACGCCCAGACGTCAGTTACCGCCCTCGACGAGGCGAAGCCTTCGCTGCCCCTTCGCACCATACGTCGGGGTCTGCGAGTGGCAATTCGCACAGAGAAGCTCGAGGTTCTCGAGGCGGTTGTCGCTGCCGTCGCCGTTGACGTGGTGGAGCTGGAGGCTCAGGGGCTTGCCCTGCCATTCGCTGATGCCACATCAGCGCAGCGGGCCTGACGCAAGCCGGCCTCTGCCACGAGCCTCCTCTTGACGTGATGTCTGCTCGCCTGTGAGCCAGCCACGAGGATGGACTCGAGCGGCGTGGCGCGAGGCCGCGGGACGACGTCACCGCGCTTCACGGCCTCACACCAGGCGGCGGCTGAGAACCCGTACGCCTCGGCGCACTCGAGGCGGCTCAGACCGCCGTCGTATGCCGCCTGGATCTCATGCCAGTCGAATCGCCGCGAGAACCTCGCGTCAGGGGCGATTCCGATCTGCCGAACATGAAAGGCCACGGTCGATGTGCGAGACGGCGAGCTCGCCGGGCGATCTGCGCTTGGCTCAGGCCCTGCTCGAGCAGGTCGGCGACCGAAGCCGGCGTTGTGCATGTGCCTCGCCCGGTCGGGTTCTCGCTCGCGGCGCGATGTCTCCGCGAGTGACGCCTGGTCCCAGGCGCCGCTGCGAAAAGCCGAAACTCCTCCCGGCATCTCGTCGCCGTGTGGCCCGCCTCGTAGAACGCGCGGATCGGCAGCCCAGTCGTATCTGCTGTTTCCGGCCGGGCGTCGCGCGCGAAGTCCGGCTCTGAGGGCTATCCGCGAAACGACTTGATCCGGGAGATTCCCAGTCGATCGGTAACGTCGGCCTGACTCACGCCCTCGGCGGAGAAGGACCGCAGAGCTTCCTGAGCGAGAACCGGGTCCATCTTGATACGAACGTATGTTCGCAGACAGCGCATGGAACGGAACCTACTGACCCAGGGATGGAATCGAACCTACGGTTCCGCGGTCCAGGGCCGCGTGTCTTGCCACTAGACGACCGGGTGACCGATTACCAACCTGTCGGGGCGGCGAACGATAGCGAGGGGCGGGCCGGCGGCGCCTACGCGCCGACCTCGTCGAGCTCGGTGTCGGTGTCGGCCAGCTTGTCCTTCTCGCCGGAGACGTCCGCGCCGCTCTCGAGCAGCCTGCGGGCGTGCGTCAGGTCCTCGGAGCGGCCGACGCTGAGCGCTGCCGCGACCCTGCCGCCGGACAGGTAGAAGGCCGAGAACTCGCCGTCGTCGGCCGCACCGCGCCAGACGACCTCGTCCCACTCGGACGCTGGGCCCACGTACTCGAGGCTGGTCCAGTCGGCCAGGTCACTGAAGAAGTAGGGGACCTCCTCGTAGGGGTCCTCCCTGCCCATCATCGCCCGCGCCGCGTGCTTGCCCTGCTGGAAGGCGACGTCCCAGTGCTCGACCCGCAGGCGCCGGCCGTGGACGACGCTGTCGTAGGAGCAGACGTCGCCGGCGGCGAAGATCCCGGGCGCGGAGCTCTCGAGCTTCGAGTCGCAGATGATCCCGTTGTCGACCTCGAGGCCGGCCTTCTCGGCCAGGGACACGTCGGGCTTCACACCGGCGCCGACCACGACCATCTGGCCCTCGAAGCGCCTGCCGCTCTTGGTCAGCAGGCCGGCCAGCCGGCCGTCGCCCTCGAACGCCTCCAGCTCCTCGCCCCCCACGAACTCGACCCCGTGGTCGATCAGCACGTCGTGGAAGAAACGGCCGACCTCCTCGCCGAAGGTGCCCGAGAGGGCGACGTCCTCCATCGTCACGATGGTCGCGCTCTTGCCCTGGGACACCAGCGATGCGGCGACCTCGCAGCCGATGTAGCTGCCGCCCACGATCAGCACGTGCTCGGCCTCGGCGGCCTGCTCGCGGATCGCGTCGGAGTTGCCGAACGCGCGCAGATAGTTGATCCCCTCGTTCTGCGCGCCGTCGAGCCTCAGGATGTTCACGTTCGCCCCGGTGGCGATGAGCGCCTTGCCGAAGCGCACCTCCTCCCCGCCCTGAAGCGTCGCCGTGCGGGCGGAGGGATCGAGCGACGTGACGCTCGTCTTCGTGCGCAGGTCGACGTCGTTTTCCTCGTACCAGGCGAGCTCGTTGACGAACGCGTCCTCGCGCTTGGCCTCGCCCCGCAGGTACTCCTTCGAAAGCGGCGGGCGCTCGTACGGCGGCTCGGGCTCGCGCCCGACGAGCATCACCGAGCCGTCGGCGCCGCCCTTTCGCAGCTCGTCCGCGCAGTTTCCGGCGGCCATGCCGCCGCCGATCAGCAGGTAGTCGACCTCTTGGGTTTCGCTCATGCCACGTGGGCTACCCGGCCCGAGGCGACGTCAGTCTCCGGTGGCTTCGCTGGAGCTGAAGTAGGAGGTCAGGTCGGCCTCGACCCGGGGATCCAGCACGGCCAGCACCTCGTCGCCCTCCTGGAGAACGGTGTCGGCGCTGGGAACGAAACCGGAGCCGTCGCGCAGCACGGAGATCAGCAGGCTGCCCTCGGGCATCTGCAGATCGACCACGCGCTGGCCGGCCGCCTTGGAGTCGGGCGGCAGCAGCATCTCGATGATCTCCAGACGCTGTTCCGGGAGGTCGAGGAGGTGGACCAGCCCGTACTCGGGCACCTCGTGCTCGATCAGGCGCAGGATGAGGTTGGTCGCCGACACGTTGGGCCGGACCCCCAGAAGCTCGAAGTGCTCGCGGTTTCTCGGGTTGTTGACCCGGGCGATGATGCGCTCGACCATGTACTTCTCGCGCGCCACCTGGCAGATGAGCATGTTGTCCTCGTCGTCGCCCGTGACCGCGATCACGAGGTCGGCGCGCGAGATACCGATCTTCTCCAGCAGCCACAGCTCGGAAGCATCGCCGTATTGCACGTTGTGCTCGAGCTCCTGCTCGACCCGCGTGTAGCGATCGCGGTTCGATTCGACCAGGGTCACCTCATGGCCCTTGTCCAAGAGCTCGCGGGCGAGGTTCCACCCCACCTTCCCGGCGCCGACGACGATGACGTACACGGCGCCTCAGCCCTCCTTCTCGCCGGTGTCGTCGACCATCGGATCCTCGGAGAGATCGCGGGTGCCGGCGGTCGCGCCGAGCACCTCCCGCTCGAGCATCTCGATGGCCACGCGAGTTGGGCAGACGGTTTTGAATCCCTGGCTGTCGTACCACTCGGCGCGACGAGGGTCCAGCACCCGCGCGATTACCGTCGGCACGTTGAAGCGCCTCGTGGCGATCTGGGACACGACGATGTTCGTGTTGTCGCCGTTGGTGGCCGCGACGAACGCGTCGGCGCGCTCGATCCCCGCAGCCGTGAGGGCCTCGATCTCCAGCCCGGTTCCCACCGTGAAGTGGCCGCCGGCGTCCTCCCAGGTGGAATCGAGGCCCACCTCGAGGCGCGCCTGGGACTCCCGGTCCTCGTCCAGGCACGAAACCTCGTGCCCCTCGCGGAGCATGCTCCTGGCCACGCTGGAGCCCACGCGGCCGACACCGACGATCAGGATGAACACGGGCCTGATGCTATCCGTCGGGGGCGTCTGCCCCATCCGCGCCCTGAGCGGCCGGCGCCGTGATCAGCACCCGGCACGGAGCCTTGCTGAGCACGTACTGCGTCACCTGCCCGATCTCGGGGGGCAGCACGGGGCCGCTTCCGCCCAGCGCCTCCCCTCCGCGAACCTTGCTGGGGGGCTCCCCGCCCATCACGATGAGCTCCACGTTTCGCCGCCGTGCCTCCTCGACGATGCCGGCGCCGATGGTCCGCGCTCGCACGACGGCGGTGTCGACGTCGACCGTCTCGTACTCCTCCCCCACCTCGGCGGCGCGGGCAAGCGCCCGGTTCGCCGTTTCCTGGCGGTCCTTGGGCGGCAGCGAGTCGAGGGGCACGGCGAGCGGCAGGTCCATCACGTAGATGACCTCCAGCCGCGGGCGTTCCTCCCCCGGGTCGAGCGCCGCATCGGCCAGCCGGCCCGCGGTCGACATGATGTCGTCGTCGAGCTCGGTGCCGAAGACGGGGACCAGGATGGTCTCGAACTCGGCCGGCGCGGTGTCCTTGTGGAGCGCCTCGGCGGGAACCTTCACGACCTTCGTCAATGAGGTTCGCTCCACGTAGCGGCGATAGATCACGTAGGAGATCACGCCGAAGGCCATCCAGCCCAGGCCGAGCCAGCGGGCGCCGGCCCGGAACGTCACCACGCTGATGAACCCGGCCGCCATGAAGAAGGCGCCCGCGATCGCCGGCAGCGGCAGGGCGTGCCTGCCGACCCGGACGTCGAACGGCACGCGGAAGGGCCGTCGGCGGTCGGGGTCGGTGATCCGCAGCCTGACGATCGAGACGTGGGCGATCGTAATCGCCAGCGTGGAGCCGAACGCGTAGAGCCCCCCCAGCAGGCGCACGTCGCCCGGGAAGGACAGCCCGAAGGCGAAGACGGCGGCGATCAGGATCGCCACGTGCGGCGTGGAGTAGCGGCGGCCGAGCTTGCCGAGCCAGCTGGGCACCTGCCGGTGCGTGGCCAGCGCGTACACATGCCGTGATAGCCCCAGCATCGACGTCGAGGCGGCCCAGACCAACACCGCGGGCGCGATCACCACGACCATGCCCTCCAGCAGGCTCGACAGCCAGGCCGGATCGAAGCTCTTGACCACCCCCAGGAGCGGCTCCTCGATGTAGCGGCCCGCCAGCTCGGTGTGCGGACGCCCGCCGGGGACCGCGGTGACCGGCACCGCCATCAGCGCGATGGCCGAGATGCCCGCGTACACCAGCGGCAGCACCATCGCGCTCGCTCCCACCATTCGCCGCAGGTCGCGTGGGCCCCAGTCGATGTCGGGCGCAAGGTCGGAGGTGGCCTCGATTCCCGCGAAGGCCACCGTGGCCACCGCCAGCGCAATCGCGAGGTCCTTGATCGACGGCGTCGCGAAGAGGTGGACCTCGTTGGTCAGCAGGCTCGGATGCAGCGCCACGAACAGACCGGCGACGATCAACACCACCTGCAGGCCGATGTCCGCGATCGCAAGCGCCAGCACGGCTCCCTGGCGGCCGATGCCCATGGAGCCGACGATGTTCGCCGCCGCGGCGACCGCGATGACCAAAGCGATCGCCACGTGCTCGCCCCACCCGTGCGTAAAGCCTCCCCAGACGGGGCTCAGGTAGTGGGCGAACGACACCGACGCGAGCGCGACGATGATCACGTACTCGATGAGGATGGCCCAGCCCGCGATGAACGAGACCAGCTCGTTGTTGAAGGCGTAGCGGGCGAGCATCGACGAGCCCGCCGCGCTCGCGGAACATCGAGCCGCCCTCGACGTAGGTCAGCGCGGCGAGGATGAAGAGGACTCCCGAGGCGAGGAAGACGACCGGCGTCAGGCCCAGCCCGCGGTCGGCCACCAGACCCACCGAGAAGTACAGGGAGAAGCCGACGGCCGCGTAGCCCACGGCGAACAGCAGCGGGATCCCGAACACCCGCCGGCTGAGGGGGCCGCGACCGCCTCCCAGGAGCGCCGGGAGCCGCTCGCGCGCTGGATCCTGCTCGCTCAATCCGGCTTCCGCACCGAGAGGTAGAGGCGGCCGGCGCCGAGCAGCGTGAACAGGACGCCGATCAAAAAGCCGGACGACAGCGGGCCGCCCCCGTGCGCAAGCGTGATCACGACGATGGCGATCCCGAAGCCGAGGATGATCAGGGCGAACAGGCGGGTGACCCCGCGGTAGACCTCATCGGGTTGAGCCACGCTGAGATTCTATGAGCGGGCCGGGCGTACCGCCCTGGCGCGTCGCCGCTCAGGCAACGGTCACCGGCTCGTTTGGTATCTGCCGTGGGTCTGCCACGACCAGCACGCGGACGGGGCGTTTCGAGATCACCGTCTGCAGGGTCCGGCTCCACTGGGGCTTGCCGTCGCGGTAGCTCAGCGGCATGACGATCGCGGTGGACTTGATCGTCTTGGCGATCTCGATGATGCGCTTCGCGCCCTCTCCGGGCCTGATCCGCTCCACCCGCCCGGTCACGCGCCCGCCGACGATGAGCTTCGCCTGCTCGATCTTGGACTGTGCCTCGCTCTCCTGTCGCGGCAGCGGCGCGTCGATCGGAAGGTTCGTCGGCACGCTGACGAGCGCCACCACGTGGATGGCCCCGCGCCGGCGAGCGGCAAGCGACGCGGCCGTGGTGACTGCCTCGCTCGAGAAGCGCTCGGACTCGAACCCGATCATCACGCTCCGGTACTCGACCTCCTCCACCCCGAGCGGCTCGAGGGTCGCCACCTTCACCGTCTCCGTCAGTGGCAGGCCCTGGCTTCGCCGGTAATACCAGTACGCCGCGACGCCGGCCGCCATCCAAGCCGCGCCGGCGATCAGCGTCTTGAGATCGAGGACCATGACGGTCACCCAGGCGCCAAACGTGCCGAGACCGCCGAAGACCGCGGTCGCCGGCACCAATACTCCCCGCACGCGGAAGTTCCCGGCGGGCTTCCATGGTCGCTCGCGATCGGGGAAGCGCACACGTAACCGCAGCACCGACACGTGGGCGATCGTGAACGAGAGCATGGCGCCGAACGAGTAGAGCGTCGCCAGGAACGCGAGCTGCCCGGGAAGGATCGTGATCGCCGCGACGATCGAGAAGACGATGATCGCGACGTAGGGCGTCTTGAACTTGGGATGGATCTGACGCAGGCGCTCGGGGAGCTGGCGGTGATGGCCCATCGAATACGTGAGGCGCGAGAGCCCGATGAGGGCGGCGTTGGTGGCGATCAGCAGGATCACCGCGGCCAGAGCGCCGACGTAGTAGCGCAGGACGTTCGTGACCCCTTCGGAGAGACCCAGGTTCTGGACGATCCCGAGCACCGGGTCGTCGGCGTACCGGGAGCCCAGCGCCGTGTGGAAGTGGCCGGCGGCGTCCTGCGTCACGGGCATCGCAGAGAGGGCGACGATCGGCAGCAGCGCGTAGAGGCCGATCACCGCGGCGACCACGAGCTGCGTCGAGCGCACGACAGTTCGCTCGGCCTCACGCGCCTCCTCGGCCATGTTCGAGATCGTCTCGATCCCGGTGTAGGCGACCATGCCGACCGCGATTCCCAGGGCGAAGTTGCCCCACGATGGAGCGACCCCAAGATGGATGTTGTCGATGAGGATCTGCGGGTTGAGGACGAGGACGATCCCGATTGCGACCAGGATCAGCTGGGTCAGGAGGTCGCCGATGGCGAGGACCAGGTTCAGCTTCGCCGACTCCTGGGTGCCCTTCACGTTCAGCGCGCCCAGCAAGAAGATCACCGCGATCGAGCCGGCGATGTCCCACGGCGCCTCGCCCAGCGGCGCCCAGAACACCGCGAGGTAATGCAGGATCGAGAACGCCGAGATCGACGCGGTGATGATGTAGTTGAGCATCTGCCCCCAGCCGGCGATGAAGCTCACGAGCTCGTTGAAGGCGTGGCGCGCGAAGCTCGACGAGCCGCCTGCCTCGGGGAACATCACGGTCCCCTCGATGTATGTCGCCGCCGTGGCGGCGAAGATCAGCCCGGAGATCATGAACGTGAGCGGGGTGAGCCCCAGCGCGTAGCCCGCAACAACGCCCAGGGCGTAGTAGATGGAGGAGCCGACGTTGCCGTAGGCGGCCGCGAACAGCGCGCCGACGCCGTGCACGCGGCGAAGCGACGACTCGCGCGGGATCCGCTCGGCCATGCCTAGAAATCTACGGGCGGGCCCGGCCTGACGAGGTCGGGCGTCAGCTCAGCGGGAGTCGCCGCGCCGCAGAGCACCAGCGCCAGCTCGACCTCGTCGCGAAGCAACTCGAGCACCCGGCGGGCGCCCGCCTCGCCCCCGGCGGCGAGCCCCCACAGCGCGGGGCGCCCCACGAGCACAGCGTCGGCCCCGAGCGCCAGCGCCGTCACCACGTCCGTGCCCCTCCGAATACCGCCGTCGATGAGCACCGCGCCGGCGCCCGCGACCGCATCGACCACGCCCTCAAGGGCGTCCAGGGTCGCCGGGGCGCCGTCGAGCTGGCGCCCGCCGTGGTTGGAGACCACCACGCCCGCCGCGCCGTTGTCGATCGCCAGCCGCGCGTCGTCGGAGCGCACGAGGCCCTTGACGAGCACCGGGATGGAGCACTCGGACGCCAGCTCGGCCAGGTCATCCCAGTCAAGCGCCGGGTCGACCAGCCCGAAGATCTCCGCGGGGGTCAGCGCCGCGTCGGCCCCCACCGCCGCGGCGACCGCCGGCGCCGTGGCGTCCACGCGAAAGCCGGTCCGGAAGTCGCGCTCGCGCCTGCCGGCCCGCGGAGCGTCGACCGTGAGCGCGATCGCCTCGAAGCCGCTCTCCACCGCCTCGTCGAGCAGCGCGCGCGTCACGCCCCGGTCGCGGAAGCAGTAGAGCTGGAACCACCGCGGCGATCCGGGTGCGGCCGCCGCGACCTCACGCGGGGCCGTCGTCGCGATCGTCGAGAGGGTCATGATCGTCCCGGCGGCCGCCGCCGCCCTGGCCATGCCCTCCTCGCCGGCGGGGTGCGCGACCTTCTGAAACGCCACCGGGGCGACGATCACCGGCATCGAGATCTCGCGCCCGAGGACCGTCGTCGCCGTCGAGACCTCGGAGACGTCGACGAGGACCCGCGGCCACAGGCGCCTGCGCCCCCAGGCGGCGACGTTGTCGCGAAGCGTGCGCTCATCGCCCGCGCCGCCCGCGTAGTAGCCGAGCGCGCCCGCGTCGAGGTGCTCGCTCGCGACGCGCTCGAAGTCGGCGACGTTCACGAGCCGCTCGAGGTCGACGTCGGACACGCCGGAAGCCTACGTGCCGGACGGCCCATGGCGTCGTAGGCTGCACGCATCGCCACCTTCGCCCTCGTTCACGGCAGCTGGCACTGCGCCGATCACTGGGATCACCTCGTCCGGGAGCTCGAAGCGCTCGGCGACCGCGCTATCGCCATGGACCTGCCGATCGCCGACCCGGAGGCCACCTTCGAAACCTATGCGGACGTGGTCGCCACGGCAGTGGACGACACGGATGAGCCGGTCGTGGTCGGCCACTCGCTCGCCGGGCAGACGATCCCGCTCGTCGCCGAGCGGCGCCCGGTGGCCGGCCTGGTCTACCTCTGCGCGCTGGTACCCATTCCAAGCCTGTCGTTTCGCGAGCAGCTCCAGGCCGAGCCGGACACGCTCCTTCCGGAATACGAGGCCGGGTTGAGCGAGCGGGACGCCCTCGGCCGGCGCCACTGGATCGACGAGCGGATTGCTCGCGAGACACTGTTCGCCGACTGCGACGTCGAGGCTGTCCGGGAGGCCTTCAGGCAGTTGCGACCCCAGTCCTCGACCCCCCATGGGGTCGTGTGTCCGCTCGAGCGCCACCCTCGGGTCGACACCGTGTACGTCGTCTGCACGGAGGACCGCATCGTGAACCCGGTTCGTGGCCGCGAGGTCGCGCAGGGACGGCTCGGGGCCGAGGTCGTCGAGCTCCCGGGAAGCCACTCCCCGTTTCTCTCACGACCGGCGCACCTGGCCCAACTCCTTCACGATCGCTGGGCCGGCGACCCCCGGACCTAACCGACGCCGCGGAAGCACGCGCCCCGCAGGACGCGGGCGCAGTGCTCAGCCCGAGGGGGCGCTCAGGTCGATGCTGCCCCGGATGTGGGGCTTCAGTTCCTGGGTGATGCTGTCCACGTCCTGCTTGTACTGGCTCGGGCAGCTGACCAGCCGCCCCTTCGGCAGCACCCCGAGCTGGGCAACGGTCTGGAAGTTCGTCTTGTTCGTGCCTGCGACGTCGCAGAGAATGTCGTCGGCGCGCTGGAGGTCGAGCGAGTGGACGTCCGCGTAGTCGGCCAGCGCGGGCGGGTCCTGGCGGCCCGAGAAGTCGTAGAAGAACCGCGCCGCGTCGGTGGCGTACTGCGCCCCCGCGTTCGCCTTCAGCACCAGGATCGTCGCGATCTTGTCCGCCGCGTCCTCGTTCGACCCCAGCACCGGAAGGTGGAAGTTCGCCACCAGCGCGTGCCCGAACTCGTGGGCAAGCAGGAAGCTCTGCACCGCGCCGAACGCGGACCCGAGGTCGAAGTTCGACTGGTTCGGGTTGTCGTTCTTGAGGACCCCGAAGACGAGCGCCGCGAATCCGTACGGAAGCGTGATCGAGTTGTCGCGCGGGTCGTAGAACGGCCCCGGATCGACCCCGTTCACGCCCTTGACGAGCAGCGGGTGCGGCAGCTGGAACGTCGAGGCCAGCGTGCTCGCCAGGTACTTGGTCTTCGCAGCCAGCAGCAGCTGGTAGCCGGTTGCGTCGGACTTGGTCTTCGGCTTCTCATAGGTGACGCGGACCTGCGAGGAGGGTGACGGCTGGTTGCCGCTCGCGCCCGTGGCGCCGCTGGCCCCCGTCGCCCCGGCCGAAGCGGTGGTGTCGGTGGTGCTGGAGGAGCTCGACCCGCACCCGGCAGCGACCAGCGCCAGGGCAACGACGAGTGTCGCGCCGAGAATTCCCTTTCTCAAGAACGAGGCCAAGACCCGCGGCAGCCTACTCGACGGTTCGGATTCCGGCAGTGACCGGAAACGCCGCGGGGGCCTGGTCGTTGGGTGAGGGTCCCGAAGGACATTCGCAGCATGGACGCGAGAACCCGCGAAGCATGGACTGCGGAGAGTCCTTCGGGGCCCTGCCCGACGGCCAGGCCCGCCACCGAAGCTGTCAAGCCTGTCTAGAAGTGGACGATTGGGATGATCAGGATCGCGACGATGTTCGCCACCTTGATCATCGGGTTGATCGCCGGCCCGGCGGTGTCCTTGTAGGGATCGCCCACCGTGTCGCCGGTCACCGACGCGGCGTGGGCCTCCGAGCCCTTGCCGCCGAAGGCGCCGTCCTCGATCAGCTTCTTGGCGTTGTCCCAGGCGCCGCCGCCCGCGGTCATCGAGAGCGCCATGAACAGGCCCACCACGATCACGCCGATCAGCAGGCCGCCGAGCGCGTCGACCGAGATCAGCCCGACGATCACGGGGACGACGATCGGGATCAGCGAAGGCAGGATCATCTCGCGCTGCGCCGCGCCGGTGACGATGCTCACCGTGTCGGCGTAGTCGGGCTTCTCGGTGCCCTCCATGATCCCCGGGTGCTCCTTGAACTGCTTGCGCACCTGCTCGACGACCTCGCCGCCGGCCCGGCCGACCGCCTCGATGGCGAACGCCACGAACAGGTAGACCATCATGCCGCCGATCAGCAGCCCGATCAGCACGGCGGGAGTGGAGAGGTTGAACAGGCCGGCGAGATCGAAGTTCTTGGGAGCCTCATCCGCAAGCTCGATCTTGAAGGCGCTGAACAGCACCAGCGCGGCGAGGGCGGCGGAGCCGATCGCGTAGCCCTTGGTGACGGCCTTCGTCGTGTTGCCGACCGCGTCGAGCGGGTCGGTGACGTTGCGGACTTCCTCGGGCAGCTCCGCCATCTCGGCGATGCCGCCGGCGTTGTCGGTGATGGGGCCGAAGGCGTCGAGGGCGACGATCAGGCCGCACAGCGACAGCTGCGACATGACCGCGATGCCGATCCCGTAGATGCCGCCGAGCTGGTTGGCGCCGAGGATGGCGAGGGCGATCACGATCGCCGGGGCCACGGCCGACTGGAAGCCCTGCGCGAGCCCCTGGATGATGTTTGTCGCGTGACCGGTGATCGAGGCCTGGCTGATCGTCTTCACCGGCCGGAACCGGGTCGACGTGTAGTAGTCGGTGATCACGAAGAGGAAGGCCGTGACGGCAATGCCGATCAGGCCGCACAGCCAGAGGTCGGTGACCGAGACGGAGCTGCCCGCCAGGGCGTCCTTCATCAGCCAGTTCGTGATCGGGTAGAAGGCCGCCGCCGAGAGCAGGCCGGAGACGATCAGGCCCTTGTAGAGGGCGCCCTCCACGTTGTCGGTCTTGGTCCTCACCGACAGCGCGCCGACGATCGAGGCGATGATCGCCACGCCGCCGATGACCAGCGGGAAGATCGCGACCTCGCGGGCGAAGTCGGTGAACGTGAGGACTCCGAGGAGCATCACGGCAACCGAGGTCACCGCGTAGGTCTCGAAGAGGTCGGCCGCCATGCCGGCGCAGTCGCCGACGTTGTCGCCCACGTTGTCGGCGATGACCGCCGGGTTTCGCGGGTCGTCCTCGGGGATGCCGGCCTCGACCTTGCCGACCAGGTCGGCGCCGACGTCGGCGGCCTTGGTGAAGATCCCGCCGCCCAGTCGCGCGAAGACCGAGATGAGCGACCCGCCGAAGCCGAGCCCGATCAGGGCATCGACCGCAGCCTTGTCACTCTGGTTGGTCAGCACCAGGATCCCGTAGTAGCCGGCGACGCCCAGCAGGGCGAGCCCGACGACCAGCAGGCCCGTCACCGAGCCGCCCTTGAAGGCGACGTCGAGCGCGGGCGACACGCCGCCGCGGGCCGCCTCGGCGACGCGAGCGTTGGCGCGGACCGAGAGGTTCATGCCGATGAAGCCGGCCGCGCCGGACAGGACGGCGCCGACCACGAAGCCGATCGCGGTGTCGACGTCGCGGATGATCGCGACGAGCACCACGAGGACGATCGCGACGCCGGCGATGATCGTGTACTGCCGGGTCAGGTAGGCCTTGGCGCCCTCCTGCACCGCTCCGGAGATCTCCTGCATGCGCTCGTTTCCGGGCGAGAGGGCGAGCAGGCGGCGGGTGATTACCAGGCCGTAGATCACGGCGATCGCGGCGCATGCAAGTGCGACGACAACGCCGTAGTCGGTCAGGAACTTCGTCAAGTCAGGGTCCTCCGTAGAGCTTCGATACATACGAGCGGCCGGAGCGGGTCCGGCCGCGAAAGCGCGCGGAGTCTAGCGGTGGAAGCGGCGGGCGGGTCTCATCCGCCCTATCGGCCGGGGGTCCACAGGCGCGGCGGAGGCTCGGGCCCGCCTCCTGCCGGCGGCTCCGGCGCGGGCGGCGGCGGCTGCTCGCCCTCGCCGCCCTCCTGCGGCTGGGAGGGGCCCCCGCCGCCCTCGCCCGACGCCTCGCGGGCGTAGAGCATCTGCAATTCGGAGAGCGCGTCGCGAACCGCCTTCTGCGGCTCGGGCTCCAGCAGGTCGAGCACCGCCCGGACGGCGTCGATGCCGAGCTTGGCCTGGTCGAGGTCGCGCTCGTCGGGCTTTGCGATCCGCCTGGCGGTGAGGTTCAGGATCCCGACGACGCTCTCGAGCAGCAGGTCATGGACCTTGACCTTGGCGAGCTGCTCCTCGACCGCTCGCCGGGCCTCGTCCTCGGTCATCTGCTGAGCAGGCTCTCCTGCCGGCGGTGTGCCCTCCATCAGACCACCTGCGGACGCCTGCGGCGTCCGGACCTGCTGCTTTCGCAGCTAAAGCTGCTCACCGCCATAACTTCAGCCTATTACCCGCTCGGGCGCGTAAGTCCGCCGGGTCTCCGCCACGGCCTCCGCGTAGACCTCGCGGATCGACCCGCCCGACTCCAGGGCGTCGCGCGCGCGCTGCGATCCGTTCGCCTGCGGGATCGAGAGCTCGAGCCCCAGCGCGGACCGCGCCGGCTCGCACCACTCGCCCAGGCGCTCGACGGCTGCCCGCGTGTCGATCTCCTCGCCGGCCGCGAAGTCGATCATGCGCCCGTCCAGGCCGTGGCGGATCGCGCGCCACAGGTTCTCCTCGGCCTCGCGCTGGCGCAGGGGCTCGGGGAGCGCCCCCTCGTCGTAGTCCATGGCCGCCTGGGCGATGCAGGCGGCGATCAGCGCCGCGAGGCCGAACGACTCCTCGCCGCTGGTCTGCGCGTCGCAGATCCGCAGCTCGACCGTCCCGAAGCGGTGGTGAGGGCGCACGCTCCACCACAGCTGCGTTGCCTCCACGATCGAATCGGTGCGCTTCAGGAGGTCGACGAAGCGCTCGTATGTCGCGAAGTCGCCGAACGGCTCGTGGATTCCGCAGCGCGGGAACGTGCGCGTGAAGACCTGCGTGCGGGCGGAGTGGAGCCCGGTGTCGAGCCCCTCGAGGAACGGCGAGTTCGAGGAGACGGCGAGCAGGAGGGGCAGGACCTGGCGGAGGTGGTCGCACACGGCGACGGCGCGGTCGGCGCCCCGGACCCCGACGTGGACGTGCAAGCTCCAGGTCGAGTTCCGCTGGGCGACCCAGCGCAGCTCCTTGCGCAGTCGGTTGTAGTGCGGCGTGTCGATGATCTGCTGGTCGCGGTAGTCGGCCCACGGGTGCGTGCCCATCGCCGCCAGAGCGATCCCGCGGCTCTCCGCCAGCCCGAACAGCAGGGCCCGGCGCTCTCGCTGAAGGGCCGCCGCCTGCGCGAACGTCTCGCCCCGGCCCGAGCGGATCTCGATCTCCGACTCGATCAGCTCGCCGGCCGCCGCCTCGGCCAGCACGGGGTCCTCACGGCAGGCGTCGTAGATCTCGGTGAAGCGGGGCACGAGCTCGAGCGACTCGGGGTCGAGAAGCGCGAACTCCTCCTCAAGACCCACGGTGAAGTCGGTCGAGGATTCGAACGCCTCCCGGACGAGCGCCATGTCGAGACCGGCCTCGGTCATGCGAAATCAGGTCAGATAGAAGTAGAGCGCGTAGAGCAGGTCGACCGCGGGACTCGAGGTATGCACGGTCACCTCGGGGGGCACGTTCAGCAGCTGCTCGGAGTAGTTGAAGATGATCTTCACGCCCGAGGCGACGACGCGATCCGCGACGTCCTGGGCGGCCGCCGAGGGAACGGCGAGGACGGCCACAACGACGTCCTCGGACTCGACTACCTCCTCGAGCTCGGCCATGCCCCGCACCTTCACCCCGCCCAGAGAGTCTCCGGCGAGCTCGGGATCGGAGTCGAAGATCGCGACGATCTGGAAGCCGTGGTCGGCGAAGATGTCCGAGCTGGCGATCGCCTGGCCGAGGTGGCCGGCGCCGAAGAGCACGATGTTGTGCTGGCCCGAGGTCCGCAGGATCTTGCGGATCTCCCCGACGAGCGACTCGACCCGGTAGCCCACCCCGCGCTTGCCGAACTTGCCGAAGCCGGAGAGGTCGCGGCGGATCTGGGTGGAGTTGATGTGGGTGTAGGCGGCGAGCTCCTGCGAGGAGATCGTCTCCTTGCCCATCTTGCGGGCCTGGATCAGGACCTGGAGGTATCGGGACAGGCGTCCCGCGACTCCCAGCGAGAGCCGTTCGCCGTCGGCCACGCCGTCGCGCGCCTCGGCGGACGCCTCGATCTCGATCTCGGTGCTTTCCGCTGTCACGCAAGCAGCGTACTCAGCCGGGCCCCAAGCTCGTCGGCATCGATCACGAGCTCGCCCACCAGCTCGCCTCCGGCCTCGACCACCGGGATGCGCTCGAGGTACTTCTCGAGGAGCCGATCGTCCTTCTCGATGTCCACCTCGCGGACCGTGAATGCCGGTGGGTTCCCGGCGATGGCCGCGAGCACCTCGCGGGCCTCGTCACACAGGTGGCAGCCGGGCCTTCCGTAGAGCAGGACCTCGGGCATCCGGCTCACACCGAGGCGTCCCAGGCGAGGTAGCCCGGGTAGGCCGTCGCGGGGACGTGCTGCGCCGCGGCCGCGATCATCGCCGCGTTGTCGGTGCAGAGCTGCCCGGGAACGAGCTTCAGCCGCAGCCCGCGCTCCTCGCAGAGCTCGGCGACGCGCTCGCGCAGCATGCCGTTGGCCGCGACCCCGCCGCCAAGCGCCACGGCGCTCCAGTCGCCGGCGTCGAGAGCACGGCGCAGCTTGGCGACCAACTGGCCAACGACCGCGGCCTGATAGCTCGCCGCGAGATCCGGCACGCGCCGACGGAGCTCGTCCTCGTCCAGGTCCTCGACCGCGTATCGAAGCGCCGTCTTCAGACCCGAGAAGCTGAAGTCGAGCCCGGGCTCGCGCGTCATGGCCACCGGCAGGTCGAGGGCGGCGGCGTCGCCCTCCTTCGCAGCGCGCTCCACCGCGGGTCCGCCGGGATAGCCCAGCCCGAGCAGCCGCGCGCCCTTGTCCAGCGCCTCGCCCGCCGCGTCATCGAGAGTCTCGCCCAGGACCTCGAAGCCGGACGGGTCACGAACTCCGGCCAGCAGCGTGTGCCCGCCGCTCGCGATCAGGCACAGGAACGGCGGGTCCAGCGGGTCCGGCGCCAGGAAGTTGGCCGCCACGTGGCCGTGAAGGTGGTTGATGCCCGCCAGGGGCTTGCGCGTGGCGGCGGCCAGGGCCTTCGCCGTGGCGACGCCCACCAGCAGCGCCCCGATCAGTCCCGGTCCGCGGGTGACGGCGAGGGAGTCGACGTCGCCCAGCTCCGCGCCGGCCTCGGCCAGGGCCGCATCGACCACGGGGTTGATCAGCTCGACGTGGTGGCGGGACGCGACCTCGGGCACGACCCCGCCGTAGCGCTCGTGCGCCGCGGCCTGCGAGGAGATGACGTTCGCCAGGATTTCGCGATCCCGGACCACCGCGGCACAGGTGTCGTCGCAGGAGGTTTCGACCGCCAACACAACGCCGCCCAGGTGCTCCGCTCCCGCCGGCATCTATTGTCCTCGCCTACGGCTCGGACATGTCGATCTGCTCCCGCGTCCGCCCTGTGCGGGTCTATGGAACTTCACTGGGCTCGAGCCACATGATCAGGGCGTCCTCACCGTTGTCGTGGTAGTAGCCCTTGCGGTGCCCCGCGGCGCGGAAGCCGAGGCCCTCGTACATCTCGATGGCCCCCTGGTTGGACGGCCTGACCTCCAGCGTGACGCGGGCGTCAGATCCAAGTTCGAAGAACATGCGGCTCAGCAGGGCGGTGGCGATGCCCTGGCGCCTGCGCTCCGGGGCCACCGCCACGTTCATGAGATGCCACACGTCGACGTAACGCGAGCAGATCAAATAGCCCGCGAGCTGGCCCTCGCGCCGCGCCGCCAGGCACACGCCCGACGGCTTCGAGAGCTCGAGCACGAACATGGCCAGCGACCAGGGCGTTGTGAACGCCCTGCGCTCGATCGCCAGCACCGACGGCAGGTCGCTGTAGGCGAGGCGGGTGATCGCTACTTCGTCGGCGCGTGGTCTCTCAAGCCTTGCCATTTCCAACTCTCTGGCGCTCTCGCCAAACCTCGGCATCCGGACGGCGAAGGTAGACCGGGGCCGGCGCCGGTGTCTCCGGCTCGGCCTCCGCCAGCCGGCAGACGCTGCTCGCGGCAAGCCGGTGGGCCGGGTCCGAGTCGGCGAGCACGTCGGCGCCCGCTTGCTCGAGGATCTGCCGGAATCGTACCGAGCCGTCGCCGGCCACCACAGGGGCCTCGCCTAGCGCCGCGATGCGGCCTGCAACCTCCTCCGGCGCCGCGACGAAGGGCTCCCACAGCGCTTCCATCGAGCGCCCGTGGAGGGCCGCGAACACCTCGCCACGCCGCGCGTCGATCACCGCCAGCCGCGGGCTTGCGCCGCCGTCGATGCCCTCGGCCAGGGCGGCGAGCGTTCCAACCGCAGCGACGGGGATGCCCAGCGCCTGCGAGAGCGCCCGTGCGGTCGCGATGCCGAGCCGCAGCCCGGTGAAGGAGCCGGGGCCGATCCCGACCGCGATGCGGTCGACGGCTGCCCAGCCGCCGGCCGCCTCGGCCGCGGCCTCGACGTCGCCCAGGAGCGCCGACGCGTGCACGGGCCTGCCGCCGGGGTCGGCCGGGCCTCGCGACGAGGAGAAGACGATCTCGCCCCCGGCGAGGGCAGCGACCGCGGTCTCCTGCGTGGCCGTGTCGAAGCCGACAACCGACGTCATCGTGAGACTGACCTGAGACCAAATCGATACTGACGCGGGGCGTTCGAGGGCATAGCGTGCGCATAGCTTTCCGTAAGCAGGCGGCGACCGCCGCAACCAACGACCCAAAGGGGATCAACGAATGAAGTACACGAAGTGGCTTGCCGCGCTCATCGCGGTGGTGGCCCTTGCTCTCGTCGCCGGGTGTGGCTCGAGCGGCAGCAGCACCAGCAGCACCGCCTCGAGCACGACCAGCAGCTCCGGGTCGGGCGGCGGCACCGACACGACGTCGTCGTCGGGTGGCTCCAGCTCATCGTCGGGCGACCAGGCCGTGGCGGACTTCAAGCAGTCCTGCGACGACCTCGTCAACGGGCTGCCCTCGGGCGCCGGCCAGGCTGCCGGCCAGACGGCTTGCGACCAGGCCGCACAGGCTCTGCAGAACTGCGTGAGCCAGTCCCAGAGCGACGCCGCCGTCAGCGCCTGCGAGGCCGCGGCCAAGCAGGCCGAGGACACCCTCAAGCAGACGGCCGGAGCCACCGGCTAGGCTAGGCCTACAGATCTTGCGAGGGCACCCCTGCCGCCTTCGCAAACGAGGGGCGATCGGTTGCTGCTACGCGGCGCCGGTCGCCCCTCACGTTTTGTATGTCGATGACGAGCGCCGGATCCGCCGCCCAGGGCGCCTCCCGCGGCCACTCGACGAAGGCGATCGCGTCGGGCGTCAGGTAGTCGTCGAGCAGGCCGGGGTCCTCGGCGTCGAGGTCTCCCAGCCGGTACAGGTCGAGGTGTGAGACGTCGACGCCGCGGCCGTGATGGCGGATGCCGATCGTGAAGGTCGGGGAGCGCACAGGCCCCTCCACGCCCAGTTCGCGGCAGGCGCCGCGCACGAGCGTGGTCTTCCCCGCGCCGAGCTCGCCACGCACGAGGACCACGTCGCCCGGCCGCAGCCCGCGGGCCAGCTCGGCGCCGATCGCCTCGGTTCGCGCCGCCGAGTCGCTGTCGTACACGCGCTCGGTCAACTGAACAACCCGAGCTGATCGGCCTCCGGGCCTGCGTCCTCAGCCTCATCCTCGCCGGCGGCCTCGGGCGGCGGCTTCTCGGCGAGCAGCTCCCGCAGGCTCGCGAAGTCCCCGCGCAGGGTCTCGACCATCGCCGGCGTGCGCAGGGCGGCGGCCGGGTGGAGCAGCGGGAACACGAAGAGCGACCGCCCGGCGATCGTGTGAGCCTGCGGCGCGCCGCGAACCCGGGTGATGCCAACCTGTGAGCCGGTGATCAGCTTCGTCGCGAAGTTCCCCAGGGTCGCGATCACCCGCGGCTCGATCAGTTGGATCTGCCGCATGAGGTAGGGCTCACAGGCCTGGATCTCGTCGGGCTGGGGATCGCGGTTGCCCGGAGGGCGGCTCTTGAGGACGTTGGTGATGAAGACGTCTCCGCGGTCGAGCCCAACCCCGGCCAGCAGGTCGTTGAGCAGTCCGCCGGCGCGGCCGACGAAGGGCAGCCCCTGGGCGTCCTCCTGGGCGCCCGGCGCCTCGCCGACGAACATCAGGTCGGCGTCGGCGTTCCCGGCGCCGAACACGACGTTGGTCCGGGTCTCGTGCAGGCGGCACCGGGTGCAACTCGACGCCTCCTTGTAGAGCTCGACGAGTGACTCGCGACGCGCCGCGGTCTCCATCAGGCGCCTCCCGGTGGCTTCGGGCGCGAGCCGCGCACCGCCTTGCCGAACGCCTTCTTCGACCGCGCCTGAAGGTCGGAGTTTGCCCGCTCCTGCTTGCGCGCCTCGCGGGGCGTCTTCACGAGGTGGGGACTGGGCGCCTGCGCGGACAGCACGCGGCGCGCCCGGCCCCCGCCGCACTCCGGGCAGTCGACCGCCTCGGTGCCCATCGCGACCAGATCCTCGAAGCGCGCCCCGCAGGCATCGCACACGAACTCGTAGATGGGCACGAATTGATCGTATCCGGGGCGCGCCTCGCTATCCTCCGAAGCAGGCCGTGACCCCCTATGGGCACGGACCGTGGGCCGTTGGCCCAGAGCGTTTCTTCCAACTCCACGCCGTCTGGTATCTCGATGAGGGAACTGGAACGGGATCTTCCCGACGCACGCGGGCCCGCCACCGCCGTCGTATCGCTGCCCGCCATCACCGTGGTCGGCACCGGCCGCGCGGGCAGGGCGATGGCGCGAGCCGCCGAGGAGGCCGGCCTCGAGGTGAGGCTTGCCGGCCGCGACGAGTCGCCGGCCGCCTGCGCCGGCGCGCAGGTCGTCCTGCTCTGCGTGCCCGACACCGAGATCGAGGCCGCTGCGCGCGTGGCCGCATCTGCCTCGCCCGTGCCCGGCTACGTCGGACACGTCAGCGGGGCCGCGGGCCTCGACGCGCTGGCGCCCGCCGCGACGAGCGGCGCCCAGACCTTCGGCCTGCATCCGCTCCAGACGCTGCCGGACGGCGATGCGGAGCTGAGCGGCGCGCCCTGCGCCGTCGGCGGCAGCTCCCCCGGCGCGCTGTCGCTGGCGAGCGGGCTCGCGACCGCGCTCGGCATGGAGCCGTTCGAGATCCGCGACGATCAGCGCGCCGCCTACCACGCCGCGGCCTCGATGGCCGCGAACTTCCTGGTGGCGCTGGAGGAGTCGGCCGCGGCGCTGCTGGGCGCGGCCGGAATCGACGACCCGCGCGCCGTCCTCTCGCCGCTGGTGCTGCGAAGCGCGGCCAACTGGGCCGAGCGCGGCGCATCCGCTCTCACCGGCCCCATCGCCCGCGGCGACCAGGCCACCGTGGCCCGGCACCGCGACGCCATCGCCGAGACCTCGCCGGAGCTCCTCCCCCTCTACGACGAGCTCGCCGAGCGCACGCGAGCACTGGCGACGGAGGAGCGGCGATGATCGTCGTTCGCACGAAGGGCGAGGTGCGCGAGGCGCTGGAGCCCGCCCGCGCGGCGGGACGCTCTATCGGCCTCGTCCCGACGATGGGCTTCCTGCACGACGGCCACGTCGCGCTTCTGCACGCCGCCCGTGAGCGCACCGAGACGGTGGTGATGAGCCTGTTCGTCAATCCCGCGCAGTTCGGCGAGGGCGAGGACCTCGACGCCTACCCTCGCGACGAGGCGCGCGACCTCCGGCTCGCCGAGGAGGCCGGCGTCGACATCGTCTGGGCGCCGCCCGTCGAGGAGGTCTACCCGCCGGGCTTCGATACGGCGGTCGCGGTCGGTGACGATCTCACCGGCGTGCTGTGCGGAGACCCCGAGCGGCGAGGCCCAGAGCACTTTCGGGGCGTCACCACGGTCGTCGCAAAGCTCTTCAACATCGTTCGGCCCACCCACGCGTTCTTCGGGCGCAAGGACGCCCAGCAGGCGATCGTGATCCGGCGAATGTCCACCGACCTGGACTTCGACGTGGCGATCGAGACCGTCGAGACGGTCCGCGAGCCAGACGGGCTCGCGATGAGCTCTCGCAACGCCTATCTCGGCCCCGGCGAGCGCGAGCGGGCGAGCGCGTTGTCGCGGGCGCTGGCCGGGGTGGAACGAGCCGCGGCATCGGGCGAGCGCGACATCGGGCGGGCGATGCAGGTCGCTCGAGCAGAGCTGGCCGCAGCGGGCATCGACCCGGAGTACTTGGAGGCGCGCGACGCCGAGACTCTCGCACCTGCTCAGTCATTTAACGGACGGCCCGTGCTTGTGGCCGTCGCCGCGCGGGTAGGGAAGGCCCGCCTCATCGACAACAAGGTCATCGGAGGGTGAACCTGTAAATGCAAAGGCACATGCTGAAATCGAAGATCCACCGGGCGACGGTCACCGCGTGCGACCCCGACTACATCGGGAGCATCACGATCGACGCCGGGCTCATGCGTCAGGCCGACATGCTCCCCAACGAGCAGGTCCACGTCTGGGACGTCGAGAACGGCGCCCGCATGGTCACCTACGCGCTCGAGGGCGAGCCGGGTGAGATCCAGGTCAACGGCGCCGCGGCGCGTCTCGTGAGCGAGGGCGACAAGGTGATCATCGCCTCGTACGCGAACTACGACGAGGCCGATTTCGAGCTCTACTCCCCCGTCGTCGTGCACGTCGACGCCGACAACCGAACTACCGCCGTCGACTCGGACCCCGGGGTGCTGCTCTCATGAGTACGCGCCCGCCGGAGGGACCGGCAACCGACTTCGACCGCACGCCGATCACCGTGCCCAAGCTCGCCGAGATGAAGGAGAAGGGCGAGGCGATCGTGATGGTGACCGCCTACGACTATCCCTCGGCGCTTGCCGTGGAGCGCGCCGGAGTCGATGTCGTTCTCGTCGGCGACACAGCCGCGATGGTCGTGCTGGGCTACGACGCCACCACGCCCGTCGGCATGGACGAGATGACGACGATGGCGGCTGCCGTCCGCCGGGGCCTGCGCACGCCCCTGCTGATCGGCGACATGCCGTTCGGCTCGTACGAGCGCTCCAACGAGCACGCCATCGACAACGCCCAGCGCTACGTGCGCGAGGCGGGCTGCGCCGCGGTCAAGCTCGAGCGCGGCGGCGCCTCGGTCGAGCGCGCCAGGGCGATCGTGCGCTCGGGCATCCCCGTGATGGGCCACGTGGGCCTGACGCCGCAGACGGTCAACGCGCTCGGCGGCTTCAAGACCCAGGGCAAGACCGCGGAGAGCGCAGCCCGGGTGGCCGAGGAAGCGCTGGCGCTCCAGGCCGCCGGCTGCTTCGCGATCGTCTTCGAGGCGGTCCCCGCCGACATCACCGAGGCCCTCATGCCCAAGCTCGACGTGCCGGTCATCGGCATCGGTGCGGGCCCGGCGACCGACGGCCAGGTACTGGTCTTCCACGATCTGCTCGGGATCTACGAGGAAGGCCACGTGCCGAAGTTCGTCAAGCGCTACGCCGAGATCGGCGCGGCGATGACCGCCGGTCTTCGGAGCTACGCGGAGGAGGTTCGCGACTGCCGCTTCCCGGCGAAGGAGCACACGTACTCGGTGGAGCCCGACCAGCTCGAGGAGTTCAAGCACTACCTCGAGCAGGAGAGCCTGAGCTCCTCACCCGTCTGGGACTGGTAGCTCAGCCCAGGAGCTCGCGCGCCCTCGCGGCGGAGGGCGCGATGCCGGGCTCGAGTCGATCGAGCAGATCGCGCCAGCCGTCGTGCTCGGCAAGCGCCGAGCGCAGAAGCTCCACCCCCTCCTCCTCGACGCCCGACGCGATCATCCCCAAGCCGGCCCAGAAGCGAAGCTCGGCGCTGTCGGGCGCAAGCTCCAGGGCCCTGGCCGAGCTGGCGGCGGCATCGTCGAAGCGGCCGGCGGCGGCGGATTCGTCGGCGTCCTCGGCAAGCTCGTAGGCGTCCGCGAGGTCGAGCAGGCGCGCCAGCTCGCCCAGGGGGTCGGGGTCGTCCTCCACGCGAAGCTCGACGACCCGCTTCCAGGGCTCTCCCTCCGCGGGGACGACCAGAAGCGCGGCCGACTGGCGGCCGCGCACGTCGCCGCCGGCCGCCTCGCCGGCGTCCAGCGCGGCCAGAAGCCGGCGCGCCAGCGACCCTTTCGCCTCGGCGTAGGCCGCCGCCATCGCCTGCCGGGACCCCGGGCCCGGCCATCATGTTCGCCTGGGCGCTGAAGGCCTCGCCCTGCACGTCGCCGGCGTAGGCGATGCAGCCCTCGCCCGTATGCGCAGCCACGTTGCCGCTGGCATCCACCACGGCGACCTGGCGAACCCCCGAGCCGGGGTCGGTGTCGAGCTCGCCACTAAGGGCTCGACTTGCTCCCGCGCCGTGTTCGAGCCGGCTGAGGATGCCGGGGCCGTATTCGACCCGCGCCATGGCCTGGGTGGCGACCGCGCCGGCGCCCGGGCGGGCCCACGTGACGACCGACCCGACGGAGAACCAGTGCGACTGCACCGCCACGCCCATCTCGCCGGTGGCCGGGTCGCGGGCGACGATGGAGTAGGTCACGGCCCGACGGGGACGTTGGCGTGCAGGGAGGAGATCCGCCAGGAGCCGCCCTGCTTGACCAGGGTGACCTTCACCTTCTCGCCGTCGCTCGGGCCGCCGGCGGGAACCACGAGCAGCCGCGCCGAGTCCGGGCTCGTGTAGACGCCCTTCACGGCGACCGAGTCGGCCGCCCCACCGGAGCGGATCGCCGCCTCGCACCCGGGCTGGCCGCCGTAGGCCTTCGCGAGCGCCTCCTCGGTGTAGGCCGAGCACGCCAGGCTCGGCGTGGCGGTGGTCAGCGCAGCCTTGGTGAAGTCCGCGGGCGAGGCGGGAAGCTTCGTCGGGCTCTTCCTGCGGTTGATCTCGTGGGGCGCGGTGACGGTCTTCGTGCTCGTGGTGCTGCCCGCGGTGCTCGCCGCCTGGGTGGAGGTGGCGCGGCGGCGCGGTGGCGACCGTCGACGAGGGCGGCGAGCTGGAGGTCGTGGAGCCGCCGCCGCAGCCGGCCAGGCCCGCGAGGACCGCAACGGCGGCCGCTACGCCGGTCGTGCGGCGGGCTCTCATTCGCCGGCCCCCTCCTCGAACTCGATCTCGCGGACGATCCTCGCAGGGGCTCCCGCCGCGATCACGCCCGCCGGAAGGCTCTTCGTCACCACCGAGTTCGCTCCGACGACGCAGCGCTCGCCGATCTCCACGCCGCCCGTGATCACGCAGTTGACTCCGAACCAGCAGTTCTCCCCGATCTTCACCGGGCCGCGAGCGACGAAGCCCTGCTCGGTGACGGGCCGCGAGCGGTCGTCGTGGCGGTGGTCGGAGTCGCCCACGAAGCACCCGTTGGCGAACATGGTGTGGTCACCGACCTCGATCAGCTCCATCGAGGCGAGCATGACGTTCCGATTCAGCCAGCAGTCGCGGCCGATGACGATGCGGGCTTCCGGGGCCAGGGTCAGCCAGCAGCCGGGCTCGAAGTGAGAGCCCTCCCCCACCGTGATCCGGCCCGAGTCGAGGCCCTCGAGGACCTCGCCCTCGATCGGATGCCGCACGTAGGCGCGGGCGCGCATCATGTGCTCGTCGATGCGCTGCTTTGCCTCGGGGGTATGCGTGCGCTCGTACCAGTCGCGCTTCGCCTGCCAGAGGTCCCTGTCTGCCGCCTCGCTCACCGGCAGAGCTTTCCAGACTCTGAGACCGGATCGATACCGAACCGATACTGACAACCCAGGCACGCCCGCATAGCCTGCTCGCAAGCGATCAAGGAGGGCGCGCAATGGCGCTGTTTCAGGCAAGCGAGGAGCAACTGCGGGAGTACCGTGAGAAGCTGATCGAGGAGGTCACCCCGCACTGTGGAGGCGAGCCGGTCGAGGCCGTTGGCCTGTTCAGGCGCGGCGGCTCGTCCGCGAGCTTCGCGGCGAGCAAGCTGGGCGGCGGCCTGCCCTACGCCGCGGTGTCGATGATGCGGAAGAAGCGGTCCGGAGGGATGCCGGAAAAGGTGATCCTCGCGGTGACGCCCACCAAGCTCTACGCGTTCACCTGGAAGATGAAAGGGCGCAACTACCGGGTCAAGGACGAGGCCGCCGTATGGGATCTCGCAGGGCTTCGCTGCTCGCGTAGCCAGGCCGGTGCGATGACGGCGATCGAGATCTCCTCTCCCGCCGAGGGCGAGAAGGCCCGCCTGGTCGGGGGCGGTATCCAGGACGACCCCTGGAGCCTCGAGGTCATGGACAAGCTGGGTGCTTCGTGAGGGGCTTTGCCCCGAAAGCAGCAGATAGGGACGCCGCAGGCGCTCGCAAGTTGTTGCCGTGACCATCCACAAGCCCCGCTACGGGGCCTACTGGCACTACTGGGTGGTGATCATCGGCGGCATCGCCTTCGTGATCGCCGCCTACGCCACCGACGGGTTCGGCACCGGCGCCGTGTAGTGCGCGGGCAGCAGCGGCCTGCCGATCCCCACGCGAGCGGGCTCGGGCCGCCCGATGAGGTGACCCTGCACGGCGTCGACGCCGTACTGGGCAAGAAGGGTCAGCGTATCCTCGTCCTCGACCCATTCCGCGATCGTCTGGAGGTGCAGCGTTTGCGCCAGCTCCGCCAGGTGCCGCACGACCGCCTGGTCGATCGAGCTCGAGAGCAGCCCGCGAACGAAGTCGCCGTCGATCTTGAGGATGTCGACGGGCATGTGCTTGAGGTAGGTGAACGACGCGAAGCCCGCCCCGAAGTCGTCGAGCGCGAACCGGCAGCCCAGGGCGCGCAGCGAGCGTGCGAAGCTGCCGGCGCTCTCGAAGTTGGCGATGGCTGCGGTCTCGGTGATCTCGAAGATGAGGAAGGCCGGGTCGATCCCGGCCTCGGCGATGCTCTTGGCGATGAACTCCGACAGGGCCAGATCGGTGAGCGAGCGCGCCGAGAGGTTCACCTCGTAGGCGACCGGCTTCCCGGCCGCGGTCGACTCGGCGATCAGCTCGATCGCGAATCCCACCATCCGCCGGTCGATGTCGCGCACGAGCTCCGAGCGCTCGGCGGCGGGCAGGAAGGCGGCGGGGGCGACAATCTGGCCGTCGTCGGCGACCATGCGCGCGAGGATCTCGTACTGGCTGACCTCGCGAGGTCTGGAGCATCAGGATCGGCTGGCGGTAGGGGACGAAGAGGTTCTCGTCGAGCGCGCGCCGGATGCGGCGCGACCAGGCGGCTCGCGCCGTGTACGCGACCGTCTCGTCGGGACCTGGGACATAGACGGTGACCGCGTCGCGGCCACGCCCCTTCGCCTCGTATAGCGCCAGGTCGGCGCCGATCATCACGTCCTCCGGGGTGACGTTGCCCTGATTGAACTCGGCGACGCCCGCCGAGGCCGTCGGCCTTGCCCGCCGGGCCCCCAGGACGACGCCCTGCTCGCGGATGGTCGAGAGCAGGGACATCGCGACCAGGTCCGCGCGGTCTCGGCAGCCGTGTTCGGCAGAGGCGCGCCGAACTCGTCGCCGCCCAGTCGCGCCACCACGTCGGTCTCGCGCATGCGCTCGGCGATCAACCGGCCGATGTCGCGGATGAGCTCGTCGCCCTGCGCGTGCCCAAGGGTGTCGTTGACCTCCTTCAGCCCGTCGATGTCGAGCAGGATCATCGAGCCCTCGAGCTGGTAGCGGGTGGCCCGGCTCACCTCGTAGGCCAGCCGCTCCTCGAAGCTGCGGCGGTTGAGCAAACCGGTGAGCGCGTCGTGGTTCGCCAGGTGGACGAGCCGCTCCTCGTTTCGCTTGCGCTCCGTGATGTCGCGGATCGACGCGGTCACGAGCCTGCGGTCGCCGTCGAAGAGCGGGCTGAGGCTGATCTCGACGGGGAACTCCGCCCCTCCCTTGCGCCGGCCGAAGAGCTCGAGGTTCGATCCCATGGGTCTCATCGAGGGGTCGCGCATGAAGTGCTTCTGGTGGTGGCGGTGGCGATCGCGGAAGCGCGAGGGGATCAGCGCCTGCGATGGTCTGCCCGACCAGCTCTCCCCGCCTGTACCCGAACAGGTTCTCGGTCTGGGCGTTGACGATCGCGATGTGCCCATGGGAGTTGACGATGACGATCGCGTCGGGGGCGGCCTCGAGGAGCGCCTCGAACTTGCGCTCCGAGCCAAGGAGGAGGCGATCGCGGCGAAGGAGGAGCCCCGCGATCCGGAAGTAGGCGGTGCTGACGCTGATAGACCAGCCAGCGCAGGATCTCGCTCAGGGTCACCATGGCTGCTCGGTATCCGCTGGTGAGCGTGGGCGACGGCCGGCGCCACTCGGGCTCGTTGTCGTACTTGCGCACCAGGTTGCGCTTGCGGAAGTAGCGGAAGATCGGCCCGTAGGTGAAGCGCTGGAAGTTCGCCGCGCTGTTTCCCCAGGGGTCGGGCTGCATGAACGGCGTGTAGCGGTCTGGGAACCCCGGCATGGTGCAGGCGATGCAGATGCCGCCGACGTTCGGGCAGCCACCGATTCCGTTGACCCAGCCGCGAATGGGGACGTTGCACTTCGCGACCGGGCCCTTGCAGCCCAGCTTGACGAGGCAGCGCGGGTCGTCGCCGTACTCGGTCGCGAAGTTGCCCTGCTCGGTGAACCCCGCCCGGCTGCATGACTCTCGTGTGGTGCGGCCGAAGAGCCAGGTCGGGCGCAGCCGGTCGTCGAGCTCCGGCGCCGGGGCCATTCCGGCCACGTGCATCGCGAGATGGAGGAGGATCTCGGTCATGTTGTCCGGCTGGGCCGGACAGCCGGGGATGCAGACGATCGGGCAGGTCCAGGCGCGAGCGCCAGTCCCAGCCGAGGTAGTCGGGAACCCCCATGGCGCCGGTCGGGTTGTTCTTCATCGCCGGGATGCCGCCGTAGGTCGCGCAGGTGCCGACTGCGACGATCCCCGCGGCGTGCGGAGCCAGCCGATCGATCCAGTCGTTGGTGGTGATCGGCTGGTCGTCGACCGGGTCGGTCCCGAAGCCGCTCCAGTGCCCGTCCCCGCTGAGGGCCTCGTTGCCGATCGCGCCCTCGACCACCAGCACGAAGTCGCCGAGCTCGTTCTCCTGCGCCGTTCGCCAGGCCTCCAGAAAATCGTCGCCCGTGGCATAGGCGAGGACGGCGTTGTGCAGGATCATCCGCGGCATACCGGGGATCGCCTGAGTGATGAGGTCCTCGAGGCTGGGGCTCGTCGCCGCGGTCATGGCCACGGACTCGCCGTCACAGCCAAGGCCAGTCGTCAGCCAGAGGACGTGAACGGCCCTGGCTTCGCTTTGACGCTGCCCCGGAGCGAATTCCACCGCGCCGGGGTCCTCTCTTTCCTCGGCGGGAGCCAACCGGAGTCCTTTCCGCCTGATGACAGCCTGTTGCGGAGTATCTCACAAGGGGTCGGACCCCTCGAACGGCCGGCGGGCACTGAAACGTTCAGGCCGCGACGGCCTGGCGGCGGCGAGATCGGCCGGTTCGCTTGACCCTCGGCTCCAGCAGATCCGCCAGGAACCGGCCGGTGTGGGAGGCGGGCTCGGCCGCGACCTCCTCGGGCGGGCCCGCCGCGACCAGCTGCCCGCCGGCGTCGCCGCCCTCCGGGCCGAGGTCGACCAGCCAGTCGGCGGTCTTGATCACGTCGAGGTTGTGCTCGATGACAACGACGGTGTTGCCGGCGCCGACGAGCCGCTGCAGCACGTCCAGAAGCCGATCCACGTCGGCGAAATGAAGCCCGGTGGTGGGCTCGTCGAGGATGTAAAGGGTGTCGCCGGTGGCGACCTTGGAGAGCTCGGTCGCGAGCTTCACCCGCTGGGCCTCACCGCCCGACAGGGTGGTTGCCGGCTGGCCGAGGCGGACGTAGTCCAGGCCGACGTCGTGCAGCGTGCGCAGGCGCCGGTCGATCTTCGGGATCTTCGCGAAGAAGTCGACCGCCTCCTCGACCGACATCTCGAGCACGTCGGCGATCGACTTGCCCTTGAAGCGGATCTCGAGGGTCTCGCGGTTGTAGCGGCGCCCGTGGCACTGCTCGCAGGGCACGTAGACGTCGGGCAGGAAGTGCATCTCGATCTTGATCTGGCCGTCGCCTCGGCAGACCTCGCAGCGCCCGCCCTTGACGTTGAAGCTGAAGCGCCCCGGCTTGTAGCCGCGCGCCCGCGCCTCGCGCGTCTGGGAGAAGAGCTGGCGGATGTGGTCGAAGACGCCCGTGTACGTGGCCGGGTTCGAGCGCGGCGTCCGCCCGATCGGCGACTGGTCGATCGAGATGATCTTGTCGATCGCATCGAGGCCGTCGACCCGATCGTGCGCGCCGGGGCGAAGGCGCGCCCGGTGCAGGCGGTTGGCGACCGAGCGGTAGAGGATCTCGTTGACGAGCGTTGACTTTCCGGAGCCCGAGACGCCGGTGACGCAGGTGAGCACGCCGAGCGGAAAGTCGACGTCGATGCCCTTCAGGTTGTGCTCGCGGGCGCCGCGAACCGTCAGCTCGCCCGAGGGCTGGCGCCGCTCTGCCGGGACCCGGATGCTGCACGCCCCGCTCAAGAACTGACCGGTGAGCGACGCCGGATCGGCCTCGATCTCCCGAGGGGTCCCCGCGGCGACGATCTCGCCTCCGTGCTCGCCGGCTCCCGGCCCCAGATCGACGACGTGGTCCGCGGCGCGGATGGTGCCCTCGTCGTGCTCGACCACGATCACGGTGTTGCCGACGTCGCGGAGCCTCTCGAGGGTGGCGATGAGCTTCTCGTTGTCGCGCTGGTGCAGCCCGATCGACGGCTCGTCGAGGATGTACAGGACGCCCACCAGGCTCGACCCGATCTGCGTTGCCAGGCGGATGCGCTGTGCCTCGCCCCCGGAGAGCGTCGTCGCCGTGCGCTCCAGCGAGAGGTAGCCGATCCCGACCGAGTCGAGGAACCTCAGCCGCTCGGAGATCTCGCGGACGACCAGCCGCGCGATCGCCTGCTCGGTGGGCGTCAGCTCGAGCTCGTCGATCCACCGAAGCGCGGCGCGAGCCGACATCTCCGTGTACTCGTGGATGTTGAGCCCGCCGACGCGGACCGCCAGGCTCTCGGGCCGCAGCCGCGCGCCTCCGCAGGCGGGGCAGGGCTGCAGGGCCATCAGGTCCTCGATGCGCTCGCGGGTGCGCTCCGAGTCGGTGTTCTCGTAGCGCCGCTGCAGGCTCGAGAGCATGCCCTCGAAGCGGACCGTGTAGACGCGACGGCGGCCGAAGCGGTTGCGGTAGGAGATCGTGTGCTTGTCGTCGCCCGTGCCGTCGAGCAGCAGCTCGCGATCGCCCGCGGCGAGCTTGGCCCAGGGCTTGGAAGCGTCGATGCCGTTCGCCTCGGCCACCGCTTCCAGCAGCCGCCGGTGGTACATCGAGGCGGCCTTGGTGAACGGCTCGAGGGCCCCCTCCGCAATCGACAGGGTCGGGTCGGGGACGATCAGCTCGGGGTCGATGACCCGCTGGAAGCCGAGCCCGTGGCAGCGCTCGCAGGCGCCGTGCGGAGAGTTGAACGAGAAGATCCGCGGCTCCAGCTCCGGCATCGAGGCGCCGCAGTTCAGGCACGCGAACTTCTCGCTGAAGGTCAGCACCGTCCCGCGCTTGCCCTGGCTGGGGCCCTGAAGAACTCCCGCCGGTTGCTCCGCTCCCGCGTCCGCACCGGCGGGGTGATCCCCGCCCATGATCTCGACCTCCACGATGCCGGCGGCGAGCTGCGAGGCAGCCTCCAGCGACTCGGAGAGGCGTTTGCGGATGCCCTCCTTCATCACCAGGCGATCGACCACGATCGAGATGTCGTGCTTGTACTTCTTGTCTAGCGTGATCTCCTCGTCGAGGCGGCGCAGCTCGCCGTCGATCACGGCGCGGGCATAGCCCTGGCTGCGCATCTCGGCCAGCATCCGGCCGTACTCGCCCTTGCGGCCGCGGACCACGGGCGCGAGGACCATGAAGCGCGTGCCCTCCTCGAGCGTCTGGACGCGGTCGGCGATCTGCTCGAGCGACTGGCCCTCGATCGGCTCGCCGCAGTTGGAGCAGTAGGGCTTGCCCACTCGCGCCCAGAGCAGCCTCAGGTAGTCGTAGATCTCGGTGACCGTGCCCACGGTGGAGCGCGGGTTCCGCGAGGTCGTCTTCTGGTCGATGGAGATGGCCGGCGACAGGCCGTCGATCGAGTCCACGTCGGGCTTGTCCATCTGGCCCAGGAACTGCCGGGCGTAGGCCGACAGCGACTCGACGTAGCGGCGCTGGCCCTCGGCGTAGATCGTGTCGAAGGCCAGGCTCGACTTGCCCGAGCCAGAGAGCCCCGTGACGACCACGAGGGCGTCCCGCGGCAGCGTGACGTCCACGCCCTTCAGGTTGTGGGCGCGCGCGCCTGAGACGACTATCTGGCTGGAGCCTGCCACTGCCAAGGCGATTCTAAAGATCGAACAGGCGTTCCCAGAACGCCTACGCGGCGAGCCACGTGCTGCGCGCCGCGAACGCGCCGAGGCAGCTCGCGATCGCCGCCGTGGCCGCCAGGGCGAACCCCACACGGGCGTGGCCGCCGCCCACGACCGCCCCGGCCACCGCCGTGCCGGCGGCGACGCCGACGATCAGGGACGTGGTGAGCCAGGACGAGGCCTCGGTGGCGGTGCCCGCGGGCGTGATGTCGTCGATCAGCGAGAACACCGCCGCCGCCGAGGGCGCGAAGCCGAAGCCGCTGAGCGCCATCAGGGGGAACAGCGCGCCGATCGACCCCGCCAGCGGGAGGGGCGCGAAGCAGACCGCGATCGCCAGGGTGGTTCGCGGGTAGCGCGAGGCGGCGCGCTCCTCGCGGTGGCGCGAGCCGTACCAGAGGCCTCCGGCCAGGCTGGCGGCGGCCTGCACGGCGATGAGAGCGCCGGCGAGGCCGGGAGAGCCGTGCTGTGTCGCGAACGCGGTTGTCGCGATCTCCATCGACCCGATGGAGGCTCCCGACACGACCTCCACGGCGAGCAGGGCGAGCACGGCGCGGGATGCGATCGCGCCCAGCATCCCACTCGCCTCCGCCTCGCCCCTCCACGCGCGCGAGGCCCGCGAGGTGACGAAGATCGCAGTGCCGGTCGCCGCGAACACCGCGTTCGCAAGCACCGCGGCGGACGGCGACGCCGCGGTCACGATCGCGGCCGTGGCCAGCGGGCCCACGATAAAGGCCGTCTCGACCATCACCGCGTCGAGCGCGAACGCGCTCTGGCGCAGCTTCTCGTCGCCCACCATGCTCGCCCACAGCGTTCGCATGCACGGCGAGAGCGGTGGCACGGAGGCGCCGATGGCAGCGCCGATCGCCGCGAGGGCAACGGGCGGGGCGCCCTCGTGCGCGGCCCAGACCAGGCCGGCGAGAGCAAGCGGATTCACGATCCCGCAGGAGGCGAGCACGGTGGTCTGCCCGAACCGGTCCACCAGGCGACCCTCGATCGGCAGCGAGATCCCGGCGGCGATGGCGACGCATGCGTCGACGATCCCCGCGATCGCGAAGGAGCCGGTCTCGCCGCGCACCAGCAGGATCACCGCGAGCGACGCGGCGGCGATCGGCAGGCGGCCGATGGCGACGCCGACGAGCGGCTGGCGCACGGCGCGGATGGCGAGCAGGCGGATGTACGGGGTCCGAGACACGGCGAGCGAGGATAGGGTGAGCCGCGTGAGCGCCCCGCCCCGCGTCTCGGGCATCTCCGAGCTGGTCCTGGAGGTCGCCGACCTGGACGAATCGAGCCGCTTCTACAGGGACATCCTGGGGCTCGAGGAGACCATGCACGGTGAGGGCCGCGACGACCGTCGCTGGTACCTGGTGGGCGACTCCGCTCGTTTGGGCTTGTGGTCGCCCCAGGTGGGTTTGGCGGGAGGCCGCGGCGGCGCCCACGTTCATTACGCCCTGCACGTCGCTGACAACGAGATCGAGCGCATCAAGGAGGGGCTCGACGCGCAGGGCGTCGAGACGGAGGGCCCGATGCAACTCGGGCCCGGACGCGCCCTCTACGTCACCGACCCCGACGGAAACGTGGTCGAGTTCTGGTCCCAGGACATGGCCGAGTACGCGGCCACGGCTCGCGCGAAGGCGCTCGGCGGTTCCTGACGAGTTATCCCCCCATGCGGGGGACAAGTCGTCAGCGCGCTACTTGCCGGCCTTCGCGTAGACGTCGCTCAGCAGGGAATCCAGGTCGGGGACCTCGTATTCGGAGGTCAGCTGCGAGCGCGCGTCGTCCTGCGAGACGCCATCGAGGGCGAGCTTCAACGCCACGAGTCGCGCAGCCTGAGCATCGCCGCTCTTTGCCCCGCCGGCCGACGTCGGAGCGACCGCGGGGCTGGAGTTGGGCTCCACGACCTCCGGCTCGGGCTCGGGCTCCTGCGCGATCGGTGGCTCCGGCTCCGGCGGCGGCGCGGGCGTCTGCGGCTGCGGGTCGGGCTTCTTTGCCGGCGGTGGCGGCGGCGGCGCGGCCGCGGGCTTCGGAGCGGGGGCGCCGGTGATGCCAAGGCGGTCGCCCAGCTCCTCCAGCGCGGCGCGAGCGCCCTCGACCTTCTCCCGCGCCTCGGCCTCGGCACGCTCGCGGATCTCGCCCGCCTCCTTCTCGGCGGCGGCGACGATCTCGGTGGCCTGCTTCTGCGCCTCCTCCATCACCGCGCGGACGGATTCGGCGGCCTGCTTTGCGAGATCCTCGACGCTCATCGCGCGAAAGCCTAGAGGCTGGGGCGAATCCGCCCCGCACCCCGGCCCGCGCGCATAGGATCGGTCAATCCCAAGACCACGGAGGTTTGCCCTATGTCAGTGATCATGACCCTTCGCGTGAAGGCCGACGCTGCCGCGTTCGAGCGGTACGCAGCCGAGAACGGCGACACCCTGACCAGAATCGCCGAGGAGGCACGCTCGCACGGCGCGATTCACCACCAGTTCTGCGCCACCGACGACGAGCTCCTAGCCATCGACGAGTGGCCCGACGAAGCCTCGTTTCAGGGGTTCTTCGACGCGCAGACGGAGATCCCCGGAGTGATGGCGGCGGCGGGCGCCCAGGGCGAGCCCCACATCTACTTCGCCCGGGTCCTCGACACCCCGGACCGCTTCTAGGTCTTCATCCCCTCCAGGTCGCGGCGAAGCTCCTTGAGCTCGTCGCGAATCCTGGCGGCCTCCTCGAAGCGCAGGTCCTCGGCGGCGGCCAGCATCTCCTCCTCGAGCTCGACGATCAACTTCGCGAGCTCGTCGGGGCCCTTGATCGGCTCGCCGTCGCCGCGGCTCAGGCCCCGGCGCCGGCGCGACGGCGTCGTCCGCGACTCCATCGCCAGGAACTCGGAGATCTCGGAGATCCCCTTCTGGACGGTCTCCGGCGTGATGCCGTGCTCGAGGTTGTATGCGACCTGAATCTCGCGCCGGCGGTCGGTCTCGCTGATCGCCGTGCGCATCGCGGCGGTCTCGCGATCGGCGTACATGAGCACGCGCCCGCGGACGTTTCGCGCCGCGCGGCCGATGGTCTGAATGAGCGAGGTCTCACCGCGCAGGAAGCCCTCCTTGTCGGCGTCGAGGATCGCCACCAGCGACACCTCCGGCAGGTCGAGGCCCTCGCGCAGCAGGTTGACGCCGACCAGCACGTCGTATTCGCCCAGGCGCAGGTCGCGGATGATCTGGATGCGCTCCAGGGTGTCGACCTCCGAGTGCAGGTAGCGCACCTTGAAGCCGTGCTCGATGAGATAGCCGGTGAGGTCCTCCGCCATCTTCTTGGTGAGCGTGGTGACCAGGACCCGCTCGCCGATCTCGGCGCGCTTGCGGACCTCCTCCATGAGGTCGTCGATCTGGTTCCGCGTCGCCCGCACCTCGACCTCGGGATCGACGATGCCCGTGGGTCGAACGATCTGCTCGACGATGCGGCTGGAGGAGCCGCGCTCGAAGTCGCCGGGGGTGGCGGAGACCATCACGACCTGGTTCACACGGTCGAGGAACTCCTGAAACTTCAGCGGCCGGTTGTCGAGGGCGCTGGGCAGGCGAAAGCCGAAGTCCACCAGCGTCTGCTTTCGCGAGCGGTCGCCCTCGTACATGCCGCCGATCTGCGGGATCGTCTGATGCGATTCGTCGACGAAGACCACGAAGTCGTCCGGGAAGTAGTCGATGAGCGTGTGCGGGGGCGAGCCCGGCTCGCGGTCGTCGAGGATTCGCGAGTAGTTCTCGATGCCGGAGGTGAAACCGACCTCCTTCATCATCTCGATGTCGTACTCGGTGCGCTGACGCAGGCGGTGCGCCTCGAGCTCCTTGCCGGTCGCCTCGAACTGGGCGAGCTGGGCGTTCAGCTCGGCGCGGATCTCGTCGATCGCGCGCTCGATCGTCTCCTCCTTGGTGACGTAGTGCGTGGCCGGCCAGACCGCGACGTGGTCGATCTCGTCGAGCACCTCGCCGGTCAGCGGGTCGAAGTGCTGGATCGACTCGACCTCTTCGCCGAACAGGGCCATCCGGTACGCCGTCTCCGCGTAGGCGGGGAAAATCTCGAGGATCTCGCCCTTGGCCCGGAAGGTGCCGCGGGTCAGCGCGGTGTCGTTGCGCTTGTACTGCATGCCGACGAGCTTGCGGAAGGTGTCATCGCGATCGATCCACGAGCCCACCTGGAAGAGCTGCATCTGCTCGCGGTAGAGCTCGGGCGAGCCGATGCCGTAGATGCACGAGACCGAGGCGACGATCACGACGTCGCGACGGGCCAGCAGGGCGGCCGTGGCGGCGTGGCGCAGGCGGTCGATCTCGTCGTTGATCGAGCTGTCCTTCTCGATGTAGAGGTCCTGGGCCGGGACGTACGCCTCGGGCTGGTAGTAGTCGTAGTAGGAGACGAAGTACTCGACGGCGTTCTCGGCGAAGAACTCGCGGAACTCGTTGCACAGCTGCGCGGCCAGCGTCTTGTTGTGGGCGATGACGAGCGCGGGTCGCCCGAGCTCCGCGATCGTGCCGGCCATCGTGAACGTCTTGCCCGTGCCGGTGGCGCCGAGCAGGGTCAGAAACGACTCGCCCGCCCGGATCCCCTCGCTGAGGCTGGTGATCGCCTGGGGCTGGTCGGCGGTGGGCGTGTAGGCGGGATTGAGCTTGAAGTCCGGCACCGCGCTCAGTGTAGGAGGCGGGTCAGGCAGGCTTCCTGGGCCCGGCTGAGATGTCCACGCGAGCCCGCGTCCCCAGGAGCTTTGGTCGATTGGGGGTCCATACGACCCTCAAAGCACCAAAGCTCGGGCTAGGAGCTCGGTGATTCGGCGCGCAGCTCGCCCGTCGGCAGCTCGCGGCGCGAGCAGTCCTGGGTTCGGGGCTCGGCGGAGCGCCGACGCGGCCGGAGCGGCCGCTCGGGGTGACGAAACCGTCGTTGGTGCTCCGCGGCCCGGGCTCCCTCATCGGCCTCGTCAGCCGCTCGGTCGAATGCCACAGTCGCCACCGCCGCCGCGGCCAGCGCCGCGACGCCCGCCAGCACGAGGCCGGCGCGGGGGTTGACCGTTTCCGAGAGCCAGCCGGCGAGCGGGGCGCCGATCGGCGTGGAGCCCAGGAAGACGACCGAGTAGAGCGCCATCACGCGGCCGCGCATGTCGGGCTCGACGGAGAGCTGGAGGTGCGAGTTCACCGAGGCCGCGAAGGTGACGCTGGCCATGCCCAACGGGACCAGCAGCGCCACCTCGGCCCCGAGGCTCGGCGCGGCGGCGGCCAGCAGGCCGATGACGCCGAACGCGCCGGCCGAGAGCGTCATGAGCCGGGGCCCGGACCGGCCCCGAGCTCCGTTGACGAGGGCGCCGGTGACCGAGCCGACCGCCATCGCGGCCAACAGCAGCGCGTAGGTGGAGGCCGTGCCGCCGAACGTGAACCGCGCGATCAGGGGAAGGACGACCTGGAAGTTGAACGCCAGCGTGCCCACGATGGCCATCAGCAGCAACGGGACCAGCAGGTCGCGCGTTCCCGCCACGTAGCGGAAGGCCTCGCGGATCGCGCCCGGCCGGGAGGCGACCAGCCGCGGCGTGCGGAGCTCGCCGGGCGCCATGCCCGCCAGCGCCACCAGCATCGCGACGAAGGTGAGGGCGTTGAGGCCGAAGCAGGGCGCGACGCCCCAGATCGCGATCACCGCGCCGGCGATGGCGGGCCCCACGATCCGGGAGGTGTGGATGATCACGCTGTTGAGGCTGACCGCGTTGACGATGCGGTCGGGCCCGACCATCTCGATGACGAAGCTCTGCCGCGCCGGGTTGTCGATGGCGTTCACCGCGCCGCGAGTGAACGCGGTCGCGTAGATCATCAGCGGCGTGACCACTCCGGTCGCGGTGACCGAGAGCAGGAACAGTGCCGGCACGGCCATCGCGGCCTGCGTCGCCATCAGCAGCTTGCGCTTCTCGAAGCGGTCGGCCAAAAGGCCTCCCCAGGCGCCGGCGAAGAGCAGGGGAACGAACTGCGAGGCGGTCGCGATGCCGACGGCGACTCCGCTACCGGTGAGGGAGAGCACGAGCCAGCCCTCGGCGACCATCTGCATCCAGTTGCCGGAGACCGAGACCACCTGTCCCGCGAAATAGCGGCGGTAGTTGGGGACGGAGAGTGAGCTGAAGGTTCGCCTGACGTGCCTGCTCACGGAGTGTCTCCGTCGAGCAGGTGCTCGAGGACCTCGACGACTCGCTCGATGGCGGCGATGTCCTCGGACGGCAGGTCGCGGATCCGCCGCGCGAGGTAGGCGTTCTTGCGCTTTCGCATGCGATCGGTGAGCGTGCGGCCCGCAGGGGTCGAGGCGAGCAGGGCGCTGCGTGCGTCCGCCGGGTCGGCCGTGCGCGTCACGAGCCCCTGCTCGACGAGCCTGGCGACCACGCGCGTGGCGGTGGGCCGCTTCACGCGCTCGCGATCGGCCAGCTCGCTCGGCGTGAGCGGGCCGTGCACGTCGACGGTGACGAGCGCCGAGGCCTGAGAGGGGCTCAGCCCCACCCCGCCCTCCTGCCGGAGTCGCCGCGAGGTGCGGGTGATCGCGAGCCGAAGCCGTGACGCGAGGTGCGTCATGGCTTCTGAATTGAGTTGTTCGGTCTTCTGCGTCATTGATTAGCGTTGATAATTATCTTAGCAAACTATCTCTTTCCAGTCCAGCCGGCGATCGACCGGTAGCGTCCCTCGGCGTGAGCCGCTCGCAGAAGGCCCTCGCGGGCTTCTTCACCTTCGCCGGGGTGATGCACTTCGTCATTCCCCGCCGCTACGAGGCGATCGTGCCCGAGTACGTACCCCTCTCCCCCGAGCAGGCCGTTGTCTGGAGTGGGGTCGCGGAGATCGCCGGTGGCGTCGCGGTGGCGCCCGGGTCGACCCGCCGAGTCGCCGGCCCGTGGCTGATCGCCCTCCTTCTCGCCGTCTTCCCCGCCAACCTCAACATGGCGGTTCACCCCGAGCGGATCCGCGGCCTCGACACGCAGCGGATACCGCGGTGGCTGCTGTGGGCGCGCCTGCCGCTTCAGCCCCTGATGATGATCTGGGCCTGGCGCGCGACGCGCAACTAGTCGCCGGGTGCGGCGCCTGACAGAGCCTCGATCCAGTCCCAACGGTGCCCGCACAGCGTCGCTGCCTTGGATGCCGGGACCGAGTGGATGCGAGTGGTGGCGGGGTCCTCCGGGCTCAGAACCAGCGGCCCGATCGGCTCCGGTGCGCCGCCGCTTCCCGGATGCAGGTCGGAGCCGTGGAAGGTCACGGCGATCCCGTGCCGTCCCGGCTGGAGCTCGGCCTCGCCCAGGCGCACGAACTCGCCCGCGTTGTTGAGGATGCCGCGCACCGACCCGGCCGGGCGGCCGTCGACGCTCAGGTCAACCTGTGGGCGCACCGACCCTCCGAGCCACACTTCGTAGGCGCCCGCCGATGGGACGTTGAGCGTTGTGCTGATCGTCCCCGGGGTGCGCGGGACCAGCGCGCTCGCGTACGCGCGCGATTCCCAGGTCCTGGGATGCCGCATCGCCGCGGTCGCAACGGGCTCGATGGGTTTCCTGGGCACGGCCGCGAGCGTGCCCTGCGGGCCTGCCTCGGTCGCGAGCCGCGCGACGTCGCTGCACCGCGGCACGCCGGCGGGGTCCACCGGGCCGCCGAGCCCAAGGTGGTCGACGACCTGGGAGGGGAACTCCGGGCCGCGCCGCCATTCCTCGTACGACTGCCCCCGGTACACCAGCCGGTAGGGGGACGGCGGCCGGCTCTGCGCGGGCGAGCGCCGCAGGACCAGGGTCCGGTAGGCCAGCAGCCCGTCGAGCTGGAAGCGGTCGGTGTCGGCCGACTCACCTTTGCGCAGGGGACGGCCGTCGAGCAGCGGGTCCAGCCTGCGCCTCAGCTCCGAGGCCCCCTCGGGGTCGCCGTCCCGGAGGAAGTGCCGGGCGCCGTAGGGCTCGTACTCGGTCATCAGGGTCGGGCCCTTGCCGGCGAGGTCGTTGCCGATCGCCTGCAGGTCGTCGAGCTGGCCCCGCGGAGCGAGGTTCACGCTCCGATAGGCGAGCGCGTTCGACCACAGCAACCCGACCGCCATCACCAGCGCGAGCGCCGCCCCCAGCGCGCGCACGCCCATGCTCCACAGAGCGGCCGCGCCGAGCAGCGCAGCGAAGGGAATCGCGGGCGAGGCGGTGGCGAGCGCCTTGCCGCCCACCCAGGGAGAGCCCACGGTGTAGATCGCGATGCCCGCGAGCAGAACGCCGCCGACGTAGACCAGGGTCGCCCACGAGCGCCGGCCCCAGGCAAGCGCCACGCCGATTCCCGCTCCGCCGACGGCCACCGCGATGAGGAGGTCCGGTGTCAGCTCGTGCGCGGGCACGAGACGGAAGTCGCCGACCGGCCAGATGCCGGCGACCTGCTCGAGGTGAAGCGGGTTGATGAGGTTGCCCAGCGCGGTGGCGCTGTCGAGCGGCGAGGAGGTTGGCGGCAACAGGCCCCCGGGCACGATCACGGGAAGGCTGAGAAGCGCCAGGGCCGCGGCGAACACCGCGGCGCGCCGCGCGGCGAGTAGGCCTCCCAGCGCCCGCACGGCGGCCCACAGCGCCGCCAGCAGAGGCGGCAGCAGCCACACCGCACCGCCGCCGGACAGCACCCCAACCGCCGCCGCCGCGACGAGCGCCAGGGCGGCAACGGGGGCCCGGCGGGCCGGCGAGGCGATCACCACCCCGGCCAGCACGGCGGCCGAGGCGATCAGCAGAGCCGCGGTCATCTCCTTGATGCCGCCCCACAGGTAGTAGCCGTACAGCAGCGCCGGCTGAGCCGCGAGGAAGGCGACGCCAGCGCGAAGCCGCGACGAGGCCACGAGCCCCCGCGGCACCTCCCACAGGGCGAGAGCGAGCAGCGATCCCAGCACCGCCATGTAGGGCTGGATGACCCATGCGACGTCCTGGCCCACGAGGCCCCGTCCCACCCCCAGGGGCAGGAACGCCCCGATCGGGTATCCCTTGCCGAGGTTGAACGCCAGCGTCGCCTCGTAGGTGGAGGGCGCCAGCCCCGACAGGCTGCGGCCGTGATCCATGATCCGGTCCGTGAGCGCCATCCAGGTCGCCGTGTCGTCGAGCTTGATGAAGCCCGCGAAGGTTGCCTCGCCGGAGAGGACGATCGGCGCCGCGTACACGGCGAAGACGCCGGCCGCGGCGGCGCAGGCCCAGGGGTCGGGACGCCCAAGGCCGCCCCGGCGCCACGCCAGGGCGAACCCGGCCACGGCCATCGCGGCCGCCAGCGGTGTCGTCAGCCCGGCGGTGGCGTCGGCCCACGCCGTCATCTGGCCCACCACGACGACCGTCACGAGCCCGAGGGCAGGGACCACGGCGCCGGGGACCCAGCGGCCCAGCGCCTCGCGGGCCAGCAGGCCGCACCCGGCCAGCAGAACCAGCACGGCGAGCGGGAAGATGATCCAGTCGATCAGCATGCAGACAGCGGCCCGGCGACTCCTGCTCGAGGCGGCCGCTCAGGCTATCCGCGACCTACAGGCCGAGCTCCGACGGGTACTTCCTTGCATACTCATCGCGCTTCGTGAGGACCTCCTGCACGTAGCCGCGCGTCTCGGGGAATTGGATGTCGTCGAGGGTGAGGTCGGACCCTCCCCACGAATCGACGTTGCTGGTTCCGGCGTTGTACGCGGCCAGGGCGGCGACCGTGTTGCCGCCGTAGCGATCCAGCAGATGGCGCAGGTAGAAGCAGCCGTAGCTGATGTTGATCTGCGGGTCGCGAAGGTCCGACGTGACGAACGTCGAGCCGCCGCTGGCCTGCTCGATGCCCCGGGCGGTCTGCGGGGTGATCTGCATGAGGCCGATCGCCCCCGCGTTGGAGGTCTGGTCGACGAAACGCGATTCCGCGTAGATCACGGCGGCCACGAGCGCGGGATCGAGGCCCTTGTCGTCGGCCTGCTGGCGAATTATGTCCTCGTGCTGGAGGGGAAGGGTGATGTCGCGCAGCGCCTGGTCGACGTCGAGCCGGCCGATGACGATCGCGACCACGCCTCCCACGATCGCCGCGAGGCCGATCCGCACCAGGATGTGCCTCATCGCCCGAGCGCTGCCAGCGTCGGCATGAGGTCGGCGAGGGCGGCCTGCAGCTCGCCCCGCGAACCGTGATTCGCGACGACGTACGTCGCTCGCGCCTCCTTCTCGTGCGGCGGCAGCTGGCGGCCGTGGCGCTCGCCCACCAGGTCCGTGCCGCGGGCGGCGGCGCGCGCCTCGCGGACGTGGTCGGGCGCAGAGATGACGATGGTCGCGTCGAAGGTGCCCTCAATGCCCGTCTCGAAGAGCAGCGGGACCTCGACCACCGCCACCTCCGTGCCGGGGGGCAGCTCCGTCGTCCAGCGGGCGATCCACTCGCCCACGAGCGGATGGAGCAGGGACTCGAGCCAGGCGAGCTCGCCGGGGTCCCCGAACACACGGGCGCCGATCACGCCGCGGTCGGCGCTGCCCTCAGGGGCAACCTCCGGTCCCCAGCGGTCAGTGAGCTTCGTCACCACGGGCTCATGATCGAGGAGCTGGTGGACGACAGCATCGCTCGAGATCGTCGCCGCGCCCAGGCGGTCAAAAGCGTCCAGGGCCGCTGACTTGCCGGCCGCGATCGCTCCGGTCAGGCCGATCATCGCGGGCCTGCCGCCGCCGCTGGGGGAGTTCGGCGGCAGCACCGCCGGACCCTCAGGCGTCCGGGGAGGACTCGTCGGCTTCGGGGGTCTCCGCGGGGGCCTCGGAGGAGGCCTCAGGAGCGGCCTCGGAGGGATCCTCGGGGGCCGGCTCGGAGGGGGCCTCGGGGCGCTGGAGGGGGCCGGGGAAGGCCTCGTCGGAGTCGACGAGGGCGGGGCCCTCGTCGGCGGCCTCTTCGGCGATCGCGTCGGTGAGCTCCTGCGGGATGAGGTCGCGGAGCGGCAGGTTCTGAGTGGGCTGGGCGCGCTTGATCGACAGCGAGATGCGGCGGCGGCTCTCGTCGATCTCGAGGATCCGCACCCAGGTGTCCTCGCCCGGCTGCACGACCTCCGCGGGGTTCTCCACGTGGTGGTCGGCGAGCTCCGAGATGTGGACGAGGCCCTCGACGCCCGGGACGACCTCCACGAAGGCGCCGAAGGCGACCACCTTGGTGACCTTGCCCTCCAGCGCGTCGCCCTGCTTGTACTCGTTGAGGACCTTCTGCCACGGGTCCTCCTGGGTCTGCTTGAGACCCAGCGAGATCCGCTGGCGGTCGCGATCGATGTCGAGCACCTTCACGCGAACCGTGTCGCCCACGGAGAGGATCTCCGAGGGGTGGTTGACGTGGCTCCAGGAGAGCTCGGAGATGTGAATCAGGCCGTCGATGCCCTCCAGGTCCACGAACGCGCCGAAGTCGACGATGTTGGAGATCTTGCCCTCCACGACCATGCCCGGCTCCAGGCGGCCGAGAATCTGCTCGCGGACCTCCTTGCGCTCCTCCTCGAGGACGGCGCGACGGGAGAGGACCACGTTGTTGCGACTGCGGTTCAGCTCGATGACCTTGCACTCGAGCGTCTGGCCGCGGAAGTCGTCGAGGTTGTGGACGCGGCGGATGTCCACGAGCGAGGCAGGCAGGAAGCCGCGAACGCCGAGGTCGATGATCAGGCCGCCCTTGACGACCTCGATCACGAGCCCGTCGATGGGCTCGCCGGATTCGGCGGCCTGCTCGATCTTCCGCCAGGCCTTCTCGAAGCGCGCGCGCTTCTTGGAGAGGACGAGGCGGCCCTCCTGGTCCTCCTTGGTGAGGACGAGGGCGTCGACCATCTCGCCGAGCGACACCTCGTCGGCCGGGTCGACCGAGCGGCGAATCGAAAGCTCGTTGTTGGGGATGACCCCTTCCGACTTGTAGCCGATGTCGACGAGGACCTCGTCCTTGTCGATGCGGACGACCTCGCCGCTGACGACGTCGCCTTCCGCGAAGGGCTTGATGGTGGCGGCGTAGTTCGGGACGAGCTGGCCGTCGACCTCGATCATGTAGTCGTCGCCGAGCGACGGCGGGCCCGCGACCGTCGCGGTCGCGGTCGCCTCTGTGGGTGTCTCGGTTGCGGACAAGACTGGGTAGTTTGGCAGAACGGCTACCCTCGCCGCCGATGCCCACGCGAAGCACCAAGCGCGGAGCCGAGAGGACCCCAATCGACGCCGACGCGGACGTCCTGGTCTGCGGAGCGAGCTTCGCCGGCCTGGCCGTCGCGAGGGAGCTGGCGGGCGCCGGAGCGAAGGTGATGGTGGTCGATCGCTACGACGTCGGCGAGCGCCAGACGTCGGCCTGCGCGGCGCCAACCGGAGTGGCTTCACGCCCTCGGCCTCGAGGCGTCGATTCGCCAGACGTTCGACACCCTGGTGATCCACACCCCCCATACCCGCGCCGACATGCACCTGCCATGGACCTTCTCCACCTTCGACTACCACGAGCTGTGCGACCTGCTCTTCGCCCAGGCCGACGCCGAGTTCGAGACGGCGAAGGTCGAGGGCAGAGCGGCCGGCACGCGGCAGCCGGCTGGCGGTCAGGGCTCGATCGCGGTCGCCACCGACAGAGGTGAGATTCGGGCTCCGTTCGTGGTCGATGCCCTCGGCTGGCGGCGGGTGCTGGGCTCCGGCGGCTACCAGCCGCCGGGTGCGCCGCTCTCGCGCGGGCTCGAGGTGCATCCGCACGGCGACTCGGAGGAGCTCGAGATCTGGATCGACCGCTCCTACGTGCCCGCGGGCTACGGCTGGAGCTTTCCGGCCGGCGGCGAGGTGAGGGTCGGCGTGGGGTCGTTCGACCCCCGCTTCCACGTGAAGGAGCCCACGGTGCGCCTGGCGCACGACCTCGATCGTGACCCCGTGCGCTACCAGGGCAACTGGATCCCCCACAAGCTGAGGCAGGCTACCGACGGCGGCGTCTTCTTCGCCGGCGACTCCGCCGGCCACTGCCTGCCGCTCACCGCCGAGGGCATCCGTACCGCCCTCTACTTCGGCATTGCCTGCGGCCGCGAGATCCGTTCCGCGCTCGCAGGCGAGATCGACCGGACCGAGGCGCTCGCCCGCTACGGCGCGTTCTCGGCGCAGCACGAGCGGAAGTTCCGCTGGATGCTGCGCGTCCAGCGCACCGTGCCGAGGATCGCGCCAAGGGCGCTCGGGCGAGCGATCTCGCTGATGAGCTCGGAGCGCTTCGTGCGGTGGTCGTTCAACCACTACCTCGAGATCGCCCCGCCCCGCTTCGCCGAGGCGGCTCGCCGGCCGCAGCCTGCCCTCGCGACCGCGTAATAGTCGAGAGGGGTCTGACCCTTGTAAACGTGAGGCCGGAACTCTCAACCAGGAGGGTCTGACCCCTCAGAGAATCACCTAATGATCAGGAAGGTGCCCGCGAGCAGCAGGGCGATGCCGGCGAGCCGCGACGCGGTGAGCGCGGTGCGCTCGAGACCGAGCACCCCGAGCCTGTCGATCACGACAGCTGTGGTGAGCTGGCCCGTGATCGTCGCCGCGGCCACGCCGCCCGCGCCGATCGACTTCACCGAGACGAGGGCGACGGTCACGTAGGCGGCCCCGAGGATGCCCCCGATCAGGTAATAGGCGCGGACGTCGAACGTCGAGCCCAGTCCGCCCGTATCCCCGGTCAGGACGACGATGAGGAGAAGGACGACCGTCCCGACGAGAAACGACACGAAGGCCGCCGGGAGGCTGCCGGTCGCGCGCCCGAGCTGCGCGTTGATCGGCGCCTGCAGGGCGATGAGGCCGCCGACGAGTGCGGTAAGAAGGACCGCGAGTCCCCTGTCCATCGGCAGGCCACTCTAGTCGAGGGGCACCGTCGTGCGCCGCGATCGTGATCTTCGCCCCGGCACCGGGTTACGGAAACGGAGCCTCGCTTGGCAAATCGCCGGAGATGGCTTGAGCAATGGGCCCAGCATGACGATGAGGACATGAGATGAGCGCACGGACCACGCCGCGGCCGCTGGCCGGGATCGTCCTCAGGACCCAGCCCGACTCCCGCCTCGTGAGCCTCTTCCGGGAAGGCCATGCGTGCGCATTCGACGAGATCGTCCGCCGCTACCGCCCGGCGCTCGTCGGCTTCGCCGCGGGCATCGTCCCCCGCCACCAGGCCGAGGACGTCGTGCAGGAGTCGCTCGTCCGGGCGCACGCCGCGCTGGCGGGCGAGAATGAGATCGAAGTCCGGCCCTGGCTGTACACCATCGTTCGCAACCGGGCCCTGAACGCGGTCCGCGACGCCCGTCACCACGAGCACCTCTCCGAGGACTACGACGGCGTCCCCCAGCCCCCTGACGTCTTCAACCGGCGCGAGGAGGTCAAGGGTCTCGTCTCGCGCCTCAAGGGCCTTCCCGACCAGCAGCGCGAGGCCATCGTCAAGCGCGAGCTCGAGGGGCGCAGTCACGAAGAGATCGCGCTGGCGATCGGAGCGACGCCGGGAGCGGTCCGCGGGCTGATCTTCCGCGCTCGCGAGGGCCTGCGGGCGGTCGGCGGGTTCGTCATTCCCTCGACGCTGCTGGAGTCGGCAGTGAGCTCGCCGGGCACCACCGGGGCGATCGGCGGCGTCGCCGCCGGCGGCGGGGCCTCGCTGCTCCTGAAGGCCGGAGTGGCGGCGACCGTTGGCGTCATCGCCGTGGGGTCGGGAATCGCACTGCACCGGGGCTCCAGGCACGGCGGGACAACCGCGGTGGCGAGCGAACCCCATGGCGCCGGGCATGCGCTCGGGGGCAAGCATGGGCGCACTGCGACCGTGCACGAAAGCGCGGACGTCTTCAGGCCGGCCAAGGCGGGCGTCTCCAGGGATTCGAGCGGCTCGGGCGACTCGCACGGAGGGTCGAGCTCCGGCGGGCCCGGTCCGTCGGCGCCGAGCCAGTCTTCGGGCGAGGGCAGCTCGGGCTCCTCGACCTCCACCGGATCCTCCGGCGACGGAGGCGGCGGGTCGAGCGGCGGCTCCCACGGCGGCAGCAGCGGACCCGGATCCGGGTCGGGCTCGGACGACGGTGGTGGCTCCGGCGACGACGGCGGCACCAGCGGCAGCGGCTCCGACGACGGCGACCCCCACGGAGGCGGCGGCACGAGCGGCGGCGGTGACGGCGGCGACACCACGGGCACCGGCGACACGAGCGGCAGCGACAGTGGAGGCGACGACGAGGGCAGCTCCGGCGGCGGCTCGGACGACGGCTTGACTTCGCCTCCCACCGACGGCTGACAGACATTCGTCCAGGCGCCTCGCCGCGCCGTGATCTTCGCTCGCCGGTCGGGTTCCATCCACGAACCACAACCAACCCCTTTGGAGGAATAGATGGGAACCAGGAAGGGACTTATCCGAGCCCTCGTCATCGCAGCACTCGGTGTGGCCGCGCTGATGATTCCGAGCGTTGCCTCGGCGGCGAAGGACCGCAACCACGATCGGATCCCCGACAAGTGGGAGAAGCGGCACGGCCTGAGCCTTCACAAGAACCAGGCTCATCGCAACCAGGACCGCGACCGCCTCAACAATCGCCAGGAGTTCAAGGCGGGCGACGACCCGCTCGACCCGGACTCCAACAACGACGGCGTCGAGGACGGCGCCGACGGCGCCGGCACGATCGCCTCGTTCGACGGCACGACGCTCGTCATCAACCTGTTCGGCGGCTCGAGCGTGACCGGCCAGGTCACGGATCAGACCGAGATCAGGTGCGACAACGGCGACGACCAGGGCGACGAGGACAACGACGGCGAGGGCGGCGGCGACAACTCCGGGTCCGGCGGCGGCGACAAGGGCGCGACCGCCTCGTCCGATGACGACAGCGGCGGTGACCAGGGCGACGACAGCGAGGGCAGCGACGACGGGCAGGTGTGCACGACGGCCGACCTCGTCGAGGGCGCCACGGTCCAGGAGGCCGAGCTCGACGACACGGGCACCGTGTTCGAGCACATCGACCTCATGACCGGCAACAACGACCTCGTCGACGACTGAGGTTCCTCCACACGAGCAGCGACGGGGGCGGTCCGGGCGGGCCGCCCCCTCGCGTTTCCAGGGCCCGTTACTTAACGGCGAGCCAATCGGCTCCGACGCCCGCCTGGACGGTGAGCGGTGGGTCCAGGTCGAAGGCCCCGCACATCTCGCGCTCCACCAGCTCGGAGGCAGCCTCCATCTCGGCCTCCGGGCCCTCGAAGAGCAGCTCGTCGTGGATCTGCAGGACGAGCCTGGTGTCCAGGCCCGACTCACCCAGGGCCCGATGGCAGTTGACCATCGCCAGCTTGATGATGTCCGCCGCCGTTCCCTGGATGACCGTGTTGACCGCCAGGCGCTCGCCGAGGAGGCGGCGCTGGCGCTGGTTCGAGCGCAGCTCGGGTATGCGCCGCCGGCGACCCATCAGCGTTGCAACGTAGCCGTCGCGCTCCGCGGACGCGATGGTCTCGTCGATGAAGCGCCGCACGGCCGGGAAGCGCTCGAAGTAGCGCTCGATGTATTGCGCCGCCTCCTCGCGCTCGATGTTCAGCCGGTCGGCCAGGCCGAAGGCGGAGAGGCCGTACGCGATCCCGAAGTTGACCATCTTGGCCTTCGAGCGCTCCGAGGGCGTGATGGCGTCGGGGTCGGCGCCGATGATGCCCGCGGCCGTCGCCGCGTGGATGTCCTCGCCCGAGGCGAAGATCTCGCGCAGCACGTCCTCACCGGCGACGTGTGCGAGCACGCGCAGCTCGACCTGGTTGTAGTCGGCGGACAGCAGGCGGTTGCCCTTCGCGGCGACGAAGCAGGCGCGAACCGGGCGCCCGACGTCGGAGCGGATCGGGATGTTCTGGAGGTTCGGATTGGTGCTGGACAGGCGACCGGTCGCGGCGGTGACCTGGCTGAAGGTCGTGTGGATGCGGCCCGTCTCGGGGTCGACCAGAGCCGGCAGGGCGTCGAGGTAGGTGCTCTTCAGCTTGGTCAGCTCGCGCCAGGCCTCCACGGCGGGGACGATCGGATGCTCGTCGCGGATCTGGGCGAGGACCCGGGCGTCGGTCGAGAACCCGGTCTTGCCCCTGCGCTTCTTGGTCAGCCCGAGCTTGGTGAACAGGACCTCGCCCAGCTGCTGGGGCGAGCCGATCGTGAACGGCTCCTTCGAGTATCCGTAGATCTCCTTCTCGAGCTCGTCGACGCGCTCCTCCATCCCCTCCTCGATGGCCGCGAGGCGCTCGGTGTCGAGGCCGAGGCCCTCCTTCTCCATCGCCACGAGCACCTCGACCAGCGGCAGCTCGACCTCGCGCATCACGCGCACCAGGCCAAGCTCCTCCAGCAGGGGGCGCTGCTTGCCCGCGAGCTCGAACGTCAGGCGCGCATCCGCGGCGGGATCGGCGGGCGGCGGCTCGTCCAGGGAGAGCTGAGCCTGATCTCCGTTCGACTCGGCCGCGCCGCCGGCGGGCGAGGCGACGGCGATGCCCGCGTCGGCGGCGAGCTCGGCGAGAACGTACGTCCGGCGACCCGGGTCGATGAGGTAGGCGCCGATCATCGTGTCGTGCTCGATCTCGATGCCGCCGGCCGGCGCGGCGGCGATCACGCCGGTGCGCCCGGTGCCGCCGAGGGACTTGGCGTCGTGGGCGATCATCGGCCTTCCCTCCAGCGCGCCGGCGAGCTCGGCCGGGGCGGACTCGCCGGTGACGACCTTCTTCCCATCGGTCGCGGCCCAGCTGCCGTCGGCCATCGCGACGGCGGCGGGGCCCTCCGCCAGGTCGGCGGGCGAGCCCTCCACCGCGTCGATTTCGATCATCTCGTCGACCGCCCTGCCGGGCACCACCTCGCCGAACTCGTCGTCGAGGCGCTGGATGACCGCGCGCAGCTCGAACTCCGCCGCGAAATCGCGCAGGCCGCTGCGATCGGGCGCCCTGCGGGCCTCGGCGGCGACGTCGACCGGCACGGCGATGTCGAAATGCATGGTCGCCAGCTGCTTCGAGATGCGGGCGTCGTCGGCGTGCTCGGTGAGGTTCTGCTTGCGCTTGGCCCCCGAGATCTGATCGACGGAGGCGAGCACCTCCTCCAGCGATCCGAACTGCTGCAGGAGCGCCGCGGCGGTCTTGTCGCCGATGCCCGGGACGCCCGGGATGTTGTCGGACGTGTCGCCCTTCAGGCCGATGAGGTCGGGGACGAGCTCGGGCGGCACTCCGTAGCGCTCGACGACGCCGTCGGGGTCGTAGATCCGGGTGTCGGTGATCCCGCGCGAGGTGGTCATCACCCGCACCGAGTCGGAGACAAGCTGGTAGACGTCGCGGTCGCCGGAGACGACCATCACGGGGATACCGGCCTCGGTCGCGTGCCTGGTGAGCGTGGCGATGACGTCGTCCGCCTCCCAGCCCTCCACCTTGACGTTGCGAAAGCCGAACGCCTCGGAGAGCGGCATCAGGTGGGGCCATTGCTCGCGCAGGAGGTCAGGGCGCTCGCGGCGGCCCGCCTTGTACTCCGTGTACGTGGTCTCGCGGCCCGAGAGGCCCGCGTCCCAGGCGACGATCACCGCGCGCGGGTGGTATTCGACGAGGAGCTTCACCATCATCGAGGCGAAGCCGAAGATCGCGTTCGTCGGCCGGCCGTCGGCCGTGGCGATCGATTCGGGCAAAGCGAAGAAAGCCCGGTAGGCGAGGCTGTTGCCGTCGATCAGGAAGAGCTCGTCACTGTCGGCCTTCTTAGCCACGAGCCCGATCCTACGGATTGGGACTGGCGCCTTTGTGGCGCATACCGCCATAAAGGCGCCGGGGGCGACTCGTGCCCCTCCTCGAGCCTGCTCGTAAGATGCCCTCCCGTGGCCGCCGCCTCCGTATCCGCGCAGTACTCCGTGGTCGTCCGCGTCGAGCTCGACGCGCGCCAGGAGCCGCTGGGCAAGCTCACCGCCCAGATCGCCGAGGCCGGCGGCGCCCTTCAGGGCGTCGACCTCGTCCCGGGCGCGGGCGGCGAGGGCAAGCGGGTGCGCGAGTTCACCATCGACGCGCGCAACCAGCAGCACTGGGAGCAGATCATGCGCGCGATCGGCTCCACGCGCGGGGCGCGGGTTCTCTCCTACGTCGACCGCACCATGGCCATGCACCGCGGCGGCAAGATCGAACAGCACAACAAGTACCCCCTGAAGACCCGCGACGACCTCTCCATGGCCTACACGCCAGGCGTCGCTCGCGTGTGTACCGCGATCGCCGACGACCGCTCGCTGGCGTTCGAATTCACGATCAAGAAGAACACGGTCGCCGTTGTCTCCGACGGCAGCGCGGTGCTCGGCCTTGGCGACATCGGCCCGGAGGCGGCCATGCCCGTGATGGAGGGCAAGGCGATGCTGTTCAAGGAGTTCGCCAACGTCGACGCCTTTCCGATCTGCCTCGACACGAACGACCCCGAGGAGATCATCCGCACCGTCAAGCTCCTGGCGCCCACCTTCGGCGGCGTCAACCTGGAGGACATCTCGGCGCCGCGCTGCTTCGAGATCGAGGAGCGCCTCAAGAGCGAGCTCGACATCCCGGTCTTTCACGACGACCAGCACGGGACCGCCGTGGTCACGATGGCGGCCCTCTTCAACGCGCTGAAGATCGTCGGCAAGCGCCCCGAGGACCTGCGCGTGCTCGTCGTCGGCCTCGGCGCCGCCGGCGTCGCCGTGACCAAGATGATGCTTGCCTCCGGCGTCCGCGACGTCATCGGCTGCGACCGCAAGGGCGCGGTCTCCACCGAGCGCGAGGACTACGTCAACGGCGAGATGAACGAGTCGAAGCGCTGGTACGCGGAGATCTCGAACCCGGAGAAGCGAAGCGGCGGCCCCGGCGACGTCGTCGACGGCTGCGACGTCTTCGTGGGCCTCTCGGGCCCGGGGATCATCGAGCCCGAGGCACTGGGGAAGATGGCCAACGACGCGATCGTCTTCGCCATGGCCAATCCCACCCCCGAGGTCATGCCGGAGGAGGCGGAACCCTACGTCCGGATCATGGCGACCGGGCGCTCGGACTACCCGAACCAGATCAACAACGTTCTCGCCTTCCCGGGGATCTTCCGCGGCGCCCTCGACGCCGGAGCCCCCGCGATCACGGAGGAGATGAAGCTCGCGGCCGCCCAGGGTATTGCCGACGTCGTCGCCGAGGAGGATCTGGCCGAGGACTACATCATCCCCAGCGTGTTCGACCGCGAGGTGGCGCCGGCCGTTGCGCGCGTCGTCGTCGAGGAGGCCAAGCGCGCCGGCCTCGCTCGGTTCTCGGACGAGACCGGCGCCTTCGCCACGATCGACTGACCGGAAGACGAACGGGGTAGGAAGCGACGATGCGCGTACTCGTCACGGGGGCCAGCGGCCTCATCGGGATGAACCTCTGCGACAGGCTCCTCGCGCGCGGCGACGAGGTTGTCGCCCTCAGCCGCAACCCGGAGGCGGCGGCAACGACCAACCCCACGGTCTCCTGGCACGGCTGGAGCTCGACGACGGAGCGCCCGCCCGTCGAGGCCCTGGAGGGCATCGACGCCGTCGTCAACCTCGTCGGCGAGCCGATCGACCAGCGCCACACCCCCGAGGCCAAGGCGCGGATCATGGAGAGCCGGGAGCGCTCGACCAAGAACCTCGTCGACGGGCTCGCCGCGGCCCCGGTCAAGCCCGGGGTCCTCGTGAGCCAGTCGGCCACCGGCTACTACGGCGATCACGGCGAGGCCATCGTCGACGAGTCGACGCCCGCGGGCAGCGACTTCCTCGCCGAGGTGTGCTCGCGCTGGGAGGCGGCGGCACAGCCAGCCGCGGCCGCCGGAATCCGTCTCGTCAACACCCGCACCGGCCTCGTCCTCGATCCCTCCGGCGGCCTGCTGAAGCAGCTGCTGCTGCCCTTCAAGCTCGGCGTGGGCGGTCCCCTGGCGGGAGGTGGCTGGTACATGCCCTGGATCCACCGCGACGACGAGGTCGGGCTGATGCTGTGGGCCATCGACAATCCGGCGGCCCAGGGCGTCTTCAACTCGGCGGCGCCGAACCCCGTGACCAACCGGGAGTTCTCCAAGGCGCTCGGACGGGCTCTGCACCGCCCCTCATTCGCCCCGGTTCCCAAGCTCGCGGTCACCGCCCGCCTCGGTCGCGAGATGGCCGATCACGCCACGGCGAGCATTCGCGCCGTACCGCGCCGAGCGCAGGACAAGGGCTACGTCTTCAGGCACCCCGAGGTCGGCGAGGCTCTCGCCGACCTCGTGGGCTGAGCGGCGGCCGGCCCCATGGGCCGCCTCGTCTACTCGGTCATCGCCTCGCTCGACGGCTACGTGGCCGACGCCGAGGGCAACTTCGACTGGGCCGCCCCGGACGAGGAGGTTCATGCGTTCGTCAATGATCTCGAGCGGCCCGTCGGCACCTACCTCTACGGACGGCGCATGTTCGAGACCATGCGCTTCTGGGAGACCGCCGACGAGCCCGAGCCGGTCATGCGCGACTACGCCGAGATCTGGCGCGCGGCGGACAAGATCGTGTACTCCACGACCCTGGCCGAGCCCGGCACGGCGAGGACCAGGGTCGAGCCGCAGTTCGACCCCGCAGCCGTCATCGAGCTGAAGGCCGGCGCCCGGCGGGACATCTCCGTCGGCGGCCCGACGCTCGCCGCCGAGGCCCTGCGCGCCGGGATCGTCGACGAGCTCCAGGTCTTCGCTGTCCCCGCGGTCGTGGGCGGCGGCCTCCGCGCCCTGCCCGAGGGCATGCGCCTGAACCTCGAGCTCCTCGACGAGCGCCGCTTCGCCGGCGGGACGGTGTACCTGCGCTACCGGCTCAGCGCGAGCGCAGCGCCGCCGACGGGCTGAGCGCCCCACCCGGCCCGACCCGGTAGCCCGTCATCCGGTCCAGCGTCGTGTCGCCCAGCGGGTCGATCGAATAGGTGCCGAGAACCGAGGCGCGGTCCGTGGTGCCGAAGAACGCATCGACCACGCTCCCCCTCGAGACCGAGTCCGCCGACGCGCGGTCGATCGAATCCAGGACCACGGCCATCGACTCGTAGCCGTAGGCGGCATAGCGGCCGGGCGCCCGGTCGTAGCGGGCGCGAAAGCGCCGGACGAACCGCTGCCCCGCGGGGGGCAGCTGCGAGGGGTCGAGCGCCGCGGAGGTCGCGAGATCGACCGTCGGGCGCGTTCCGGCGCTCCACGGCGAGATGAGGGCGTCGGTCGCCATCACCGGCCCGCGAAACGCGTTCCGGCCCCGAAATGGCTTCGACGGCTCGCCCGCCGCGTCCCCGGCGTAGAAGATTGCGTCCAGCGGCCCCTTGCCGGTCAGAAGCCCCTCCCCGGCATCCTGAAAGCCGGTGCGCACCGAGATCGAGAACGACGAGTGGTCTCCCAAGAGCAGGCCGACCCGCTCGTAGCCGAGCTTGCGCGCCCAGCCGGCTGCCGCCCGGCCCTGCGCGTAGTCATCGGGGATCACCCGCCCGAAGGTCCTGGCGTCGGCCGCCTGCTCGTAGACGGGAAGCTGCTCGGAGCCCGCGAATGGGCGCGTGAGCCCGACCGCGCCCGAGGCCGGCGAGACCTGAAGGAGCCGGGCCTCGTTGGTGATCGGCTCCGACGTGCGCGTCGCCCCGGACTCGAAGTCGCCGATGTAGGCGATGGCGCTGGTGTCCTGCGTCGCGCCGCGTGCGTTGGCGCCCGTCTGCGCCGCGCTCCAGCGGGCCGTGGCCGGCGCCCCGCTCGTGTCGTCGAGGTAGGTGGCTCGCACGTCCACGCCTCCCGCCCTGCCCCCGGCATCGGCGAGGGCAAGGCGCGCGCCGTCGTCGACGTCACGGCCATCGGCGCCGCTCGGGCCGCGCAGGGGCATGGACACGTACACCCGCAGCACGGCGCCGGACTCGATCTTCGTGTCGCCGGCGCAGCCCCCGGCGGTCGCCGCCAGCAGGGCGACGACGATCGCCGCCGCCCCCCTCAACCGAGAAACGGGGCCGCCGCCTCGTAGTCCTCAGGAGGAACGGTGCGCAGCTCGGCGACCGCGTCGCTCAGCGGCACCAGCTCGATCCTGGTGCCGTGAAGGGCGGGCATCATGCCCCAGTCGCCGTTGTGGGCCGCGTCGATGGCGCCCACCCCGAGCCTGGTCGCGAGCACGCGGTCGAAGGCGGTGGGCGTGCCCCCGCGCTGCGTGTGCCCAAGCACGGTGGCGCGGGTCTCGAACCCCGTTCGCTGCTCGATCTCCCGCTCCAGCAAGCTCCCGATGCCGCCGAGGCGCTCATGCCCGAACTCGTCTTTGTCGCCGCCGAGGACCTCGAGCGTCCCCTCCACGGGCGTCGCTCCCTCGGCCGCCACGACGATGGAGAAGGCGCTGCCACGGTCGCGCCGGCGGGTGATGAGCGAGCACACCTCCTCGATGTCGAACGGCCGCTCGGGAATGAGGATCACGTCGGCGCCGCCGGCGAGACCCGAGTGGAGGGCGATCCAGCCCGCGTGGCGGCCCATCACCTCCACGACCATCACCCGGTGATGCGACTCGGCCGTGGAATGCAGGCGGTCGATCGCCTCGGTGGCCACCTGAAGCGCCGTGTCGAAGCCGAAGGTCAGGTCGGTCGCGCCCAGGTCGTTGTCGATCGTCTTGGGGACGCCGACCACGTTGAGGCCGAGATCGCCGTGAAGCTTCGCTCCTGCCCCGAGTGTGTCCTCGCCCCCGATGGCGATCAGGCCGTCGAGGCCGAGCTTGGCCATGTTGTCGCGCACGAGCTCCGGGCCGTCCTCGCGCGAGAAGACGTTGGTCCGCGACGTGCCGAGGATGGTGCCCCCGCGCGGCAGGATGCCCCGGGTCGAGGCGATGTTCAGCTCGGAGTGGGCGAGCTCCAGCGGGCCGCGCCAGCCGTCGCGAAAGCCGACGAACTCGTGCCCGTAGGTGCCGATGCCCTTGCGGACGATCGCGCGGATGGCGGCGTTCAGCCCGGGGCAGTCGCCGCCGCCGGTGAGCACTCCGAATCGCATGCCCGGACCATAACCCCCTTGGGCAATAGGCTCGTGGCCGTGCGAGTGCGGCACCTCAACTGCGGCAGCTTCTGCCCCCGGCCCGCCCGCCTGCTGGCCGGGACGGGCGGCTGGACCGAGCCCGCGCAGCTCGTCGCCCACTGCCTGCTGATCGAGTCGGGCGGAGAGCTGGTGCTGGTCGACACTGGACTGGGCACCGCCGAGGCGGAGAACCCGCACAGCATCCCTCTCCCCACCCGCCTTCTGATCGCGCCCCGGCCGCGGATGGTCGACACGGCGATCAGCCAAGTCCGGGAGCTCGGGCTCGATCCCGCCGACGTTCGCCACATCGTCGTCACGCATCTGGACTTCGACCACGCCGGCGGCCTGGCCGACTTCCCCCAGGCCGAGGTCCACGTGCACAGCACCGAACTGCAGGCCGCGCAGTCCCCGCCGCTCAGCGAGAAGCTCAGGTACATGCAGGGCCAGTGGGCGCACGGGCCGCGCTGGGCCGAGCACGACGTCTCAGGCGAGAGCTGGTTCGGGTTCGAGAGCGTGCGGATGCTCGACGGATTCGAGGTCGAGATCGCCATGCTGCCCCTCGTCGGCCACTCCCGCGGGCACTGCGGGGTCGCGGTGAAGGACGATCGGGGCTGGCTGCTCCACTGCGGCGACGCCTATTTCCACGCCGGCGAGGTCGCCACGCCAAGCTCGTGCCCCGCGGGCCTGGGTGTCTTCGAGAGCCTCGTTGGCTCCGACAACGCCGCTCGCCGCGACAACGTCGAGCGTCTGGGCGAGCTCGCTCGCGACCACGGCGACGAGGTGCGCCTGATCTGCTCCCACGACAAGTCGGAGCTCGAACGGGAGCGAAACAGGCACTGATGGCGGCCGGCCCGGACCAAGTCGCAGTCTTGGTCGCATACCGACCAAAACTGCGAGCCGGCTCAGTCGGCGGGCGGCGGGCGCTCCGCCCGCCCTCGTTGCCCTAGGTCCGCTCGAGCGCTTCCCAACGGCTGCGGAAGAACGCCACGGCTAGCCCGACCGGATCCCCTGCATCCACGAGCTCGGCGTAGTCGAGCTCCGCGCCGGTGAATCCCTTTGCGTTCCACAGCTCGCCCTCCACCTCCGCCGTCCAGGGGCCGACGTAGAGGTAGGGCTCGGGATGGTCCGCGTCGCCGGGCGAGGCGCCGTAGTTGGCGCGCTTTCCAGCCGGCTCGGAGCCCGCTTCGAAGGCGACGTCGAAGTGCTCGGGCCAGAGGTTCGTGGAGGACGTTTCGGCGTCGTCCGGAAGGGCGTCCCTCAGCCCGGCCAGGGCCTCGGCGGCGAGCTCGTAGAAGGCGCCCAGGGCGCGGGCAGAGGCGGCGTCGATGCCCAGGTCGGTCTCGTCTTCGGGCATGCCGTCACGGAACAGCTCCTCCCCCACGGTCCGCGCCGCCGCGGCGACGCTGGTGATCGGGGCGCGCGTCTCGGTGGAGTCGATGTCGACCACGATCTCGGGGCCCTCCACCCGCACCGTCAGCCTGCGGCCCTCGTGCTCGAACTCCGGCGTGCCGAAGCCGCCCGGCGTCACCGTCAGCGCGATCTCGTTCTGCGGCTTGCGCGCAGGCGCCACGACCTCCTCGGCGACGCGGTGAAGCGCGTCGCGCGTGGGGGCGAATGAAGAGTCAAGCTCGGGGAGGCCCTCGTTCCTCACCATCAGATCACCTGCGGCCGCCGTTGGCGGCCTTACCTGCTGCTTTCGGAACGAAGTTCCTCACCATCACACCAGCTCCGCGTCGGCCACGACCTCGACCATGGCCGGGCCGTCGTGCGCCAGCGCTTGCGTGATCGCGTCGTCGAGCTGCGCCGACTCGGTCACCCGGATTCCCAGCGCGCCGCAGAGCTCCGCGTACTTGGAGAAGTCCGGGTTGTGCAGGCTCGTCTGCCACACGTCCCACCTGCCCGCACGCTGCTCCTTGGCGATCTTGCCGAGCTGGCCGTTGTTGATCAGCACGTGGGTGATGTTCATGCGGTGCTTGACGGCCGTGGTGAGCTCGGCCATGTACTGGCCAAATCCGCCGTCGCCCGTGATCGCAAGGATCGGCCGCCTGCCGTCGGTCGCCGCCCACGCGCCGATCGCCGCGGGATAGCCGAACCCGATCGAGCCCAGGTAGCCGGACATCAGCACCCGCTGCGAGCCGCGCGACTCGAAGTAGCGGCCGAACGAGTAGGTGTTGTTGCCCACGTCCACGGCGATCACCGCGTCGTCGGGTGCGAGCTTCGTCAGCGCGGCGAACACCGCCGCCGAGGCGATCCCGTGACCGCGGTCGTCGCCGGCCCGGCTCGCCTTCTCGGCCGCCCAGATCGCCCGGCGGTCCGCTACGTCACCGGCCTGGTCGGTCGCCTCCAGCTCGCGATCCGCGAGCGCAGCCGAGAGCGCCTCGGCGACGACGCCGACCTCGCCCCACACGGGGCATGCGACGCTGTGGAACTTGCCGAGCTGCATCTGGTCGAAGTCGACCTGGATGATCGGGTGGCCGGGGTAGATGCCGGTGTGGTTGGCGAACGACGCTCCGAACACCAGCAGCAGGTCGGCCTCGTTCATCACCCAGCTGGCCACGGGGGTGCCGCTGCGGCCGAGGACCCCGCAGGCCAGCGGGTGGTCGTCGGGAATCTGCCCCTTCGCCTTGAAGGTCGTGATCACGGGCGCACCGAGGCGCTCCGCCAGGTCGATGACGGGCTGCATGCGCTCGCGCGCGCCGTGCCCGACGACGATCACGGGTCGCTTGGCCTTCGCCAGCATCTCGGTCGCCTTGTCGAGTGCCTCGGCCGGCGGCGAGATCTCGTCGGCTCCGACTCGCCCGTCGGGCGAGCCCGCCTCGGTGTCACGGGCGGGGATGGTCTGGACGTCGTCGGGGAAGATCAGGTGGGCCACGTCGCGACGCACGATGGCGTTCTTCGCCGCGAGGCTCGCCAGCTCGGCGTGCTTCGAGGCGGGGAGCACGATCTGGCTCCACGCCGCCACCGACTCGAACGCCGCCGTGAGATCAACCTCCTGGAACGCACCCGGGCCCAGCACCTGCTCCTCCACCTGCCCGGTCAGCGCGATCACGGGCGAGCGGTCGACCTTGGCGTCCCAGAGGCCTGTGAGCAGGTTGGTCGCACCGGGGCCGGCGATCGTCAGGCAGGCTGCGGGCTTGCCGGTGAGCTTGCCATAGGCCGAGGCCGCGAACGCGGCGGCTCCCTCGTGGCGGATGCCGATGTAGGAGAGGTTGCCCGCCTCTTCCTGGCGACGGATCGCGTCGGCCAGGCCAAGGTTCGAGTGGCCGACCATCCCGAACACGTGGCGCACCCCCCAGTTGACGAGGGTCTCGACCACTGCGTCGGAGACCGTGCGCTCATGCTCGGCGGGCGGCTCGACGCCCACGAACACGTCGCCCTCGCGGATCTCCAGCGGATAGCAGGTGGCGGTGTCGTCGAAGGCGCCCGGGGACCCGCCCGTGAGCGGGTCGTAGTCGTAGCCGTGCCACGGGCAGCGCAGCAGGCCGTTCTCGATCGAGCCCTCGCCCAGGGGGCCGCCCTGGTGCGGGCAGCGATTGTCGAGAGCGGCGAACTTGCCGTCGAAGTGAACGAGCGCGCATGTCCGCAGCCCGGCCTGGACCGTCGTGACTCGCCCCTCCGGCAGGTCCTTCTCGCTGAGGACGCGATGCCACTCCAGACCGTTGCGCCCGTTCCCCTCGCTCATCCGGAAGTCCTCCTCTCCTCCGCCATCCAGCATTGCACGGCAGTCGCTCGGGGACCGAGCGCGTTACACCGGGCCCGAGGCGGCTACGGGCGGAGCTTCGCGAGAAGCGGCTGGGCGGCGCGGATCGTCATGCCGACGGTCAGGACGCCGAGGAAGATCACCGTGCTCAGGGCGCCGCCGAGGCCGAAGGCGTACCCCGTGACGAGCCCGGAGAGTGCGATCACAAGTGTGACGAGCAGCAGCACGGCCGGGAATCTACGACATCGCGTCCCGTGCCGCCCGCAGGAAGCTCGAGACGGCGGCGACCGCAGCGTCAGCGCCGTCCGCGTCCGCCACCTCGCGGACCAGGCGGGTGCCGACGATCACTCCGTCCGCGAATCGCCCGACGGCAGCGGCCTGCTCGGGCGTGCCGATCCCGAACCCCACGGCAACCGGCACCCCGGCGTCTTCCTGAGTCGCCTCGACGAGCTCGGCAAGATGGCCGGGGACGTCGCTGCGCTCGCCGGTGACGCGGGTGTCGGAGACGAGGTAGATGAACCCGCGCGCCGCGCCCGCGATCTCACGCCGGCGCTCGGGCGGCGTCGTCGGCGCCACGAGCGGGATGAGCGCAAGGCCGGCCTCCCAGAGCGCGGCGGCGACCTCGCCGGCCTCCTCCGGCGGCAGGTCGGGCACGATCGCGCCCGCCGCGCCGGCGGCGGCCAGCCTGCGGGCAACCTCGGCGGGCCCAACGGCGAGGACCATGTTCGCGTAGACCATCGGGACGACGGGCAGGCGCGAGGAGACCGACGCGCACACCTCGAGCACCCCGGTCAGCGTCGCCCCAGCCTCGAGCGCTCTGGTCGCGGCGTCGTGGATCACCGGCCCGTCCGCCAGCGGGTCCGAGAACGGGACGCCGAGCTCGATCAGGTCGGCGCCCGCGTCGGCGTAGGCCGCCGCGATGGCGCGGGAGCTATCCAAGTCGGGAAAGCCGCCCATCAGGTAGGGCATGAGCGCCGCCCGCCCCTCCGAGCGCGCGGCGGCGAAGGCTGCGGCTATCCGCCCGGCGCCGGTTGCCGGCGCGGCGGCATCAGCCATCCAGCTTCTCCAGGTGGGCGACGGCCTCGGCGAGGTCCTTGTCTCCCCTGCCGCTCAGGCAGACCACGTCCAGGCCATCTCCAGCGTCCGAGCGTTCAGCGAGCAGCCAGGCGATCGCGTGGCTGGGCTCGAGCGCGGGGATGATGCCCTCGAGCCGCGCCAGCTCCCGGAAGGCGCGGGCGGCGTCGTCGTCGGTCACCGCGACGTAGCGGGCCCGCCCGGAGTCACGGAGATGGGCGTGCTCGGGCCCGACGCCCGGGTAGTCCAGGCCGGCGGAGATCGAGTGTGCCTCGAGGATCTGGCCGTCCTCGTCGGCCAGGACCGACGACAGCGCGCCGTGCAAAACGCCGGTGCGGCCGGCCGTGAGCGAGGCGCCGTGGCGCCCGGTGCCGAGCCCCTCGCCCGCAGCCTCGACGCCGATCAGCTCGACCGGGTCGTCGAGGAAGGGATAGAAGGAGCCGATCGAGTTCGAGCCCCCGCCCACGCACGCGATCACGCGGTCCGGCAGGCGGCCGGCCGCGGTCTGCACCTGCTCGCGCGCCTCGTCGCCGATGACCCGCTGGAGGTCGCGGACGAGGGTCGGGTACGGAGCCGGGCCCACCGCCGAGCCGATGATGTAATGGGTCGTGCGCACGTTGGCCACCCAGTCGCGGATCGCCGCGCTCACGGCCTCCTTGAGCGTGCGCGCTCCGGCCTCCACCGGAGCGACCTCGGCACCGAGGAGCCGCATCCGCTCGACGTTCGGCGCCTGGCGGCGCATGTCCTCGACGCCCATGTAGACCACGCACTCGAGACCGAGCAGCGCGCAGGCGGTGGCCGACGCGACACCGTGCTGGCCTGCGCCGGTCTCGGCGATGATCCTCGACTTGCCCATGCGGACGGCCAGGAGCGCCTGGCCCATGGCGTTGTTGATCTTGTGGGCGCCGGTGTGGGCGAGGTCCTCGCGCTTCAGGTACACGGTCCGCCCGACGCGCTCGGAGAGGCGCTGGGCGAGATAGAGGGGCGTGGGCCGCCCGATGAAGTCCCGCTGTAACCGCTTCAGCTCGGCGAGGAACGCCTCGTCCTCGCGGGCACGCGCCCACTCCTCGGTGAGCTCGTCCAGCGCGGCCATCAGCACCTCGGGCACGAAGCGCCCGCCGTACTCGCCGAAGCGTCCCTGGACGGCGCCGGCGCTCACCCGCGCACCGCCTCGCGCTCTTCTGCAGAGGCGTTCGCGGCGGCGGCGAAGGCCGCCATGAGCCCGTGGTCCTTGATGCCGGGCGAGGACTCGACGCCGCTGGCGACGTCGACCGCGAACGGGTGCACGGCCGCGATGGCCTGCGCGACGTTCTCGGCGCGCAGCCCGCCGGCGAGGATGGTGTGCTTGCCGAGGCGCGAGCCCGCGAGCAGGTCCCAGTCGAAGCGCTTGCCCGTCCCGCCCGGCGCATCCTCGCCGTGCGCGTCGAGCAGGTGGTAGGAGGCGCCGCGATAGGCGCGCGCGGCCTGGATGTCGGCGCGCGAGCGCACCCGCGTCGCCTTGATGACGCCCAGGCCCGTGCGGCGAGCCACCTCGCGGCAGAACTCGGGTCCCTCGTCGCCGTGCAGCTGGACCAGCGTGAGCGACTCGTTCTCGGCCGTGCGAACGATCTCCGCGATCGGGGAGTTCACGAACACGCCGACGACCTCGATGCGGCGGCGCAGGGCGGCGCCGATTTCGGCCGCGACGGCAGGATCGACCTCGCGGGGCCCGCCCTTCCAGTGATTCAGGCCAACCGCCCAGGCATTCAGGCGATCCGCCTCCTCGGCGTCCTCCAACCTGGTTATGCCGCAGAACTTGACGCGCATGACACCAACGATACGGGGAGGATCGAGCGGCCGACCCGCCGGCCCCGGACGCGGGAGCAGATCAAAATGCCCACGGCGACGCCGTGGGCAAGTGACTCCGGCGGGAGCGGAGGAGCCGGCGGTGTTGTTGCCTAGCCGGTGGGTTCACGTTGGTGGGACGGTCGCCCAGGGTCACGCTCACGGTTCGGCTGCTGTCGCCGTGCTGGAGGGTCAGCGAGACCTTGTCGCCGGGCTGCTTGTCGGCGATCGCGTTGACGACGTCGTCCATGCCCTGGACCTGGTTGCCGTCGACGGCCGTGATGATGTCGCCGCCGGCCTGGATCCGCTGGCCGTTGATCGACACCTGCGCGTCGCCGCCGTTGACTCCGGCCTGGTCGGCGGGACTGCCCTTCTGGACGGTCTGGACCAGGGCGCCCTCCTTGACCGGGAGGTTCAGGACGCTCGCCAGCTGCTGGGTGACGTCCGTGCCCGTGATGCCGAGGTAGGCGTGCTGGACCTTGCCCGTCGTCAGCAGCTGCTGCACCGACGTTGCGAGCCGTGTTGATGGGCACCGCGAACCCGATGCCGACGTTGCCGCCGCTCTGCGACTCGATCTGCGAGTTGATGCCGATCACGCGGCCTGCCGCGTCGATGAGCGGGCCGCCGGAGTTGCCTGGGTTGATGGCGGCATCGGTCTGGATGACGTTGTCGATCTGGAACCCGCTGGGGGCCTTTATCTGGCGCTGGAGCGCCGAGACGATCCCCGCAGTCGCCGTGCGGTCGAGAGCGAACGGGTTGCCGATCGCGACCACGGGGTCGCCGACCCGCACGCTCGAGGAGTCGCCGAAAGCCACCGGGTGGAGCTGGTCGGCGGGCAGATCGACCTTGAGAAGGGCGATGTCGGTGGACTCGTCCTTACCGACGACCTGCGCGGGCACCGCGGAGGAGTTGTCGGCGTTGCCGAGCTGGACGGTCACCTTGCTGGAGCCGTTCACCACGTGGGCGTTGGTGAGGACGTGCCCCTGCTTGTCGATGACGAAGCCGGAGCCGGTCGCCACGCCCCCGCTCGAACCGCCGAACGGGTTGAACGGCGATGGCTGTTGCGGGGCCTGGGTCGCCTGGATGAAGGCGACGCCCGGCGAGTCCGAGCGATAGATGTCGTTGACCGTGAGCGCCTTGCCGTCGCTGCTGACCGGCTGCTCAGGCAGCGACGCCGGCGCGAGAGCGGCGACCGGCGTACTGCTGGAGCTCGACGAATCGATCCAGCCGGCGGCGATGGCGATCCATCCCGCAGCGGCGACAACCAGGCCGCCGAGGAGGGCTGATCCAAACGGCTTGCGTGCGAAGTTCTTGGCTCGAGTCATGAGCCGAGGATCCGGCGCCGCGCTAAATGCCCGCTAACCGGGACCTTCAGATCGATTAATAGTTGGCCCCGGAGTTCCGTTACCGGTCGTCGCGAGGGTTCTCGAGGAAGTGCTCGCGGGTCTCCTCGTCGAACCCGGTGAGCTCGTGGACGGCCGCGGCGGGGTCGTCGCTTCGCATGAGGGCCTCGCCGATGAGAACCGCGTCGACGCCGATCCGCTCCAGCTCGTCGAGCTCGTCGCGCGAGCTGAACCCCGACTCGGCGACCACGGTCTTGCCCGCCGGCACGTCGGTGATCAGGCGGCGCGTCGTGTCGACGTCGACGCTCAGATCCTTGAGGTTGCGGTTGTTGATGCCGATCACGTCGGCGTCCAGCTCGAGCGCCCGCTCGAGCTCGTCGTCGTCGTGCACCTCGATCAGGCAATCGAGGTCGAGCTGCCGAGACTCGGCGTAGAGATGCGCCAGGAGGTCGTCGTCCAGCGCGGCGACGATCAGCAGCACGGCGTCGGCGCCGCCGGTGGCCGCCTCGAGCAGCTGATATGGGTCGACGACGAAGTCCTTGCGCAGAATGGGCAGCTGCGAGGCCCGGCGCGCCTCGAGCAGGTCGTCGAGCGAGCCGCCGAAGCTCGGCTCGTCGGTGAGGATCGACACGGCAGCCGCGCCGCCGCGCTCGTAGGCCGTGACCACGTCCGCAACCTGGGCGTGCTGGTCGATCCAGCCCGCGCTCGGCGAGCGCCGCTTGAACTCGGCGATCATCGACAGGCCCGGCCGCACCAGCGCCTCGCTGAAGGGCCGCGCGCCGGTGCGCGTGCCCAGGAGATCGCGAAGCTCCTCGCGGCTGGTCTGGGCGCGGCGTCGCTGCACGCCCGCACGCGCCTGCTCGACGAGCTCGTCCAGGCGGCTCATGGCTCCGGCGGCGGGGCGAGCTCGCCGCTGCGCTCGACCAGACGAGCGAGGACGCTCGCGGCAGCCCCGGAGTCGATGGTCTCGCGAGCGCGCTCGACCCCGGTCGCCAGGTCCTGCGCGCCGCCTCCAACGAGGATCGCGGCGCCGGCGTTCAGAGAAACGACCTCGCGCGCCGGGCCGCGCTCTCCGGCGAACACCTCCCGTACCACGGACGCATTCTCCTGCGGGGTCCCGCCGGCGACCGCGGCGAGCGGAAACGCGGCGACTCCCACCTCCTCGGGCGTCACGAACCATTCCTGGGTGCGCGCGTCGACGACCTCCACCACTCGGGTCGTGCCGGTCACGGTGAGCTCGTCCAGGCCATCCTCGCCTGAGACCACGAGAGCGCGCTCGCAGCCCAGGGCGACGAGCGCCTCGGCGATGGTCTCCTGGTAGTGGCGGTCGGACACCCCGATCACCTGCCGGGTCGCCCCGGCCGGATTGGTCAGCGGGCCGAGGAAGTTGAAGACCGTGCGGACCGCGAGCTCCTTGCGGACCGGCACGACATGCCGCATCGCCGAGTGGTGGCGCGGCGCGAACATGAACCCGAAGCCGATCTCGTCGATGCACGTCGCAACGGCGGCGGGCGCGAGGTCGATCCGCACGCCGAGCGCCTCCAGGAGGTCCGCCGATCCGGACCGGCTCGTATGCGACCGGTTGCCGTGCTTCGCGACTCGGCAACCGGCGCCGGCCGCCACGAGCGCCGCGGCCGTGGAGATGTTGAACGTGGAGGGCCCGCCCCCCGTCCCCGCGGTGTCCACCAGGGCCTCGTGAGCCGGCGCGACGGGCGCGGCAAGCCGGCGCATGGTTCGCGCGAGGCCGGTGAGCTCGCCCACCGTTTCGCCCTTGGTCCGCAGCGCGACGAGGAAGGCACCCGTCTGGACCTCCCCGGCGCGGCCCTCCATGATCTCGTCGAGGGCGGCCGAGGTGTGGTCGGCGGTCAGGTGGTCGCCGTTGGCGAGCGCGTCGATAGCGCGGGTCAGGACGTCGTTCGGCATCTAGATGATTGATTCCGAATTCGCGTGCGTGCGGGGGCGCACGGGACCGAGCCGGGCGTGGGAAGAGGGCGAAGCCTGTACCGGTGGGTACAGGCGAGTCCCGATGACCGCGATCCGGCGACGGTATCCGTGCGTCATCCGTGCGTGCGGGTATTTGGGATCAGTCATCTAGCTGCGCAGGAAGTTACGCAAGATCTCCTTGCCCCGGGGCGTCAGCACCGACTCCGGGTGAAACTGCACGCCCTCGGCCGGAAGCTCGCGGTGTCGGATTCCCATCACCACGTCGCCCAGCCTGGCCGTCACCTCCAACTCGCCCGGCACATCGGGGTCGGCGATGAGCGAGTGGTAGCGGCCGGCCTCCAGCGGGCTGGCCAGGCCCTCGAACAGGCCGCGGCCGTCGTGGTCGATGCTCGCGCTCTTGCCGTGCACCGGCTTCCCGCGAACCGTGCGTCCTCCGAAGGCCTCCACCATCGACTGGTGGCCCAGGCAGACCCCGAGCGTGCGCACGCCCGCCTGCGGGAACTCGCGCGCGGCCTCGATCGAGATCCCGGCGTCCGCGGGCGTGCAGGGGCCCGGTGAGATGACGAGGCGGTCGAAGCCTCGCGCCAGGAGATCGGCGACCTCGGCGCGGTCGTTGCGCACCACCTCGATCTCGGCCCCCAGCTCGCCCAGGTACTGGACGAGGTTGTAGGTGAACGAGTCGTAGTTGTCGATGACCAGCACGGAGGTCATGCCCAGCCCTCCTGGGCGGCGGCGAGCTCGATCGCGCCGAACACGGCCTTGGCCTTGCTCACGCTCTCGTCGTACTCGCGTACGGGCAGCGCGTCGGCGACGGTGCCCCCGCCCGCCTGCACGTGGACCCTGCCATCCTTCACGACCACCGTCCGGATGTGGATGGCCGTGTCGAGGTCGCCGTCAAAGCTGACGTAGCCGACCGCGCCGCCGTACGAGCACCGCTTGTGCGGCTCGAGCTCGTCGATGATCTGCATCGCCCTCACCTTCGGGGCTCCGGAGAGCGTGCCGGCGGGCAGGACCGAGCGCAGCGCGTCGATCGCGTCGACGTCCTCGCGGAGCGTCCCGGAGACCTGGCTGACGATGTGGAGCACGTGGGAGTAGGTCTCCACCTCCATCATCTCGTCGACCTTCACCGTGCCGTACTCGCAGACCCGACCGAGGTCATTGCGCGAGAGGTCGACGAGCATCAGGTGCTCGGCCCTCTCCTTGGAGTCGTTCAGCAGCCCCTGCGCCTGCTCGCGGTCCTCCTGCGGCGTCGCCCCCCGCGGATAGGTGCCGGCGATCGGCCTCATCTCTACGTGGCGCCCGGCGACCTTCAGCAGCGGCTCGGGCGAGGCGCCGGCGAGCTCGAAGTCGCCCATGTCAAGGAAGTACATGTAGGGGGACGGGTTGATCGCCCGCAGCCCGCGGTAGATGGAGAAGGCGTCGACGGGAGCCGGCGCCGAGAAACGCTGTGAGGGGACGACCTGGAAGGCGTCCCCGGCGTGGACGTATTCGATGATGCGCGCGACGATCGCCTCGAACTGCTCCCGGGAGAGGTTGGACTCGAAGAGATCGGCAGCGCCGGCCACCGCACGGGCGCGCAGCTCGGGGTCGGCAACCGGGTGTGCCTCGGGGACGGGACGGCGCAGGGCCTCCCCCGCCTCCTCGATCAGGCCCACCGCCCGCGAATAGGCAACGTCGACCTCCTCCTCCTCCTCGCAGAAGGCGAAGGCGATGATCGACATCTCCCGGCGCAGATGGTCGAACGCAACCATGAGCTCGCAGACCATGAGCGCCATGTCCGGCAGCCCCAGCGGGTCGGGGTTGGGCTCGCCAAGGGGCTCGACGCTGCGCACGAGGTCGTAGCCGAAGACGCCCACGGCGCCGCCCGGAAACGGAGGCAGGTCCTCGCCCGGCTCCGCGAGCCGATGGCTCTGCACCAGCTCGCGAGCGGCCTCGTAGGGATCGCCGCCGGACTCGGGGGTCCACCGCAGGATCTCGCGCGGGCGAAAGCCCAGGAACGAGAAGCGACCGACGCGACCCTGCTCGGCGGACTCCAGCAGGAAGCAGGGCGAGCCGTCGCGGAGCTTCAGGAACGCCGAGACCGGCGTCTCGCAGTCGTCCACGAGGCGCAGGACCACCGGGACGACGTTCGCGTCGCGGGCGAGCTCGCGCGCTCGCTCGAGCCGCGGCTCGATGCCACCGCCGGGCTCAGCGGCGACGGCCATTGAGAGTTTCCAGCGCTGCGGCCAGGGGCAGCTTGCGGGACGCCAGCAGCACCTCGAGGTGATACAGCACGTCCGCGGTCTCCTCGGCCAGGCGCTCGTCGGATTCCTCGGCTGCCGCGCGAGTGACCTCCTCAGCCTCCTCTCGCACCTTCTCGCCTATGCGCGGGGGATCGCGCAGCAGAGCCGCGGTGTAGGAGCCCTCCGGCCTCTCGCCCGCCCGTTCGGCGATCGTCCGCTCGAGCAGCGGCAGAGCCTCGTGGGCGACCGGCTCGGGCGGGCCCTCGGTCTCGAGCTTGCGGTAAAAGCACGTGCGCTCGCCCGTATGGCAGGCGGGGCCGGCCGGATCGACGATCGCGAGGATCGCATCGGCGTCGCAGTCGTAGCGCAGCTGCCTGACGCGCTGGACGTTTCCCGAGGTCTCGCCCTTGTGCCAAAGCTCGTCTCGCGAGCGGCTGAAGAAATGGATCTCGCCGGTGCTCCGCGTGAGCTCCAGCGACTCCTCGTTCATGTAGGCGAGCGTGAGCACCTCGCCGGTGGCGAAGTCCTGGACCACGCACGGCACCAGCCCGCGCTCGTCGAAGCGGATCGTCGCGCTCATCGGGCGAGCTTAGAGACTGCCCGAAAGCTCGCGTTCGTCCGCGGCGGCTCGTGGGCCGGGCGACGGCGACGCTACTCGCGCGCCTCGGACTCGACCGGGCGATCGCTGTCGAGGACGTGACAGCCCCCTCCCGCCCGCTTCGCCGCGTACATGGCGCGGTCGGCGGCGATCATCAGGTCCTGCGGCGTCCGGTTGGCGGCGCCGCTCATCGTGATCCCTACGCTCGCGGACAGCGTCACCGCGTCGCGCCCCACCAGGAACGGCTGATCCAGGGCCTGCGCCAGGCGCTCGGCGACGAACGTCGCTCCCTTCTGGTCGACCCCCTCGCAGAGGATCGCGAACTCGTCGCCGCCCACCCTGGCGATCGTGTCGCTCGGACGCACGACGGCGCTCAGGCGCGTGGCGGCCTCGCGCAGGACTCGGTCACCGACATCGTGACCGTAGCCGTCGTTGATCTCCTTGAAGTCGTCGAGGTCGCAGAACAGCACCGCCATCGAGCTCCCGCGGCGCACCCGGGCGTGGGCGATCTGCATACGGTCGTTGAACAGCAGCCGGTTCGGCAGGCCCGTCAGCGGGTCGTGCAGCGCCTGATGGGAGAGCTTCGCCTCAGCCGCCTTGCGCTCGGTGATGTCCTGCATCTGGGCGATCAGGTACAGGGTCTCGCCGTGATCGCCGTGAACGGCCGAGACATTGAGGGCCACCCACACCCAGTGCCCGTCGGCGTGGCGGTATCTCTTCTCCGTGGCGAAGTTCTGCCTGCGCCCGGCGATCAGGTCGGCGAGCGCCTCGGCGTCGCGGCGCAGGTCGTCGGGATGGGTGATGTCCGCGAACCCGATCTGGATCAGGCGCGCCCGGGAGTACCCCGTGATGCCCGCCAGGGCCTCGTTGACCCGCAGCCAGCGCCCGTCCAGGCTCGTGATCGCCATGCCGATCGCGGCGTCATCGAAGGCCGAGCGGAACCGCTCCTCGGCCTCGCGCAGGCTACGGTCGGAGGCCACGCGCTCCGAGACGTCCTGCATGAAGGCCGTGAACGACCAGCCCTCGGAGGTCTGCTCGGCGGACAGCGAGACCTCCAGCGTCACCTCGTGCCCGTCGCGGTGGAGCCCGGGCATCTCCTGGCGCGTGCCGATGATCGTTCGCTCCCCCGTCATCAGGAAGCGGCGAAGTCCCTGGCGATGCGCTGCGCGAAGCCGCCGCGGCACGATCACCTCGGCCAGCTCCGCGCCGACGATCTCGCTGCGCGACCATCCGAGCATCGACTCGGCGGCGCGGTTCCACTCCACCACCCGCCCGTCGGCCCCCATCGCCACGAACGCGACGTGGGCGGCATCGAGCGTCACCCGGTACCCCTGGGCCAGACGCCTGACGTCGCTGGTGAGCCGGCGCGAGACGACTGCGATGCCGACACCGATCGCGAGCCACAGCCCACAGGCGACGAGAGCCTCGCCCATCGGATACAGCGGCTCGCCCTGGATGACGGCGGGCAGGAACAGGGTGAGCGCGGTCGCGGTGAGCAGAACCGCGATCTGCGCGAGCGTGCCGTAGAAGCACAGCCAGAGGATCGGCAACAGCACCAGCGCCGTCAGGTCCGAGTCCGCGCCCCCGGTCGCGTCGCGCACGAGTGCGATGGCGGCCAGGAAGGCGATGACCGGCACCATCTGCCAGTTGGCGTGAAACCGCCGCCACGGGATCAGCGGAATCGCGATGACGATCCCCGCCGTGATCGCGAGCCCCATGACCAGGTGGAGGGTGTGCCGCACGTTGCCGCCGGCCACCGCGATGAACACCGCGATGACCCCGGCGATGGGAAGGGGCACAACCCGCCGGACCACGTCACGCCCCTCGAGCGGGCGGCCTACGAGGATGCCTGCGTCACGCAATGGCGAGGGGGCTGAGCTTGATTCGCGGCGAGCGGACACGCGACCGAATCTTTGTGGCTCCTGTGGGGACGTGGAGCGGGAGGGTCCTGCTCTTCGATTGATTATCGTCCGCCCTGCATCGTCCCTAGATCCCCGCTTTAGGGTACTTCCACACCTTTTTCAGCGTATCTCGAGCCGATCGAGCAATCCCCCGTCTCGCCGCCAGCGCTCGCGCACGCGGACTCGAAGGTCCAGATAGACCCTCGAGTCCAGGTCGCGCTCGAGCTCCTTGCGAGCGGCCGTCCCCACGTCGCGGATCATCTTCCCGCCCGCGCCGATGAGAATCGCCTTCTGGGACTCGGTCTCAACCCACACCTGCGCGCGGACCTCGACCAGGCCGTCCGGGCGGGCCTCGATCTCCTGAATGGAGACCTCGACCGCGTGCGGGATCTCGTCGCGCGTGCGCCGCAGGATCTGCTCGCGGATGAGCTCCGCCAGGTGGACCTCGCTGGGCTGGTCGCTGCGCATCTCGGCCGGATAGGGCAGCGGCCCCTCCGGCAGGAGCTCCACGAGCGATCGCTCCATCTCGCGCAGGCCCTCCCCGGTGCGGGCGCTGACCGGGAAGACCTCGTCGACGCCGTCGAGCCTCGCCGCGGCGGTGAGCGAGGCGGCGACCCGCGCCCTGTCGCAGACGTCGACCTTGTTGACGGCGCAGAGGACGGGGGTCGTCTCGCCCTCGCGCTGCGCGGCGGCGAGCGTATGGGCGATGAAGCGGTCGCCCGGGCCGACACCCTGGGCGCAGTCGATGACCATGAGCACGGCGTCGGAGTCGGCCAGCTCGCGCTCGACCCGCTTCTGCATTCTCTCGGTCAGGGTGTCGCGGGGGCGCTGGACGCCGGGGAGGTCCACGAGGACCATCTGCCAGTCGCCGCCGGGGGCGGTCGCGATCCCGCGCATCGCGCGCCGCGTGGTCTGCGGGCGCTCGGAGACGATCGCGACCTTGGCGCCGACGATCGCGTTGGTCAGCGTCGATTTGCCCACGTTGGGCCGGCCGGCGAGGCCGATGAAGCCCGACCGCGTCATCGCCCGCGAAGCCGGTCCATTACGGAGTCCTGGAGTCGCAGCATCTCGCCCGAGTCGCTCTCGTGATCCATCCCGCACAGGTGAAGGGCGCCGTGTACGGCTGCCTCCTCCATGTCCGCGGTGTGCTCGGGGCAGATGACGATGTCCCCCAGCTCCCTCGGGCCCGCCACGGGCGCGACGCCGTCGACCGGAAACGAGAGGACGTCCGTTGGCTGGTCGATGCCGCGGTGCTCGCGGTTCAACACGCGGATGACGTCGGCCTCCACGAGCTCGAGGGAAAGATGGCCCTCTCCCATGCCCGCCGCCTCGAGCGCCGCCGCGACGGGAGGTCGCAGGTCGGCGGGGACGTCGGCGAGGTCGACGCTCAATTGCGCTCGCCATGTTCGTCGTAGGCGGCGACGATCCTCTGGACCAGCTCGTGGCGGACGACGTCCTTGGAGCCGAAGCGCACGAAGGCGATGTCGTCGACCCCGGAGAGGATGTCACCGACGACGATCAGGCCCGAGCGCTGATCCCGCGGCAGGTCCACCTGGGTGACGTCGCCCGTGACCACCATCCGCGAGCCGAACCCCAGCCGGGTCAGGAACATCTTCATCTGCTCCGGGCTGGTGTTCTGGGCCTCGTCGAGGATTACGAATGAGTCGTTCAGCGTCCGGCCGCGCATGAAGGCGAGCGGCGCGACCTCGATGACGCCGTTGTCGAAGTAGGTCGTGACGCGCTCCGGGTCGAGCATGTCGTAGAGCGCGTCGAACAGCGGCCGCAGGTAGGGGTCGACCTTCGCCTGGATGTCGCCGGGCAGAAAGCCGAGGCGCTCGCCCGCCTCCACGGCCGGGCGGGTGAGGATGATCCGGCTGACCTGCCGCGCCTCGAGGGCGGCCACCGCCATCGCGACGGCGAGGAACGTCTTGCCGGTGCCGGCAGGGCCGATGCCGAAGGTGACGGTCTGGCGGCGAATCGAGTCCGTGTAGCGCTTTTGGTTGACGGTCCTCGGTGCGATCTGCACGCCCCGGTGGCGCCACACGAGGTCGCCCAGGATCTCCGCGGGAGCCTCGTCGGCCTCGAGCGCGCCGGAGACGGTGGCGACGGTGCCCGGCTCGAGCCGATGCCCGCGCTCGATCAGCCCGACGAGCTCGTCGACCATCGCGGCCGCGTCGCCGACGTCGGCCTCCGGCCCGTCCAGGGTGAGGACGTTCCCCCGCAGGTACACGTCACAGCCCAGGCGGCCCTCGAGGTCGCGCAGGACGGAGTCGTCTGCCCCAGCGAGCTCCGCGGCGACCTCGTTGTCGAGTGTCAGCTGGCGGCGCGCCAAGCGATCAGCTTCCGAGCCGCGCCCTGACGGCGGCGCTCACCCGCTTGCCGTCGGCGCGGCCGGCCACGCGTGGCATGGCGGCGGCCATGACCCTGCCCATGTCGGCGGGCCCCTCCGCCCCCGACTCCTCGACGGCGCCGGCGACGATCCCGGCGAGCTCGGCGTCGGAGAGCTCGGCCGGCAGGTACGACTCGATCAGCCGCGCCTCGGCCTCCTCGGCCTCCGCGCGCTCGGAGCCGCCGCCACCGCGGTATGCCTCGGCGGCCTCGAGGCGGCGCTTGCGCTCGCGCCGCAGGACGGCGACCTCGTCGTCGTTTCCGGCCTTCGCCTCCTGCTGAAGCGAGTTCGAGAGCATGCGCAGCGCCGCCACGCGCTCGGGCTCACGCGCCTTCATGGCGTCGCGGGTGTCGGACTGCAGCTGGTCGAGAATGCTCATCGCCACAAGGGTAGGTACTACCCGACCTCGACGTGCTCGACCGGCCCCAGCGGCATCTGCAGGAAGCGGGTCCCCAGCTCCTTGAACGACTCCACGTCCGCGGTGCACAGGAATCGGTAGTCGCCCTCACCCTCGCGCAGGGACTCGAGCCCCTGCGTCTCGAGCACCCGCTGCGCCGCCGCCGCAACCGCGTGACCTGCCGTGACGAGCCGCACGTCGCGCCCCAGGATGCGCTGGAGCATCGGCGCGACCAGCGGGTAGTGCGTGCAGCCGAGGATCACGGTGTCGACGTCGGCCCTGTGGAGCGGGCGGCAGTAGGAGCGGGCCGTCTCGACCACGCCCTCGTCGAAGGGGAAGCCGTTCTGGATGATCGGAGCGAGGTCCGGTGCCGCGACCTCGATGACGTCGAGCCCGCGGCCCTGGCTCTCCAGGGCATGCCGGTAGGCGCCCGCATCGACCGTGGCCGGTGTGGCCAGCAGCCCGACGCGGCCGTTCGTCGTGATCGCGGCGGCGATCTCGGCCTCGGGGCCGATCACCGAGAGCATCTCGATTCCGGCGGCCTCGGCCACCTCCGCCGCCACGTCGCGGGCGGCGGCCGTCGCCGAGTTGCAGGCGACGACGAGCAGCTTCGCCCCGCGCGCGCAGAGGAACCCCGCGACCTCTCGCACCCGCTGCCGAAGCTCGTCGCGGGTGCGCGTGCCGTAGGGGAAGCGCGCCGTGTCGCCGAGGTAGAGGTAATCCTCCGACGGCAGCGAGACGAGCAGCTCGTGCAGGACCGTGAGGCCGCCGACCCCCGAGTCGAACACGCCTATGGGGAGCGAGCGCTCGGGCGTGGCTGCGCTCAGGGCTTGACGACCATGAAGAAGATCGTGACCATCACGATCAACCCGGCGATCTGGCCCGCCCTCTGAAGCAGCGCGGCCTCCGCCAGGAGCTCCTGGCTGGGCGGGCCGCCGGCGGCGAGGTCGCGCTCGGCGTACTCCAGCGCCTTGGTCGTGTGCGGCTTGAACACCGCGTGGGTCATGCCCTGGAGGATCACGATCGCGGCGACGCCGACGATCACGAACGCGTCCGAGCCGCTCCAGTCGCCCTTGCCGACGAGGTAGAAGCCGATCAGGAGGGTGAAGATGGACCCCGGCGTGATCACATACCTCTCCGCGACGAGCGTCACCCGCAGGGCCGATGCGGTCGACTCGAGCCCGGACTTGGCCGCGACGGCGAACATGAACGGGTAGCAATACGTGACGCCGAAGACGACGACCACGGCCGCGATGTGAAGGAACAATCCGACGTTGTAGGCGCTGATATCGGCTAGCACGCCTGGAAACCTACCGCCGCCGGCCGACGCGCAGGAGCAACGCCGCCCAGTCGCCCTCTCCCAGGCGATCGGACTCGGCCATTCCCGCCGCCTCGAACGCCCGCGAGACCTCGTCGGCCTCGCGCTCCAGGAGCCCCGACAGCACCGCGACGCCGACCGGCGCTTCCAGCCGGCTCGCGATTCCGAGCAGCAGCGGGCTGGTGAGGTTCGCGACCACGACGGCCCCGAGGTCCGGCAGCTCCTCGCGCAGGTTGGCGCGCTCGAGCCCGAGCTCGACCCCGTTCACACGGGCGTTCTGCGCGGCCGCGTGGAGCGCCGGAAGCTCGTGGTCGTACCCGCGCACGGGTGCGAAGCCGAGCTTTGCGGCCGCGATGGCGAGCACTCCCGAGCCCGTGCCCAGATCGACGAGCGAGCCGTCGGCATCGCCCTCGTCCGCGAGCCGCTGCAACAGCTCCAGGCACATGCGGGTCGTCGCGTGCGCACCGGTTCCGAAGGCCTGGCCCGGGTCGACCTCGACGTCGATCTCGGCGCCGGGATCGGGCTCGGACCACGACGGGCGCACGCAGATCCGTCCCACGCGCACCGGCTCGTGGAAGTCGCGCCAGCGATCGGCCCAGTCGTCGGGTATCTCCGTCGAGCTGATCTCGACGAGACCGTCACCGGCGGCGGCCTCGAGGGCGGGAACGGCGGGCAGCTCGCCCGGGGGGCCATAGATCGCGTACTCGACGTAGGTCTCCCCTCGCTCCTCCTCCACGCCGTTCGGAGCGAGCTCCACGAGCTCGGCGAGCACGCGCTCCGCGAGCTCTGGGGTGCAGCGGACGGCCAGCCGGATCAACGGCGCCTCAGGTGCGCGCGCGGCGGCGCCCACGAAGGCGGGAGCGCCATCCCGAGGCTCCGTCGAGGCGCAGGTTCGCCTCGCCGAGGCTCTCCTCGAGCGACTCCGCCAGCCCCGCCTGCTCGGGGTCGAGCTCACGCGGCACGATCACCTGGAGGAGCACGTGGAGGTCGCCGCGCGACCCGCCGCGAAGGCGCGGCAGGCCCTGGCCCTTCAGCTTCAGGTCGGCCCCGGGCTGAGCTCCGCGAGGCACGGTCAGCTCGCGGTCGCCCTCGAGCGTCTCCACCGAGATCTCGCCGCCCAGCATCGCCCGCGTCGCCGATATCGACGCCTGGGTGTAGAGGTCGGGGCCGTCGCGCTCGAAGCGCTGGTCCGGGGTGACCGCGACCTCGACGTAGAGGTCCCCCGCCCCGCCCCCGGGCTCGCCCGCATGTCCCGCGCCGGCGATCCGGATGCGCTGGCCCGACTCGATGCCCGCGGGCACCTCGACGTCCCAGGTCCGGCGCTTCACGAGGCGACCCTGGCCGGAGCACTCCGCGCAGGGCGTCTCGGGCGTCTTGCCGGCTCCGCCGCAGGTCGGGCAGGCGCCGGCGCGCACCATCTGCCCGAACGGCGTCTGGGAGACCTCGCGCACCTGGCCCGCGCCGTCGCAGGTCTCGCAGGTGTGGATCGGCGTGCCCGGCTCCGCCCCGTTGCCGCGGCAGTGCTCGCAAACGGACACAGCGTCGAGCTCGACCTGGCGGTGCGCTCCCGTGAGGACCTCGCCGAGGGTGAGCTCCACCACCGTCCCGAGGTCGGCGCCCGCCGCGGGGCCGGAGCGGCCGAAGCCGAACAGGTCGCCGAAGGCGTCGCCGCCGCCGCGGCCGAAGAGGGCCGAGATGACGTCCTCGAAGTTGCCGAAGTCGGCGGTGCGCGCGTGGAACCCACCCGAGCGCAGGCCCTCGTGGCCGTAGGCGTCGTAGGTGCGGCGCCGGTCGGCGTCGGAGAGCACCTCGTAGGCCTCGGCGGCCTCCTTGAACTTCTCCTCGGCGTCGGGATCGTGCTTGTTGACGTCGGGGTGCAGCTCGCGCGCGAGCGTGCGGAACGCCTTCTTCAGCTGCGTCTCGTCGGCGTCCCTCGGCACACCGAGGACCTCGTAGTAGTCGCGAGGCATCACTCGTAGACCGATTCGAAGAAGCGCGAGAGCTGGCTGGCGGCCTCGCGGACCGAGGCGATGGCCGTCTCGTAGTCCATCCGCATCGGGCCCACGACCCCGACCGTGCCGAGGTTGCGGTAGCCCAGGCCGTAGTTGGCGCCGACCACGCTGACCGAGCGCAGCTCGGGCGCCGGGTTGTCGTCGCCCACCCAGACGAACACCGAGCGCTCGTCGAGCGCCCGCCGCAGGCTCAGCAGCAGGTCGGCGCGCCGCTCGAGCGCGCGCATGAGCGAGTCGATGCGCGGCAGGTTCGCCGCGTGTTCGTCGGTGAGCAGGCGCGCGGCTCCGTCGAGGTAGAGGTCCTCGTCGCCGCCGGCGTCGATGCCTCCCAGCGACGACGCGAGCTCGCCCACCAGCCACGCCTCGCGCTGGTCCAGACCGGGGTCCATCACGCGGTTCGTGATCATCCGGGCGCCCAATGAGAGGCCCGAGATGCGCTCGTTCAGATAGCTCGACGCCCACTCGACCAGGCCGGGGTCGACCGAGGCGTCGAAGTTCAGGATCCGCCTCGTGACCGCGCCGTTGGAGGCGATGATCACCACCATCACGACGTTGGGCTGCAGGCGCAGCGCCTCGACGCGGTGGATCGTGGCCGCGCTGGCGGGCGGCGCCGTGGCGACCGCCAGCAGGTCGTTGACGCGCGACAGCGTGGAGGTCGTGACGCGCATCGCCTCCTCGACCTCGCGCCGCATCCGCGAGAGGTCGAGGCCGGTGCCGGTCTCCGCGGCCTTCGGGCCAGACGCGAGCAGGGAGTCGGCGTAGAAGCGGTAGCCCGCGTCGGTCGGGACCCGGCCGGCCGAGGTGTGCGGATGGGTCAGATAGCCGGAGCCCTCCAGGGCCGAGAGCTCGGCGCGCACCGTCGACGGCCCCCACTCGACCTCGTCGAGGTCGGCGATCGCCTTCGAGCCGACGGGCTCACCCGAGTCGAGGTGCACGTCGACCACGAGACGCAGGATTCGCTGCTGGCGCTCGCTGAGCATGACCCGGAGTGTAGGAACCGTCACCGGTCCCCTCGCGTGGGCAGGCCCGGCGGTGACTCGGCGGCGCTGCCGGTCGCGGTCATCCGCGAGCCGTGCGGTGGTGCCAGCGGTTCGATCACTGAGGAGGTGGCAGCGGGCGTCGCCTCGGCCAACTCGCCTTCTTGGTCGGTATGCGACCACAACTGCGAGTTCGTCTTGGCGCGATCAGGCCGCGCCGATCGAGACCGGCACGACGTGCCAGCCGTGGTGTCCCCTGGCGAGCACGAGGATGTCGGTGGGGGTCCCCGCCGGGACCGGCGTCGTCGCCGTGCCACCGACGTCGCTGCCCGCCACGAGGTAGGCCAGCGCCAGCTTCCCGGCCACGGCGACCGTGTCCACGTGCTCGCGGTCGAGCCGGCCGCTCGCGACGCCGTGGTCGACGTAGCGTGCGGCGGCGCCGAAGGCGGGACTCGTGGGACCGGCGAGAGGCAGGCGCTCGACGAGGTAGGGCGGCGTGTTCGAGTCCGCGAGCGAGCGTGGAATCGGCGCCGGTTGGGCCAGGTCCACCAGCCAGTGGCCGTCCTCACGCCGCACGACCGCGATGAAGCTCTCGCTCGCGTAGCGGACGACCACCAGCGCAAGATCCTGCGACACGCCCACCGGCGCAAGCTTCGGCGCCGCGCCGGAGAGGCCCTCGGTGCTGTCGCAGTCCTGGCCGTCGATCGCCGCCAGCGACCGGCGGCCGTTGTCGGTCATCAGCTCGCACGCGGCCCCGACGTCGCCGCTGCGCATGTGGCGATACCAGGCTTCGAATGCGGCCCGGGGCGTCGCGGCCCCGGCCGGGGCCGTGGAGGTCCCGGTGCCGCCGGCCCCGCATCCGGCCATGGCCAGCGCCGCGGCGGCGAGCGCCGCCACTGCGGCGATGCGCCTCATGCCGTCAGGAGAGATCGAGCTCCGCCGAGGCGTTGCGGATGATCTGGTTTCCGCTCTGCTCGGCCACGGTATCGGTGGCGATGTGCCCGCCCTCGGCCGAGCGGACTGTCGATCTCACCACGACCTCCTGCTCGGGGAAGCCCATGCCGCGGAACTGGACCTCGAGGCGCCGCAGCGCCCGCGGGTCGCCGTCGGCAACCGCGGAGTGGGCGCGGGCGACCTGGGCCATCGTCCACAGGCCGTGAAGGATCACTCCGGGCAGGCCGACCTGCTTGGCGAAGTCGGGGTCCGTGTGGATGGGGTTCGGGTCGCCCGAGGCCTCGGCGTAGCGCCTCGTGAGCCCGGCGTCTGGCGTGACGCGCAGTTCGGGAAGGGAGTCGCCGGCCTTGAGATCCGTCATTCGACGCCCCTGACGATGTTGGTCCACGTCGCCTTGACCACCTGCTGGCCCTCCTGGTTGGTCGAAACGGACTCGAAGACGTAGAAGCCCTTGCCGTCGCGGGCGTCGATCGACTTGCACTCGACGGCCGTCGAGATGACGTCGCCGGCGCACACCGGCTCGCCCCACTCGAACTCCTGGCCGCCGTGCACCATCGCCGCGAAGTTCATTTCGACCGCCGGGTCGAACAGCGCCGGGCCCATGGCCGGCGCGCTGTAGACGACGGCGAACATCGGCGGCGCGACGATGTCGCGGAATCCTGCGGCCTTCGCGGCGCCGGAATCGCGATGAACCGGGCTCGGCTCGCCCACCGCCTCGGCGTACTGGGTCACGCGCTCGGCCTCGACCTCGAAGTCGACCGCGTCCCATCTCTTGCCCACCGCGTCCGTTTTCAGCGCCATCGGCGCGCGATCCTACCCACCCTCGGTGCCCTCGCGCGCCCTCGCCACGGCCAGGTCGCCGGACACGTCGAAGAGGTAGGCGATGGTGCGGTCGATGGCGACCCCGCTCCCGCGTCCCCTCGCCGTCTGCTCGATCTCGGTGAGGACGTGGCGCCGGCCGACGAGCTCGGTGCCGATGCCGGGCGCAGCGTAGATCTCGGGCTCACTCATCGATGTCGAGAACCGCCAGGAACGCCTCCTGCGGGACCTCGACCCTCCCAACCTGCTTCATCCGCTTCTTGCCGGCCTTCTGCTTCTTCAAGAGCTTCTGCTTGCGGGTCACGTCGCCACCGTAGAGCTTCGCCGTGACGTCCTTGCGAAGCGCCTTGACCGTCTCGCGGGCCAGCACGCGCGAGCCCACTGCGGCCTGCACCGGGACGTCGAAGAGCTGGCGGGGGATCGTCTTCTGAAGGCGCTCGACCAGGGCCTTCCCCGCCGGGTAGGCGCGGTCGCGGTGGACGATGAGCGACAGCGCGTCGACGCGATCGCCGGCCAGCAGCACGTCCAGCTTCACCAGGTCGGAGACCCGGTAGCCGATGGGCTCGTAGTCGAGCGAGGCGTAGCCGGCGGTGCGCGACTTCAGCTGGTCGTAGAAGTCCAGGACGATCTCCGCCAGCGGCAGGTCGTAGCGAAGCTGAACCCGGACCGGCGAGAGGTAGTGCAGGTCGACGTGGGTGCCGCGGCGGCTCTGGCAGAGCTCCATGATCGCCCCGACGTGCTCCGTGGGCGCGATCAGCGACGCACGGATGTACGGCTCCGCGATGGCCTCGATCGAGGCGGGGTCGGGCATGTGCGCCGGGCTTCGCACCTCGATCTCCTCGCCCGAGTGCAGCTCGACCTCGTAGCGCACGTTCGGCGTCGTCGCCAGGAGCTCGAGGTCGTACTCGCGCTCGAGCCGCTCGCGCACGATGTCCATGTGCAGCAGGCCGAGAAAGCCACAGCGAAAGCCGAAGCCGAGAGCGTCCGACGTCTCGGGCTCCCAGGACAGCGCGGCGTCGTTCAGCGACAGGCGCTCGAGGGCGTCGCGCAGGTCCTCGTAGCGGTCGGTGTCGATCGGGAACAGCCCGCAAAAGACCACCGGCTTGACCTCCTGATAGCCGGGCAGCGCCTCGGCGGCGGGGTTCTCGCGCGAGGTCAGGGTGTCGCCGACGCGCAGCTTCGAGACGTCCTTGATGCCGGTGATGACGTAGCCGACCTCGCCGGCGGCCATCTCGAGCGACGGACGCATCTCCGGGGTGAAGAAGCCGGCCTCGTCGATGTCGGCCTCGGTGCCGGTCTGCATCGCCGCGATGGGCTCGCCGCGGCGAAAGCGCCCGTCCATCATCCGCACGAAGGCGACGACGCCCCGGTACTGATCGAACTCGGAATCGAAGATCAGCGCGCGCGGGGGCGCCGCCGGGGTCGCCGCCCGGCGGCGGGATGCGCTCGACGATCGCCTCGAGGACCTCGCGGATCGCCCTCCCCGGTCTTCGCCGAGATGCGCAGGATCTCGTCGGGCTCGCCGCCGATCAGGTCGCAGATCTCCTCCGCGACCCGCTCGGGCTCGGCGCTCGGCAGGTCGACCTTGTTGAGGACGGGCACGAGCTCGAGCCCGGCGTCGATGGCCGCGTAGGTGTTGGCGACGGTCTGGGCCTCGACCCCCTGGGCCGCATCGACCACCAGCAGCGCGCCCTCGCACGCCGCGAGGCTGCGCGAGACCTCGTACGAGAAGTCCACGTGCCCCGGCGTGTCGATGAGGTGCAGGCTGTAGGTCTGGCCGTCGGCCGCCGAGTAGGGGACCTGCACCGCCTGGGCCTTGATCGTGATTCCCCGCTCGCGCTCGAGCTCCATCGAGTCGAGGAGCTGCGGCATGTGCTTGCGCGGGTCGACCGCCTCGGTGATCTCGAGGATGCGATCCGCCAGCGTCGACTTGCCGTGGTCGATGTGGGCGATGATCGAGAAGTTCCTGATGCGGTCCATGGCGAACCGCAGAGTACGGAGAGTCATTTGTCCAGGCGAGCGCCGAGTCGATCGGTGGCGGCGCACGCCGCCGCTAGCCTGCGGGGCATGCGCGCGCTGATCGCACTCCTGGCCGTGGCCGCCGCGGGCGCGGCGGCGGCGTCCGCCCAGGCGCTGCCGGCGCCCGCCCCCTGTCAGGGCGGCTGCTGGAACCCGAATCCCACCACCAAGCCATGGCAGTGGCAGTTGCAGGGCAAGATCGACCTCTCGGTGAAGGCGCCCGTGTACGACATCGACATGGACGTGGCGCAGAGCAACGTGCAGGACATCCACGCTCAGGGCGATCGGGCCATCTGTTACGTCGACGTGGGCTCGTGGGAGCCCTATCGCGACGACGCGGCCAAGTTCCCCAAGCGCCTCCGCGGCCGCCACTTCCCCGGCTTTCCGCAGGAGCGCTGGCTCGACATCCGCGCCATGAAGGTGCTGAAGCCGCTCATGCGAAAGCGCTTCGAGACCTGCGCGGCGAAGGGCTTCGACGCGGTCGAGCCCGACAACGAGGAGGGCTATGCCAACCGCACCGGCTTCCACATCACCGGCGCCGACCAGCTCAAGTACAACACCTGGGTCTCCAACGAGGTCCACAAGCTGGGCATGGCGGTCGGCCTGAAGAACGACCTCGGACAGGTGCAGAAGATGCTGCCCTACGTGGACTTCGAGATCAACGAGCAGTGCTTCCAATACAACGAGTGCGGCAAGCTCGCGCCGTTCATCTCACACGGCAAGCCGGTCTACGGCGCCGAGTACGAGATCCCGCGTTCGAGGTTCTGCTCGAAGTCGGTCGCGATGGGCTTCTCGACCATCCGCAAGCACTACAGCCTGCGCGCCTGGCGGCGGGCATGTTGATCACTCAGCGCTGTCCCGGACCGCGACGGCGGATCAGCCTGACGATCTGACCCAACTCCGGGACGCGCAACGCCGCGATCACGGCTCCGTAGACGCCCATCCCGACCAGGAGCGCGCTGCCGAGCGATACGACCTGCGCCGCGAGCCCGCGGCCGAGCCACTGATCGAGCCCGTACCAGACCGCATAGCTCGCAGCGGCGAGCGCCCCGGAGGCGGCCAGGACCCGCACGCCGGTCGAGGAGAACCGGCCAAGCTCGAGGCGACCCAGCTGCCCACGCAGCACCCAGACCTGAATCAGGACGCTGACCCCGGTCGCGAGCACCGTGGAAGCCACGATTCCACCGACGCCGAAAGGGCCGTAGAGAACGAGGGCCCCGATTGCGGTGATGACGAGGTTGACCGCGGCGATTCCCGTTGGCACCCACGGTCGTTGCAGGCTGAAGAACGTCCGGGTGAGGAGTAGGAACAGGCCGTTCAGCGGCAGCGAGAAGGAGAACCAGAACAGCGCCGTCGCCGCCAGGTTGGTGTCCGCGGGGCTGAAGTCGCCGTGCTGGTAGACCAGGCGGATCATCGGTGCTGAGAGGACCAGCATCGCCGCGGCCGCGGGAAACAGAAGGAGGCTGATCTGCCGCATCCCGTTCGCCATCGTGGCGCGCAGGCTGTCGTAGTCCCGCCGGGCGGCCAGCCTCGCCAGCGTCGGGAACATCACCGTGGTCACCGCCACGGAGAAGATGCCCTGGGGCAGCATGTAGATGCGAAAGGCCTTGTCGATCCCGGCGGGTGCGCCCTCCGACACCAGCGACCCGAAGATGCTGTTGATCAGCAGGTTGAAGTTGATGAGGCCGAGGCTGATCGTCACCGGCAGCATCAGGATGAGCACGCGGCGCACCTGCCGGCTGCGCCACTCGAACGCGCGGATCAGGCGGAAGGGCGTGTGGCGCAGGTCCCAGGCCGGGATCGCGAGCTGGATGGCCGTGCCCACCAGGACCCCGATCGCGTACGCATAGATCTGGTGATCCTCGGAGAAGAGCGGCCGCAGCGCGATCAGCACGACGATGATCGCGACGTTCCAGAAGAAGGGCGAGATCGCGAACGCGCCGAAGCGGTCGTAGCTGTTGAGGATGCCGACGATCATCCCCGTGGTCCCGAGCATCACGAGGATCGGGAAGAGGATCTGCGACAGCGTGACGGTGAGCGCCTGTGGGACCTCACCGCCGACGAACACCGGCATCAGCACCGGCGCGATGAGGATGAAGACGATCGTGATGACCGTCAGCACCAGCGTCACGAGGTAGATCAGGGTGGAGGCAAGTCGGAATGCCTCGCGCGTGCGCCCGTGTTCGAGGTCCTCCGTGAACACGGGCACGAATGCCGCCTGGATCGCCGCATCGGCGAAGAGGCTCCTGACGAGGTTCGGAACCTGGAAGGCGATCGTGAACGCCGACATCGCTCCCGACAGGCCGAAGTAGTAGGCGGCGACGACCTCGCGGACCAGCCCGGCGACCCGCGAGAGGCTGGTCGCAAGGGAGAACAGCGCGGTCGAGCGGGCCAGGCGGCCGGCACGTGCGCGCGAGCTCTCGCGCGGCGCTGCCGCCTCGATCGCCTCCATCCCGGGCTCCTCGCCGGCGAGCACGTGACTCGCGGTCGCAGCCTCGTAATCGTCGCCCTCGCGCCGGGGCTCGTCGATGCCCTCGTTCAAAGCTCGGCTATCCTTCGCGGCCGTTCGATGGCAAACATCGCTTCACAGATCAAGCGGAACGACCGCACCAACCGTGAGCACGACGAGAACCGCCGTGTCACGAGCGCGGTCAAGACGCATTTTCGCCGCCTCGAGGCCGCGGCGGAGTCCGGCGACGCCGGCGCGGTCGACTCCGAGCACCGCGCGCTCGTCTCGCGGATCGACAAGGCAGTGAAGTCCGGCGCCCTGCATTCCCGCAACGGGGCCCGCAAGAAGGCTCGTGCCGCGCGCATCAGCGCCGGCACCGCCTCCTGACCTACGCACGTCCCGCTGCTCGCCTCACCGCGAGCGTGAGCGCCAGGTCGTCCGGGTAGTCCGAGCCCCCGCGCGTCCACCACTCCAGGTCGGCAACCGCGCACGTGGCGGCCCGGGCGGCGCCGACGCTGCCACCGCGCACGCTTCGGACCAGGAGCTTCGCCGCGTAGGGGTGCACCGGCAAAGAGCGCTCGACATCGCTCGCCGAGCGGCCGGCCTCGAGCTGGGTCAGCGCCTGGTTGGCAAGCCTCAACCGCTTCGCGATCTGCCACACCAGCCCGGTGACCGACTCCCCCTGGTCGCGCAGGCGCTCGGCGGCGCGTAGCGCCGACGCCGCGTCGCGCTCCACAACCGCGTCTGAGAGCGTCCAGACGACCTCCTCGGTGGTGTCGGCGATCATCGCCTCGAGGTCCTCGCAGGCGACGGTGCCTCCCTGGGCCCACAGCGCCAGCCGGCGAAGCTCATTGGCAAGCCGCAGCGTCCGCTCTCCCATCCGCGCGACCAGGAGCTCGGCGGCGTCGCGATCGAGCGTGAAGCCAAGCGCCCGAGCCTCCTCCGTGAGCCGTCGCGCGAGGTCGCGGGCCTTCGGCGCCGCGTAGGTGATCACCTCGCCCCCCGCCTTGCGAACTGCGGCCCCGAGCGCCGTCCTTGCGTCGGCCTTGGCCTTCGTCGGTCGAGCCGCGTCCGCACGCTGGACCAGCACCACGGTCAGATCCTCAGGAAGGGCGGCGATGGCGCCGCTCAGCGTCGCCAACTCCTTCGCGTTCAGCTTGTCGACCCGATCCGCCAGCAGGTAGCGCTTGCTGGCCACCAGTGACAGCGCCGGGATCGAGGCCAGCAGGCCGTCGAGGTCGGGCGAGCCGTCGGCGAGAAGCGGCGAGAAGCTTTCCAGCGACCCCGGCCCGCCCTCGCGCTCGGCCCGCGAGCGCAGCCGCGACAGCGCGGAGTCGATCTTCGCGTCGTCGTCGCCCGCGAGCAGGTATGCGGGGCCGAGGTCAGCCATCCGCCCGAGTGTATTCAGGGCCCCGGCCGTGCCAGCCGGCAGGGCGCCGGATCAGAGGCTGCCGATCAGAAGGCCCAGGCCAGACAGCACGATCGCCAGCGCGACCACGATCAGCACGCGCCGACCGTTGCGGCCAGTGACCGCAAACGCCAACGCGAGCACCGCGGCAACCCCGGCCAGCACGCCGCCCGGCCACATGAAGACCTGGGTGATCGCCTTCTTGGTCGAGCCGCCGTCGAAGCACTGGTGGTCGCTCGGGCAGGGCGGCCTGGCCGCTCTGGACGTCGGCGCAAGTCGGGGTGCTGCCGATGTCGGCCACGGCGGCGATCATCACCGCGCAGGCGAACGCGAGGACCAGGGCGCCCAGTACGGCCAGTGCGCGCATGCCGCCCCCGGCCTTGCCCGAGTCGGTAGCCGCGGGGGTCGAGCCGGCCGGCGGGGCGGGCGGCGGAGGTGTCTGCGGCTGTGGCGTGCCCGGCGGGACCGGCGGTGGAGGAGTCTCCTGCGGCGGCGGGGTTCCCGGCGGGACCGGCGGCTGGGGCGCCGGGTCCGGGCTGGAGCCGGGCGGAGGCGGTGGTGTGCCGCTTCCCTCCATCGATGTCAGGCCGATTCCTCTCACTCTGCTCCCGTCCTCGACGATTCTTGTGCGCGGCCAGCCTAACCGCCGTCGGCGGTCGTCATCAGTTCGACGAGGCGCGAGACGGCCACGCCGAAGGCGAAGTCCTCCCGCCGCAGCCTACGCACCCGCGTGGGCGCTCCAGCCGTGTCTGGTCACGTCGATCTCGATCTGGCCGTCGACGTCGGTGCGGGCGACCGGCACGTGCGCCTCCGCGAGGTCGCGCAGCGTGGCGGGGTCCGGATGCCCGTAGCGGTTCCCGGCTCCCACCGAGATCACCGCGAACCGGGGCGACGTACGGGCGAGGAGCGAGGGGAGGCCCGCGTCGGCGCTGCCGTGATGGGCAACCTTCAGCACGTCGACGGGGCCTGGGTCGACGGGCACCTGCTCGGCCTCGGCGTCGGCCGTGAGCAACATCGAGAACCCGTGCCAGCGGGCAACGCCGACGAGCGCGAGCGTGTTGGGGTCGGCGGCGCGTGCCGCCGCGCCGCGCTCGCGGCCGGCGGGCGGCCACAGGATGTCCAGCCTCAGGGCGCCCGAGCGCAGCTCGGAGCCCTGCGCCAGCCGCAGCGGGCGGACGCCCGTGGCCCGCGCCCTAGCGAGGAGGCGCGGCGAGCGCACCCCGTAGCCGAAGCGAGCCACCGGCATCGAGCCCAGCAGGTCCTCGACGCCGCCGGCATGGTCGGCCTGGTCGTGCGTGACGAGCGCGGCTCCAACGCCGGCGACGCCGGCGGCCCGGAGCTTCCCGGCAAGGTCGTCCCCAGGCGGGCCGCCGTCGACCAGGATCGGCGCCCCGCGGCGAGGGTCGAGCAGGATCGAATCGCCCTGGCCGACGTCGAGCACGGTGACCCGAAGCCCCGCGCGGAGGCCGGCGGATGGGGAGCGGCCCGGCCCGAGCGCCAGGGCTGTTAGCGCCGCGCACGCCACCGCGGCCGCAGCGAGCGCTCCCCGCCCGACCCGCAGCGAGCGCCGCCGCCGGTGCGAGGTGAGCGCGGCGTAGAGCCCGGCGCAGATCGCGGCGTAGAGGGCCGCCACCGCGGCCGCGGGCATGGACGGAACGCCCACCTGGGCCCAGCCGGGTGAGCCGAGCCAGTGCGCGACCTGGGCGACGTAGGCCGCCAGCAGGCCGGCGAACCAGACGAGCGGCGCCACCGGCAGGGCCGGCACCTGCGCCAGGGCGGCCGCCAGCATCCCGAGCCACATGACCGGCGCGACCGCCGGCAGCGCCAGGAGGTTGGCGGGCAGAGCTGTCAGCGAGGCGTTTCCAAACGACGCCGCTACCAGCGGCGCCGTTGCGAGGGTCGCCGCGACCGTCACCCCGGCGCCCTCGGCAAGTGCGCGGCGCACGCGACCCGCGGGGCGGTGCGCCGGCAGCAGCGCGTCGCGGATCGGCGCGGCGGCAAGAATGATCCCCACCACCGCCGCGAAGCTCAGCTGCCAGCCGGGATCCCCCGTGGCGCGCGGGTTCAGCGCGAGGGTGACGACGGCCGCAAGCGCGACGACGTGGCGGCGCGACGCCGGCCGCCCCGCGAGCGTTGCGATCACCGTTGCCGCCCCGCTGACGCCCGCGCGCTCGATCGAGGGGCTCGCGCCCGTGACCAGGACGTACACGGCGATCAGCGCCAGAAGGACGGCGAGCCTTCGGCGCAGAGGAACGCCCAGCAGGCCGAGGATCGGCGCGGCGAGCAGGCCGAGCAGAGCCACGTTCTCGCCGCTCACCGCGAGCAGGTGTGCCAGCCCCGACCGGCGGAAGTCGCTCACCGTTCCCTGGTCGATCCTGTCGTCCTCGCCGAGAACGAAGCCACGCAGCAGCTGCGCCTCCGGCGCCGCCGTTCCCGAACCCAGCGTGCTCGAGGCCCGGTCGCGGATGCCGTCGATCGCGCCCTGAAATCCGCCCCGTCGCGCGCCGGTCGGCTCGATCCTCGAGGCACGGAGAACCTGCGCGATGCCGAGGCGGGCGAGGAAGCCGGACTCCCACGGTGCGGGGTCGCGCAGGCTGCCCCTCGCCACGACCTCGCGACCTGCGGGCAGATCGGCGACCGGCTCGGGCGCCTGGATCATCACCCGCCCATCCGGCGTCCCGACCCGCACCGAGACCGTCCCCTGCGAGCGGTGCGGGGTGGCGAGGACCCATCCGCGCACCTCCGCCTCCGCCCCCGCCCGGCCCGTCAGCGCCCCCGCGTCGATCGCCGCGACGCGCGCCTGCCCGACGCCCAGACCGGCCGCCGCGCCGCAGGCCACGGCCAGGGCGAGCGCCGGCCCGCCGGGCCGTGGGGCCGCCACGAGCGCGAGGGCAAGCACGGCGGCCAGGCATACGAGCGCCGCGGGCGGCGGCGAGCCGGCCGGCGCGAACGGAGCGAGGCCGAGGCCCAGCGCGGCGCCGGCGATTGCGGCCGTCGGCCTGCCGCTCACGGCTGCAGGCGTGCCCGGAGGGCCTCCATGGTCGCGGGGCCGATTCCCGAGATCTGGTCGAGGTCGTCGATGGACCCCACTCCCCCGTGCTGGTCGCGGAAGTCGATGATGTCCTGCGCCGTCACCGGCCCGATGCCCTCGATCGTGTCGAGGTCCTCGGCGGTGGCGCTCGAGAGGCTGATGGGCGCGTCCGCGGCCGGGTCCGCAGCGCCGGACGCGGTGCCCGCCGCCGGCGCCCCGGATGCGGCGCCCGCTGCGACCCTTGCCGGCACCGCGACCTGCTGGCCGTCGGTGAGCCGCGCGGCAAGGTTGATGCTGTCGAGCTGGGCGGCCGCGCTCGCCCCGCCGGCCCGCTTGATGGCGTCGTCGACGCGCGAGCCCGCCGGCATCCTGTAGACGCCGGAGTCACGCACCGCCCCGGTGACGTCGACCACCACGTCCTCCCCGCCCGGCGCGGCGGAGACGCCCGCCTGAACGCCTCCACCGCCGCCGGAATCCGTGAACTCGACGCCCTGGGCGGAGGCGTTGCCCGTGCCGCTCCCCGAGGAGACCCAGCGCGCGCCCACGAGGAGCACCGCAATGCCGGCGGCCACGTAGAGGATCAGCTGCGCACGGGAAATGCCTTCCATGCGGCGATCGTCGCGGCGCGATGCGCGCGGATTGCGCGCGGAGGGGATCGATTGAGGAGCGGGGTTGCGCCGATCCGGCGCGAGCTACTCGTCGTCTTCGTACTCGTCGTAGCCGCTGCCCTGCGCGGCGACCCTGTTGCCGTAGAGCTCGTCCGCGGAGACGCCCGGAGACTGCACGGCGACGAGCACGAGCGGTTCGGGGCCCTCGTTGGCCACCGTGTGTCCGGTGGCGGGCGGGATCAGCACCAGGTCGCCCTGGCCGAGCGTGAGGGTGTCGCCCGTGGCCGACATCGTCCCCGACCCCGAGGCGACCACGTAGACCTGCTCGGCCTCCTCGTCACCCCACAATTCTCCCGACGCGCCCGGAGGCACCTCCAGCCAGTTCACCGACAGGTTGCGCGATCCCAGCTCGCCCGCGTCCATGAGGATGTGAGGGCGAAGCCGGTGACCGTCGATCACCACGGCGTCGGCGATGCGCCTGACAAGCACGGGAACGTTCTACCAAACGACCCCGCGCCGTAGGTGAACGATCGGCCGACCGGGCTCAGCGAACCACGAGGTTCACGAGCTTGCCCGGCACCACGATCTCCTTCACGACCTCGCTGCCGTCCACGTGCCGGCGAACCGTTTCCAGGCCGTGCGCGAGCTCCAGGAGCTCGTCGTTCGCCGCGCCCGTGGGGGCCTCGACCTCGCCACGGCGCTTGCCGTTGACCTGGACGACCAGGGTGAATGTCTCGCGTGTGAGGAAGGCTGGATCCGGCTTCGGCCACGGCACCTCCCACACACGCCCGCCCTCGATGCGCTCCCAGACCTCGCTCGCAAGGTGCGGAGCGAAGGGGAAGATCAGCGAGGCCGCAGTCGACGTGGCGAAGCGAAATGCCGCGCGACCCTCGGGGTCGCGAAGAAGCATGTCCTGGCTCTTGGAAGCTTCGTTGACCAGCTCCATCACGGCGGCGATCGCCGTGTGCAGCTGGAAGTCGTGCGAGATGTCGTAGGTGACCTTGTCGATCGCCCAGTGGGCCTTGCGGACGACGTCGAGCGCGGGGCCGCTCGGATCCGTCGGCGGCCCCTCCTCGATCCCAGCCGCTGCCTCGCCGAGGCGCCAGAGCCTCGACAGGAAGCGGTGGACCCCCTCGACGCCCTCGTCGAGCCAGTCGCCACCCTTGATCGGCGGGCTCATGAAGCACACGTACGTGCGCGCGGCGTCGGCGCCATGGCGGTCGACGATCGCCGCGGGGTCGACCACGTTGCCCTTCGACGAGGACATCTTCGCCCCGTCGCGGGTGATCATCCCCTGTGTGAAGAGGTTGGCGAAGGGCTCCTGAACGCCCAGCTCGCCCATGTCCGCCAGCGCCTTCACGAAGAACCGGGCGTACATGAGGTGCAGGATCGCGTGCTCGATGCCGCCGATGTACTGGTCGACCGGCATCCAGTAGTCGGCCGCCGAGCGATCCCAGGCCGCCTCGTCGTTCTTCGCGTCCAGGTAGCGGATGAAGTACCAGGAGGAATCGACGAAGGTGTCCATCGTGTCCGTCTCCCGCCGGGCCGGGCGCGCCACAGCTCGGGCAGGTCGTCTCGACCCAGTCCGTAGCCGCGGCCAGCGGGCTCTGGCCCTTCGGCGCGTAGTCCTCGACCTCGGGAAGCTCGATGGGGAGCTGGTCGTCGGGCAGCGGGACCATGCCGCAGTGGTCGCAGTAGACGATGGGGATCGGGCAGCCCCAGTAGCGCTGGCGGGAGAGCAGCCAGTCGCGGAGCCGGTAGTTGATGGCGCGCTCCCCCCGCCCCTCGCCGGCTAGCCAGTCGACGATTGCCCCGTACGCAGCGCGGTTCTGCTGGCCGTCGAAGCGCCCGGAGTTGACCATGGTTCCATCGCCGATGTACGGCAATGCTACTGTGGGGTCAGACCCCTCGACACTCGCGTCGGCTTTCGGCGAATCGGTTGAGGGGTCAGACCCCGCGTCCGGCGCCTCGATCACTCGGCGAATCGGCAGGTCGAACTTCTTGGCGAACGCGTAGTCCCGATCGTCGTGGCCGGGGACGGCCATGATCGCGCCGGTTCCGTACTCCATCAGCACGTAGTCGGAGACGAACATCGGCACGTCCTCGCCGTTCACGGGGTTGCGGACGGTCCGGCCGAGGGCGACGCCCGTCTTCTCGCGCTCGGCGGACCCGCGCTCGGCTCCGGTCTCGCGCCGCGCGGCCTCCACGTAGGCGCGGACCTCGGCCTCGTTCTCCGTGCCGGCGATCAGCGTTTCGAGGTCGGGATGCTCCGGCGCGAGCACGAAGAAGGTGGCGCCGAACAGCGTGTCCGGACGGGTGGTGAAGACCGGGAAGTCCAGGTCGACCTCGTCGCAGCGAAAGGTGAGCCGCGCCCCCTCGGAGCGGCCGATCCAGTTGCGCTGCATGGTGATGACGTTCTCCGGCCAGGACTCGAGCAGGTCGAAGTCGGCCAGCAGCCGGTCCGCGTAGTCGGTGATCTTGAAGAACCACTGCTCGAGGTTGCGCTGCTCGACGAGGCTCCCGCAGCGCTCGCAATGGCCGTCGATCACCTGCTCGTTCGCGAGCACCGTCTGGTCCTTCGGGCACCACTGAACCGGCGCCTCCGCCCTGTAGGCGAGCCCGCGCTCGTAGAAGCGCAGGAACAGCCACTGCGTCCAGCGGTAGTACTCCGGCTCGCAGGTTGCTAGCTCGCGAGTCCAGTCGATCGAGACACCCCAGCGCTTGAACTGCCGCCGGTAGGCCTCGATCGAGCGGTTCGTGGCCGTGCGCGGCGGGACACCGGTCTTGATCGCGTTGTTCTCAGCGGGCAGGCCGAACGCGTCGTAGCCCATCGGGTGGATCACCTGATAGCCGTTGCGGCGCCGGAAGTGCGCGATCGCGTCGCCGATCGAGTAGTTCTTCAGATGACCGACGTGAGGCTCGCCCGAGGGGTAGGGCAGCATCTCCAGCACGTACGCCTTCGGCTTGTCCGGGTCGAAGCCGGGCTGCCCCGGGTTCGGGACCTCCCAGGTCCCCTCGGACTCCCAGACCGCCTGCCAGCGGGCCTCGATCGCGTGCGGGTCGTAGCGCTCCATCGCAGCGATTATTGCGGGCGTATAGTCGGCGGTGATGGTCGTGAGGGGCTTTAGCCCCAAAAGCAGCAGGTAAGGGCGGCGAAGCCGTCCGCAAGTTATTCCGGAAGGACCAGTCCCGAAACTCGGAGGAGGACAGGAGACGATGGGACGCCTGATCAGAATGGACCGCACGGGGCACACGACGCTCGCCGAGTGGACCGCCGGCGAGGAGGCCTCCGAGGCCCGCGCCCGGGAGGCGTTTCAGGCGGAGCTCGAGCGGGGCATGATCGCGTCGGCCACCCGCCCCGGCGGCAGCGCCGAGGTGGTGCGTGAGCTTCCGGGCGACGCCGAGCTGGTGATCATGCGGCGGCCCATCGCCGGGGGCTGAGGCGCTCCCATCCTTCCCGACCCTCCCACCCAGCTCGACGCCGGCCGGCTCACGTCCGGCGGCCTCGACGAGGCGGCGGCGCTGTGGTGGCGTGAGGACGTAAGCGAGCGCACCCTGCGCCGCGACGAGCGGCGCTGGACCGTGTGGACGGCCTGGGTGGTCGCCGCGTTCGTGGCGCCCGGCGTGGTGCTCCTCGCCCTGCAGCCCCTGACGGCGCCGGTGGCCGCCATCTGCTTCGCCCACGCCTGGCTGATCCCCCTTATCCAGGCCCGGCGCGGAGCGCGCCAGGTGGCGCCGCTGACCAGGCCGGGAACCGGGCCGGAGCGGATCGCGATCGGATTGCTGGGCGACCTGGTGGGACACGCCGAGCGTGAGCTCGTCGGCCGGAAGCGGCCTGGTGCTGGAGCGCGGCGAGCTCGGGGTGTGGCTGCTGGGGGCGAACGGCGCCTTCCTCGTGCGACCCGGAGGGCGGCGCGTCGACTGCTGGTGCGTGCGCGTGGGCGACGCGGAGGGGTTGCCGACGGCCGACCGGGCCGCGCATCTGCTCCTCGGCTTGCGGGAGGACGAGCTGGGCTTTGCCAAGGTCGCGAACCTGGGCTTCTCCGGCGCCGCCTGGCGCGTTCGCGCGCGGCTGGCACCGCGGCAGCGAGCGGCGCTGGCCGAGGCCAGGCGCCTCGCTCGCGCTGGATGTTCTAGCCCGGGACCTTTGCGGCGAAGGCGCTGAGCTTGGTCGGGTCCCGCAGCGGCGGGCCGTGGCCGAAGACGACCACCTTGGGCTTGAGCGCGGCGATCTTGCGGATCGACCGGCGGTTCTCGGCGGGATCGGGCGTGAGGTAGTCCTTCGGCTGGTGCAGGCCCGGGATGCCGGTCCAGATGCTCATCCCGTTCAGCACGTCACCCGCCACCAGCACGCCGTCGGCCTCTCGCCAGAAGACAACGTGGCCGCGCGAATGGCCGGGGGTGTCGATCACCTTGAATCCGGCCACGTCGTCGCCCTCGGCGAGGGGGCGGTCGACCCTGCGGCCCGGCCCCGTGAAGAAGGAGTCGTAGAACTTGGCGACCGGGTGATCGGGCTGGCGCTTGCGGATGAGGCTCGTGTCCTCCGCGGCGTCCACGTCGTTGGCGGGCACCCAGTAGGGAACGCCGAGCGCCTCGCAGACCTCCTTGCTCGCGCCCAGGTGGTCGGGGTGCGCGTGCGTGATGGCGTGCGCCTTCACGTCGTGGCCCTCGAGCTGGCGCAGGATGCGCTTGCCCGAGCGCCTGCCGCCCGCGTCGATCAGGACGTCGCCGATCAGGAACGCGTTGACCGCGTTGGGCATCGGGACGGTGTCGAGATGCCAGACCCCTTCGGCGACCTGCTTCATGCGGGCGATCCTACCCGCGACAATGCGGCGATGCCCACCCGCGTGCTCTTCGTGTGTCTGGGGAACATCTGCCGCTCGCCCACGGCGGAGGCCACCATGCGCAGCCTGGCCGCCGGCGCCGGCCTCGAGGGCGAAATCGAGGTCGACAGCGCGGGCACGGGGAACTGGCACCTCGGCGAGCCGCCCGACAGTCGCGCCACCGAGGCCGGCGCCCGGCGCGGGATCGAGCTGACCGGCGCCGCCCGGCTCGTCGACGAGGCCGACTTCGGCGCCCACGACCTGCTCGTCGCCATGGACCGCGAGAACATGCGCGAACTGCTCGCCATGGCGCCCGAGGCACAGGCTCGCGAGAAGGTGCGGTTGCTCCGAACCGCCGGCGGCGAGGAGATCGAGGTGCCCGACCCCTACTACGGCGGGCCCGACGGGTTCGACGAGGTGCTCGACGTCGTCGACGAGGGCTGCCGGGCGCTCCTGGCCGAGCTCTCGGGAGCGCCGGCGGCTTGAGCGGCGCCGGCGCCGGGCTTCTTGCCCAGGTCGCCGCGGCTCTGGGCGAGAGCGTCGCCGGTGCGCGCCCGCTGGCCGGGGGCGACATCAACGACGCCTGGCGGCTCGAGCTCGGCTCGGGCGCCGTGGCCTTCGTGAAGTCGCGGCCAGGCGCCTCGCCCGCCGACTTCGAGGCCGAGGCCGCCGGCCTTCGGTGGCTGGCCGACGCCGGTGGCGCACCGGTCCCCGCCGTGCTCGGGGTCGGTTCGGAGGAGCCGTGGCTGGCCCTGGAGTGGCTAGAGCCGGGGCGCGCTGCCGCCGCCGACGAGGAGCTCGGGCGCGGCCTCGCCGCGATCCACCTCGCCGGGGCACCGGCTCACGGCGCGCTGCCGCCGTCCGCGCCGGACTCGCTGCTTCGGATCGGCTCGGTCGAGCTCGAGCTCGGTCCCGCGCCGAGCTGGACGGAGCTCTACGGCGGCGCCCTGCTGCTCCCACTCGCACGGCGCGCGGCCGATGCCGGCCGGCTGCCCAGCGGCGACGCGCTGGCGGTGGAGGAGCTCGTCTCGCGGCTCGACGGCCTCTGCGGCCCGGAGGAGCCGGCGGCGCGGCTGCACGGCGACCTGTGGTCGGGGAACGTGCACGCCGCCCACGACGGTCGCGCCTGGCTCATCGACCCCGCCGCCTACGGCGGTCACCGGGAGATCGACCTGGCGATGCTGCGCCTGTTCGGCAGCCCCTCGCCCACCCTGCTCGCCGCCTACGAGGAGGCGCATCCGCTCGCCCCCGGGCACTCCGAGCGCGTCGAGCTGCACCAGTTGCTGCCCCTGCTTGTGCACGCGGTGCTGTTCGGCGGCGGCTACGGCGCCGCGGCGGGGCGCGCAGCGCGTCGCTACCTGTGAGCCGCGCCTAGCCCGGCGTGGAGGGCCCCCCGGACGCCCAAACGCGCCACGCCGCCGGCTTCGAGCGAAATTACTGCGCGTTTTGCGGAATTGCGCCTTGCGGCCCCCACGGCCGTGTTCTAGGTTGCTCCCTGCGACCGGGAGAGAGCAGGAGCCGCCGCAGCCAGGCGGAGACCACTCTCGAAGGCGACGAGAAGATCTTGACCGCGCGCAGGCTACGCGGGGCGCAGGAGAGAATCGTCGCCACCGGTCGCTTTTTCGTGGCTTGACTCAGGCGCCGAGGCGGAAGGGCGGGTAGCGGTCGGTCACCAGCACGAGCGCGTAGGCGACCACCCGCAGGTGCCAGCGCATCACTCCCTCCACGAAGGCGAAGATCCCACGCGGGTACCGGCCCGTGAAGAGGATCGCGAACCAGGCGCCGATCACCGCGAAGACGACGCCGACGTCGAGGAAGAAGAGGACGATGTAGTGCGGCAACGCCATCAGCCACTTCACCAGCGGCAGCCAGCGGTCGAGGCCGTGTTCGACGTCGGGGTAGCCGAGATCGAGGTGGACCGACTGCTCCTCGTCCGTCGCGGGGTAACGGTCGTCCATCAGCAGCAGGTAGACGCCGACGCGGCTCGCGAACCGCAGGATCTGCACGTTCCAGTCGAACCACCACCGCGGGTACTTCTGGCGAAACAGGATCATCAGGCCCGGAGGCACGGCAAGCAGGCCCACCCCGCCGATCGCCACGTTCCCCGCGCTGCCCCCGCTTCCCCAGTGAAAGCCGAAGCCGGCGATCGAGGCGAGGACGATCGCGATGGGGATGACCGTGAAGATGCGAAACGCGCTGGTGGCGCGGTCGAGGTCGCGGTCGGGATAGTCGACCGAGAATGTGGCGGGATAGGGCTCCACGGGCAGACTCAGACCTTACGCGGGACGTTCCCCGAAAGCGTGAGGACGAGGCGCATCGCCTTGTGGCCGGCGTCCGCGGTCGGGCCGAACATGCACGGGCAGCCGCCGTCGATGACCTTGATGCCGTGCTCGCGCCCGTACTCGGCGGCGGCCTCGGAGACGCTCCCGGCACCGGGACCGCGATGCATCCAGACGTGCGCGATGCCGAGGTCGGCGCATTCGCGCATGGTGTCCTCGGCGATCTCGGGGCGGGTCGAGATGACGACGCCGTCGACGCCGTCCGGAATCGACGCCAGGTCGCTGTAGCAGCGGTCTCCCTCGACCTCTTCGGCGTTGGGGTTCACCGCGAACACCTCGTAGCCGCGCTCGCGAAGGCGCTTGTAGACGGTGTTGCCGGCGTGGACCTTGGGCTCGCGCGACACGCCGGTGACGGCGACGCGCTTGCCCTCGAGGAACTCGGCAGCGGCGTCCTTGATCTTCATGCCGGGAACGCTACGGCCGCACTCGGTGCCCGGCATCGGTGGGCACCCGGGTTCGTGACTGCGGCTTTCTACGCAGGGGCGCGGAAGTGGAGCTGAGGGGATTCGAACCCCTGACCTTTCGGCTGCCAGCCGAACGCTCTAGCCAACTGAGCTACAGCCCCTGGGAGGCAGGATTGTAGATGCGGCCCTGCGAGCTTTCGTTCAGGCCGCGGCGGTCGCGCTCTTGGCGTTCGCGGCGATCATGTCCGCGAGCTCCTCCCACACCTGCCGCGGCAGGTCGTGGCCCATGCCCGGGATGAGCTCCAGGCGCGAGCCGGGGATCGCGGCCGCCGTCGCCCTGCCGCCCGAGACGTCGATGAGGAGGTCGCCCTCGCCGTGGACGACGAGCACGGGCATCTTCAGGCCGGCGAGCCTTGGCGTGCGATCGCCCGAGGCGATGATGGCGACGAGCTGGCGGGCGACCCCGATCGGGTTGTAGCCGCGGTCGTAGCTGGCGGCGGCCTGCGCGCGCAGCGCGTCCTCGTCGAAGTCGAACCCCTTCGAGCCGATCGCCCTGAAGGCCTCGACGATGCCGTCCACGAACTCCTCGCGGCTCTGCGCGGGCGCGCGCAGCAGCGCCGCCATCCCCTCCGGGCTCGGCTGGCCCACGGCGGGGTTGCCGGTGGTCGACATGATCGACGTCAGCGACAGCACCCGCTCCGGATGCTCGATGGCCATCGTCTGGGCGATCATCCCGCCCATCGACGCGCCGGCGACGTGAGCGCTGTCGATGCCGAGGAAGTCCAGAAGCCCGAAGGCATCGCCGGCCATGTCGCTCAGCAGGTATCCGGCCGAGCCGGCGTCGCCGGCCATGGCCGCCTGGATGTTCGGGATCGGCGCGCCGTCCATCGAGCTCGAGCGACCGACATCGCGGTTGTCAAAGCGGATGACGTGGAAGCCGCGATCGACGAGCATCGCGCAGAAGGCCTCGTCCCAGCCGAGCATCTGCGTCCCGAGGCCCATGACCAGCAGCAGCGCGGGATCCTCAGGCCGGCCGAAGACCTCATAGGCGACGTCGATGTCGCCGACTCGAACGCTTTCCTCGCCCATGGGCGAGGAGCTTAGTCAGGCAGCGGCCTGGTCGTCGACGTCGAGCACCAGCCGGTCGGGGCGCGTGTCCCTGACCCGGAGCCCGAGGTGAGAGCGGCGCTCGAGCTCGTCGAGCAGCGCGACCGGCTCGGAGAGCGTCATGGCGAGGGTCGCCCTGCCTCCGGAGAACCGCTTGATGGAGATGTCGGCTGCGGCCCCGATCGAGCGCGCCGCGTCCTCGAATCCCACGAGCTTCGCGAAGTCCCCGAGGGGGCCGACGTCGATCTCGACGGCGCCCTCGTAGACGCCATCCGGGGTGGGCTCGCGCCTGGCTTCGGCCTGCTCTTCGGCGCCGTCGCCGCTGAGCCGCCGCACGGATTCGCGGATCGACTCCAGGAGCCCCTCCCCCGCGCTGCCCGGCGTGCGGGCCAGCTGGGCGAGCCGGTCCGAAAGCTCCGCGGCCTCGCGCAGCGCGCTCATGCGGATGCGGGTGGCCTGGCCGCGCGCCTGGCGGCGGAGGTCCTCGAGCTCGTCGGTGAGGGTCTCCAGCGCCAGCAGGCTCTGCTCGCGCCGCTGCGAGGCGTCGGCGAGCTCGGCGCGGATCGCGCGCAGCTCGTGCTCGCGCTCCACCACGCACTCGGCAAGGCGGTCGGAGACCTGCTCCAGCTCGGCGATGCGCTCGCGGCCGCCGGCGATCTCACCCGCGAGGGCCCTGATCTCCTCGGCCTGCGTGCTCGAGCGGCGCCGTTCGGCGGCGAGGGCCTCCCCCGCCTTCTCCATGGCGTCGTCGACCTCGGGGCGGCGATAGCCCAGCAGCGACCTCTTGAAGAGCGGCTTGGCGATGGGCGAAAGCTAGGCCCACCGGCGGACGGCAACTCGCTGGCAAGATGACGCGGTGCCGTTCCCCGAGGAGATCGAGACGCCGCGCCTCGTCATGAGGCGCTGGCGTGAGGGGGACCTGCCGGGGATCCGCTCGGTATGGGCCGACCCGCTCGTGGCGTCCGCGCTTCGCCCCGGCGAGGAGATCGACGTCGACGAGGTCGCCCGGGCCGCGCTCGAGCGGCGGATGGCCAACTGGAGCCGCGACGGCTTCGGCCTCCTCACGCTGAGGTTGCGGGAGGGCGACGGCGAGATCATCGGCTGGTCCGGCGCGTGGAAGCAGGACCTGGCGAGGGCGTACACGGGCGACATCGAGGTGGGCTGGACGCTGCGCAGCCCGTGGTGGGGGCGGGGGCTGGCCACCGAGGCCGCGCGGGCCTCGATGGCGGCCGCCTTCGAGCACCTGGGCCTCGAGCGGGTCATCAGCCTCATCGGCCCCGAAAACGAGGCGTCGATCGCGGTCGCCGAGCGCCTGGGGATGACCCGCGAGGGGACCACCCCGCACAACGAGCGCCCCGGCCTGGAGCTGGCCGTCTACTCGCTGGCGAGGTCGAGCTTCGGAGCCTCGCCCCAGAGCCGCTCGAGCCGGTAGTGCTCGCGCAGCTCCCCGACGAAGACGTGCAGAACGCAGTCCAGGTAGTCGACGAGGATCCAGCGAGCCTCGCGCTCGCCCTCGACCGACGACGGCAGCAGGCCGCTCTCGCGCTTCAGCCGCACGTGGACCTCGTCGTGGATCGCCCTGGCCTGGCGTTCGTTGCGGGCGGTGCAGACGATCAGGTAGTCGGTGTAGCCCACCAGCCCGCGGACGTCGAGCGCCACAAGGTCGGTGCCGCCCTTCTCCGCCGCGATCGCGGCGACGCGCTCGGCGAGCGCCAGCGAGGCGTCGGCGTCGTCGCGGCGGCGCTCGGCGATCTCGGCCTCGCGCGGGCTGGCCTCCCCTGCCGGATTCATCTGTAGAGCCCCCGCGACTGGATCAGCTCGACCACCGGGTTCGGCACCAGGTAACGCACGGGCCTGCCCTGCGCGACGCGTCTGCGGACCCGCGTCGACGACACCCCCAGCTCCGGCATCTCGACGACCTCGTGGCGCGATTCGGCGCCGAGTCGCTCGAGGGCGGCCTCGACCTCGTCGAGCGCGGAGCCGGCGCGCGCGGCGATGCCCAGCCTGGCCAGCTCGACGACCCGCTCGGGCCGCGACCAGCGCTCGAGGCTCTCGGCGACGTCGGCGCCCATCAGGAACCACAGCTCGTCGCCGGGACGCTCGGCGCTGAGCGCCTCGAGCGTGTCGGCGGTGTAGGAGGGGCCCTCGCGGTCGATCTCGGCTCGGGAGGCCGTCGCCACGGGGTCCCCCTTCGCCGCAAGCTCGGTCATCTCCATGCGGACCTCCGCCCCGGGATCGGGGTCGATCCGCTTGTGCGGCGCCTCGCGGGCGGGGACCAGCAGGACCTCGTCGAGGCCCAGTTGCCACGCGGCCTCGGATGCGAGAACGAGGTGGCCGATGTGCGGCGGGTTGAAGGCCCCGCCGAGGATCCCGACAGCAGCGACGGCGCCTCTACCCCCGGACCTGCCCGTCGCCGTGGACGACGTACTTGGAGGTGGTGAGCTCGCGCAGGCCGATGGGGCCGCGCGCGTGGAGCTTCTGGGTCGAGTTGCCGATCTCGGCGCCCATGCCGAACTCGAAGCCATCGGTGAACCGTGTGGAGGCGTTGACGTAGACGCACGCGGCGTCGACGCCTTGGGTGAATTCGTCGCCGGCCTCGGTGGACGAGGTCACGATGGCCTCCGAGTGTCCGCTGCCGTGGGCGTTGACGTGCTCGATCGCCTCCTCCAGGGAGTCGACGACGCCAACCGCCATTTTCAGGTCGAGGTACTCGGTGTCCCAGTCCGCCGCCGTGGCCTCGCCGATCTCCGCCGGGCCCGCCGCCGCGCGGGCGCGCTCGTCGCCGACCAGCTCGACGCCGGCCTCGCGCAGCTCGGCAAGCGCGGCGGGTAGGAACTCGGCGGCGACCTCGGAGTTGACGAGGAGGGTCTCGGCCGCGTTGCACACGCTGGGCTTGTCGACCTTGGCGTTGACGGCGATCGCGCGCGCCATGTCGAGGTCGGCGTCGCGGTGCACGTAGACGTGGCAGTTGCCGGAGGCGGCGTAGAGCACGGGGACCGTGGCGACCTCCTTCAGCGCGTCCTTCAGCCCGTCGCCGCCACGGGGGATGATCAGGTCGATCTGGCCCTCGGCGCTCGCAAGCTCGGCGAGCTCGGATCGCTCGCCCCCGGATAGGAGCTCGACCGAGCCCTCCGGCAGGCCGGCGGCGATCACGGCCTCGCGGGCGAGGGCCGCCAGGGCGGCGTTGGAGCTCGCCGCGTAGCTGGAGCCGCGCAGGACGATGGCGTTGCCGCTCTTGACCGTGAGGGCGGCGCAATCGATCGTGACGTTCGGGCGCGCCTCGTAGACCACGGCGATCACACCGAGCGGGACCCGGACCTTGCGCAGGTCGAGGCCCGACGCCAGCGTGCGGCGATCGATCTCCTCGCCGACGGGGTCCGAGAGCTCGGCGATGGCCCTCACGCCGGCGGCCATCTGGGCCACGCGGTCCTCGTCTAGCGCGAGGCGGTCGCGCAGGGCCGGGGTCAGCCCGGCGGCGCGCTCACTCGCGAGGTCCGCGGCGTTGGCCTCGAGGACCTCGGCGGCGCGCTCGTCGAGCAGGGCGGCAAGCCGGCGCAGGGCGTCGTCGCGCGCGGCGGTGGGCGCGCTGGCCAGGCCGCGGGCGGCCTGTTTGGCGCGCGCGAGCGCCTCGGCTGGAGTGGTGTGGGTAGCGATCGCCACTGCCCCCAAGGGTAGCCTGCGCGCATGGCCGAACCAAAGCCCGACGGCGCCGCGCTGGCCAGGGCGTGGATCGAAAGCTCGGCCTTCGTCGCCCATCTCGGGATCGAGCTGGAGTCGATGGAGCCGGATGCGGCGCGCCTGCGCCTGCCCTACTCGCGGGCGCTGCCGACGATGGGCGAGGTCGTCCATGGCGGCGCCATCAGCTCGCTGATCGACACGGCGGCGGCCGCGGCGGCATGGTCGGGCGCCGAGGTGCCGGAGAAGATCAGGGCCTCGACGGTGGGGATGACCGTGCAGTTCCTGGCGCCCGCAAAGGCAGCGGACCTGTGGCAGAGGCGAGAGTGCTGCGGCGCGGTGGGGTGACCGTGATCGCGGTCGATGTTCGAAGCGATGAGAGTGAGGCTGTCGCCACCGCCCTCGTCACCTACCGCCTCTAACCGATCAACGTCCCTGACTGATGGCTATACGGGGTAGTGAGGGACGTTCATAGGGTTGGGGTCAGGCGAGGACGAAGCGGTCCCTGTGGACCGCCTCCTCGGCGCCGTCCGGGAACGCCTTGGCGACGTCGTCGGAGCGCTTGCCCTTGACGAGGTCGAGCTCGGGGGCCGAATAGCTCGTGATCCCCTTGCCGACCAGATCGGGCCCGCACACGACCTCGACGGCGTCGCCCGCCGAGAACGAGCCCTCGACGCCCACTATCCCCACGGGCAGCAGGCTCGAGCCGCCCTCGCGCAGCATCCGCGCCGCGCCGGCGTCGACCACGAGCCGGCCCTGGCTGGGCTTCGCGTAGCGCAGCCAGAGCTTGAACGACGGGGTCCGCTCGGGATGCGGGGAGAATCGCGTCCCCACCGCCTCGCCCGCCGCCGCCCGGCGCAGCGTGTCCGAGGCGGTCCCGTCGCAGATGACGACGCGGATGCCGGCGGCGCTCGCCATCTCGGCCGCGGCCACCTTCGAGCGCATGCCGCCCGAGCCGAACGCGGTCGTGCGATCGCCGATGGCGTAGGTCCCGAGCTCGTCGAGGTCGGCGACCTCCTGGACGAGCTTTGCGGAGGGGTCCAACTTGGGGTCCGCGGTGTGCAGGCCCTCGAGGTCCGTGAGCAGCACGAGCAGCCGGGCGTCCAGCAGGATCGCCACCTGCGCGGAGAGGAAGTCGTTGTCGCCGAAGGTGATCTCGTCGGTGGCGGTGGTGTCGTTCTCGTTGATCACCGGGACCGCGCGCCACGCGAGCAGCCGGCGCAGCGTCTGGCGAGCGTTCAGGTAGTGCATGCGGGTCCCCATGTCGAACGAGGTGAGCAGAACCTGCGCGCCGTGCACCCCGCCCGCACTCAGCCGCTCCTCGTAGGCGCGGTAGAGCGACCCCTGCCCCACCGCCGAGGCGGCCTGCATCTCGTCGATCTCGCGCGGGCGGTCGGCCAACCGCATCAGGCGCGTCCCCCTGGCGATGGCGCCCGAGGTCACCATCACCACGTCCTCACCGCCCGCGTGGAGCTCCGCGACCTGGGCGCAGACCCGGTCGAGGACGTCGGAGCGCAGTTCGCCGTCCTCGCCGGCGACGATGGAGGAGCCGAGCTTCACCACGACGGTCACGGCGGGCAGTAAAGCGGCTCAGGGGTGGAGCTCGAACGCCTCGCTGCCCACGCGAACCTCGTCGCCCGGCTCGAAGCCGGCGCGCTCGAGGGCGGCGATGACGCCGATCTCCCGCAGCCGCTGCTCGAGATAGGCGAGCGCCTCGGCGTTGGAGACGTCGTGGCGGGCGAACAGCAACTCCACGCCGCGCCCGGCGACGGTGAAGGCGCCGTCGTCGTCGCGCACGACCGTGAAGCCCTGGTCGGTGGGCCTGTAGGTGAGGTGGTCGGCCTCGAACGCGGGCGTCCCGGAGGGCGCCGCCGGAGCCTCGCCGATGGCCGAGGCGAGCGCGCCGGCAAGGCGCTCGACACCGTCGCCGGTCGCCGAGGAGAGCGAGATCACGCCGATCGAGCGATCGCCCACCAGCTCGCGCATGCGCTCGACGAGCTCACCGGCCTCCTCCGGGGTGACCAGGTCGCTCTTCGAGACGGCGACCAGCTCGGGCAGGCTCGCGAGCCCCTCTCCGTAGCCCTCGAGCTCGGCGCGAACGGTCGCGTAGTCCTCCTCGGGCGAGGCTCCCGGGCCGGCGGCGACCAGGTGCACGAGCGCTCGGCACCGCTCGACGTGGGCGAGGAACTCGTGTCCCAGCCCGGCGCCCTCGGCGGCTCCCTCGATGAGCCCCGGGATGTCGGCAATCACCAGCTGACGCTCGTCGGTCTCCAGGGTTCCGAGCACCGGCTCGAGGGTGGTGAACGGGTAGTCGCCGACCTTGGGCGTTGCGCGGGTGAGGCGGCGCAGAAGCGACGACTTCCCGGCGTTCGGCAGCCCCACCAGGCCGGCGTCGGCGAGGAGCTTCAGGCGCAGCTCGATCCAGCCCGACTGCCCCTCGAGCCCGCGCTCCGCGAACCGTGGCGACTGGCGGGTGGAGCTCGTGAACCGCTTGTTGCCGTGCCCGCCGATCCCCCCCTGCGCGACCACGGCTCGCTGGCCCGGCACCGTCAGGTCGAAGGACTCCCCCCCGAGCCCCTCCACCACGGTCCCGGGGGGCACCGGGACCTCGGCATCGCTCCCGCGGGCTCCGTGGCGCTGGTTTCCCTGGCCGTGGCCGCCGCGCCCCGCGCGGAGGTGGGGAGAGCGCCGCAGTGTCTCGAGATCGCGCCGGGAGTCGTCGCACACGAGGACGACGTCGCCGCCCCGGCCACCGTCGCCTCCGTCCGGCCCGCCGCGCGGCACGTGGGCCTCGCGGCGAAACGACACCACGCCGTCGCCGCCGCGGCCGGCCTCGACATGCACCTTTGCGCGGTCGGAGAGCACGCGGGCAAGGTAGAGGCGGGCCGGCTGGGGCGGCCTGGTCCCCTTGTGACGAGAGTGAACCTAAAGGGGTCTGACCCCTTTGTGGCGGAAGTGAAACTAAAGGGGTCTGACCCCCTCTTAGGGGGAGTGGGCGCGGGCGAACGCCCGGATGATCTCGTCGCGGGTCCCCTGCTCGAGCCGCTCGTCGCTCGCCAGTCCGCGCAGCGCGCCGATGGTGAGCCGCATCTGCTCGACGTACTCGTCGCAACCCGGGCAGTCGCCGAGATGGGCCTCGATCGCATGGCGTTGCACGGCAGCGATCTGCCCCTCGAGGTAGTCGGTGACCATCTCGACCAAGTCCCTGCATGTGATCTGTGCCTGCGCCTGCTCGCTCATGCGGCTTCCTCTGACTCGAAGTAGCGCTCCAGCGCCCCCCTCACCTTGGAGCGCGCCCGGTGAAGTAGGACTCGCTGATTGGTCTCCGAGACGTCGAGTGCGTTACGCACCTCCTCCGAGGAGAGCCCCTGGATGTCGCGCATCACGATCACCTCGCGCTGGCGCGGAGGCAGGGTGGCGATCGCCTCGAGCAGGATCCGCCGGGTTTCGTCCTCGGCCAGCCGCTCCTCGGGCGAGGCCCATTCGACGGGCGGGCGCGCCCAGCCGCCCGGTTGCTGGTCGCGCCTGCCCTGAAAGCGGTCGGGGTCAACCGCGGGCTCGTCGCCGCCCTCCTCGGCGCGCCTGCGAAACGACGAGAAGGGAAGGGTCCGCTTCTCGCGCACCCCGCGCGATCGCGCGGTGTTGAGCAGGATCCGGTAGATCCAGGTGCGAAGCGACGACCGGCCCTCGAAGCGGTCGATGCCTTTGATCACGCCGAGCCAGGTGTCCTGGACGACCTCCTCGGCCACGGCGCGGCTCGGCACGTGCGCCGTCGCCAGCCGCAGGAGCGAGGGCGAGAGCTCGTCGACGAGCTTGGCGAACGCGTCGCCGTCGCCCCTCCGCAGGGCTTCGATCAGTTCCCGCTCGTCCGGGCGCTCGGGCTCGGAGGCCTCCACCAGGGAGACCCTATCGGGCGCTAATCGGACTCGGAGACCGAGATCACGCGGCCCTTGTGGCCCGACGCGAACTCGACCTTGCCGGCGCGCGTCGCGAAGATCGTGTGATCGCGGCCGATGCCGGTGCCGTCGCCGGAGCGGAAGCGGGTCCCTCGCTGGCGCACGATGATCTCGCCGCCGGAGACCGCCTGCCCGGCGAAGACCTTGACGCCGAGCATCTTCGGATTCGAGTCGCGGCCGTTACGGCTGGAGCCGAGCCCCTTCTTATGAGCCATCGTCGTCTCCCTTCTTCGCCGCGGGCTTCTTCGCCGCGGGCTTCCGAGCAGCCGGCTTCTTCGCGGGAGCCGCCTTGGCAGCAGGCTTCTTCGCGGGCGCCGCCTTGGCAGCGGGCTTCTTGGCCGCCGCGGGCTTCTTCGCCGCCGGGGCCTTCGCCGCCGGCTTGTCCTTGGCCTTCTCGGCGTCGTCCGCCTTCGGCTTGGCCGCAGTCTTCGCGGAGGCGGGCTTGCGGCTGAGATGCTTGACGTCCACGATCTCGAGCTTCGTGAGCGCGGAGCGATGCCCCTGGCGCTTGCGGTAGCCCTTCTTCGCGCGGTACTTGAAGACCCGGATCTTCTCGCCGCGCAGATGCTCGGAGACGGTCGCCTCCACCTTGACCTTCTCGAGGCCGGAGGAGTCGAGGACGACGTCACCGTCGCCGGCGAACATCACCGGACGCAGCGCGACCTTGGCCCCCTCGTCGTCGGGGAGCCGGTCCACCAGGAGCGTTGCCCCCTTCTCGGCGCGGTACTGCTTGCCGCCCGATTCGACTATCGCGTATGGGTCTGCCATCACTCTTCCGTGCTGCTCGCTGCTTGCTGCTCGCTCGCAGCGCCACTACGACGGCGGCCGCCGCGCCGTCCGCGGCGCCTACCGCCAGCGGCGGGCGATTCTAGCTGCTCTCCGTGCTCTCCTCTGCTCTCCGCGGGCTCCGCGTCGATGAGCGAAGCGCTCGCCGCGGAGCGGGCGACGCTCTCGATGCGCACCAGATGGCGCTCGCCCACGTAGCGGGCCGCGCCCGAGACGCTCACGATGTAGGAGTCGACCCGCGCGATGGCGGCGTCGGGGTCGTACATGTGGGGCTCCTCAAGGGTCAGCATGACCTCCTCGCCGGCCTTGAACGGAAGCGCTCGCTCCTCGATCTCGGCGCGCGTGCCCTTGCCGGCGACGTCGTAGGCGTCGATTGGCAGCGCCTCGCCACCCTCGAAATGGAAGTGCTTGCCCGTCTTCTCCTCGAGCTCGTCCAGGCCGCTCTGCTCCTCCACGAGCTTGGCCGCCACCTTCGGGTTCACCCTGATCAGGAAGGCCTCGGACTTCGGATCGTCCTCGACCAGGTCGCGCAGCTTGCGCAGCACCTCGATTGCCATCGTCTCCTCGGAGCGGACCACGCCCTCCCCGTCGCAGGTGGGACAGCGCTTGGTCAGGATCTCGCGGACGCCCTCGGTGACGTTCTGGCGCGTCATCTCGACGAGCCCGAGCGGCGAGACCTCGACGACGTATGACTTCGTCTTGTCCTCGTCGAGCGCCTTGCGCATGGTCTTCAGCACCTGGTCGCGGTTGCGGGCCTTCGCCATGTCGATGAAGTCGATGACGATGATTCCCCCGATGTCGCGCAGGCGCAGCTGGCGCACGGCCTCCTCGGCCGCCTCGACGTTCACCTTCGTGATCGTGTCCTCCAGGCGGCCGCCCTTGCCGCGGCCCGTGAAGGAGCCCGTGTTGACGTCGATGACCGTCAGCGCCTCGGCGTAGTCGATCACCAGGTAGCCGCCCGACGGCAGATCGACCCGGCGATCCAGCGTGGACTCGAACGCCGCGTCGACCTTGTAGCGCTCCAGCAGCGGCTCGCGCTGCTCGTAGAGCTCCACGCGCTCGACCAGCTCCGGGGCGGTGCGCTGGAAGAAGCTGGTGACGCGGTGGTGCTGCTTGGGGTCGTCGATGATCGCGTCCTCGAGCTCTTTGCCCAGGACGTCGCGCAGTACGCGGATCGAGAGGTCCGCCTCCTGGAAGGCGAGGGCCGGTGCCTTGACGTCCTCCGCGCGGCGCTCCAGCACCTCGTGCAGGCGGTGCAGATAGGCCAGGTCGCGCTCGAAGTCCTTCTTCACTGCTCCCTCCGCCGCGGTCCGCACGATCACGCCGCCCTTGCCGTTCTCCTGAAGCTTGTGGAGCAGCTTGCGCTGGCGGTCGCGCTCGTTGTCGGGAAGGCGCCGGCTTGCGCCCACGCCCTCTCCGAGAGGCATGTAGACGAGGTAGCGCCCGGCGATCGACAGCTGCATCGAAAGTCGCGCTCCCTTGGTCTTGAGCGGGTCCTTGACGACCTGCACCAGGACCTCCTGCTTGGGCTTGATGAGCTCGTCGATCCGGCGCCCGGTGCCGCGCCCGCGGCGTGGCGCGCGCTTTCCGTCCTCGGTGACGATCTCGTCGACGTGCAGGAAGCCGTTTCGCTCCAGGCCGATGTCGACGAATGCCGCCTCCATGCCGGGCAGGACGTTGTCGACGACGCCCTTGTAGATGTTGCCGACGATCGAGCGCGATCCGCGCCGTTCGACGTAGAGCTCGGCCACCTTGGGCTCGGCGCGTCCGCGCCGCTCGAGCACCGCGACGCGGGTCTCGCCCGAGTCGACCGATACAAGTATTCGCTTTTTCATTTCCTCACCTCGCGAGGGTTAGCTCGCGCGGGGCGGGGGCCGAATGTCTCAGCCGCCGCTCACAACCGCGCGAGAGCCCTGCTTCTCGGAGTGAGGCGCGCTTGCACGTAGACGCTTTGCAGGAGGCCGATCGCCATCAGCGTGACGACGACCGAGGATCCTCCGAAGCTCATCAGCGGCAGCGGGATGCCGGTTACCGGCAAGATCCCGACAGTGATGCCGACGTTGACGAAGACGTGGAACATGAGCATGGCGGCGACGCCGCCGGCTATCAGGTTTCCGTAGAAGTTCTTCGCAAGCGTCATGATGCGCAGCGCCCTCCATATGAGCAGGGCGTAGATAGACAGTACGAATGCGGCACCAAGGAAGCCGAACCTCTCGCCGACAGCGGCGAAGATGAAGTCCGTCTGGCGTTCCGGAAGGAACCCGTTCTCGGTTTGTGTCGCATCGTTTCCGCGCCCGGTCTTCCCCCCCGAACCGATCGCCACCAGGGATTGATGTGTCTGGTAGCTGGAGTTCGCCGGATCGCTCGACGGGCTCAGGAAGGATGTAAGGCGTTCCTGCTGATAGCCCGGAAGGATCGGGTGCCCGACGGCGGGCGCAAGTACCAGGATAAAGACTCCGGCGGCCACCGCCGCGCCTCCCATGGCGGCGAAGTGCGTCCAGGGGGCTCCGGCGATGAAGAGGATGGTCAGGGTGATGGCCACGTAGACGGACGCGGTGCCCAGGTCGGGCTGGGCGAACACGAGCAGCGCGGGGATGAAGCCCAGGGCGATGATCCGCAGCGTGCGACGGCGCTGGGAGACCCGGCGCCCGGTCTCGATCGCGAACCCGGCCAGCGCCAGGATCAGCAGCACCTTGCCGAGCTCCGACGTCTGGAAGGTGAAGAACGGCAGCGGGATCGAGCGCTTCGAGCCTCGGGTCGCCTGCCCGAAGGCGAAGACGAGGACGATCGAGGCGACCATCGCCGTGTACAGGCCCACCCGCAGCTCGCGGAAGCGGGAGTAGTCGACCCTCGCGATGGCGAGCATCAGGGTCAGGCCCACGACCGAGTAGATCGCCTGGCGGCTGACGAAGTCGCCGGTGGTCGTCGCCCCCAGCGTGTAGAGGCTGCAGCCGATCAGCGCGAGGGAGCCGAAGATGAGCACCGGGTCGAGGCGCAGGACGCTGTGGTGCTCGGTCGCCCGCGCCCGCGAGCGGGAGCGCTCGCGGGCGGTGCTGGGCCTGATGACCGTGGACTCCATCAGTAGTCGATCCCCGAGCTGGAGCCGGTGGCGCTGCCTGGAGGCGGCGCCTTGGCGATCTGCTTGGCGAGCTGCGGGCTCTGCTGCGAGAAGTAGGCGTTCAGCACCTCACGAGCCGCCGGCGCGGCCGTGTCGGCGCCGAAGCCACCCTGCTCGATGGTGAAGGCGACCACGACCTGGGGGTCCGGGTAGGGAGCGAGCACGACGTACCACGACTGGTCGGCCTGGCCGGTGTGCTGCGCCGTTCCGGTCTTGCCCGCGACCTGGACCGGATAGCCCGCGAAATCCTTGTACGAGGTGCCGTCGGAGCGCTGCGCGGCGTTGTGCAGGGCGTTCAGGATCAGGGTGCGGTAGCCCGGTTTGATGTCCACGTGGCCCGTCGGCGCCGGGTCGATCCTCTGCACGACCTTGCCGGTGGGGCTCTGGACGTCGAGGCCCACATGAGGGGTCACCACGGTGCCGCCATTGCCGAGCGTCCCGTAGGCCAGCGCCATCTGCAGGGGGTCGGCCTGCAGGTCGCCCTGGCCGACGGCGAGGTTGACGCTGTCGCCGACGGTCCAGGGGCGGTCGATGAAGCCCTCCTTCGACGGCACGACGTCGCTGCCGCCCGGAGAGTTGGGGGCCGTGTTCTGCTTGTAGGCGTCGTTTCGCCACTGGGGCGTCGGGACCAGCCCCGAAGCCTCGCCGGGCAGGTCGATGCCGGTCGAGGAGCCCAGGCCGAGCCGCTGCGCCCAGGTCTCGAGCGGCCCGCTGCGGGTGTCGTTGCCGGTGTGCTGGTCGAGCTTGTAGCCGACGTCGTAGAAGAAGTAGTCGTCGGAGACCGTCAGGGCGTCGGAGAGGCCGATCGGCCCGAATGCGGCACCGCCGGCGTTATGCAGGGTGTTGCCGTCACCGAGGTCGAAGGCGCCCGTGTCGTTGATCACGGTGTTCGGCGTGATGGTCCCGCTCTCGAGGGCGCCGACCGTGGTGATCGGCTTCATCGTCGAGCCGACGGGGTAGCCGGCGGCGATCGCGCGGTTGAAGAACGGCGCGCCGGTGGAGGTGGTGTCGTTGGGGTCGCCGAAGATCGCCTGGGCCGTCGGCTGGGAGATCCGCGGCTTCGCGAGCGCGGCCGGGTCGTAGGTGGGCGACGAGCCGAGGCCGAGGATCTGGCCGTTGTTGACGTTCATGGCGACGAAGGCGCCGGGCTTTCCGTAGCTGCTCAGGGCGCTTTCGCCGGCGGCCTGAACCTTCTGATCGATCGTCAGCCGCAGGTCGTCGCCGGCCTGCGGCTGGCGGCGGCTGATGGTGTGCCCGGTCGGCTCGCCGGCGGCGTCCACCTGCACCCGCGTGTCGCCGTTGATCCCTCGCAGCGAGCTGTCGTAGGTGTCCTCCACGCCGCCGCGGCCGACGGTGTCGCCGGCCACCACGCCCTGATAGCGAGGGAGCTTGAGGTCGTCGGCGGTCACCTGCCCGACGTAGCCGACGATCTGCGCCGCCTCGGAGCCGTGCGGGTACGAGCGGACGAAGACCCGGTCGATCGTCACGCCGGGAAACTCGTCCTGGTTTTCGCGGAGGTAGTAGACGAGGTCGGTCGAGACGTCGCGCTGAAGCGTCACCGGGGTCGACGGCAGGCTCTTGGTCTGCTTGCGGATCTCCTTGTCGATCCGGCCGTAGCTCATGCCGGTCACCCCGGCGAGGCGATGGAGCTCGCGCTCGCGGCGCCGCTTGCCGGTCGGCAGGTCGAGGGCGCGCACCTGGAGGGCCAGGGCCGTGCGGTTGTCGACGAGCTTGCCGCCCGCGCGGTCGAGGATCCGGCCGCGGGGCGCCTCGAGGGTGATGTCGCGCACCTGGTTGTTGAGGGCCTCGGCCTGGTACTGGCCGGCCGAGAGCACCTGCAGGTACCAGAGGCGGAAGAAGATCACCGAGAACATGACCAGCGCGATGCCGCCGAGCACGGCGACGCGCACCGAGAGCTGCGCGGGGATGGGCCCCCTCCAGCGGTCGTCGGAGCGGAACACGACTAGGAGCGCGCTCCCGTGAGCGGTCGGGTCACGCGCCTGCGCGCCTTCGGGCGAGGACGCAGGCGGCGGCGTGACGTCGTCGCGGTCGCCGTCACCGGCGCGCGGGCGCGAAGGCGGCCCGGACGGGGCTCGTCGATGAGCGCGGCGCGCAGCAGCCAGCGCATGAGCGGGAAGATCCCGATCGCCATCAGCCCGCCGAGCAGGCCCTTGACGAAGATCTCGCGCGCCACGAGCAGGCTGACCTGGGTCGAGACGCCGAGCATGATCTGAAGGGCGGCGAAGATCGCCGTGGCCAGCATCGTCACCGCGCCGATGACGATCGGCGCGGTGAACCGGCCCGAGACCTCGGAGGCCTCCCGGTAGCGCCCGGTGAGGTAGCCGGCGACGATCATCGCGATCGACGACACACCCAGCGTCTGCAGGAGCGCCGCGTCGATCAGGAACCCGGCGGTGAACCCCGAGACCGATCCCACGACGGCTCCGCCCAGCAAGCCGATCGAGGCGACGACGACTGTGAGCGCGTCGGGGGTCGCCCCGAAGAAGCTCAGATACGAGAAGAAGGAGAGCTGGAGCACCACCGCGACGACGATGATCAGCGCCAGGCGCAGGGCGATGCGGCGGGTGACGATCACCGCTTGACCCCCGCCCGCTTCGGGCCGCCGGTGAGGACCTGGACCAGGTCCATCCCGCGCAGGTCGGCGAACGCGCGGATGCTAACGCGCTGGAAGGCGCTCTGGGAATCGGGCGTCGCCTGGGTGACCTTGCCGATCTGGATTCCGTAGGGATAGGCCGAGCTGATGCGCCCGTTCGACCAGCCCGCGGTCACGAGGATGTCGCCGACGTGGACCTTCTGGTCGTTCGAGATGAAGTCCATGAGCAGGGCGTTCGGGTCGCCGGCCTCGGGCTCGACGACGCCCTCCGGGCCGTGCGGCAGCGCGGTCGCCGAGACGGCGCTGCGGTGGTCGGTGATCAGGGTCACGACGCTGTAGTTCGAAGTGGTGGCGGTGATCCGGCCCACCAGGTCCTTGCCGATCACGACCGGGTCGTTCACGTGGACGCCGTCGCCGCTGCCGACGTCGAGGTTCACCGTCGAGTACCAGACCGTGGGCGAGCGCCCGACGACCCGCGCCGTGACGGCCTTGTAGGACGCGGCCACGCCGCTCTCGGAGAAGTCGAGCATCTTCTTGAGGTCCGCATTCTCGGCAACGGCCTTCTGTCGCTTGACCAGCTTGGCGCGCAGGTCGGCCACCTCCGCGCGCAGGTCGGAGTTCTCGCCGCGGGCCTGGAAGGTCTCGTCGAACCAGTTGACGAGGTCGCGGGCGGGCTTGAGGGCCCGGCTGGCCGCGTCCTGGAGGGGGCTCAGTGCCGACGCGACGCCGTCCTCGATGCCGCCGACCGCGCCGCTCGACCCGCTGAAGGTGCTCGAGAGGAGAACCAGCGAGACGATCACGAGGAGGGCCAGCACCGCTCGGCGCCTTCGAACCTGCTTCCGATACACGAGCCGAGACCCCTCAGGCCACCGCGGCGAAGCGCCTGCGCCCAGCCGTGCGGTTGGTCCTGTGGATGACCTCGAACTCCTCGAGCGAGCGCCCCGATCCGACCGCCACGCAGGTGAGCGGCTCGTCGGTGACGACGCAGGGCATCTGACACTCCGTGTGCATCCGCTCGGCCATCCCGGCCAGCAGCGAGCCGCCGCCGGCCAGGACGATGCCCCGGTCCATGATGTCCCCGGAGAGCTCCGGGGGCGTGCGATCGAGCGTCTCCTTGACCGCGGCGATGATCTGGTTGACCGGCTCCGACAGGGCCTGGCGAATCTCCTCGGAGGAGATCGTGAGGGTGCGCGGCAGGCCGCTCACCATGTCGCGGCCGCGGATGTCGGTGTGGATCTCCTCGACGAGCGGCGCGGCGGAGCCGATGTCGAGCTTGACCTCCTCGGCCGTGCCCTGACCGATCAGCAGCTTGTGCTCGCGCTTGATGTGGTTGACGATCGCGTCGTCCATCTCGTCGCCGCCGACGCGGATGGACTCCGAGACGACGATGCCGCCCAGCGAGATCACGGCGACCTCGCTGGTGCCGCCGCCGATGTCGAGGATCATGCTGCCGGTGGGCTCGGCCACGGGCAGCCCCGCGCCGATCGCCGCCGCCATGGGCTCCTCGATCAGATAGGCCTGGCGGGCGCCGGCGGACAGGCATGCCTCCTCCACCGCGCGCTTCTCCACGCCGGTGACCCCGGAGGGCACGCAGACGACCACCCTGGGGTGCGCGAAGCGGCTGCGGTGGACCCGCTGGATGAAGTGGCGCAGCATCTCCTCGGTCACGTCGAAGTCGGCGATGACGCCGTCCTTCAGAGGCCGGATGGCGCGGATCGAGCCGGGCGTGCGCCCGAGCATCCGCTTGGCCTCGCCGCCGACCGCATGGACCGCGCCGGTGGCGGTGTCGACGGCGACCACGGAGGGCTCCGACAGCACGATTCCGCGGCCCCGCACGTACACGAGCGTGTTGGCGGTGCCGAGGTCGACGGCCATGTCTCGGCCACCGAATCCTGTGTATCTCGAAAGCAATCCCATTGGTGTCGGCGAGGCGGTTCCTACGGGGTCCGGTGCGGGTTTCGAAGCGCTCTTACGGCCGCCGCGAGGGGGTCTTTGGGCGCAGGCCAAAGCGGCGGCGGCAGGCCTGCCTCGTTCGAATGTAGCAGAGGGTCGGACGACCCCAAAGGGGAGGTTGAGGGATGAAAAAAACCCTAACCCTATTTGTGAGGTCTAGGGTTTGGGAAGAAACTCCGCCGCTAGCTGGACAAACGCTTCCACGGGCATTCCGATGACGTTGGAAACGTCTCCTCGAACTTCCTCCACCAACATGGAGCCGAGGCCCTGAATCGCGTATCCGCCGGCCCGGTCGTGCCACTCTCCGGACGCGACATACAGCTCGATGTCGCGTCGGGAGAGCTCGCGGAAGCGGACCGTGGTGCTCTCGATCGCGCTGCGCCGCCGGTCGGCCTCGGGGCCGAGGAGAAAGAGCGCGCTGAGGACAGTGTGCTCGCGCCCTGAGAGGGTCTCGAGCGCCGCCCGTGCGGCTTCCGGCGTCTGCGGCTTGCCGAGGACTTCTCCATCGATGACGACGTCGGTATCGGCGCCCAGGACGGCGCGCCCCTCCCCCGTCGCGGCGAGACCTGCGACGGCCTTGGCTCGGGCGTTGGCGAGGACCACCTCCTCGGGATCGCCGTGGGTGATCTCCTCCACCCCGGTGGCGACGACCTCGAACTCGACCCCGAGCGCCGCGAGAAGCTCCCGCCGCCGAGGCGATGCGGAGGCAAGCACGAGCCGAGCGTCAGTCTTCACGTTCGTCCTCCATGGACGCGAAACGCTACCCATGGCCGCGTTTCTCGTCCATCAAGGACGGAGGGCGCTGCGGCCGCCCTCATCAGCTTTGGTTTGTTGGCGGTGAAGCCCGGCCGGCGGACGCTCGCGAGCCCTAGAGGTCCGGGAACCAGATGGCGATCTCGCGCTCGGCGGACTCGTCGGAGTCCGAGCCGTGGACGAGGTTGAAGGTGACCTCGAGGCCGAAGTCGCCTCGGATCGAGCCGGGCGCCGACTCCACGGGATTGGTGGCGCCGATCAGCTGGCGGGCGGCGGTGACCGCCTCGGGGCCCTCCAGGACTGCCGCGACCAGCGGGCCGCCCGTGATGAAGGAGACGAGCTCGCCGAAGAACGGCTTCTCGGAGTGCTCCGCGTAGTGGCGGTTGGCGATGTCCTCGTCGGCCGTGAGCATCCGCAGCGCCGCGATGCGAAGGCCCTTGCGCTCGAAGCGGGCGAGCACCTCGCCGGTCAGCGAGCGCTCGAAGGCATCGGGCTTTACGAGGATCAGGGTGCGTGGCATGTGGCCTCCTCCGAGGGTATGGAACGTCGCGCCGGCGCGTCAGGACTCGTCGCGCGGAGCCTCGGAGCGGCTCGGGCGGGCCTGACGGCTGCTGGACGACGACGATGACTTGGCCGACCGCGTCGAGCTGGACGAGCGGCGGGCAGGACGGGAAGAGCCGGTGGGCCCATCCTCACCCGACGAAGCGGGCGTGCGGGGCTTGCGCTCCGCGGGGGCCGAGGCGGGCTTGCGGGAGCTGCGCTCCGGCGGGGGCTGCGACGCCGAAGGCGACGAGGAGCCCGAGGACGAGCGGGCCGCGCCCCTCGCGGCGCGCGACGGGCGGCGCTCCTCGCCGCGAGGGGCCTCGCGCTGGGCGCTTCGCGTGGGCGCTTCGCAGTAGGGGCAGAGGGCCCAGCGGGGGTCGACGGGCTTCCCGCACGACTCGCATGGGTCCTTCACTCGCACGCGGCAGTTCGGGCAGCGCAGGAAGGTTCGCTCGATGGGGTGCTCGCAGTTGGGGCAGGTCGCCTCCTCGAGCTGGCGCACGCGCAGCTCAGAGGCCCGGATCTCGAGCTCGCGCTCGCGGGTGTCCTCCAGGTACTCGGGCGGGCGCAGGATCGTGTAGACGATCGAGCCGACGAAGGGGAAGAGCGAGGCGCCTGTGGCACATGCCACGAGCACGCTGTCGTCGATGCGCCGCCTGGCGTCGAGGTAGGTCCAGGCGACGAGCGCCAGCCAGACGACGACCAGGAAGAGGATGACGAGATTGACGAACAGGTTAAGGCCGCTGTTCGTGATGCCAAAGATGCCTAGGGCCATAGGGTCGCGCAGTGTACTTCGCCAGCAAATTGCGGGATGCCTGCTTGCAGAGCGCAGTGGGCGGGCGCCCGACGAAGGTGTTGCCCACGGATCTGCGCCGTGGGCATTTTCCCGGCTGCAGCGGTCGCGCTGGCGATCGGGTGATTCAGGGCGGCAGCCGGAGAAGCCGCCGGAGTTATCAGAGGAACAGGCGGCCGAAGAGGTAGCCGAGGCCGAAGAAGACGAGGATGACGATCGCGACCACTGCGGCCACGAGGCCCATCATGTGAAGGAGCTCTGAGCGTGCTTCGCGATTCATTCCGCAGGCGTCCCTAGGGCGCGGTCAGCGTATCCGAGAAGGTAGTGAGAGCCGGTGACGACGAGCGGCGCCGAACGCTCGCGCGCAATTGCGACCGCACGCCGCATGGCATCGGCGGGGTTGGCTACGGCCTCCGCGAGGGGCACCCCTCGGGCGAGGTCGGCGAGCTCGGCGGCGGGTGCCGACGTCGCGCCGCTGCGCCCGCGGCTCTGAAGGAGCTCGGCCGGCACCTCGGTGAAGACGGCGGCCTGCAGCGCGGGCGCGAGGGCTTCGATGATGCCCTTCGCGTCCTTCTCGGCGAGCACGGCGATGCACGCCACCGCCCCGCCCTGGCCGCGCTCCGCGAGGGCTTCAGCCAGGGCCCGGGCCCCGTCGGGATTGTGCGCGGCGTCCAGCACCACGGGAACGTCCGCGGCGATGCCCTCCATCCGCCCGTGGAGGTCGAGCCCCGTGGCAACCTGGGCGATGAGGGCATCGTCGAGCGGGCCGGCGATCTCGGCGGCGGCCGCCATCGCCACGCCGAAGTTGCGGCGCAGGTAGGGAGCGGCGAGGCCGAGCTCGCGGGGAGCCTCCTCGGCCCGGACCAGTCGCGCGTGATGGGTGGCGGCGGCTCGCGCGGCGATGGCGTCGACCTCCTCGTTCAGCCGGCCCACCACCAGGGTCGAGTGGTCGCGCAGCACGGCGAGCTTCTCGGCGGCGATCTCGGCCTCCGTATCCCCCAGCCACTGGGTGTGCTCGAGCCCGACGGAGGTCAGCACGCTCACCCGCGACAGCAGGACGTTGGTGGCGTCGAGACGGCCCCCGAGTCCGGCCTCGATCACCCCGACCTCCACGCGGGCGGAGGCGAGCGCCACGAAGGCCGCCGCGGTCACGATCTCGAACTCGGTGACCGAGTCGCCCTCCTCGAGCGTCCGCTCGACGGACTCGGCAGCGGCGGCGGTCCGCTGGACGGCGGCCGCGAACACCTCGGGCGAGAGCTCCTGCCCCCGCACCCGCACGCGCTCGGTCCAGCGGTCGACGTGCGGCGACAGATAGGCGCCGGTGAGCATGCCGTGCGCCTCGAGGAGCCGCGCCGTCATCTCGGTAACCGACGACTTGCCGTTCGTTCCGACGACGTGGATGGCCGCGAAGCGGTGCTGCGGGTTGCCCAGCGCCTCGACGAGGCGCCGGATCCGCTCGAGCCCGAAGTTCCACCCGAATGGCTCGAGCGAGCCGAGGTATGCCTCGGCCTCTTGAATACCCCAGGTCAGCCGAGCTCCTCGAGCTCGGCGCGGTGGCGTTCGATCTTCTCGCGCTCGGCCTCGACCAGCTCCGGCGGAGCCTTCGCGACGAAGCCCTGGTTGGACAGCTTGCCCTCGGCGCGGCGCAGCTCCGACTCGATCTCCGCCCGCCGGGCGTCGATGCCGTCGCGGGCGCGCTCGGCGTCGATCTCCCCGGAGGAGAGGATCTCGATGCGGCCCACGGTGGCCAGCGTCTCGCCGTCGGCGCCGTCCATCTCCACGCGGGCGAGCCTGGGAACAAGCTCGTGCGGAGGCTCCCCCTCGCCCACGCGTGCCTTCAGGACGGCGCCGGCCGGGACTCCGGCGACGTCGCGCCAGCGCCGCAGCGAGCGGGTGAGCGCGATCGACTCCGCCATGGCGGCCTCGGCCTCGTCGTCGAAGCGCGACGCCTCGGGCTCGGGGTACGGCGAGACGACGAGCGCCGTCTCGCGGTCGGGCAGCTCGGCCCAGATCGCCTCGGTGACGAACGGCAGCAGCGGATGCGCCAGCGCAAGCACCCGCTCGATCACGTGCAGCAGGTTGCCGGCCGCCTCGGCCTCGCCGTCGTAGAGGCGCGGCTTGACGATCTCCAGGTACCAGTCGCAGAACTCGGACCAGAAGAACTCGTAGAGCTCGAGCGCGGCGTGCGCGAAGTCGTAGGCGTCGAGCTTGTCCGTCACCGACGCGACCGTGCGCTCCAGGCGCGAGAGGATCCAGCGGTCCTCGACCCTCACGGGAGCGGCGACAGGCGTTGCATCGCCGGCGTTCAGCAGCACCAGGCGCGACGCGTTCCACATCTTGTTCGCGAGGTCGCGGCCCTGCGCCACCTTCGCCGCCGAGTAGCGGACGTCCTGGGTGGAGGACATCGCGTACAGCCCGAAGCGAACCGCGTCCGCGCCGTGCTCGGCGATCTCTCCAAGAGGGTCGATTCCCGTGCCCAGCGACTTTGACATCCGCCGGCCGTCGGGCGCCTGGATGACCGAGGTGATGTAGACGTCGGAGAACGGGATCTCGCCCTTGAACTCCAGGCCCATCATCACCATGCGGGCGACCCAGAGGAAGATGATGTCGCGCGCGGTGACGAGCACGTCGGTGGGATAGAAGGCGCGCACCTCGGGGGTGTCGTCGGGCCAGCCCAGCACGGCGAACGGCCACAGCGCCGAGCTGAACCAGGTGTCGAGGACGTCGTCCTCCTGGCGCAGCTCGCTCTCGCACTTCTCGCACCGCTCGGGCGCCTGCTCGGCGACGTAGGTCTCGTCGCAGGCGTCGCAGTACCAGACCGGAAGCCGATGGCCCCACCACAGCTGGCGCGAGACGCACCAGGGCCGCAGCTCGCTCATCCAGTCGAGGTACACCCGGCCCCAGCGCTCGGGGTGAAAGCTCACCTCTCCCCTCTTTACGACCTCGATGGCCGGCTTTGCAAGCTCGTCCATCCGGCAGAACCACTGCAGCGAGATCAACGGCTCGACCCGCTCACCGGAGCGGTGCGAGAACGGCACGGAGTGCGTGTAGGGCTCCTCAGCTCGCAGCCTCCCCTCCTCCCGCAGCGCCGCCACCACGGCGTCCTGGGCCGCCGACATGGGCATCCAGGCGTACTCGCCCGCCGCCTCGGTCATGGTGCCGTCCTCGCCGATCGCAACGATCTCCTCGAGCCCGTGCTTGCGGCCGATCTCGAAGTCGTTCGGGTCGTGGCCCGGAGTGATCTTCAGGGCGCCGGTGCCGAACTCGGGATCCACGTACTCGTCGGCGATGATCGGCAGGCGGCGCCCTACGAGCGGCAGGATCGCGTGCCTGCCCACCAGCGCCGAGTAGCGCTCGTCGCCGGGGTTCACCGCGACGGCGGTGTCGGCGAGCATCGTCTCGGGACGCACCGTGGCGACGGTCACGACCTCGTCGGAGCCCTCGAGCGGGTAGTCGATGTGGAAGAGGGTGTCGGTGACCTCGCGGTTCTCGACCTCGAGGTCCGAGATCGCCGAGCGCGAGCCGGGGTCCCAGTTGACGATGTAGTTGTCGCGGTAGATGTAGCCCTTCTCGTACAGCGCGACGAAGACCTTCAGGACCGCGCGGACGTACCCCTCGTCGAGGGTGAAGCGCTCCCGCGAGTAGTCGCACGAGGCGCCCAGCCGCTTGAACTGCTCGATGATCGTCGAGCCGTACTCCTCACGCCACGACCACGCCCTGGCGATGAACGCCTCGCGCCCCATTTCCAGCCGCGAGGTCCCCAGTGCTCGAAGCTGCTTCTCGACGACCGACTGCGTCGCGATGCCCGCGTGGTCCGTGCCGAGCGCCCAGAGCGTGCGCTTGCCGCGCATGCGGTTGAGCCGGATCAGGGCGTCCTGGATCGACCCGTTGAGCGCGTGGCCCATGTGGAGGGCGCCGGTGACGTTGGGCGGCGGGATGGAGATCGAGTAGTTGTCGGCCGGGTCTCCCTCCGCCTCGGGGTGGAAGTAGCCGCCCTCGAGCCAGGCGTCGAGTATGCGCGGCTCGACCTGGGCCGGCTCGTAGCGGGTTGCCGCCTCGAGGCGCTGGAGTCGTTCGGCGTCCATGGGCCGCCGAGTCTAGAAGCCCCCGCTCAGGCGCCGAACTCGAAGGCTCCGATGTCCGGCTGTTTGTCGCGCTTTCGGCCCCGCTGGTCGGTCGCCGGCGCGCTCTTGGCCGCCTTGCCGATCGCCGGGCTGCCCTTCTTCAGGGCGACTGTCTTCGTCGGACCGCCGTTGTCGGCGAGCTTTCCGGCCTTGGGGTTCTTGTCGAGCCGGTCGCCGGGCCCGTCGAAGCCGCTGCAGCCGATGCTCTCACCGATCAGGTTGTGGCCCTGCGAGTCGAGTGGGCCCGCCTCGCCGTAGCAGTCGAACCCCGTCTTCAGGAGCGGGGCGCCGGGCGCGATGTTGTTCAGGGCGATCAACGAGTTCCGCGCCTGCACCGAGGTGCCGGTGCCCTGGAAGATGCCGCCTCCGAACTCGCCCCCCGAGCCCTCGTTGTCGGCCACGTTCCGGGTGATCGTCACGGCGTTCAGCTTCACCACACCGGACCCAAGGAGGGAGATGCCGCCGCCGATGCCGTCGGCCTTGTTGCGGTCGATGGTGCTGTTGGTGACGTTCATGGCCGCGTTGAAGAGCGCGATACCCGCGCCGTTGCCGGCGACCGTGTTGCCGCTGACGGTGGAGCCGACCATGGAGAGCGTTCCGAACCCGCTCTTGCTCACGCCTCCTCCCTTGTTGCCCGAGATCGTGGACTTCGAGATGGTGCCCCCACCGCCGTCGAAGTCGGCGACTCCGGTGTTGCCATTGCCGGTCACCGCCACCCGCGAGAGGCTCAGGTTGCCGCCACCCGTCTCCTCCACGCCGAAGATGGCGTTTGCGGCCACGGTCGTCCGCTTGAGGCTGAGGCTGCCGTCGTTGAACTCGGTGATCCCGTAGCCGCCCCCATTGTGGATCCGCACCCGCGCGCCATCGATTGAGCCGGGGCCGAACTCCTGGATCGCGTAGCTGGACGAGTGGTTCACGACGGCCCGCGAGACGGACAGGTTGCCGGCATCGAACTCGCTGAGCCCGTACTGGTTGCCGTTCGCGTGGGCTCGCTTGGCGACGAGGTTTCCGTCGGCGAACTCCTCGAGGCCTTCGTTGCCGTTGCCGTCCGCGGTTCCACGCTTCAGGATCAGGCTGCCGGCATCGAACTCGGTGATCCCGTAGTCGCCGTTGCCGTCAGCGTGCACGCGCGACGCCCTCACGTCCCCCCCGGCGAACTCCTCGATGCCGTACGAGCCGTTGCTCGAGGCGCTCGACCGGACGGCGACGACGGAGCCGCCGTCGAATTCGGATACGCCGTAGGAACCGTTGTGGCCGGCGCTGGTGTGGTCGAGGCTGACAGCGCCGTCATCGGCTTCCTTGAAGCCATAGCTCTGGTTGTCGTCCATATGGCTGCCGGTGGCGATGATGCTGCCCGCGCCCCCTTCCTCCACGCCGGTGTCGTTGCCAGTTGCCGTTACGTGGCTCAGCCTCACGCCGCCGTCGCCCAGCTCGGCCAGCCCGTCGAGCCCGTTGTCGTTGAACTTGCTGTGGGTGGCCTTCAGCGAGCCGTCGAGCGACTGCGCGGCGCCGTTCTTCGAGTTGTCCGACACGGAGCAGTCGACGATTGTCAGGTTCGCGGCCTGGGCCACGATCCCGTAGAAGCCGTGCTCGACTCTCAGCCCCTCGACCTTCAAGTTCGCGAACGCGCTGATCGCGGGCTCCGTGTTGGTCGCCTGGGCGTCGATCGTCGCCTGCTTCTTGCCGGACGCGCGGATCGTCGCGGGGCCGGTCAGATCGAGGTCGCCGTTCAGCGATGCGTTCTCGTTCGTCCCGGGCTGCATGAGCGCGTAGGACTTGCCGCCCTTCAGCAGGATCGTGTCCGCGCCGCCATGCGCGTTGGCCGCGATGGTGGCCTCGCGAAGCGAGCAGCTCGACTTCGAGCAGCCCGACGGCGCGGGATCGCCCGTGGTGGTGACCGCGTACGTCTTGGACGCCGCTCCGGCCGCCGGCGCCATGAGCGCGCCGACAGCGAGTGCAGCGATCGCGGATCCCGCCGCTCGCCTCATCACCCCGACCCTCGCAGACGCGGCCCCCGGCGTCAAGGAGCGCTCATCTAGATTCCGGTTGATGGAAGTCGGCCAGACGGCGATCGGCACCTGGAGCGGCGGGCGCTTCATGCACTTCGGCGAGGAGCTGGAGACCGACCGCCTCAGGGCCCTGCTACGCCCGGACGGCGACATCGCGACCGTCCTCACGGCGGACGTCTACGGCGAGGGTGCGGCCGATGCCCTGCTGGGGGAGTCTCTCGACGGCATGGTCCGCGACGACTACTGCCTGGTCGGCGCCGTCGGCCACGATTTCTACGAGGGCGATCGCGACGGGCCCAGGGGGTTCCCGCGCTTCACGGACCCGCGGCTTCGCGGCCCCGGCGAGTACCGCGACTACCTGCGGATGGCGGCCGAGCGCAGCCTCGCGCGCCTGGGCGCGTCGGCGTTCGACGCCCTCCTGTTGCACAACCCCGATCGCACGGGCTATGAGAGCGAGATCGTCTGGGAGGCGATGGCGGGCCTTCGAGAGGACGGCCTCGCAGACGAGATCGGCGTCGCCCCGGGCCCGGCGAACGGCTTCACGCTCGACCTGATCGGCTGCCTCGAGCGCTTCGGCGAGCTCATCGACTGGGCGATGATCATCCTCAACCCGCTCGAGCCCTGGCCGGGAGAGCTCGTCCTCGACGCGGCGGGCCGCAGCGGAGTTCGGGTGATCACCAGGGTCGTCGACTACGGCGGGCTCTTCTGGGGCGACCTCGATCCGCACACACCCATGGGCGATCACGACCACCGCCGCTTCCGACCCGCCGGCTGGATCGAGGACGGCCTGGCGAAGATCGAGCGCATGGCTACGTTCGCGGATCGAGCCGGGCTGACGCCGCTGCAGCTCGCCTGTGCCTGGAACCTCAGCCACCCCGCCGTCGAGTGCGTCGTCCCCACCCTCATCCAGGAGGCTGGACCGAGCGCGAGACCGATCGAGGACAAGCGCGCCGAGCTCGCCGCCCTGCCCGGCGGCCGCGGCCTGGCGGCCGCCGACGTCGAGGCGATCGGCGCGATCGGCGACAACAAGGGCTGCATGGCGCTGAAGGGCGCGAGCCCCGAGCACGAGGGCGAGGAGCGTCCGGATCGCTGGAGCGTGACCTCGGAGCTCCGGGGCTCCGGGCTTCGGTTCGGAATCGATCCCGAGCGCGATCTCGTCAAAGCCTCGGGGCCCTGACAGCGCGCTAGGCTGCGGTCAAGCGATTCCAGGGAGGTCTTTCATGAAGCGACTCGCAGCCGTAGGTGCCGTTGGAATCCTCGCTGTGTCGATCCCGGCGCTTGCGCAGGGCTTCGCGGCAAACTTTCAATACGCCGGTTCCGTCGAGGGCGCGGGCGGGTTCACGAACCTTGGATTCGACCTGAAGCGAAAGCCCGGCGGTGGTCAGGTCGTGAAGCACTTCACTCTCACGAGCGTGCCGATCACCTGTTCGGACAGCCCCGATACGACTTCGTCCGGGGGCTTCCAGCTTCACGGAACGATGCGCGTCTCCAAGCGTCACTTCTCCGGAAAGGGCGACTGGTCGACAACCCCCAGGATCCCCGCGGATCGGTCAAGGGGGTGCTTCATCGCGGCCACACCGCAAGCGGGCTCCTCAAGCTCCACGGTGAGCTCGCAGGGCCGGGGACTCATTGTCACACCGGCGAGCTCGGCTGGGTCGCCGTCAAGAGCGGCCCGTTTCAATAGCGCTAGGCGGTCTCCTCGGAGAGCTCGGGGCCGCCCTCCGCGGGCTCCTCGGTGACCGCCTCGGTCACCAGGGTCGGGGTGCCGCCACGCTCGATCGTCTCCTTGGTCACCACGCACTTCTTCACGTCGCGGCGAGAGGGCAGCTCGAACTGGGTGTCGAGCAGCGTCTCCTCGAGGATCGATCGCAGGCCGCGCGCTCCGGTCTCGCGCTCCAGGGCCTTGTCGGCGATGGCCTCCATCGAGTCCTCGGCGAAGACGAGCTCGATGTCGTCGAAGTCGAAGAACCGCTGAAACTGGCGGCTGAGCGCGTTCTTGGGCTCGGTGAGGATGCGGATGAGGTCCTCGCGGGTGAGCTGGTGGATCGCGGCGACCACCGGCAGGCGGCCGATGAACTCGGGAATCAGCCCGTACTCGATGAGGTCCTCGGGCAGCACCCGCTCGAACATCTCCCCAAGGTCCTTCTCGGCCTTGGTCTTGACCTGCGCGCCGAACCCCACGCCCTGTGCGCCGATACGGCGCTCGATGAGCCGGTCGAGGTTGGCGAACGAGCCGCCGCAGATGAACAGGATGTTGGTCGTGTCGATCGAGAGGAACTCCTGGTGCGGGTGCTTGCGCCCGCCCTGCGGCGGCACCGAGGCGGTGGTGCCCTCGAGGATCTTCAGGAGCGCCTGCTGCACGCCCTCGCCGGAGACATCGCGAGTGATCGACGGGTTGTCGGCCTTGCGGGCGATCTTGTCGATCTCGTCGATGTAGATGATCCCCGTCTCGGCCTTCTTGACGTCGAAGTCGGCGGCCTGGATCAGCTTGAGGAGGATGTTCTCCACGTCCTCGCCCACGTAGCCGGCCTCCGTCAGCGCCGTGGCGTCGGCGATCGCGAAGGGGACGTTGAGGATGCGCGCGAGCGTCTGGGCCAGAAGGGTCTTCCCGCAGCCGGTGGGGCCCAGCAACATGATGTTCGACTTCTGGAGCTCGACGGCGTCGTCGCCGCCCTCCTGCGACATCTGCACGCGCTTGTAGTGGTTGTAGACCGCCACCGAGAGCGCGCGCTTGGCGCCGTCCTGGCCCACCACGTACTCGTTCAGCACGTCGAAGATCTCCATGGGCTTCGGCAGGCTGGTCAGCTCGAAGGTCGGGGCGGGCTGAAGCTCCTCGTCGATGATCTCGTTGCAGAGATCGATGCACTCGTCGCAGATGTAGACGCCGGGGCCCGCGATCAGCTTCTTGACCTGGCGCTGGGACTTCCCGCAGAAGCTGCAGAGAAGCTGTTCGTTGGAATCGGTTGAACGAGCCAGGGGGATCCCTCCTCAAGGTTCCGGGCGAAAGCCGCTCGGGCTCACCGGTCAGATTACGAGATGCGAAAACTCGACCTGCCCGGCTATTACTTGCCGCAGGCGAGCTTCCCTTCTTGCGCAACGCCGCGGCCGGGGGTACTCTCGCGCCGTTCACGACCTCCAGGGAGGATCAGCCTCATGAGAAAGAAGCTCTTCGGCATCGTCGTCGCCGGCGCCTTGCTCGCCGCGACGCCGGCCACGGCGGGCAAGCAGCACTGGATCGGCAACATCGACACCGGCGGTAGCGTCAAATTCAGGATCAACTCCAAGCACGGCCACCGGGTCGTCACCGGTTTCCTGTTCGACGGGGCGAAGGCGGACTGCTCCATGCAGCCGTTCGCCAATCCGGGCCTGCCGATCGGGCCGATGGCGGTTTCCAACAACACGTTCAGCGGCAACCAGCGGGTCGACCCCAGCGGGCTCATCAGGGTGAAGGGCACGATCACCGACCATCACCGCAAGGCCCACGGCACGATCAAGCTGAGCGGCGACATCAACACATTCCACAACTGCTCGGGCAAGAACCCCTGGCACGCCGCCCGCAAGTAGCCCGCTACCGAGATTGCACAAAAGGGGTGCTACGGCGCCCCTTTGCAACCTCAGCACGGTTTCGCCGAGGCTGGCCGGCAGGAAGCCATCCGCGATGGACGACGAAACGCTGCCCATGTCCCGCGTTTCGCGTCCATCATCGCTGGAAACACCGCCGCCGTCCCCCTCCTTGCTCCTTCACGCCGGCGCGGGTCGGCACCTCTGCGGCAGACTGCTACCGCCCGATGTGGACGCTGAGCTGCGCTACGAGCAGTGGGCGGGCACGGGGAAGGAGTTGCCCTTGCCGCAGTTGCCCGTGCTGTCGTCCACGAACGGGCCATCCCCGTTGCCGGACGCGGTGTTGTCCTTGAAGACGTTGTCGTGCGAGTTGACGTCGGCGTGGTAGCCCGCGCCGACGTTGCCCTTGGCGGTGTTGTCGGTGACCAGGACGCCCTGGGAGTTGTGGAGGAACAGGCCGTCCGAGGGGCCCTCGCTGCCGGCGATCGTGTTGCGATTCATGACGTTGCTGCGCACGGTGATGTCCACCGCGGCGGTGTCTGCCGGCGAGTCCTCGATGATGATCCCGCGGCTGTTGCCGACGGTCGTGTTGTGCTGGACGAGCAGGGTGCCGCCGAGCGTGTCGGTGATGGTCCCGATGTAGATCGCGGAGTCCTCGAAGCCCTTGCCGTAGTCGCCGGTGACCTTCACGGGCCCCGTGTCGAAGGCGCTGATCCCGTACTCGGCGTCGCAGGTGTCGACCGTGCGGGTGTCGCTGACGGTTCCGCCCGGCACGCCCTCGAAGAAGACCTCGGCCGGGTACTGCTCGAAGCTGGATGACGACGTCGGCGCCCTGGACCTGAAGGCCGGTGATGGTCACTCCGCCGTGGAGCACGTGGATCGTGTCGTTGTGATGGCAGTCCGCGTCGATCACCGGGCGCTTCTTGCCGACCCCGACCAGCTTGAGCTTCTTGGTGATCGTGAGGGCCGCGTGGTAGTGGCCGGGATGGATGAGGACCACGTCCCCGCTGCTTCGCCTGTTCGACGGCGTGCCTGAGGCTGTCGCCCCTGTGGACGTCGATTCGGTGGGCGCCTGCCGTCGCCGGCAGCAGGGCGGCGAAAGCCATCGCCACGAGCCCGATCCTGCCTGCGAACCTCACGCTCCCGCTTTCGACCGACCCGCGCAACCCCTTGAGCCGGAGGCTCAGTGGTGCTCGATTATCCGGTCGACCAGGTGGTACTCGACCGCTTCCTCGGGCGACATGAAGTAGTCGCGCTCGGTGTCGGACTTGACCTTGTCGAGCGGCTGCTTGGTGTGCTTCGCGAGGATCTCGTCCAGGCGGCGGCGGATGTCGATGATCTCCCGGGCGTGGATCTCGATGTCGGTGACCTGGCCCTGGAAGCCGGATGTCGGCTGGTGAATCAGGATCTTGGAGTTCGGGGTGACCAGGCGCTTGCCGTCCTTGCCCCCGGCGAGCAGCAGCGCGCCCATGCTCATCGCGACGCCGACGCAGATGGTCTGGACGTCGGGCTTGATGTATTGCATCGTGTCGTAGATCGCGAGGCCGGCGTACACGGAGCCGCCGGGCGAGTTGACGTAGATCGACACGTCCTTGTCCGGGTCCTCGGACTCGAGGTGGATCAGCTGGGCGACGACGAGGTTCGCGATCTGGTCGTCGATCGGCGTGCCCAGGAAGATGATGCGCTCGTTGAGCAGACGCGAGTAGATGTCGAACGCGCGCTCGCCGCGCGACGTCTGCTCTACGACCATTGGGACGAGTGGGCTCATCGGTGGGCGAGTTTATAGAGGGCGGTCCGGCGGCTCTTCTCGGCCTAATCCGAACCGGGGGTCCAGAGCCCCTCGGCCTGCTCCCCTCCCCCTCCTTCTCCTTCTCGTCCTCGGGCGTCCAGATCTTCTCGCGAGCCTCCGCCTGCTCCAGCGGGATGGCGTTGGCGGAGTCGACGACGATGTCGGCGGCCTTGCGCATCCTCACCTCGTCGCGGATCAGGGTGTCGCGGCCGCGCGAGCGCAGGCGCTCCAGCACGCGCTCGGGCGAGTTCTTGCCGTCGCCCGGCCCGATGGCGTCGATCAGCTCGTCGTCGGTGACGTCGATCTCCTCGGCCTCGGCGATCGCCGCCAGGGTGGCCTCGCGGCGAAGGTTCGTCCTTGCGTCCTCGCGGATCTCGGCCAGCATCCCCTCGCGGCCGTTCGGCTGCATCTGCAGGAACGCCTCGGGCTGGATCCCGCGGTGCGTGAGCTGATGCAGGAAGCGGTCGAGCATCTCCTCGGCCCGCGCCTCGACGATCGCGTCGGGCAGCTCGACCTTGGAGTTGTCGGCCGCGGCTCCCACCGCGGCCTTGCGGTACTCCGACTCGGCCTGCGCCGCGACCATCTGCCCCAGGCGGTCGGAGATCGCGGTGCGAAGCTCCTCCAGCGTGTCGAACTCGGAGGCCTCGGAGGCGAAGTCGTCGTCGAGCTCCGGAAGGACCTTCTCGCGGACCTCCTTGACGGTGACGGCGAAGTGCGCGTCCTTGCCCGCGACCTCCTCGGCGCCGTAGTCGTCGGGGAACTTGAGGTTCACGTCGAGCTCGGCGCCGGCGGCGGCTCCGCGCAGCGCGCTCTCCATCTCCTCCAGCAGGCGCCCGGCCCCCACTTCGACCATGAGGTCGTTGGCCGAGCCACCCTCGAAGAGCTTGCCGTCGATCGTGCCGGCGTAGTCGATCACCACCACGTCGCCGTCGGCCGCCTCGCGCTCGACGGGGTTCACGCTCGCCATCGCCTCGCGCAGGCGGTCGAGCTCCTCGGAGATCGACTCCTCGGGAGGCTCGCCGGAGGCGCGCCCCACTTCGAGGCCCTTGTAGTCGCCGAGCTCCGCCTTGGGAAGCACGGCGATCTCCACCGAGAACTTCAGCTCCTGGCCCGCATCGGGAAGGTCGCCCACATCGAGCTGGGGGTCGCCGATCGGCGTGACGCCGGCCTCGGCAAGCGCGCCCTCGTACCACTCGCCCAGGGAGTCGCGGACCGCCTGCTCCAGGACCGCCTCGCGGCCCAGGCGCTGGACGACGATGTTGGCGGGCGCCTTGCCCTTGCGGAAGCCGGGCACGCGCATGTCGGAAGCCAGACGGCGCGCGGCCGCCTCCATGCCCGTCTCGACCTCGGCGGCGTCGACCTCGACGTCCACGCGCACGCGCGACTCGGGAAGCTCTGTAACGGAGGTTCGCATCGAGCGGCGCAGGTTAGAGAGGACGGGCTTCGCTCAGCGGCGCGTCCGGCGCCGGGTGGCTCACTCCTCGCTCTGCGGACGGCCCATCAGCCCGCGCCACGAGGCGATCGCGATCTCTGCCGCCAGGCCGTAGGCCCTGCCCAGCGGGCCGGTCACGAGCCACGCCAGGAAGCGGCTGCTAGGAGCCATGGTCGAGGCGCTCGGCAAGACGGGTGCCCTGGCCTGCGGCCACGGCGCGGGCCGCGCGCGCCTCCTCGAGCGCAATGCCCCGCTCGGTCGGCCAGGTCGATCAGGCGCTGGCGCTCCTCGCCCTCGCGAGCGGCCCGCAGGAAGAGCCAGACGATCACGCCCAGGGTCACCAGCCCGCCCTCGAACATCATGATCGCCCCCGCGATGCCCTGGTCGGAGAGCGGCGAGATGCCATGTGCCGCCTCGCCGGCCGCGTAGCCGCCGTAGAAGGCCGAGCCCGACCAGATGAGCACGTTGCCGAACGCCGCCGAGAACAGGCGGACGAGCACCACGTAGCCGAGCGGGGCCGCGTTTCGCCACCACGACGGCTTCGGCAGCGGCCCGAACGACGGGCATCCACATGAGCACCCCGAAGCCCAGGAAGCAGGCGTGCTGAAGCGCGTGCAGCGGCGGGCGGTGAGCACGCCGTCGTACAGGGGCGCCAGGTGCCAGATCACCAGGTTGCAGGCCCACAGCGGCAGCGCGAGCCACGGAAGCGCCGCCGTGCGCAGCCAGCGCAGGCCGCGAAGCGCGAGCACCGGCTGGAGCACCGGGCCCGTCGTCCCGATCACCAGCAGCAGCGCGGCGAGGTCGCCGATCAGAGGTGCTCGATCATGTGCGCCCAGACCAGGTCGTCGGCGAGCGTCGCGATCGGGGTGAAGAGCGCGAGCAGGATCAGCAGCAGCCCGAAGGCGAACGCGAGCTGCCGGCCGGCGGGCACGGGCTGGCGCCGAGCCGCCAGCGTCGAGCAGCGCTTGGCATACGCGAACCCGACAAGCGGGACCGGGAGAAGCTCCAGGAGGAAGCCGAGGACGTCGCCCATGCCGAAATGGTATTCCCAGCGCCGCGCGCCCTCGCCCGGCAGGGCGGACGCGGGAGCAGATCAAAAGGTCCGCGGCGAAGGCGCGGGCCAATTCTTCAAGCGGGAGCGGAGCACCTGCCGGTGTTGTTCGGAGGAGCCGGCGGAGTTATTCAGGCGGGATCGGCTCTTCCCTAGAGCCAGCCGATCCGCCTGAAGAACCGATATAGCAGGGCCACGGACACCACGATCGCGGTGAGCGCCAGGGGATAGCCGTAGCGGAAGTTGAGCTCGGGCATGTGGCGGAAGTTCATGCCCCACACGCCGACGAGGAAGGTCGGGATCGCGAAGATCGCGGCCCACGCGGAGATCTTCTGGACGACCTCGTTCTGGTGCACGCTGATCAGCGCGAGGTTCGCCTCCAGAATCGACGTGAGGAGCTCGCGGTCGGCCATGATCAGCTCGTCCATGCGGCGGGCGTGGTCGGCGACGTCGCGGAAGTAGGGCCGCAGCTGATCGGCCACCTGCGGGAACGCGCCCCCCTCCAGGAACTCCAGCGGCTGCAGAAGCGGCGCCACCGCGCGGTGGAACTCGATGACCTCGCGCTTCAGGAAGTAGATCCGCTCCGTCGACTGGCGACCGCCGCCGAAGACGTCCTGCTCGACCTCCTCGATGTCGTCCTCGATGCCGGCGACCACGGGCTCGTAGTTGTCGACGACCGCGTCGAGAATTGCCCACGCCACGGCCGGCGCGCCGTGGACCAGCAGCTGGGAGTGCCGCTTCTCCAGGCGCTCGCGGGCGGGTGCCAGGGCGGCGGCCTCGCCGTGGCGCACCGAGATCACCGAGTCGGCGGACACGAAGATGTCGAGCTCGCCGAAGTGGACCCGCTCCTCCTCCTCGTCGTACCGCGCGGTCTTGAGGACGATGAAGAAGCACTCGTCGTACTCCTCGAGCTTCGGCCGCTGGTGGGCTACCCCGGCGTCCTCGACCGCCAGCTCGGGAAGCCCGAAGGCCTCGGCGACCTTGCCGAGCTCCTCGTCGCTGGGCTCGTAGAGGCCCACCCAGACGAAGTTGCCCTCGCCCCGGCACAGCTTGGCCGCCTTCTCGATCTCGAGGCTGCCGTCGTGCTGGCGCGTGCCGTCGCGGTAGTGGGCGCAATCGATGATCACGGTCTGGCTCCGGGTTCGTCTTTCGCCGTCCGGACGTTGGTCCTGCCCGTGGGCGGCCCCACCCACGGGCGGGTCATGCCGCCGCGCGCCATGCCGATAATGAGACCGATGCGAAGGCGAGCGCCACTGGCACTGCCCGTCGCCGCGACCGCGGCCCTCGCCATGGCCCTCGGCGCCTTCGCCAGCGACGGACCGGCCGCAAAGCCCCCGAGGCTCGCCGGCTGCGGCGTGTTCCCGGCCTCCCATGCCTCGGCCGGAGCTCTGTCGGGGTCCACCGAGGCCGCCTGGAACCAGGACGTCTCCCACGCGCCCCTGGATTCGCGCTCGAAGAAGTACCTGAGCGCGATCCGCCGGCTGGGCGACAACCAGGCGATCCATCCGGACTTCGGCGGCAACGGCCGCTACGGCATCCCCTACACCGTCGTCGGCCCCCACCAGCGACGCGTGAAGGTCAAGGTCTCGCCGTACGGCAGCGAGAGCGACTTCGGCCGGGCTCCAATCCCTCCGCACGCCCGCGTCGAGGGCGGCTCGGACCGCCACGTGCTGGTGCTCCAGCGGCAGCGGTGCAAGCTCTACGAGATGTTCGCGTCCCGCTATCTGGGCGGCCACGGACACAAATGGCACGCGGGCTCGACCGCGAAGTGGAACCTTCGGTCCACGAAGCTTCGCCACGTCGGCTGGACATCGGCCGACGCCGCCGGCCTGCCGATTCTCCCGGGGCTCGTGCGCCCCGGCGAGGTCAGGCGCGGCTCGGTCCGCCACGCGATCCGGGTCACGTTCGAGGAGACCAGCGCGGCCTACGTCAAGCCGGCCTCGCACATCGCGTCATCGAGCTGCAACCGCAACCTGCCCCCCATGGGCCTGCGGCTGCGCCTCAAGCACTCCTACTACGTCAAGCACCTGCACCGGTTCCCAAAGCACAGCCAGTCGCGCCCGATCTTCAGGGCGCTCTACCACTACGGGATGATCAACGCCGACAACGGCAGCAACTGGTACATCACGGGCGCGAGCTCCAAGTACTGGAATGACGGCGACCTCAACCGCCTCAAGCAGGTGCCCGGGAGGGCGTTCGTGGTCGTGAAGAGCGCCTCGAGACCGAAGTTCAGCTCGGACTGCTGAGGGCGTCGGCGAGCCGCTCGCCGAGCCACAGGTCCAGCAGCCAGTCGCTGCCGGCCTGGCCCTTCCGCTCCAGCGCGATCCCGTCGGGGCCGCCGCTCCCCTTCACGCCGTTCCAGCGGGTCGAGGCCTTCACCCCGGCGAGGGCGTCCTTCACGGCCTCGGGCGCCTCGCCCACGGCGACGATACGGCCGTCGCGCGACTTCATCGAGAACTCGGGCGCTGGCGCGGCGACCGTCGTCTCGCTGACGCGGCTTGGTGCCCTCAAGCGGCGGGATGCGTCACGGTGACTGCGCGGCCGTGACGATTGCCCGAGATCACGATCGCGCCGTCGAGCCGGCCGAGACACCCGGGCTGGACCGGGGCCGCGCACGGCGAACTTCACGTTCGGGCGTCCCGTGACCGCCAGCCCGAGCGGCGCCAGCGCCCGGCTCATCGGTCTCGAAGCCCTGGGCGACGTCGCCGCCGCCCGGCATCATCGCCCGTACGGCTCCGTAGACCGCGAGCAGCACGATCAGCGGGAAGCCGACCATCAGCGGCACGAACGTGTCGAAGAGATAGATCGGAGGGACGCTGAGGAAGATCAGCAGGGTGATCAGCATGCCCAGGCGGAGGCTCCGCCGCGACGACTTCCACATCGCGGAGCGCGCCTCGACCGCGTCGGCGTCGATCGGCCGCACCGCCATCGCGGCCCAGAGCGTCGCCTCGTCGAGGGTCGCCGGGTTGTCGATCTTTCCGGGACCGGGCCCGAGGGCAGCGAGGCCGCCTCGGCGCGCCCCAGGTCGCTGCGCTGCAGGGTGAAGAGGATCACGAAGAAGGACGCGATCACCCCGAAGATCAGGCCCTGGGCAAGCCGGGGGTGGGCCTGTCCCTGCCCCAGGGTCGTCGCGATGACGGCGCACAGCGCCATCACGACGAAGACGCCCGCGAGCCCAAAGGCTCGCGAGCGCCTGAATATGGTTCAGCCCTCAGCTGGAGGCGGGCCGGCGCGGCGGCGCCTCCGGCCGGGGCCGCGGGTGCGGCACGCCGGCGGCCGGGCGTCACCTGCTGCCGGAGCGCCCCCGACCGCCGCCGGTGAAGCTCACCTGCACGGGCTCGCGCTCGGCGGCATCGGTGATCTCGAAGAACTCACGTGAGGTGAATCCGCCCTGCCCGGCGATGATCGAGTTCGGGAAGACCTGGATCTTCGTGTTGTAGGCCTGAACGTTCGAGTTGTAGATCCGGCGCGAGGCCTGGATCTCGTCCTCGATCTCCGACAGCTGACGGGTCAGCTGCTGGAAGTTCTCCGTGGCGCGGAGCGTCGGGTAGTTCTCGGCGACGGCGCGCAGGTCCGTCAGCGCGGCGGAGAGCTGGCCCTCTGCCTTGCTGTCTCGCCGACGCCGCGGGACGACATCGCGTCGGCGCGAGCGGCCGTGACCTTGGAGAACACCTGCTGCTCGTGCTCGGCGTAGCCCTTGACGCTCTCGACCAGGTTCGGCACCAGATCGTGGCGGCGCTTGAGCTGGACGTCGATGCCCGACCAGGCCTCGTCCACTCGGTTGCGCGACCCGATCATCCCGTTTCGGATCGAGATGTAGATGATCGCCAGCAGGACGATCAGGGCTACGACGACTATGGCAATGACCATGTATGGCTCCCCGTTGTTTGAAGCAGTGCGTGGTTTCTATTACGTCTTGGCGTGCAGGCTAACTCTCTGAGAGGTCGCCGTCACGCGGCAGAGCCCCCAGTCGCCTCAGCGCCGCTTCGGCGAGGCTCCTGGAAAGGTCGTCGTTGCCCTCGGCATCCGCGCGACCCAGCTCGTACGCGAGGCTCGCGACGTCGCTTGAGGAGATCGCGGCCTCGATGAGCTCCGGATAGCGCGGATCGCCCGAGGCGAGCGCACGCAACTCGGCGAGCCGGCTCTCGCGCGGTGCGAGGGCGGGGCCGAGGCCGAAGGCGGAGCCGGCCGGAAGGGCCGCTGCCTTGCCGGAGCCTGGCCGCTGGGGGTGTAGTTCTCCGGCAGCGCGCCCTCGCGGCGAAGCTTGTCGACGTGCTGGTAGACGGCGGCGCGGCTGACGCCCATGTCGCGGGCGATCTTCTTCACGGGCATCCCGAACTCCAGGCGTTCGAGCACCTCGGTCTGGCGCTTCGTCAGCCCCTCGCGGATGTGCGGCTGACCCTGTGGCTTTACAGCTTTACTTGACATGACTTGACCTTAGCAGTCATGTCAAGTGGGACCTGGCGACTTCATGGGGGTATCCGCCACAAAGGCGCCAGGCTGCACCGCACATGTGACCGCACATTGCCGCGAACCGTCAAGGATGCGCGAAACGGAACCGGCAATGAGGGAGTCCATAGCCGGCAGCGTCACCTCTTCGGCCCACGCCCCTCATTGCCCCGGCCACCCCGCCGATGAGCCGATTACGTGACAAACCCTCGGAGCGCTGGCGACCTTGTGGCGGTATCCGCCACAAAGGCGCCACCAGCTACAGGGCGCCCTCGTGCTCGAGGAGGAACCGCTTCATCTCCGGCCCGCCCCCGTAGTTGCCGAGAGCGCCGCCGCTTCGAACGACCCGGTGGCACGGGACCACGATCGGGATCGGGTTGGAGCCGCAGGCGCTGCCCGCCGCGCGATGGGCGCGTGCGCTCCCCGCGCGCGCCGCGACCTCCCCGTAGGTGGTCACCTCTCCGTAGGGGATCTCGGGCAGCAGGTGGAGAACCTTGTTGTAGAAGCCCGACCCCGCCAGGGACCAATCGATCGGCAGGTCGAACGCTCGCCGCTCGCCCTCGAAGTACTCATCGAGCTCGCGAAGCTCCTGTCCAGGTCGACTGCGGGCCTCGAGCACTCGCGGCGATACCCCGTCGGAGAGCTGCTCGAGCACGCGCTCGAGCGGCTCGCCGGGCAGGCCCACCCGACCAGCCCGGCGGGCGTGGCCGCGACGACCCCCGTGCCCATCGGGCTGTCGAACTGCGCGTAGGCGACGTCGAGGAGGCCCTCGGCGGCCGCCGCGGCGGCGAGGCGCTCCTCGAATCCGCCGGCGGGCTCGTCGGCGGCGCCGGAGAGGATTCGCCCGAGCTCACGCTCGGCGATCGCATCATTCATCAGGCCACCTCCTGGAGGCTGTCGGCGTTGCGTCGAAGCAATTGGAGGCCGTCGTGGACTCGCCGGCGGGCGGCGTCCTCGCTGCAGCCGAGCGCGTCGCCGATCTCCCCGTAGCGAAGGTCCACGGCGAAGCGCAGCAGCACCGCGGCGCGCTGGCCCTCGGGGAGCGTGCCGACCGCGCTCCATACCGCCCCGTCGCGCTCGCCCATGCCTCCCGCCACAGCGGGGCCGCCCAGCCAGCGCGGGGCCGTCTGGGGCGCGGCGCCCTCGAGCTCGGCCGGCGTGCCGGCGGCCTGCGGACGCCCGGCGCGCCCGCGATGGTGGTCGTAGGCCTTGTTGCGCGCGATCGCGAAGAGCCAGGCGCGCAGGTTCCCGGGCTCGGCCCGCGGATAGGCGCGCAGCGCCGCCAGGAAGGTGTCCTGCAGGCAATCCTCGGCGTCGTCGGCGCCGACCATCCCGCGCAGGAACCCCAGCACGCCGGCGCGGTGCTGGTCGATCAGGCTGTGGAACGGAGGTAGTGCGCTCACTCTCGAATGGGGAACGTCGGCCCGCGCCATTTCGTGAGGTTCTCAGACGCGCGTCTCGTCCGACGCCCCGTCCCGAAAGTCGCTTCACTGGCGACACCAGGAAGGCAATGCACAAAGGCGGAGACATGAGCAGAAGGATCAAGGCGGGAATTGCAGGGCTGGCGGTCGCCGTGGCGGCGCCGGTGGCGATCGTGCTGGCGAGCGGGCCGGGGCAGCCCGCGGGACCGGGGCAGGCGGCCTCGAAGTCGCACGCGACCCAGACGGCGGCGTTGTACCCCGTCGCGGCGCCGGGCGGCGCAGCGGGGAAGGCGCGCACAAGCCCAGCGTCAAGCTCGCCACTTCGAGACCAAGAAGAAGACGGTCCCCAAGGGACAGAGTGACCTGCTGGTCGGGCCCGTGCCGAAGAACTGCGACGTGCTCAACGGCTACTACTTCATCTTCAAGCGCCACACCACGGACGTGCTGTCGATGGGCGACTCTCCCGCGGGCCTGCGCAAGTGGGACTTCTACCGCGACAACGAGAGCGGCAAGAAGGTCAAGCACGTCACCTACGGCGTGATCTGCGCCCGGGGCGTCGGGATCATCACCCACTAGGCGCGGTAAAGGCGGCCGACAGTAGGAGGCTGCTCCTCGTCGGCCGCGACCGAACTCGGCGCCCGGGTTGTCCTCGGGCGCCGGCGCGTCGCTGTCGGGGAAGCGGTGCATGTCGCCGGTGGGAGGCGACGTCGCGCAGGTCCTCCTCGGCCATCTCGAAGCCCTCGGCCTCGCCGCCGCCCGCCTCGCTGAACCGGTCGCTCGGCCGGATCGACGCCGGGGTCCGGCGTCTCGCCGCCGATCGAGCCAGCCTCCTCGGCGGCGGCCTCGGCCTCCGCTTCCTCGTTGGGGTCGAGCTCGTTCTCGGGTGGATCGATTTCGGTCATGCGGGCTCCTTCACTGCCATGGGCTTGGACGCGAGGTAGGTGGCCGCCATGTCCTCGTCGCCGTGCTCGGCGCCGCGGCGCTCATGCGCTCCCGGATTGCCTCGAGCACCGGAAGGTCGAGACCCGCGTCGCGAGCGGCATCGACGAACAGGCCGGCGTCCTTGGCCGCCAGGGCGAGCCTAAACGACGGGGTGAAGTCGCCGTCGAGCATGGCGCGGCCCTTCAGCTGCAGGTACGGAAGATCGAGTGGGCCGTCGGACACGGCGTCGAGGACGAGGGCCGGATCGATGCCCATCCCCTCCGCCAGCGAGAGCATCTCCGCGCTCGCCTCCACGACGCTCAGCACCCAGGCGTTGACGGCCAGCTTCAGGCGGGTGCCGTCGCCGGCGTCGCCGAGCTCGATCACGCGCTGCCGACCGCCTCGAACACCGGCGCCAGGCGCTCCACGGCGTCGTCGGGACCCGATGCGAGCACGACCAGCGCGCCCTCCTCGGCGGGCTTCCTGGTGCCCAGGACCGGGAGCGTCGACGAGCTCGAGGCCCAGCTCCGCGGCCAGCTCCGCGCAGCGCTCGGTGCCCTCGATGCCGACGGTGCTCGCCTGAAACCACACGGCGCCGTCGTCGGCGCCGGAGGGGAAGGCGGCCTCCACGGTCTCGATAACCGCGTCGGTGTCGCTGAGGATCGTCAGCACGATGTCGGCGCTGGAGGCCGCCCCCTCCGGTGTCTCACACAAGGTCACGTTCTCGGCGTCGCCGAGGTCGGCGATCCGGTCCGCGGTGCGGTTCCAGGCCCGCACCGCGATCCCGGCGCCGGCGATGTTCGCGGCCATGCCGCGGCCCATGGCGCCGCCGGCGCCAAGGACCGCGACGGTGTCGGCCGCTTCGCTCATCGGGTCAGCCCGCCGCCGCGCCGGCACGCTGACCGGAGTGCACACCCTCGGCGATCTCCTCGACCACCTTGGCGTTGAACGCCTCGAGGTCGTCGGGCTTGCGGCTCGACACGAGCCCCTCGTCGACGTGGACCTCCTCGTCGACCCACTCCGCGCCCGCGTTTCGCAGGTCGGTCCGCAGACTGGGCCAGGAGGTGAGGGTGCGGCCGCGAACGACGTCCGCCTCGATCAGCGTCCACGGGCCGTGGCAGATGACGCCAACCGGCTTGCCCGCGTCGAAGAACGCGCGGATGAACTCGACCGCGTCGGAATGCGTGCGGAGGTTGTCGGGGTTCGCCACCCCGCCCGGCAGCACGAGCCCGTCGTAGTCGGAGGGATCGGCCTCCTCCACGGAGACGTCCGCGGTGAAGGTGTCCCCCTTGTCGAGGTGGTTGAACGCCTGGATCTCCGCGCCGCCGGGGGAGACGATGTGGGCTTCGGCACCCGCGCTCGCACGGCCTCGAGTGGCTCGGTCAGCTCGACCTGCTCGACGCCCTCGTCGGCAACGAGGAACGCGACCTTCTTGTCGGTGAGCGCTTCGCTCATGTCCTGCTCCTTTCGGGTCGCTTGAAGTTCGACGGCGCGAGCCCGAGCGCCGCGCCGCCCCGGGGGGCGGTTGGTCTTCTCACCCATCAGCGGGAACCGAATCCAATTCGGTGAAAAGCCGCCGGGGCTCGAGTTGCGCCGTCACTCCGGGCGTACCCGTCCGGGCGCGATTCATGCGCGGGCGATCCCGGGCGTGGTTCCTCCATGCCGCGAGGACTAAGCTGGGCTCATCAGGCAGAGGGGGACATTCTTGGCGGTGACGATCACTGCGCTCGGCGCGGCGATCGTTTCGGCGCCCGCAAGCGCATCGGTGACGACCCGGGGCGGCGTTCACTACGTCCGCGTGCCGGTCACGGTCAAGCCGCACTCCTTCGCGACCCGGGTCGCGGCCTGCCCCAAGCACACCAAGGTGCTCGGCGGCGGCGAGGATGCATCCACCGGCTACGGGACGATCGACCTGCGCCAGACGTATCCCGCCGACCTGGGCGACGCCAACTCCACGCCCGAGGACGGCTGGGGGGTCGTGGTCTTCAACCAGTCGGGCTCCAAGGCGCCGATCTCCGTTGTGGCGGCATGCGGGAAGACGAAGGTGGGCTACGTCCACAAGAAGGTCCACCTCATCGGATCGGATGTGTCGCAGGAACACGATGTCTCCTGCCCGGCGGACCAGTACGCGGTCTCGGGCGGCGTGCGGGGAAAGAAGCAGCTGCTCTACATGGAGACCACGTTCCCGTACGGGAGCACAACGCCCGACCCGAGGTGGGGGTCCTACTTCAGCTCGCATAACGAAGCCAGCACGCCCACGGCATATGCGGTCTGCGTTCACCATGCCCCCTTCATGGCGGGGTTCGGCCAGCAAGACGTGCCCAAAGCGATGGACGAGGACGGCGGCAGCGCCGTGTGCCCGGCCCATACGGCCGTTTACGGCGGCGGTGTCTCCACGAATGCCGGCCCCAACTGGTGATCAACACCCTCGCCCCGGAGCCGTCGCACCATTCCGGCGGGGGAGGCGTTGACGCGCTCTTCGACCTCAACGCGGGCTACCCAGTCGACATCAACATCTACGCGAGCTGCGGCCCGAAGCTCTGAGGGCCGGCGGTGCGGCCGCCGGCTGCGAGGGGTGAGCGAGGGGACTCGAACCCCCGACCGCCTGGACCACAACCAGGAGCTCTACCAACTGAGCTACGCCCACCGCGGGCATTCAATTTAGCGAGGCGGGGGTGCTACGGCGAGAGCCTGGCCATGGCGGTTGTCCCCGCTCCCGCGACGTAGGCATCCTCGCCGTGGGGGCTCATGACGACGTAGGTCGCCTCGCTGAGGCCAGATGCGACTCCGCCGCCGGGCGTCGTCTTGCAGGCACCGGTCCCGTCGGCCCGCGGCGGGGTCCGACGTCAGGCAGCGCGATAGGAGAGCCTGCCCTTCTTCGAGCTGAAAACGTACGCGACCGCGCTGTCGTTGCTCGCTGCGGCCACGAGACGGCGCCGTGGAGAGCAATCGAGCTGACACCGGAGAGACCCGAGAAGCCACCGCCCGCGGCGGCCGATCCGATCGCCCGGCACGCCCCGCTGCCGCCGGGGCCGATGTCGGAGTTGCCGGTGAGGCAGCCTGCGGAACCTGATCGTTCCGGTCTTCGGCGAGCGCTTGAACGTGTCCACCGCCGCATCCGTGGCCGATACCGAGTAGAGCGCGCGGCCGTTGGAGCTCATCGCCATCCCGTAGGGCCGGCTGAGGCCCGAACCCGTGCCGTCGGACGTCGCGTTCGGAATCGTGGCGCAGGCCTGCGTGCCCGTCGGCCCCACGATCTGCGACCCGACAGGCAGCGCTGGAAGGTCAGCTTGCTCCCGGTCTTGCCTCGTTTGAACGTGGCGACGGAGGCGTCGCGGCGCGAGGTACGTAGATCGAAGCGGGTGTCCGGGCTGACGAAGCGAACTACGGGGTGGGCGATGCCGGAGTCGTTGCCGCCGGACGACGGATGCGGCATCGCCCTGCAGGCGCCCGTGCCGGTGCCCTTCGCGGTGACGGCGTTGCCGGTGATGCAGCCCTTCCACGTGAGCTTGCCGGTCCCGGACCGGGACAGCCAGAAGACGTCGGCGTCGGTCGCCGCGACCCCATAGACCGACTTCCCGTCGGCGGAGACAACGAGGTCGCGCGGACGCTGCAGCCCTGAGCCGATGGCCTGGGCAGAAGCCTTCGGAATCTGCCTGCAAGCACCGGTCCCGGCGGGACCGGTGGCGGTGTTGCCGGAGATGCACGAGTCGTACTTCAGCTTGCCCGTCTTCTTGTTCCTGTCGAAGGTGGCGATCGCGTCGTCCTCGGGGAAGCTCGCGCTCGCGACGACGTAGACGGACTTGCCGTCGGGGCTCGCCACGATCCCGCGCAACCCCGCGAGCCCGGACCCGACGCCGGTTGCCGTGTGCGAGGGGATGAGCTTGCAGGCGCCGGTCCCGTTCGGGCCGAGCTGCTCGCTGCCGCTGATGCATCCCCGGTACTTCAGCTTGCCCGTCTTGGCGTTGCGGGCGAACTGGGCGACGGACGCGTCGCCCTCCTGCGCCGAGTAGACCGACTTGCCATCGGGGCTGACGGCGACCGCCAGGGGAAAATGGAGGCCTGAAGCCTGCCCGTCAGGGGTCGCGGAGGGGATCAGCGAGCAGTTGCCGGTACCGCCGGCGCCGGGCTTTCCGGACGTGACGGCACCGCTGATGCAGTCCCCGAACTTCGGCGGCTTCGACGCCGCCAGCGCGGACGCGGCCAGCAATGCGAGGGCCCCCACCACCAGCCCGATCGCGATTCGCCGCCTCACCACGGCGACTTTCCGATGGGCTAGTCAGGGCGACCCTACGACGCAGCGGCGTCGTCGATGGCGAACCAGGCCCGCGCAAGGTCGACGCGGGAGCCGTTGAACGGCACGCCCTCGTCCTCGAGGAGCTTTCGCTGGCGGCTGCCCTTGGCGAGCGAGCCGTCCGCCCGCACCACCCGCTGCCAGGGCACGTCTGGGTCGTCGCAGGCGGCGAGCACCGCGCCCGCGAAGCGCGGGGCGCCCGGGCTCACGTCGCCGTAGGTCGAGACGAATCCCGCCGGGATCGAACGGACGCGGCGCAGCACGGCGGCGGCCGATCCGGAGGGCGTCACCGAGCCGAGCGAATCAGCTGCTCCGCGCCCGCGGCCCGCTGGCGCTCGCCGGTGGGCAGCGTGACGTAGACGGCGCCCTCGCGCTCGAGTTGCTCGCGCGGGTTCATGAACGTGATGCCGACGAACCGGCCTTCCTCGTCGAAGCGCCAGAGATGGCTCTCGGGCGTTGGCTCTCGGGAACCGCGCGGCGGCCCGTCGACCGCGGCGTAGAGGACGTCGCTCGACGCGTCGTAGGTCGCGTAGCTGAAGGTGTGGTTGCCGACTCTGAGGGCCATCGAGCACCCCGGGCAGGACTCGAACCTGCGACCTGGGGATTAGAAGTCCCCCGCTCTATCCAGCTGAGCTACCGGGGCCCGCGCGGAGCGTAGCGCCGACCCAACACGCTTCCGCCGTGCCCTCGTTCAGCGACCGACGACTGTCCCGACGACGGAGCACTGGCCGGTGACGGAGTACTTGTTCGCCAGGAAGGTCGCGCTCACGGCGGGCTTGCCGGTCGGGCCGCGCCCGTAGCTCATCACGCCCTCGTAGTCGTCGAGCGGGAAGACCTGCTGCTCGCCGCTGTCGAACACGTCGTCGACGCCCTCGGCGCCGCTGAGCCCGATGATGCTGTTGTCGGTGTTGGTTGTCGCGGTGAGGACGACTTCGGGACCGGCCGGGCAGCTCGCCGTGACCTTCAGCCCGCCGATGTTGAACAGGGTCTTGGCGGGCGAGAACTCGGCTTGCCGGTAGCTCACCTGCTTGATCGACTTGACGGCGTTGGCGGCGAGGTCCTTCGACTTCACCTGGCCGTTGACGATGTTCTTCGACTTGACGCTGTTCGCCGGCAGGTGGAAGGCCGCATAGGCGCCCCCGCCGAGCGCCACGAAGAGCGCGATGGTTGCGATGACAGCGGCGGGAGTTGGGCGAAAGCGATTCATCGGCCGATCCTACGCGCTTGCGCGCGGGCCCGGGAGCTTTCCGCTGCGGCCTCGGGGACCGGCGCCGGCGCGGGATCGGGAGTCACGGTGCCGGCGTCACCGGGGTCCTTGACCGCCTCGACGGCCTCCTTTGCCTTGTCGGCCAGGCTCCCGTCGCCCGAGGCGATGTCCTTCAGCTCGCCCAGGTCCTCCTTGAGGCTGTCGGTGCCGCCGCGCTTGTCGATCGCCGCCTTGGCCTCGTCCGCAAGCTTCTTGAAGTCCATCCGCTCTCTCCTTCCGATTTCGTCTCACTCTAGGCACATTCCGCGTGCAACGCAGCGCAAGTTCTACGCGAACATACGTTCGTGACCTACCCACCCTACATTCGTGAGAAGGCCCGCGAGCTGCGCCGGACCAAGAAGCTCACGATCGACGAGATCGCCGAGCGCCTAGCGATCTCGCGGACGACCGCGTTCTATTGGGTCCGCGACCTGGAGATTCCTCGCAAACCGATCGGATGGCCAATTGGGGCGCGAGAGAAGGGCAACCGCGCCATGAGAAGGAAGTACCGCCTTCTCCGGGAGGCCGCGTACAGGCTAGGAGTCGACCAATTCGAGGTCCTGTCCGAAGATCCCGAATTCCGAGACTTCGTCTGCCTCTTCATCACGGAGGGTTACCGGCGCAGTTCCCACGGAGTCGCCATAGCCAATTCGGATCTGGCGGTCATCAAGCTCGCCGACAGATGGATCAGACGGCTCACCGACAAACAGGTTCGATACACCTTCCAGCACCACGCCGACCAAGACCCGGGCAAGCTCATCGAGTTCTGGTCGGACGAACTTCGGGTCGACCCCGGCGCCTTCACGTTCCAGCGAAAGTCCAACAGCGGTGGGCTTCGCGGGAGGAATTGGCGCTCACCGCACGGCGTCTTGACGGTGCTGTGCCACGACACGTATCTGCGCTGCCGCATGCAGGCGTGGGTTGATCGCGTCAAAGACGAATGGATGAATCTCGGCGACCGCTGAGCCCGAGGCTAGAATCAAGCCGCCCCCGGGGTGTGGCGCAGCCTGGTAGCGCGTTCGATTTGGGGTTGAAAGGCCGCCGGTTCGAATCCGGCCACCCCGATCAGGCCACCACTCCGTCGGCTCCCATCCCCATCACCTGTGCGCTCTGTCAAGCCCTACGCCATCCTCGCTCTACTGTCCGCCCTCCTCGCCGGCTGCAGCGTGTCGCTTTCCACCTCCTCGTCGGACAAGCCGACGATCGATCCCGCGAAGATCGAGCCGATCCTCGTCCAGCGGCTGGCCGCCAACGCCGGGGTGAGCCCCAAGGGGGTCACGCTCGACTGCCCGTCGGGGGAGCCCGCGGTCGAGGGCACGAAGTTCGACTGCACCCTCACCGCCGCCGACGGGACGACCGCGAAGGTGAACGCGACCGTCACGAGCGTCGAGCGCAACGGCGGCGAGATCAACTACCACGTGGACGCGACCGTCCCGCGGGGCCAGTTCAAGTAGCGGGCGCCCGGCCGCGGCCGGGCGGAGGACGCCTAGGCGTCCTCGCCCCCGCCCTCGTCGCCGAGGAAGAAGTCGGCGTCCTCGACCTCGGTGTCGAGCGGGTCGGCGTCGTCCTCGATCATGTCGTCGTGAAGGGGTTCGTCGGCCTCGCCCTCGCCCTCGTCGAGAGGCGCCGGGTCGCGTTCGAACTCAGATTCGCTCATGCCTGATTGATACTCGCTCCTCAGCGGGACCGAAGCCCCGCCACGAAGTCAGCGTCCCCGTTCCTGCCGTAGGAGACGGAGATGTCCACGGCATTTGCGTTGTGCAGTCGCCGCGGGATCGAGGCGAGCCACCGCCGCGGATGGCCGGGCACCTGAAGATCGCCCCGGCCCCGGTCGACTGTGGAGACGCCGTCGTGGCGGATCCGCACGAGCGTCACGACCACGCGCCACGGCCGGTCGAGGATCGCGCGGTTGTGCGGGAAACGCACGTGGAGCACGTCGCCCCCGCTCACGGCAAGCCTCGAGTGGGGATGCGGATAGACCGAATCGGCGCACATGCCCGCGTGGACGCCGTGGTGCGCTCGCCCCGTCGTGCAGTACGAGCCGACGCTCGAGCGCACGGTCGATCCGTGGGCGCTCACCAGGGCCGGCCGCGGGGACATGTCTCGCGACGACCCCGCCGCGGCGGTCACGGCCGAGGCCGATGCGATCAGGGCGGCCGCGGACAGGATGCCGGTGGTCTTCAGTCTCATATGCGCGGTCTACGGCGCGGGCCGCCCCTCATCACGGCCGGCGGCCCATCGGCGGGGCGAAGCCGCCCCGATCGCTCATCCAGATGGTTGAATCAGTCATCTAGTGTTGGAGGCGATGGCCGAAGTCCTTCCCGTCTCCGCCCTGCATTACGACCTCGCGGCCGCCGGCGCCCTCGGCGACGTCGTCGCACCGCCCTACGACGTCATCGACCCGGCGCTTCGCGCCGAGCTGGTGGGCCGCTCGCCCTTCAACGTCGTCGAGATCGACCTGCCGGAGGCCGCCGACGGCGCCGACCCCTACGCCCATGCCGCGGAGACCCTGGAGGCCTGGACCCTCCAGGGAATCGTCGCCGCCGACCGCGAGCCCACGGTGTGGGCGCTCACCCAGGACTACGTCGGCCCCGACGGCGTCGCCCGGCAGCGCCGCGGCCTGCTCGCACGCGTGCGGGTCACCGACTACGGCGCCGGCGAGATCCGCCCCCACGAGCGCACCCAGCCGGGCCCGAAGGAGGACCGCCTCAACCTGACCAGGGCCACGCGGCACAACCTCTCGCCGATCTTCTCGCTGCACTCCGGGGACTCGTGGTCGGCGGTCGCCGCCTCGACGCAGGCCGAGCCCTGGGGCGAGGCGACCGACGACGACGGCACCGTCAACCGCGTGTGGCGAATTGCCGACCCCGCCGTTCACGCCGCCGTGACCGAGGCGCTCGCCGGCGCCGAGCTGCTGATCGCCGACGGCCACCACCGCTACGAGACCGCCCGGGTCTACGCCGACGAGATCGGCGGCGACGGACCGCACCGCTACACGCTGATGGCGCTGACCTCGCTGGAGGACCCCGGCCTCACGGTGTTCGCAACCCACCGTCTGCTGAAGGGCCTGGCCGCCGACAGCGCGAAGCAGGAGCGGCTCGCGGCGGTGCTTCGCGAGCGCTTCGACCTCGAGGAGGTGCCGCTGGACGCGCTCGACCCGGCGGGCGAGGAGGGAGTGGGCGTCTTCGGCTACGTGGACTCCCATTTCCGCCGCGGCTTCCGGCTGCGGCTGAAGATACGCCGCCGGCCTGGCGGCCGACCTCCCGGATCGCTCCGACGCCTACCGCTCGCTCGACGCGGCGATCCTGGAGAAGGTCGTCCTCGAGGGGGCGCTCGGGATGACGCCCGCGGACGTCGAGGCCAAGCGCGGCATCGGCTACGTCAAGGACGCGGCGGGGGCGATCGCAGCGCTCGACGACGGCCACGACGCCGCGTTCCTGCTGCGGCCCACCCCGATCGAGGACGTGCGCGCCGTGGCGGCGGCCGGCGAGACGATGCCCCCGAAGTCGACCTACTTCTATCCCAAGCTCCCAACCGGCCTTCTCTTCAACCCGCTGAGCTGAGCGTGACCCGGATCTACACCAAGAAGGGCGACGACGGCACAACCTCGCTGTGGTACGGCGGGCGCGTGGAGAAGCCCAGCCTGCGCACCGAGGCCTACGGCACGCTCGACGAGGCCGCCTCGGCCCTGGGGGTCGCCCGCGCGCTGTGCGAGCCGGGCTCGGAGCTTGCCGCCGACATCCTTCGCCTCCAGGACGACCTGTTCATCGCCGGCGCGGAGCTCGCGACCGCCCCGGAGGCGGCCGAGCGCCTGCAGGACGGCGTCAGCCGGATCACCGAAGAGATCGTCGCCGACCTCGAGGCGGCCATCGACCGCTACATGGAGCGCGTCGAGCTGCCGCCGAAGTTCGTGATCCCCGGGGGCAACCACCTGTCGGCCCAGCTCGACGTCGCCCGGGCGACCATCCGCCGCGCCGAGCGCCGGACGGTCGAGGTCGATCGCGCCGACGGCCTCGCGTCGAAGGCGATCCTGAGCTTCCTGAACCGTGCCTCGGACCTGGCATACGCGATGGCCCGCTTCGCGGACGTTGACGACCCCGAGCTCTTCGCCGGGCGCGAGCGCGGCGCGCAATGAGCGCGCGAGCCGTCGCCCGGCGCCGCGAGGGCTTCGTCCACGACGTCGAGATCGACGGCGAGCACACCGTCGTCGTCGACGAGCCCGAGGCCGCGGGCGGCACGAACACCGGCCCCTCCCCCACCCGCCTGGCCGGCGCCGCCCTGGCCGCCTGCACCGCCATCACCGTCGAGATGTACGCCGACCGCAAGGGCTGGGACATCGGCGACCTGGAGGTCAGCGTCGACATCGAATGGGATGGCGTCGCGCCGAAGTCCTTCACCGTGACCCTGGACCTGCCGGCCGGGCTCACCGAGGAGCAACAGGAGAAGCTGCGGGTGATAGCCGGCAAGTGCCCGGTGCACAGGACCATCGCCGGCTCGACCCAGGTGACGATCGAAGACCGCGTCGCGCCCCGCGACTGATGGACCTGGGCCTCTCCGGCACGGGCTGCGCGGTAACCGGCGCCAGCCGTGGGATCGGCCTGGAGGTCTGCCGGCGCCTGTGCGCAGAGGGCGCGGGCGTGCTGATGGTGGCCCGTGGCGAGGAGGAGCTGGACGCCGCGGCCGCGGCCTGCGCCGCCGAGGGTGGACAGGCGGTCCCACTTGCCCTCGACGTCACGCAGCCCGACGCCGGGGAGCGAATCCTCGCTGCGGCGAGCGAGGCGTTCGGCTCGCTCGACGTCCTCGTCAACAACGCCGGGACGGCGAGCTGGCGCAACCTCGACGAGGTTCCCGAGTCCGACTGGTACGCGGCGTGGGAGCTGAACGTGATGGCGCCGCTGCGGGCAATGCGGGCCGCGATTCCGCCCATGCGCGATCGCGGCTACGGCCGGGTGGTCAACGTCGCCTCGACGGCCGGCAAGCGCCCAACGCTGACGATGCCCGAGTACTCGGTCGCGAAGGCGGCGGAGCTGTCGCTGTCCCGCCTGCACGCCGACCTCTACGCAGCCGACGGCGTGCTGGTGAACGCGGTCTGCCCGGGGCCGGCGAAGTCGGAGCTGTGGATGGCGCCGGGCGGGCTGCTCGACCAGAGCCGCGAGGCCACGGGCGCGGATTCTCGCGAGGCGGCCGAGAGCGCCATGGGAGCCAAGCGCCCGATCGGCCGCCTGGCCGAGCCTGGCGAGATCGCCGACGCGATCGTCTTCCTCTGCTCACGACGGGCCAGCTACGTCGCCGGCTCGGCCTGGTCGGTCGACGGCGGCACGGTTCAGGTGATCATCTGAGCGGCGACGCGATGCCGGATGAAGCCGAGAGCAGCGAGGTCGCCGCGCTGCAGCGCCGCCTGTTGGGAGTCGCCGAAGCGGGGGCGCTCGACGCGCCCGGCAAGACCGACGCCGCCGTCCTCATCGCCATGCACGGCTTTCCGCACCGCACGCAGATCCTGCTCACCGAGCGCCACGCCGCGCTGCGCCGCCATGCGGGCGAGATCTCGTTCCCCGGAGGGCGCCGCGATCCCGACGACGAGGACTTCGTCGCCACGGCGCTGCGCGAGGCGCACGAGGAGGTCGGCCTGCTCCCCGGCCTCGTCGAGGTCGCGGGGGCGCTGCCGCCCGTGGGGACCTTCGTCACCGGCTACCGGGTCTTCCCGATCGTCGGCCTGCTGGCCGAGCCCCCCGACCTGCGGCCGAACCCCTCCGAGGTCTCCGCAGTGCTGGAGTTCGAGCTGAACGTGCTGCGCGAGTCGTTCGCGATGCGGCGGCTGGTCCGCCGCGGACTGCCCATCCGCACCCCCACTTTCGAGGTGGAAGACCACCTGATCTGGGGCGCAACCGCGAGGATCCTGGGCGAGCTGATCGACCGGCTGGACGCCTGACCCGCGACGGTTCCCACTGGCGCGACCGCCCGGCCCGGCGGTAAGGTTCACCTTGGGATGGGAGAGGAGTCCAAAGGCCGACAGCGCGACTCGCGCGGGCGCTTCGCCTCCAAGGGCGACGATGCCGCCGTGCCGGACGCTCCCGACGACGCCAAGGTCGTCGAGCGAGGCGAGGGCGAGCCGCCCGAGAACGAGACCGCCATGGAGCGGATCGAGCGCACGCGCAGCGGCGACCTGCGCGAGGGCGAGTGGACCGAGGACATCAGCGACACCACCGCGCCCTCGGTCGGCCCCGACAGCGTGATCGTCCACCACGAGGACACCGGCGACGACCGCGAACGCAGCGTCGACGCCATGGGCCAGGACAAGCACAGGCAGGTGGTCGGCCAGTCCTACGGGCCGAGCAAGGCCCGGCAGTTTGCGCTCTACGGGGTCTTCGTCGCGATCGTGATCGCCCTGTTCATCGGCGGCAAGATCGCAGTGGACCACTTCGACCAGGCACCCTCACACAACAAGGACCAAGCGCCGTGGTCGGCCTCGAACGCCAAGCAGCACACGCCGCAGCGGTTCGTCGACGTTCAGAGCAACAAGCCGGCGAACGCCAAGCCCCCTAACTGATCAGGCTCGCCACGGCGGCGCTCATCGCCGCGAGCCAGGCCTCGTGACCTCCCGGATCGGCCTCGACGATCCGCGCGGGTATGCGCCAGGTCGCCGCGGCCGCCTCGACGGCGCGTCGCCCGCTTGCCAGCGCGGCCGGGGGCGCCGACCCCGCTGCCTCGTAGACGAACCCGCGAACCGGCGTGTCCACCAGCTCCTCCAGGAGCCGCTCCAGCCGCGCCGTGTGGAGCGCCTCGACGGACTCGCGGGAACCGGCGGCGCTGCCCATGAGCCACACGAGCACCGTCACGTCGGCGACGTGCTCCATGACGTCGGCGATGCGATCCGGGTCGACAACCACCCCCTCCAACCCAGCCGCCTCGATGGCCTTCGCGCCGGCCTGGGTGCGTGAGGTGCCCCGCACCATCCAGCCCGACGCCGCCAACTCGGCGCCGAGGGACCGGCCGCGGCAGCCGCAGCCGGCGATGAGCGCGCGCGCCACCGCCTAGGGCAGGTCGCGAGGCTTGCCGCGCGCCCGCTCGCGGATGGCCTCGTCCTCCTGGGCCATGCGGTGTGCGTCGTCCTCGGTGATCTCGGCAGCACCGCGCCGGCGCCGATAGGCGTTCTGGGCGGCGATCATCTGGGCGACATCGTCGACCTCGAGCTCCACCTCGGTCTCGTAGGAGCGCGTGGGCTTCCAGTCGACGAGGTCCGCGCCGCTGCCCGGATAGGCGCGGGCCAGGAGGACCAGCAGGAGGACGAGGAAGGCGACGCCGCCGAGCGTCAGGAAGATGAAGTCCACGACGTGTCCACCTTAGACGCCCTGGGGGCATGCGGCGACGTCTCGCGCCCGCCTGCGAAAATCGCCGCGTGAGCGAGGCTCTGGTGATCGACGCCCTCCGGACCCCGATCGGCCGCTACGGCGGGGTCCTCGCGGGCGCCCGCCCCGACGACCTCGCGGCCCACGTCGTCGGCCGGGCGGTCGAGCGAAACGGGGTCGACCCCGCCGAGATCACGGACGTGTTCATGGGCGCCGCGAACCAGGCCGGAGAGGACAACCGCGACGTCGCCCGCATGGCAGTCCTGCTCGCAGGCCTGCCGGTCTCGGTGCCGGGCGCGACCGTCAACCGGCTCTGCGCGTCGGGACTGGAGGCCGCCAACCAGGCCTCGCGCGCGCTCCGCCTGGGCGAGGGGGACATCTACCTCGCCGGCGGCGTCGAGTCGATGAGTCGCGCGCCCTGGGTGGTGCCGAAGCCCGAGCGCGGGTTTCCGCGCGGCCCGGAGACCCTTCACGACACGGCGCTGGGCTGGCGCCTGATCAACCCGCGAATGGCCGAGATGCACTCGACCGAGGCGATGGGCGAGACGGCCGAGAACGTCGCCGAGCGCTACGGCGTCTCGCGCGAGCGCCAGGACGAGTTCGCGCTGCGCAGCCACCAGCGGGCGATCGCCGCGCAGCAGGCCGGGCGATTCGACGACGAGATCGTGCCCTACGAGGCGCCGGCGGGCCGCGGCGCGACGCAGACGGTCGAGGCCGACGAGGGGCCCCGGGCCGAGACGACGCTAGAGAAGCTCGCCTCGCTGCGGCCGGTCTTCCGTGACGGCGGATCGGTCACCGCCGGCAACGCCTCCACCCTCAACGACGGCGCCGCATGCATGGTCATGGCCAGCCCGGCCGGCGCCGAACGACTTGGCGCGCGCCCGCTCGCGCGGATTCTCGGCATCGGCGCCGCCGGGGTCGACCCCGCGTACATGGGGATCGGGCCGGTCGAGGCAATACCCAAGGCGCTGCGGGCGGCCGGCCTGGACCTGGCCGACATCGACCTGATCGAGATCAACGAGGCCTTCGCCGCGCAGGTCCTCGCCTGCGTCGACGAGCTCGGCATCGACCAGGAGCGCCTGAACGTCAACGGCGGCGCGATCGCGATCGGCCACCCCCTGGGCTGCTCGGGGGCGCGCCTGCTGGGAACGCTCGCCTGGGAGCTTCGCCGGCGCGGAGCCCGCTACGGCGTGGCCGCCCTGTGCATCGGCGTCGGGCAGGGCCTGGCGACCGTGATCGAAAACCCCGAGGCCCGCTGAGCGCGCCCGGCGGAGCGCCCGCTTCCCCGCCCCGATAGCCTCGCGTCCGATGAGCGTCAACGAGATCGTCAGCGTCGACGGGGCCATTTCTCCCACCGCGGAAGCGACCATCCCCCTGAAGGACGACGGCCTCTACCGAGGCGACGGCGTCTTCGAGGTCACCCGCATCTACGGCGGCCTCCCGTTCGTCCTCGACGAGCACCTCGACCGCCTGGAGCGATCCGCCGCGCAGATCCACCTCCCGGTGGAGCGCGCGGCCCTGGAGCGCGAGATCGGCGCCCTCGTCGAGGCCCACGGCGACGCCGACGCGCAGCTGCGGATCGTCGTCACCCGCGGCGGGCGGCGAATCGCGGCGGTCGAGCCGCTTCCCGACCTGGCGCCCGCGGTGAGCCTCGCCACCGTCGAGTATCAGCCATCGATCATCCTCACGGGCGCGAAGACGCTCTCCTACGGGGCGAACATGCAGGCGACCAGGCTCGCCAACGAGAGGGGCGCCGACGAGGCCGTCTTCGTCTCGCCGGCCGGCGTCGTGCTGGAGCCGCCGACCTCCACCGTGTTCTGGGCGGCGCCAGACGGGCGGCTGCGCACGCCGCATCTCGAGGGCGGCATCCTCGATTCGATCACCCGCCGCAAGCTGATCGAGGTGCTCGAGGACGTCGAGGAGGGCGACTTTCCGCTCGACGACCTGCTGTCGGCGAGCGAAGCGTTCCTCGCGTCGTCGGTGCGGGAGGTCCAGCCCGTGAGCTCCATCGACGGGCGCGAGCTCGAGCGCAACGGCCCGCGCACGCAGTCGGCGCGGGCGGCCTTCGACTCCCTGATCTCCGACTGGCGCGCGGCGCAGGCCTGACCATGGACCTCGAGCTCAGCGACGAGCAGCGTCTGATCTCCGAGACGGCGCGCGACTTCACCGACAACGAGATCATCCCCAGCGCTCGCGACAGCGACCGCGCGGAGAGGTTCGACGTCGACCTGGCCCGCCGCCTCGGCGAGATGGGGTACCTCGGAGCCCCCGTCGCCGAGGAGTACGGCGGCCGCGGCCTCGACTTCACGAGCTATGGGCTGATCCTCGAAGAGGTCGGGCGCGGCGACTCCGCGATGCGCACCGTCGTCTCGGTGCAGACCTCGCTGGTATGCGGGTCCATCGAGCGCTGGGGCTCGGAGGAGCAGAAGCAGCGGTGGCTGCCGAGCCTGTGCTCGGGCGAGGCCTTCGGCTGCTTCGGGCTGACCGAGCCGGACGCCGGCTCCGACCCGTCGTCGATGCGCACCCGGGCCGAGAAGATCGACGGCGGCTGGCGGATCAACGGCCAGAAGATGTGGATCTCGCTGGGCAACTTCGCCTCGGTGGCGCTGGTCTTCGCGCAGACCGACCCCGAGAAGAAGCACAAGGGGATCGCCTGCTTCCTGGTGCCGACCGACACGGACGGGTTCTCCAGCCAGGAGATCCACGGCAAGCTCGGCCTGCGGGCCTCCGACACCGCTTCCCTCGCCCTCGACGGCGTCGAGGTTGGCGACGACACGCTGATGGGCGAGGTCGGCGACGGCTTCAAGATCGCCATGTCGGCGCTGGACTCCGGCCGCTACTCGGTCGCCTCCGGCTGCGTGGGGATCTGCCAGGGGTGCGTCGATGCCTCGGTCGCCTACGCCAAGGAGCGCCACCAGTACGGGGTGCCGATCGCCAGCTTCCAGCTGGTGCAGGCAATGATCGCCGACATGATCGTCAGGCGTGACGCCGCCAGGATGCTGGTCCGCCGGGCGGGGCTCTTGAAGGACGCCGGCAAGCCGTCGACCGTCGAGACCTCGATTGCGAAGCTCTACGCCACGGAGGCCTCGATCGAATGCGCCAATCTCGCCATCCAGGTCCACGGTGGCTCCGGCTACGTCGACGACCACCCCGTCGAGCGCTACCTGCGCGACGCCCGCGTGACCACCCTGTATGAGGGCACCTCGCAGATCCAGCAGCTGATCATCGGCCGCGACGCCACCGGGATCAACGCGCTGCTGCCGCTGAAGGGCGACTAGCCGGCGGCGCGTAGCCGGTCGAGGCTCGGGCTCTGGCGCTGGTCGAAACAACCGTCGACGGTCAGGTCGCCCTGTGCCGGCTGAACCGCCCGGAGGCGCGCAACGCGCTCTCCCCCGAGGTAATGGAGGAGCTCACCGCCGCGCTTGCGGGCTACGACGCCGACGAGCAGGTGCGCTGCATCGTCCTCGCCGGCTCCGACGAGGTCTTCGCCGCCGGCGCCGACATCGGCAAGCTCGCCGAGCGCAAGTTCCACGAGGCCCTCTTTCACCCGGCGTCGGCCTTCTGGCGACGTGTGGCCGAATGCCGCACGCCCCTGATCGCCGCCGTCTCGGGATTCGCGCTCGGCGGCGGCTGCGAGCTCGCGCTGTGCTGCGACATGATCGTCGCCTCGGAGACGGCCCAGTTCGGCCAGCCCGAGATCAACCTGGGGATCATCCCGGGCGGCGGTGGCACCCAGCGCCTGGCGCGGGTCGTGGGCAAGCAGCGGGCCATGGAGCTTGTGCTCACCGGGCGTCGCATCGACGCCACCGAGGCCGAGCGGCTGGGCATGGTCAACCGGGTGACCCCGGCGGGCGAGTGGCTCGACGCCGCGATGGACCTCGCCCGCACCATCGCCAAGCGCCCCCCGATCGCGGCCAAGCTCGCCAAGCAGGCGGTCCTTGCCGCGGAGGAGACCTCGTTGAGCGCCGGCCTGGAGGAGGAGCGCCGGCTGTACGAGCTCACGATGGCCACCGAGGACCGCGTCGAGGGCACGCGCGCATTCCTGGAGAAGCGAAAGCCCAAGTTCCGGGGCCGCTGAGCGTGGTCGAGCGGATCGGCGTCGTCGGGGCGGGGACGATGGGCTGGGGCATCGCCCAGCTCGGGTGCCTCGGCGGCTTCGAGACCGTGCTGCACGACCCCGTCCCCGATGCGCTGGACGCGGGAATGGACAAGCTGCGCAGCGCTCTTGCGAAGGGCGCGCAGCGCGGCCGCTGGAGCGCCGCGGAGGCTGAGCGCGCCGCCGCGCGGGTGACGCCGGCCCCGCAGGCCGCCGGCCTCGCCGGATGCGACCTGGTCATCGAGGCGGCGCCGGAGGACGTCGAGCTGAAGCGCCGGCTCTTCGCCGAGCTGGAGGAGGTCTGCGGGCCCGACGCGGTGCTGGCAACCAACACCTCGTCCCTGCGCGTCAGCGAGATCGCCGAGCTGACCGAGCACCCCGAGCGGGTGTGCGGCATGCACTTCTTCAACCCGCCGGCCCTGATGAAGCTTGTGGAGGTCGTCTCCAGCGCGGCGACCGAGCCCGGCGTGGCCGCGGCGGTCACCGCGGTCGCGGAGCGGATGGGACGAACCCCGGTCTCAGCCACCGACAGCCCGGGGTTCATCGCCAACCGCTGCGCTCGGCCGTTTTCGCTGGAGGCCCTGCGCCTCTTCGGCGAGGGCATCGCCGATCCCGAGCAGATCGACCGCATCGTCCGGATCGGAGGCGGCTATCGCATGGGCCCCTTCGAGCTGACGGATCTGGTGGGCGTGGACGTCAACCTTGAGGTCGCGAAGTCCTTCTACGAGCAGGCAGGTCACGAGCCGCGCTGGGAGCCGCATCCAATCCAGTTCGAGATGGTCGCGGCCGGACGGCTGGGCCGCAAGGCGGGACGGGGCTACTACGACTACTCGCTCGGGGAGCACCGTCCTCCCGATCCGAAGGGGGACGTCCCGGCGACCGCCACGGAGCGCGACCCGGAGATCGAGGCATTGGTCGAATGGGTTGCGATCCCGATCCTCGAGGACGCCCCGGTCGTCGAGATCGCGCGCCGCCCGCACACCACCCCCGACGAGCTCTCCCGCGCCGGGCGCTACTTCGCCTCGCTCGGCAAGCACGTGGAGTGCCTGCCCGGCCCCGCGCTGCCCGGCCTCGTCCTCGGGCGCGTGGTCTGCCAGCTGGTCAACGAGGCGCACTTCGCGTTGGGCGAGGGAGTCGCGAGCGCCGCCGACATCGACATCGCGCTGAAGCTGGGCCTCAACCATCCGCGCGGACCGTTCGAGTGGTGTGAGGCGATCGGCGCCGAGAACGTCGTCGCCACGCTCGACGCCTTGCACGAGACGCTGGGCGAGGAGCGCTACCGGGTGGCGCCGGCCCTGCGCGCCGCCGGGCTCAACGGGCCCTGAGTACCCGGAACCGGATCCGCTTCGGCGCCGAGGCGTTCCCGAACAGGTCGGTCGCCTCGACCGTGAGCCGATGGCCGCCAGGTCGCATTCTCCCGAGCCGCAGTCGCTGACCGCAACGGTGCGAGGCGCGTCCGTCCAGCGAGCACCGGGCGTCGATCGTCCCGCTCTCGTCGCGCATCTTCAGGTGCATGCGCACCCTCCCCGTGAACGAGAGGCCGGCCTTCCTCGGGCCCTCGATCGTGGGTGGCTCATCGTCGACCTGGAAGCTCTGCGTCGTGGCGAGACCCGCCCGTCCGGACTCGGTCATTCCCTGCACGGCGACCGTGTGCGGGCCGGCGGCAAGGGCGGCGGCGGGGCCGAACGGCTGCGTGCACGGCGAGAATGCAGCGCCGTCGACGCTGCACTCGTAGCTCTCGGCCTTGGCGGCGGTGAACCCGAAGCGGGGCGACGGCCCGGTTAGTGGATCGGTTGAGCCCGTCGCATTCCGCATCGGGGTCGTCGGGCTTGCGATGGTGATCGCCGGCCCGGCGGGCGTCGCGGCGACGACGACGGAGTCCGTCGCGGGCGTCGGGTCAACGTTCCCGGCCGGGTCGATGGCCTGAGCGGCGAACGTATGCGGGCCGTCGGCGAGGCCGCGCCAGACGACCTGGGCCTCGCAGGGCTGCCAGGCGGCTCCGTCGAAGCTGCAGCGGAACACCGAGCCCGGCTCGCCTGCGGCGAGCGAGAACCTTGCCACGTCGCTGGCCAGGGGGTTCGGCGGGACGCTTTCCAGCGTTGTGTCGGGCGGGGTCGCGTCGACGTCGAACTGCATCGAGGCGGAGCTGTCGTCCTCGGCACCGCTGTCGTCGTATGCCCGTACCGCCAGCGAGTGCCGGCCGTCCGCGAGGTTCGAGAGCGTGAGCGGCGTCTGACAGGTGCGCCAGTCACCGCCGTCGACGCTGCATTCGAACCGAGCGCTCGGATCGCTCGAGGTGAGGGCGAACTCCGGGCGCGGCGCCGGGCCGCTCGGCTTGGGGTCGATGCTCGTGTCGATCGCGGTCGGGGCCGGGCAGCCGTCGGGAGCGTTGGATGCCATGTAGGCGAGCCGGCAGTAGGAGGGCTTCGGGGTGAAGAGATGGGGGCTGCGGGACATCACGCCGAAGTTCTGCTCATCGGCCGGCGCGCCCGCACCCGCGTCGAGCAGCGTGTGGATCATCACGCCCTGGACGTCCGACATGGTCAACGTGCGTCGCACCATGCGGCCGAGGCCGTCGGCCTGCCCGTCGAGGGTGAAGGGCGAGGGTCCGCCGGGCGCCATCAGCCCGTATTCGTCGAGCCACAGCTTCGCGCCGGGATCGCCGCCCGCGGCGGTGGCGCCGCGGATCTCGGCGAACGCGCGGGCGAACCAGCTTCCCGCGCCCTCGTCGGCGTTCTCGCTGTAGAGGTGGAAGCCGATCGCGTCGTAGTGCCCGGCGATCGAGGGCTGCGCGCCGTAGGCGCGCGCGAGGAAGTCGGAGACGCTCATCGAGCCGGCACCGGTCGCGGGCCAGCTGACCAGCCCCCCGGTGAGGACTAGCTGGCTCGGGTTGACCGCCTTGATCGCGTCGTATCCCAGGTCGACGAGCTGTGCCCACCGCTCCGGGTCGGGCTGCGGCATCCAGAAGGCCCAGAAGTTGGGCTCGTTCCAGATCTCCAGGGTCGCGAGCGGAAAGCGCCTCGCCACCTCGGCCGCAAAGCGCTTCCAGTCGGCGTCGTGAGCCGACGAGGGCGGGTACCTGCAGGTCGCCGTGTTGTTGCCGCACGCCTGGTAGGCGGGATCCCGCGCCCACGCCGGAGCCCAGCCGATGTTGAACACCGGCGTGATGCCCTGAGCGAGGAAGGCGCTGTAGACGTCCGCGTACGTCTTCCAGGCCGACTCGTTCCATTGGCCCTTCACGGGTTCGAGCAGCGACCACGGCAGGCTGGTCCTGATCGCGTTGGCGCCCGCCTGCGAGGCCGCGGCGGCGATCGGGCCGCCGTAGATGTTGGGCGAGCCCCAGCTTGGCGTCTGCTGGTTGAACCCGAAGTACTTGCCGGCCGGAAGGCCCGCACCCAGGCGGACGTTGGCGTGCTCGTCGCCGCCGGGGTCGGGGGCCCCATCGGCGGCCGCCCTCACCGGCACCACGAGCAGCGCCAGCAGGGCGAGAATGAGCATGGTCGTCGTTCGGCGGAGCATCTCCACTCATGGAGTCGCCAATCAGCGCGCGTGACGCCGAGGGCAAAGCACCGTCCGCACCTCGTAGAAAGCCGCAGTAGCCTGAACTGCCTGCAAACGACGCACTGGCGGCCGGGGGGAAACCACGGCCGAGGCGCTGTCCGTGCGCGCCTGACTAGTACGGGCGTCCAGCGAGGCGCCGGCTGACGGAGCGGCTACGCCGCGGGATTGGCCGAGGCCTCGGCCGCCGGGCCCACGGGCTCCGGCGCCGCCGCCTGGGGCCTGCGCGCCCGGCCGACGCCGAGCCACGATCCGGCAACGATCAGGGCCATGCCGACGAGCTTGCCGGCGGTCAGGGGCTCGTCGAGGAGCGTCGCGCCGTAAACGACGGCGAAGGCCGGCGCGATGTAGGAGACGAGCATGGTCTTGGCCGGCCCCACGCTCGCGATCAGCGAGTAGAAGATGACGAACGCCGCGCCGGTCCCGACGAGGCCCAGGCTCGCCACGGCCGCGAGGTGGCCCGCGGCCGGAGTCGAGGCCGGGAGGGTCAGCGCGGCGGCCGGCAACAGCACCAGGGCGCTCGCGGCCATCACGCCCGCGACCACGCCGATCGCCGGTGCGTCCGCCAGCCGCGACTTGACGATGAACCCGCCGATCGCGTAGCCCAGGCTGGCCAGCACGACGGCGAGCCCTCCGAGGGCCGCCGAGCCCGAGCCGGTGAGGTCCAGTCCGAACAGCGCGATCACGCCCACGATCCCCACCGCGACCCCCACCAGCCGCGTGCCCTCGGAGCGCTCGTCCGGGTCGAGCCTCAGGGCCAGCGCCGCGGTGAAGATCGGCGTCGTCGCGACGAGAATGCCCGCAAGCGACGAGGGGATGTGCTGCTCACCGGCCGCGATCAGGACGAACGGCGCGGCCACCTGGACGACGCCGAGCGCAAGGATGGTTCGCAGCCGGCCGCGAAGAGGAGCGAGCGCGCCGCGCGACGCCGCAAGCGGCAGCAGCACGATCGCGGCCAGGGCGATCCGGCTGAAGGCCACGACCTCGAACGACATGTCCCGCAGGGCGATCTTGATCAGCAGGTAGCTGCCGCCCCAGATGGCGGACAGCACGAGCATGAGCGTCCACGATCGCCGGTCCACTAGAAAAGTTGGTGAGGACCTTTAGGTCCGAAAGCAGCGTGTAAGGACGGTGAAGCCGTCCGCATGTTGTTCACATTAGTGGAGCCGCTGAACTCTCCTCAGGCGCCCGGGCGCTCCACCGCGCCGGTGTTGATGCCGCCGTAAACGAACGTCGGCATCACCGGCCACTGCCGGCGCCAGTCGGCCAGCTCGGACGACGGGAACACGTTCATGAACCGCGGGTCGCGCGGGTTCGGATCGGCCAGCGACTTCTCCTTGATCATCGAGTCGTACTGGTCGATCGAGTCCTCCAGCGTGTTCGAGTTCAGGCAGACCTCGCGGTTGAAGAACACGGCCGAGCGCTTGACGCCGGGGATCTTTGAGAGGTGCGGATGCCAGGAGTCGGCCGCGACGCCGTTCTCGGATGAGACCCACACGCCCTCGGAGGTGTTGATGCACAGCGAATGGTTGCCGTCGGTGTGGCCCGGGGTCCAGACGAGGGCACAGCCCTTGCCCAGCTCGACGTCGCCGTCGACCAGGATCACGTTGTCGGTGCGCAGGTCCTTGATGCCGTCGGCCACGTACCAGGCCCACTGCATCGGGTGCAGCGAGGCGAACGTGTCCCACTCCCTGCGCTGGGTGATCAGCTTCGCATTCGGGAACAGCGGCTCGCGCGGCGCGGCCTCGCCCTCGATCGGCTCGGTCGTGCCCAGGACGAAGCGCAGGTCCTGCACGTGCAGGTGGTCGAACGAGACGTAGTCGACGTCCTCGGGCCGCAGGCCCAGCGTCGCCAGCGCGGTGTCCGGGTGGTGCCAGATCTTCGCCAGCACCTTGTAGGAGAGAAACTCGCCCAGCTTCTCGATCTGCTGCGCGTAGTACGGAGCCTCGGCAGGCCCCTCGGGGACGGTCGGCTCGTACGCCAGCGTGCGCAGGCGACCCTCGAAGTCCTCGAACTGGATGACCTGGAGGCGGTTGAGGATGTTGACGTAGGGATTCGGACCGATGGCCCAGCCGCCGAAGGCGAACTTCAGCGGGTAGCCGGCCGAGGCGATGTCGACGGTGCGGACGCCGCGCACGCGGTTCTCCGGCGTCGCGAAGCGAGCCCGGAACTCGGCCGCGGCCTCGCGGATCGCCGCGGGCCGGTCGCCGCGCGGCCAGGTGTCGTTGGCGGCGTCGAACTCGGTGAAGGGCCGCAGGCCGGCCGCCTCGGGGCTTGCGTCGGGGGTCTCAACTACTGCCATGTCGCCTCCTCGAAGATCGCGGTCAGGGTACCGCCCAACCTCCTTCGGCTCCCGGCTAGGAGTTGCCGAGGGCCCGGGCGAGCCTGGCGACGACCGCTTGCGGCTGGTCGACGAGCATGCGCCAAGTGAACCTCAGCACGCGAAACCCGGCGAGCTGCAGCTCGGCGTCGCGCACGCGGTCGGACTCGAACGTCGAACGGTCGGAGTGGAACGCGAACCCGTCGATCTCGACGATCAGGCTCTCGTCACGCCAGAGAAAGTCGACGACGAACCTGCCGAGGGGGACATTGCACTCGGGCATCGGCAGGTGGGCGCGCCGAACCAGTTTCAGGAACCGAGCCTCCGCCTCGGATTCCGTGAGCGCTGGGCCGGCGTCCAGAAGCCGCATCAGGCTGCGGCAACCTCGCGTTGCACGGGCACGCTCAACCAGCTCGTCACGGCCGGCGAGGCCGCGGCGAAGCGCTCGTGCGGCAGCCGACTCGAGGCACGGATCTCGCGCGACGGCCAGGTCCACGATGGTGCGGGTCGCGGAGGTGACCGGGACGCCGTCAAGGCTGCGGCGGTCGGAACGAGGAAGGGCGATGCGGTGCACGCGGATCCCAGGGCGGGCCCGGTGGCTGCCGTTGTGGACGGTGACGTGCACCGGTGCGGTGTTGGGCAATGAGGGAGCCAGGGCCCATAATGTCGCGGCGCTGCGGTGGCTGACGGATGCCCGCGGGCCGCAGGCGAGCGCCGCCGCCATCTCGCGGGCGCCCTCCGGCGGCACCTTGTGGCCGACGAGATAGACGCCGCGATGAAGAGGATGCAGCCGCCCGGAACGCACGCGTTCGTCGACGCGCGCACGGGACATCCCGAGCTTCAGCAGCTGTCGCCGGGCCACGACGCCGCGCTGAGCCGCGGCGAGCGAAGCAACGGCCGCGTCCCACGCCCCTGCCATGGCGTGAACCCGCCACGGAGCGAACCTTCGCCGAGTTCGTGGCGGGTTGACCAGGCATATTCGGGTCAAGCCGCCACGAGCGAGGCGCGCCCCCCTCGGTGGCGGGTTGACGCGGCCTCGGGTTACGATGGCGGACACACCTAGGAGGGAGCGATATGTCAAGGCAGGAACTGGTCGACGCGTACATCGAGGGCTCGCTGAGCAGGCGGGCGTTCGTCAGGCGCCTGATGGCCGCCGGGGTCTCGGCCGGTGCGGCCGCGGGCTACGCGCAGATGCTGGCGCCCACGGCGAAGGCGGCGCCGCGCGCGCACCGGCACAAGCGAAATCCCGGCGATGACCTGTACCCACGGATCGTCGTCGAGGTCCTCACCAAGGGCATCAAGAACGTCCGCCACCACAACCGCGTGAAGGTCCGGGTCACCGCGAACGCGACGCTCGATACCCACGTCTCGCTGTTCCTCGACAAGGGTGGCCACCTCATCCCCCTGGGGTTCATGCCGGCCGACCCGACCTCGGCAAGGCTCGTCCAGGCCGGTGTGCCCAAGACCATGACCATCCCCATGAACCAAGACGCGAGCGCCCTCAGCGGCCTCCAGAAGGCCAAGATCCTGGTCGAGGTCTTCTACTACGGGTCGACCGCCGGCCAGGGCAAGGCAACACTCAAGTAGCCCGGCGCCGGCGCGGGCGCAGCAGTTCGGCAACGGCCCCGGCGAGCGCCGAGCCGACGCCCAGGGCGATCAGCGGGCGCGCGGCTTCGTATTCGCCCACAAGCTCCGGGCCCCAGCGCCTGACCCTCGCGCCCGTCTCGCCGAGGCGACGTCGGCTGTAGGGGACGAGAAATCGCGCCAGGGCTCGCCGGCTGGGGCTCTCGGCAAGCATGATCCGGGCCATTGCCCTGCCGCGGGTGAAGTGGTGGCGCGCCAGGCGCCAGGGATTGGTGCAGCGGCTGTGGTGGACGAGCTGGATCGAGGCCTCCCGGTAGGCCCGGTGGCCCCGACGAGTCAGCTCCTCGTTCATCGCCGTGTCCTCACCGGCGCGAAGGTCCTCGCGAAACGGGCCGGCCTGCTCGAGCGCCTCGCGCGTATACGAGCAGTGCGAGGGCGCGCCGCCCAGCTCCCCCGAGGGCCGGCCCGGCAGTGACGTCGAGTGGTCGATGAAGTACGAGGCCCAGCCCGAGCGGGTCCGGGTGCCGTTCAGGATCGACCCCGTGACCATCGCGAAGCCGCGGTCGTGCGTGGAGATCCGAGCGGCCAGGCTCCCCGGCGGGAGCTCGATGTGCGAGCCGGGAAACGAAAGGTAGTCGCCTCGCGCCACCCGCACTCCCGCGTTGCGCGCCCGGCCGGGCAGAGCGGGATCGTCGAGCTCCACGAGCCGCACGCCGGGAAGCTCCCGGCGAACCACGGCGGCGGTCGGCGGGCTGGCGCTGACGACGACGATGACCTCGAACGGCTCGGAGCACTCCTGCCCGACGACGCTGCCGACGCTCGCGGCGATCGTGTCGGCGTCGTCGCGCGCGATCACGATGGCGCTCAGGACGGGGCGCTCGGCCGGCGGCACGTCCACCAGCAGCGGCAGGCCGTCCGGGCGAGGTTCCCATTCCTGGAGCTCCCCCGGCGGGCGCCCGAGCTCCGAGTAGTCGCGCTGCCAGCGGCGGCCGGGGTCGGCCTCCTCGTACTTCGCGACGCGCGCGGCGCGGCGCTCGGCGCTGAGCGAGGCCAGATGCTTGATCCGGACCGACGTGCGCACGCGCAGCTCCGCCGGGATGTCATCCGGCACCGGCAGCGCGTGGAGCTTGCCCCGGGGCAGCCGCGCGCCCGGGCGAACCGCGAACAGCCGGTACGCCCACAGGTCGTTGGCGTCGAAGTGCCCCTCGTCGCCAACCATGCGGTGGACCCGAAAGCCGTAGGCGCACGCGGGGTCGGCCTGCGCGTCGACCAGCCGCCGCAGCGCCTTGGCGTCGTCCGCCGCGACTCGCTCGTCGGCATCGAGGAAGAGCGCCCAGTCGGCGCCCGCCTCCACCGCCGCGTCGAGGAGCGCCTGGCGATTGGCCGCATCGTCCCAGCCCGCGAAGCCCTCGCGCCGTGGGTTGCGGATGACGCGGGTCACCTCGGGAGCCGCCTCCAACAGCGCGGCCGTCGCGTCCGTCGAGCCGTCGTCGAGGGCGATGACCGCGTCGGCGAACGCGCGGGCGCTCTCCAGATAGCCGGGGACGTCCGCAGCGCTGTTTCGGGCAGGCAGCAGGCAGGCGAGCACAGGCGCCTCGGACTCGAAGTCGAGCACCTCCAGGCCCGCGGGCCGGCGGCGCCACTGCTGCACGTCGCCCGTCGGCTCGGCGAGGAGAGGATTGCCGGCGGTGGAGAATTCGCCGGCGGGATCGGCCTCCCGGTATTTCTCGAGGCGGTCTCGCAGGCGCTCGGCCGAGTCGAGGTGGCGAAGCCGAACGGTTGTGCGGACGAGGCGCTGCGCCTCCAGGCTGCTCGGCACCGGCGTGAAGTGGAGCCTGCGATCAGGGAGATCGGCGCCCGGGCCGGCGTGGAAGGCGCGGTACACGTTGACGCAGCGTCCCGTGACGCCGTCGGCCCATGCGCGATGCAGGCGCAGGCCGTAGGCCAGGCCGGGAAGCGCGTCCGCCAGCAGGAAGTCACGGAGCGCGGCCGCGTCCTCGGGATCGATGCGCTCGTCCGCGTCGAGGAAGACGACCCAGTCGGCACGGAGCTCCCGCGCCGCATCGAGCAGCCGGCGACGGTTGGCGGCGTCGTCCCAGCCCGCGTAGGTCGCCCGGCGCGGGCTCGACAGCAGGGCGGCAACCCCGGGCGCCGCGTCGAGGACCTGTCGCGTCGAGTCCGTGGATCCGTCATCCAGCGCGACCACGAAGTCGGCGAACGCTGACGCGCTCTCCAGCGCCCCCGGCAGGTCGGTCGCGGCGTTGCGAGCCGGGATCAGGCAGGCGACGCGGTGAGGCTGCGGCTCGGCCCCATCCACCTCGAAGGCGCGGGCCAATGCCACGATCCGGTCGAGGTCGGCGTTGCCGGGGCAGTCCTTGGCGGCGAAGACCTCGCGGTGGCCGACCACGTGCTCGCGGTCGAGCGGAAAGCCCCACCGCGCCACGGCAGCCGCCACGAGCCGCGCCGCTGCCTCGTATTGCGCGGCGGGCCGCTCGACGCCGAGGGGATCGCCGCCGTCTTCGAGCTCGATTCCCACCGTGTAGAGGTTGGGATCGCCTCCCCGCGCGCGGACGAGCGCAGCCGTCGGGTCCCTCACCCGGCCCGCATGGTGCGCGGCGTCGCGCTCGTCGACCAGGCTGAAGACGCGGCCGTCGAGGGCCACCAGGTGGTGGGCGGAGACCCCGGAGTCCCTGTCAGTCAGCCATGCGAGCGCGCCCTCCAGGGCGCCGTCGGTCGTGTGGACCACCACCCCCGCGGGGCGCTCGCCGCCGCGGCCGAGGGTGCGATTCGGGCTGGGCCGGCGCTGCGGCCCACTCGGGACAGATCCCTGCGAGGCGCTCAGGCGGCGGGGGTGGGAGCGACCTCGATCGGCTCGCCGCCCTTTTGCCAGTGAGCTTCGGGCGAGGGCGGCGTGTCGCGCAGGAACCACTCGGCGTCGAGGGCGCCCATGCAGCCGGTGCCGGCCGCGGTGATCGCCTGGCGATAGGTGTGGTCGACCAGGTCGCCCACTGCGAACACGCCCCCGAGCTTGGTGCGGGTCGAGCCCGCCACCGTCTGGACGTAGCCGTTCTCGTCGGTGTCGACCTGGCCCGTCACGAGCTCGGAGCGAGGCGTGTGGCCGATGGCCACGAAGGCGCCGCCGACCTCGAGCGACTCCTCCTCGCCGGTCTCGGTGTTGCGCAGGCGGACGGCGGCGAGCTTGCCGTCGTCGCCGGCCACGAACTCCTCGGGCATGAAGGGTGTCTTGAAGCTGATGTTGGGCTGCTCGGCGGCGCGGTCGAGCATGATCTTCGAGGCGCGGAACTCCTTGCGACGGTGCACGACCGTCAGCTCCGACGCGTACTTGGAGATGAAGATCGAGTCCTCCATCGCGGAGTCGCCGCCTCCGAACACCACGACCTTCTCGCCCTTGAAGAAGGCGCCGTCGCAGACGCCGCAGGTGGACACGCCGCGACCGGCCAGCTCCAGCTCGCCCGGTACGCCGATCCGCTTGGGCTCGGCGCCCATGGAGAGGATGACCGCCTTGGCCGCGTACTCCTCGTCGCCGAGGAAGACGCGCTGGAGGCCGCCGTCGGAGAGCTCGACGCGGTCGGCGTCGTCGGTGATGAAGCGCGTCCCGAAGCGCTCGGCCTGGGCGCGGAACTGACCCATCATCTCCGGGCCCATGATCCCTTCCGGGTAGCCCGGATAGTTCTCGACGTCGGTCGTGTTCTGAAGCTGGCCGCCCCACTGAAAGCCCTCGATGACCAGCGGCTCGAGATTGGCCCTGGCGGCATAGAGAGCGGCGGTGTAGCCGGCGGGGCCGCCGCCGACGATGATCAGGTTCTCGACTTTCTGCTCGCTCACACTGCGCTCCTTGGGGTCTATGAAGATCTTACTTCACTTTTTATAGTGCCGTGGCGGCCTCGGGCGTTACGGAACGCGAGCGCGAGGCGGGCCGGTCTCCCTGCTCCCAGGCGCTGACCGTACGGCGCAGCTTCAGGAAAGCAAAGATCCCGGGCGGGATCGGGGCCCAGAAGGCGAACAGGCGATAGGTCAGGATCGCCGGGAAGACGTCGGCGCCGTTGTAGCCAAAGAGCACGAACGCGCCGATCATCCCGGCGTCGACCGCGCCGACCCCTGCCGGAACGAACGGGACGAGGTTCGCTGTGAGGCCGACGAAGTAGCCCTGTACGACGACGCTGAGCGGCACGCTGACGCCGTACGCGTGGAACGCCGCCCACAGCGTTGCGATCTCCGCCGCCCACCAGCCGGCGGCGCCGACGAGGGTGAGGGTTGCGGTCGAGGGGTTGCGAACGAGGCTCAGGGCCGTGCGCGTGCCGATGGCGAGCGTGGCCGGAACGGTCACGAGGCGGCGAGCGAGCTTGGCGCCCTGCCCCTCCCCGCGAGCCGCGGCGAAGCGCCGCTCGAAGTCGCCCGGGATGAGGGCCATGCACAGGAAGACGACGACCAAAAAGCCCGCGATCGCGGCGGGGACGATCGTCATGCCGGCGGGATTCGGCCCGTGGAAGACCCCGGCGCGCAGCAGGATCCCGTTGACCACCACGGTGATCATGTAGACGCCGTAGAGGATCACCACGAAGGCGACCATCCGGCAGGCGGCGCGCCGAGCCGGCATCCCGGCCTTGCGAAGCGCCCAGTAGGTGAGCACCACCCCGCCGGCCCCGCCCGCGGAGAACAGCAGCGAGGCAGCAAGGCCCGCCATCGTGATCTGGTAGGTCTCGCTCCAGGTGAGCTTGATCACCTTGCCGACGGTGCCGCGAAACAGGGTGCCGTACGCCAGGTAGGCGAGCGTCTCCGCCAGGCCGGCGACCACGAGCCAGACGGGTTTCGCGTCGCCCAGCCGGCCGAGGATGTCCTGAACCCCGACGACCTTCGGGAACAGGAAGTAGATCCCGATGATGAGGGCGACGACGAGAGCCAGGGTCTGCAGGCCCTTGCGGCGGCCGAACGCGAATGACGGTTCGCTCGGCTCGTCGACCTCGGACGCGAGCTCCGCCTCCATCTCGGCCGTCGACATTTCGTCGGAGTCGGCCCTGAACTCTCTCCTCGCCTCTGCGTCCGTAGTCCGCATTCCTTCATTCATATCGTCGCACCTGCCATCCCGGAACGGCTACCCGTTCGCGGCCCGCTCGAGCCCCTGCACGGCGGCGCTCACGCGCAGGGCGTAGGGCTCGACCACCGGCTCGCCCAAGCGGACGAGGGCGACAAGCGCAGCGCCCGCGAGCACGTCGACCAGGTAGTGCTCGCCGAGGTAGACCAGGGCGAGTCCAAGGGTCAGCGCGTAGCCCCACCCGACGGCGCCGGCGCGGGGGTCGGTCTCGGCGAGGAGCATCGCTGCCATGAGCGACGTCGCGAAGTGAAGCGACGGCATCGCCGCCCAGGGATTGCCGTTCAGCGTCCCGTAGAGGGTCGGCCAGGCCCTGCCCCACACGTCCTCGCCGACGTCGAGCATCCTGCGGCTGACCTCCTCCGGCGTGTAGCCCTCCTCCGATGCCCACCAGGGCGGCGCCGTGGGGACCAGGAAGTAGACCGCGCACCCGAGGTCGTAGACGGCCGCCATCTGGCGGGCCGACCGCGCGAAGTGCGGCTGGCGGCGCGCGAGGATCCAGATCAGGCAGAGGTGCGGCTCGAAGAACCAGGCCCAGTGCGCTGCGCTCATCAGCCTGTCGAGCTTGGTCGTGCGGCCGGGCTTGGAGAGCGCTGCCTGAAGGCGGGAGTTCGGGAGGCGGCCCCCGCCGAGGAAGCGGTCGACCGCGATCGGGTAGCGGATGCGCAGCCGGCGCCGAAGCCGGGCAGGGTCGTCGTAGGGAAGCTCGTGGGCAACGGCGAACGCCCACATTTGCAGGGCGAAGAGCGCGGCGTCGCGGGTCTTCGTCCGCGGGCGCAGGATCGCGAGCGCCACCGGCCCGGCCGCCGTGGCCGCGACAGTGGCCGCCGCGGGCAGGCGCAGGCGCCGGCGAACGGCCGGGGCGACGAAGGCGGCGACCAGCCCGGCGCCGGCGAGGGCCCTCAGAGCACCCCGCGCAGGCGAACGGCGGGTCTTCCTGCCGAGGGCGGACAAGGCGGGGCGAGTATATGGACCGGCGTCCGAGTTCCGGCACGTGTCGCGGCGCCACCCCCCTCGGATAGGATTCGCGCGCCTTGGCCGTCCGCAGCCGAACGACCACAGCCTCTCGAACGCGCGCCCTTCTGGGCGCGCTCGCCGTGCTCGCGCTTGCCGCCCTGGTGATTGCGCCCGCGGCAGGAGCCTCGATCCTCGGACCGCGGCCGGCGCACTCGCCCAACGCGTCCGACATCCGCACCACGTACTGGGTGATGTTCGCGATCGCCGTCGTGCTGGGCCTCGGCATCAACGTGGCCCTGATCGCCACGGTCGTCCGCTTCCGCGCTCGCCGCGGCGAGCGTCCCGCGCGGATCACCGCCCGCCGCGGATTCTTCGGCCGCGCCGCGCTGCCCCTCGGCGCCGCCGCGATCGCCATATTCATCTTCGGGATCGTCATGACGGTCAAGGTCCAGACGATCGCGGCGCCTGGGCCCGACAGCCTCACGTCGTCCGCATCCGAGACCGCGCAGGTCGGCGTCACGGGGGTCAACCAGCAGGCGCTCAGCGACGCGACCAACACGCTTCGCAACACCCAGCCGTCGGTTCCGACCTCCAAGCCGGTCAAGGGCGGCCCCCTGGAGATCGACGCGGTGGCCCAGCAGTGGGTGTGGCGCTTCTTTTATCCCGGCGGCCCCAAGGGCACCCCGCCCACCTACGACGCCGTCGACGGCGGCGCACCCGGCAACCGCACGTTCTCCGTCAACGAGCTGGTGGTCCCGGTGGACACCCCGGTGGTCCTGAACATCACCTCCACCGACGTGCTGCACCGCTGGTTCACCCCCGCACTCGGCGGGCAGGTCGATGCGGTGCCCGGGCAGGTGAGCCACACCTGGTTCGAGGCTGACGCCACCGGCGTCTATCAGGGCCAGTCGACCATGTTCTCCGGCACCGGCTACCCGGCGATGCGCACGTGGGTGCGGGTCGTGACCGCGCAGCAGTACCAGGCGTTCCTCAACCGCCAGGTGCGTGACCTCGCGAGCGCGCAGGCCTACGTCCAGAACGCCCAGAACTCGAACGACATCCCCGGAGGCACGCCGTGACCCCGCCCACCGTGGCCCCCGCCCACCCCGAGGTCGTCTCCGACGGCTACCGCAAGCGCCGTCCGGCCTGGGTGGAGCGCGCGACGAGCGCCGACCACAAGACCGTCTCGCTCATGTTCATCGCGGGCGCGATGGCGTTCCTCGTCCTCGCCGGGCTCGAGCTGGCCCTCATGCGGATCCAGCTCTTCCTCCCCGAGAACACGACGATCATCCCCGAGACCTTCGACCGCATCATGTCCACGTTCGGCGCGACCACGATCGTGCTGTTCGCGATCCCGCTTGCGCTCGGGCTGATCGGCTACATCGTTCCGCTTCAGGTGGGCTCCCGAGGCGTCGCGTTCCCGCGGCTGGGCCTGCTGTCCGCGTGGCTCTACATGGGCGGCGCCGCCACCCTCTACGGCAGTTACCTCTACCGCCCGTCGTCGGGCGGCACCCTGGGGCTGCCCCCGCTCAGCACCGTCAACTTCTCCCCCACCCACGGGGTTGATGCCTGGATCGTGGGCGTGGGCCTGTGCGTGCTGGGCTTCGTGCTGTTCTCGGTGAACATGCTGACCACGATTCGCACCATGCGCGCGCCGGGGATGGCGTGGCGTCGCGTCCCGGTGTTCTCGTGGGCCGGCACCGCAATCTCGGGGGTCCTGCTCGTGACCGGGCCGATCATGATCGCGGCGCTCTTCATGCTGATGATCGACCGCCACTTCGGCGGGATCTTCTTCGACTCCCAGCAGGGCGGTGCGCCGCTCCTCTACCAGCACCTCGCCTGGATCTTCTTCACCGGCGGCTACACCATCGTGCTGCTGTTCGCCGCCGGCGCCTTCTCCGAGATCTTCCCGACGCTGGCCTCGAAGCCCCTCTTCGGCCACCGCGCGGCCAACCGCTCGATCATCGCCATCGCCGTGCTCGGCGTCCTGTCGTGGATGCAGAACATGTACAGCGCGCCGATCCCGAACGGCTTCCGGTTCTTCGCGATGCTGATGGCGCTCGGCCTGATGGTCCCGGTCGGCCTGCTGATCGTGAACTGGCTGGCGACGCTCTCTCGCGGGGCGCTTCGCATCAACGCGGCCTCGCTGTTCGCGATCTTCGGCCTTTCGACCCTGGCGCTGGGGCTCACCGGCGAGCTCGCCTACTCGGTCATTCCCGTCGGCTGGCAGCTCGACAACACGACCGCGGCGCAGGCCGACACGGCCTACGTGATCGTCGGCGGCGCGGTGATGGGCGGCTTCGCGGCTCTCCACTACTGGCTGCCGAAGGTCACCGGGCGCCTGGTCGGCGAGGGCCTCGCGCGCGTCTCGCTTGGGGCGATGTTCGTCGGCATCCATATGTACGCGCTGCCGATGTACCTGGCCGGCGTGAAGGGCCAGCCCGTCGACATCCAGAAGTTCTTCAGCGGCAACGGGTGGAACGGCTTCAACATCGTTGCCTCGATCGGCGCGTTCATCCTCGTCATCGGGATCGTCGCCGAGGTCATCAACGTCGCACGCAGCTACCACGGCGGCGTGCGCGCCGGCCACGACCCGTGGGGCGGCTCCACGCTCGAGTGGTTCGCTCTCTCCCCGCCGCCGGCCCACAACTTCGACGTCGTGCCGGACGTTCGCTCGGCCGAGCCGCTGCGCGACATCCGCGAGGCGATCGCCGAGCGCTCGGACATCTGGCCGCGCCACGCGCCGACGGTCCACGAGCCCGCGGTCGAACGCGAGCCCGAGCCCGAGCCGGTGGCCGTTGCCGCCCCGTCGGAGACGTCGTCCGACGAGCCTGCGCCGGCGGCCGATTCCGAGCCCTCCCCGGAGGCGGCTCAGGCCTCCGAGGACGCCCCCGATCAGACCGACGGGGACGACGGCACCCCCGTATCCTGAGCGTGGCCTCCCGCGTGGCACGCGCCACTCGGGAAGAGCAGGGCCCCCGCCCCGGCTGACCGATGGAAAGCTCGACCGCTCCCACAATCACCACTCCGGCGCTGGGTCGCGACGTCCTCGGCATCGTCCGCGACTACGTCGCGCTGACCAAGCCGCGAATCATCTCGCTGCTGCTGATCACGACCGTGACCGCGATGGTGGTGGCGAAGCCGTCGGGCCTCGCGCTGTCGACCATCCTGTGGACCATGCTCGGCGGCTACCTCGCCGCGGGTGGAGCGGGCGCGATCAATCACTACATCGACCGCGAGCGCGACGCCCGCATGGGCCGCACCAAGGGCCGGCCGATCGCCACGGGCCGCATCGAGCCCATGCACGGGCTGGTGTTCGGGCTGACGCTCGGTGTGCTGGCGATCGTGCAGCTCACGCTCACCGTGAACGCCCTGGCGGCGGCCCTCTCGCTCGCCGGCTTCCTGGGCTACGTGGTCCTCTACTCGCTGGTGCTGAAGCCGTCGACACCGCAGAACATCGTCATCGGGGGCTCGGCCGGCGCCATCCCGCCGCTCGTGGGCTGGGCCGCGGCGACGGGCAGCCTCGAGCTCAATGCCCTCTGGCTGTTCGCGATCATCTTCCTCTGGACCCCGCCCCATTTCTGGGCTCTGTCGCTGCTGATCAAGGACGACTACGCGCGAGTCGGGCTGCCGATGATGCCGGTGGTTCGAGGCGACGCCGCCACCTGCCGCCAGATCGTCGTCTACAGCATCGTCATGGTCGCGGCGAGCGTGGGCCCGTTCGTCACGGGCCTCTTCGGCGTTCCCTATCTAGTGGCGGCGCTCGTCCTCGGAGCCGGGTTCCTCGCCCTCGCCATCTCGCTGCGCGCCAACCCGTCTCGCCAGGCCGCGCTGAGGCTGCACCTGGCCTCGCTCTCCTACCTCGCCCTGCTGTTCTGCGCGATGGCCGCGGACCGGGTCTTCTGATAGAACGCTCGGGATGGATCGCCGCCTCGCCGACAGAAACGTTCGCGTGGGCCTCGGCTATGCCGGGATCGCGCTTGGGATCTTCGCGCTGACCTTCGTCGTCGCGCTCCTCTACATCCGCTGATGGCCGACCAGTCCCAAATCCCCGAGCCCACCGAGCTCATCTACGTCCCCGAGCCGTCCTGGGCGCCGGCCTTCACCGCGGCGGCCCTCGTCGCGCTCACTGTCGGATCCTTCAAGGGCCTTCCCTACGTGATCGTCGGCGCGATCCTGCTGATCCGCGCGGTCTTCTACTGGAAGGCCGACGCCGACCGCCAGGTCCAGTCGCTGCCGCGCCGCCAGCGCGTCTCCACGGCCGTCATCCCGGCCACGGTGCTCAAGCGCGACGCTGAGTAGAGCCGGCGGCGCACGAGGCGCCCTGACAGGCCGCTAGGCGGCCGATTCGCTGTCAGGCGACTGCATGCCCGACGTCGCCCCGTCCGACGTCCAGACGCGCATGATGTCGCGCATCGACAGGACGCCGACGACGCTGCCGCCCTCGGTCACGACGAGATGGCGGATGTTGCGGCGAGACATCTCGGCCGCTGCCCGCTCGAGGCTCCACTCGGGCGAGGCGGTGATGACCGTGTCGCTCATATGGTCGTGGACCCGCTCGGAGTCGGGGTCCTCCCCGCCCCGATGGAGCGCAGGACGTCGCGCTCGGAGAGGATCCCGGGGCCCGGGAGCTCCTCGTCGATCACGATCGCGGCGCCGACCGAGCGCTCGCTCATCCGCTTGGCGGCCTCCCGGAGCGTGTGCCCGGAGCCCAGGGTCAGCACCACGCTCGACATGCCCTCGCGAACCTGCATCGGTTGTCCCCAGCGCTCCTTTCACCGGACGGGCCGCTCGCCCGTCCCGGCTCTCGTGACAGTTGGCTCAACCCTAACGAATGCGCCCGCGAGCGGCCGCGGGCAGGCGGCGGCTCCGGGGGCGCGACGGATAGGATTCCGTGCGTGCGAGGCCTCCAGCCCACACGCAAGGGATCGTTGCGCGCCATTTCGGCCGTCGCCGCTATCGGCGCACTCGTCGTCGCCGGTTGCAACAAGGACTCGGGCGACACAGCCCGCGGCCAGCAGCTCTTCACGGCCCGCTGCGGCAGCTGCCACACGATGGCCGCCGCAGGCACCCAGGGCACCCAGGGCCCCGACCTCGACGACGCCTTCGCCGCCGCCCGGGCGCACGGGATGGACGGCGACACGGTCGCCGGCGTGGTGAAGGCCCAGGTCGAGAATCCGCGGCCCTCGAACCAGAATCCCTCGGTCTCGATGCCGGCCGATCTCGCTTCCGGCCAGGACCTGAACGACATCGCAGCCTACGTCGGCAGCGTCGCCGGCACGGGTCAGAAGCCGCCGCAGCTGACCTCCGAGCAGCTCTTCGTCTCCTCCTGCGGGTCGTGTCACACGCTTGCCGAGGCCGGCACGTCGGGCACCACGGGCCCGAACCTCGACGAGGCTCTCGCCACCCAGAGCAAGGGATTCATCAAGACCTCCATCATCAACCCGAACGCGCAGATCGCGAAGGGCTATGCCGCGGGCATCATGCCCCAAACCTTCGAGCAGTCGATCAAGCCCGACGACCTGACGGCCCTCGTCAACTACCTCTACGACGCCACCCACAAGGCCGGCAAGTAGGCCCTCGGCCGCCCGCGTGGCGGCCTTTCAGCTGGTCGCGGCCGCGCCCTCGGCATCGAGGTCGACGACGACGTGCGTCACCGGCACGGGTACCTCGGCTCTGGCCTTTGCGACGACGCCGTGCTCCAGCCAGCGCGAGCGCTCAGGCGGGTGCGTCGAGATGATCACCTCGTCCGCCCCGAGCTCGCGCAGGCCGTCCGCGAGGGCCACGTTCGGGTCCTGATCGCCGACCACGCCGCGCGCCTTCAGCCCGATGCCCTCGAGCGCGGCCACGGACGCGTCGAGGCGCTCCCTGGCGGTCGCGGTGGCCTCGTCGGTGTCAGAGGCCCAGTGCTGGAGCCCGGACGCCGTCAGCGCCGGGGTGACGACCAGCACCTCGGAGCGCCTGCCGTCACAGCGCTTGCGGATCTCCTCGAGAAGAGCCCTGCCGCCCACCGTCTGGTTGGCGATCACCAGGACGCGGTGAACCGTCTGCGGACTGGTCGCCACCTGATGCTCGGTCGGCTCCGAGCCGCGCGAACGGCCCCACAGATAGGCCAGGCCCGCGGCGAGCAGCACGAAGAACGCGATGGCGCCGGCGGTGCCGCTCACTCCAAGGCTCGCGGCGACGACAAGCGCCGCGCCGGCCCCGACGACGACGACCGCGCGAAAAACCTCGGTCTCTGAGCGAAGCGGGTTGTGCATTGGGCCTCCGTTTCAGTCGGCCGGAAGGGACATTCGACCTCTACCCGTTATACGGGACAGCTCTCATCGCGTTCCGTGCGGAGAATGATCAGCTGCCGATGATCTTGGCCTTCTCGGCCGCGAACTCGGCGTCGGTGAGCGCGCCCGACCGGTGCAGTGCAGCGAGCCGCTCGAGCGCCGCGGTGTTGTCGACCGCCGGCCCGGCGCCGAAGCCCTGGATGCCGCTCGGGGCGAAGGTGAGCGTCGGCGCCGTCGGCTGCGTGCCTCCGGTCAGCTCCTTCACCAACGCGTCGCTGGCGGCGTCCTCGGCGATCATGAACTTCGTCGGCATGCCGGCGCTCCCCATCGCCTCGAGGTTTCGCTCCGCGGCCGCCAGGTACTTGCTCCTCGAGCCGTCGAGCGGCAGGTAGAGGATCAGCACCCGCCGCGAGCCAGGCACGCCGCTTGGGGCGTTCATCCGCGGATCCGAGAGCTTTGCCGTGAGGCCCTGGCGAGGAAACGAGCGCAGCACCTTGCCTGCCACAAGGCTTCCGGCCTTCTCCTTGCACTCGATGGCGGCGACCTGCGTCGACGTCACCGCCAGCAGAAAGCTGTCGGGAAGCCCGCCGCCCTCCAGCCCCTCGGCCATCTTGCCCACGCTCGGCATGAGCCCTCGGCCCAGCTTGCGGTTGAACTTCATCATCCCCCGGGTGACTCCGCCGACCCCGGCCGCCCCGGCGGCCATGTCCGTCGTCACCTGTTCCAGCCGGCACGCCGCGGTCACCGGCTCGTTCAGCAGCCGCTCGCAGGCCATCGCCGCCTGCTCGTTGATCTGGTCCTCGGTCAGCCCCATCTCGGCTCCTTTCGCTCGATCCCCGAACGGAAGCCTATTCGCCTCGAGCCGGCCTTAGAGGATGTAGACGGTGGTGTAGACGACGATCCACATGACGTCCACGAAGTGCCAGTAGATGCCGGGGATCTCAACGCCGAGGTGGTCCTTGGCCTTCGGGCCGAAATGGCCGCGCCAGGCGCGGATGTTCGCGAAGGCGAGGAGCATCAGCCCCACCGTGACGTGGGCGCCGTGCAGGCCCGTCAGCGAGTAGAAGACCGAGGCGAACGCGTCCTCGCGAGCCGAGAAGCCCAGGTGGACGTACTCGTTGATCTGGACGAAGAGGAAGGTCGCGCCCAGCAGGAAGGTCATCGCGAGGCCGAGGATCATGCCGCGGCGGTTCTCGCGGCGGATCGACTCGAGCGCCCAGTGAACCGTGAAGCTCGACGACACCAGGATCGCCGTGTTCATGCCCGCGACCGCCTTCGGCAGCGTCAGCCCATCGGGCGGCCAGGGGCCATCGTTGGCGACGACGCGGATGAAGAAGTAGGCCGCGAAGAACGCTCCGAAGAGCATCACCTCGGAGACGATGAAGAGCAGGATGCCCAGCGTCTGGCGGTCGATGCGCGAGCTCTGGTGAGCCTCGGGAGGCCCGTGATGCTCGTGCTCGTGCGGCGTGGCGTGCCCGCCGACTGCTACCGAGGCGCTCTCCATCAGGCCGGCGCCCCCTGCGTCTGCGGCTGCGTGGTCTGGGCGGCGCCGGCGCCGGCCTCGAAGTGCTCGACCGGCTTGTCGGTCATCGCCTTCACCGCGTCGAGCAGGCCCTCGGAGATCCACTTGGACTGCTCGCCGGCGAGCGTGGAGATCAGCACCTCGTCGATGCGGTAGTGCTCGACGGCGTTGCGGACGGCCGCCTCGGGAGCGGGGCTCATGGGCTGACCGGTCGCGTCGATCTCCTCGCGGTAGAGCGCCGCGAGCGTGCGCGCGAGCCGGTCGCAGACCTCGCGGCGGCTCAGCGAGCCGGACGCGGGCGAGATGATGGTGTAGCGGTGCGGGCGCTCCTTGGCGCGCGCGATCAGGCGGTCGACGAGCTGCGGGCTGTTGACGGTCTGCGTGGCCACGACGAGGGTGTGAATCACGTCCCAGCGGACCGCGTCGTCCTCGATGCGAACCGGGATGTGCGTGACCGGCACCTCGAAGCGCGCCTGGGCCCAGGCCACGAGGTCGCGGCGCATGGGGCCGAAGCGGTCCTCGTTCAGGCACGACAGCAGCACCTCGGTGGGCTCGAAGGCGCGAACTGCGTCGTCGAGGGCAATCGGCGGGTCGGGGTCGAAGACCGCGCCCGGCGCGACGATGCCGAACTCGTGCAGGACGGCCTGGGTGACCTCGACGCGACTGCGGGCCGCCTCGCGCAGCTCGTCGCGGTCGACGATCTGCCCGGCCATCGGCTGGTTCTGCGGCGCGGCCAGCGTGACGCCGTCGGCGCCCGCGTCCAGCCGCTCACGGATCGACTCGAGGAGCCGCCGCCCCCCGGCGACCTCGTTGAGGAATGCGAGGACGGTGCCCTCGCTCACGGGCTCGCTCCGGCGCCAACTCCGGCGACCGCCGGCTCGCGGGTGCCGACCTCGGCGCCCTCACCGGGCATGATCGCGTGGCGCGCGCCCGGCACGCCGTACTCGTATGGGCCGCCGACCACGCGCGGGACCTCGTCGAAGTTGAAGATCGGCGGCGGCGAGGACACCAGCCACTCGATCGTCTTCGCGCGCCACGGGTTCGCGCTCGCGCGCGGGCCGTAGCGCCAACTGACGACCATGTTGTAGATGAACACCAGCTGGGCGGCGCCGAGGATGAACGAGAAGATCGAGATCACGAGGTTCCAGGTGCCGAACATCGCCGCGTAGTCGGCCACGCGCCGGGGCATGCCCTCCATCCCGATCCAGTGCATCGGCAGGAACGTGCCGTACATGCCCAGCAGCGTCAGATAGAAGTGCACCCGGCCGAGCTTCTCGTCGTACATGCGGCCGGTCATCTTCGGGAACCAGTGATAGATCCCGGCGAAGATCGTGAACACCGAGCCGCCGAACAGCACGAAGTGGATGTGGGCAACGATGAAGTAGGTGTCGGAGACGTGGATGTCGATCGGCACCATGCCGAGCATCACGCCCGAGATCCCGCCCATCGTGAACGTCACGATGAACCCGAGGGCGAACAGCATCGCCGTGGATCTCAGGTGCAGTACCGACTTGAACAGCGTCGCGAGCCAACTGAAGATCTTGATCCCGGTCGGCACCGCGATCAGCAGCGTGGTGACCATCATCGGCACGCGCAGCCAGGAGAACATTCCCGAGACGAACATGTGGTGCGCCCACACGGTGTAGGCCAGGACTACGATCCCGAGCAGTGCCAGCGCCATCAGGCGGTAGCCGAAGATCGGCTTGCGCGAGTGCGTGGATATGACCTCGCTGACGATCCCGAACCCGGGCAACATCATGATGTAGACGGCTGGGTGTGAGTAGAACCAGAAGATGTGCTGGTAGCTCAGGACGTCGCCGCCGTTGAGCGCCTGGAAGAAGTTGGTGTGCAGGATCCGGTCGAAGAGGACCATGAACTGCACGCCCGCGATGAACGGAGTAGCGGCCACGACCAGCAGCGAGGTCGAGAGGTTCGCCCACACCAGCAGCGGCATGCGCCAGAAGTTCATCCCGGGCGCACGCATGGTGATGATCGTGACCAGGAAGTTCAGGGCCGTGGCGATCGATGACGCGCCGGCGAACTGCACGCCGAGGTTGAAGAACGACTGCCCCAGCGGCGCTCCGGTGGACAGCGGCGCGTAGCCCGTCCAGCCGGCGTCGAAGGCCCCGCCCGGCGCGAGGAAGGAGGCCAGGAACAGCATGCCGGCCATCGGCAGCATCCAGAAGCTCAGCGCGTTCAGGCGTGGGAACGCCATGTCCGGCGCGCCGATCATCAGCGGCAGGACGTAGTTCGCGATCCCGGCGAATACGGGGATGACGAACACGAAGATCATCAACGCGGCGTGCGTTGAGAAGAGGGAGTTGAAGGTGCCCGGGTTGACGATCTGCGTGCCGGGCTGAGCGAGCTCGGCGCGCATGATCATCGCGATCAGGCCGCCGATGAGGAAGAAGACGAAGGTCGTGCAGATGTACTGGATGCCGATGACCTTGTGGTCCGTGTTGAACTTGAAGTAGTCCTTCCACGACCGGGCCCCGTGCTGGGAGTGGTCGTCGGGGATCGTCGGCGCGCCGATGGCCCAGCGCAGCCAGTAGTCGAAGGCGCCGATGCCGGCGAGGAACCCCAGCGGGGCGGTGATCGCGGGCACGATCACCTGCGGGTAGCCGGTCTCCTGGGTGTTGTAGATCGGCAGCCCCGAGATGGCGCGCAGCGCGACGACGAGGCCGAAGCCGAACGCGCCGCCGATCAGCATTCCGAGGAATGCGCGCGGGAGACCTGGTGCTCTGAAAGCCCTGACCATTCCTACCTCCAGACTAAGCCCCGCCCGACGAAGCCGTCGCGCTGGTTGAACTCGTTGCCGTCGACGAGGGGACCGTGGTCGTGGGGACCGGCGGGCCGCCTCCGTTCTTCTGCAGCTTCTCCTGCTTTTGCAGCCAGGCGTTGAACTGGTTGTCGGGCAGGACGTGGACGAAGGCGTTCATCGTCGCGTGCCCGAAGCCGCAGAGCTCGGTGCAGAGAAGGGTGTAGTCGCCGAGGCGATCGGGCGTGACGACCACCGTGTTGTCGATGTCGTTGCCGCCCGGGCCGGCGGGCACCAGGTCGCGCTTGATGCGCCACTCGGGGACCCAGAAGGAGTGGAGGACGTCGACGGAGGTGAGGTGCAGCTCCAGCTGGCGGTCGACCGGCACGTAGAGCTGGTCGGAGTTGACCACGCCACCCGGGGTCGGGTAGGAGAAGCTCCACTTGTACTGCTGGGCCGTGACGTCGACGACCATGCGGTTCGGGTCCTTCTTCTCGATGTCGGCGAGCACGATCGCGCTGTAGATGGCGCCGAACAGGACGATGATCGTCGGGATCACGGTCCAGGCGATCTCGAGGCGGGTGTTGCCGTGGATGGGCTCGCCGTCGGACTCGTCGCCGGGCTTCGCCCGGAACTTCCAGACGCAGTAACCGAGGGCGACGACGACGATCGCGAAGACGAAGCACGAGATCACGATCATCACGTTCAGCAGCGTGTCGATCTTCGGAGCAGCCGTCGACGCCTGCATGCCGTCCCAGTGGATCATGGTGAACGGCACGGCCATGACGATCGTCAGCACGACGACGATGCCGAGAAGCCGAAGGTAGGTAGCCCGGGGCACTGCGCCGCGATTCTATTGACTGGGCCCGCCGTGAAGCCGCGCGCCCATCGGGGTTCGTGTCACCCGCTACAGGCGTCGATGACCGACCGCGCGACGCCCTCCCAGCTCCAGAGCTCCGAAGCCGTGGCCCGAAGCCGCGAGCGAGCCTCGGCCGATTCCTGCGGGTCCATTCCGAGCCAGCCGTTCACGCAGCGGGCGATTGCCTCGACCGCGCCGTCGTCGAGATCGAAGGAGACGAGGGCGGCGGCGTCGGGAGCCAGGCCGGCGGCCAGCGCGAGGCTGACCTCGGCGGCGCCCGAGTGGTTCGCCGAGACCGCCGGCACCTCCGCCGCGGCCGCCTCCGCGGCCACCATCCCGAACGCCTCGGGGAAGGTGCTCGGAAACACGAGGGCGTCGCAGGCCGGGACGATCTCCCCCACCTCGTCGTGCTCGAGGCGCCCGGCGAAGGCGACGGAGTCCTTCGCGGCGGCCGCGGCCTCCGTGTAGCCGCCGGGAAGCTGGGCGATGAAGGCGGCCAGCATGTGCAGCGGGGCCGGCTCGCCGCCCTCGAGGGCTCGGCCCTGGGTTGCGATCTCCGCGACATCGTCGAGATCGCCGGTGCTCAGGGACCCCCACAGCCGCTCGGTGGTCTCGGCGTACTCGCCGAAGCCGACGACGAGCAGGCGCGCGCCGGGGTTCTCGCCCACCACCAGCGGCCAGGCGGCCAGGAGGAGGTCGATGCCCTTCGAAACGATCAGCTTGCCGATGAAGACGACGCGCGGGCCGGAGGCTTGCGAGAAGGCAGCGAGGGCGGCAGCAGCTCGCCCGGGATCCCGCCCCCAGGCAGATCCGCTAGGGGTCTGACCCCGAGAACCATCGGCGTTCGAACCCGCCGTGCGGCCCGAGGGGGTCTGACCCCCACCAGCCGGGGTCTGACCCCCACCAGCCGGGGTCTGACCCCGAAGACCGCCGGCGCTCGGGCCCACCGAGCCGCCCGAGGGGGTCTGACCCCCTTCGCCCGAGCCGCCCGAGGGGGTCTGACCCCTCAGCCGTCGCACGACCGCCCGCAACCGCTCCTCCGGCGTCTCGCCCTCCCTCGGCGCAAACAGCTCCGTATCCACTCCCGGCGGCCCCATCCGCACCTTCGCCTCCAGCGCCGGATCGTCCATCGCCGCCAGCAGGCTCGCCTTCGTGTGCTCGGAGCCCACGAACACGGCGCGCGCAGCGCCCATGCCCTCGCGCGCGTAGGGCCCGAAGCGCTCGATGCCGGGCTTCACCGTGTACTCGAGCGCCGAGCCGTGGACCTTGGCGGCGAAGGGGATGCCCGAGCGCGCGAGGATCAGCGGCCCCATCACCAGATGGTTGGCGAGGGCGGCGTCGACCCCGCCGGCGCGCTGGGCGACCTCCTTGACTGCGGCCACGTTCGCCTGGATGTAGCGATCGAGCTCCCCCTCGGAGAGCTCGGCGAATGTCTTGACCTCGAATCCCTCGTACTCGTCCTTGACGTAAACCGGCAGCAGGCCACCGATGTCGGGCACATAGACAGTCACCGAGCCGTCCCCGGGTGACGAGCCCGCCGCCTCCTGCACCCTCAGCGATCCGTCCTGCCACAACCCCACGCTGTCGACCCACGACAGCTCGCCGGCGCTCCGGTCCTGGCAGAGCAGGTGGACGTCGTGGCCCAGCCGCGCGAGGGCCGGCACCAGGCTCGCGTTGTAGATGTTGGAGCCCGTGCCGCGAAGCAGATAGCCGTGGAAGACGAGGACGCGCATCCGGCCGAGCCTACGCAACGCCGTGGACTATGGTTCCGCGCGTGAGCGACGCACAGAAGTTCCGCCTTCGCGCCCCGGCCTCCGGCCGCGAGGCGATCGCGGCCATCGAGCCCGAGGCCGTCTACGTCGACCGCGAGAGCGGCGAGGAGCTGCTGCCGGTGACGATGGTGCTGCCCGAGGCGGGTGGCGAGTCGAGCCTGCTGCGCTCACCCGAGAACCTCCGCGCCTGCCGCCGCTGCGACCAGCTCATCGGCCTGGACGTCAGCGACTGCCCCTACTGCGGGCTGCGCCAGGACGCCCTGCAGGGCTAGGCCCGAGAGGTCTCGCTCGAGATTCGCCCAGCGCCGCTAGGCGTTCGGGACGTAGTAGGCCCAGTAGAGAATGCGGCCGGTGTAGGTGCACCCGTACTGGCGCACCGAGCCCTGTTTGGTCTGGGGCCGTGCGTCGATAGCGAGCTGTCGATTCTGATTGGCGTTGCTCGACTGGCACTTGCCCGAGTGGCGGCTTGCCCGCCAGCTGTTGTTCTTCGCGATCTTCTTGCTGAAGGCGAGCACCGGCGCCCAGGTCTGCATCGTGAGGCCGACAATCTGGCCCTTCTTGATCTTCAGCGGCTTCTTGACCGTGAAGAACTGCTTGCGGCCCTCGGCCGAGGTCAGGTCGACCGTCGCGCTCTGACGCATCAGCTTCATGTGCGACTTCGGCTGCTTCTTCAGCACGGCCAGGCGGGCGGAGGGAATCCCCCCGAGCGCCTTGGTGCCGAAGAAGTCCTGGCTTCCGAACGCCTTGGACTCGAAGTGGTTCGGCCTGGCGACGCTGACGGCCCAGGCGACGATCTTGCCCGACTTGGGAGCGACGAACGCGTGGCGCTTGCCCTGCGCCATCTGCTGGAAGCCGGTGACGTGGCCGACAACCTGGCAGGCGTGCTTGATCTGGCCTGAGGTCGGCGGCGGCTTGTGGGTCTCCGACGGGCGCTGCGGGCACAGCGGCTTCGGCGCGGAGCCGGTGCCGCCGATGGTGCGCGCGTCAGTCGCCTTGGCGACGGCCTTGGCCGACTGCTGGTCGGCGGCGGAGGCCGCGATCGCGGTGATGAGCACGGCGAGCAGACCCGCCAGTGCGAGGGCCATATACGTGCGGCCGCGGGGCCGCGTCCGTGTGGACTTGTCGGTCATTCCGCGCAAAGTTAAAGCGTCTTGGACGACGTGAGCGAGTCCCGCCAAGGTCTCGCCGCGCGTCTTGCAGGGTAGCGATGCGACCCGAAATCGGGGATTTTCGCCCCTCGGGCATAATCACCCGCCTCATGCCTGCGATCGTCACCGAGCGCCTGGAGCGCGAATTCGAAGGCGGGCTGAAGGCCGTGGACGGCGTCGATCTGGAGGTGGCAGAGGGCGAGATCTACGGCTTCCTGGGCCCGAACGGGGCCGGCAAGACCACCACGGTGCGAATGCTCACCACCCTCCTGCGCCCGACCGGCGGGCGCGCGAGCGTTGCCGGCCACGACGTGGTCGGCGAGGCGAAGGAGGTTCGCCGCGCGATCGGCGTCGCCCTCCAGGAGGCGGCGCTCGATCCGCTGATGACCGGGCGCGAGCTGATCCGCCTGCAGGCGACGCTCCACGCGCTGCCCCCCGCCGAGGGGCGGCAGAAGGCCGAGGTGCTGCTCGAGCGCGTGGGCCTGGTGCAGGCAGCCGACCGGCGCGTGGGCACCTACTCGGGCGGGATGCGCCGCCGCCTCGACCTTGCTTCGGCCCTGGTGCACGAGCCGAGGGTGCTGTTCCTCGACGAGCCGACAACCGGGCTCGACCCCGTCAGCCGCAAGGCGATCTGGGAGGAGGTGTCGCGACTGAACTCCGAAGGGACCACCGTGTTCCTCACGACCCAGTACCTCGAGGAGGCCGACGAGCTCGCCAACCGCGTGGGGATCATCAGCGGGGGCAAGATCGTCGCCGAGGGGACGCCGGCGTCGCTGAAGGCCGAAGTCGGCAAGGCCCACCTCGAGATCAAGCTGGCCGAGGGCTCCGACGAGCGCGGTCGCGAGGTCCTGGCGCAATTCGGCCGGGATCTGCCCTCCAAGGACGGCCACCTGTTCGTCGAGGTCCAGGCGGGCGCGGCGGGAGTGGCCCCGGTGGTGCGCGCGCTCGACGACGCCGGCCTGGCCGTCGAGTCGCTCGAGCTGGTCGAGCCCACGCTCGACGACGTCTTCGTCGACAAGACCGGCCAGCATCTCGAGGGCGACACGCAGGCCGAGGAAGCACCCACCGAGGAGGAGGTCTCGTGAGCTCCGAACTCGTGCCGACGCTGCGGGTGGTCGGGGCATTGGGCTGGCGCTCGATCAAGCAGACCTTCCGCAGGCCACAGCTCCTGGCGCCGATCCTGATCTTCCCGTCGCTGCTGCTCGCGGTTCAGACCGGAGGCGCCGGCGCCGCCACGCAGCTGCCCGGGTTCCCGCAGGTTCACGGCTTCCTCGACTTCATGCTCGCGGGAGCGATGATCCAGGCCGCGCTGCTGGCCTCGAACAGCGGCGGCATCGCCCTCGCGGTGGACATCGAGATGGGATTCACCGACCGGCTGCTCGCCGCGCCGGTGCCGCGCTTCACGATCGTCCTGGGACGGCTGGCGGCGACGGCTGCGCTGGGGGCGCTTTCCGCTGTGTGGTTCATCGGCATCGGGCTCATCTTCGGCGCGCACATCAACGACGGCGTCGGCGGCGCGCTTCTGGCGATCCTCCTCATCACCCTCTCGGCGGTCGCGCTCGGCGGGATCGGTGCCGCCATCGCCCTGCGGACCGGCAGCGCCTCGGTGGTCCAGGGCCTGTTCCCGATCGTCTTCGTGATCCTCTTCCTGTCCTCGGCGTTCTTCCCCGACACCCTCATCCTCGAGCCGGCGAGGAGCGTCGCCCGATACAACCCGATCTCGTTCATCGCCGAGGGGGTCCGCGACCCGATCGCGTTCTCGCTCGACCTCACCTCGCTCGGCAAGGCCTTCCTGTCGATCGCCGGAATCGCGGCCTTCAGCGTCTGGCTCTCGAACAGCGCGCTGAAGGCGCGCCTGCGGAGGGGCTGACGTGGAGGCAGCGGTGCGTACCCAGAACCTCGCGATGATCGCGGCGCTCGTGCGGCGGGCCGCCAACGAGATCGTCCGGGTGCCCGGGGCGGCGATCCCGGGTGTGCTGGCGCCGACGATCTTCTTCCTGGGGCTCAACTCGGTCTTCGGGCACCTGACGAACCTGAACAACTACCCCACCGACAACTACGCGAGCTTCCTGATCGCGGTCAGCATGCTCCAGGGCGCCGGGTTCACGGGTGCGGCGACGGGAGTCAATCTCGCGCGGGACATCGAGCAGGGGTGGTTCGACCGCCTGCTCGCATCCCCCGCTCCGCGCTGGGTCCTGCTCGCGGGCCTCGTCGGCTCGGCATCGGTGCGCTCCCTCATCCCGGCGACCTTCCTGTTCATCATCGGGCTTGCGATCGGGGTCCACTTTCCCGGGATCGACGGCGTCGTGCTCGTGGCGTTCCTGGTGATGGGCATGGGGTGCGTCGCCGCGCTGTGGGGCTCGTTCCTCGCCCTGAAATTCCGCAGCCAGTCGGCGGCGCCGCTGATGCAGGCCGGCATGTTCATCGCCGTGCTGTTCACCACGGCCTACGCGCCGGCGGCCCTGCTTCAGAGCTGGATGCGCTCGGTCTCCGACGTCAACCCGGTCACCCACGTGATCGAGGGTGCGCGCCAGGGCTTCGTCGGGTCGATCACGTTCGCCGGAACCTGGCCGGCCTTCGCGGCCCTCGTGGGCCTGACGGCCGTCCTGGCCGCCCTGGCCCTGCGCCAGCTCGAAAACATCACCTCCTAACCCCGCCAAACCTCGCCGAGATGCGAATTTGAGCCCTTCCAACGGCTCTTTTTCGCATCTCAGCGGCGTTTAGCGGGTTGACGCGCCGCCAGGATCGCTCGAAGGCGGTCGGCGACCTGGGCCGGCACGAAGAGGACGTCGTCCCAGCTGGCCCTCACCGGCGTCCAGCCATGGGCGGTGAGGACCTGGTCGCGCCGGCGGTCGCGCACGAACGCCTGGCGAGTGCCGTGGGTCTCCCATCCATCGGTCTCGACGACCACCCGCTCGTCGAACCAGACGAAGTCACCCTGCCACTCCTCACCGGGAATCGGAAGCCATTGGTTGACCTTGGGGAGCGGGAGCCCGTGGCGGCGGCACATGGCCAAGAAGCGGGCTTCGAGCTGGCTCCGCGTCATGTCCTCGCCGAGAACCTCGATGCCCAAAGCCTCGCGAAGGATCCGTACACCACGGTGCCCCCGGCTCCTCCCGAGCAACTCCTTCATCGCGGTCATGTCGAACTTCCGCTGGACCTCTGCTCGATCCAGGGCCCGGCGGAGCTGATCCGGATGGATGCAGGTCGCGAGATCCAAGAACGTCCGAGGCAAGCTAGTCCTTGGAACACCCTCGCCATCATTGAGGATGTCAGCGGCGGTCAGCTCTGCGTGATGTACGCGTATCCCCCGCCGCGACCGGCCCTCGATTCCAGCGACTGTGACGTCGATGACCGTCTGTGCTGTCATCAGAAGTTCGTCGTGTGCGGCCGCGGATCGATGCGACAGGAGCCCACCGGGACCGCACGCGAGCACCGCGGCCCACCAGAGGCCGCGGCGCGACAGATCGGCTCGGCCCACCGCATAGATGCCGTGATGCCTTGGAACCAGGCGCCCGCGACCCACAAGCCATCTGACCCCCTTGAGCGAGACTCCGGCATCGAGGAGCTGGCGATGTGCGATCGCCCCTTCCTGCCGCCCGCCGATTCCGGCGATGATTGCGTCCAGCGCGTCTCCGTCCATCCGGAGGAGCGTGAGCGTCAGGATCGCCTGGGTGGCTCCCCCTCATTGCCAATACCGACCCCAAACAAGGTCGAGATGCGAATTTGAGCCCTTCCAACGGCTCTTTTTCGCATCTCAGCGAGGTTTGGGGGGTTACTTGTAGCGGTAGGTGATGCGGCCGCGGTCGAGGTCGTATGGCGACAGCTCGATCTTGACCTTGTCTCCGGGGAGGATGCGGATGTAGTGGCGGCGCATCTTGCCCGAGATGTGCCCGAGGACCTCGTGGTCGTTCTCGAGCTTGACCTTGAACATCGTGTTGGGAAGGGCCTCCAGGACCTCTCCCTCCATCTCGATCTTCTCTTCCTTGCCCATGCGGCGGCAGAGGGTAGCAGCGGGCACAAAGCCCGCCGCGCAGCTACTTCCCCTTGAAAGTGGCCTTTCCGGGACCGTCGCGAAGGAACGAGGCGACCGCGCCCTGGAGGTCCTCGGTGTCGAACAACGCTCCGGCGACCGAGGGAGTGATCTCGTCGGCGCGGTCCACCCCGCCCTCGAGGTAGCCGCGCACGATCGCCTTCGTCGCCGCATGCGCCACGGTCGGCCCCGCCGCCAGCCGCTCGGCGAACCGCATGCCCTTCTCGGTGATCTCGTCATCGGCAAGCACCCGATTCACCACGTTCCAGCGCTCGAGCGTCGCCGCGTCGAACAGGCCGCCGGTGTAGACGAACTCCCGCGCACGCCCCGGCCCGGCGCGCTCGGCCATGCGCTGGGTGCCGCCGGCGCCGGGCGTCAGGCCAACGACGGTCTCCACCAGCCCGGACTTGGCCGACTCGGCCATCCAGATCAGGTCACAGCCCAGCGCGACCTCCCACCCCGCCGTGAGGCAGAGCCCGTGGATGATCGCGAGCGTCGGAACGTCGAGCCGCTCCAGGCGGCGCACCGGGCCGAGCAGCTGCCCGAACGTGCGCGACCCGTCCTCCTCGGCGTCGACCAGCTTCTGAAAGACGTTGACGTCCACCCCGCCGCTGAAGATCTCGCCCTCAGCGCGCCACACCACGCAGCGGACGTCGTCGGCGGCCTCGACCTCGTCGATGCACTCCACCAGGTCGGTGAACACCTGCTCGCCGAACAGGTTCAGCGGCGGGTTCGCCAGGACGATCGAGGCAATCGCCCCGTCGCGCTCGATTCGCACCTGCTCGCCCATCAGCCGTCCTCTCCTCTGATCTCCTCGGCGGCCGCCGCGATCGCGTCCGAATCCGCGCCGCGGGGGATCCACGGGAGCTTCAGCGGGTCGTCCTCGTAGCGCGGGATCACGTGAACGTGGAAATGGAAGACCGTCTGCCAGGCCGCCGGCCGGCAGGCGTTGATGAGGTTGAAGCCGTCGGGTCGCAGGGTTCGCTCCACCTTCTCGGCGAGCCGCTGCGCGGCGGCCATCGTGTGCGCGAGGTCCTCGGCAGAGATCTCCATCAGGTCCGCCGAGTGGGCGCGCGGGATGACCAGCGCGTGGCCCCGTGTCGCCGGGTTGATGTCCATGAACGCGACCGTGTGCTCGTCGGAATCGACGATCTGCGCCGGCACGTCGCCGGCGACGATCCCGCAGAACAGGCAGTCGGAGGCCATCGCGAGCGCAGCCTATTTACTGAGCGCGGCGCGCGCGGCGGCCACGGCGTCGTCGGCCGTGGACACCTCGCCGGCGAACACACCGGCCTCGACCTCGGCCAGCAGTCGCCCGAGCTCGGGGCCTGGCTCGATGCCCAGCGCCGACGCCAGCTCGTCGCCCGCCACGGGCGAGCGCGGCGGGCCGTCCTGCCGCCAGTCGAGGCCCGCGCCAATCATGTCCCGCGCGAGGTCCAGGTGCGACTGCACCATCGCCTCGGAGGCGATCGCGCCGCCGCCGCGCGCAGCCAGGCGGTCGGCCACCGTGAGGACCGTGACGTCGACGGGATCGGGGTCGGTCGCGCGCAGGTACTCGAGCACCCGCCGAGGCCCGAGCGGGCGCTCGTGGACGAGGAACCCGAGCCGCAGGTGATTGGCCGTGATGCCCGCCAGGTAGGCCGAGAGCCGCCGGCTGGTGCGAAGCCGCTCGCAGAGCGAACGGGCGATCTCCGCGCCGACCCGGTCATGGCCGATGAAGGTGATGTAGCCGTTGGCCTCGCCCCTCGTCGCCGGCTTGCCGAGGTCGTGGACGATGGCGCCGAAGCGAAGCGCCGTGCGGCGGGTCATCTCGTCGGCGAGGGGCTCGTCGAGCAGCGCCTCGACCTCCGGCGCGCGCTCGCCGGCGTAGGAACCCAGGTTGGCCTCCACCTCCAGCAGCCGCTCGAGCACGGCGATCGTGTGGCCGTGGACGTCGAGGTGGTGGTTGGGGTTCTGCTCGACGCCGCGGATCGCCTCCAGCTCCGGCAGCAGAGCGGCCGTGGCGCCGAGCTCGTCGAGCAGCTCCAGCCCGCGAAGCGGCGCGGCGCCGCCCAGCAGCAGGCGCAGCTCGGCCAGCTGGCGCTCGCCGGCGGGCTCGCCGGCTCGCGAGGCCGAGGCCCGCGCCAGTTCCACGGTGCCCGCCTCGACCCTCAGCTCGAGCGCCGCGCCGATCCGCGCAGCGCGCACCAGGCGCAGTGGGTCGTCGGCGAACGAGCGCTCCGACACGGCCCGCAGCGTCCGCGACTCGAGGTCGGCGACCCCGCCAGCGGGGTCGAGCACTTCGCCTTCGAGGCCCGAGAGCGGCAGCGCCATCGCGTTGACGGTGAAGTCGCGCAGCGCGAGGTCCGCCTCGATGCCGCCGCCGCGAACCGGCGTGACGTCCACGTGCCAGCCGCCATCAGGTGCGGCCACGCGCCAGGTGTCGAACTCCTCCGAGAGCCGAAAGCGCGGCCCCCCCGTCTCGCGCGCGATCGCTGTCGAGGCGTCGGCGGGCGAGCCGCTCACGGCGAGGTCGGCATCGGTCACGTCGCGGCCGAGCGCGGCGTCGCGCACCGCGCCACCGACCACCCAGGCCTCGGCACCGTCCAGCGCCCGCGCCGCGGCGGCGACCGACGGAGCGCCCGCCAGGGCATCGGCGACGCGCGGGCTCATGAACCCTCCGTCCGCACGTATTCCCGCGGCACCCGCGCCGAGATCCCGCAGGTGACCTCGTAGTTGATGGTGTTGAGCGCATCGGCAAGATCCTCGGCGCGGATCGCCTCGGCCCCCCGCCGGCCGATCAGCACCACCTCGTCGCCGGGGGCCGCCTGCGATGAGGGCCCGAGGTCGATGGTCACGTTGTCCATGGAGATCGTCCCCGCCAGCGGGCAGCGCCGGCCCGCAACCAGCGCCTGCGCGCGGTTGGAGAGCCCGCGGCGCACGCCGTCGCCGTAGCCAATCGGCGCCACACCGACCAGCGTGTCGGAGGGCGCGATCCACGTGCGCCCGTAGCCGGCGCTCGCCCCTGCCTCGAAGCGCTTGACGTCGGCGAGATATGTGCGGAGCTCCAAAGCCGGCTCGAGGCCGTTCTCGGCGGGGTCGCCGCCGAACGGGTCGAGGCCGTAGATGGCGACGCCGCAGCGCACCATGTCGAAGTGCGACGCCGGCTCGCGAAGCGTCGCCGCGCTGTTCGCGGCGTGGACCAGGAGGTTGGGGTGCGCGTCGCGCGCCCGCGCGACAACCGCCTGAAAGCTCTCGAGCTGGCGCGGCATGAACTCGTCGCCGGCCTCGTCCGCCGTGGCGAAATGCGTCCACAGCCCGGCCAGCTCGAGCGCCTCGCCGTCGGCGACCTGCTCCAGCACCCGCAGCACCTCGCCGGCGTCGCGCTGGCCCAGGCGCCCCATCCCGCTGTCGTGCTTGACGTGCACGCCGACCACCTCGCCCGCAGCCTCCGCGGCGCGCTCGGCCGCCTCCGCCTGGTCGCGGCGCCACGCGGTGACCTCGGCGCCGGCCGCGACGGCGATCGTCAGCTCCTCGGGCGAGAGAGCGCCCAGCACGAGGATCCGCGCGTCGGCGAGGCCGGCCCGCAGCTCGGCGGCCTCGACCGCGGTCGCGACGCCCAGCATCGCCGCGCCCCCCGCCAGCGCCGCACGCGCGCACTCGGCGGCGCCGTGGCCGTAGCCGTCGGCCTTCACCACGGCGCACAGGGTCGAGCCACCCTGAAGCCCGGCCACAAGCCGCGCGCAATTTCTCTCCACAGCCCCGGTGTCGACGACCGCGAGCGCCCGCACCGGGCTCACCCGGCGTCACCGCCCGCGAGCGCCTCGCCGAGAGCCTCCACCACGTCGGTCGCGATGACCGCCTCGGCGGAACCCACCCGGCTCGCCGCGATGCGGCCGGCACCCGTGCACGCGTGCACTCCGCAGGCGGCCGCGGCGAACGGCTCGACCCCGCGGGCGAGGAGCGCACCGATCGTCCCCGACAGCACGTCGCCGCTGCCGGCGGTCGCCAGCCCCGGGCTCGCGATGCCGTTGACTGCGACATGCCCGTCGGGCAGCGCGACGATCGTGTCGTCGCCCTTCAGCACCACCACGGCGCCGGCGAGCTCGGCGGCCTCGCGCGCGCAGGCGAGCCGATGGCGCGCGACCTCGGAGGACGGGCGCTCGAGCAGGCGCCCCAGCTCGCCGGCGTGCGGCGTCAGGACCGTCGGCGCCGAGCGAGCGGAGAGGTCGGCCAGCCTGCCCGCGTGCGCGTTCAGCCCGTCGGCGTCGAGCAGCAGCGGCGAGCCAACCTGAGCGGCCAGCGCGCGCGCGAGCTCGAGCGAGTCGTCGTCGCGCCCGAGGCCCGGGCCGAGCACCACCGCGCCGGCGCCGTCGCATGCCTCGGCGATCGCGTCGCAGTCCGAAGCGGCCAACCGCCCCTCGCCGCCGGCGTAGCCGCGCGACATCACCTCGGTCAGCTTGGCCTCGAAGATCGCCTCCAGGTCCGCCGGCACCGCGACCGTCGCGTAGCCCGCCCCGGCCCGGATCGCGGCGGAGGCCGACATCACCACCGCGCCGGTCAACCCGCGCGAGCCGCCGACCACGAACACCTGCCCCGACGTGAACTTGGTCGAGTCGGCGCCGCGGCGCCGCGGCAAGGAGAGCACGGCCGCCCCGATCAGCCCGGCCTGCGCCTCGCCCGGCGCGCCGGGCGGGATGCCGATCGCGGCGACGACGACGTCGCCCGAGAGCCCCTTGCCGGGACGCACCCAGTGGCCCACCTTCGCGGCGTGAAACGTCACCGTCGCGTCTGCCTGCACCGCGGCGCCCCCGGCCTCACCCGTGGACGCGTCGACCCCCGACGGGATGTCGGCCGCCACCACCGGCGCCTCGCAGGCGTTCATCGCCTCGATCGCCGCCGCGGCCGGCTGCCTGGGCACCCCCTCGAAGCCGGTGCCGAAGATCGCGTCGATCACGACGCCCGACCCGGCGAGGCCCAGATCGCCCTCGCCGGCCTCGCGCGCGAGCCCGGCGTCCAGCCGCTCGAGGTTGGCCCGCGAATCGTCGGAGAGCTCGTCGGCGGGCCACAGCAGCACCACCTCGACCTCGACGCCCCGCTCGGCCAGGTGCCGCGCCGCCACGAGCCCGTCGCCGCCGTTGTTGCCCTTGCCGCAGACCACCCGCGCCGGGCCCTGCGTGTGGCGCCGAAGCGCCTCCTCGGCGAGCGCCTCGCCCGCAGTCTCCATCAGGTCGAGCGACGGAACGCCCTGGTCGGAGATCGCCCACGAGTCCGCCGCGCGCATCTCGGCCGCGGCGAGCAACGGCTGGAGCCAACTCTCCATCCGCGCGAGGTTACCCAGAGTGGGTTACGGCGCCGTGATTGCGGCGGTGGTGTCGCCCGTCGTGCCGTTCGACTCGCGCACGCCGAGCACGAGCCTGGCGAGCTGGCGGCCGCCCGACACGCCCGTGCCGGCGACGACGTAGTCGAGCCGATCGAGGTAGGGCTTCGCCTGCTCGATCTGCGGGTCGGCGGAGGCGCTGGCGATCAACCCCACGATCGGGTCGAAGTCGAGGTAGACGGTGGGCGTCAGCGAGTCGCCCAACCTGTCCTCGGCGGACTTGAAGGCCGAGTTGTCGCCCAGGGTGGACGAGGGCGAGAGCGCATCGTCGAGGGAGCCCGCGCCGAGGCCCGCGACGATCTTGCCGTCTTGCTGCTGCACGTCGATCTCGATTGGGGCGCTCTGGGGCACCACCTTGAAGCCGCCGCCGCTGAGCGGGGTCACGCTGAGGTCGGCGTCGCGCTCGAGGATCCGCTGGACCTGTTCGAGGGTCTGGCTGGAGGCCTTCGCGTCGGTGGAGTGGAACACCAGGGCGCCGCCGAGCGAGAACAGGCCCGTGCCCGAGACATAGCCCGAGACATCGCCGAGCCACTTGGAGAAGCCGGCGACGTCCACGCCCGTCTTCGCCCGGATGATGCGCAGCGCCTGAGCCGGAGTGCGCCCGTTCATGGCGGCGGCCGGGATTCTCGACAGGGCCTCGATGCCCCGGTTGAACGCGTCGCCGACCGCATGGGTGCCGAAGGCGAGCCAGGCGTCGGCGGGGAACCCGGCCAGCAGCGGGGCGCCGGTCTTGGCCCCGGGCTGCGCAGCCGCGGAGAGCTCGACGCCGAAGCTGTCGGCGGTGACGTCGGCCCAGCCCACCACCGGCTCCTGGCCGGCCTTGCCGCCAAGCGTGCGGATGAAGCCGAGGCCCTGCGCATCCTGGGCGCTGAGCCGGCCGGACGCGGCGACCGCGTCCAGCAGGCCCTTGGGGTCGAGGTAGAAGGTCGCGAGCCGGTCGTCGGGAGCGCTCGCGATCGCGGAGGTGTATCCGGAGCTGTCCGCAAGGGAGCTGCCCTGCGAAGCGTCGACGGCGGCCTCGAATCCGCCCTTCGTGCCGAGCACGAGCAGGTCGCCGACCATCCCGAAGGCGCCGCTGTCCTGCGCCGAGTAGTCAACGCCCTTGTAGGTCTCATGGGTGACCTTGCCGTCGCCGGCGGAGCTGGAGTTCTGGATGAGCTTGCTCACCGCATCCTGCGCCGCCGAGGCGTCGGTCGTGCTCACGACGAACGCGCCGTCGGAGCCGTTCCCGGGGGCGATCTTGCTGAGGAAGAATCCGGCGCGGCTGCCGAGCCAGGGCTGGATGTCGTCCTCGTAGCTGACGTCGTCCTTCTGAAGCTCCTTGTCGAGGCGGTCGACGATGGTGCTGCCGACGTCGCTCGTGCCGAGGAGCTTCGAGAGCGCCGAGTCGAGATCGTCTTTCAGCGTGCCCTCGGGCCGGATCGTCGCGTCGGCGTAGAGGACGGAGTCCGCGGGCGACACGGTGGCCGGATCGGCCCCCTCGGCGGGCGCCGAGGAAGAGTCGCCGCCGCCGCAGGCGGCAAGGCCGAAGGCGACAAGCAGCGCGAGCACCGCGGCCAGGGCGGCGAAGGTCGGCCGGCGGGGGCTCACTCGACCGTCACCGTCTTGGCGAGGTTGCGCGGCTGATCGACGTTCAGGCCGAGCGCATGCGAGAGGTGGTAGGCGAAGAGCTGGAGTGGCAGGATGGCGACGATCGGCTGCAGGACCCAGTCGGTCTTGGGGACGTAGATCGTCTCCTCGGTGACCTGCTCGACCTCGGTGTTGCCCTCGGTCGCCACCGCGATCACGTTGGCGCCGCGAGCGCGGACCTCGGCGACGTTGGAGAGCGTCTTGTCGAGCACCGGGCTATCGGTGGCGACCGCGATCACCGTCACCGAGTCGTCCAGAAGCGCGATCGGGCCGTGCTTCATCTCGCCGGCCGCGTAGGCGTCGGACGGGATGTAGCTGATCTCCTTCATCTTCAGGGCGCCCTCGAGGCAGACCGGCAGGCTGATGTTGCGGCCGAGGTAGAGGAAGAACTTGTCGTCGCGGTGGGCCTCGGCGATCTCCCGGACCTTGTCGTTGACCGTGGGGATCGTCTCCTGGACCGCGTGCGGCATCGCCTTCATCTCGCGGATCAGCGAGCGAACGACCTCCGGGGTGAGCGTGCTGCGGTCCTGCGCGAGCCACATGCCCAGCAGGTACATCGCCGCAACCTGGCTGGTGAAGGTCTTCGTCGCCGCGACGCCCACCTCCAGGCCCGAGCGGGTGTACAGAACCGAGTCGGCCTCGCGGGTCGCCTGGCTGCCCATCACGTTGGTGAGCGCCAGCACGCGCGCGCCGCCCTCGCGCGCAAGGCGCATGGCGGCGAGCGTGTCAGCCGTCTCGCCGGACTGGGTGATGCCGATGACCAGGTCGTCCTCGCTGACCACCGGGTGGCGGTAGCGGTACTCGGAGGCGATGTCCATCTCCACCGGGATGCGGGCCCACTGCTCGATCGCGTAGCGACCGACCAGGCCGGCGTGGTAGCTCGTGCCGCAGGCGACGATGACGATCCGGCGGACCTTCGCCGGGAAGTCCGCGGGGAAGTCGAGCTCGGAGAGGTCGACGCGGTCGAGGTCGGGCAGGCGGTCGGTGATCGTCTCGGCGACGGCGTCGGCCTGCTCGTGGATCTCCTTGAGCATGAAGGTCTCGTAACCGCCCTTCTCGGCGGTGTCCTGGTCCCAGTCGACCTCCTTGCGCTCGCGCTCGACCGGCGTCCCGTCCATGGCCTGGAAGTGGGCGCCCTCGCGGTCGACCGTGATCAGCTCGCCGTTCTTGACGAACTGGACGTCGCGGGTCTCGTTGAGGAAGGCGGGGATGGCCGACGCGACGAAGGTCTCGCCCTCGCCGAGGCCGATGACCAGCGGGCACTCCAGGCGCGCGGCGACCAGCTGCTCGGGATGCTCGGCGTGCATCGCGACGAACGCGTAGTGGCCGCGCAGCTCGGCGAAGGCGGCGCGCACCGCCTCGGTCAGATCGCCGTCGTAGTGGCGTTCGATGAGGTGGGCGACGATCTCGGCGTCGGTGTCCGAGCTGAAGACGTGGTCCTCGGCCCGGAGCTCGCGCCGCAGCTCGGCGTGGTTCTCGACGATGCCGTTGAGGACGATGTGCACCGCGTCGGCGCAGTCGCCGTGCGGGTGGGCGTTCTCCTCCGTGACCCGGCCGTGGGTGGCCCAGCGGGTATGGGCGAGGCCGATCGTCGCGGGGGGCGCGGCGACGGCGACGCCGCCGCCCTCGCCGGGCTCCATGTCGAGCGCGCTGCGGAGGTTGGACAGGTTGCCCACGGCCCGCACCGTGTCGATGTGCCCGTCGGAGAGCAGGCTGATGCCCGCCGAGTCGTACCCGCGGTACTCGAGCTTCTCGAGGCCCGAGACCAGCAGGTCACGACAGGGCCGCTTTCCCACGTATCCGACTATCCCGCACACAGACCCAACAGGGTAGAGCTAGGCGAGCTCGCGTTGAACGAGCGCGGCCAGTCGATCGCAAACCTGCTCGCATTCCTCGGGCGTCGGCGCCTCCACCATGACGCGCACGACGGGCTCCGTCCCCGAGGGGCGAAGGAGGACGCGGCCCCTTCCCTCCAGCGAGGCGGTCTCGCCGGTGACCGCATCGGCGATGGCCTGCGAGCCCTCCAGCGCGTCGCGGTCGCCGACCCGCACGTTCACGAGCTTCTGCGGCAGCTTGCGCATGGGGATCGCCTCGGCCAGCTCGCGCCCGTCGAGCGCGCTGAGCGTGAGCAGCGCGGCGGCGATGCCGTCGCCCGTGGGCCCGGCCTCGGTCCAGATGACGTGCCCGGACTGCTCGCCCCCGAGCGTCCAGCCGCGGCGCTCCAGCTCGGCGGCGACGTGGCGGTCGCCAACCGGAGTCGTGGCCACGTCGATGCCCGCCTCGCGCATCGCCGAGTGAAAGCCGAAGTTCGACATCACGGTCACGGCGACCCCGCCGGGAAGCCGGCCGGCCGCCCGCAGCGACACCGCCGCGAGGGACACGATCTCGTCGCCGTCGCGGATCTGACCTTGGGAGTCGGCAGCGATCAGGCGGTCGGCGTCGCCGTCGAACGCGAAGCCGATCTCCGCGTCGGAGTCCCGCACGCGTGCCGCGAGGGCCTCGGGCGCGGTCGCGCCGCAGGCCTCGTTGATGTTGCGCCCGTCGGGCGAGTCGCAGAGAACGTCGACCTGCGCGCCCAGCCGCTCGAAGATCCGCGGCGCGGCGCGATATGCGGCGCCGTTGCCGCAGTCGAGCACCACCCGCCGGCCGCTGAGGTCCAGGCCGAAAGCCCCCTCCAGGTCGCGGACGTAGTCGCCGAGGGCGTCGTCGAGCTCGCGCACGCGGCCGATCTGCTCGCCGGCCCCGGGTGACCCGGCCGTCGCGAGCCGTTCGATCTCCTCCTGGAGATGGTCCGGGGCCTTGCGGCCGTCGGCGCCGAAGATCTTGATGCCGTTGTCGGGCCAGGGGTTGTGCGAGGCGGAGATCACCGCGGCCAGGTCCATGCCGTGGCGGCGCACCAGCACCGACGCCGAGGGCGTCGGCAGCACGCCGGCCAGCCACACGTCGCCGCCGCCCGCGGCCACGCCGGCCGCGAAGGCTGCCTCGAGCATCGGGCCGGACTCGCGCGTGTCGCGGACGATCACCACCTGCGGGCGCGCCACCTCGCTCGCAAGCGCCGCGGCTCGCCCAATGCAGAGCGCTAGCTCCGCGGTCAGGTCCTCGCCGGCGACGCCCCTGACACCGTCTGTGCCGAAGAGGCTCATCGGTGGAATGGAATCAGCGCTTGGAGAACTGCGGGCGCTTGCGGGCCTTCTTGAGGCCGGCCTTGCGCCGTTCCTTGATGCGCGCGTCGCGAGTGAGGAAGCCCCGGCGCTTCAGCTCGCCCCGGAGCTCGCCGTCGACCTCGGTCAGGGCCTTGGCGACGCCATGGCGCACCGCGCCGGCCTGGCCGGCGATGCCGCCGCCCTGGACGCGAACCGTCACGTTGACGTTGTTCTCGTAGCCCGAGGTCACGAGCGCCTGGCGCGCCACCGTCTGCAGGTGGGCGCGTGGGAAGTACTCGTCCATCGGGCGGTTGTTGACCTGGAAGGTGCCGTCCCCGGAGCGCAGGATCACCCGCGCGATCGAGGTCTTGCGCTTGCCGGTCGCCTGCACCGTCTGATTGGCGTGCAACTCGATGCGGGGGCCGCTGCGGGCGACGGGCTCTTCGTCGTCGGTCGCCTGTGCCTCGGCGCGGGCGCGCTCCTCTTCCTCGGCCTCCAGGCGCGCGCGCTCCTCGGCGTCAAGCGGACGGTCGGGCTCGAGCTGGATGGGGTCGAGCTCGGCGCCGGGGGGAAGATCCTTGGCTTTGGCGGCGACTGTGGGGTCAGACCCCTGTTTCGCGGCGGGCTCGGCGTCGGCGGTCGACGGGTCAGACCCCGCTTCCGGCGCCTCGCCGGCAGCCTCTTCGGCGCTGTCCTCGCTCGGGCTCCGCGGCTGCCTCTTCGGACTCCGGGCCCTCGCGCGGCGGCGTCCTCGGCGAGGGCCTCCTCGGCCGGAGTCTCCTCCGGGGCGGCCTCGGCCTCGGGCGCCTGCTCCTCCTCGGAGGGGGTCACGTCTTCGTTTCGCTCTTCGTCTGCCATCAGCTTGCGACCTCCATGGGCGCGGGGTTCTGCGCCTTGTGGGGGTGCTCCGGGCCGGCGTACACCTTCAGCTTCACCAGTTGCTGGCGGGCGAGCCGGTTGCGCGGAAGCATTCCCTTCACGGCCTTGCGGATGACCTCCTCGGGGCGCCGCTGGAGCATCTCCTGGAGCGTGCGCGAGCGGAGGCCGCCCGGGTAGCCGCTGTGGCGGTAGTAGCGCTTGTCGTTCAGCTTGTTGCCGGTGACCGTGATCTTCGCGGCGTTGATCACCACGACGAAGTCGCCCGTGTCGCAGTGCGGCGTGTAGTCGGGCTTGCGCTTGCCGCGGAGCACGTCGGCGATCTGCGTCGCGAGACGGCCCAGGGTCTGGCCCTCGGCGTCGACGACGTGCCAGGCACGCTCTCGGTTCGCGGGTGTAGCGACGTAGGTCTTCATGGTTCGATACGCGGGCTTGAGGCCGCGAAAAACCGCGCCCGGCCGAGCGCGGTTGCCGGATGATACCTGCCGAAAGCACCCTTATACTCGCCGCCGACAGACCTGCCGAATCCCAGCGTCATGGCGCCGGGAGCGGGGGAACCGCAGGGTACCGGCCCACGGGCCGCACCCAGGGGCGAACGGAGGCGGAGCCCTCCCAGCGCATCTCTTCAGCGCGAGCCCGACAGCTAACCCCGCAGGCGAGCGAAGGGAATAGGTACGTGCAGTCTCCGTCCGTAGCGACGAGCGGGCCCGCCCGCAGGGCCTCCAGGGCAACAATCGCAATCGCTCTCAGCGCCGGGGTCGCCTGCGCCGCCGCCGCTCCCGCGCTCGCGGGAGGAGGGGGCGGGATCGGCGGTGGCGGCGGTGTCGGCACCCCGCCCGCGCCCCGGGTCGGCGACGTCGCCTGCGCGGCCAAGTGCGCCGGCCTGCGCAGCGGAGTGGTCGGCTCGAAGGTCGCGATCAGGGGCAAGCACCTCTCGCAGATCAGGAAGGTCCAGTTCGAGGGGCGCAAGCACCGGGTGACCGTGAGGCCCGACTCGCGCAGCAAGTCCGCTTTGAAGGCGACCATCCCCGAAGGCTCGAAGACCGGAACGGTGCGCGTGGTCGACGCCTACCGCCAGCACGCGACGTCGAGCAAGAAGGTCCGGGTGCTGCGCCACCTGCCGCCCGCCAGCACCTTCAAGCTGCTCAAGGCCAGCGCCGGGCCGAAGAAGGCGTTCTTCCGGGCCGGGCAATCGCCGAGCCTCACCTACCTCTTCTCGGCCCGCAAGGCCGTCGACCTGCGAATCGACGTGGTCCGCGAGGGCACCGGCGGCGACATCGTGAGCAGCAAGGTGAAGCGCAACGTCAAGCCGAACTCCGGCCAGAAGTTCACCTGGGACGGCCTGAACGACAAGCGCCGGCCGGCGCCCAACGGCGCCTACCGGTTCCGGATCACGCCGCTGAACGGCGGCGGGACCGAGACCGACCGCGACGCGCGCTTTCGCTTCTTCCAGTACCGCTTCCCGCTGCCCCACGGCCATCACACCTACGGCGACGGCATCGGCGCCGGGCGCGGCCACGAGGGCCAGGACATCATGACCAAGTGCGGGAACAAGATCGTTGCGGCGGGCGGTGGCAAGGTCTACTTCCGCAAGTACCAGGCCGGCGGCGCCGGCAACTACGTGGTCATCAACACCTACGGTGGGCGCAGCATGGTCTACGACCACCTCCTCCACCCCGCCGTGGTCCACAAGGGCCAGCACGTCCACACGGGCCAGAAGCTGGGGCTCGTGGGGCGGACCGGCGACGCGACCGCCTGCCACCTGCACTTCGAGCTCTGGTCGAAGCCCGGCTGGTTCCAGGGCGGCCACTTCACCAACCCCACCGACGACCTGAAGCGCTGGGACAAGTGGAGCTGAGGCCCGCGCGCCTGATCGCGCCCGTCGCCGTCGGCCTGCTGGCCGGGGGCATGGCGGCGAGTGCCCAGGCCAAGCCTGCGCATGTCAGCGGGGTGCGCTGCGTCCGCGACTGCGCGGGCCTGCACGCCGGCGCGCCCGGCTCGACCCTCCAATGGAACGGCCGCCATCTCTCGCACGTCGCGAAGGTGCGGTTTCCGTCGGGGTCGGGTGAGGTCGAGCCCACGCACGCGAGCAAGCACGAGGTGCTCGCCAGGATTCCCGCGGGCGCGAAGGGCGGAAGGCCCTCGCTCATCACCCCTGGCCGCCCCAAGGCGTTCGCCAAGGCCCCGGTCCACGTCGTGAAGCGCGGCGCCCTGGTGCCGCACGGGACCTTCAGGCTGGGCCACTCCAAGGCTCATCCCCACCGTGCCTTCTTCGACGGCAAGCGCCTGCGAATCCACTTCCGCTACGTGGCCCGCTCGGTGGGCGCCGTGAAGATCAACATCGTGCGCCGCTCGACGGGCGGAGTCGTCGCCCACGCCGTGCGCCCCCACGAGACGCCCTTCTCCCCCCACACCTTCACCTGGAACGGGGTCACCGACTCGGGCTCGGTCGCGCCCGCGGGCTCCTACGCCTTTCGCATCGGGCCCATCGGCAAGCACGGCGAGACCGGGGCGTCCTTCACCATGCTGCCGTTCGAGTTCCCCGTGCGAGGGCCGCATTCCTATGGCGGCCCGGTGCAGCGCTTCGGCGCGCCCCGCAGCGGCGGGCGGGTGCACCAGGGCCAGGACGTGTTCTCGCCGTGCGGCACCCGCGAGGTCGCAGCCCGCGGCGGCGTCGTGCAGGCGGCCGGCTACGACCCGGTCCTCTACGGCTACTGGCTCGTGATCGACGGCCGCCGAACCTCCACGGACTACCGATACGTGCACCTCATCGCCCCCACGCCCCTTCACCTCGGCGAGCACGTGCGGACCGGACAGACCGTGGGGCACGTCGGCCGCACGGGCAATGCGCGGACGGTGGGCTGCATGCTCCACCTCGAGGAGTGGCCGCAGGGCTGGGAGCACGGCAACCCGGTCGACCCGCTGCCCGACCTCCAGCTCTGGGACGGCTGGAGCTAGCTGTAGTTCCTCACCCTCGCCAGCTCGAGACGATCGGCGAGCGGGCCGGAGGCTTTCGCCCGGCGATCTTGGCGAGGTAGCGGTGCGCCCGCCAGTCGGGAGGGATGCGGACCACACCGCGCTCCGCGGGCATCGTGAGGAGCACGTCAGGCTTCTCTCGGCGGATGAGCTTGCCGTCGAGGGAGTTGCCGTGGACGAAGACCATGCGGCGAAACGACTCCTTGAAGAACAGCGCGCCCAGCGTCGAGTAGGAGGTGCCGAACATCACCGCGGTCGGGGCGTCGATGTCGGCCTCCCAGACGCCCACCCGGCCGGTCAGGTGCACGCCGCTGTCGAAGACGAGCTCGGCCCGCTCGGAGCGCAGCGTCGCGTCGAGCCCGTGGCCGAGGTGGGGCGGGTCCAGCTTCGAGCCGAGGTCGCCGGCCTCCTCCGTGGTCTCGAAGAGGATGTCGTCCGGGTCCACGCGCGGCACCGAGAACCCGCGGCGCTCCAGCTCGTCGCAGACAAGCTCGTAGACGACGTGGGCCCCGAGATACGTCCAGTGGGTGTCGGTCTCGTGGAAGATCAGCCCGCGGTCGCGCGCGGCGCGCATCTCGTCGAGCGGGAACATCGCCGGCACCCCCATCGAGCGGGCGATCTCCAGGAAGCGATGGATCGGGCGCCTCGGCACGACCTCGATCTCGGGCGGCAGCTGCTCGGCGTACACGGACTCCTTGTCCGGGATCAGGCAGTGGACCCACGACGCGTCGACCCCCGACACCAGCCGCTTGCGCGCCGCGAGCACCCGCCGCCAGCGCAGCTCCCAGAGCTTGCCGGGCTGAACTCGTCCGGTGTGCTGGCCGAGGACGTCGTTGGTGTCGCCCGTAAGGAACAGCCAGCCGTCGCGGCCCACCAGGGGCTGCACGCGCCGGGCGGCGCGACTTGCGGCTGAGTCGCTAGACGGCAAAGGGAAGTGAGTCGCGCGCCGCGGCGAGCCTGGGAGCCGCGCGGTCGCGCTCCGACGCGATCAGCTCGACGTCGCCCGGCCACTCGATGCCGATGTCCGGATCATCGAAGGCCACCCCGCCCTCGGTCGTCGGGTCGTAGTAGTCGGAGCAGCTGTAGAGGACGTCGGCGGTCTCGGAAAGCACGCAGAACCCGTGCCCGAAGCCGTCCGGGCAGTAGAACTGGCGAAGGTTCTCGTCGTCGAGGCGATAGCCCTCCCACTCCCCGAAGGTCGGCGAGCCGCGCCGAAGGTCGACCACGACGTCGACGATCGCGCCCCGAGCGCAGCGAACGAGCTTTGCCATGCCGGGCTGATAGTGGATCCCGCGCACGACGCCGCGAGACGAGCGGGAGTGGTTGTCCTGGACGAAGTCGTCGTCGATTCCGAGCTCTGAGAGCACGGATTGCCGGTAGGTCTCGGCGAAGTATCCGCGCTCGTCGCGGTGCACGACGGGCTCCATGAGGATCGGCCCCTCGAGGCGGGTGGGCAGGCTCTTCATCGGCGCCATGCTAAATGCCGAACCGAAACCGGCAGGCATCCCCGTCACCCCGACTAGCCTTCGCGACCATGATCTCCGTCGTGATCCCGACCAAGAACAGTGGTCCGCGCCTGGGGACCCTGCTCGACGCGATCCGCGACCAGGAAGTAGACGACGAGGTCGAGGTGATCGTCGTCGACTCCGCCTCCGCCGATGGCACCCCCCAGCTCGCCATCGCGAAGGGCACTCGGGTGCGCGGCATCCGCGCGGAGGAGTTCAACCACGGACGCACCCGCAACCTCGGCGCGAACCTTGCAAGCGGTGAGATCGTGGTGTTCACAGTCGATGACGCCCTGCCGGCCGGGCCAACGTGGCTGGCCGAGCTCGTGGCACCGCTTCATGGCGACCCGGGGATCGCCGGGTCGTACTCGCGCCAGGTGCCCCGCTCGGACGCGCCGGCGGGTCATCGCCTCTATCTGGAGCACCGCTACGGGCCCGAACCGCGGGTACAGAGCGCCTCGAGCGTGGAGGGCCTCACGGTCGACGCGACCCGCTTCTCCAACGTGAGCGCCGCCTACCGCCACGAACTCCTCGAGACGCAACCCTTTCGCGACGACCTGATCACCGCTGAGGACCTCGAGTGGTGCGGGCGGATGCTGCTCGCGGGCCACCGGATCGCCTATGCGCCCGCCTCGGTGGTGGTGCACTCGCACCGCCACACTGTCGGGAGCTGGTTTCAGCGCTACTTCGACCAGGGCGTTGCGTCCCGGCACACCGTACTGCGCGCGAGCGGCGGTTCGCCGAGCGGCGTTCGGGCCGACGGCCTTCGCTTCGTCCGCTGGGAGCTGGGGCGCCTTGCGCGCTCAAGGGACCGGGGAGACATCCCGAGGACGCTGGTCTACGAGGCAACTCGATACGCGGCATTTCAGGCCGGAGCGCACAGCGGAATGATTCCGGCCCGGCTGCGTCCGAAGCTCTCTTGCACCCCCTCCTACTGGATCCAGCAGTAGCGCGCGAACCGGCGGGCGAGTCGGAGCGCGACCCTATACTCACGCGGCGATGGGATGGCGCTGGAGGGCAATCCTCGTCGCCGCGGCGCTTGTTGTGGCGCTGAGCGCGTACGGAGCAATCGGGACTGGGCAGTCGCATCAGACCAAGCTGCCTGCGCGCTTCTACGGGATGAACCTCGGCAAGGTCCCGAGCAAGAGCGAGGCCGACCACGTTGCCAAGGCGGGTGCCACTTTCGCGCGCTTCCCATTCGACTGGCGCGGCCTGCAGCCCTCAAGGCACGGGGGCTTCAACTGGACCTACACAGACAAGCTCGTCGATCATCTCGCGCAGGCCGGGCTCGAGACCGTGCCCGTCCTCTACGCCTCCCCCGGCTGGCTCAAGAAGAACTACCGGCGGCCGCCCATCAAGCCGAAGGGGGCGCGCTCCGCCTGGCGTAAGTTCCTGCGTGCCGCGGTTGATCGCTACGGGCCAAGCGGCTCGTTCTGGACGCTGCACCCGCTCCTGCCCTACCTCCCGATCCACTACTGGCAGGTGTGGAACGAGCCGAACCTCCCCGGATTCTTCGCGCCGAAGGCCTCGCCCAAGAAGTACGCGAAGCTCCTGCACATCTCGGCGGCGGCGATTCGGTCCGCCAGCCCGAAGGTGAAGGTGCTGCTGGCGGGCCTGCCGCAGACGCCCAACCGGAAGGGGCAGATGCTCTCGTGGGTCTTCCTGCGAAAGCTCTACAACGCGGGCGCCAAGGGCGAGTTCGACGCCATCGCCGTCCACCCGTTCGCCTATGACATCCCCGGTGTCGCCAACCAGCTCAAGCGGCTGCGCAAGGTCACCCGAGGCCACGGCCAGGGTCACATCCCCATGTGGATCGACGAGATCGGCTGGAGCTCGAGCCGCAAGAAGTCGAACCCGTTCGCAGCCGGTCCGAACGGCCAGGCGCGGGACCTTCGCCACGTCTTCCACTACGTGTTGGCGCACCGCAGCCGCCTGCACATCGCCCGCCTCGAATGGGTCCTCTACAGGGACCGGGCGCAGACGCCCGGATGCATCTTCTGTCACTCGGGGCTCGTCAAGCGAAGCGGCCACGCGAAGCCGGCGCTGTCGTCTTACAGGCGCTTCGCCAAGCGCTGAGCGCTCACGCGCGCCCGGCGGCCCGCAGGTACGCGGCCTCCAGGGCGTCGGCCTGGCGCGCGAGAGTGAACTCGCTGAGGACCCTCGCCCGCGCGTTCGCGGCAAGCCGCTCACGGCGCGCGGGGTCGGCCAGCAGGGCGGCGACGGCGTGTGCGAGGGCGACCGGATCGCCCGGAGCGACCAGCACGCCTGCGTCACCGGCGAGCTGCTCGGGAATCCCGTCGACCGCGGCGGCGACGATGGGGGTTCCCGCGGCCATCGCCTCGAGGACCACGTTGGGGAAGGGGTCCGCCCGCGACGGCAGGGCGAACACCGACCAGCGCGAGAACGCATCGCCGGCGTCGAGGTGCGGACTCCATTCGACTCCCGCCGCTTGAGCCCGGGCGAGGACCCCCTCGGCCCACGCGCGCTCGAAGGGAGCGTCGGCCGCGCCGCCCATCTCGAAGCGGATGCCGGAGTCGATCCGCCCCGCCTCGATCGCGGCCTCCACGAACGTGTCCGAGCCCTTACGCCGCGAGATCGTGCCCAGGGTGCCCACCACGCTGCCCTCCTCGGCCCGCCTGGGCTCCGCCCCCGCATCGATCCCGTAGTGAGCGACCGCCGCGCTCACGCCCGAGCTCCGCAGCTCGGCCGCGATCGCCTGCGAGGGCGCCACCACCACGTCGGCGCTTGCAACCAGCCGCCCCGCCAGGTGGGACTTCCAGCCGGAGAACGGTGGCTCGTGGACGTGAAGCAGCACCGGCGAGCCGGCACGCCGGGCGATCATCCCCTCCCACGACGAGAGGATCGTGTTGGCGTGGACAAGAGCGGGGCGCCGGGTGCGGATCACCCTGCGCAATGCGCGTACGGCCCGGCCCGCCTTGCGCAGGTGCTCGCGGACCCCCGGATCGAGTCGCAGCGCCCGGGCGCTGTACACGAGCGGGTTGGGCCATATGCCTTCGACCCTGGGGGCCCGGATCACCCGCTGACCCAGGGCCCGTACCTCGTCGGCGGCGGGGCTCGGGTCGCCCACCCAGAAGGAGAACGACCATCCGCGCTCGGCCATCTCGGGCACGACCCGGGTGATGGCGCGCGTCGCGCCGCCTAGGGCGTCCTCGTGGAGGATCACCAGGACCTCGCGGCTCACGCGGCGGACCCCCCGCGCACCGCCAGGGCGGCCCGGTATTCGCGATCGAGTGCGTCGGCCTGGTGCTGGAGCGTGAACATTTGGGCCACCCGGGCGCGGGCGCGCTCGCCCATCGCCCGCCGCTCGCCGGCGTTCATCGCGGCCACCTCGCGCATGGCCGCGGCGAGGCCGGCCGGATCCTCCGGCTCCACCAAGACGCCACAGCCGGGCGCGATCTCCTCGGGGATGCCGCCCGCCCGCGACCCGATCACCGGAAGGCCGTGGGCCATCGCCTCCAGCAGGGCGATCGGGCACGGATCGACGCGAGAGGGCAGCGCGAACGCGTCCCACTCGCGCAGCTTGGCCGGCACGTCCGCCCGCTCCGTGTGTGCGATGCCGGCGTCGCGCGCGCGGTCGAGCTGGGCGCGACACCACGCGAGGTCGACGCCGTCGCCGAAGCCGCCCGCGATCTCGAACTCGAGCGCCGGCTCCCCGGCCGACGCCGCGACCGCCGCGTCGATGAAGGTGTCGGTGCCCTTGCGCCGTGGAGATCGCACCCACGGTCCCGATCCTGAAGGGCCGGGCTCGTCGCGGATCTCGACCTGATCGGCCGGAAGCTCGGTGGCCTCGTAGACCACGGAGGCCGAGCGCCCGTCGCGCGCGAGGGTGGCGGCGCACGCATGGGAGACCCCGGCGACTCGGCCGGCCCGGCGCCAGGCCGCGCGCCGGATGAGATCGCCGCGAAGTCCGCCCTGAACCATCTCGTGGACGTGGAAGAAGGCGGGCACCCCGGCGCGCGCCGCAAGCACGACCTCGACGACCGTGTTGTCGGAGTTGGCGTGGACAAGCGCCGGCCGCTCCGCGCGGAGGTGGCTGCGAAACGCCCGCAGGTAAGCCGGGACCCCGGCGAGCGAGAGGGGACCGCGGGGGCCGCCGAGCAGCTTCCGCAGCCCGAAGTCGATCGGCCGGGGAGCTCCCGCGACGCGCAGGCCCATCGATTCCAGCTCGGCGGCCAGGGGGCTCCGGCTTCGCCGCCCAGACCGAGAAGCTCCAGCCGCGCTCGGTGAGCGCCGGAATCGCGTTGAGGACCGAGCGCGACGCGCCGCCGAGCTCGGTCTCGTGAAGGACGACGAGGACCCTGCGGCCCTCGGCTACTCCCACTCGATCGTGGCGGGCGGCTTCGAGGAGATGTCGAGGGCCACGCGGTTGACGCCGCGGACCTCGTTGATGATCCTGTTCGACGCCCGCTCCAGGAGGTCGTAGGGCAGCCGGGCCCAGTCGGCGGTCATCGCGTCCTGCGAGGTCACCGCGCGGATGACGATCGGGTAGGCGTAGGTGCGCCCGTCGCCCTGCACGCCCACCGAGCGGACGACCGGGAGCACGCAGAACGACTGCCACAGATCGCGGTAGAGGCCGGCGGCCCGGACCTCCTCCTGGAGGATCGCGTCGGCCTCGCGCAGGATGTCGAGCCGCTCCTGGTGTGACCTCGCCGCCCACGATGCGGATCGCGAGCCCGGGCCGGGGAAGGGCTGGCGCCAGACGATCCTGTCGGGCAGGCCAAGCTCGCTGGCCACCGCACGCACCTCGTCCTTGAAGAGCATCCGCAGCGGCTCGACGAGGTCGAAGCCGAGGTCCTCGGGAAGGCCGCCCACGTTGTGGTGGGACTTGATCGTGTCGGCCGAGCGCCCGTCGCCGCCGGACTCGATGACGTCTGAGTAAAGGGTGCCCTGCACCAGGAAGGCGGCGTCGTCGAGCTTCTTCGCCTCCTCCTCGAAGACGCGGATGAACTCCTCGCCGATGATCTTGCGCTTGCGCTCGGGCTCGTCGACCCCGGCGAGCTTCGCGAGGAACCGCTCGGAGGCGTCGACGTGGACCAGGCCGCCGCCGAGGCGCTCGCGGAACGTATCCACGACCTGCTCGGCCTCGTTCTTTCGCATCATCCCGTGGTCGACCAGGATGCAGGTGAGCTGCTCGCCGATCGCGCGGTGCACGAGCGCCGCGGCCGTCGCCGAGTCGACACCGCCCGACAGCCCGCAGACGACGCGCGCGTCGCCCACCTGGGCGCGGATCCGGGCGACCTGCTCGGAGATGACCGACTCCGGCGACCAGTCGTTGCCGCAGCCGGCGATCTCGTGCAGGAAGCGCTGGAGCACCTCGGTGCCGTAGGGCGTGTGGACGACCTCGGGGTGGAACTGGATGCCGTAGAGGCGGGTCTCCTCGTTCTCCAGCGCGGCGACCGGGAGAGCCGGGGCTCGAGGCCAGCGGCGTGAACCCGGGCGGCGCCTCGAACACCCGGTCGCGATGGCTCATCCAGCACTGCTGCTCGGCCGGGAGGCCGGCCAGCAGCCGGCCGCCGCCGTCGTGGACGCTCAGCTCGGTGCGGCCGAACTCGCCGGCCTCGGCGCCCTCGACGCGGCCGCCGAGATTCAGGGCCATCGCCTGCATCCCGTAACAGATGCCCAGGACCGGGAGGCCGAGCTCGAGGAGCTCGTTGCGAAGCGGCGGCGCACCCTCCGCGTAGACCGAGGCCGGCCCGCCCGAGAGCACCAGAGCGGCAGGGTTGCGCGCCTTGATCTCGTCGATCTCGATGTCGTGATGCAGCAGCTCGGCGTAGACGCCGCACTCGCGGATGCGCCGCGCGATGAGCTGCGAGTACTGCCCCCCGAAGTCGAGGACGAGGACGGTCTGGCCGACGACCTCGGGCTCAGGCGCCGACGACGCGTCGACGGCGCTGGGCTCGGGCAGCGGTGGCGGCCTGGACCTCAGCCATCCGAGACGGCTACCGCCTCTGCCACGGCCGCCTTGCCGTTGGAGCCCATGCCCACCGACTGCTCGCGCTGGAGCTTCTTGCCCTCCGTCTGGAGCGCCGGCGCGACCATCACCTCCGCGCGCTGGAAGTCGCGGATGTCCTCGTAGCCGCAGGTGGCCATGGAGGTCCGCAGCGCGCCCATGAGGTTGAACGTGCCGTCGTTCTCGTGCGCGGGGCCGAGGAGGATCTCCTCGAGCGTGCCGTCCTGCTTGGTCTGCACGCCGGGTTCCGCGCGGCAGCGAGGGATGGAACGTGGCCATGCCCCAGTGGAAGCCGCGCCCGGGAGCCTCCTTGGCGCGCGCCAGCGGCGAGCCGATCATCACGGCGTCGGCGCCGCAGGTGATCGCCTTCGAGACGTCGCCGCCGGTGCGCATGCCGCCGTCGGCGATGACGTTGCAGTACTCGCCGGTCTCCAGCATGTGCTGCGAGCGAGCGGCCGCGACGTCGGCGATCGCGGTGGCCTGCGGGACGCCGATGCCGAGGACGCCGCGGGTCGTGCACGCGGAGCCCGGGCCGACGCCGACCAGCACGCCCACCGCGCCCGTGCGCATGAGGTGCAGGCCGGTGGAGAACGAGGCGCACCCGCCGACGACCGTGGGCACCGGGACCTCGGCGATGAACTCCTTGAGGTTCAGCGGCTCGGAGCGCGTCGAAACGTGCTCCGCCGAGATCACCGTGCCCTGGATCACGAGGATGTCGAGGCCGGCCTCGATGGCCGACCTCGTAGTGCTCGGTGACGCGCTGGGGCGTGAGCGATGCGGCGGCAACGACTCCGGCCGCCTTGATCTCCTCGACCCGCTGGGCGATGAGCTCGGGCTTCAGCGGCTCGCTGTAGATCTCCTGCATCAGCGCGGTGGCTCGATGCGGGGGCGAGGCGGCGACCTCCTTGAGCTTGGCGTCGGCGTCCTCGTAGCGAGACCAGATGCCCTCGAGGTTCAGCACGGCGAGCCCGCCCAGCTTGCCCATGGCGATGGCCGAGTCTGGGGCTGACGACGCCGTCCATGGCCGAGGCGAGCAGGGGGAGATCGAATCGGTACGGGCCGAGCGACCACGAGATGTCGACGTCGTCAGGGTCGCGGGTGCGCCGCGAGGGCACGATCGCGATGTCGTCGAAGCCGTAGGCCCGACGCCCCTTCTTACCTCGTCCGATCTCGACTTCCAACGATTCACCGCCTTCTCAATCAAAGAGGCCAGGCTAGGAGCCCTCACGGACGAAAAAACCCCGCCGCTGCGGGGCCCGAAAGACCGTAATTTGCGACCTCGAATCACCGGTTTGCAAGGTCCGATCGATGATAACAGCGGTCAAC
>CAWJJU010000002.1:0-735521 GCA_963843315.1 uncultured Actinomycetes bacterium
TCGCGCCGGCACCCCCGCCGGGCGAGGGCCACGACCTGCTGTTCGTCGGCAACCTCTCCTACGCACCGAACGCCGACGCCGCCCGGTGGTTGTGCCGAGAGGTCATGCCGCTGCTGGAGGGCGCGCGGCTGGCGCTGGTCGGCAGCCGGCCGGGCCCGGGCGTCCTCGAGCTGGCGAGCGAGCGGGTGACGGTGGCGCCCGACGTCCCGGACGTGGCCGCGTGGTACGCGCGATCGCGCCTGGCGGTGGCCCCGGTCCGCGCGGGCGGAGGGACGAAGATCAAGGTGATCGAGGCCCTCGCGCACGGGCGGCCCGTGCTCGCAACCGGCCCGGCGGTCCGCGGGCTGGAGGCGCTTGTCTTCACGGGCGGGCCCGTGAGCGTCGCCGACACCCCCGAGGACTTCGCCGGCGAATGCCGCGAGCTCCTCGCCGACCGCGAGCTCGCCGTGCGCCGCGGCGGGGAGGGCCGCGAGCTCGTCCAGCGGTCGGCGAGCGTGTCCGTCGTGGCCCCGCGGATCGCGGAGCTCGCCACCGCTATGTTCAGCGCGTGAGCACCGAGGCCGAACGCCCGACGGCGCGCCCGGATCTGGAGCTGGAGGAGGCGGCCGACGGATACGTCGTCTTCGACGAGGACGCCGACCGTGTCCACTACCTCAACCACACGGCCGCCCTGGTCCTCGAGCTGTGCAACGGCTCGAACTCCACCGACGTAATCGTCGGCCTCCTGCAACGGGCATACGAACTTCCCGAGCCTCCCGAGCGCGAGACCCTCGACTGCCTCGACCAGCTGCGGGATCAGGGCCTCGTCCGCGCGATTGGGGAGTAGACTCGGCGCCGAGCTACGCGTGGCAGAAGAGATCGAAAACGAGCTGCTCGAGGGCGTCGCCGTCACGCGGCGCAGCTTCGTGAGGAAGGTCGTGCTCGGCAGCGCCTTCGCCGTGCCGGTCATCGCCTCGTTCGAGATGCGCTCGCTCACGGCCGAGGCGGCCAACTGCCTCTCGCCGAACCAGACCGTCGGCAGCTCCGACGGGACCTACAAGGTCGACATCCTCAACCCCGAGCGCAGGGGGAAGGGGCTCGACTACAGGCTCAAGGCCCATCGCGCCGGCCACAAGGGCAACATCAGCTCCAAGCATCTGAAGCTCAAGCTCCGCAGCGTCGATCCGCCGCCGAAGCACAACGCGCCCCACCTGCCGCAGAACCTCAAGTTCGTGAAGAACAAGAAGTACGGGCGCCATTACCGGCTCCAGCTCGACACGAAGCGCTGGGGCCACGACTACTACTTCATCCACTACACGGTCGGCGACGACCCCAACGCCTTCTTCTTCAGCGTCCAGGTCGGCGGCTGCTGAGACAGGCCAGGCCGCCGGCCTCGCTCGGGTAGCCCTGCTCAGCGCGACCCTGATCGTCCGCGACGAGGAGGCCCACCTGGCCGACTGCCTCGACTCGGTCGCCGTCCTCGCCGACGAGATCGTCGTCGTCGACACGGGATCGACCGACGCCTCCGTCGCGATCGCCGAGAGCCGCCGAGCCAATGTGGTCCACCACCTGTGGCGCGACGACTTCTCAGCGGCGAGGAACGCCGGGCTCGAGGCCGCGCGCGGCGACTGGATCCTCTACATCGACGCCGACGAACGGCTGCTCGAAACCGACGTCGCAGCCGCCCAGGCGCGCCTTCGGGACGCCCGGGAGGCCGCCTTTCGGATCGGCCTGCGCCCGTTCGCCCACGCGACCCCGTTTCTCGAGTACCGGCTGTGGAGAGCCTCTCCGGAGATCCGCTTTCAGGGCGTGATCCACGAGCGGGTGGTCGACTCGATCCACCGGGTCGCCGCGCGCGACGGACAACCGATCTCGGACTGGCCCGAGCTCGAGCTCGAGCACCTCGGCTACGAGGGCGAGCAGGGTTTCAAGCACCGGCGGAACCTGCCGCTGCTGCGCCGGCGCCTGGAGGCCGACCCACAGAACATCTTCTGCTGGCGGCACCTCGGCCGGATCCTGATCGCGACCGGTGACCCCGAGGAGGGCGAGGAAGCCCTGCAGCGCGCCGTCGCACTGGCGCGTGGCGGCGTGGGTCCGGACGCCGACGCCAGCCTCGCCTGGGGCGAGCTGGTTCGCGCGCGCCACGCGCGGGGGCTCCCGGTGGCCCATCTGATCGCCGAGGGCAAGGTGCGCTGGCCGGAGAACTGGCAGCTGGTGTGGATCGAGGGCAACGTCCTGCTCGACGAGGGGCACGCGGCCGAGGCGGAGTCGTGCTTTCGGCGGCTGCTGGCGGCGGACGTGAGCGGCCTCGCCGCCGCCGGGACCGCCTACGACGAGCGGATATTCGGAGCGTTCTCGCAGTCGCTTCTGGGCCTGGCGCTGTTTCGCCAAGAGCGCTACGCCGAGGCGGCCGACGCCTACGCTGCCGCCGCGAAGCTCGAGCCCGCCAATCCCGAGCACGAGGCAAAGCGCGCGCTCGCCGCGGCGCGGGCGCGGGGCGGCCGCTGACCTCCGTCAGCCGTGGGCCGAGGTGACGAGGAAGGCGATGAGGAGAGCGGCGCCAAGCAGGCCCGCCACGCCGATCCACGCGCCGGCCAGAGCGAGGGTGCGCCCCTCGATCTCACCGCTCGAAGCCTCGATCTCCCGCAGGCTTCGCCGCGCGAGGTAGAGAGCGGCGAGCGAGCCCAGCCCGAAGATCCAGAAGATGCCGAGCGCCACCGAGGCGATCGCCGTGCCGCTCGTCTCCGGAGCCTCCCCTTCCACGGGAGCCATCCTGCCCCCCGAACCTAAAGAACGTCCCTCCTTGCCCCGTATAGGGATCAGTCAGGGACGTTCTCGGGTTTGGCGGGTACCTGAGGCTCGCCGAGCCCGTAGGTGTCGTAAGCGGCCCAGCGCGAGAACGTCTTGTGCGTCGGGCCATGGAAGTCCGAGGACGCCGTGGCCACCAGCCCGAACTCCTCGCACAGCTCCAGGCAGTGCTTCGTCTGCTCGGGGGTGTGCGGCGGGTAGAAGGTCTCGATCCCGTCGAGGCCGACGTCGCGGACCAGGCTCTCGACCAGGTCGCGCACCTGCTCGGGGTCCTTGACGTCCCAGTACGGGTGGGCGACCACCGCGACCCCTCCGGCCTCGTGGATCAGCCGCACGGCCTCGTCGGCCGACGGCCACTTCCGGGACACGAACGCCTTGGCGCCCGGCACCAGGTACTCCTCGAAGAACGGCCCCAGGTCCGGCCCGGCCCCCGCGGCGCGCGCGATGTGAGGGCGGCCGATGGCGTCGGCGGCGCCGGCCTTCTCGACGGCCGCCTCGAAGCTGACTTCCACCCCGTGCTCGTTCAGCTTGGCGATGATCTCCTTGGCGCGGTCGACGCGCTCCTGCTGAGCGCGATCGCATGCGGGCTGGATCGCGTCCAGGTCGACCCAGTAGCCGCAGATGTGCAGGTCCTCGGAGTACTTGTGCACGCACGACATCTCGACCGCCGGAACGCACTCGATGCCGAGCTCGGCAGCCGCCTCGAGCGCCTCGGGAACCCCTGCCACGCCGTCGTGATCGGTGAGCGCCATGACGTCCACGCCCGCCTCGGCGGCGGCGCGCACGACGTCCGCCGGGGGGAGCTGCCCGTCGGAGACCGTGGAGTGCGATTGGAGATCGATGACCATTCTTGACCGAGGTTGCGACAATAGCTGGGTGAGAATCACGGCGAAGGCTGACTATGCGGTTCGAGCGGCGCTCGAGCTCGCGGCCGCGCCGGAGGGGGAACCGGTCAAGGGAGAGCGCCTGGCGGAGGCGCAGGAGATCCCCCTGCAGTTCCTCGAGCACATCCTGCTCGAGCTCAAGCACGCCCGCCTCGTCAAGGCCCGCCGGGGGGCCCGCGGGGGCTACTGGCTCGCCCGGCCGGCGACCGAGATCACCGTCGCCGACGTGATCCGCGCCGTGGAAGGCCCGCTCGCGAACATCCACGAATCCGCGCCTGAGGAGCTGCGCTACCAGGGCGCGGCGGAGAAGCTCCGCGACGTCTGGGTGGCGGTCCGCGCGAACCTGCGCGGGGTGCTGGAGAGCGCGACCCTCGCCGAGCTGGCCGCCGGTCGCCTGCCGTGGCGGATCGACGCGATGCTCAACGACCCCGAGGCCTGGCACAAGCGCTGACGGCGTGAACGGTCGCCGGCGCGACGCCGGAAGCGCACCTCGGTTTCCGCTTTCGCTAACCTCCCCGGCCCTCTCTTGACTTTCTTAGTCAAGAAAGGTGTGTATACGAGGGGCGCGGCCGACCCACGGCCGGCGTCAAGGAGGTCACGCAAGCAAAATGGACCCATTGGTAATCGTCTTCGGGCTGGGCATCGGCATGCTCGTCGGCATGACCGGCATGGGCGGCGCGTCGCTCATGACGCCCCTGCTCATCCTCTTCGTCGGGACCCCCCCGGTCACCGCCATCGGGACCGACATCTTCTACGGGGCGATCACCAAGACGGTGGGTGGCTTCGGGCACCTCAAGCAGAAGACCGTGCACAGGGGCATCGCGTTCTGGCTCGCGGTCGGTTCGGTGCCCGCGGCCATCGCCGGCGTGTGGGTCGTCGAGCTCGTCCAGAGCCACTACGGCGAGGACGCGGTCAACCATCTCGTCCTCGGATCGGTCGGCGCCGCGCTGGCCGTCGTCGGGATCGCGACCCTGCTTCGCGCCTGGCTCTTCCGCGACGTGATCCCCGAGCGCTACGCGATGCACCTCTACCGCGGTCACATCATCACCGCCATCGTCACCGGCATCATCACCGGCTTCGTGATCGGCCTGACGTCGGCCGGGAGCGGAACCCTGATCGCAATCGTCCTGATCGCCGTGTTCCGCCTCACGCCCCAGCGCGTGGTGGGCACCGACATCTTCCACGCCGCAGTACTGCTGTGGGCGGCGTCGATCGCGCACATCATCGGGGGCAACGTCGACTTCGGCCTGGCGGGGAACATCCTCGTGGGCTCGATCCCGGGTGTCGTCGTCGGCACGAAGCTGTCCGTCAAGGCTCCGCAGGCGTATCTGCGAAACGCCCTGGGAGTCGTGCTGTGCGCCTCGTCCGTCACCCTGCTGTTGAAGGAGCAGCCGCCGGCGAGCGTCCTCATCCCGAGCTTCGCCGTCGCCGGCGCGTTCGTGGCCGGCCTGCTGGTGTTCCAGCTGGTCAACCACCGCAGGACGGTCGGCAGGGGCGCCGCACCGGCGGCTGCCTGAGGATTCCGGCGTCTCGGCCGCGGCGCCGCATGGTCTAGCCTGCGCCTCGTTGACCTAACCGGTCAACAAGCGCCGGCCGGCCCGACCACTCCTCCGGCCGCGCTTCGAATCGGCAATGGATCCAGTCGTAATCCTCCTCGGACTCGCGATCGGCACCCTCGTCGGCATGACCGGCATGGGGGGTGCGTCGCTGATGACGCCACTGCTCATTTTGGTCGTCGGCACGGCGCCGGTGACGGCGGTTGGCACCGACATCTTCTACGGGGCGATCACGAAGAGCGTGGGCGCGTACAAGCATCTTCAGCAAAAGACGGTGCATCTCGCGCTCGCGGGCTGGATCGCAATCGGGGCGGTTCCAGCCGCCATCGGCGGCGTCTGGCTCATCGAGTTCCTCCAGCGCCGCTACGGAGAGGACCAGCTGAACCAGCTCGTGCTGGGAATCCTGGGGGCAGCGCTGCTGGTCGTCGGCGTTGCCACCATCGTGCGCTCCGTCTTCCTGCGAGAGGTCATCGCCGAGCGCTACGCGATGCACCTCTTCCCCCGCCACATCGTCGGCGCCCTCGCCACCGGCGTGACGACCGGGCTGGTGATCGGCCTCACCTCCGCCGGCGGCGGGACCCTCGTGTCGATAATCCTCATCGCCGGCTTCCGGCTGACCCCCAAGCGCGTGGTCGGCACCAGCATCTTCCAGGCGGCGATCGTCCTCTGGGCGGCGGGAATCGCCCACTGGGTCGGCGGCAACGTCGACTTCGGGCTCGCGGCGAACATCCTCGTCGGCTCGATCCCCGGTGTCCTCATCGGATCCAAGCTCTCCGAGCGCGCGCCGGAGAGCATCATCCGGAACCTCTTGGGCGTTGTCCTGATCGCGTCGGCAGTCGTCCTGATCGCGAAGGAGAGCGTGCCCGCCTCGGTCTTCATCCCGGCGCTCGCGGTGGCCACCCTGGTGATCGTGACCATCTTCTCGTTCCAGTTGCGCGTGCACCGCGCGGCCATGCGCCGCGCGGCCGCCGCCGGCGCCGCCACCTAGCTCGGGCTGCTTGGACGCGGCCGATTACGATCGCCGCATGGCCGCCGATCCACAGCTCGAAACCGGCCGCGCCGACGGGGTATTCGAGGGCGGCGGGGTCAAGGGCCTCGCGTTCGTCGGCGCCCTGGTGGCCGCCCAGGAGGAGCTGGGCGTCGGCGAGTGGGTGAACGTCGCGGGCACGTCCGCCGGCGCGATCATCGCCACGTTGCTTGCTGCGGGGTACTCGCCGGCCGAGCTGCACGAGCTGATCGGGGGCCTGGACTACCGGCGCTTCGCCGACTACGGGCCGGGGGGAACCGTTGTCGGCGGGCTTCGAAACGCGCTTCGCCGCCGTGGCCTGGCCCGCGGCGACTATTTCCGCGAGTGGATCGCCAAGCGGCTGGAGGAAAAGCTCGGCGTGCCCGACCCCACCTTCGCCGAGGTCGTGCGCGACGACCTGCCGCCCGGCCTCACCGCGGACGAGCGCGAGACCTACGGCTACAGGCTGCGCGTGATCGCCTCGGACGTCAGCGAGGGGCGGATGCTGGTCCTGCCCCACGACATCTCGCTCTACGAGGACGAGCACGGCCGCCCGCGCCGGCCGGAGGACCTGCGGATCTCCGAGGCGGTGCGGATGAGCATGAGCTTCCCGTTCTTCTTCGATCCCGTCGTGCTTCGCCGGGGCGGGCGCGAGCACCTGATCGTCGACGGCGGGCTGCTCTCCAACTATCCCGTGTGGCTCTTCGACACGCCGGCGCCGGTGCGCCGCCACACCTGGGGCTTTCGCCTGCATCCGGGCGTGGGCGACTACCTCGCGCCCTACCAGCCGATCCGCCGGCCGGCCTGGGAGCCGGCACTGGCACGGGCGCTGCTGCACGCGTCGATGACGGCCTGGGACGAGCGGATGGAGGCTTCGAGCGTGGTTCGGACGGTCATGATCCCCACCGGAACGGTGAAGACGCTCGACTTCGACCTGAGCGCCGAGGATCGCGACGCCCTCTACCGGGGCGGCCACGACGTCGCCCGCGACTTCTTCCGCTCCACCGACGAGTACCGCAACCAGCACGGGCAGACCGCGCCTGTGCCGAAGCGCACCGAGTAATAGGCTCCGGGCGTGGACTTCTCACTCAGCCCCGAGGTCGAGACGCTTCGCGAGCGGATTCGCGACTTCTGCGAGGAGCACGTCTACCCCGTCGAGATCGAGGCCGCGATGGCCCTCGACGAGGAGGTGAAGCCCGGGGTCGCCTACCCCGAGATCATCAAGGAGATCCGCGCCAAGGCCCGCGAGGAGGGCCTCTGGAACCTGTTCCTCCCCGACGAGCAGCACGGCCCGGGCCTCTCCAATGCCGACTACGGCGTCCTCTGCGAGGAGATGGGCCGCAGCCCCATCGTCGCCCCGATGGCCTTCAACTGCTCCGCTCCCGACACCGGCAACGCGGAGATCATCGCCGAGCACGGCACGCCCGAGCAGCAGGAGCAGTGGCTGCGCCCGCTGCTCGACGGCGACATCCGCTCCTGCTTCTCCATGACCGAGCCCGAGGTCTCCGGATCCGACCCAACCGGCCTGCAGGCGCGCGCCGAGCTGGTCGACGGCGAGTGGGTCATCAACGGGCACAAGTGGTTCACCTCCGGCGCCGTGGGCGCCGAGGTGGCGATCGCGATGGTGGTCACGGACCCCGACGCCCATCCCTACGCGCGCGGCCTCGATGATCCTCGTGCCCATCGACAATCCCGGCTTCAACCTGGTCCGAGCGGTCCCCGTGATGGGACACGACGGCGGGCCCGGCCACTGCGAGATCCTCTACGAGGACTGCCGCGTGCCGGAGGCCAACCTCCTCGGCCCGCGCCAGGCGGGCTTCGTGATCGCCCAGGATCGCCTCGGCCCGGGGCGCATCCACCACTGCATGCGGGCGATCGGCACCGCAGAGCGGGCCATCGAGATGATGTGCCAGTACGCCAACAGGCGCGAGGCCTTCGGCTCGAAGCTCGCCGAGAAGCAGTTCATCCAGGACTTCGTCGCCAAGTCGCGCATGGAGATCGAGCAGGCCCGCCTGCTGACCCTCTACGCCGCCTGGAAGATGGACACCCAGGGCAAGCGCGAGGCGCGACGCGAGATCTCGATGATCAAGGTCGTGGCCGCCAACGTCGTGATGGACGTGGTGGACCGCGCCATCCAGACCCACGGCTCGCTCGGCATGTCCGACGACACGCCGCTCGCCCTCTTCTGGCGCTTCAGCCGGATGCTGCGGATCGCCGACGGGCCCGACGAGGTCCACAAGATGGTGATCGCGCGCCGCGAGCTCAACCGCTGGGCCAAGGAGGACACGGAGTCCTCCAACGGCGCGAACGCCGAGGCCGCAAGGGCCACGGCCGGCGCGTAGCCCCTACCCCAGCCGCCTCTCGGCCTGGTCGGCGCCCTCGGCGAGGCGCACCACGATGCTGGCGAAGGCCTCGAAGCCCTCGTCGGTCTTGCCGTACTGACCCGAGGCGTAGCGGGCGTAGACGCCCTCGAGGATGATCGCGAGCTTCCAGTAGCCCAGGGCCACGTAGAAGTCGATCTGCGAGGTGTCGCGGCCCGAGCGCTCCTCGTAGCGGCGGCGCAGGTCCTCGCGCCGCGGGAAGCCCTCGGCGGTGGTCGGCGCCTCGAAGAGCGGGATGAACTCGTCGCCGGGCTCCGACCAGTAGACGAGCAGCAGGCCGACGTCGGCGAGCGGGTCGCCCAGGGTGCAGAGCTCCCAGTCCACGACGGCCGCCACCTCGCCCGAGCTCGCCAGGATCATGTTGTCCAGGCGGTAGTCGCCGTGAACCACGGTCGCGGGCCCCTGCTCGGGGATCCGCGCGGAGAGCCGGCGGTGGACGTCGTCGACGAGCTCGAGCTCGCGGGTCTTCGACTTCTCCCACTGGCCGTGCCAGCGGTGGAGCTGGCGCGCGACGTAGTCCTCCTTGCGACCCAGGTCGCCCAGGCCCACCTCGTCGGGGTCGACGTCGTGGATCGCCACCAGCGTGTCGACGACCCGCTCGCCGATGGCGCGCCGGTCGGCCGGCTCGGGAAAGGCCTCCTCTGCCTCACCCCTCGTACGAAGGATCGGGCCCTCGACGAAGCCCATGACGTAGAAGGGATCGCCGTTGACGCTCTCGTCCTCGCACAGGCCCACGGCCTCGGGCACCGGGACGGCCGTCGGGGTGAGCGCGGCGATGATGCGGTATTCGCGCCCCATGTCGTGGGCGGAGGCGAGGCGCTTGCCGAGTGGCGGGCGGCGCAGGGCCCAGCGGCTGCCGGCGGCGTCGCCGACCAGGTAGGTGATGTTGGAGCGCCCTCCCGAGATGCGCTCGAAGCTCAGCGGCGGCTCGGCCCCGGTCACGCTCGCCGCGAACCACGCCTCAACGCGCTCCGCATCGATACCGTCCGGCGCCCGATCGCTCATCGGTCGGGGAGCATATGGGCACAGACACCGACCGCACCGCGCTCGTCGTCGACTTCGGCGGCGTTCTGACGTCGTCCATCTGGACGGCGTTCGGTGCGTTCTGCGACTCGGAGGGGCTCGAGCGCGACGCCGTGCGCGACCTCTTTCGCCGCGACGACGAGGCGATGCGGCTGTTGCGGGGCCTCGAGACCGGCGACGTTGGAGAGGCCGAGTTCGAGCAGGCGTTCGGCGAGCTACTGGGAGTCGAAGCGACCGACGGGCTGATCGAGCGGATGTTCGAGGGACTCGGCCCCGACGAGGCGATGATCGGCGCCGTCGTCGCCGCGCGCGATGCGGGCCTGCCCACGGGCCTCATCTCCAACTCGTGGGGGCTCGGCATCTACGAGCGGGCGCCCATGGGCATCTTCGACGCGACCGTGATCTCCGGCGACGTCGGCCTGCACAAGCCGCAGCCCGAGATCTACCTGCTCGCGGCCGAGCGGCTGGGCGTCGCGCCGAGCGCATGCGTGTTCGTCGACGACCTCGCCGAGAACGTCGCCGGCGCGGAGGCGGTGGGGATGACGGGCGTGCGCCATCGCGACGCGGCCGAGACGATCCCCCTGCTCGAGCAGCTCCTCGCCACCCCCCTCACCTAAAGGGGGTCAGACCCCTTTAGGTACACATCCGACACAAAGGGGTCAGACCCCTTTAGACACGCTTCCGACACAAAGGGGTCAGGCACCTTTGTGCCCAGATTGAAACTAAAGGGGTCTGACCCCCTAGGTGGAGCCGGCGGCTAGGGCTGCGACGCCCAGCAGCGCGATCACGAAGCCCGCCTGGCGCACGCGGTCGAAGCGCTCGCCCAGGACGACCCGGGCGAGGATCACCGTCACGGCGGAGTACATGGAGCCCGCCACCGAGACCAGCGAGAGCAGCCCGCGATTGGTCGCCAGCGCGAACAGCGAGTTGGCGAGGATGTCACAGAGCGCGATGGCGGTGAGCGCGGGCAATCGCGAGCGATCGAGGGGGAGCTTGGGGCGGACCACCGCTCCGGCGATCAGCAGGGTGCCGACGCCGCCGGCCCGAGCGCCGACGACGGTCCAGGCGGGATTGGGCGGCGCCGAGAGGTCGAGGCCCCAGAAGAACAGGCCGAAGCCCACGCCGGCCAGGGCGGCGAGCCCAACCGAGGCGGCGTTTGCCGATCTCCATTCGGGATCCGGCTCGCGGGCCACGACCAGTGCCCCGCCGAACGCCATCACGGCTCCCAGCCCGGCGACGAAGGTGGGCGAGTCGCCGCCCGCGATCCCGGCGCCGACCGGGACCGCGATCCCCAGCGCGCCGACGGTGGCGACGACCGACACCGAGCCGAGCGCCATCGCGCGGTAGAACGCGCCGAGGGCGACGACCCCGATCGCGCCGGCGCCCACCGCGTAGGCCGCCTCGCTCGCCGACAGCGCGTCGCCGCCGAACGCGAGGGCGACGAGGAGCGCCAGGACCAGCCCCACGGGCTGCGTGACCAAAAGGACGCCGAGGGCCGACGCCCGCCGGGTCTGCAGGCCGCCGAGGAAATCGGAGGTGCCCCACGCGACGCTCGAGCCAAGTGCCAGGACTACGCCGAGCAATCCGGCTCCTCGCGAAGCAGGCCCGACAGGCTGAGGCGGGCGCTGATCGAGGCCGTCCCCGCGCGCCGGGCGACGAGCTGGGTCCAGTCGCCGAACCGCGAGCGCTCGACGCAGACCTCCCCGGAGCTGACGTGCCAGTAGGGCGTGTAGTGGATGCGAACCAGATAGGTGCCCGGTTCCTTCAGGTCGACGGTGAAGTCGGCGGGCCCCAGGTGCGTGAGCGTGGCGACATCCTTCGGCAGGTCGGTGGCCTCGGGCGTGACGAGCGGCTGCGCCCGGGCCACCCGGTAGAGCGTCCAATCCCCGTTGCCCCAGACCCGGCGCAGATAGGGGACGCCGCTGCGCACCAGGTCCGCCTCGTCCTGGGCCAGATAGTCGAAGTCGACGTCGGGCAGGGCGACGTAGGAGATCGCGTGGTCGTTCAGCCACCTCCTGTAGGCGGAGGGCGTCAGGTTGCCGCCCGTGAACAGGTCGAAGTCCTCTGACTCCAGCTGGCGCAGCCACCCGCGCGCGATCGGGTAGTGCGGTGCCAGGAACACGCTCTCCCAGCGGTCATGCGTCGCCGGCACCTCGACGCGAGCGGGGGCCGGGTGGATTCGCTCGAGCTCGGACACCAGCGGCGCGAAGTAGGCCGAGTGGACGGAGGGATCTCCGAGCGCGTCGGTGAAGTCGCGCACCGGCGCCACCCACTGCCAGTAGAGAAGGGGCAGCGCGAGCGCGATGAGCAGCCGGGTGCGCCTGCCGGCAAGCAGCAGCGCCAGAACCGGGCCGGCGAACAGAGCGCCCAGCCGCGCCGCGTTGGCGCCGATGGGGCTGTGCACCACGGCCACCGCCACGTTCAGGGCCAGGTACAGGACGATCCCGCGGCGCAGCCACCGCTCCTCGCGCGGAGCGATGGCCAGGACCGCGAGCGCGAAGAGCGGCACCGGCAGGAATGCCGTGAACACGAACGGGAACCAGCCGTCGGTGGGGAAGGCGACCGACATGAGCCCCGCCGTCGCCAACGACGCCAGCGCCACGGCGGCGGCCGGCACGCGGCGGGCGCCGGTGGCCGTCGCCGCACCCGCCAGGGCGACGAACAGCGCCGCGACGGGACTTGCGAGCGCGGTCAGGACGCCGAGCACGGGCGCGAGCACCCGGCGCTCACGTTGAAGCGCCAGCAGCGCTCCCAGCCCGAGCGCCAGGCCCAGCGCGAAGGTGATCCTGCCCGTCAGCAGGTTGGTGACGGTGGCCGCGCCGAACCACCACGTCGCAAGCCGCGCGCGCTCGCCGTAGCGATGCCTTGCCAGGGCTCCGAAGCACCCGGCCGCGGCCACCGCCGAGAGCGCGCCCACCAGGCGCGGGCCGAGCAACGCGCCCAGCGGCGGGTACAGGACGCTGTAGCCGGGCAGCGTGTGGCCCGAGTACCAGAAGTTGTTCCAGACGAGAAAGCCGTGGTCGGCGAAGAGGTTGGCCCGGAACGTCTGCGCCGCGAGGTCCGCGCTCGCCGGCGCAACGATGAGATAGACGGCCGCCAGGACCGCAGCGGCAATCATGGGAGCCGGACTACTTTATGGACAGATGATCCTCGGAGCGCCCGACCTGAGCGCGAGCCTCCATCGCTTCGGCCAGGCGGTCTCCACCTTCGTAGATGCCCTCGCGGACATCGGCTGGAAGCCGCTCGCGGCCGCGCTCCTCCTCTCGCTGGCGATGCAGCTGCTTCGCGGCAACGCCTGGGCGAACGCGCTGCGGGCCGCCTACCCGGGGTCGCGTGTGCCCAAGATCAAGGTGATCGGGGCCTTCCTGGTTGGCGCGGGCCTCAACGGGATCCTTCCAGCTCGCGGCGGCGATGCCCTCAAGATCGTGCTGGCGAAGCGAAGCGTCGAGGCCTCCACGTATCCAACCGTGATCTCCTCCTTCGCGGTCCTGGCCCCGTTCGACTCCGGCATGGGGATCCTCGTCCTGATCTACGCGATCACGCAGGGCCTGCTGCCGAGCCCGCCAAGGCTCCCCCACCTTCCCGCCTTCGACGTGTCGTTCTGGGCCACGCACCCGTGGCTGGTCGGGGTCTTGATCGGCGTGCTCGGCATCGCGATCTGGCTGCTCGCCCGCCGCGCCGACGAGGCTTGGGACCGGCTCAAGCAGGGCCTGGTGATCCTCACCCAGCCCGCCCGCTACCTGAGGGAGGTCGCCGCGTTCCAGCTCGTCGCGTGGCTCATCAGGTTCGCGACCTTCTGGCTCTTCCTCGACGCCTTTCACATCGGCGGCTCCGTCCACAACGTCCTGCTGGTGATGAGTGTGATCGCCATCAGCGGCGCGCTGCCGCTGACACCCGGCGGCGTCGGCTCGCAGCAGGCCCTGCTCGTCGCGACCCTCCACGGCGCCTCGCGCACGGCGGTGCTCTCCTACTCGGTGGGCCAGCAGATCGCCGTGACCGCGTTCTCCGCGGTGATCTCCTTCTTGACCCTCCTCACCGTGTTCCGCATCACCGACTGGCGGCGGCTGGTGCGCGAGAGCGAGGCGGAGCGCGGCGAGGAGGCCGCCCCGACGTAAGGGCTCAGTCCTTGGCGTATTCGACGCGGATCTGCTTGCCGGCGATCTTGGTGCCGTCGAGGCGCTCGAGCGCGGTGGCAGCGTGCTCCTTCTCGAGCTCCACGAACGAGAAGCGCTCGAGAATCCGGACCGAGCCGATTGCCTCGCCGGGGACCACTGCTCCCTCCTCGAGCGCCCACCGGACGTCGTCCTCGCCGATGCCGCTTCGAGCGCCGCGGTTGATGAAGAGCTTCACATGGCCCTCGCCGGCGGGCGGCCTCTCGCTCGCGTCGGCGGCCGGGGCCGGGGCCTCAGCGTGCTCGCCATTGGCGCTCTCGACCTCGGTCGAGGGCGCCGGCTCGGCCTTCTCGCGGCGGGACTTCGCGGCGTGCTCGCGGCGGCGGGGTCGCGGCGCGTGCTCGAGGCGATCCTCCGGCGGCTCCCACTCGTCGATCGCAGTCTTGACGTCGCGCTCGATCCGGTCGATCTCCTCCCGCTGCGCGGGCGTCACGAACGTGATCGCGCGGCCCGTCCGCCCCACCCGGCCGGTGCGGCCGATCCGGTGGACGTAGGTCTCGCTGGAATCCGGGACGTCGTAGTTGATGACGTGGGTGACGTGCTCGATGTCGAGGCCGCGCGCCGCGACGTCAGTGGCGACGAGCAGCGGCAGGCTGTGATTCTTGAACTGGAGCATCACCCCGTCGCGCTGGCCCTGGCTGAGGTCGCCGTGGAGGGCCTTGACCCTCATGCCCCGGCGGCGGAGGTTCTCGTCCAGGCGGGCGGTGCCGAGCTTGGTGCGGCAGAAGATGATCGCCTGCTCGGGGTCCTCCACCCTGAGGACTTCGACCAGCCGGTCGGACTTCTCCTTGGCCGGCACCTCGACGAAGGCCTGCTCGATGGCATCCACGGTTAGCTGCTTGGGCGTGACCCGGATGGTGACCGGGTCGTACATGTAGCGATCCGCCAGGCGCTCGACCGGCGGCGGGATGGTCGCCGAGAACAACGCCGTCTGGCGGCCGCCGGGGCACATCTTGAGGATGCGCTCCACGTCGTCGATGAAGCCCAGGTCGAGCATCTCGTCGGCCTCGTCGAGAACGACGTAGCGGGCGGAGGAGAGCTGCAGCGAGCCGCGGGTCGCGAGGTCGAGCATCCGGCCGACCGTGGCGACAACCACCTGGGCGCCGCTGCGCAGCCGGGCGGTCTGGGTCGCGACGGCCTGGCCGCCGAAGACCGCGAGAACCTCGATGTCGAGGCGCTCGGCGTAGGAGCGAAGCGCCTGCGTCACCTGGATGCAGAGCTCTCGCGTCGGCGTGAGGACGATCGCCTGCGTGTCCTGTGACGACGGGTCGAGATAGGTCAGCAGCGGCAACCCGAACGCGGCCGTCTTGCCGGTGCCGGTCTGCGCCTGGCCGATGACGTCGTGCCCCGCGAGGAGCTCGGGGATCGCCTGTTCCTGGATCGCCGTCGGCTCGGTATAGCCCAGCTGGTCGAGGGTCTCGGCGATCGTCTCGGGGAGCCCCAGCTCTCGGAACTTGCTCACGAGGCACCCCCGGATTCGCCGGCGGCCGGGTCGAGCAGCAGCTTGCCCTCGGTGGTGCGCGCGCGGAGCTCCTCGTGGGCTCGCGCCGCGTCGCTGAGGGGATACACGCCGCCGATGACGATCTCGAGCTCGCCCGAGGCGGTGAGCTCGAGGAGCTCGCCGATGCCCGAGCGCAGCAGCTGGGGCTTGCGGAACAGGTGCATCAGCCAGAAGCCGACGACCGAGCGGCTGGTGCGCATGAGGTCCACGTTTCTCACCTCGTTCGTCACCCCGGACGCGAGGCCGAACGTGACCAGCCGGCCGAACGGGGCGAGCGCCCCGAGGCAGGCGTCGAAGGCCGGGCCGCCGGACATCTCGAGGACGACGTCGACGGGCTCGCCGCCGTTCGCCTCGAGGATCGCCTCCTGCAGGTTCTGCGCGCGCGAGTCGACCGCCTCGTCGGCGCCGAGGCGCTTGACGAGGTCGCGCTTGGACTCGCTCGAGGCGAGGCCGATGACGCGCCCGGCGCCCAGGCGCCTGGCGAGCTGGACGGCGAGCGATCCGGTCCCGCCGCCGGCGGCCTGGACCACCACCGACTCGCCCTCCTGCAGGCGAGCGGAGGTGCGAAGCAATGTCAGCGCGGTCAGGCCCTGAAGCAGGAGCGCCGCCGCCTGGTCGTCGGAGACGCCGTCGGGGATCGGGACCAGCGCCGCCTCGTTGACCGCGACCTTCTCCGCGTAGCCCCCGCTTGCGAGCATGGCGGCCACCCGGCGGCCGGAGGGGTCGCGCCCCGCGACCTCGCCGCCCGGGATCAGCGGCAGGGTCTGCTTCGCCAGATAGTCGTCGCGGATCGCGTGCGTGTCGGCGAAGTTCACGCCTGAGCGCGACACCTCGACCAGGACCTCACCCTCCCCCGGCTGGGGGTCGGGCAGCTCGACGAGCCGCATGTTCTCGGGCCCGCCGAATTCCTCGATCTGGATCGCCTTCACCCCTCCAGTCTGTCAGGGAACCCCCTGGGGCAGCCGTCAGTGCCGGTTGCGCGTCTCGCTCAGCACCGCGCTGTGCCCGTCGCGCTCGCCGGCCTCCTCCTCGGCGATGACGTGGAGCACCGCGTTGATGAGCGCGAGATGGGTGAACGCCTGAGGGAAGTTGCCCAGGTGCTCGCCGCTGCGGGCGTCGAGCTCCTCCGCATAGAGGCCGAGGGGGCCCGCCATCATGATCAGCCTGCCGCAGAGCTCGTGCGAGCGGACCTGCTCGCCGATCTCGCACAGGGCCGAGACCAGCAGGAACGAGCAGATCGTGAAGGTGCCCTCCTTCTCTGAAGAGACGCCGTCGTCGGACTCGGCCGGCTTGTAGCGCAGCACGAGGCCGTCCTCGGTGAGCTCATCAGCAACCGCGAGGATGGTCGCCCGGACTCGCTCGTCGCTCGCCGGCAGGAAGCGGACGAGGGGGATCAGCAGCGTCGAGGCGTCGAGCGCGTCGGTGTCGTAGTGCTGGGTGAAGACGCCGCGCTCGTTCACGCCGTTCTCCAGGAGGTCCGCCCGGCAGGCCTCGGCCTCCGCGCGGTAACGCCGCGCGTTGTCGTTTTCGCCGTGCTCCTGGGCCAGACGGGCGCCCCGATCGAGGGCCACCCAGGACATGAGCTTCGAGGAGACGTAGTGCCGGGGCTCGCCCCGCGACTCCCAGATGCCCTGGTCGGGCTCGCGCCAGGCGCGCATCGCGCCCTCCACCTGGTCGCGCGCAACGGGCCAGATGCCCTCCGGCAGGCCCTGCTTGACCTTGTGCTGGATGTAGACCGAGTCGAGGAAGGCGCCGTAGACATCGTTCTGGCGCTGCTCGACGGCGCCGTTGCCGATCCGCACCGGCCTGGCGCCGCGATATCCGGAGAGGTGCTCCAGGATCGACTCGGGCAGGTCATCCTCGCCGCCGATCCCGAACATGATCTGCGAGTCCGGGCCCTTCCCCTTCATGAGGCCGGTCGCGAACCCCAGGTACTCGAGCGCCTCGTGGTCGAGGCCGAGCGCGTGGAGCGCCCACAGCGAGAAGGTCGAGTCGCGCAACCAGGTGTAGCGGTAGTCCCAGTTGCGGTTGCCGCCCGGGGCCTCCGGCAGCGAGGTCGTCGCGGCCGCGAGCAGGGCACCCGTCGGCCGGTAGCTCAGCCCCTTCAGGGTGAGCGCCGAGCGCTGGAGGTGGCCGGACCAGGCGTGGTCGGGGAACCGCCCGGCCTGGATCCAGCTGCGCCAATAGCTCGAGGTCGCCTCGATCCCCTTGCGCACGTCGGCGACGCTCTCCGGCGCCCGCTCGTGCCCCCAGGAGAGGCAGCAGAAGGCTGCGGCGTCATCGGAGAGGTCCTGCGCCGCCGCCACGGCGCCGCCCTCGATGCGGGCGTCCATGCTCGTCGTCAGGCGCAGGCTCACCCCTTCGTGCTCGGCGACGAACGCGTCGCCGTCCTCAACCCACTGCGCGGGCTCCCTGCCGTAGCCGAACAGCGGCGCGCACTCCAGAAGCAGCTGGGGGTCGCCCTCCTGGCAGGTCGCGACGGCGACGAGCATCCGCCGCGAGCGGCAATCGCGCGGCTCCACGGGGTCGGCATCGGCGAGCATCGCGTGGCGAATCGCAAGCCAGCCGCTCGGGCCCATCCAGTCGGTGCCGATCACGTTGGTGCCGGGCAGGTAGCGGCGCGCGATCGGCGCCGAGACCTTTCCCGGGCCGAAGCGGAAGTGGCCGGCGCTGCGGTCCAGGATCGCCCCGAACACGCTGGGGGAGTCGAACCGGGGCAAACAGAGCCATTCGACGGACCCGTCGGGCGCCACCAGCGCGGCCGTCTCGCAGTCGGAGAGGAACGCGTAGTCGGAGATCGCTGGGAAGCCGTCGTCGTGCGGATGGTTCACCGGCATGCGGAGATCATCGCGGAACCGGAGCGCCGCCGGCCGCGGGCGCTCTAGGATGCCGCCGTCCCGATGAGCCTGACCGTCGTCGGATCCATCGCCTTCGATTCCGTGCGCACGCCCTTCGGGGAGCGAGAGCGCATGCTGGGCGGATCGGCGGTGCACTTCGCCCTCGCGGCGTCCTTCTTCACCGACGTGCAGGTCGTCGGCCCGGTCGGCGACGACTTCGGCGACGAGCACATCGACCTGCTTCGGCATAAGGGCGTCGACACAGCGGACATCGAGGTCGTCGCGGGCGGCGAGACCTTCTTCTGGCGCGGCCATTACGAGCACGACATGAACCTGGCGCACACCGACGACACGCAGCTGAACGTCTTCGGGGAGTTCCAGCCCAAGCTGTCGGAGGCCTCGCGCGCGGCCGAGACGCTGTTCCTCGGCAACATCCAGCCGCAGCTGCAGCGCGACGTTCGCGGGGCCTGCGAGGGCACCCGGTTCGCCGCGCTCGACTCGATGAACTTCTGGATCGAAACCGCCCGCGACGCGCTGGTGGGGGTGCTGGGCGAGGTGGACTGCGTGCTCCTAAACGACGCCGAGATCCGCCAGCTCACGGGCGAGGCGAATCTCGCCAAGGCGGCGGCGGAGCTGATGGGGCTGGGCCCCAGGATCGTGGTCGCGAAGCGCGGCGAGTACGGCGCGGCGCTGTTCACCCCGGACCGCGCCTTCGCCCTGCCCGGATTCCTGCTCGAGGACGTCTGCGACCCCACCGGAGCAGGCGACAGCTTCGCCGGCGGCTTCCTGGGCTATCTGGACGGCTGCGGCACCTCGGCGCCCGGCGACGCGGTGCTGCACAAGGCGATGGCCTACGGAACCGTGCTGGCCTCGTTCAACGTGGAGGAGTTCGGCACCGAGCGGGTCGCCCGCCTCACGGCCGACGAGGTCTCGGCCCGGTACGAGGGCCTGCGCGCGCTCACGCATTTCGACGCGGCCGAGTAGCCGCCCGGCGGCCCCGCCGTTGCACCCCGACGGGGCAACCTGGGAGAATGGCGGGGAACTTCTGATCGCCGAAGGAGAGGCAATGGCCACCGAGGAGCGCACCACGGAGCAGCCGGACGACGGCGCTGTAGCGACCGCCGGCAACGACACGCTCACCATCACCGACAACCGCACCGGAAAGACCTACGAGGTCGAGATCACCGACGAGACGATCAGGGCGATGGACCTTCGCCAGATCAAGGTCAACGAGGACGACTTCGGGATGATGGCCTACGACCCGGCCTTCACCAACACCGCCTCGTGCCGGTCGGCGATCACCTACATCGACGGCGACAAGGGCATCCTCCAGCACCGCGGCTACTCGATCGAGCAACTCTGCGACCAGTCGAGCTATCTCGAGGTGGCCTACCTCCTCACGTTCGGCGAGCTGCCGACGCAGCCGCAGCTCGAGCGCTGGGTGTTCGACGTCACCCACCACACCTTCGTCCACGAGGACATCAAGAACCTTTTCGAGACGTTCCGCTACGACGCTCACCCGATGGGGATGCTGCTCTCCGGAGTCGGGGCCCTCTCGACGTTCTACCCGGACGCGAAGCGCATCGACGATCCGGAGGAGCGCTACATGGCCGCGATCCGGCTGATCGCGAAGCTCCCGACCCTCGCCGCCTTCGCCTATCGCCACAACATGGGCCTTCCGTACGTCTATCCCGACAACGACCTCTCCTACTCGGAGAACTTCCTCTCGATGCTGTTCAAGAAGACCGAGGTGAAGTACGAGCCGGATCCCCGCCTCGCAAAGGCGCTGGACGTTCTGTTCATCCTCCACGCCGACCACGAGCAGAATTGCTCGACCAACGCGGTGCGAGGGGTTGGCTCGTCGCAGGTGGACCCGTACTCGGCAGTCGCCGCGGGAGTTGCAGCCCTCTATGGCCCACTCCACGGCGGCGCCAACGAGGCCGTGCTGCGGATGCTGCGCCGCATCGAGGACCCGAAGAACATCCCCGAGTTCCTCGAGGGCGTCAAGAACCGCGAGGAGAAGCTCATGGGCTTCGGCCACCGGGTCTACAAGAACTACGATCCGCGGGCGCGGATCATCAAGAAGCACGTCGACGAGGTGCTCGAGGCCACGGAGTACAACCCGCTGATCGAGATCGCGACCGAGCTGGAGAAGCACGCGCTCGACGACGAGTTCTTCACGGACCGAAAGCTCTATCCGAACGTCGACTTCTACTCGGGCCTGATCTACGAGGCCCTGGAGATCCCGAACGAGATGTTCACGGTGATCTTCGCGATCCCGCGCACCTCCGGCTGGGTCGCCCAGTGGATGGAGATGAACGACGACTCCGAGCAGAAGATCGCCCGGCCGCGTCAGATCTACACCGGCGAGCTCGATCGCGAGTACGTCAAGGTTGCCGATCGCGAGGGCCCCGAGAAGATCACGGGCCCGCCCGCGCGGCGGCCCAAGCGCCAGCGCCGCGGGGCGTAGCGCGGCACAGGCGGGCGGGATGCGGGGACGAACGATCGCCGCGGCGATCGTCGCGGCCTGCGCGCTCGGCGTGGCCGCAGCTCCCGCCGGCGCCTCGGCGCACGAGGTCGAGTTCGCCATCAACGCGGCGCCGTACCCGAAGAAGCTCGACCCGCCGCGCATGCGCCACGCGGGCATCGCGCGGGCGCGCTTCGGGCTCAACTGGACCCTCGTGCAGGGCTCGCGACACGGCGCCTTCGACTGGACCTTCTACGACAAGGAGGTCGCCCGGCTCGCGCGCAGCAAGATCACGGCGCTGCCGATCCTGATCGCAACCCCGCACTGGATCGCCCGCAACCCGTTGCATCCACCCACGACCAGCCGCGCCGGCAGGCAAGGGTGGCGGCGCTTCGTCGCCGCCGCCGCCGGCCGCTACGGGTCCCACGGGGCGTTCTGGAAGGCGCACTCGAAGCTGCCCTACCGGCCGGCGAAGGCCTGGCAGGTGTGGAACGAGCCCAACTACCCGGCCTCGTGGCGGCCGCGACCGGCGCCGCGCGACTACGTCCGGCTGCTCAAGATCACCCGCCGCGCCGTCCGCTCGGCCGACCGCCACGGCAAGATCGTTCTGGCAGGCCTCGGCCCGGGCCGCGGGGGTGGCGGCAAGTACACATCGGCCGGGTTCCTGACCCACGTCTATCGCGCGGGCGGCGGGCACCTGTTCGACGTCGCGGCGCTGAACGTCTACGCGGCCAGCGCCACCGGCGACGAGAAGCAGATCAAGGCCTTCTCGCACGCCATTCGCGGCCACACGCCGCTGTGGGTGACGGAGGCCGGCTGGTCGTCGGGACAAGGATCCCGGGCACATCTGGGCCGTCGGGTCCGAGAAGCGCGCAAGCCCGCCGCATGCATGGTCTCTTCAGCTGGGCCAAGCGCCACCATCGCCGCTACGACCTCGCGGCGATCTTCTGGTTCGACTGGAAGGACATGCCCAGCCCGAAGCCCTCGGTGAAGGAATACGACTTCGGCCTGCGCCGCCAGGACGGCAGCCCCAAGCCGGCCTACGGCGTGTTCAGGCGCTTCGCGCGGCGCTGAAGCCGCTCACGCGCCTCCGCATCTAGACTCGCCGCGGGTGTCGACCTGGAGGCTCACGGTGAGGCATGGCCCCCGCGTGAAGCGGGACTCTTTCGACGACCTCGACGCCGCGATCGACGCGGTGCGCAGCGAGGCGATCGAAGTCGCGCGGGAGGGGCCGCTGGAACCCGCCGAGGGCTTTCGCACCTACGGGCCCGGCGACCGCGTGGCGGCGCGGATCGAGCTCTCCACCGGGGGGCTGCTGCGCGGCCGCGAGGCCGGGGTCGACGTGATGGGCGACGGAAGCCTGATCCCCTACCGGGGGGTGATCCGCAAGGAGCGGCTCGAGGGGCGCACGCCGGACGCCGCGCTCCAATCGGTGCGCGAGGCGCTGGCATGAGCGACTCCCAGATTCCCAAGGGCAGCTACGCCGCAGGCAACCGGGTCAGGCTGCCCCGCGGCGCCGAGCGCCCCATCCGCGTGTACCGCAACGGTGTCGAGCAGACCGAGGGCGAGGACTTCCGGGTCGCGGGCGGCATGGTCGTCTTCAGCGCGCCGATCATCAAGGAGGAGAAGCTCTCCGGCGTGCGGTGGCTCTCGATGCTGATCGGCGTGGTCGGCACCTATCGCAAGAACGAGTCCGTCGACGTGGAGTACACGCTTCGCGGCCAGACGAAGCTCGTCTCCGACGTGGAGATCATCAAGTAGGCTCTGCCGGCGCGATGAGGAGCCGGGCTCCAGCCGCTGGGACCTCCATGGCGCGAGCCCGGGTTTGCCGCCGACGTCGCCTGCCTCTCGCGGTGTCCCTCACCTCGCTGGCCCTTGTCTCGGCAGCCCTTGCCGGCGCCGTCCCCCAGGCGGGCGCCCACATCTACTGGGCGATCCGCGGCGGCGCGACCGGCACGACGATCGGCCGCGCCAATCCCGACGGCAGCAGTCCCGAGCCGACCTTCATCAGCAGCGCCGCCGGGCCGGTCGGGGTGGCGGCCGATGCCTCGCACATCTACTGGGCCAACACCTTCTCCAACCCGTCGACGATCGGCCGCGCCAACCTCAACGGCTCGAACGTCGACGAATCCTTCGTGGCCATCGGCGCGGTCTCCTTCCCGTGTGGGGTGGCCGTGGACGGCAAGCACATCTATTGGGGAAATGCCACGGGAACCACGATCGGCCGCGCGAACCTGAATGGACAAGGCGTCGACCAGTCCTTCATCACGGGCGCCAGCGACCCGTGCGGGGTGGCCGTGGACGGCAAGCACGTCTACTGGGCGAACCAGGGAGCCGGCAACAACGGGACCACGATCGGCCGCGCGAACCTCGACGGCTCGAGCCCGCAACAGAACTTCATCACGGGCGCCATCGGCCCCGTCGGCGTCGCCGTCAACAGCAAGTTCATCTACTGGGGCAACGGCAGCTCGACCACGCTTGGCCGGGCGAAGCTCAACGGGACCGACGTGAATCAGAGCTTCATCACGGGGGGGACCCAGCCCGACCTGCCCGCGGTCGACGGATCCCACATCTACTGGTCGAACGCAGGCAGCAACACCCTGGGCCGGGCGAACCTCAACGGCACAGCGGCGAACCAGACGTTCCTGACCGTCCTCTCCAATCCAGGCGGAGTGGCCGTCGACGCACCCTCGAACGCGTTCACCCTCGCGAAGCCGAAGCTCAACACGAAGAAGGGGACCGCAACCCTGACGGCGACGGTGCCGGGACCGGGCAAGCTCAAGCTGTCGGGCAAGGGCGTCGCGCCTGCGTCGAGCACGGCGAAGGGGTCCGGCAAGGTCAAGCTGAAGGTCAAGGCCAGCGGCAGCGCTGCGCGCAAGCTGAAGAAGAACGGCAAGGTGCGCTTGACCGCCAAGGTCACCTACACGCCCACCGGCGGCGCGCCGAAGACGATCTCCAAGCCGCTGACGCTGAAGCTGAAGCGCTAGCTAGCCCAGGCCGGCGAGGGCGGCCACGCGCTCGCGGTGCCGGCCGGGCGTCCCCAGCAGCTGCGCGCTCACGCGAGCGCGCTTGAGGAAGAAGTGGATGTCGTGCTCCCAGGTGAAGCCGATGCCGCCGAGCGTCTGGATGGCGTCGTGCGTCACCGCGGTTGCCGCGTCGGAAGCCCGCGCCTTGGCCATCGAGGAGGCAAGGGGCAGCGACTCGGGCTCCGCGTCGGCGACCCACCCGGCGTAGTAGAGGAGCGAGCGGGCCTCCTCGACCTCCCAGAGCATGTTGGCCAGGCGGTGCGAGACCGCCTGGTAGGCGCCGATGGGCCGGTCGAACTGCTCGCGCTCCTTGGCGTACTCCACCGCGATGTCGAGCGCACGCGCCGCCACTCCCACCAGCTCGGCGGAGAGGACCACGACGCACCGGTCGGCCGCTGCGCCGACGTCGCCGGGAAGCGAGTCGCCGCCGGACGCCTTCGCGCGGAAGTAGGCGCGCGTGGTGTCGATGAGGCCCAGGCGCTCGAGCTCCACGTCGCCGGCCTCGACCAGGCGAGCTCCGTCGCCTTCGCCCAGTGCCAACACCGCAGCCCCGCTCGCTGCGCCGACGACCGGCTCGTCGTCCGGGGTGAAGGCGCAGGCGCCGCGCTCGTCGCCGGATGCCATTCCCGGAAGCCATTTCGACTTCTGCTCGTCGCTGCCGGCCGCCTCGACGAAGAACGCCGCGCAGGCGTTGGAGATCCACGGTGAGGGCGCGAGGGCATAGCCCATCTCCTCGGCGAGGATCACGGCCTCGATCGTGCCCAGGCCCTGTCCCTCGTAATCCTCGGAGATCGCGATGCCGGGCCAGCCGAGCCGGCAGATCTCACCCCAGAGGGCATCGTCGTAGGGGCTGTCGGACTCGGCCAGCTCACGGACCTTGTCGGGCTTGAAGCGCGAGGCGAGAAAGTCGTGCGCCGTCGACTTGATCTCGCGCTGCTCGTCGTTGAAGTCGAAATCCATCCCGGAGCTTCCTCTACCTAAGCTTCGGCAGGCCAAGGACCCGCTCGGCGACGATGTTTCGCAGCACGTCGGAGGTGCCGCCCTCGATGGAGTTGGCGCGCGAGCGCAGGAAGCGGTAGGCCCACAGGTCGCCACGCTTCAGGGTGTCGATGCCGCCCACCTCGATCGCGAGCTCGGTCAGCGCCTGGTTGGTCGACGACCACTGCAGCTTGGCGATCGACCCCTCGGGGCCGGGGATGCCGACCTTCATCGTCGCCGTGAGCGCGCGCATCGCGCCCAGGCGCAGGGCCTCGATGCCGATCTTCAGCCGCGCGATCTTGTCGCGGACGAGCGGATCGCCGGCGACGCCGCGCTCCTTGGCCAGGTCGATCAGCTCGTCGAGCGTGTTCGCAAGGCCCAGGGCGGCCGATGCGCCCAGGCCGGCGCGCTCGTTCATCAACGTCGTGATCGCGACCATCCAGCCGTTGCCGACGCCGCCGACGACGTTCTCGTCGGGGACGTAGGCGTTCTCGATGAAGAGCTCGTTGAACTCCGCCTCGCCGGTGATCTGCCGCAGCGGGCGGACCTCGACGGCGTCCTGCTCCATGTCCATCAGGAAGTACGTGAGCCCCTTGTGCTTGGGGGCGTCGGCGTCGGAGCGGGCCACCAGCATGCACCACTTCGCCTCGTGCGCGAACGTGGTCCAGACCTTCTGGCCGGTGATTCGCCAGCCGCCGTTCTCCTTGACCGCGCGGGTCTTCAGCGACGCCAAATCCGAGCCGGACTCGGGCTCGGAGAAGCCCTGGCACCAGATCTCCTCCGCGGAGAGGATGGGCTCGAGGTAGCGCTCCTTCTGCTCCTCGGTGCCGTGGGCGATGACAACCGGGCCGCCCATGACGAGCCCGAGGACGTTGGCGGGGCGCGGCGCCCTGGCGCGCGCGAGCTCCTCGCCGAAGATCGACTGCTCGATGAGCGTCGCGCCGCGGCCGCCGTATTCCTTCGGCCAGGACACGCCCGCCCAGCCGGCCTCGTGGAGCTTGCGCTGCCACTCGCGCTCGAACTCGTACTGGACCTGGTCGCCGCCCTGAGGGGCAGGACCGGGATGGTTGTCGGCGATCCAGGCGCGAACCTCGTCGCGGAAGGCCTGCTCGGATTCGGTGAGGGTCAGGTCCATGCGGGCGAGGGAATCTATCGGTACGGGCGTCCCGGCGGCCCCTGGCGCCCGGGGCTCAGCCGACGGCGTAGAGCATCACGACAGCGATGACGATCCAGCTGACCCCGGCGAAGATGATGCCCGGGTCGCTGGCGAGGATCGCCGCCGTGGAGCGCGTGTCCTCGCGGTCGTAGATCAGGTAGAGGTAGCGGAAGATCCCGTAGAGGACCGAGGGCGCCGTCGCCAGCATCTTCGAGCCGATGAAGGGCGAGTTGACCGCGTAGATGATGTAGCTCACGACCGCCGCGGCGGTGACCATCGAGACCATCTGGTCGAGGAAGGGCACCGAGTAGTGCTCGAGCACCGGCCGGGACTCCACTCCCTCGTGCGCCTCGAGGATCGCCTCCTGGCGGCGCTTGGTGAAGCCGAGGAAGAGGGCGAGCATTCCGGTCACCACCAGGAGGTATTGCGAGGCGTGAGCCTCCACGGCGACCGCGCCGGCGATGACGCGGAGGATGAACAGCGAGGCGATCGTCATCACGTCGATGATCACCAGGCGCTTGAGGCCGAAGGAGTAGGCCAGGGTCAGCGCTCCGTAGAGGGCGACCAGGCCGCCGACCTCGAGGGACACGGCGAGCGCGGAGCCGGCGATCGCCACGACCGCGAGCACCAGGGCGGCGGCGACCGCGGCGGCGGCGGACAGCTCGCCGCCGGCGATGGGGCGGTGGCGCTTCTCCGGGTGACGGCGGTCGAGCTCGACGTCGCGCAGGTCGTTGTAGAGGTAGCCGGCGCTGGCGATGGCGCAGAAGGCGATGAAGGTGACGAGCGCGTCGGCGATCGCGCCGGAATCGTGGAACTTCTTGCCGAATACGAGGCCCGCGAAGACGAGGACGTTCTTGACCCATTCGCCCGGCCGGGCCTCGGCCAGCAGGGCCGCGGGCAGCGAGCGCGCGGGCGCGCGATCGGGCGTGGCGCCCGGCGCGGCGGGCTGGTCCTCCGCGAGCGTCTCCATGCGCCGGAGGTTAGGGACAGACGCCGCGGTCGAAGCGGATGCGGCGGCTAGCTGGGAGCCCCGAACCAGCGCGCGAGGCGATCGGCCGACATCACCTGCGAGGGCTCGACGAGACGGCTGAAGGAGTCGCGGAGGTCCTGCGCCGCGTCGGGCTCGCTCGCCCACCCGCGGAAGAGCGCCTCGTTCTCGGGTTGCGGGAAATGCCCCCAGGCAAACGACCATGCGTAGTGCTCGGCCGCCCTGGCGTCGCGCCACGCCCCGTAGCCCTCGAGGCCGGGGTCGGCCCCGGAGACCGCCTCGGCCACGTGAACCGCCGATTCGATCGCGTCGCCGATGCCCTGCGCAGTGCCCGGGTGCTTGAAGTGGCCGGCGTCGCCGACGAGCGCCCAGCCCGGTCCGGCGGCCTGCCGGAAGAACCCGCGCATGAGCGACTCCGGTGCGATCGCGAGGTCGGTAACCAGATCGGCCTGCTCGAGCACGGCCTCGGGCAGGCTTTCCGGGAAGCGATGGACGTAGGAGAGGTAGGCCCGCAGGCGCTCGTCCTTCGTCCCGCGGACCATCTCGGGCGGGCCGGAGATGATGATCATGTGCAGGCCGTCCTCGACCGGGGCGAGGGTGAGGACGCGGTCGAGCTCGATCTGGAACGTGCCGAAGCCGTCGTTCGGCAGGCCGCGCCAGTACGCATAGGCCATCGACATCTCGCCGCGCATCGGCCGCTCCTTCGGGAGCCCCAGCTCGCGAGCGACCGTGGAGCCGCGTCCGTCGGCGCCGAAGACCCAGCGGCCGGTCGCGTTACTGCCATCGTCGAGGGTGACGCCGCGGACCGGGTCGTCGTCGGTGCCGGCGCCGAGCAGCCCCGTGACGCGGCGCCCGAACTCGCAGCGCACGCCGGCCGCGGCCGCGGTGTCGACGCCCGCCTTGTCGAGCACGATCCGGCGCGGCACCATGCCGCGGTCGAAGCCCTTGATCGGAGTCAAGGGGCCGCCGCTCTCGTGACCGAGCCCGCGGAAGCGGGTGGCGTTCAGAGGCACGTCATGCTCGGAGAGAAGCTGAGAGAGCACGCCCAGCTCGTCGAGGCGCGCGAGGCTGTTGGGCCAGATGCCATGGGTCGAGACCGTGGTGCTGGGGAACTCGGCGCGGTCGATCAGCAGGACGTCCCAGTCGCGCTGGGCCAGGGCGATGGCGAGCGAGGAGCCCGCGCAGCGGGCTCCGACCACGATGGCGTCATGCTGTTCGGTGCTCATGTCCTAGGCGGAGTTACGGTCGAACAGGACGCCTGGGTTCAGGGTCCACGCCGGGTCGAGTGCGGACTTGGCGGCCCGCAGCGCGGCGGCGAAGGCGTCGGGGCGCTGGCGGTCATACCAGGGCCGGTGATCGCGGCCGACCGCATGGTGGTGGGTGATGGTCCCGCCCGCGGCGATGACGGCGTCGGAAGCCGCGGCCTTGATCGCGTCCCATTGGGCCAGCTCGTCGCCGCGCCGGGCGGGGGCGATGACGGTGAAGTAGGGAGCCGGGCCGTCCGGGTAGACGTGGGTGAAGCGGCAGGAGAGGCGAGGCGAGGAGGGACCGTCGGGCGGCAGGCCGCACTCGGCGGCGATCGCCGCGCGCGCGGCATCGGTGACCTCGGCGTGGAAGTCCGGGAAGCGCTCCCACGTGATCGCGGTCTCGAACGTGTCGCTGAGCACGCCGAGCGAGACGAAGGAGTCGCGCAGATACGGAGCGGCCAGGAAGGCATGGCGCCACGAGCCCACCGGATCACGGCCCGCCGTCTCCTGCGCTTCGCGTCCGGGGACGGCGGGGTTGCCGGAAGGCTCGGCGCGTGCCGGGCTGGGCTGCGCTGTCGAGGACCCGCGGACCTCTCCCGGCTGGCCGCCGTGGTCGCCGGCGCATTCGAGGGCGATGTTCATCGGCTCGTCGACCGGGTGATGGGCCGACTCGAACCCCAGCACCATCAGGGCCTTGCCGGGCGGGCCGCTGCCCGTCACCTCGGACTCGACGGGGTCGAGCAGCCGGCAGTTGGCGGGGTGAAGGCCCGACTGGCTGAGCTCGCGGACCGCCTCGGCGCCCGCGCTGAACGAGTCGAAGGCGACGCCGCAGGAGAGCTTGTGGACCGGGCGTGCCTGCAGGCGCACCCAGGCCTCCGTGATCACCCCGAGCGTGCCCTCCGAGCCGAGCAGAAGGCGGTCGGGGCTGGGCCCGGCACCCGAGCCCGGGAGCCGGCGGCTCTCCCATTCGCCTGCGGGGGTGATGGCGCGGACGGACTCGACGAGGTCGTCGATGTGCGTGAGGAGGGTCGCGTAATGGCCGCCGGCGCGGGTGGCGATCCAGCCGCCCAGCGAGGAGTACTCGAACGACTGCGGGAAGTGGCGGAGGGTCAGCTCGTGCTCGCGAAGGCCCTCCTCGAGGGCCGGGCCGAGGATCCCCGCCTGGATGCGCGCGGCGCGAGAGACCGGGTCGACCTCGAGGATGCGGTCCAGCCTGCGGAGATCGATCGAGACCGCCCCGGCGTATTCACCGCCGACGCGTGGCTCCACGCCGCCGACGACGCTGGTGCCGCCCCCGTACGGGATGGCGGCCAGGCCCGAGTCGGCGCACCAGGCCAGGATGCGCTCGACGTCGGCCTCGGACCCAGGGAAGGCGACCACGTCGGGCGGGTTGTCGACCTGGCCGCGGAAGCCGCGGACCACGTCGCGGTAGGCCTTGCCCAGGGCGTGGGAAACGCGCTCGTAGGGGTCGGTGCTCGTTAAATCAATGAGGGAGGCGGGCGGGTCGATGCGAGGGCCCCTCAGCTCGATGGCGTCCAGCGGGACGGGCTCCTCGATGTCGGTGACCTCGAAGCCCAGCCGGTCGCGCACGGCCTGCGCGGCGGCCTCGAGCCCGGCCCGGTCGGGCTGCTGGTCCTCATAGCCCCAGCCCCAATGCTTTCGCCGCCGCTCCACGCCAGGACCCTAAGGGGCGCGGGCCGCTTCTGACGACTTGTAGTCGCTATGCGACTTCAAACTGACAGTGCCGACGGAGCAACGGCCCAGATTGCGGCAAGCCAGCACGGGGTGGTCACCTTCGAGCAACTGCTCGGGTGCGGACTCAGCCAGCCGGCAATCCAGAGGCGGCTCCGCGCAGCTCGCCTGCACCGGGTCTACCGCGGCGTCTATGCGGTGGGACACGCGGCCTTAAGCAATGAGGGGCGATGGATGGCGGCGGTCTTGGCCTGCGGGCAGGGCGCAGTCCTCAGCCACCGCTCGGCCGCTGAGCTCTGGCGCCTTCTGCAGACGACCACGGGAGCGATCCACGTGACGGTCCCAGGTGCAGGAGGCAGATCGAAGCGCCAGGGACTGATCATCCACCGCCCTCCCTCATTGCCTGCTTCGGCGATTGCGCTGAAGAGCGGCATCAGGCTGACCTCCCCCGCCAGGACGATCGCCGACCTGCGCCGGACGAGCGATCCCGAGGTGGCGCGCCGAGCCGAGCACGAGGCGAGCTTCAGAGGGCTCGCGATCGGCAGTGAGGCTGGGAAGGCGGGAGTCAGGAGCGAGCTCGAGCGCCGCTTCCTCTACTTCTGCTCTCGCCGCCATCTGCCCCGGCCCGAGGTCAACTGGCCGCTTGGCCCCTACAGGCTCGACTTCGCCTGGCCGCTGGTGAAGGTCTGCGCCGAGACCGACGGCTGGGCCGCCCATCGCGGCCGCCGAGCCTTCGAGGACGACCATGAGCGAGACCTCTTCCTCGGCCTTGAGGGCTGGCAGGTCGTTCGCTTCACCTGGCGGATGCTCGAGCGCGAGCCGCGGAAGGTCGCGGCGCTGCTTCGGCGGCGGCTGGGCTGACGGGTTGTAGTCGGATAGCGACTACAAGTCGTCAGAAGTCGTCGCTACCAGTGGATGCCGCGCATCAGGTTCGCGAAGAGGACCTGCTGGTCGGAGGCCTTCTCCTCGGCGCTCGCCCCCGGCTCGGGGCGCGGCTCGCCCGGCTTCTTCTCGCCCTTGGCCGCGCGCGAGTCCGGGAACAGGTGGTAGGCGCTGTTCAGGATGTAGTCCACCGACTTGGGGTTGATCGTGTAGAGCAGCTGCCCGAGCGTCCCGAGCGGGGTCGCGATCCGCTTGGGGTGGTGGATGATCGCCTCGCAGATCATGTCCGCGGCCTTGTCGGGGGTGATCGTGGGGAAGCGGTCGTACATCTTGGTCGGGGCGATCATCGGCGTCCTCACCAGCGGCATGTGGATCGTGGTGATGTGGACGTTGTCGTCGATGATCTCCGAGGCGATGCAGCGCGAGAACGCGTCCAGCGCCGCCTTCGACGCCACGTAGGCCGAGAACCGCGGCGTGTTCGTCTGCACGCCGATCGAGCTGACGTTGACGATCTGGCCCGTGCGCCGCCGGCGCATGCCGGGCAGCACCTTGAGGATGAGCCGGACGCCCCCGAAGTAGTTGAGCTGCATGGTCCGCTCGAAGTCGTGGAAGCGGTCGTAGGAGAGCGCGATCGACCTGCGAATCGAGCGCCCCGCGTTGTTGACGAGCACGTCCACCCGGCCGTGTTGCTCCAGCACCTCGTCGGCCATCCGGTCGATGTCGTCCATGTCGGCGAGGTCGCAGCGGTGGACGTGGGCCTCGCCGCCGGCAGCGCAGGATCTGGTCGCGCGTCTCCTCGAGCTTCTCGGGAGTTCGCGCGACCAGCAGGACGATCCCGCCGGCCTCGGCGATCTTGAACGCGGCCGACTTGCCGATTCCCGACGAGGCCCCGGTGACCATCACGTAGCGGCCGCGGACCGCCTTCTCCAGCGACGTCGTCCCCTGAAGCCGGCGCACCACTCGCAGGAACTCGTCGGGAACCTGCTGCTCGAAGACCTGCGCGGCTCCGCTCACGACGCCGCGCCGTCCGCGGACCGCGCCGACCAGGGTGCGGTCGCTGAACAGGTCGGGGTCGAGATGCCGCTCCCAGTAGTCCCAGAGGATGTCGGCGTAGGCCTCCAGCGGCGGAACCTTGATCCCGGTCCCGGCCAGGGCTGCCTGCGCCTGGCGCGCGTCGAAGTGCGTCGGCCAGTTCACGTAGGCGAGCGTCTCCTTGGGGATGCCGAACTCCCCCAGCAGACGCCCCGCGGCGGTGCCCGCGAAGGGCACGCCGGAGAGCACGAGCCTCAGGAGCGGCGTCGCCGCGTCGACCGCCGACGGCGGCACCCGCACGCTCGACTCCGGGGCGTGCGCCGCCCGGGCGAAGATGTCGATCACCTGGCCCACCGACGGCGGGCTGGGGTCGACAAGGTGGAAGGTTCTGCCGTCGAGGCCCTCGACGTGCGCGATGTGGTCCATCGCCTTGGCGACGAAGTCCACCGGCACGATGTTGATCTCGCGACCCTCGATGCCCGGCATCGGCATCCACTGCGGCACCGTGTTGCGCAGGCGCCGGATCAGCTTGAAGAAGTAGTACGGGCCGTCGATCTTGTCCATCTCGCCCGTCTCGGAGTGCCCGACCACGATGCCGGGCCGATAGACACGCCAAGGCCGGGTGCACTGCGTGCGCACGACCTTCTCGGACTCGTGCTTCGTGCGGAAGTACGGGTTGACGTCGAGGTTCTCCGCCTCCTCGAACATGTCCTCGCGGAAGGTCCCCTTGAAGAGGCCGGCCGCGGCAATCGAGCTGACGGTGTGGACGCAGCCCGCCTCGATCGCCTCCGCGAGCTCCACCATGTGCCGGGTTCCCTCGACGTTGGCGACCCGCTGGCTCTGCGCGTCGGCGGTGACGTCGTAGATCGCCGCCAGATGAAAGACGTGGTCGACGCCGTGCAGGCGCTCGACGTCGGAGTCGGAGACGCCAAGCCGGCGCTGCGAGAGGTCACCGACCACGGGGACGATCCGGTCCTCGTCCGCCCCCCAGCGGCTGACGAGCTCCGACAGCCGCCCCTTGGAGCCCTCGCGCACCAGCACGAAGATGGTTCCCTCGCGCTTCAGGAGCAGCTCGACGAGGTTCCTACCGATGAACCCGGTCGCTCCCGTCACGAAATAGGACATCTGCACACCTCCAGCGAAGCTCCGCGGCGAGGGCCGCCGCGCTGCGACCTTACACTTTCTCGAGTGAGCTTCCGCATCATCGGCGACCCCGGCGATCCGGGCCGGCCCCACCTCCAGCTCGGCCGCTCCACCGGCGCCGAATCTGGGCTGGAGCGGCGGATCACGCGCCACGGGGTCCAGGTGATCGCGCACGGGGCCCTCGTCTGCCCGGGTTGCGACATGCCGCTCGCCGTGCGGGCCTCCACGCCCGCCGGCGGCATGATGCGCTGCGGCTTCTGCGACCACAGCGCCCGCGCCCACGAGTTCCTCGCCCGCGACGTCTACGACACGCTTGCCAACGAGGCTCAGCTCATCGCCCGCATCGTCTGATCCGCCTTGGTCGGGCGGCTCCAGCGCCCGGCGGGCCGGAACGACGACAACGCCGAAGTCTTAGACTCGGAATCGAATGGCCGAGGCCTCAACCGTCGAGATTCAGATGCCCCAGATGGGGGAGTCGGTCACCGAGGGAACCATCCTCGAATGGCATGTCTCCGAGGGCGACGAGGTGGCCGAGGGCGACACCGTCGTCGAGGTGTCCACGGACAAGATCGACGCCGAGGTCCCGGCCCCCTCCAGCGGGACGATCACCAGGATCCTCGCCTCCGTCGACGACACCGTGACGGTCGGCCAGGCGCTGGCCGAGCTCGACACGAACGGATCCGCCAACGGAGCCTCCGCGGCCGCGCAGAACGGCGGCTCCGCCACCGAGCAAACGGGCGAGGCCGGCGACGAAGCCCCCGTGCCCCCCGAGCCCTCCGACACCCCGCCCGGCCTCGCCGGCGGCGGCACCGGCGAGGGCGACCAGGACCTTGGCGGCGGCACCACCCCTGCCGAGCATCACGAGGCCGCCGAGGCGGGCGGCGAGGCGCTCGTGATCGCGATGCCCGAGATGGGCGAGTCGGTCACCGAGGGGACGGTGCTCGAGCTGCACGTCGCCGAGGGCCAGGAGGTCGCCGAGGGCGACACCGTGGTCGAGGTCTCAACCGACAAGATCGACGCCGAGGTCCCGGCTCCCGCCAACGGCGTCATCACCAAGCTTCTCGTCAAGCCCGACGACGTGGTCCAGGTCGGCCAGCCGCTGATCGAAATGAGCACGAGCGGCGCCGGGCCTGCCGCCCCGTCTGAACCCGGACCCGCCGGGGACGGAGCCGAAGGCGAGGCTCCCGGCGGAGTTGCGTCGACCGCGACTTCGTCGCTAGCCCCGGCGGGCGACACGGGGGCCACCCCGCGAGCCCTGGCGAGCGACGCGAGGGCTACTCCCGTGGCCCGCCGGGCCGCGGCGGCCTCCGGCGTCGACATCGGCTCCGTGACCGGCAGCGGGCCGGGCGGCAAGGTCACCAAGGCGGACGTCCTGGCCGCCGGCAACGGCTCCGCGCCCGCGGTCGCGGCCTCCGCCGGCGAGGCCAAACCGCTGCGCGGGCCCGCGGCGATGCTGGCCGAGGCCATGAACCAGAGTCGCGACGTCCCCACCGCCACCTCCTTCCGCACCGTGCCGGTCGACGTCCTCGACGCCAAGCGCAAGGCGCTGAACGGCGTCCTGAAGGACCGGGGCATGAAGGTCTCGTTCACCCACCTCATCGCCTGGGCCATCGTCAAGGCGGCCACCGAATGGCCCGTGATGGGGCGCAGCTTCGAGGTGCGCGACGGCAAGCCCTTCGTCATCGAGCCGGAGGCCGTCAACCTGGGCATCGCAGTCGACGTCGAGCGCAAGGGCGGGCGCAGCCTGATGGTGCCCTGCATCAAGGGCTCCGACGGCCTCGATTTCACGGGCTTTCACGCCTACTACGAGGACCTGATCAACAAGACGCGCGAGAACAAGCTCTCCGCCGACGACTTCAAGGGCACCACGATCAGCCTCACCAACCCGGGCGGGCTGGGAACCGTCGCCTCGGTGCCGCGGCTGATGTCGGGGCAGGGGACGATCGTCGCCTGCGGCTCGCTGGCCTACCCGGCCGAGTGGGCCCACGCCAACGCCGACCGCATCAAGGCGCTCGGCATCTCGAAGGTCATGACGATGACCTCCACCTACGACCACCGCGTCATCCAGGGCGCCGAGTCGGGGTCGTTCCTGCGCCGCATCGATCAGCTCCTCCAGGGCGAGGACAATTTCTACGAGTCGGTCGCATCGGACCTCGGCCTCTCCCCGACCGTCGTCACCTCGGCCTACCCCGCATCCGCCTCGGCGGCGGCGCTCAGCACGACCACCGCCCCGGCCGCGTCGCTCAGCGCACCTGCCGCGCCCGACACGGAGCTGCTCCAGGCGGTGCAGGCCGCGACCTCGCTGCTGAAGGCCTACCGCACGCACGGCCACCTGGCGGGCCGACTGAACCCCCTGGCCGCCGCCGACCCCAAGGGCGACCCGGCGCTCGAGCCCGAGAACCTCAACCTCACGCCGGAGCTGATGTCCAAGATCCCCGCTTCGATCCTGCGGATCGGCGTCGAGGGCGAGACCCTCCTCGAGGCCCTGCCCAGGATGCGCGAGGCCTACTGCGGCACGATCGGCTACCAGATCGAGCACCTCTCGTCGCACCAGCAGCGGATGTGGCTGCGCGAGATGGTCGAGACGGCCGCGCACCGCACGCCGCTCACCTCCGAGGAGAAGCGCTCGCTGTGCTCCCGGCTGATCGAGGTCTTCCAGTTCGAGCGCTACCTCCAGAAGGCCTACCTGGGGCAGAAGATGTTCTCGATCGAGGGCCTCGACGTCGTCGTGCCGATGGTCGACGAGCTGGTCACCCTCGCCCGGCGAGGCGGCGCCGAGGAGGTCGTGATCGGGATGGCCCACCGCGGCCGCCTCGGAGTGCTGGCCCACAACACCGGCCGCTCGGTCGAGTCGATCCTGGCCGAGTTCGAGGGCGCCAAGGCCTTCGAGCAGGTCAAGGCGCTTGCCGCCATTCCGCATTCCGGCACCGGCGACGTGAAGTACCACCACGGCGCCGAGGGCCTCTTCTCCACTCGCGACGGGGATGAGATCAAGGTCCGGCTCTACCCCAACCCCAGCCATCTCGAGTTCGTCGACCCGGTCGTCACGGGCGCCGCGCGCGCCGCGCAGACCGCGCACTCGGGCCCGATGCTGCACCACAACGCGTCGGTCGCCGTGCCGATCCTGCTGCACGGCGATGCTGCCTTCCCGGGCCAGGGAGTCGTCGCGGAGACCCTCAACCTCCAGTCGCTGGAGGGCTACTCCACCGGCGGCACGATCCACATCATCACCGACAACCAGGTGGGCTTCACCACCGATCCCGACGACGAACGCTCCACCCCCTACGCGGCCGACCTCGCCAAGGGCTTCAACTGCCCGATCATCCACGTCAACGCCGACGAGGTCGAGTCGTGCATCGCGGCGATCCGGCTGGCCATGGGCTACCGCGAGCGCTTCGCCCGCGACGTGGTGATCGACCTCATCGGCTACCGCCGCTACGGCCACAACGAGACCGACGAGCCGGCCTACACCCAGCCCGTCATGGCCGCCCAGATCAAGGCCCACCCGCCCGTGTCCGAGCTCTACGCCGCCAGGCTCGTGAAGGAGGGCGTGGTCAGCGAGGAAGAGGTCGACAAGGAGAGCAGCGACCGCCACTCCGAGCTCTCGCAGACCCACAAGGAGCTGCGCGAGAAGATGGAGGCGGGCGAGTACGAGGACCCGAGCTCCACCGCCATGCAGACCGGGGAGCTGGACCGCACCAAGAGCCCGGAGGTGGACACCGCCGTCTCGGAGAAGCGCGTGCGCTCGCTGAACGAGGAGCTCCTCAAGGTCCCCGACAGCTTCACGATCCACCGCAAGCTGCGAAAGCCGCTGATGCGCCGCCTCGAGATCCTCGAGGAGGGCCCGATCGAGTACGGGCACGCGGAGGCGCTTGCGCTGGCGTCGCTGCTGACGGAGGGCACCCATATCCGCCTCACCGGCCAGGACACCGAGCGCGGCACCTTCTCGCACCGCCATATGGCCCTGCACGACGAGAAGACCGGCATCAAGTACGTGCCGATCCAGAAGCTCTCCGGCGCTCTCGCCCCGTTCGAGCTCCACAACAGCCCGCTGTCGGAGATCGCGTGCCTGGGCTTCGAGTACGGATACTCCGCCGCTTCGCCCGAGAGCCTCATCCTCTGGGAGGCCCAGTTCGGCGACTTCGCGAACTCGGCGCAGGTCATCATCGACCAGTTCATCGCCTCCGGCGAGGCCAAGTGGGGCCAGTCGTGCCGCCTGACGCTGCTCCTGCCCCACGGCTACGAGGGCTCCGGCCCCGAGCACTCCTCGGGCCGCATCGAGCGCTTCATCCAGCTCGCGTCCGAGGGCAACATCCGCATCGCGAACCCCACGACCGCGGCCCAGTACTTCCACCTGCTGCGCCGCCAGGCGCGCATCGCGAAGCCGAAGCCGCTGGTCGTCTTCACGCCGAAGGGCCTCCTGCGCCTGCCTGCGGCGGCGTCGAAGCTCTCGGACCTCACCGCGGGGACGTTCCAGTTCGTGCTCGACGACCAGTTCGTCGGCGAAAGCCGCGACGAGATCAAGCGCCTCGTCTTCTGCAGCGGCAAGGTCTACTACGACATCGTCGGCCACGATGCCCATGAGCGCGCCCGCTCGAACGTGGCGATCGCAAGGGTCGAGCTGCTCTATCCCTTCGCCCAGGAGCAGATCACCCAGCTCATCAAGAGCTACCCGAACCTCGAGCAGGTCATCTGGGCCCAGGAGGAGCCGAAGAACATGGGCGCCTGGAGCGTCATGGCCCGCCGGCTGCCCGAGCTCGTCCCCGAGGGCTCCAAGCTGCGCTACGTGGGCCGCCCGCCCCGCGCCGCCCCGTCGGAGGGCTACCCGGCGCTGCACCGCTCCGAGCAGGAGCGCATCGTTCTCACCGCGCTCGAGGGGTAGCCGCCCCTACCGCTTCGGCGGGCGCTGCTTGATGTTCGGGGCAATCCGGTTGCGGCGCTGCGCGTCGCGCAGCCTGCGGCGCATATCGAGGACCAGTCGCAGCTCGTCGGTCGAGCGGCCGCTGGAATTGCGTGGCGGCTCCGGCTCCTTCACCCGACGGATGTTCGGGGGACACCGCCACCCCTTCTATGGCCAGCAGTCCAAAACCTGAGCCCTGGGTTTCGACGGCGTCTTTAACGTCCGGGCGGTGAACGCGGCCGAGTCCTCTCCCCTTCGCCCGGCGCAGCCCGGCGCCCTGTGGCCCTGGATCAAGCGCGCGAGCTGGTTCGAGCTGGGCCTGTTCGCGACCCTCTGCTTCTTCTGGCTCGCGCCCGGCTACTCCTCGGAGACCGCCGTGATGGGCGCCGCCCACGGCATCGGCTACCTCGGGCTTCTGGCCCTGATCCTGGTCGCGGTGCTGCGCCGGCAGGCGCCCTATGTGCTGCTCGCGGCGACCCTCACCCCGGTGGGCCCGCTGGGCAGCGTCATCGCGGTCGCATGGACCGAACGGAGGGGTCAGCCCGAAGGGGGTTGACACTCCGCGCCCCAATCGTGGAAAATGACCAGGCCGGGAGAATTCACCAGTTCAGGTTTTCAAAACTCGTCCCCGGTCAGTCCCGCCTCCGGGGACGACCGCGTCGGCATCCCTCCCTGGCTACCGACGCGCAGGCGGTGGTGCGGGCCGTGTGGACCCCCTGCCTCCCACGGCCCCGCCGCCGCCACCTTGCTCTCCGGCCCGCCGACCGGGTAGTAGGGTCGCCGCGTGACGGGACCCGGGGACATGCAGCCGCCTGCGCCGCAGGCGCAGGCCGACGGGCTCGTCCCGCGGCGGCCCCGCAGTCCCGGCGCGCTGATCACCGGCGCGTTCGCGCTCTACCAGCGCTATCCGGCGCTGTTCGCGACCCTGGCGGCGGCGGTGATCGTGCCCTACGACGTGGTGGTCCTGATCGCCTCGGGCGCCGGCCCGTACTCCTACGCCGGGCTCGACACGGGTCCGCAGCTCGCGCTGTCGGCGATCGGGTGGCTGCTGATCGGGCCGCTGATCTCCGCCCTCCAGGTCCACGCCGTCGCCGAGGCGCGCGACGGCAACGACCCGGAGATCCGCGCCGTCGCGATCGCCGGCCTGAGGGTCCTGCCGGTGGTCGTCGCCGCGACGATCATGTCCGGGCTCGGCATAGCGCTCGGCTTCCTCGCCTTCATCGTGCCGGGAGTCATCCTGTTCCTCCGCTGGGCCGTCGTCGCCCAGGTGGCCGCCATCGAAGGCGTGGATTGGCCGTCGGCGCTGCGCGGAAGCCGTGGGCTCACTGCCGGGAACTACGGCCACGTCTTCTTCTTCATGATCCTCGTGGGCGTGATCGTCGCGGCGCCCGGCTCGCTCGCGGCATTCGGCTTCGGCTCCGAGCACACGAGCGCCGCGTCGTTCGCCGTGGGGCTGGTGATCCACGTCTTCGCCACCTCGTTCGGCGCCCTCGCGACCGCGCTCCTCTACTACGACCTGATCTCGCGCCGTGGCGGCGCGGTCCAGGCGTCGCCACCGCCGCCGCCGCCCGGCTCGTTGCCGCCGCCCGGCGATCCGCCCCCACCCCCACCACCGGGCTGAGCGACCGGTACGGCGCCGGCGGATTAGCACCGAGAGGGACGAATTCGGGGCGGATCTCCCAGGCTTTGCTGCCTAAACCACCGTATGCGTGGTCAACTCAGCAAAGCCTCGAAGGGCTTCCCGGCGAGCACGGCGCGGCCGGTGCTGGCCTCCTTCTTCAGCCTCAACTCCGCTTCGCAGCGCCCCACCGGCCGGGGGCCGGGTCAGCGCAGGTCGCGCAGCACGCGGTGGAGGATGCCGCCGTTGGCGAAGTAGAGGACCTCGTTCGGGGTGTCGAGGCGAACGCGCGCCTCGAACTCGACCGTGTCCGCGCCATCGCGGCTCGCCGTCACCTTGACGCTCTTGGCGTTGCCCTCCTCGAGGTCGCCCACGTCGAAGGACTCCTCGCCGGTCAGGCCCAGCGACTCGACCGATTCGCCGTCGGGAAACTGGAGGGGCAGCACGCCCATCCCGATCAGGTTCGAGCGATGGATGCGCTCGAAGCTCTCGGCGATCACGGCGCGGACGCCCAGGAGCGTGGTGCCCTTGGCCGCCCAGTCGCGCGACGAGCCCGAGCCGTACTCCTTGCCGGCGAGCACGACCAGCGAGACGTCGTCGTCGGCGTACTTCATCGCGGCGTCGTAGATCGCCATCTCCTCGCCCGACGGGAAGTGCTTCGTGAAGCCGCCCTCGCGGTCGACGAGCATGTTCCGCAGTCGGACGTTGGCGAACGTCCCGCGCATCATCACCTCGTGGTTGCCGCGCCGCGAGCCGTACGAGTTGAAGTCGCGCACCTCGACGCCCTGCTCCTGAAGCCAGGCGCCCGCCGGGCTGTCGCGCTTGATCGCGCCGGCCGGCGAGATGTGATCGGTGGTCACGCTGTCGCCCAGCACCGCAAGGACGCGCGCCGAGGAGATCGGCTCGATCGCGGCGGGCTCGGGGTCCATCCCCTCGAAGAACGGGGGCTTGCGCACGTAGGTCGAGTCGGGCCAGTCGTAGCGGTCGCCCTCGGGCACCTCGATCGATCGCCAGCGCTCGTCGCCCGTGAAGACGTCGGCGTAGCTGCGCTTGAACATCTCCTCGCGAACCGCCTCGGCGACCGTGCTCTTGACCTCCTCCGACGACGGCCAGATGTCGGACAGGTACACCGGCTCGCCGTCCGAGCCCGTGCCGAGCGCCTCCGAGGTCAGGTCGCGATCCATGCGGCCCGCCAGCGCGTAGGCCACCACGAGGGGCGGCGACGCCAGGTAGTTGTTGCGCACGTCCTGGTTGATGCGGCCCTCGAAGTTGCGGTTGCCCGAAAGGACGGAGCAGACCATGAGGTCCTTCTCGGCGACCGCCTCGGAGATCTCCTCCGGCAGCGGCCCGGAGTTCCCGATGCACGTGGTGCAGCCATAGCCAACGAGGTTGAAGCCGAGCTTGTCCAGGTACTCGTCCAGGCCCGCCTGCTCGAGGTACTCGGTCACCACCGTCGAGCCCGGCGCCAGCGACGTCTTGACCCAGGGCTGCGACACGAGCCCGCGCTCGACGGCCTTCTTCGCCAGCAGCCCGGCGCCGATCATCACCGAGGGGTTCGAGGTGTTGGTGCAGCTGGTGATCGCGGCGATGACCACTCGGCCGTGGTCCAGCTCGAAGGTCTCGCCGTCGACCGTCACCTCGACCGCGTCGCAGCTGGGCTCGACCTCGACGGTCGCGGCAGCGGCCGGCGCCTCGCGGGGGCGGCCCTCGTCGCCCGAGTGGTCGTCGCCCGGCGGGTCCGAGGCGGGGAACGAGTCGGCCACGGCCTGGTCGCGGTGGTTGCCGAGGTCCTGCGCGGCCTCGGAGTCGAACTCGTCGAGCGCCTCCAGGAAGGCCGTCTTCGCAGCCGTCAGGGCGATCCGGTCCTGCGGGCGCTTGGGCCCGGCGATCGAGGGCTCGACGTCGCCCAGGTCGAGCTCCAGGGTGTCGCTGAAGGTGGGATCCTCGGAATCGGGGGCGTGGAACATGCCCTGCTCCCGGGCGTAGGCGTCGACGAGCTCGATCTGCTCGGTGGGCCGGCCGGTGAACTCCAGGTAGCGCAGCGTCTCGGCGTCGACCGGGAAGATCGCGCAGGTCGAGCCGAACTCGGGCGACATGTTCCCGATGGTCGCCCTGTCGGCGAGCCCCAGCGTGTGCAGGCCGGGCCCGAAGAACTCGACGAACTTCGAGACCACCCCGCGCTCGCGCAGCATCTCGGTGACGCGCAGCACGAGGTCGGTGGCGGTCGCGCCCTCCGACAGCTCGCCCGAGAGCTTGAACCCGATGACCTGCGGCAGCAGCATCGAGATCGGCTGGCCGAGCATCGCGGCCTCGGCCTCGATGCCGCCGACGCCCCAGCCCAGCACGCCCAGGCCGTTGATCATCGTCGTGTGGGAGTCGGTGCCGACGAGGGTGTCGGGGTAGGCCTGGCTGACCCCGTCGCGCTCGCGGGTGAAGACGACCTGCCCGAGGTACTCCAGGTTCACCTGGTGGCAGATCCCGGTGGCGGGCGGCACGACGCGGAAGTTGTCGAATGCGGTCTGGCCCCAGCGCAGGAATGCGTAGCGCTCGCCGTTTCGCTCGAACTCGCGTTCGGCGTTGACCTCGAAGGCACGGGCGTTGCCGAAGGCGTCGACCTGCACGGAATGGTCGATCACGAGGTCGACGGGCACCAGCGGGTTGATCTTGGCCGGGTCGGAGCCCAGCTCGTCCATTGCGTCGCGCATCGCAGCCAGGTCGACGATGGCGGGCACGCCGGTGAAGTCCTGCATGAGCACGCGCGAGGGCTGGAACGGGATCTCGACGCTCGGCTCGGCGCCGGCGTCCCACTTGGCGATTGCCTCGACGTCGTCGGCGGTCACCGACTCCCCGTCCTCCAGGCGCAGCGCGTTCTCCAGCAGCACCTTGACCGAGTAGGGAAGGCGGGCGACGTCAAAGCGCGACTGGAGCGAGTCGAGCCGGTAGATCTCGTGCTCGCGACCGCCGACCGTGAGCGTCGAGCGGGCGTCGAAGGAGTTGCTGCTCATGCCTACCTCTTGTCCGTATTACTTGCGTGGCCGGCCGCCACCGCCTCGGCGGCCTTGCGGCCCATCCGGCCGCTGGTGGTCCGTACGGCCAGCCCTGGGGCCATGAGGCCGATGTGGGTGAGGGCGCGGTCCGTCATGGGCGCGACGACGATCTCGTGCTTGTCCTGCGCGATCGCCTTCGCAACGGCTGCGGCGACCTTGGCCGGCTTGGTCGTTCCCATTCCCGGCGGAGGCTTCGCACCCGAGTCGGCGAACATCCCGGCCTCGCGGACGAAGCCCGGCGACACGACCGACACGCCCACTCCGCTCTTCCTCAGGTCCGACCGCAGGCCGAGCGCGAAGCCACGCAGGCCGAACTTGGTCGCGTTGTAGATCGAGCTTCGCGGCGTCGCGGCCTTTCCGGAGAGGGAAGAGATGAAGACGAGGTGTCCCTCCCCACGCGCGATCATGCCCGGGAGGAGGCTCCGCGCCATTCGCACGGGCGCTTCGAGGTTCACGCGGATAGCCCGGGTAATCTCGTTCTCGGAGAAGCTCTCGAGGGTGCCGCTGCCCGGGAGGCCGGCGTTGGCGACGAAGATGTCGACATCTCCCGCTTCCATGACCAGCCGCTCGGCTGATCCCTCAAGCGCGAGGTCGGCGACGACGACCTTGTGCCCCTCGCCCGGGAGCGAGGCCGCGAGGTCGACGAGCTCGTCCGCTTTGCGCGAGCTCAGGATCATGGTCGCCCCGCGCTCGGTGAGGCGCTCCGCAATCGCGCGTCCCAGGCCGCCGGTTGCACCCGTCAGCAGCACGCGCTTTCGGTTCACGTCCACCCTTTGAACCTAGCACCGGGTAGGTTTCCCCTGCCATGAAGCTTTACGTCTGCTGGGGCACGTTTCCCACGCCCCGCCCGCCGCGCGGCCATCCGTGCCGCAACGCCCACCAGGCGCTGGTGAAGGCCGGTCACGACCCCGAGGTCGTGAAGGTTCACGGTCTCGGCGTCGGGCCCATCAAGATCGACTCGCCCGGCAGGCGCGAGGTCGAGCGGATCTCCGGCCAAAAGGTCGTCCCCGTGCTCGTCACCGACGACGGCGAGGTCGTGGCCGACTCGCGGCGGATCGAGGAGTGGGCCGCCGCAAATCCCGCTTCCTGAGCCGTTTCAGGCACAGCTTGTGCGGGGCGTCACTTGTCTGTGAGCAGGTGCTTGCAGACATCTGACGAATCATGTACGGTCCCGCGAACTCGATAACCGCTATGCCGAATCCCTGCCAGATGGTGGGGAACGGGGGAACCACTCTTCCGGGGCTAACTCGCGAACCACGCGAGGGCGCAACTCCTTTGCGCCAGCCCGACAGCTAACCCCGTAGGCCGATCAAGGAGTTCGGTTTGCACACGAGCACCCAGAGAAAGAAGCCCAGGGCCCGGATCGGGGCCACGGCTCTCGCAACGTCCGCCCTCGCGCTTGCCGCTCTCTCCGCGAGCCCCGCGCTCGCCGGCAGCGGCGGCACCGGGCTGACCTCGCCCACGCCGACCGTCAAGGGCGGCAAGGCGAAGCTGCACCACGGCATCGCCTACGCGCCGAAGAGCGCTCCGAAGCGCGTCAAGCAGGTCATCGCCGCGGCGAATCACATCGCCAAGGGCCACGGCTACTGCCTCGGCGGCGGCCACCAGTCCTGGAAGTCGTCCTGCTACGACTGCTCGGGCTCGGTCAGCTACGCGCTTCACGGTGGGCACCTGATCAGCTCCCCCCTCCCCTCCGGCGCGCTCGAGAAGTGGGGCCGCAAGGGCAAGGGCGGCTGGATCACGGTCTACGCCAATGGCGGCCATGCCTGGATGAAGGTGGCCGGCCTGCGCTTCGACACCTCGGACACCCCCGGTGCGGGTCCCGGCTGGGCGAAGGGCAACGGCTACGAGAATCCCGGCGCGTACGTCAATCGCCACAAGTCGCCGCTCTAGGCACCCGCGCGACATCAGGCCTGCGAATGGCGAGCGTGCCGGCGAAGGTACGCTCGCCATTCCTTTTGGCCGCGGCATGAGATAGCGTCTCCGCAGCGGGCGCCCGGCGTTCGCGGCACGTGGAGAGAACCCAGGCGACCACAAGCAGCGAGCCCGGGCGGCTGGATGCGCCCGGCGGAAACTCGCCCCCGCCCGACGTCCGGCTCACCGGGCTTCGCAAGCGCTACGGCGACGTCGCGGCCGTCGACGGCGTCGACGTCGAGATCTCGGCCGGCGAGTTCTTCACCCTCCTCGGGCCGTCCGGCTCCGGCAAGACCACCACACTGCGGCTGATTGCAGGGTTCGAGACCCCCGACTCGGGACGGGTGGAGCTCGCCGGGCGCGACGTGACCGCGCTGCCGCCCTACGACCGCGAGGTCAACACGGTCTTCCAGGACTACGCGCTGTTCCCGCACATGAGCGTGACCCAGAACGTGGAGTACGGGCTGCGCATCCGCGGCGTCGGCGGCAGCGAGCGCGCCCAGCGTGGCAGGGAGGCGCTCGAGATGGTGCGGCTGACCGGCTACGAGGACCGCAGGCCCAGCGAGCTCTCAGGCGGCCAGCGCCAGCGAGTCGCTCTCGCCCGGGCCATCGTGAACCGCCCGCGCGTGCTGCTTCTCGACGAGCCGCTCGGCGCCCTCGACCTGAAGCTGCGCGAGCAGATGCAGGTGGAGCTGAAGAGCATCCAGGGCGAGGTCGGGATCACCTTCATCTACGTCACCCACGACCAGGACGAGGCGCTGACCATGAGCGACCGCGTCGCGGTGTTCAACGCCGGGCGAATCGAGCAGGTCGGCCCTCCCGCCGAGGTGTACGAGCGCCCGCGGACGCGGTTCGTCAGCGGCTTCGTCGGCGTGTCGAACGTGATGGAGCGCGATGGCCGGCGGTTCACCATCCGCCCGGAGAAGATCCGGCTGCTGGCCGACGGCGAGGCCCACGACAATCTTCAAACGGAGCGAGGCCACGTTCGGGACGTGGCCTACGCCGGCGCGGTGACGCGCTATCTGGTGACACTGGACGGGGGCGGGGAGCTCTTGGTCGTCCGCCAGAACCTCGAGACCTCATCGGACGAGGCCCTCGAGATGGGTGGGCGCCAGGTAACTGTGGGATGGCGGCCGGATCACGCGGTCGACATCCGTGACGAGAAAGCAACGGAGGTCTCCCCATGAACAGAAGGACCGACCGGACCCACGGGGCAGGCGTTGCCTGGCTCGTCTCCGGGCTATTGATCGCGTTCCTGGCCGCGTTCGGCGCCGGGTGCGGAAGCTCGTCGTCGACCTCGAGCACCGGCTCCGGGTCGACCGCGGGAATGCTCCAGAAGCTCGGCAAGGGTGAGGGCGAGCTCGACCTGATCGAGTGGCCCGGCTACGTCGAGAACAAGTGGGTGAAGCCGTTCGAGGACAAGACCGGCTGCATCGTGAAGAAGAAGGACGCGGGCACCTCCGACGAGATGGTGCAGCTCATGCGCTCCGGCCAGTACGACGGCGTGTCCGCCTCGGGCAACGCCACCGCACGACTGGTGGCCGGCGGCGACGTCGCCCCGGTGAACGTGGACCTCGTCCCGAACTACAAGACGGTGTTCGACGACATCAAGGACCAGCCCTACAACACCTTCGACGGCGTCCCCTACGGGATCCCGCACGGTCGCGGGGCGAACCTGCTCATGTGGAACAAGGACGTGGTCAAGCCCGCGCCGAAGTCGTGGAGCATCATGCTCGACCCGAAGGAGGCGTCGAAGTACAAGGGCCAGATCTCCGCGTACGACGACCCGATCTACATCGCCGACGCGGCGGTGTACCTGAAGGCCCACCAGCCCGACCTCGGCATCACCAACCCGTACGAGCTGGACGCAAAGCAGTTCAGCGCCGCGGTCGACCTGCTCAAGCAGCAGCGCCCGAACGTCGGCGAGTACTGGTCGGATGCGGCCAAGCAGATCTCGGCGTTCACCAACGGTGACGACGCGGTCGGCACGACGTGGCAGTACCAGTACTTCGCGCTCAAGGGCGACAACCAGCCCGTGGCGGCGAGCCCCGCCAGCCAGGGGTTCCTGCCCACCGAGGGCGCGACGGGATGGTCGGACACCTGGATGATCTCCAGCCAGGCCGCGCATCCGAACTGCATGTACATGTGGATGAACTGGGTCATCTCGCCCAAGACCAACGCGCAGATCGCCGAGTACTTCGGCGAGGCGCCGGCGCAGTCGAAGGCGTGTGACTTCACCTCGGACAAGAATTTCTGCGACGAGTACCACGCCGCGGATCCGGGGTTCTGGAAGCGCGTCTACTACTGGCAGACGCCGCTTGCGGACTGCGGCGACGACCGCGGGAGCACCTGCATGAACTACAACGACTGGGTGAACGCCTGGACAGAGATCAAGGGTTGATCTCGATCCTCAAAGCGCCGTGGAAGCGGCCGGGCTAACCGGCCCGGCCGCTCGGAGGAGGTCGGTGGGCCGCAGGCTCGCCGACCTCTTCCAGGGGCGCCCCCGCCTTCAGGTGGGGGCATTGCTCGCCGGCCCCATCGGCTGGCTCGTGGTCGGGTACCTCGGCTCGCTCGCGGTGCTGCTGATCGCGTCGTTCTGGGGCGTCGACGCCCTCAGCGGCGAGCTCTCAAAGAACTTCACCACCGAGAACTTCCACACCATCACCAACGATCCCGTCTACCGGGACGTCGCCTTTCGGACGATCCGTATCGCAGCCGAGGTCACCCTCACCGACGCCCTGCTCGCCTTCCCGATCGCCTTCTTCATGGCGAAGGTCGCCAGCCCGAGGGCCCGGGCGGCGCTGGTCGTGGCGGTGCTCATGCCGCTGTGGTCGGGATACCTCGTGAAGGTCTACGCCTGGCGGACGCTCCTGTCGCACGACGGGGTCATCAACTGGGCGCTGAACCCGATCGGCCTGCATGGCCCCGGATACGGAGAGACGGCGATCTGGCTCGTCATGTCCTACCTGTGGCTGCCGTACATGATCATCCCGATCTACGCCGGCCTCGAGCGCATCCCCGACTCGCTGCTCTCCGCATCCGAGGACCTGGGGGCGAAGCCCGGGACGACCTTCCGCCGCGTGGTGCTTCCCATGGTCTTCCCGGCCGTGGTCGCCGGCTCGATCTTCACGTTCTCGCTGACCCTCGGCGACTTCATCACCGCGAAGCTCGTGTCCAACACGCAGCTGATCGGCAACGTCGTCTACTCCAACATCACCAACAACCTGCCGCTGGCGTCGGCGTTCGCGACCGTGCCGATCGTGGTGATGGTGATCTACCTCCTCTCCGCGAGGAAGCTGGGAGCTTTCGAGCACCTATGAGGCTCTCTCGGCGCACAAACCTGCTTCTGCGTACCGGCGTGGGCCTCACGCTCGCCTTCATCTACATCCCCCTGCTCGTGATCCTGATCTACGCGTTCAACTCGTCGCGCATCCTCGAGTGGCCCCCGCCCAGCTTCACGACCCATTGGTTCAGCGCGGCGTTCCACAACGCCGATGCGAAGAGCGCGCTGTGGACCTCGGTTCGAGTCGGCCTGGCGGCAACCGCGATCGCCCTGCTGCTCGGCACGCTCGCGTCGATCGCGGTCGCCCGGCACCGATTCTTCGGCCGCGAGACGATCTCGTTCCTGGTGATCCTGCCGATCGCCCTTCCCGGCATCGTCACCGGAGTCGCCCTGTCGGACACATTCACGCAGGTGCTCGGCATCAGCCTCAGCCTGTTCACGGTGATCGTCGGCCACGCCACGTTCTGCATCGTCGTCGTCTACAACAACGTCGTCGCCAGGCTGCGCCGGAGCTCCGCGTCGTTCGAGGAGGCCTCCGCCGACCTCGGGGCCCACACCTGGCAGACCTTCTGGTACGTGACGCTGCCGAACATGCGCTCGGCGCTCGTCGCCGGCGCCCTGCTCGCCTTCGCCCTCTCCTTCGACGAGATCATCGTCACGACGTTCACGATCGGCGCCGGCGAGCAGACCCTGCCGATCTGGATCTTCGACAACCTCTTCCGGCCCAACGAGCTGCCGGTGGTCAACGTGGTGGCGCTGTTCGTCGTGCTGGTCTCGGCGATCCCGGTGTACTTCGCCCACCGCCTCACCCAGGACGAGGCGGGCCCGGCGGGCCGGGGCGGCGCGGTGCCGGTGGCGCCCTAGGGGGATATCGTCGGCAGGTGGCCGACGGGAGGGATACGAGCGCGCTTCCGGGGGTGGCCCCGCCCCGGCGCTTCCGGCCGCGATTCCATCACGAGCTCGCGGTGTGCGGCGTGCGCGGCCATGCGCTCGCCGGCGTCGACGCGGCGGAGCTGCGACCCCAGGATGCGATCTTCGCCCGCGAATGGGAGGGCGTTCGCTGGCACCGCTGCCTGCGCTGCGACGGCTGGTTGCCGTTCGAGCCGCCCGCGAGCCCGGGCTTCCGGCACCCACCGGATCGCGAGGCGATCGAGCTGCCCCTTCGAGGCCGGCCGCTTCGCGACAAGATCGTCCTGCGCGTGATCGCCGTCGACCGGGCGGTTCACTTCGTCGTCCTCACGGCGCTCGCCGTCGCGATCTTCCTGCTCGCGGCGAACCGCTCCGAGCTTCAGGGGCTCGTCTACCGAGTGGTGGCCGACTTCGAGGGCGGGGTGAGCACGCGCTCCCATCTTCCGAGCCACGGAATCCTGCATTCGCTGGACGAGCTGCTGTCGCTGCAGTCCGGAACGCTGCGCCTCGTGGGCGCCGCCGTCGTCGTCTACGCGCTGATCGAGGGCGCCGAGGCCGTCGGCCTCTGGTATCAGCGCCGCTGGGCGGAGTACCTGACGCTGATCGCCACGTCGCTCTTCGTGCCGCTGGAGGTGTACGAGCTGGCGCACAGCTTCTCGCCGCTGAAACTCATCACCCTCAGCGTCAACCTGCTGATCGTCGCCTACCTGCTCTACGCGAAGCGCCTCTTCGGAATTCGCGGCGGCACCGCCGCCGAAGAGGAGCAGCGCCGCCGGGACGTCGGCTGGGAATCGCTCGAACGCAGCGCGCCAGCGGCAATTCGGGCGCCGGGCTAGAGGTCGTCCGCGGGGCGTGGTCACAGCGCCACCGGAGCGATCAATGAGGAAGGGAGTGGGCGGCGAACCCCTGGGCATTTCCAGCTGGGGAGTTCCTGGCGGTTTGTAGTCGCATACCGACTACAAGTCGCCAGTACGTCCGCCCTCATTGCCTTGATCCGCTCCGTAGCCCGGTCCGGGCCGCGGACGACCTCTCCCTACCCTCCCGCCTCCGCGTACTCGCGCATCGAGGCGGTGTAGCTGTCGAGCTTTCGCTCCACCTCGGCGTCGTCGGCGTGAGGAAGCATGTAGATCCCCCGCTCCACTCCGGCCTCCTCGTAGCGCTCGAGGAGATCCGGGTCACGCGGCGGTAGCTGAAGGGTCGTGGGAATCGGGCCGCGGCCCGCCTCCTCGCCGAGGCGGCGCATCTTGGCGACGCGGGCGATGATCTTCTCGTCGTCGCCGATGCGATTCGGCAGCCAGCCGTCCCCGTAGGCGATCACCCGGTCGTAGACCGTCTTGCCGTTGCCGCCGACGAGGACGGGCGGACCGCCCTCCTGGAGCGGCTTGGGCCACGACCAGATCGGGTCGAAGTCGACCTGCTTGCCGTGGTAGGACGGCTCGTCCTCGGTCCAGATCGCCCTGATCGCCTCCATCCGCTCCTTCAGCAGGCCGAAGCGGCGCGACGGGTCGGTGCCGTGGTTCTCCATCTCCTCGAGGTTCCACCCGGCGCCGACCCCGAAGATCACGCGGCCGCCTGAGAGCCGGTCGAGCGAGGCCACCTCCTTGGCGGTGACGATGGGGTCGCGCTCCACCACCAGGCAGATGGCGGTGCCGAGCTTCAGCGTCGTCGTCGCTGTGGCGGCCGCGGCCAGCGAGACGAAGGGGTCGTAGATCCGCCAGTACTCGCGCGGTAGGTCGGTCCCGGCCGGATAGGGCGTTCGCCGGCTCGCCGGGATGTGCGTGTGCTCGGTGACGAAGAGCGATTCGAAGCCGCGCTCCTCGACCATGCGGGCGAGGGTGACGGGATCGGTGGTCTCGTCCGTGGGGAAGTAGCTGATGCCGAACTTCACCCGAAGCAGCCTATAGACGGGCGCCGAGGCAGCCGCTAGCGTTTGATCGGGGTCAGGGTGCTCCCGCTGCAGACCTGCCGGTGCTTCTTCGGACCGTACTTCGACCGCTGCAGAACGAGCCGGCTGTAGGAGTAGTCCGTGGAGTCGCCCGCGGCCATGAAGTAGCCGTTCTGGCCGGTCCTGGCGATGTCGTCGGGCCTCGCCTTCGCAGCCCTCTTCACCCGCTGGAAGTAGACCTGCACCCTGCGCCCCTTGACGCAGTGGCCGGCGTCCGACTCCACGCGCCCGAACACGAGCTCGGTGCCCGGAACCGTGCTCCCGTCGTCGCCCAGGAACTCCACGGTCGACTGATGCACGGTCACCTTGCCATGGCCACTCGCCGTCGCGTCCGAGTGTGAGCCGAGAACGAGCACCATCAGGCCCGCAGCCACTCCCGGCAATGCGACCGGCGCGAGCCATTTCCAGCCTCGCGCCGTGATTCCCTTGTCCATCCGAACCTCCTCGGCCCAGGTCGATCGCTACTTGACGACGCGAATCAGCTTCTTGTTCACGAACTCCTCGATGCCGAGGGTCCCGAGCTCGCGACCGAAGCCCGAGTTCTTGACACCCCCGAATGGCAGCTCGGCGCCGTCGAGGCCGACGCCGTTGACGTAGACCATGCCCGTGTCGAGTCCGTCGGCGACCCGGTGCGCCTGCTCCGGGTCGTTCGTGAACACGTACGAGCCGAGCCCGAACGGCGTGTCGTTCGCCAGCTCGATCGCCTCCTCCTCGGAACCGACCCGATAGACGCTCGCGACGGGGCCGAAGAACTCCTCGCGGTAGGCGTCGTTTTCGCTGGTGATCCCGGCCAGCACCGTGCTGGGGAAGAAGGCGCCGTCCCGGTCGCCACCCACCACGACCTCGGCGCCCTGGGCCACCGCGCGGTCGAGCTGGCCCTGGAGGGTTTCGGCCGCGTCGGCCGATGACAGCGGGCCCATCGCGGCGTCGTCCGTGGTCGGGTCGGCGGGCTTCGCGTCCGACATCGCGGCCGAGAACTTCTCGATGAAGTCGTCGTAGAGCTCGTCGGCGACGATGAACCGCTTTGCCGCATTGCAGGACTGCCCGGTGTTGTCGAGGCGGCCGGCGACCGCGGCCTCCACCGCCTCGTCCATGTTGTCGGTGCCGAGCAGGATGAACGGGTCCGACCCGCCGAGCTCGAGCACAACCTTCTTCAGGTTGCGCCCCGCGATCTCCGCGACCGCCGCGCCGGCACGCTCCGAGCCGGTCAGCGAGACGCCGCGCACGCGCGGATCCTCGATTGCCTTCTCGATCTGATCGTTCGACGCAAGGAGGGTCTGGTAGGCGCCCTTCGGGTAGCCGGCATCGTCGTGCATCTTCTGGATTGCCTCAGCCGACTCGGGGCACTGGTGTGCGGGCTTCAGGAGGATCGTGTTCCCCACGCACAGATTGGGGCCGGCAAAGCGGGCCACCTGGTAGTAGGGGAAGTTCCAGGGCATGATTCCCACGAGAGGACCAACGGACGAGCGCCGGATGAGCGCCGTGCCGTCGCCGGCAAGGAGGTCGATGGGCTGGTCCGCGAGGAGCTTCTCGGCGTTGTCCGCGTAGAAGCCGTAGATGTCGACGCAAAAGTCGACCTCGCCGAGGGCCTGCTCCATCGGCTTGCCCATCTCGCGGACGATGATCTCGGCGAGCTCCTCTCTGCGCTCGGCGTGGAACTCGGAAACCTTCTTCACGAGTGCGGCCCGCTCGGCGGTCGAGGCCTTCAGCCCCCAGTTGCGGTGGGCGTCGTCGGCCGCCGAGATGGCTGCCGCGAGGTCCTCGTCGGAGATCAGCGGGTACTCCTTGACCGTCTCGCCGGTTGCGGGGTTGATGACTGCGTACTTGCTCATGGCTTTTCTCCTTGTGGTCTGGTCAGCTTGCAGATTGAGTCGCGTGACTCGCGGTCGCGCCCGCTCCGGACGAGCCCGGGGGGCTGCCGTTCGACGGCGCCGGAATGTCGAGCACCGAGTCGGGCGACACGTAGTCGCGCCCCACCCCCGCGGCAACCGCGGGATGCGTCACCTGGCCGTGCGCGACGTTGATGCCGAGCTTCAGGCCGGCGTTGTCACGCGCGGCCTCGGCGACCCCCTTGTCGGCCAGCTCGAGCAGGTACGGCAGCGTCGCGTTGGTCAGCGCGTAGGTCGAGGTGATCGGCACGGCGCCCGGCATGTTCGCGACGCAGTAGTGGATGATCCCGTCGACCTCGAAGGTGGGGTCGCCGTGGGTGGTGGGGTGCGAGGTCTCGAAGCATCCGCCCTGGTCGATGGCGACGTCCACAAGCACCGCCTGCGGCTTCATCAGCGCGAGCTGCTTGCGATTGATGACGTGCGGGGCGCGGGCGCCGTGGACGAGCACGCCGCCGATCACGAGGTCCATGTCCGGGAGCCTTTCCTCGACCGAGAGGGTCGAGGAGAACACCGTCGAGGCGCGCCCGCCGAACGCGACGTCGAGCTCGCGGAGCTTTTCGATGTTGGTGTCGTAGACGAAGACGTCGGCCTCCATCCCGATCGCGATGAACGCCGCGTTCATGCCGACCGCGCCGCCGCCGATCACCATCACGTTCGCAGGGGGCACGCCCGGGACGCCGCCGAGAAGGATTCCGCGCCCGCCGAGCGGGCGCTCGAGCATGAAGGCGCCTGCCTGGGTCGCGATCTTGCCGGCGATCTCCGACATCGGCGCCAGGAGCGGCAGGCGCCCCAGCGAGTCCTCGACGGTTTCGTAGGCGACGCAGACGGCGCCCGAGTCGACCAGTCCGGCGGTCAGGTCGGGGTCGGGAGCGAGGTGCAGGTACGTGAAGAGGGTGAGGTCCGACCGGATCTTCGCGACCTCCTCCGGCTGCGGCTCCTTGACCTTCAGGACCATCTCGGCCTCGCCCCACACCGCGTCGGCGCCTCCAACGATGCGCGCGCCCTGCGCCTCGTAGTCGGCATCGGAGATGGCGCTGCCCTCGCCGGCGCCCGCCTGGATGAGAACGTCATGCCCGTGCTCGGAGAGCTCGCGGGCGCCGATCGGCGTCAGCGCAACCCGGTACTCGTCGGCCTTGACCTCGGTCGGGACACCAACCTTCACGTGTTCTCCTCCTTCGTGCTCGCCTGAGCGGACGTGTCGATCATCTCACCAGTTCCCTCGCCCTGAGCGCCAGCCACAACTCGATGCGGTCGGTCGCGCGCGAGAGATCACGACCCGTCAGCTCCTCGATCTTCCTGATCCTGTAGCGGAGCGTATGCCGGTGGCAATAGAGGGCGCGCGCCGCGCGCTCCCAGTTGCCGTTGTTGTCGATGAAGACCTCGAGCGAGCGCAGCAGCTCGCCCCCGTACTCCCCCTCCACGCCGTCGATCGAGTCGAGCAGGCCGCTGGAGTACGCGCGCAGGGCGTCGTCGTCCTGCAGCGAGAGCAGCAGCGTGTAGGCGCCGAGGTCGTCGTGGGAGGCGACCTCGGGGGCCTCGCCGTTGTGGATGGCAACGGCCTCCAGGGCGCACCTTGCCTCGTGAAACGCCCGGCGGACCGCCGGCGCGGGGAACGGCCGGCTCGCGGCGGCCGGGACCCCGTGCTCGCCGCCCAGCGAGGAGCGCGCCGCGGCGGCGACGGCGACCGGCTCGCGCCCCGCGGCGTCGATCACCGCGCACAGCAGCACCCGATCTCCGGCCGGGGTCGCGGCCACCAGCGCCGGCACCCCGTCGGCCGCCAGCATGGCCTCGAGGCTTCCCTCCGCGCCGTGGGGGTCGTCGACGGAGAAGAGCAGCACCGCGAGGGTCTCGCCGACGCCGAACGGGCGCAGGCGCCCGGCGATCTCCTCCGCGCCGAGGCTTCCGCGCAGTGCCTCGGCAAGGACGTTGCCGGCCAGCCGGCGCTCGGTCTCGCGGACCACGCGCTCGCGCATCATCTGCAGCGCGACGATCATGGACGCGCGGCGCGCCACGAGCCGCTCGAAGTCGTCGAGGGGCTCGCGGGCGCTCGCCACCGTCAGCCAGCCGACGGGCGCGGCGCCGGGGTGCCCGGGCACGGGGACGCTGAGCGCCCTGCCCTCCTGCCCGCCGAGACCCGGCTCGAAGGAGCTGAGCGCCGCGCTCGCGGCGTGCCCGGCAACCTCGTGGCCCAGCTGCTCCAGCAGCTCCGCGTCGGGCTCGCCCTTGCGCGCCGCGGCGGCGAGCGTGCGGCCTCCCGAGTCCTGGAGAACCGCCAGGCCCCCGGCCTCCGCCGCGATCGAGGCAAGGAGCTCGTCGATGCCCCTGCCCTCGATCACCTGACGCTCGAGCTGCTCGTGGACCCGGGCGTCGCGGCGCAGCACGTCGTACTGCTCGTTGGCGAGCCGCGAGAACGCCCGCTCGGTGATGGCGATGAACGGCGTCTCGTACGGGACCTCGAACAGCGGGAGGCCCGCCTCCTCGCAGGCGGCGATCAGGGGCTTCGGCAGCCCCTCGTGCGTCAGGCCGGTGCCGAGCCCCAGCCCAGCCAGGCCGTGCTCGGCGAGGCGGGTGGCGAAGCGCGCCTGGCCGGCCTCGCCGGTGAGCGCGATGCCGGTGGTCAGCAGCAGCTCGCCGCCCGACAGCCACGGCGTCGGGTCCTCCAGCTCGGAGATGTGCACCCAGCGAATCGGCCGGTCGGCGTGCTCGACCCCGCAGGCGAGCTCCAGCCCGCACTCACCGACCAGATTCGCCAGGGTGAGCAAGGGCGCCCCGATCAGGTGCGGACGGTTCCGGGCCCCAGCTTGTGGCTGCCGCGGTGGCGGTGATCCAGCTGCTCCGCGGCCTCGGTGAGGACCGGCCGCAGCACGCTCTCGATCTCCTCGAACTGCTCGGTGTCGCAGATCAGGGTCGGCGAGAGCTGTATCACCGGGTCGCCGCGGTCGTCGGCACGGCAGATGAGCCCGCGCTTGTAGAGCTCGCCGGACAGGAAGCCACGCAGGAGCCACTCGGACTCGTCGTCGTCGAACTCCTCCTTGGTGTCCTGGTCCTTGACGAGCTCGATGGCGTGGAAGAACCCCGCGCCGCGAATGTCGCCGACGATCGGGATGTCGCGCAGCGACTCGAGCATCGAACGGAACTCGCCCTCCTTCTCGCGGACGTGGCCGCAGATGTCCTCGCGCTCGAAGATCTCGATGTTGGCGAGGGCGACGGCCGCCGCAACCGGGTGGCCGGCGAACGTGAACCCGTGCGCGAAGGACTCGGTGCCCTCCAGGAACGGGCCCGCGACGCGGTCGGAGACGATCATCGCCCCCATCGGCACGTAGGCCGAGGTGAGCGCCTTCGCCGTGGTGACGATGTCCGGCTGGTAGCCGTAGCGCTCGCAGCCGAAGAAATGGCCCAGGCGGCCCCAGGCGCAGATCACCTCGTCGGAGACGAGTAGGACGTCGTAGCGGTCGCAGATCTCGCGAACGCGATCGAAGTAGCCCTCCTGCGGAGGGATGCATCCGCCGGCGTTCTGAAGCGGCTCCAGGATGACCGCCGCGACGGTCTCGGGGCCCTCGTAGAGGATCTTCTCCTCGATCTGGTCCGCCGCCCAGAGCGAATCGCGATCGTCCGGCCAGTGGTAGCTGTTGGTGTTGGGCACCTGGAACCCGCCCGGAACCAGGGGCTCGAACGGGGTGCGCAGCGCCGGGATGCCGGTGGCGGAGAGCGCGCCCAGCGTTGTCCCGTGGTAGGCGACCTCGCGGGTGATGAACTTGGTCTTGCGCGGGTTCCCGGTGTGCTGGTGGTAGGCCCGGGCGAGCTTGATCGCCGACTCCACTGCCTCGGAGCCACCAGAGGTGAAGAAGACCCGGTTGAGGTAGCCGGGAGCGAGCGACGCGATCTTGGTGGCGAGCTCGATCGCGCGCGGGTGCGCGTAGCTCCAGACCGTGAAGAAGTCGAGCTCCTCGACCTGGCGGGCCATCGCCTCGCCGAGCTCGGTGCGGCCGTGGCCCGCGTTCACGCAGAACAGCCCGGAGAGGCCGTCGAGGTAGCGCTTGCCGTGGATGTCGTACACGTACGGCCCCTCGGCCCGCGCGATGATCGGCACCTCGTGCTCCGCGCTGAACCCGCCCATGCGGGTGAAGTGCATCCACAGGTGCTCCAGGGCGTGCTTCTGAAGCTTGGCGTTGTCGAGTGCCGGGGGTGCGCTGGTCGCCATCGCTGCTCCTCCTACGGTCGGCGAGATTCCAAGGCTACGAACACGGTATAGCCAAAACGCAGCATGAGCAACCCAAATACGGAAGAATCACGACCAGGATCGTTGTACGCACCGTCCAACGCACGCCCAAGAGCTTGGGACATTCGACGCTTGCGCGTCTTCCCCGCGGCACATAGGGTTCGGCGCGGATTCACCCAAGGAGAGGAGACGGATCTTGGAGAGCGCTGCCATTCCCGCCGATGCCGGCGGCCCGAGCGTCGGCGAGAAGGGCCTGAAGTCGGGGGCGATCGGCTACCTGTCGAACCTCGTCATCAGCGTCGCCTCGACGGCGCCGGCCTACAGCCTCGCGGCCACTCTTGGGTTCATCGTGGCGGTCGAGGGCGTCGGCCTCGCCGCGCCGGCGGTGCTGCTGGTCTCGTTCATCCCAATGCTGCTGATCGCGGCCGGCTACAACTACATGAACAAGGCCGACCCGGACTGCGGAACGAGCTTCACGTGGGTGACGCGAGCCATGGGACCGCGGTCCGGCTGGCTCACCGGCTGGGCCATCGTGGTGGCCGACATCGTCGTCATGGCCACCCTCGCCTACATCGCCGGCGTCTACTCGTTCCTTCTCTTCGGACTGGATGCCGCCTCCAAGAACCTGCTCGATGTATCGATCGTCGCGGCCCTTTGGATCGTCGTCATGACGTGGATCTGCTACATCGGCATCGAGCTGTCAGCCCGGATCCAGTACTTCCTGCTGACGATCGAGATCATCACCCTTGCGCTGTTCTCAATCGTCGCCCTGGTCAAGGTCTACACCGGAGACGTCCCGGGCTCCGTGGACATCTCAGCCAGCTGGTTCAACCCGTTTTCGATCGGTCTCGGGCCACTCATCGACGGCGTTTTGCTCGGCGTCTTCATCTACTGGGGGTGGGACTCAGGCGTGTGCGTAAACGAGGAGTCGGAGGACTCCGCCAACGGGCCGGGCAAGGCCGCGGTCATGAGCACATTCCTGCTCGTCGCCATTTACCTCGTCGTCTCGGCTTCCGCGCAGGCATTTGCCGGCGAGGACTTCCTGAGGCATCACCACAACGACGTCCTCGGCGCCCTCGGGGGGAAAGTGTTCGGCTCCCCTCTGGACAAGCTGCTGATCATCACGGTCCTGACCTCGGCCTCCGCGTCAACGCAGACCACGATCCTGCCAACTGCGCGAACGACGCTGTCGATGGCGAGATTCGGAGCCATCCCAAAGGCCTTCGGCCGCATCCACCCCCGCTACCTCACGCCCGACGTCTCGACCCTGACGATGGGCGCTGTCTCCCTCGTCTGGACCCTGTTCATCATCAACGCCAGCCAGGACGTTCTCGGAGACTCGATCACCGGGCTCGGGTTCCAGATCGCCTTCTACTACGGGCTGACGGGCTTCGCCTGCGCGATCTACTACCGCAAGGAGCTGTTCAAGAGCGCCCGTAACTTCATTCTCGTGGGGCTCGCCCCGTTCCTGGGCGGGCTGATGCTGACCGGCATCTTCATCAAGGCCTTGACCTTCTATCAAGACCCGGCGCAGAACTACTCCGGTGACTTCCTTGGAATCGGCACGTCGGTCGCGGTGGGCATCGGCACCCTGCTGCTCGGCGTGGTGGTCATGCTGTGGGCCGGCGTGGCCTATCCGTACTTCTTTGCGCGGAAGACGGAGGTCGTCGACCCGGGCATCCTCACCGGCGAGGTCAAGGGCGAAGCGTCGGTCATGAGCGATCCCGGCTAGGCGTAACTTGAACGACGTCAACAGCACCGCTTCACGAGGAGGCTTCGAGTGAGAGACATCGTCGTCGGCTACGACGGATCGGAGTGCGCCGACGGGGCGCTCGACGCGGCCATCGAGCTGGCCAAGTCCCTGGGGGACAAGATCGTCCTGGTCTTCGGCGCCGAGCCCGCGGGCGCGGGCGGCGGCGAGGTGCCGACCCACCGCGAAGCGGTGGAGGAGATCGGCCGCAAGCTCACCGCGCGTGGCGTCGAACGCGCCGCCAAGGCCGGGATCACCGCGGAGGTCGAGATGCCAACCCACGCGCCGGCCGCCGCGCTGGACGACGTTGCCGAACGGCGCGGCGCGAGGATGATCGTCGTCGGCTCGCGCGGGGAGTCCCAGCTCAAGGGCCTCCTCCTCGGCTCGACCCCGTACAAGCTCCTGCACCTCTCGAAGGCGCCTGTGCTCGTCGTCCCGGGCTGAAGGCGGCGCACGTGGCCGAAACGCGCCTCCTGATCGGCGGGGAGCTCGCGGCGGGCGAGGGCGTGGCCCTGGAGGTCGAGAACCCATTCGACGAATCGACCGTGGCCAGCCTCGGTGCAGCGTCGGGCGAGCAGCTCGACACCGCGCTCGCGCGGGCGGTGGAGGCCCGAGTCGAATGGGCCGGTACCCCCGCGGCGGAGCGTGGCGAGATGCTCCACGAGGTCGCGTCGCGCCTTCGGGCCCGCACCGAGGAGCTCGCCGAGCTGATGACCCGCGAGGGCGGCAAGCCCCTCGTCGAGAACCGCGACGAGGTCGGCTGGACAGCCGCCGCCTTCGACTACTACGCCGAGATCGGCCGCGACTCGGCGGGGCGGGTGATCCCGCCGATCGAGTCGAGCCAGCTCGCCCTGGTGCTGAAGGAGCCAGTCGGCGTCGTCGCCTGCATCGTCCCCTGGAACTACCCGCTGCTGTTGCTCGCCTGGAAGCTGGCCCCCGCGCTCGCCGCCGGCAACCCCTGCGTTTGCAAGCCGTCGGAGCTGACCCCGCTCTCCACCCTCGCGCTCGCCTCGTGCCTCGATCACCTGCCGCGCGGCACCGTGAGCCTGCTGGCCGGTGCCGGCGACGTGGGCGCGGCGCTGGTCGCCGACGAGCGAATCGACTGCGTGGCGTTCACGGGCTCGGTGGAGACCGGCAAGTCCATCGCCCGCGTCTGCGCCGAGCGGGTCGCGCGGATGAACCTGGAGATGGGCGGCAAGGATCCGTTCATCGTCTGCTCCGACGTCGCGCAGCAGCTCGACGTGGCCGCCCGCGGCGGCGCCTGGGCCGCCTATCTGAACGCCGGCCAGGTGTGCACGTCGGCCGAGCGCTTCTACGTGATGCGCGACGTGTACGACGACTACGTCTCGGCGTTCGTCGAGCAGGCGGCCGGGCTGGTTCTCGGCGACCCAATGGACCCCTCCACCGACGTCGGCCCGATGGTCTCTGCCGCGCAGCGCCAGAAGGTCGTCGACCAGGTGGAGGCCGCGGTGGCCGCGGGCGCCGAGGTCCGGGTGGGCGGCGCGGTGGGCGGCCGGGAGCGGGGGCACTTCTACGCGCCGGCCGTCGTCACCGGGGCGGCGGCGCAGACCGCGCTGCTGAGCGAGGAGACGTTCGGCCCGGTGGCTCCGATCGTTCCGGTGTCGAGCCTCGACGAGGCGATCGAGCTCGCGAACTCCACGCGATTCGGCCTGGGCGCCAACGTCTACACGCGCGACCTCGCCACCGCGGTCAGGTGCATGCGCGAGATCAAGGCCGGCACGGTTTGGATCAACGACCCGCTCACCGACAACGACGCGGGACCGTTCGGGGGGTTCAAGCAGTCGGGCCTCGGGCGCGAGCTCGGGCGCGAGGGCCTCGAGGCCTTCCAGGAGACCAAGCACGTCCACATGGAGACCGAGATCGCCCGCAAGGACTGGTGGTATCCGTACTCGGAGTACTCGGGCAGCTAGCCGGTTTGTACGGATCGGCCAACGTGGGAGGCCAAGGTTGGACCCGTGTCGATTGCACGAATGGTCGCTTTGGTACATAGTCTCGTCTGTGAGGACGCCGAACGGGCGTCGATAAGGAGATCGGACTCACCATCGAAGCATCGGGAGCGAAAGAGGCAGTGACCACCGGGGGCAACGCTCGCGAGGGCGGCGCGGCGCCGGTGGGTTGCGTGGAGCTCCACGACGTGACCAAGGAGTTCGGGGTCACGCGGGCCGTAGATGACCTCACCCTGGCGCTGGACGAGGGCGAGTTCTTCACCCTGCTCGGCCCCAGCGGCTGCGGCAAGACGACGACGCTGCGGATGATCGCCGGCTTCGAGATCCCCACCGCGGGACGAATCGTCATCGACGGCGAGGACGTCGCGGGAACGCCTGCGCACAAGCGCCCCACCAACACGGTCTTTCAGAGCTACGCGCTCTTCCCGCACCTGAGCGTGCGCGACAACGTGGCCTTCGGGCTCAAGCGCAAAGGCGTGGACGGCGGCGAGATCGACCGCCGGGTGAAGGCCGAGCTCGAGCGGGTGGGCCTTGCGGCAGAGGTCAACCGGAAGCCGAACCAGCTCTCAGGCGGCCAGCAGCAACGCGTCGCGCTGGCACGGGCGCTGGTCAACCTACCGAAGGTCCTGCTCCTCGACGAGCCGCTCGGCGCGCTTGACCTGAAGCTCCGCAAGGGCCTTCAGGTCGAGCTGAAGAACATCCAGCGCGAGGTTGGCATCACCTTCGTCTACGTCACCCACGACCAGGAGGAGGCGCTGACGATGTCCGACCGGATCGCGGTGATGAACCGCGGCAGGGTCGAGCAGGTCGACGCCCCGGAGACCGTCTACGAGCGGCCGGCGACCACCTTCGTCGCCGGCTTCATCGGGGTCTCGAACCTCATGCCGGGCAGCGTCAACGGCGCCGGCGTCGTCCGGCTGGACAGCGGCGTCGAGGTGCAGACGAACACCGACGGGATGACGAGCGGCTCGCGCTGCCATGCAGTGGTGCGCCCGGAGAAGCTGCACCTCGACGCCGACGGCGCCTCCGTGCCCGACGGCTGGCCCAGGGTCGACGGCATGGTCGAGAGCTCGGTCTACCTGGGGACCGCCACCCAGCTCGTCGTGAAGCTGGCGGACGGCGTCCCGATGACCGTGCTCGTCCCCAATTCCAACGAGGCCGAGCGCGCCCGCCTTCCGGGCGCCGGGGTGAGGGTGAAGCTGAGCTGGGCGCCCGAGCACGTGCATCTGGTCCGCGAATCTTCGAACGGGACGGCGACCGTGCCGCCCGACGAATCCGATCCGGCCACGGCCGGGGAAGGCGGGTAGACAGTGAAGAAGCTGATCCTGGCCCTGGTAGTCCTCGCAAGCGCGGTCGCACTTGCCGCCTGCGGCAGCAGCGGCAGCGGAATCGAGGGTGGCTCGACCAGTGGCTCCGCGAGCACCGTCGTGCTCAAGGGCAAGCCCTCGGGCAGCCTCACGATCTCCAACTGGCCTTTCTACATCGACAAGCAGTCCGTGCCCGACTTCGACAAGGCGACGGGCATCCACACGAACTACATCGAGGACGTCAACGACAACTCCGAGTTCTTCGGCAAGATGCAGCCGCTGCTGGCGAAGGGCCAGTCCGGCGGCCGCTCGATCATCGTCGTCACCGACTGGATGGCGGCGAAGATGCATCAGCTCGGCTACGTGCAGAACCTCGACAAGAGCGCCATCCCGAACGTCGAGAATAACCTCGTCCCCGCCCTTCAGAACCCCGGGTTCGACCCCAACCGCGACTTCTCGGTGCCGTGGCAGAGCGGGATGACGGGCCTCGTGGTCAACACCGACCTCGCCCCGAACGTCAAGTCGATCTGCGATCTCTTCGACCCCTCGCTCAAGGGCAAGGTCGACATGCTCACGGAGATGCGCGACACCGTGCCGCTGGTCATGAAGTGCATGGGCGTGGACCTCGCCCACGCCACCGAGCAGGACTGGCTGAACGCGATCGCCAAGATCAAGAGTGCGGCCGACTCCGGCCAGATCCGGCGCTTCACCGGCAACGACTACACGCGCGACCTCACCGCAGGCGACGTCAGCGCTGTGATCGGGTGGTCCGGCGATGCGGTGCAACTGCAGGCCGACAATCCGAACATCAAGTTCGTGATGCCCAAGGAGGGCTGCATGCTGTGGTCGGACAACATGGAGATCCCCGTGGGCGCACCGAATCCCACGGCGGCCGAGGCGTGGATGAACTACGTCTACGACCCGCAGAACCAGGCGCAGATCGCGGCCTACAACAACTACTTCACCCCGGTCAACGGCGTGAAGCAGGTCTTCGAGAAGACCGACCCGAAGCTGGCCTCGAACCCGCTGATCTTCCCGACGTCGAGCTACACGAAGACCTGTGACACCGCACCGACGATCCAGGGTGCGGAGGAGCAGAAGATCACGGCGGCGTTCAACGCGGTGATCAACGGCTGAGCCGTGGGGCGCCACCGCCGATGAGCGCAGCCCGCAGAAGGCTCGTCCCCTATTTCCTTTTGGGGCCGGGCATCCTGTGGCTGATCCTGTTCTTCGCCGTGCCCATGTACTTCATGGGCCGCCTGTCGCTGGACTCGGGCACGCTGGAGACGGGCTTCCACTTCAACTGGAACTGGTCCAACTACCACGACGCGCTGTCGCTGTACAAGACGCCGTTCCTGCGGTCGTTCGAGTACGCGGGCGTCGCCACCCTGCTGGCCCTCCTCATCGGCTACCCGCTCGCGTATGCGATCGCGTTCAAGGCGGGGCGCTGGAAGAACGCAATGCTGCTGGCGGTCATCGCGCCGTTCTTCACCACCTACCTGATCCGGACCATCGCCTGGGAGACGATCCTCTCCGATCACGGGTTCGTGGTGAGCACGCTCCAGTCGGTGGGCGTCCTCGCGGAGACCGGGCGCCTCCTGCAGACGGCCACGGCGGTGATCGCGGGCATCACCTACAACTTCCTGCCCTTCATGGTCCTGCCGCTATATGCGAGCCTGGAGCGGATCGACCCCAGCCTGATCGAGGCAGCCAAGGACCTCTATTCCTCGCCGAGTACCGCCTTCCGGCGCGTGACCCTTCCTCTGTCCATGCCCGGGCTCATCGCAGGAACGCTGCTGACGTTCATTCCCGCGGTTGGCGACTACATCAACGCCTTCTTCCTCGGCAGCAACAACAACCACATGATCGGGAACGTGATCCAGGGCCTGTACCTGACCAATCGCGACTACCCGGCGGCCGCCGCCCTGTCCTTCGTGCTGATGGCGGTGATCATGCTCGTGGTCGTCATCTACATCAAGTTCGCCGGCTCCGAGGCGCTCATGGGCGAGGAGGCGGTGGCGGCCTGATGGAGGCGGCGAGCATCGGCATGCGTGGCGCAAGGCCATCCGCCGGCTCCCGGGCCTGGCGCTGGCTGCGCGAGCACGCGGTGAACATCTTCGCGGCGCTCGCGATCGCCTACCTGCTGATCCCGATCGCCGTGATCTTTCTGTTCTCGTTCAACAACCCCGCGGGGAAGTTCAATTTCACGTGGGTCGGCTTCACGCTCTCGCACTGGAGCAACGTCTTCGGGATCTCGGAGCTGAACGACGCGCTGGTTATGAGCCTGAAGCTGGCGGTCCTCGCGACCGTGATCTCGACCGCGCTCGGCACGCTCATCGCCCTCGCGCTCGTGCGCTACGACTTCTTCGGCCGGCGCCCGGCGAACTTCCTGATCGTGATCCCGATGGCCACCCCCGAGGTCGTCATGGGAGCCTCGCTGCTTTCGATGTTCCTCATCTACGGGCTCACCCTGGGGTTCACGACCCTTCTCATCGCCCACGTGATGTTCTGCATCAGCTTCGTCGTGGTGGTGGTGCGCTCGCGGCTGATCGGCTTCGACCGCAGCCTGGAGGAGGCGGCCCAGGATCTCGGCGCCCCCCCGCTGACGACCTTCTGGAAAGTGACGTTCCCGCTGCTTCTCCCCGGCATCGCGGCCGCTGCGATGCTGGCGTTCGCCCTGTCGATCGACGACTTCGTGGTCTCCAACTTCAACAGCGGCACCACCGTGACGTTCCCGCTGTTCATCTTCGGCGCCGCCCAGCGCGGGCTCCCGGTGGAGGTCAACTGCGTCGCGATCATCCTCTTCAGCGTCACCCTGCTGGCGATGGGCGCCACCGTCGTCCAGCAGCGCCGGGCGGAGCACATGGCGTCGGTGCGGCCGGACCAGGAGGCCTGATGGCCGTCGCCACCGGGGCGCGCGAGCTGGAGAACTTCGTCGGCGGCGAGTGGCTGGCCGCAGCGCGCGGCGAGCCCATTCACGACGTCGACCCCGCGACGGGCGAGGTGGCCGCGCTCGTCCCGATGAGCGGCGCCGCCGAGGTCGATGCGGCCGTCGCGGCGGCGCGTGCGGCGCAAGCTCAGTGGCGCGCGGTCTCGCCCCAGGCGCGCGCACGCGCGGTTATGGAGCTTCGCGACCGGCTGTGGGAGCGGCGCGAGGACCTGGCGCGCCTGGTTGCGACCGACATGGGCAAGACCCTCGACGACGCCCGCGGCGAGGTGCTGCGCGGGATCGAGTCGACCGAGGCCGCCACCGCGGTGCCACACCTGATGAAGGGCGAGACGCTAGACGGCGTCGCCAGGGGGCTCGACGTCGCCATGGCGCGCGAGCCGATGGGTGTGGTCGCCGCGATCACGCCGTTCAACTTCCCGGCGATGATCCCGCTGTGGTTCTGTGGGTTCGCGCTCGCCACGGGCAACGCCTTCATCCTCAAGCCCTCGGAGCGCGACCCGCTCGCGTCCGAGCTGATCTTCCGGCTGATCGGCGAGGTCGACGCCTTCCCGGTGGGCCTCTGCAACCTGGTCCACGGCGGGCGCGAGGCCGTCGAGGCGATCCTCGACCACCGGGGCGTCGACGTGGTCAGCTTCGTCGGCCAGGCATCGACCGCGCGCATCGTCGCCGAGCGCTCGGCGGCTGTGGGCCGCCGCCACCAGGCTCTGGGCGGAGCGAAGAACTCGGCGGTGGTCATGCCCGACGCCGACCTCGGCGTCACCGTGCCGGCGCTCATGTCCTCGGCGTTCGGGGCGGCCGGCCAGCGCTGCCTGGCCATCTCGGTGGCCGTCCTGGTCGGCGAGCGCGAGCGCCAGGACGAGGTGCTCGCCGCGATCACGGAGGCTGCCGGGAAGCTCAAGGTCGGCCCGGGGCTCGACGAGAGCACCGACGTGTGCCCGCTGATAGCTCCTGAGGCTCGGGAGCGGGTCGCGGGCGCGACCGCACGGGCGATCGATGAGGGAGCCGGCCTGGTGCTCGATGGGCGCGGTTGCGACCCGGGGCCCGCCGGGACCATGCTGGGGCCGACGATCGTCGAGACCGGCGACCTCGAGTCGGAGGTCGCCCGCGAGGAGCTCTTCGGACCGCTGCTGACGGTCGTGCGCGCCGCCGACATGGACGAGGCGCTGGAGTTCGTCAACGGCTCGCGCTACGGCAACGCGGGCTCGGTGTTCACCACCTCGGGCTCGGCGGCGCGTGAGTACCGCACGCGCGTCGAGGCGGGGATGATCGGCGTCAACGTCGGCGTCGCCGCCCCCGTCGCCTGGTTTCCCTTCGCAGGCTGGAAGGGCTCGATCGACGGCGACCTGCACGCCAACGGCACCGACCCGATCGAGATCTACACGCGCAAGAAGGTCGTCACCTCCCGCTGGTAATGGGGTCAGACCCCTTTAGTTTCACTCTCGTCACAAAGGTGCCTGACCCCTTTGTGACGGATCTGTACCTAAAGGGGTCTGACCCCTTTGTGTCCTTTGTGTCGTTTTTGCATCTAAAGGGGTCTGACCCCCTTCAGCGGCCGACGTGGATGCCGATCCGCTCCGGCACGCCCGCCAGCGCCCGCGTGAAGGGGCCGGCCCGGCTGCCGGAGACCTCGGCCTCCTCCTTACGCAGGATCGCCGAGCGGATGAGCTCGCCGCCGAACCAGCGAAAGGGCTCGGGAGGCACGCGCTTCGGCTTGGGGTCGACGATCGCAAGGCGCGTGTACTCGTCGTCGCGGCCCAGAGCGAGCGCCGCGAGGCAGCGGGCTGCGAGCCTGGACGGGCCGACGCCGTTGCCCGTGTAGCCGAAGGCGTAGTGGACGTTGCCGCCCGGCCTGGTGCCCACGACGGGGATGTGGGTCGGTGAGACGTCGATCGGGCCGCCCCAGGCGTGCTCGATGCGCCGGCCCTCGAGCTGGGGGAAGAATCGCAGCAGGTGCGAGGCGACCTGCTGGGCCAGTGACGGATCGATCTCGGCGCGGCGGCGTACGTGCGCGCCCAGCACCGTGTGGCCGCCGCCCCACCCGAAGGCGATACGGCCGTCGGGGGTGGTGCGGAAGTAGTCGATCATCGCCCGGCAGTCGGTGATGCACTCTCCCCCGGTCCAGCCGAGCTCCTCCACCACGTCGGGGACCGGTTCGGTGATGAGCATGTGGCTGGAGGTGAGCGTCAGCAGGTGGCGCAGCCCATGGAACCCGACCAGCCCATAGCCGGCGGCAAGAACAGCCTTCGGCGCGCGCACCGAGCCCGAACCGGCGCGCACCTCCACCCCACCAGGGCCCTGCGAGACGCCGCGCACGCGCGAGCCCTCGAAGATCGTCACCCCGGCGTCGATCAGCGCGCGTCGCAGCCCGCGGGTGAGCAGCGCGGGATTCACCGTGGCGGCCGTCGGGAAGTAGGCGCCGGCGCGGAAGATGGGCGAGGCGCAGCGCTCGGCCACCTGACCCGGCGTCAGCGGCCGGCAGGCGGCCGGCTCGCCGAGGCGCCTGCACGCTGCCGCGGCCTCCTCCCAGCGGCCGTCGTGAAGCGGGGTGGTCGAGACCTCCATGTAGCCGCCGCGCCGGTACCACGCGTCGACGCCGTTGGCCTCGCACCAGCGGCCCACCTCCCCCACCGCCTCGCGCGAGGCGCGTGCGACCGCGATCGCCGCCTCGTCGCCGAAGCGGCGGATCATCGTGGGCAGGCTGAACCACAGCTCGTTGACGAACCCGCCGTTGCGACCGCTCGGGCCCTCGCCGCAGATGTCCCCCTCGACGATCGTCACGCGGGTGTCCGGTGACATCTCGTGGATCAGCCAGGCGGCCCACATCCCGGTGAACCCGCCGCCGACGATGGCGACGTCGGCCTCGAGCTCGCCTTCCAGTGGGGGCAGCGGCTCGACGGGGCCGGCCTGCGCCAGCCACCAGCCGTGGGCGTCGTGGGTTGCGATCGGGAAGGTCAAGAGCGCACGGTCACCGCCCGCCCGGGCGGCACCCAGCCGCCGAACCGGCGCTCCAGCTCCATCGCCACGGCGATCGAGACGTGGTCGCGCCCCCGTCCGGCGGCCACCTGGACGCCCACGGGCAGGCCGCGCCTGCCGATCCCCAGCGGCACCGCGGTGGCGGGAAGCCCGAGCAGGTTGAAGATCGCGGTCGGGGCGAGGACCCAGGGGCGCCCGATCGTCCTGCCGTGCCGGGGAGCGACGCGGTGGTGCGGTGGATGCAGCAGAACCCCGTCGCCGATCACGCCCTCCAGCTCACGCTCCAGCGCCTCGGCCGCAGCCAGCGAGCGCCTGGTGCGGCCGTCGGGCATGAACCTGCCCGCGTACTCGGCAGCGAGCGTCAGCCGGGTCGCGCGCGTGTGCGGGCCCCCGCGGCGAAGGGCGGAGCGCACCGTTACCGGGGCGCTGCCCTCGGCCACCAGCATCTCCGAAAGCGAGACACCGGCGCCGGACTGCGCGGCCGCCAGGAACAGCTCGGTCGCGCGGCGCAGCGAGCGCAGCGGCGTGCGGATGACCTCGGCGCCGGACGCGGCAAGGGCGGCGGCCGCGCGCTCGCGCGCCTCCCGCACCTCCCGGCGCGCAGGCAGGTATGAGGTGCCCTCGGTCATCACGACGCGCAGCCCCTTGATCTCGACCTCCCCCGGTTCGCCAAGCTCGGGCTCTTCCGTGACGAGCGGGTCGACCCCGTCGGGCCCGGCGATGAGCTTCAGCACGGGCATCAGGTCCTCCGCGCGGCGGGCGAGGGGGCCCATCACGGCCATCCGCATCGCCTCGCCCTGGGTCCCCGGGAAGTGGCCCGTCATCGGCACGATCCCGGAGCTCGGCTTGTGACCGAAGACGCCGTTGAAGAAGGCCGGCAGGCGGATGGAGCCCGCGAAGTCGGTCCCGAGGCCGATCGGCGATCCGCCCGAGCCGATCGCGGCCCCCTCGCCGCCCGACGAGCCCCCGGCGGTGCGCCGGCGGTCGTAGGCGTTGTGGGTGCGCCCGTACAACCGGTTCTCCGACTCGATCCACATGGTCAGCTCGGACAGGTTGGTGACGCCCAGCAGGACCGGGCCGGCGTCGAGCAGCCGCCGCGCCGCGGGCGCGGTGCCGTCAGCGAGGCGCGAGCCGCGGCTCACCAGCCCCGCCGTATTGGGCATCCCCTCCACGGGGATCGACTCCTTGATCGTGCAGGGCACGCCGAGCAGCGGCGGCAGGTCCTCCTCCCCCGCCTGGATGCGGGCGTCGGCGGCGTCGGCCTCCTGCCTGGCCGCCTCGAAGCGCTCGGCGACGACCGCGTTCAGGTCCGCGCGGCGCACGACCTCGATGTGCGCCTCGACGACCTCGCGCGAGGTCGTCTCGCGCTCGCGGATGGCGGCGGCAAGCTCCGTTGCCGACCGCTCGGTAACACTTGTCGGTGGGGCTGAGATGGCGATGGACGACAAGATAGGAGAGGCCGCGCCGGGCGCGATTGCCGAGGCGCTCGTGCTGGGCACGCCGCGCCCGGCTGCCGAGCTCGCGCGAGAGAGCTGGGACGCGATCGTGGTGGGCGCCGGGCACAACGGCCTGGCGGCTGCCGCCTACCTCGCGAAGGCCGGCAAGCGGGTGCTGGTGCTCGAGCGCCGCGAGCGGATCGGCGGCGCCTGCACCCTCGAGCAGCCCTTCGGCGACCCGGCGATCGCCATCAGCCCCTGCGCCTACCTCGTCGGCCTGCTCGACCCGCTCGTCATCGACGAGCTCGAGCTTCGCCGCCGCGGGTACAGGGCGACCGTCGCCGACCCCGAGCTGTACATCCCGCTGGCCGACGGCACCGCGCTGGTCCAGTGGCTCGACCCGGCGCGCACCGCCGCCGGCCTGCGCGACATCGGCGTTAGCGAGGCCGACATTCAGGGATTCGCCGAATACAACGGCGTCTTTCACCGCATCACCGACCTCCTGCGCGGGGGTGAGCGCGACGCCTGGGTGGGCGACTCACCCACACGCGAGGAGATCGAGGGGATGCTGGGCGGCGAGCGCGAGCTGATCGACATCGTCTTCCGTGCCTCCATCGCGGAGGTGCTGGACGAGCACCTGACCGATCAGCGGCTGAAGGACGCCCTCTCCAGCCAGGGCCTGATCGCGGCCTACGGGGGACCGAAGACCCCGGGCACGGCTGCGATCCACCTGATGCACCACATGGGCGTGGTCGACGGCCATCAGGGTTCGTGGGCCTACGTCGGCGGCGGGATGGGCGCGGTGAGCCTGGCGATCGCGCAAGCCGCCATGGACGCCGGCGCCGTCATCGCCTGCGACGCGCCCGTCGCCGCGATCGAGCCCGGGACGGGCGTCGAGCTTGTCGATGGCACGGCGATCCGCGCGCCCGTGGTGGTGTGCAACGCCGACCCGAAGGTCGCGCTGCGCCTGCTCGCCGGACAGGGAATCCCTCCGGAGCTGGAACGGCGGCTGGAGGAGTGGCAGGTGCGTAGCCCCGTGTTCAAGCTGAACGCCGTGCTCGACGAGCTGCCCCGCTGGAGCGCTGCCGACGGCGATGGGCGCTGGCCCGCTGCAGGCACGGTGAACCTGGGCGGCGGCATCGACTCATCGCAGGCCGCGTTCGAGGCCTGCGAGCGCGGCGAGCTCGCCCTCGGCTATGCCGAGATGTACTGCCAGACGGCCGCCGACCCCGCCGCGGCCCCCGCGGGCACCCATCTCATGAGCGCCTTCTGCCAGTACGCGCCCTACGTCGAGGAAGAGGGAGAGCGCGCCGCGATGCGCGAGCGCGCCGCCCGCGAGGTCCTGGCCCTGGCGGAGGAGCACGCACCCGGGTTCGGCTCGCTCGTGCGCGAGGTCGAGGTGCTGCTGCCCGCCGACATCGAGGAGCGCATCGGCCTCACGGGCGGCCAGATCTTCCAGGGCGAGTGCTTTCCGAGCCAGATGTGGGACCGCCGCTTCTCGTCCCGCACGGGCGCCGACGGCCTCTACCTCTGCGGCGCCGCCACGCATCCGGGCGGCAGCGTCATCGGCCTGAACGGGCGCAACGCCGCCATGGCCGTGCTGGCGGACGTGAGCCCCGGGTAGCATCGAGCCATGGCGCTTCGCGAGTCCTCAGAGCCGCTTCCAGCACCCTGGGGCCGGCACCTTCGCGGCTCGCTCGACGAGCTGGTCGTCGAGTCGGAGCTCCTGGCCGGCAACCCGCTGGGCGACTCACCAATTCGCCCGCTCTACGTGTATCGCCCGCCCGGCGTGGAGGCCGGGACCGAGGGCGAGCTGCCGAGCATCTACGTGATCCAGGGCTACTTCGGGCGTATCCCGGCGTGGGTTCGCCGCGAGCCGTTCGAGCCGTCGGTCGTCGACCGCATCGACGCGATGTTCGCGAGCGGCGAGTGCCCCGACGCCGTGGTGGTGTTCGTCGACGCCTGGACCGCGTACGGCGGCTCGCAGTTCCTCGACTCGACGTCGACGGGCCCCTACATGTCCTACCTATGCGACGAGGTGGTGCCGTTCATCGACGAGCGCTACCCCACGGCGGCGGCTGCCGAGAAGCGCGGCATCGCGGGCAAGTCGTCAGGCGGCTACGGCGCGATGGTGGTCTCGATGATGCGCCCCGACGTCTTCCGCGCCCTGGCCTCCCACGCCGGCGACGCCCTCTTCGAGCTGGCCTACGTGCACGACTTCGGCGAGACGGTGCGGATACTGCGCGACCACTACGGCGGGTCGATGGAGCGCTTCCTCGAGGAGCTGCCCTCGATCCGGGCCTTCGACTACGGCCGCCACGGCGCGCCCCTTTCCGTGTACGGCTACGCGGCGGCCTACACGCCCGACCCCGACCACCCGGGCAAGGCGCTGCTGCCCTTCGACGTCCAGACCGGCCGCCTGGTCGATGACGTCTGGGAGCGCTGGCTCGAGCTCGACCCGGTTCGCATGGCGTCCTCCCACGGTGACGCGCTCGCCTCGATGCGCCGCATCCACCTCGATGGCGGCCGCTCGGACGAGTGGTTCCTGGAGCTGGGAGCGAAGGCGTTCGCGTCCGAGCTGGACAAGCTGGGCGTGCAGCACACGCTCGAGATCTTCGACGGCAAGCACGGCGGCATCGCCTACCGCTACCCCGGCGCCATCCGCGAGCTTGTCGTCGCCCTCAGCGGCCCAGGTGCTTGATCCGCTTGCCCGATAGGGCGGTGTCCCAGATCCGCAGGCGGGCGATCTTGCCGCCGCTCTGCTCGGAGCCGGAATCATCGATGAGGAAGTTGAGGAACTTGTCGGCGCCGAGCGACTCATCGCCCGCCGTGTCGACCGCCTTGCCCAGCTTCTTCCCGTCGACGTAGCCACGGACGACCCCGCCGCCGTCCGCCCTCGCCGCATCTGTCCCTCCTTGGTGCGCCCGTGCCCTCGTGGCCCGAGACCGCCGAGCTTAACCCCCAAGCGCCGGCGCCGAGGGAACGCGTCAGTCGGCCCACCAGTCGCGCTCGCCCTCGACATCCTCGCGCCGGGCATCGCCGAGACTGGGCGCGCCGATGACGAGGATCTCGAGACCCTGCGGCCCGGCTTCGTAACCGCGCCACGTACCGGGCGGCACCCGCACCGCGTCCCATTCGGAGAGCTCGACGATCTCGTCGTCGAGCTTCATCCGCCCGCTCCCGCGCACGACCACGTAGACCTCCTCCTGCCTTTCGTGCGTGTGGCCGTAGGGGAAGCGATAGCCGGGAGGGACGCGCTGGTAGCTGAGGCCGGATTGCTCGAGCTCGAGAGCGTCGGTCGCCAGGCGGAACTCCAGGTCCGGCGGGCCGTCGAAGTTCGACCCGACATCCTCCAGGTCCTCCTTGAGGTTCCTGTGCGTGAACGACACGGTGGGAATCCTACGGCGACCTGTGCGGGTGGACGCGCCCTCAGCGACAAGTGGCCTCTGGCTGATCCAGCGCGACATCGTCCTGATCCCGAAGTCCTTCCGGGCCGAGCGCGTGCGCGAGAACATCGACGTCTTCGACTTCGAGCTCACGGAAGACGAGCTGGCGTGGATCGCCGACCTCGGCACGGGCGGGACGCTCTTCTTCGACCATGCCGATCCCGAGAAGGTCAGCTGGCTCAACAGCCGCAAGGGCGACTGACGAGGGCACGGTAGCCTCGGCCGGGTGTTCGACCACGTCGGCATCGCGGTCTCGGACCTCGCGGCCTCCGAGCGCTTCTACCGCACCGTCCTCAGTGTCCTGGGCATCGAGACGAGCCATGCGGACTCCGACCTGGTCGAGTGGGAGGACTGGGCCATCGGGCCGACGGATCGCGAGCACCCGGTGACCCGTGGGCTGCATGTCGGCTTCCGCGCCCGCGACCGCGAACAGGTCGATGCGTTTTGGCGGGCGGGCGTCGACGCGGGGTACCGCGACGACGGCGCGCCGGGGCCGCGCACGCAGTACAGCTCGACCTACTACGGCGGGTTCCTGCTCGACCCCGACGGCAACAGCGTCGAGGCGGTCCACGGCGACCGCGAGAACGCCGTGCCCGACGGCCGGGTCGACCACCTTTGGATCCGCGTCCGCGACCCGCAGGCCTCCCGGCGCTTCTACACGGAGATCGCGCCGCACGCCGGGCTGCGCCTGACGCACGACGAGCCCGGCCGCGTGCAGCTGTCCGGCGCGGACTTCAGCTTCTCGCTCGTTCGCGACGAGCGGCCTCTCACGGAGCACGTCCACCTCGCGTTCGGCGCGCGCGAGGACGCCGCGGTGCGCGCATTCCACGCCGCAGCCCTCGCGGCGGGCTACGAGGACAACGGCGCGCCGGGCGAGCGCGCCGTCTACCACCCCGGCTACTACGGCGCGTTCGTGCTCGATCCGGATGGGCACAACGTCGAGGTGGTCAACCACACCCGGGCCTGACGATCCTTCCCGGCTGCTGCCCGGCCTAGGCGGCGTCCAGAAGGGACAGCGCGCCCGGGGCGGCGTCAGGCCGGCGGCGCTCCTCATCGGGGAACGAGGCGATCCTCACCCCGAGCAGACGCACGGGGCGTGGCGGCGGGTTCTCGGCGAGCAGCTCGAGCGCCGTGGCGGCGATCACCGAGGCGTCCGAGGTGTAGTCGGCGATCGTGCGGGCGCGCGTGAGCGTCTGGAAGTCGTCGAGGCGCACCTTGATGCCGATCGTGCGGCCGGCGAGGCCCTTGCGCTGAATGGACTCCGCGAGGCGCTCCGCCTGACCGCGGATGACGCCGCGCAGCTCCTCGGGGTCGGCGAGGTCGGTGGGAAAGGTGCTCTCCACCGATTGCGACTTGCGCGCCCGCTCCTCGGTGACCCGGCCGGAGTCGAGGAACCGCGCGCGGTCGTGCAGGCTCTGCCCGTGGCTGTGGCCGAAGCGGGCCTGCAGCTCGTCGAGCGAGCGCTCGCGCAGCGCGGCAAGCGTTTGCACCCCGAGCTCGCGCAGCCGCTCGGCGGTCTTCGGGCCGATGCCGGGGATCAGCCGAGGGCTCTCGGCGGCAAAGCGCTCCACGGCCTGCTCGCTGGAGAGCAAAACGAAGCCGCGAGGCTTCTCGGCGTCGGAGGCGACCTTGGCCACCAGCTTGTTGGGCCCCATGCCCACCGACGCGTCGAGGGAGACCTCCTCGCGGATGCGGCGAACCAGCCCGGTCATCGTCGCGACGGGATAGTCGACGCCGCTGAGGTCGAGGTAGAGCTCGTCGAGCGAGACCTGCTCGGTGGGGACCTCCAGCTCGGCCACGAGGGCCATCGCCTGCCGGGAAACGTCGCGGTAGTGGGACATGTCGGGAGCCAGGAAGATGCCCTGCGGGCAGAGGCGGCGCGCCCGGGCCGCCGGCATGGCCGAGCCGACGCCGAACTTGCGCGCCTCGTACGAGGCGGTCGTGACGACGGAGCGCGGCCCGTCCCAGGCGATGATCAGCGGCTTGCCGCGCAGCTCTGGGCGCCGGCGCAGCTCGACCGAGACGTAGAACGCGTCCATGTCGAGGTGGGCGATGACCCTTCGCTCGGCCATCAGGTGGTCAGTGCCACGGCCTCGTGTGCGCGGGGGCGCGGGGGACCAAGCTGGGCGCGGGCGAAGAGCGAAGCCCGTACCTGGTGGTACGGGCGAGTCTCTGCGGGCGCGGTCCAGCGATGGCATCCGCGCGTCATCCGCGTGCGTGAAGTCGTGGGACTGCCCACCTCTACCGATCGTACGTTCCCCCGCGGCGTCTAGATGATCTCCGAGGCTCGCGCCTGAGCGCGCTCGGCGAGCTCGCGCTGGACGCTGAAGCCGCCTTCGGGTGGCACTGGCAGCCGCGTCCACTCGCCGTCGGAGTCCAGGGTCCAGGTGTTCGTCTCGTCGGCGAGGCTGAGCTCGAGCACGTCGCTGATCTCGGTTCGAATCCTCGGGTCCTCGACGGGAATGATGAGCTCGACCCGGTTGTAGAGGTTGCGCGGCATCAGGTCGGCGGATCCGATCAGGACGGTCGGCTCCTCGCCCGGCCGCTCGAAGCTGTAGATGCGGGAGTGCTCGAGAAAGCGCCCCACCACCGAGCGCACGGTGATGTTCTCGGAGACGCCAGGCACTCCGGGGCGCAGGGCGCAGATGCCGCGCACGTTCAGTTCGACGCGGAGGCCCGCCTGCGAGGCCCGGTACAGCGCCCGGATCGACGAAGCGTCCAGCAGGGAGTTCATCTTCATCCGGATGCGAGCGGGACGCTCGGGCGAGTGCGAAGCGATGGTCCGGTCGATCTGATCCATGATCCCCTTGTGGAGGTTCACCGGAGCGACGAGGACCTTGCGATAGCGCTGCGGGCGCGCGTAGCCGGTCAGGTAGTTGAACATCTCGCCGATGTCGGCGCCGATCTCCGGGTTGCAGGTGAAGATCCCCAGGTCTGTGTAGATCCGCGCCGTCTTCGGGTTGTAGTTGCCGGTGCCGATGTGCGCGTAGTGGCGCACGCCGTCGCCCTCCCGCCGCGCGACGAGGATGCACTTGACGTGCGTCTTCAGGGAGGGGATGCCGTATACGACGTGCACGCCCGCCTCCTCCAGCTTCTTCGCCCAGCGGATGTTCGCCTGCTCGTCGAAGCGCGCCTTCAGCTCCACCATGCACACGGCCTGCTTGCCGCGCTCGGCGGCCTCGATCAGCGCGGGCACCAGCGGCGAGTCGGCGCTGGTTCGGTAGACGGTCTGCTTGATTGCGATGACGTCGGGGTCGTCCACCGCCTGGCGAACAAAGCGCTCGACCGACGTGGTGAACGAGTCGTACGGGTGGTGGACGAGGAGGTCGCCCTCGCGCATCGCCGAGAAGATGTCGGCGTCACCGCCGTTCTCGCCCTGGAGGCGGGGCTTGGTGACGCCGGAATGCGGAGGATCGCGTAGGTCGGCGTGGCGGTTCACGCCGACCACGTCCCAGAGGTCGCCCAGGTCCAGCAGGCCGCTGGTCTCGAAGACCTGTGCCTCCTCCAGCCGCATCGCCTCGACCAGCGCCTTGCGCAGACGCTCGCTCATCCCGGCAGCCACCTCGAGTCGCACGACCTCGCCGAAACGGCGACGGCGAAGCTCCTCCTGAATCGCCTCGAGCACATCGTCAGCCTCGTCGGAGACGTCGTAGTCGGTGTCACGGGTCACGCGGAAGAACGAATGGTCGATGACGTCCATGCCGGGAAAGAGGGTGCCGAGGTTCGCAGCGATCAGGTCCTCGAGGGCTACGAAGGCCACCCCGCCGCCGTCGCTCTCGATGGTGAGAAAGCGTCCGAGGAGCTCCTTCGGAACCTTCACCCGCGCGAGCGCCTCGGTTCCCTGATCCGGGTCGCGAAGGACCACCGCGAGGCTGAGCGAGAGATTGGACATGTACGGGAACGGCCGACCCAGCCCGACCAGGAGGGGCGTCAGCGCGGCGAAGATCCGCCGCTCGAACATCTCGTCCAGCCGGCGCCGCTCCTGGCCCTCGGCGGCGTCGACGTCAACGAAGGTGATGTCGTGCTCGGCGAGCGCCGGGATTATTTCGCCGGTGAGGCAACGCGACAGGCGGTCGCGCTGGCGGCGCACCGTCGAGGCCACGCGGTCGATCGTCTCGCGGGGGCTCCTGCCGTCGCCGCCCTTCCAGCCCGCCGCGACCTGGTCGTACAGCGCGGGCAAGCGGACCATGAAGAACTCGTCGAGGTTGGTCTCCCAGATCGCGCAGAACTTCACACGTTCGAGCAGCGGCGTCGCCGGGTCCTCGGCGAGCTGGAGCACGCGGTCGTTGAAATCGAGCCAGGAGAGCTCGCGATCGAAGTAGAGGGAGGCGTCCTCGAGGTCCACCGGCTCGGGCGCTGTGCCGTTGGCGCTTGCGACTCCGCCCTCGGGGCTGTCGGTCAGGGCCTCGGGACTGGAGAATTCCATCCGGGCAATGCTAGTCCCCGGGCGTCGGCGGCTCTGTGAACTACCAGCTGCCGGGCGCGGGCTTGCCCGCCTGATCGAGCCAGATCGAGAAGAACTGGCTGAGGTCGTGGCCGCTCACGGTCTCGGCCAGATTCTCGAACTCCGCCGTGGTGCCGTTGGCGTGGCGATGGGCGCTGGTCCAGCGGCGGAGGATCTTGAAGAAGTCATGGCTGCCGATCTTCTCCCGCAGAGCTTCCAGGGTCATTCCACCACGCTCGTAGATCGTCCCGTCGAAGATCTCTGCTGGACCCGAGGGGTTGCCCGCAGGCGGGTTCCAGTAGGCGTCGTTGGAGTCCGGAACCGAGTAGGCGGTCTCGAACTGCGAATGCAGGCTCGTGCCCGTGGAGTGGGCGATCCACAGCCACTCGGCGAAGGTCGCGAAGCCCTCGTTCAGCCAGATCTCCTTCCAGCGCTCGAGGCTCACCGAGTCGCCGAACCACTGGTGGGCCAGCTCGTGGGCGAGGGTGACGATGTCGACGGAGCCCGCAAACAGCGGCCGCGTCTGCGTCTCCAGCGAGTAGCCCGCGGGAGAGGGGTCGGCGATCCCGCCCACATCCCGAAACGGGTAGGGGCCGAACTTGTGGCCGAAGAAGCGCACGATCTGCGGGATCTTGCGAAGGGTCTTGAACGAGCCGTGCAGGCTCGGGTCGACGGCGACGTAGGAGCGCAGCCCGTCGAAGTGCGAGCGGCGCACCTCGAACTTCCCGATCGTCGCCGTCGCCAGGTACGTGGCCATGGGCGCCGACTCGTGCCAGACGAAGGTGTGCTTGCCGTGATGGACGAACGACCGGGCGAGGCGGCCGTTGGAGACTCCTGTCAGGCCCCGCGGGACGGTGATGGCGATGTCGAAGGCGGCCTTGTCGGTGGGATGGTCGTTTGCCGCGTACCAGCTGGGCGAGCCCTGCGGCTCCGACGCGACCCAGGCGCCGTCGTCGGTGGGGATCCATCCGTCGGGCGAGCCGTCGGGGTCGGTGATGGTCTGCGGCTTGCCGGAGTAGTGGAGCTCGACCCTGAAGCGATCGCCGTCGTCGATGGCCGCGTGGGGCGTGATCACGAGCTCCTGTCCGCTGCGGGTGAAGGACGCGTGGCGGCCGCCGACCGTCACCGAATGAACGTTGAGGCCGCGAAGGTCGAGGTCGAAGCTGGTGAGGCCCTGCGTCGCTGTCGCGGCGAGAGTCTCGACGCCGGCGAGATGCCGGTCGCCGGGGCGATAGGAGATGCGAAGGCCGTAGTGATCGACCTCGTAGCCGCCGTTGCCGGCGTTCGGGAAGAACGGGTCGCCCGCGCCGGGCGCGCCCGCGCCGCCCCCCGCGAAGGCCAGGGCGCCGCCCGAGGCAAGGATCGCGACCGCCCCCGCTACGACCGGCGGGACTCGCCTGCGGGCCCTCACGCTTCCGCCTCCGCGCCGGCCACCTGTTCGCCCGCCAGGACGGCCTTTGCCTCGCGGTCGAGGCGGTCCCAGGTGCCGTCCCGCTCCTGCGCGGTCCAGAACTCCAGCAGGCGGTCGTGCAGCACCGCCCGGCGTGCCTCGAAATAGACGGCGAGGACCTGCAGGCCGCGGTAGTTCGCTCGGTTCGGCGTCTTCGCCGCGAGTCCCGGGTCGAGGTCCGGCGCTCCGGCGGCCCAGCCCCTCACCGCCGCGAGGTCATCCTCGCGCAGCTTGCGAATGTGGCTCTCCACCCGGGGCAACATCTCATCGCAGTCGTGGAGCTCGCCGATGATGTCCTGAAGATCGCGCGCCCGGCGCCGGGCCTTCGACGCCGCGGGGCCGAAGCACACGTCGGTGACCTCGAGGATGTAACGCAGTCGCTTCGCGGCGATTCGCATGTCGTGCTGCTCGCGCGCGTTCTCGGGCCGCACCGCCTTGGGCGCGAACGAGGTGAGCTCCCGCAGCCGCACGCGCACGATCCGCGCCGCGTTCTCGCCGAGCGAGGTGCCCGGGTCGAGGTTCTTGACGCGCCTGGCCTTCATCCGCGCTCCGCCGCGGCGACCAGCTCGCCGATCCTGCGCTCGAGCGCGTCGATGCGCTCGGGCTCGACCACCGGAGCCAGCGACTCGTTGGCGCCTGCCTGCTCGGATCGGATCTCGGCCACGAGGCTTTCGATGCCCGGTTGGTCGGCCGTGGTCACGCGCTCGGCGAACCCCTCCAGAGCGACGATGGTCACGTCGCGATCGCGGCGCTCGCCGAGGGCGTCGGCCAGGTCCTTCACGTCCCGAAGGACGCCGCGGAAGTCCGTTGCCGGAAAGCAGGGCTCGAAGATCTCCAACGCGGCCCGCAGCCTGCGGGTCGCGACGCGCATGTCGTGGACGCCCTCGATGTCGCCGGTGTCGAGCACGCGGTCGGTGTGCTCGGAGACCTCGGCGGCCCGCACGGAGACGATTTGCGCCGCGGCTTCGGCGTAGGGGCCATCGGGATCCAGCCCCTCGATGGGCCGTGCCTTTGCCATGCCCTCAGGCTAGATGGTTTGGCTCAGGCGGCGAGGGCGCTGGCGGCGCCGTTGGTGGCGCCGTTGTTGAGCAGGTCGAGGATGATCCCCTCGCGCAGCCCGCCCTTGCCGATCTGAAGCGGCTGGCCCAGCAGCTCGGAGAGCTTCTCGAGGAGCAGCACGCCGCTGGGGAGGATCCGCACCCGTGTCGGGTCGAGCTCGAACTTCTTCGCCACCTCGGCGACCGAGTCGCCGGCGAGCACGCGCACCGCACGCTCGAGCGTCTCGTACTCCAGGACCGATCCCACCAGTGTGCGCAGCGACGTGGCGCTGCCACCCACCGCGACGGCCTGATCGGGCTTGTCCAGCTCGACGCCGTCGAAGAAGTCGGAGATGTGGTCGCGCAGCGCCCGGATCTCGGAGGCGGCCGGCGGGTCGTTCTTCAGGAAGTCCTCGCACAGCGACCCCGAGCCGATCTTGAACGAGCGGACCTCGCGCGCGCCCTCGCTGACCGTGCCGAGCACGATCTCGCTGGAGCCGCCGCCCACGTCGACGACGCCGACGGTTCCATCGACCGGGTGGCCGAGCGTCTTCGTGGCGCCGATGAACGCCAGGCGGCCCTCGTCCTGGTCGGAGAGGACCTCGACGGGACGCTCGCACTCCGACGCGATGCGCGCGATCACGTCGTCGCGGTTCGTCGCCTCGCGGATGGCCGCGGTGGCAACGATGCGCATCGCCTCCGCGCCGATCTCCTCCGCGAGCCGCACCTGGGTCGTGACCACCTCTGCAACCTCGTCGATCTTCTCCTCGTCGATCGCGCCGTCGTGCGTGGTTGCCTTGCCGATGCGGGTGTATGCCCGCTGCTCCATCACCTTGCGGAGCTGGCCCTCGTTTGGCTCGGCAACGAGCACGCGAGTCGTGTTCGACCCGATGTCGATGGCTGCGCAGAGCATCCCGATCGATGATCGCAGACCCGACGGATGAGGGCGCCTCGCAAAATCCCCGGATAACGCGGAATTCACAGGTCGTTGACGCATCGTTCACCCCGCCCCGTGAGTCCGCTCCTAGCCTGGCTGCGATGGCGGTTACGAATGCGCCACACGGGCAGGGGGCCCTCGCCGAGCCGGCGGCGGGAACGCAATCCGATCCGCTCGCCGGCCGCTTCGGCGTCACCGTTCCGCACGAATGGTGGCCCTCCGCGCCCCTGCTGAAGTCCTACGAGGCAGCGGGGTTCGACTGGGTGCAAGTCGACGCCCCTCCCGCCTCGGTCCTCGCGGACCGCCACCACCGCGGCGTCCACGCCAATGCGCTCGGCGAAGCCCTCCTCCCCACCGGCCTGCGCGCGGTGATCCACGCGCCCTCGGGGCTTCGCGTCGGCAGGCCGGGAGGAGCCCCCGCGTTCGCGGGCCTGCTCGAGTACGCAGGGCTCGCCGGCGCGGCAATCGTCGTCTACCACGCCCTCGGTGTGCCCGACGAGGCGGGCGCAGAATCCGAGCTGAGCCGCGAGGCCGAGGCCCTGCGGCGCCTCGCGGTGCGAGCCGAGGAGCTTGGCGTGCTGATCGCCCTCGAGAACCTCGCGCCGCTCTACCCCGGGCAGGAGGCGATCTCGGCCAACCCGCTGAGCCTGCGCGGCGCCGTGCTGCGGGCCAGCTCCGACGCTGTCGGCGTCTGCATCGACGTCGGCCACGCCCACATCGTCGCCGAGCGCCGCCACACGTCTCTCGCGCAGTTCGTCGAGCCCGTGCTCGACCTCGCGATCCTCTTCCACGCCCACGACAACTACGGCGCGCGCGACGGCAGGCATCGGCGTGCCGCGGGCGTGGACCCGCTGCGCCTCGACCTGCATCTCCCACCGGGGCGGGGAACCCTGCCCTGGCACGAGCTTCGCCCGGCGATCGCCGGGCACGACGCGCCCGTCGTCATCGAGGCGCATCCGCCCTACCGCCCGCGCCCGACCGAGCTGCGGCGCACGGCGGCCGAGGCCATCGCGGGCTGAATCAGCCCGGCTCGATTACCCCGTTGCCGGGGTGGGAGGCGTCCTCGAACTCGCGGAAGAGCCCGGTCACGATGAAGGCGACCTGTTCGCCGACGTCGACGGCGTTGTCGCCGATGCGCTCGATGGCACGCGAGACGAGCATCATCGTCATGGCCCACTCGCGGCGATCCGCGTCGTCCCCCACCTCGAGCGCAAGGCGGAAGCATTCCTTGTTGAGGCTGTCGACGACGTCGTCCTGTCGCACCAGGTCACGGGCCAGCTCGACGTCGCGCTCGAGGAAGGCCCGCCTGGCCTGAATGATCAGCGACCGGACCTGCTTGCCCATGGTCATGATGTTCTCGACCATGCGGTCGTCGGTCGGTGGGTTGTGACCCGTCAGCGGGATCATCTTCGCGATGTTCACGCACTGATCGCCCATGCGCTCGATGTTCTTCATCACGTGCAGCAGGGCGGCGATCTGGCGCAGGTCGGTGGCCACCGGGGCCTGGGTCGCCAGCAGCGTGAGGATCGCCTGGTGCACCTCCAGGTAGCGGCCGTCGATCTCGTCGTCGTTGGCCACGACGATCGCGGCGAGCTCGACGTCGGAGTTCTGCACCGCCTCAACCGCGCGGTCGAGTGCGGTGATGACGAGGTTCAGCCCGTCCAGGCCCTTCTGCTCGAGCGCGTCCAGCGCCTCGCGGTACTCGACTCGGGTCTGGCCCTCCATCAGCCGAACTTCCCGCTGACGTACTGCTCTGTCCGCTCGTCGTCGGGGTTGGTGAAGATCTTGTCGGTCGGCGCGACCTCCACCAGGTCCCCGCTGAGCAGGAACGCCGTGGTGTCGGCAACGCGCGCCGCCTGCTGCATGTTGTGGGTGACGATCGCGATCGTCACCCGATCCTTGAGCTGCGCGATCAGCTCCTCGATGCGGAGCGTGGCGACGGGGTCGAGCGCTGAGCAAGGCTCGTCCATGAGCAGCACTTCCGGGTCGACCGCCAGCGCCCGGGCGATGCACAGGCGCTGCTGTTGGCCTCCGGACAGGCTCACTCCGGGCTTCGACAGCCGGTCCTTGACCTCGTCCCAGAGGCCGGCTCCCACCAGGGCCTCCTCCACCTTGCCGTCCAGCCCCTTGCGCATCCCGGCGAGCTTGAGCCCGGCGGCGACGTTGTCGAAGATCGACATCGTCGGGAACGGGTTCGGTTTCTGGAAGACCATGCCCACGACCCGCCGCACGGAGACGACGTCGACGCCCGAGGCGTAGAGGTCGAACCCGTCGAGCGTCACCTTCCCCTCGGCCCGGGCGGAGAGAATCTCCTCGTGCATGCGATTGACGCAGCGCACCATCGTCGACTTGCCGCACCCGGAGGGGCCGATGATCGCGGTCACCCTCTCGGGCTCGAACGTGAGGTTCACGTCGCGCACCGCGTGGTTGTCGCCGTAGTAGGCGTTGAGGTCCTGAAGCTCGACGCGGCGTATCGGTCCGGCTTCGGCAGCGCGGCGAGGAGACGATGTCGTCCCGCCCGCCGGCGACGGCGCCCGGAACCCCGCGCCGGCCGCCCCGCTTGTGAGATCGGTGTCCTGTCGCGAAGGCTCGGTCATCGGCAGATCAGTGGTGCTCTCTGGGGGGTTCATCGTAGGGCTCCTTTGAACAGCTGGCATGTTGCTTCGACGAGGTCATCCCTTCAGACGTCTCAGCGAGCGCGCGTGGAATGCGCGCGCAACCACATTGAGGAGAAGGACGAAGAGGATCAGGATCAGCGCGGCGCCCCAGGCCTGTGCGTGAGACTCGGGATAGGGTTGCTCGGAAAGGGTGAAGATGGTCACCGGTATCGAGGCCACGGATTGGCTGATGTCGGTGCTGACGGTTGCGGGTGCGATCGAGCAGACGAAGAGCAGTGGTGCCGTTTCTCCGGCGACGCGGGCGACGCCGAGCAGGGATCCCGTGAGCAGGCCGCCAAAGGCGGTCGGGAGGACGATTCTCAGTACCACCCGCCACCTGGCGATGCCCAGGGCGTAGGCGCCTTCCTTGAGTGCCCCTGGGACCAGCGCAAGGATCTCCTGCGCGGTCCGGGCAACGATCGGCAGCATGATGATGGCGAGCGCGATGCCGCCGGCCTTGGCGCTCTGCTGCCCGCCGTCCACAAGGAGTCCGAAGACGAAGATGCCGGTCACGATCGTCGGCACGCCGTTGAGGATGTCGAGGCCGAAGCGCACTACGTAGTTCACGCGCGGGCCGGCGAACTCGCTGGTGTAGATGGCGACCAGCAGGCCGGCCGGTATTGCGATCACGCTGGCGATCGCGATGAGCATTGCGGTACCCACGATGGAGTTCGCGATTCCAGCCCCGGCGCCGCCGAACACCTGGCCGGCGCCGGACTTGGTCAGGAAGTCGAGGTTGATCGCGGAGAGTCCGTGCACCGCCACCGAGCCGATGACGATTGCCAGCACCGCGACCGCCAGGAGAGCGGCGATCGTGGATGCCACTTCGACGATCCGGTTGGTTCGATGGCGCCGGCGCAGCGACGGGTCGCCTGAGAACGGGTTGGCCGGCTGTAGCGATGCCGCTTCCATCTACGTTCCCTTCAGGGTCATTCGCTGCACGATCAGGCGCGCGGCGACGTTGACGAGGAGCGCGAAGACGAGCAGGATCGCCGCGAGGTAAACCAGGGAGCTCGTTTGCAGCGCGGTCGCCGCGCCGCGGTACTGAGCGGCGATCCGGGCCGCCAGCGTGTCGCCGGGAGCGAACAGCGACGCGTGGATGCCGAGCGCTCCACCCACCACCTGGGTGACCGCGATCGCCTCGCCAATGGCCCTGCCGAGGCCGAGGATCATGGCGCCCACGATTCCGGGACGACAGACCGGAAGCACCACTCTTCGGACCATTTCCCAACGCGTGGCACCGAGGGCGTATGCGCCCTCCTTGAGCTCGGTCGGAACCGTCTCCATGACCTCGCGGGTGACCGAGGTGACGATCGGCACGGCCATGATCGTGAGAATGACCGCCGCGGGCAGGAGTCCCGCGGGGGAGGCATCGCCGCTGAAAAGTGGGATCCAGCCGAGGACGCTATTGAGCGCGGGCTCGATGGTGTCGTTCATAACCGGGCCGAGAACGATGATGCCCCAGAGCCCGAGGATCACCGAGGGAATGGCTGCCAGAAGGTCGACCAGGGTGGCCACGGGCCGCCGCAGGCGGCGGGGGGAGAGCTCGGTTAGAAAGATCGCGATCGCGATCGAAAGCGGCCCTGCGATGAGCAGCGCAATCGCCGACGTCATGACGGTCCCGTAGATCAGGCTCGCGGCGCCGAACTGGTTGGTCACCGGGTTCCAGACCTCGTGCCCGACGAAGCTGACCCCGAACGCGCTGATCGCCGGCTGCGCCTCGTGGATTACCTCGTAGATGATGGCGCCGATGAGCGCAACCGAGGCGATGGCGGCAAGCGCCGAAAGCCACTTGAGGACGGGGTCGCCCAGCCGATCCCTCATCCGCCGGGGGATGAGAAAGCTCGAGGGCCCTCCCAATGCTTGGGCCTGCGGAGTGGACATGCCTTGCGCCTGCCTTGGTTCCTATGAACCTGTCGTGGTCGTGGAAGCGGGCACCCGGAGGTTATTCGTCTCCGGGTGCCCGCTGGTCCACATGCGGTTCTAGCCGCCGATCTTGGCGATCAGCGCCTTGTCGTCGCTGACGACCTGCTTCGGCAGCGTGCCGTAGTTGAGGCCGTCGGCGTAGGACTGGCCGGCGCCGATGGCGTAGGTGATGAACTTCTGCAGGTCGCTGGCCTTGGGCGAGCTGGCCGGGACGATCACGTACGTGAACGTCGCGTCCGGCCACGCGTCCTTGGCCGAGGCCGGCGGGTTGACGATCGAGACGCCACCCTCAGGCACGGACTTCACCGTCGCCGCGGCCGCGTTGATGCTGTCCACCGATGCCTTCGGGTAGTTGCCCGCGGCGTTCTGCACGAGCGCGTAGCTGAGGTCGTTGGAGAGCACGTACGCCATCGGCAAGTAGCCGATCGCGCCGTCGTGCGCGGCCACTGCCGCGGAGACGCCGTCGCTGCCTTCGGCGCCAGTGCCCGTCGGGAACTGAACCTGCGTAGACGTTCCGACCTTCGACTTGAAATCGGAACTCACGTTCGACAGGAAGTCCGTGAACGCGTAGGTGTCGCCGGAGCCATCGGAGCGATAGACCGGGGTGATCTTCGTCGACGGCAGGCTGACGCCGGGATTGGCCTTTGCGATCTCCGGGTCGTTCCAGGTCGTGACGTTGCCCAGGTAGATGTCGGCCAGCGCCTGGTCGGTCAGCTTGATGTTGTTCGGGGCGCCCTTGACGTTGTAGGCGGGCACCACCGCACCGAGAGACCAGGGAATCTGGATACAGCCGTCGCACGCCTTCGCCTGGTCGGACGACAGCGGCGCGTCGGAAGCGCCGAAATCGACCGTCCGCGAGGTGATCTGGTCGATGCCGCCGCCGGAACCGATGGACCCGTAGGTCACCGTGTTGCCGGAATCGGAGGCGTACCCGGCCGTCCACTTGGACATCAGCGGAGCGACGAACGTGCTGCCGGCGCCGACGAGCGGGCTGGAGCTGGAGCCGCTGCTCGAGCTCGTGCTGCTGCTGGTGCTGCTCGATGACGAGCCGCAGGCGGCCACTGTGAGGGCCAGGGCGCCGGCCACGACGGCCGCCGCAAAGGGGCGATGCTTCTTCACGAAGTCTCCTTAGATCGATTCCAGGCTTGATGCCTTTGCCGGCCAGAGCAAGGCCGACGCCCGGAGCGTCCCAGGGGTGGTGAGGCCACTTGTTATCGAGCCGTAGCCGACTTGTGAACAAGTCGTGAACAGGCGGATGTCACGAAGTTGTGACACGGCTTTTACGGAAACGTAACGTCGCGGGCGCCGCGCGCTGAAACCCTCGCTTCCCATGAGGCATCAGCGAGGGCTAGGGGCGAAGGATGCCCTGCCCGCCTACTCGGATGGGCGGCTCGAAGTGCGGCCCGCGGACTACATCGCCACGGCCGACGGCGCGCTCCTGCGGTTGAAGCTGCGCGAGCTCGGACTGCTGGCGGCGCTGGCCAACGAGCCGGATCGCGTCGTCACCCGCGAGGAGCTCCTGGAGCGGGTCTGGGACGACGAAGAGAGCGTTACCCCGCGCGCGGTCGACGCGGCGATCGCGCGTCTGCGAGCCGCGCTTGCGACGGCCCTTCCGGACCGCAGCTATATCCACACCCATTCGCGGGTGGGATATCGCTTCGCACCCGAGCCCGCGGCTCAGGTGGAGGCGCTGATCGAGGACGGCTCGGCCGCCTCGACGGCGGCGTCGGCGATCTCGGCCTCGCCGGGACCCGAGGGCGCATCCTCGGCGCGGCCCGGGTCGGCCTCGAACCTGTAGCCGACTCCGAAGTGGGTGTGGATGTACTCCCAGCCGGGGGAGTGCTGGTGAAGCTTCGCGCGCAGCTTGCGGACGAAGACGTCGACCGAGCGGTCGCCGTGAGCCATGGAGTAGCCCCAGACGCGCTGGTAGATGTCGTCGCGCTCTAGCACCCTCCCGCCCGCATCGGCGAGCACGGACAGCAGCTCGTACTCGCGGCGCGTGAGCCCGACCGCCTTGCCGGCGGCAAAGGCCTCGAACTGGTCGGGCCTGATCTCCAGCTCGCCGGCCGTCGAGCGGGCCCGCGTCGCCGCGGGGCTCGCCACGCCGTCGGCGGCGTGCGACCGCCTCCAAGCGCGCGATCACCTCCTCGGGGTGCGCGGGCTTGGCGATCCAGTCGTCGGCCCCCATGCGCAGGCCGCGCACGCGCTGGGCCACGGTCGCGTCCTGGGTGATGACCACGAGCCCGAGCTCGGGAAGCATGGTGGCCACACGCTCGAGGAACTCCCAGCCGATCGGCTCAACGACGCGGAGGTCCAGCAGCAGCGCGCTCAGCTTCATGGCCACGAGCTCGTCGGCCGGCACGGGGCCAGAGAAGACGCGGTACTCCCACCCGGCCGCGTCCAGGCGGCGGGTCAGCACCTTCAGGAAGCCCGAGTCCGTGTCGATGACGGCGAGCCGCGGTTTCGCTGGCGAGACTGTCATGGCAGAGCGGGGCCGATTCGGACGCCGCTTCGCGTTCGATGGTAGCGGGATGGATGGGCGCGAACGTGCGTGTTCACAGGGTTTTCACAGGCGCGTGCGCCGAGGTGGGGCGTTTTTCGCGCTTTGCGAGTATTTCGACCGCCTTATCGGGATCTTCACCGCGCCTTCAGGCGGTCTCGCCACACTCGCTTCCAACGAGACCCTCTCTCTCGTGCGCGCGCGGTTCCACCCTGCCACGGGCCGCGCGCTTTCTTTTGGAGCGCCAGTCACCGCGGCCCGGGCCGCGGTGACTGGCTACACCGGCTGGGTGACGGGACTGGCGCCGCCGGCCCGGTGGGCGGAGCTCGGCAGGAGCAGCGAGAGCGCACCGGCCACGACGAGGAAGGCGCTCGATACCCACAGGCAGGCGTTGAGGCCGTGCCACTGATAGAGAAGCCCGGAGAGCACGGTTCCGCCGAGGCGGCCGATGGCGTTGGCCATGTAGTAGAAGCCGACGTTCATCGCGACCTTCTCGCTGTCCGCGTAGGCGAGGATCAAGAACGAGTGAACGGCCGAATTCATCGCGAAGGTCGCTCCGAAGGGAACCAGGGCCACGATGATCGCGACGCCGGGCGCCGCGCCCGCGCTCAGGGCAATCGCCATGGCGGCGGGCCACATGGCGACGCCGAGCGCAAGCCAAACGGCCATCCGCCCATCCGGCTCGCGCGATGCGGCGGGGTCGTCCAGGCTGCGACGGCGGCGGACGAACCGCGGCGCGGCGGCCTGGACCGCTCCGTAGCCGATCACCCACAGCGCCAGCACCGTGCCGACGACCCAGAAGCTCCAGCCCAGTTGCGAGGTCAGGAAGAAGGGCAGGCCGACGACGAACCAAACGTCCCTCGCGGCGAACAGGAAGATGCGCGCGGCCGCCAGGACGTTGACCGCGGAGTTGTTGGAGAACATGTGCTTGAACTTCGCCGCCCGGTCGGGGCGGCCGAGGTGGCCGCGTATGGAGGTGGTCGTGACGATCAGCGCGATCAGCACCAGCCCGGCAAGCGACAGCACCGCGGCGCTGAAGCCGAACAGCGTCAGCAGAACGCCGCCAAGGAAGAAGCCGATGCCCTTCAGCGCGTTCTTGGACCCCGTGAGGATGGCGACCCAGCGGTAGAGCGATGACTGGTCGCCGTCCGGGACGACCAGCTTGACCGCGCTCTTGGAGCTCATCTTGTTGAGGTCCTTCGCGACTCCCGAGAGCGCCTGAGAGACCATTACGTAGGGAACGACGAGCAGCGACGGGGGGGCGAACCCGAGCATGCAGAGCGCCGTGACCTGGATCGCGAGCCCCATGAACAGGGTGACCTTGAGACCCAGGCGCGCTGCCAGCCAGCCGCCGACGAGATTGGTGACGATCCCGGCGATCTCGTAGAAGACGAAGAGCGAGGCGACCTGCAGCGGGGTGTAGCCGAGCTGGTCGAAGTAGAAGAGGACGAGCGTCCGGATGGCCCCGTCGACCAGCGTGTCGGTCCAGTACGCGCCGGTGACCAGCACGTAGTTGCGGAGGTCCCTCGCCCGGACCTCCGCAGCGTCGGCCGTCGCAACCGGGGCGCTAGTCACCGCTCTTCCCGGGCCTCGGGGCCGGGAGCTGCGCGCCAACGTTCTGCGCCAGCTCGACGAGGCGGTTGGCGTAGCCCCACTCGTTGTCGTACCAGGCCAGGATCTTCACCTGGGTTTCGTCGGTGACCATGGTGGATGGGCCGTCGACCACGCCCGAGCGCGGGTCGTCCCTGAAGTCCACCGACACGAGCGGACGTTCCTCGAAGCCCAGGATCCCGGCCAGCCCGCCGTCGGCGGCAGCCTTCAGGAGGCCGTTGACCTCGGCGACCGTCGTCGGCCTGGAAACCTCGAACACACAGTCGGTCAGCGAGGCGTTCAGAAGTGGCACCCGAACCGCCAAGCCGTCGAGCCTTCCGTCCAGCTCGGGAAAGATCATCCCGATGGCGGTGGCCGAGCCGGTCGTGGTGGGGATCAGCGACACGCTTGCCGCCCGGGCGCGCCGGGGATCCTTGTGCGGAGCGTCGACGACGTTCTGGGTGTTCGTCATGTCGTGGAGGGTGGTGATCTGACCGTGATGGATGCCAATCCCCTCGTGGATCACCTTCACCACCGGGGCGAGGCAATTGGTGGTGCACGAGGCGGCGGTCAGGATCCGATCGCGCTCGGGGTCGTAGAGGTGGTCGTTGACGCCGACCACGACGTTCAGGGCGGAGGCTTTGACCGGGGCCGCGACGATCACCTTCTGGACCCCCTGTCGGAAGTACGCCTCGAGGGCGTCGGGGGTCTTGAACTTCCCCGTGCACTCAATGACGACGTCGGCGCCGTGATCGCCCCAGGGAACTTCGCCCGGCTCGCCGCAGCGGCTGTACCCGATCTCGGCGCCCTGGACGTTCAGAACGTCGCCCTCCCCCGCGACATCCTCCGACCACCGGCCGTGTATCGAATCGAAGGTGAGCAGGTGTGCGGAAATGCCGGCGTCGGCTCCGAGCTCGTTGATGTGGACGAATTCGAGACCCGGGCTCTCCCACCCGGCGCGCAGGGCCAGGCGGCCCATGCGACCGAAGCCGTTGATCCCGACCCGCGTGCTCACCGGGCGATCGACTCTACCGGCGAGGGGACGGGGGGCACGCGCTCGGCACTCCACCACCGCGGGCGCAACCAGAGCGCGACGTAGACCAGGGTCACGAGTACCGGGACCTCGATCAGCGGGCCGACGACGCCGGCCAGCGCCTGGCCGGAGCTGGCGCCCCAGACGCCGACCGCGACGGCGATCGCCAGCTCGAAGTCATTCGAGGCGACGGTGAACGCCAGGGTCGCGGTCCGCGGGTAACCGAGCCTCATCACCCGCCCGATTCCGAACCCGAGGGACCACATGACGACGAAGTAGACGAGCAGCGGCAGGGCGATGCGGGCGACGGTCAACGGTTCGGAGGTGATGTGATCGCCCTGGATCGCGAACAGCAGCACGATCGTGAACAGCAGGCCGTAGAGGGTGATCGGAGCGATCCGCGGGATGAAGGTCGACTCGAACCACTCACGCCCATGCGTGCGGAGCCCCCAGCGGCGAGTGAGGTATCCGGCGGTGAGCGGGATGCCGAGGAAGATCAGCACCGTGCGGGCCACTTCCCAGATCGAGACCTCGAAGCCCTGGGTGTCGAGGCCGAGCAGGTTAGGCAGCGCGTTGAGGTAGAACCAGCCGAGGAGCGCGTAGGCGACGACCTGGAAGATCGCGTTGAAGACGACGAGGATGGCCGCGCGATCGCGATCGCCATCGGCGAGGTCGTTCCAGACAAGCACCATGGCGATGCAGCGCGCCAGGCCGACGACGATCACTCCGGTCCGATACGCCGGCTCGTTGGCGAGGAAGATCCAGGCGAGCGCGAACATCAGGGCGGGGCCGACGACCCACGACAGGAACAGGGAAACGCCGAACAGCCGGCCATCGCCGCGGGCCCGGGCGAGCTCCTCGTAGCGGACCTTGGTCAGGACCGGATACATCATCAGCAGCAGGCCGAGCGCAATCGGCAGGCTGACCGTTCCGACCTTGAGTGCGTCGAGGCCATCGTTGATGCCGGGCACGAGCGAACCCAGCGCCAGCCCGCCCGCCATGGCAAGTGCGATCCACAGTGGCAGGAGGCGATCGAGGCCAGACAGCCGTCGGACCGGCGCGGCCGAACCGGGACCGGGCGTGGCTTCGCCGCCGTCCGCAGGCTCAGCCATCCGGAAGCAGCTCGCTCAGCAGCTTGCGGACGTGCTGTTCGATGCCATCGCGGATCTCCCGCACGGTCTCGATGTCCTTGTCCGCCGGGTCATCCAGGTCCCAGTCCTCATACCGCTTGCCGGGATAGATGGGACACGCATCGCCGCAGCCCATCGTGATCACGGCGTCGGCCGCTCTGACGACCTCGTCGGTCAGCGGCTTCGGAAACTCCTCGCTCACGTCGACTCCGACCTCACCCATCGCCGCCACCACGGCGGGGTTGAGCTCGTCGGCCGGATCAGAGCCCGCCGAGCGAACGTGCAGCCTGCCGTCGGCGAGCTTGTTGAGGAGACCCGCGGCCATCTGGCTGCGACCAGCATTCTTGACGCAGACGAAGAGGACCTCGGGCACCTCCTTCGTCAGATTACCCTCGGACTGGGCCAGGGCCCGGAGGCGCTCGCGGGCGAAGCGGTGCACAAACAGCGGGATGTAGTCATGGATCCGCGCTCCCGAAAGCCGCTGCAGCGAGTCATCGGCCCAGCGATCGACCGTCTCAGGGGAGAAGACTCCCGCGAACTCCTTCTTGAGGCTCGCGATTCCGGCATCGACGTGGGCGCGCGTCCCGGGATCGAGTTGAAGCTTCACCGACTACCTCCTTCGACAGCATTCGATCAACGCTAGTCGATTGAATTGATATGTTCAAATAGATGAGCATCGATCTCGAGCTCTCCCCTAAGCACAAGCGCCCCGCGGGAGAGCCCTGCTGCGAGCCCGTCGTCTACCCCGAGATCGCCCGCGAGCAGGCCGAGCGGACCGCCGTCGTCGCGAAGGCGCTGGGGGACCCGGTGCGCATGCAGCTCGTCGACGTCCTGCGCCGCCACGCGGGACAGGTGTGCGTGTGCGAGCTCGTCCCCCTCTTCGACCTCTCCCAGCCGACGGTCTCCCACCACCTCAAGGTCCTTCGCGACGCGGGGATCGTGGGCTCCGAGCGGCGGGGCCTCTGGGCCTACTACTACGTCGAACCCGATGCGCTGAAGGAGCTGAGCCGATGGCTGAGCAGTTGATGGACGCCGACGAGATCCGCGAGGTCGTGAGGCAGCGATACGCCCGCGCCGCGCGCGAAGCCGGCAGCGGCGAGGCCGGCTGCTGCAGCGATGAAGGGTCGAGCTGTGGGTGCGGGAGCGGCTCGGAGTCCGAGGCCTCCTTCGGGCCCGGCGTCTACTCCGACACGGAGCGCGAGTCGCTGCCCGAGAGCGCGAAGTCGGTCTCTCTCGGCTGCGGGAACCCGACTGCGATCGCCGACCTGGCCGCGGGCGAGACCGTCCTCGACCTGGGCTCGGGCGGCGGCATCGACGTGCTGCTCTCGGCTCGGCGCGTAGGGCCCTCGGGGAAGGCCTACGGCGTCGACATGACCGACGAGATGCTCGAGCTCGCGCGCGCCAGCCGCGACCAGGCCGGCCTGGACAACGCCGAGTTCCTGAAGGGAACGATCGAGGCGGTCCCGCTGGCGGACGAATCGGTCGACGTGGTGATCTCGAACTGCGTGGTCAACCTCTCGGGCGACAAGCCCGCGGTCTTTCGCGAGGCAGCGCGGGTCCTCCGCCCCGGGGGCAGGCTGGCGATCAGCGACATCGTCGCCGATCTGGACATGGACGACGAGACCCGCGCCGACATGCGCGAGTGGACCGGATGCATTGCGGGCGCCCTCACCGCCGGCGACTTCCGCCGCGAGCTGGCGGCAGCGGGGTTCGAGTCGATCGAGATCCGTGAGACCCACCGGGTCCACTCGCACGCCTCCTCGGCGATCATCCGCGCGAGCCGAGCCGGCGCATGAACACCGTGGCGCTGAAGGACCCCCAGGCGCTCTACCTGGATTGGGAGCACGCCCATTGGGCGGCCGCCGACATCGACCTCTCCCATGATCCCTCCAGCTGGGCGGAGCTCGAGGAGGGCGAGCGAGCGCTCCTGTACTTCGTGCTCAGCTCGCTGATGGTCGCCGAGGAGCGGATCTCCACCCAGTTCTGCGGCCTGGTGCTCGCCCAGGACGACGAGGAGGAGGGGTCATATCTGTCGACCCAGCTGGTCGACGAGGTCCGCCACATGCAGTTCTACGCGCGCTTTCAGAGCGGGGTCATCGCCGACCCCGCCGCGATCGCCGGGCACGTCACCCGCTCGCGCGAATCGCTGGGCGGCGCCTTCCACCAGCTCTTCGACGTGGCGCTCGTCGACGCCCACTCCCGGCTGGTCGCCGACCCGCGCGACCGCGGGGCCAAGGTCGACTTCGTGACGATCTACCACATGATCCTCGAGGGCACCCTCGGGCTCACCGCCTCGCACTTCACCCTCGACTTCCTGCGCGAGCGCGGGCTGATGCCGGGCTTCGTGGATGGCTATTCGCGGATCGCCGCCGACGAGCAGCGCCACATCGCCTACGGCACCTGGTTCCTGCGCGAGGCGGTTCGCGCCGACCCGGCCATGGCGGGCGTGATCCGCGACCGCCTGCTCGGCCTGCTGCCGGTGGTCGCCGAGTCGGTATCGCCGCCCTCGGAGGGCGCGTGGGACGTGCTGGGCCTGGAGGACGGCGCGCTGGCGGGCTTCGCGCTTCAGGCGCTCAACCGGCGCCTGGCGATCGTCGGCGTCGAGCTGTAGCTAGAAGGCGAAGATCACCGACAGCGTGATGCCGGCGGCGATGCAGTAGATGCCGAACGGGGTCAGCCGGTTCGTCTCGAAGAACTTCAGCAGGAACTTGACGGCGAAGAAGGTGCTCGCGCCGGCGAAGATCGCGGCGACCAGCGCCTGACCGCGAACGCCGTCGCCCGCCGAGCCGAACAGGTCGGGAATCTTCAGCACCGCCGCAGCGCCGATGATCGGGGTGGCGAGCAGGAACGAATAGCGGGCGGCGTCCTCGTTGGACAGGCCGAACAGCAGGCCCCCGCCCATGGTGATGCCCGAGCGCGAGATGCCCGGCACCAGGGCGGCCGCCTGGGCGGTCCCGACTCCGATCGCCTGCCGCCACGAGAGCTTCGAAATGCGAGCGTCGGAGTCGCCCAGGTAGTCGTCGGGCGCGGGCGCGCGCTTTCGCAGTCGCTCGAAGGCCAGCAGGAGGATGCCGTTCACGATCAGAAACGCCGCGGCGGTCTGCGCCGAGGCGAACAGGGTGCGCAGGGGGTGCTCGAGCAGCAGGCCGAGGAGCCCGGCGGGAATCGTGCCGACCACGAGCAGCCAGCCGAGCTTCGCGTAGGTGTTGTCCTCGGCGATCACACGTTCCTGCAGCGATCGGCCCATGCCCTTGAAGATCTTCTTCCAGTCGTCCAGGAAGAAGAAGAACAGGACGATCGCCGTCGCCAGGTGGGTGGCGACCAGGAAGGCCAGGAAGAAGTCGTCGTTCTGGTGGATGTCCCAGCCGAAGAGGCTCGGGAGGACCACGGCGTGCCCCAGGCTCGAGATCGGGAACGGCTCGGCGATCCCCTGGATGATGCCGAGGACGATCGCCTGGAAGTAGGAGATGGGATGCACTAAGCGGGACGGTTCGGCGTCGGGGGACCCGACTGGAACCAGGCGAAGATGAAGCAGCCGATCGCCACGACCAGGGCGGCGATCCCGTGCTTGACGTGGTGATCGTTCGACCCCGCCTCGTGCCCGGGGAAGAACGACGGCAGCGAGTCGGCCGTGTTCACCCAGTAGATCACCGCGACGACGAGGAGGATGACGCCGAGCACGACGGCGGGAACGATGAGGTTTCGGCGCTTGGTCATGGCAGGCGCGGGCGGATTCGGCCCCCGTGCGCGGCAGGGTAGCGTCCGCGCCCGGCGGTCAGCCTGAAAATTTCCTTAAACCTGGCTCAGCCGCCGCCGTAGGCGACGACCAGGTCGGTGAGGACGCCGGCCGTGAAGCCCAGGGCCAGCATCGCCAGGCCGAGCTCGCGATGGCCGAAGCGGCGCATCCCGTGCCAGATCTCCCCGATCACGTAGAGGATCGCCCCGCCCGCGATGGCGTAGAAGACCAGCTCCAGCGTGTAGCTGTTCAGCTCGTAGCCCACGATCGAGCCAAGGAAGGTGGGACCGCCGGCGATCAGGCCCGCGGCCAGGATCCACCGCCACGACGGCTGCACGTTGCCCAGCGGACCGACGATCCCGAAGCCCTCGGTGGAGTTGTGGAGTGCGAAGCCGATGATCAGGACAGTCGCCAGGCCGATCTCGCCGGTGCTGGCCGAGACGCCGATCGCGAGACCCTCCGCGAAGTTGTGGATCCCGATGGCGCCGGCGACGATCAGCGCCGTCCGCAGCGCCCGTTCGCGGGCGACGCGCTCCTGCTCGGCCGCCAGGTTCTCGGCCTCGCGCATCGACATGGTGTCGACGGCGGCGCCGGCGATGCGGGGGTGGCCCGGCGCCGACTGGCGGAGGCGGCTCTCGATCAGGCCCAGGCCCGCGCTCCCAACCGCAAAGCCGCCCGTGAAGAGCAGCGCCAGCAGCGCGGCGCGGCCGAAGCTGCCGGTGCCGTCGTGATACGCGCTGACCGCGTCCTCGGAGATCGCGAACCCGTGGCTGAGGACGTCGACCAGGAGGAATACGAGGATGCCCACGGAGAGCATCGCCAGCGCCACCCGCTGGCGCTCGCCGAGCACGCGCATGCGGGCGATCGGCAGGCCGAGGAAGATGGTGCTGCCCGCCAGGGCGCCGAGTAGGACGGTTTCCGCAAAGGACATTTCAGAAAGTCGCGTTAGGGTCGCCTAACTGCCGCGGTCAGCCTAGCAGCGGCCTCGCCGCGGGTAGTAGAGTCCCCCGCCGTGAGCAAGCGACGCCTCAGCCGCCTGGCCGGCGCCCTGACAATGGCCGTCACGGCGCTTCTCGTGTCCTCGCCGTTCGCGCTTGCCGCCGACGGCGTGGGGACCGGCGGGCCGGCCGACGACAAGAAGGTCACCTACTGGGCCTTCGGCGTGCTGATCTTCTTCGTGCTGGTCGTCGTCTTCGGCTCGCTCATCCAGATCCGGCTCGAGAGCCGCAAGGAGCGCCTGCAGGCCGATCTCGAGCGGGTCCACCGTCCGGTGGACTGAGATGAGGAGCTTTAGCTCCGAAAGCAGCATGTAAGGTCGGCGAAGCCGACCGCAAGGTAATCAGGAACGACGTTGCCGCCTTCGGAGTCAGCCAAGGTCGCCTACGAGCGCCGCGGCTCCGCCGCGCTCCTTCGCATCACCCGGCCCGAGCGCCGCAACGCAGTCGACGCCGAGACCGCCGCCGGCCTCACCGAGGGGTTCCACAGCTTCGAAGCCGACGACGAGGCCCGGGTCTTGGTGATCGCGGGCGGCGACGACCTTGCCTTCTGCGCCGGCGCCGACCTGAAGGCGATCGCCGAGGCCGGCGTCGACGGCCCCGACGCGATCGAGTGGGCCAAGCGCTTCGACGACGGGCCGCTCGGATTCACCCGCCTCGCCGCATCGAAGCCGACGATCGCCGCGATCTCCGGCTGGTGCCTGGCCGGAGGGCTGGAGCTCGCGCTGTGGTGCGACCTGCGCATCGCCGCCGAGACGGCGCGCCTGGGCTTCACGGAGCGGCGTTTCGGCGTGCCGCTGATCGACGGCGGCACCCAGCGGCTGCCGCGCATCGTCGGGATGGGCCGCGCGCTGGAGATGATCCTCACCGGGCGTGTGCTCGAGGCCGCCGAGGCGCACTCGTGGGGCCTCGTCAACGAGGTGGTCGCCCCGGGAGCGCATCTCGACCGCGCACTGGAGATGGCCGAGGGCCTGGCGGCGTTCCCGCAGGAGACGATGCTCTCCGATCGCCGCGCGGCGCTGGAGGGGGCGGGCATGACGCTCGACGAGGGTCTCGCCCACGAGGGGAAGCTCGGCGCCGCCTCGGTGGCGGTGGGAGTAGGCGGAGCCGCGAGGTTCGCCGCCGGCGAGGGCCGCGGCGCCTCGGGCGCCGGCGTCTAGCCTCAGCCGCTAGAGACGGAACTCCGGAAGCAGGCGCTTCTCGGACTCGCCGGCGACCGACGCGATCACTTCGACGTGGCCCTCGAGCGGGCTGTCGCGGAGCTTGGTGGCGAGAAGGTCGTCCACCTGGAAGATGCCGGCGGAGTTGTTCATCTCGATCTCGACGCGGATGGCGCGGTCGGTTCCGGGCTCGATCCGCACCCGGTCGATCGCCGCGGCGGAGAGGGCGTGAATGCCCGTCTGGCCGGTCGAGATCGGGATGCGCGTGCGGCCCTGCGCCATGTCGAGCGCGTCGGCGACGCGCACGACGCCCGCCTCCAGGGTGTAGGGCTCGCCCCGGCGGCGGTGGCCGATGATCGTGTGCAGCGCCTCGGCAACCACGACCGCGCGCTCGGCGTCCGCGTAGGTGTCGGCGAGCAGCTCGCGCAGCTTGCGCTCGGCCAGGAGCAGGCTGAACGCCTCGTGGTCGATGCGGTGGATCGACATGCCGACGTCGTGCAGCATCGCCCCGGCGGCGACCACCACCTCGGAGTCGCGGTCGCGCATGCCGTGGTCGGCCACCATCGCCGTCTCGACTCCCGCCTTGACGGTCAGGCGCAGCAGCCGCAGGGCGATGTTCGTGACCACCTGGATGTGGACCCAGGAGTGGTCCGACATCCCGAGGCGCTCCGAGGTGATCTGCGCCATGTGCCACCACGCGCGGAGCTCGTCGTCGTCGTTGGCGGCGTCGAAGAGCGCCTGGAGCTTGCGGTTGCCGCGGGTGGGCGCGCGGACCTGCGCGCGGTCGACCGCCTCGCGCGGTGCCATTCCGCGCTCGCCCGGCCCGGCGGGAGGGGCATCGGCCGGCGCGTCCACGTGCTCGCTCGCCGCCTCTTCGGGTTCCACGCTGTCCACATCGCGCAGTCTGGCACCCCGGCCGGGCAGTCAATATCGTGCGCTGCGGTGACCAAGGGGAGCCTGTTGACGGTCGAGCGCCGCGCCGGCGTGGCGCTGGTGACGCTGAACCGGCCCGAAAAGCGCAACGCGCTGTCGATCGAGCTGCGCGAGCTGATGGCGGCGGCGTTCACCGAGCTCTCCGAGGACGATGGCGTTGCGGCCGTGGTCCTCACCGGCGCGGGCCCCGCGTTCTGCAGCGGCATGGACATCACCCAGTTCGGCGGCGACATGGAGAACCGCCACCGGCTGGTGGAGACCAGCACGCTGGCCTTCGACGCGGTCGCCGACTGCTCGCGCCCGGTGGTGGCCGCGGTCAACGGCCCCGCCCTGGCCGGGGGGTTCGCGCTCGCGCTGCTCTGCGACCTGCGGATCGCCGCCGCCGACGCCGAGTTCGGGTATCCGGAGCTTCCCAAGGGCATCCCGCCCAGCTACGCCGCGGCCCGCGCCGTCCTGCCCGCCACCGTGGCGCAGGAGCTCTGCCTCACCGGGCGGATCGTCTCCGCGAAGGAGGCGCACCGTCTGAGCATCGCTCGGGAGGTCGTGCCCCCGGGCGAGGATGTCGTCGAGCGTGGCCTGGCGCTCGCTGCGAAGATTGCCGACCTGCCGCGTGAGGCGGTGCTCGAGACCAAGCGCCGCACCACGCTCGAGCGGCGCCACCTCTGGGGCTTTCTCTTCGACGAGGAGAAGGCGGTCTTCCGGCGCGCGCTCCTGGGCGAGTAGCCCGCGCGGCTCGACTCCGGCTCAGACGACCGGCGAGAGGGCCGCCAGGATGTGCGGCCACACGTAGACCTCCCACGTGGCCGCGACCACGAGCACCGGGATCGCCACCCCGACCGTCACCGCGGTGGCGGCGAGCAGGCTCGACCACTCGTCGCGGCGGCTGGCGATGGTCCAGGCGGCGAGCGGCAGAAACAGGGCCATCAGCTCCGGGATCGCGTGCGGGAGCACGCTCAGCACGAGCGCGAGCCTCGAGATCTCCAGCTGCGCCGCAAGCGTGGAGCCGCTCGAGCCGAGGTAGTAGGCCTGGCTGGTCAGCGAGAAGCAGATGACTCCGATCACCCAGCCCAGCGCGACCGGCCGCGCGCGCTCGTGCATCCAGCGCGAGAAGCCCGTCTGACGCTCGGCCTGGAGGGGAAGCGAGCTGCCGGCGATGAACCCGGCGATGCACGCAGCCGCGTGGAGCGCCAGCACCAGCGAGTTGCGGCCGAGGACGCTGGCGACGTCGGCGGCGCTTGCGTCGTCGGTGAGGCCCGGCAGGGAGAACTTGGCGTGCCCGGGTGCCTTCAGGTAGGAGACCATCAGCACCGCCGCGAGCAGCGCCACCGCGATCGCAAACGCCAGCCGCAGCCAGTCCCCAAGGATCTCCCCGGGGCGGGCGTTCCAGCGGCGAAGCGCACCGCGGGTGTCCGCCATGCCGCGGACGAATGCGTAGTCCTGCGCGCTCATCCCCATTCCATCGGCAGGGCGCGCGCCGCGGCTGAGCCCTGGCGCGGCCGCGGCCACGCACGACCGCCGGCGGCGAAGCGCGCCCGCTTAGTCGCTCACTTCACGACTTTGAACGAAGCCTTCGCCGGCGCCGGATCGACGTTGCCGGCGGGATCCTTGGCGGCCACTGAAAGCGTGTGCTTGCCGAAGCTCAGCTTCGGCGTCGTGTAGCGCGCGCCGCAGGACTTTGCCTTGCCGCCGTCCAGGGTGCACTTGAATTTCGACCCCGGCTCGGAGGAGCGGAGCTTGAACGTGGGGGTTCGGTCGTGGGTGCCCCGGACCGGCCCCGACCTGATCTCGGTGTCCGGAGGCTGGCGATCGGGCGTGGCGCCGCAGGGTGTCGTCGCATGCCGAAACGCCTCCGCGATCGCGGCGTAGCCGTCGTCGTTGGGGTGGAGGTTGTCGGTCGAAACGTAGCTCTGCCCGTGCTGCTCGAAGGCCGGGTACGGGTTGGCGACCGGGATGCCGAGCGTCCCCGCCTCCTGGAAGATCGCGTCGTTCAGCCCCACGTTCGAGCCGGTGTCGGCGCAGCCCACCGTTCCGTTCGCACCGAGGAGAGCGAGGTCGCGCGAGTCCTCCGTCGGCGTGCCGGTCCCGGCGGAGGGGTTCGGGTACGTCGCGACGATCAGGCTTTCCGCGCCGGGATCGCTCAGCAGGGCTGCCTGAAGCTGGGTGAGGATGCTGTGGAAATTCGCGCGGAACGAGCAGGTGCCCGGCTCGTCGAAGTGTCCCGTGCACGAGGAGCTGAGCAGCGCGTCGGCGCCGCCGATCTCGAGGGTGACCGCCCTGGTGTCGGAGGGCCCGCCGATGTCGGCCAGTGCGTTCGACAGCTGCCCGCCGCTGATGATCGAGCTGCTGCTCTCTCCGGGAACGCCGGTGTTGAAGAGCTCTCCCGCGCCAAGGCTCGCCTTGTAGTCGGTGAAGAGTGGAGTGACGAAACCAGGCCCGGGCTGTCCGCTTCCCTCCCACCCGACGGTGTACGAGTCGCCCAGTGCGACGTAGGGGTGCCCGGCCGCCTGGGCGCAGGTGGCAGCGGCCAGCGTGCCCAGAGCCCCGACGCCCAACATGGCGAGCGCCGTCCGCGTTCGGCGGCCCGGCCGCTTCCTTGCACTCCGCATGCTCGCCGACCCTACACCCGCTCCCGGCCAAACCCCGCCGAGATGCGAAAAAGGGCCGTTCTGGCGGCCCTTTTTCGCATCTCAGGGTTGTTTGGGGTCGGCTACTGGCCGCAGATCGGCCAGGGGCTCGAACCGGCCTGGGAGTAGAGCATCGCTGCGCGCATGCTCTGCTCCTCGGGAGAGGCGGCCGCGGGGTCGCCGCTGCCGCCGACCGAGGCCCAGGTGCCGTAGTCGAACTGATACAGCCCGCGGTACGTGCCGTCGGCCGAGACCGCCGCGGGGTTGCCGCCGGACTCGCAGGCCGCGATGGCGTCGAGCGTGGACTGCGACACGCCGTAGGACTCGGGCGAGGCGAACCCGGTCGCGGCGGAGTCCGCCGCCGAGCCGGTGCCGCCGCCGTCATGCGACAGGCGCTGCGCGGCCTGGAGCAGATCGGCCGTCGAGGTGTCCGAGACGTCCGCGAGGTCGCGAGCCGGGACGACGCCGCTCAGGTCCGACCTGCGGTAGGCCCGGCTGTACTTGGCCACCGCGGTCCTGCGTCTGCTCGAGCGCGGCGGCAGCTTCACGCTGCCGTTGCCGGCTGCGGCGTGGCTTGGCCTGGTCGGCGGGCGCCTGGGCGACGGCCTGGGACGCGATGCCCAGCGCCAGCGCTCCGGCGGCTGCCACCGTTGTCAGCTTTCCGTATGACGCGAACACGAATCACCACCTCCATTCGGGTGAGGCCGGACGTGCGCTTGGCGCGCGTGCGAGCGACCCGGGGCGCGGAGCTCATTTGCGGCTCCGCCCTCGATCGCTTCAGCTCGACCGGCGGTCGTCGTCCCGGGCGCAAATCCCTATGTGGCGGCGCACCCGCGCCGCCTGCCCCGGGGCGTGTTCGTTGATAACGAGGCTCTCAGCCGAACGGGTGTTTGTGTGTGATAGACGTCACACTCGCAATATTTCGCTCACATGCTCTTAACGGCCGTGCCTGGGTAGATTCAGGCCGTGCGGATCCTCGCCTTCAGCGACCTCCATCGCGACCTCTCCCAGGCGGAGAAGCTCGTCGAGATGAGCGCGGACGCCGACCTCGTGGCGGGCGTCGGTGACTTTGCGTCGGTTCACGAAGGCCTGGAGTCGACGATCGGCGTGCTCTCGTCGATCACCGTTCCCACGGTGCTCGTGCCGGGCAACAACGAACGGGTCGACGCGCTTCGAGAGGCCGCAGCCGGTTGGGAGTCCGCGACGGTCCTGCACGGCGAGGCGGCGAGCTACGGCGGCGTCGAGGTCTTCGGTCTCGGCGGCGGCATCCCCGTCACTCCCTGGGACTGGAGCTTCGACCTCGACGAGGACGAGGCCGCGAGGATCCTGGAGTCCTGCCCGGAGAACGCGGTGCTGCTGGTCCACTCTCCTCCGTACGGGCACGCCGACACGTCAAGCGCCGGCGAGCACCTCGGCAGCCGGGCGATCGCGCAAGCCATCGAGGCGCGCCGGCCCCAGCTCGCGCTCTGCGGCCACATCCACGAGTCGTGGGGGCAGGAGTCCACCATCGGGCCGACGCTGATCCGCAATCTGGGCCCGTCCGGAACGCTTATGGAGGCCGCCCGAATCTGAGTCAACCCCGCTCACGGGGTCTGACCCCTTGAGGGGGTTCGGCTCAGATCTCGCGCATTTCCTCCAGGCCCTCGACCCGAGACTTCACGGGCTCGTAGCCCAGCTCGCGCCGGGCCTTGGAGATGTCGATCGTGCACTCCTGTGATGACACCCACACGGCGAAGCGCGTCAGCGGCGGCGCGCCAGGCAGCGGCAGGACCCGCCAGGCGGCCTCGCTGCCGGCGGCCAGGGCCGCCGCGAGGCCGGTTGGCATCGAGCGCTTCGGCGGCTCGACGCCCTGGGTCGCCAGCAGCTCGCTGACGAACTCGCGAAACACGACCGGCTCGCCGTCGGTGACGAAGTAGGTCTCGCCGTCGCGGCCCCTGGCCGCGCCGAGCATCAGGCCCTCGATCACGTTGTCGACATGAGTGATGTCGGTGCGGTTGCCGCCACCGCCGATCCAGGCGAAGCGGCCGGACTCGACCATGGAGACGATGTTGGGCAGCAGGGTCGCGTCGCCCTTGCCCCAGATGAAGCGCGGGCGCACGATCACACGCTCGATCCCGCCGGCGCCGTTCACCACCTGCTCGGCCATCGCCTTGCTGCGCGAGTAGAAGGCCTTGGAGTCGGTGCGCAGGGGGCTCGTCTCGTCGACGTTCACCAGCGGATCGCCGGCGATCAGCACAGCCTCGGTGGAGACGTGGACGAAGCGGCGGGCGCCGGCCGCCGCAGCGGCCTCGACCGCGTTGCGGGTGCCCGCGACGTTGTCGCGCTCGAAGTCCTCCCACCCACCCGAGTCACCGAGCTTCGCTGCGGCGTGGAAGACCACCTCGCATCCGGCCGCGGCGGCCTCGAGGGAGGCGCGGTCGGTGATGTCTCCCCGAACCGGCTCGGCGCCGAGCGCGGCGACCTTGGCCGCGGAGGCCTCGGAGCGAGCGAGCGCCCGGACCTTCTCGCCTTCGCCGACGAGCCGCTCGATGAGCCGGCCGCCGACAAATCCGGAACCACCGGTGACCATCGAAGTCATGCCCGCGAGCCTACCCACAACCAATGAACGTCCCTGACTACCCCGTATAGCCATCAGTCAGGGACGTTCTTGCGGTTGGCGATAGGGTCCGCGCGATGGCGCGCGACCTCAAGCTCGGCCTGCAGACCGGCTACTGGGCCGGCGGGCCTCCCCCGGGGATCGTCGAGACGATCCAGGAGGCCGAGAAGCTTGGCTACGACTCGGTCTGGACCGCCGAGGCCTACGGCTCGGATTGCCTGACCCCGCTGGCATGGTGGGGCTCGCAGACCGAGCGGATCAACCTCGGCACGGCCCTGGTTCAGATCTCGGCCCGCCAGCCGGCGGCGACCGCGATGGCGGCGATGACGATGGATCACCTCTCAGGCGGGCGCTTCATCCTCGGCCTCGGCGTCTCCGGACCGCAGGTCGTGGAGGGCTGGTACGGGATGCCGTTCGCGAAGCCGCTGGCGCGCACCCGCGAGTACGTGGGGATCCTGCGCGACATCTGGAAGCGCGAGGGACCCGTGACGAACGACGGCGAGCACTACCCGCTCCCCCTCCCCGACGGCACGGGCCTCGGCAAGCCGCTGAAGGCCTCGATTCACCCGCTGCGCGAGGACATACCGATTTACCTCGGGGCCGAGGGGCCGAAGAACATCGCGCTCGCCGCGGAGCTCTGCGACGGCTGGCTGGCGATGCTGCTCTCGCCCGAGCCCGAGCACCAGGAGCCCTACCGCGAGTCCCTGGCCGAGGGCTTTGCGCGCGAGGGCGCCCGGCGAAGCTTCGACGACTTCGAGGTGTGCGCGACGGTGCCCCTGATCGTCAGCGACGACCTCGACGCGGCCATCGACATGCTGCGCCCCTACTACGGCCTCTACTGGGGCGGCATGGGCGCGAAGGGCAAGAACTTCCACGCCAACGTCCCGATCAGGATGGGCTACGAGAAGGAGATCACCGAGATCCAGGACCTCTACCTCTCCGGCAAGAAGGAGGAGGCCTGCGCGGCGATCCCCGCCAAGCTGATCGACGAGCTCTCGCTGGTCGGGCCCAAGGAGAAGATCCGCGACGACCTCGAGCGCTGGCGCGAGTCGTTCGTCACCACTCTCCTCGTCGCGGGAGACCCGAACACGATCCGCGCCGCAGCGGAGCTGGTTCTTGGCTAGGCGATGAGGAGCTTTGGCTCCGAAAGCAGCATGTAAGGACGGCGAAGCCGTCCGCAAGTTATGTCCGTGAACGACAAACGTCTCCTGGTAAACCGGAAGGAGCTCCGCGAGACCCGGGTGGTCGAGGCCGAGCGGCCGGAGATCGCCGACGGCCAGGCCCTGCTGCGCGTCGAGCGCTTCGGGCTGACCGCCAACAACGTCACCTACGCCGCCTTCGGCGAGGCCATGCGCTACTGGGAGTTCTTCCCGACCGGCGAGGAGGGCTGGGGGCACCTGCCGCTGTGGGGATTCGCCGAGGTGGAGGACTCGAAGGCCGCGGGCGTCGAGGCGGGCGGGCGGATCTATGGCTACCTGCCCTCCTCGCGCTGGCTCCTGACCGAGCCAGCGGGCGTGCGGGATGGCAGCTTTACCGACGCGGTGGCGCACCGAGCCACCCTCCCGTCGGCGTACCAGGGCTACGTCGCAACCGGCGACGATCCGTTCTACACGAACGACTCCGAGGAGCTGCAGATGCTCCTGCGGCCGCTCTGGTACACGTCGTGGCTGCTTGCCGACGAGCTGCAGGACGGCGGCATGGCCGGAGCTCGCACCGCGATCTTTTCGAGCGCCTCCTCGAAGACTGCGCTCGGCACGGCCTTCGCGCTCAAGCAGGAGGGCGCCGAGATCGAGATCGTCGGGCTGACCTCGTCGCGCAGCAGGGGGATGGTCGAAGACCTCGACCTCTACGACCGGGTCGAGGAGTACGACGCCGCGGGCACCCTCGGCGTCGAGGCGACCTACGTGGACTTCTCCGGCGACGGCGCCCTCCGATTTGCGGTGCACGAGGGGCTGGGCGACTCCCTACGTGCGAGCGTCGCCGTGGGTGCGACCAGCTGGGACGAGCTCGGGGCTCGCGGCGGCGACACGCTCCCGGGTCCGCAGCCGCGGCTCTTCTTCGCCCCCGACCGGGTGACCAAGAGGGGCGGCGATTGGGGCCGCGAAGGCCTGAACACCAGGGTCGCCGACGCGTGGCATCCGTTCGCGAAATGGGTCGGCGGCTGGCTCGAGGTCGAGGCCGCCGAGGGCTTCGGCGCCGCCGAGTCCACGTACCTGGAGCTTCTCGACAACGGCGTGGGGCCGCAGACGGCGCACGTCTTCTCGCTGTCCGGCGTCGGCCCCTAGAGGAGCACCGGGCGGGGATGCGCAGCTTCGACGTGGTCGTGATGGGCGCCGGGTCGGCGGGCGAGGTCTGCGCGGGGCGCCTGGCCGACGGCGGCCTCGACGTCGCGATCGTCGAGGCGCACCTGATCGGCGGAGAGTGCTCCTACTACGCGTGCATGCCGTCGAAGGCCCTGCTGCGCCCCGGCGAGCTGTTGCGCGAGGTGGGGCGCGTACCCGGCGCGGCCGAGCGGCTGAAGGACGACCGGCCCGACGCTGCCGCGACCCTCGCGCGTCGCGACGAGGTCATCTCCGGCCGCGACGACTCCGGCCAGGTTCCATGGCTCGAGGACCGGGGCATCGAGCTCTTCCGCGGGGAGGCGAAGCTCACGGGCGAGCGGCGGGTGACGGTTGGCGACGACGAGCTCGAGGCCCGCAGGGCGGTGGTGATCGCCACCGGCTCCCTCGCGACGGCCCCGCCGATCCCGGGCCTGGGCGACGTCGAGCCATGGACCAACCGCGAGGCGACGACCGCCGAGGAGGTGCCGGACCGCCTCGCGGTGATCGGCGGCGGCCCGGTGGGCTGCGAGCTCGCTCAGGCATACGCCTCGCTGGGCGCCGAGGTGACGCTGATCGAGGCGGACGAGCGGATCCTCGCCCGGCTCGAGCAGTTCGCCGCCGACGAGGTCCGGGCGGGGCTGGAGGCGAGCGGAGTCGCGGTGCGCACGGGGGCGAAGACGACCGAGGTCTCCCGTGCCGGCGGCGAGATCCGCATCGACCTCGAGGGCGAGAGCGAGCCGCTGGCCGTCGATCGCCTGCTGGTCGCCGCGGGCCGGCGGGCTCGCACCGAGGAGATCGGCCTGGAGGACCTTGGAATCCAGGGCGGCGACTACCTGGACGTCGACGACCAGATGCGCGTGAAGAGCGGGCCGGGCTGGCTCTACGCCGTCGGCGACGTCAACGGCCGGGCGCTGCTGACCCACATGGGCAAATACCAGGCGCGCCTGTGCGCCGATCACATCCTCGGCAAGGACGTGGCCGCCACGGCCGACCACGTGGGACCCCCGCAGGTGGTGTTCACCGATCCCCAGGTCGCGGCCGTCGGGCACACCCTGGGCTCCGCGAGGGAGGCGGGCATCGACGCTCGTGAGGTCGACGTCGAGACCGCGAAGACCGCCGGCGCCAGCTTCATCGGCCGCAACACGGAGGGGACGTCGCGGATCGTCGTCGACGAGTCCCGCCGCGTCCTCGTGGGCGCCACGTTCGTCGGCGTCGAGGTCGCCGAGTGGCTGCACGCGGCCACGATCGCCATCGAGGGCGAGGTCCCGATGGAGCGCCTCTGGAACTCGGTCGCCTCCTATCCCACCCGCAGCGAGGTCTGGCTGAAGCTTCTCGAGGCGTACGGGATGTAGGCGGCCCCGCGGGCCCCGATCACGGTTGGCATAGGATGGCGCGGCCTCGTCCAGTCGTCGAAGATTCGAACAAGGAGCACGGATGTCACCTCGCAAGCTCGCAGGACTGGTCGCGATCCTCTCCCTGGCCCTGGCATCGGTGGCCGCCGTCGCCCTCGCGCACACCGTCAAGATCAAGCAGGGCGGCTACGACGCCGGGCCCGTACACCCGCATGGCTCCTACACCGTCGGCGAGTTTGGCGTCACCAAGGAGAAGGGCAAGTACAAGCTCGTGCCCAACCCCGTGTATCCGACCCACATCTACCCGCCCGACGATGGGGGATGCGGCGGCGACTACGAGGCCTACCTGCCGGCTCCCTCCTATCCGATCAACAATCGGGCCTTCTACGTCAACGACAAGTTCCCGCAGACACGCAACGGGCACGACGTGACCGAGCACGTGCTGTTCACAGGCAAGTGGCACAAGAACGGCAAGACCCTCGGCGGCACCGTCAAGATCTCCATCAAGGGCGCCTGCCACAGCAAGATCACGTGGGCCGGCGGCCACTGCGTCGGCCTCGCCTGCAAGGCTCCGCCCGCGGGCGGAGCCGCCGGCAGGTCGCGCCCGGCGCACGCGCGCCACGAGTAGCGCGAGGCCACGCCCCGGTACCCTTGGTGCACATATTCATTGGGGGCGAACCAGATTCGACGTGAAGCTGTTCCGCCTCGATGTCGCGAGTCGAGGACCCGGGTTGGCCTCGTAAAAAATCCCCGGAAAACCATAAGTGCGGACTCTCATGAGTTCGCCCTCGCTGCCTAAACAGCAGTAAGAGGGAGTCGCACCGGATTCGCCCGTGATCCGGATTCGCGGCTTCAGAAAGCGGGCTCACCCTCGAGGCAGGACCCTCGGCCTCGCGGGGACAATTTCAGGAGGGTATGGCGCCGGTAACGTGCCCCCAGGATCGACCGATCCGGACGCCGAGATGAGACTCCTGCGGGAACGCTCGTAGGACGCATCGAGGCAGGCCTCGCGGACGCCGGGGCAGTACCGGCCGCCTCCACTCTCCCCCGGGGCCCGTCGGCCCCCGGGCACGTCAGCCGATTCGCAGGCCGGACTTCAGCTGGTCGGCGAACTCGCGCGGGAAGCCGGGGATCTCATCGAGCTCGTCGAGCGACGAGAACCCGCCGGCCCGTTCGCGTGCCGCGAGCACCCGCCCGGTCTGCGTGACGGAGAGGCCCAGGCCGCGCAGCTCCTCGTAGCTGGCCGAGTTCAGGTCGATCGTCTCGCCACCGGGCGCCGGCGCGCTGGGGGCCTCGTCGGCGTCGGGCTGCCGCACGGCATGTCCTCGACCGCCGTCAGGTGAGGCGCCGGCGGTTCGTCCTTCTCCGAGTTCTCGGCGGCCGCGGGCGGCTCGGGAGCCGGCGCCGGGATGGGAGGCGGCGGCACCGGAGCCGGGGGCTCGGGCTCGGCCGGCGGCGCGGGCGGGACCGGCGGCTCGGGGTCGGGCGCGGGGGCAGGGGGCTCGCGGCGCCGGCGGAGGCGGAGGCGGCTCGGGCGGCGGCACCGGGCCCGGAGGGGCCGGAGGCGACGGCTCCGGCGCCGGCGGCGCGGGCACGCCCGCCTGAACGCCGAGCTCGGCCGGGGCGTCGGCCTGGGGCTGCGGTGTCCAGCTGACCCTCGGTGTGAAGGCTCTGCTCGATATCGGCAACGGCAGCGCGGGCGCGGCTCTCGGCCTCGCCGGCGCGGGACTCGGCCTCGGAGATGCGGTCGAGCATTTCGCGCAGGCGCTGCTCGCGCTCGAGCTCCTCGGCCTTCAGAGACGGCCAGGCGCTCGGCGCGTGCGGCGCGAGCCTCGGCCTCACCGGCGCGGGCCTCGACTTCCTCGAGTCGCGTGGCCGCGCGCGCCAGGGCCTCCTCGGTGCGCCGCTGGCCCTCGCTCAGCTTCGCCTCGGTGGCCTGAAGCTCGTTGGCGAGCTTCTCCTCCTCGGCGCGGCGCTGCGCGAGCTGCTCCTCCGCGGCACGCAGCTCGGCCAGCAGCGAGCTCTCGCCCGGCTGCGGCACCGAGCCGGCCTGCTCGGTCAGGGGTTCCCCAGCGGCGGTTCCCGCCTGCTGAAGGCGTTCCTCGGCGCCGGCGCCGACCTGCCGGAGGCGCTCCTCCGCGACACGCTGGCGCTCCTCGACCTCTTGGATGCGGCGCGCCGCCTCGGCCCGCACCCGGTCGTCCTCCGCCTGGATGCGGTCGCGGTCGGCCTGCTGTCGAGACTCGAGGGCCTGCTGCTCGGTCTGGTCGAGGCTCGCGAGCGCCTCGCGCTCGGCCGCCTCGCGAATCGCGCGCTCCTCGTCGGGGCGAGCCTCAGGCGGCGGAGCGATGCTGGGGGTGTCGGCGGGCAGCGAGACCGCGGGGGCGACAGGTGGCTCCGGCGCGGCGGCGGGCGGCGGCGGCGCGCCCCGATCCGCGGCGAAGGGCGCTGAGGGATCGAGGACGGGCGCGTCACCCGGCGCGGCCGGCTGCAGTGACGCCGCATCGGCGACCGCCGGGTGCTCTGGCGCAGGAGGCTGGGCGGACGCCACGTCGGCGACCGCACTCGCGATCGAAGCCTGCGGGTCGGGTGGGGGCGGCGGCGCCGCGACGGACTCTGCCAGCGCAGCAAGCCCGGCCTCCTCGGACGGCGCGGAGCCCTTCTTCGCCTGCTTCTGAGCCTCGCGCGCGGCCTTCTTCTCCTCGCGCTCGCGCAATTTGTCGGCCTTGGCCTGCTCGCGGGCGGCGCGGCGCTGCTCCACCATCGCCTGCTTGGCCTGCTTGGCCTGCTCGCGCGCCGCGATGCGCTCCTGCTTTTGCTGCTCGCGCTCGAGCTTGCGCTGCTCGCGCTTGGCGGCGGCGCTCGAAGGCGGGGCGGCGGCGGGCGCCGGCGCGCCCGGAGGCGGGACCGAAGCCGGATTGTTCGGGTCGGTGACCTCGTTCACGAACCACTCGGCTGTGGACTGGGAGCTGGGCGCCGGGGCGCCGGGCGGCGGCGCGACGGGCGCTGCGCCCTCAGTGGGCGCCGGGGCGCCGGGCGGCGGCTCGGCCGGCGGCGCGATGGGCGCTGCGCCCTCAGTGGGCGCCGGGGCGCCGGGCGCGGGGGGCGCGACCGCGGGCGGCGGCACTGCGCCGGGAGGCGGAGGCGGCGGGGCCTGCGGCGGCGTGCTCGCCGCCGCGGGCGGGGCTGCGGCCTCCGCTTCGGGTGTGGACTTGTCGCGCTTTCGAGTCAGGCGGAAGGAAGGCATCGCCTCGTATCCTGCCATGCCCGTCCGACCTCCGCCGGGAAACGCGTTGCGAATCGCCGCTCGTCAGCGCAGACGGGTCCGGAACTCGCGCTCGACCTCGCGCCGCACGTCGCGGTCGCGGATCTCACGGCGGCGGTCGCGCTGCTCCTTGCCGCGGGCGAGAGCGATCTCGACCTTGGCCCGCCGTCCCTTGAAATACAGGCGCGTCGGCACCAGCGTCCAACCCCGCTCGGCGACCTTGCCGGAGAGGCGGTTGATCTCGTTGCGGTGCAGCAGCAGCTTTCGAGGCCGGTCGGGATCGTGGTTCTCCATCGAGGCCGGCGCGTACGGCGGGATGTGGATGCCGCGCAGCCACAGCTCGCCCTCCTCGAGCGCCGCGTAGGCGTCGGCGATCTGCGCCTTCCCGTCGCGCAGCGACTTGACCTCGCTGCCACGCAGCTCGATGCCGCACTCGACCCGCTCGACGAGCTCGTATTTGTGCGACGCGCGCCTGTTGGTGGCGACGTCTCCCGACGCAGCCTTTCGCTTGCCCTTGCCCTTGGCCATGACCCGGCCAACGTTACGAGAGCGCGCCCCGGCGCGCCCGGCCGCTAGCCGGGGAGCTTCGCCGGGCTCAGATCGACGCGTCCGCGGGGCGCCTCGACGGAGTCGACCGTGACCGTCACCGGGTCGCCCAGCCGCACCTCGGCGCCGCTTCGCTTGCCGACCAGCGCGGTTTCCTCGGCGTTGAGGTCGTAGCGCTCGCCGGGAATGCGCCTGGCCGCGAGGAACCCCTCATACACGTCGGCGAGCTCGCCGGCGAACCGAACGAAGGCTCCGGCGCCGACCACGCCCGACACCTCGCCCTCGAACTCGGTTCCCCAGCCCCCCTCGAAGAGCTCGCGCTCCAGCAGGAACGCGGCGCAGGCGCGGTCGGCGCCGCGCTCGATCGCTATCGCCTCGCGCTCGCGCTCGGAGCAGTGCCAGCCGGCCTCGCTGACCTCGCCGCCGTCGGGCTCGGCCTCCCCCATCCCCAGCGTCGACAGCAGGGCGCGGTGGACGATGAGGTCCGGGTAGCGGCGAATTGGCGAAGTGAAGTGGCAGTAGGCGGGGCTGCCGAGCCCCGCGTGACCGAGGTTCCGCGGCGTGTAGAAGGCCTGCTTGAGGGAGCGCAACACCAGCGTCGTGTAGGCGCCCCGCCCGTGCCCGCGGCGCTTTGCCTCGCGCGCGACCATGCGGCTGATCTCGCCGGTCAGCTCCCCCGCCTGCGTGCGCGAGAGCATCCGCGGCAGCGGCGGGGTCGGCACGCCGAGCGAGGCGAGCTGGTGGATCAGCTTCTCGACCCGCGCGGGATCGGGCTGCTCGTGGACTCGGTAGAGGGCCTTCACGCCGCGCTTCTCGCAATGCGAGGCGACGAGCTCGTTGGTCAGCACCATCAGGCGCTCGATGAGGCGATGGGCCTCGGTCTGGGGAACGGAATGCGCTGCCGTCACGTTGCCGCCCTCGTCGAACTCGAACTCGGGCTCCGCAGAGTCGATCTCCAAAGCGGTGCCGCGCTTCTTGCCGGCCAGCGCCGCAGCCACCGAGCGCGCGATCTCCAGAGGCTCGGCCACGAGGGCGGGCGGTGTCTCGGCGCCCGAGAAGACCCGGTCGAGGCCGTCGTAGTCCAGGCGCGCATCGGAGCGGATGCGCGTACGGGCGAAGGAGACTGTCTTCACGTCCGCGCTCGCGCTCAGGCGGATCTCGGTGGTCACGGCCGGGCGCTCGACCCCGGGTGCGAGGCTGCATGCCTCGTCGCTCAGCACCGGCGGGAGCATCGGCTCAACGGCACCGGGCACGTAGACGCTCGTCGCCCGCTGGGCGGCGACGCCGTCGAGCCGCCCCCCGGGCGCACGTGCGCCGCCACGTCGGCGATGTGCACCCGCAGGACGATGTCGTCGCCGTCGCGCTCGGCCGAGATGGCATCGTCGAAGTCCCTCGCGGTGGCGGGGTCGACCGTGAAGGTCGGCAGATCGGTGAGGTCGGCCCGGTCCTCGGGCTCGCGGGCCACGCGAGCCGCGGCGTCGCGCGCCTCGTTCTCCACCGCGACGCCGAAGCCGCGGCGAAGGCCGGCGTCGTCGACGAGCGCCGACACCACGTCGGCCGCGATGTCGGCGCGGCCCAGCGAGCGCAGGATGCGCGCCCCCAGCGGCCCGAAGTCCGCGATGACGAGCTCACCAGCCGCGGCCTTGATCGAGCCCTTGGCGACGCCCACCTCGGGGCCTCTCTCGAAGACGGGCTCGACCGTGCGAAATCGCCCGCGCCCGCCGACGGCGCCCACGCGCCGCCCGAGCGCTCGTCCCCGGCCGCTCACCCGCCCTGCAGCTGGCCGCCGAGGACCTGCAGGCCCTTCGCCAGGCCCTCGTCGGGCTTGGTGTCCGGGTCGTCCTTGGCGTGGACGTCCGGCGTGATTCCCTTGCCGGCGAGCGACGTCCCGTCGGGGGTGAAGTAGCGGCCCACGGTCAGGTCGAGCGCGCCGCCGGAGTCCAGCGGCAGCACGTCCTGGAACACGCCCTTGCCGTAGGAGCGCGTGCCGACGACCGTCGCGACGTGATTGTCGGCGAGGGCCGCGGTGAGGATCTCCGCAGCCGACGCGGTGTCGCGGTCGATCAGCACGACCAGGGGCCGCGACGGGAGCGGGCCGCCTACCGCGTTGTACTTGCGATCGCCCTGCACCCTGCTCTTGGTGGAGACGACCCGGTCGCCCTCCTTGAGGAAGATGCTGGCCGACAGCACGGCCTCGTTCAGCAGCCCGCCGCCGTTGCCGCGCAGGTCCAGAACGATGCCCTTCGCGCCGTTCGACTCGGCCTTCTTGATCGCGTTCTCGAGCTCGCCATGGGCGCCGGAGCTGAAGGTCACGAAGCGCACGTATCCGACCCTCTGCCCGTCGACTCGACGCATCGCGCCGTGCACCGCGGGCAGGCGGACGCTCGCCCGGTTGACGACGAGCGGCTCGACCTTGCCGCCGTCTGCCGGCTTGATCTTCAGATTGACGGGCGTGCCCGGCTCTCCCTTGATGATGGCCGTCGCCGCGTCGGCGGACATGCCCTTCAGCGAGTGCCCCGCGGCGCCGACGATCACGTCGCCGCGCTTGATGCCGGCGCGCTGCGCCGGGGTGTTGGGAATCACCCGCACGACCCGCAGGCCCGCGGGAACGCCGCTGACGGTGAGGCCGATGCCCTGGAACTCGCCGCTGGTCGCCGACTCGAACGAGGCGAAGTCCTTCGCGTCGAAGTAGTGCGAGAACTTGTCGCCGAAGCGCTGCTTGAAGCTCTGGAGGATCCCGTCGATCGACGCGTTGTCGAGCTCGGTGCCGCTGACGGGCTTGTAGTAGTTCTGCTTGATGACCGAGCGGACCTCGTTGGCCGCATTGGGCGTCGAGCCGAAGGGGCCGACGCCGCTCGAGATCAGCAGGGCAATGCCCGCGGCGAGCGCAGCGCCGGCGACGAACCCGAGCGCGAAGGTGCGCCGGCTGGTCGGTCTCACGCGAAGAGGTATTTCAGGACAGACATAACTTGCGGACGCTTCGGCATGAACTAGGCGGCGCTTTCGCGCCGTACCTGCTGCTTTCGGAGCTAAAGCTCCTCATGGACGCCAATGCGCTTTCGGGGCTAAAGCCCCTCACCGTCAGATCTTCAAGAAGCGGCGCAGCGTGACCCCGCTGCCGAGGGCGGAAACCGCCATCGCCGCACCAGCCAGGATGGCCACCAGGGGAGCAAAGCCCATGGTCTGGAGGTTAGCGATGAGGGGTGAATTCTCAGCGATGGGATCGACGATCGTGACCTTGCCGAGCCAGAGGATCCCGATCGCCACTCCGGCGCCGACCAGGCCGACGATGATGCCCTCGAGGACGAACGGCCAGCGGATGAACCAGTTGGTGGCGCCCACCAGGCGCATCACCTCGACCTCGCGGCGGCGGGCGTAGATCGACAGGCGGATCGTGTTGCCGACGAGCATCAGCGAAGCGACCAGGAGCAGGGCGGCAAGGACGCCGAGCACGATCTTGATCGCGCCGGTCACCGAGCGGATCTTGCTGGCCTCCTGCCGGGAGTCGTTGACGTCCTGGATGACGCCGCTGATCGGCTTGGGCTGCCCAGAGGTACCGCGGGGGACGATCTCCTGGTGGACGGTCTCGAGGTTGTTCGGGTCGTCGATCGAGACGTTGTAGGAGCGGGGCAGTGGGTTGCCCTTCAGCTCGTTGATCGAGTTCGAGAGGGGCCCGTTCACGCGCGACTGCAGGATGTGGAGCGCCCTGTCCTTGCCGATGTACTGCACCGCGGTGACGTGGGGAAGCTTGGCCAACTGCTTCGAGAGGCCTCCGGTCGGCTTCTGCGGGCTGCCGCCCGAGCCGAATAGCTGGGCCTTCGAGGCGTCGTCGTAGAGGTAGACGCGCAGCTCGATCTGATCGCGGACCTCGCTGTTCTTGGCCGCGCTCGCCCGCAGAACCGGGACGAGGACGCCCAGCAGCAGGGTCGTGACCACGATGGTGACGACGGCCGCGATGCTGGGGGCGGCGTTGCGGCGCATGGCCCGGAACGCCTCGGCGATGAAGAAGGTGATGCGGGTCATCGATCCAGTTCGTCGAGGCGGCGGGCCTCATCGAGGCCCATCTCGGCCCGCATCCGGGCTGCGAACTCGCGCGTCGACTCGTCGTGGTAGCCGGCGCCGTGCTCGTCGCGCACCAGGCGGCCCGCCTCGAGGGCGATCACGCGGCGGCGCATCTTGTCGACCATCTCGCGGTCGTGGGTGACCACGAGGACGGTCGTGCCCGTGCGGTTGATCCGGTAGAGAAGCTGCATGATCCCGATGGAGGTCTCGGGGTCGAGGTTGCCGGTGGGCTCGTCGGCCAGCAGGAGCGGCGGGTGGTTGACGAAGGCGCGGGCGATCGACACACGCTGCTGCTCGCCGCCGGAGAGCTGGTCGGGGTAGTTGTGGACCTTGGCCTGGAGGCCGACCAGGCGCAGGATCTCGGGAACCTTGCGCCGGATGTCGGCACGGGTGCCACCCGTGACCTGAAGCGCGTAGGCGACGTTGTCGTAGACGGTGCGGTTCGGCAGGAGCTTGAAGTCCTGGAAGACGGTGCCGATGCGCCGGCGAAGCAGCGGGACCTTCTTCGACGGGATCGAGTTGATGTCCCGCCCGGCGATCAGCACGTGGCCGGAGGCCGGGTGGACCTCGCCGATCAGAAGCTTGATGAGGGTCGACTTGCCGCAGCCCGTGGGGCCGACGACGAACGCGAACTCGCCGCGGTTGACCTCCAGGCTCACCCGGTCGAGGCCGACGTGGCCGCCGGGGTAAACCTGGGTCAGCTCGCGAAGCTCGATGACCGGGGGCGCGATGCCGGCCGGCCGGACCCCTCCCGGGCGCGGGTCAATCTCGCGTGCGCCGCGCGTGCGGCCGCGGGAGCGGCGTCGGTGAGAGCTCGAGATGGCCATGCGTCTTTTCAGTTCCTTCTGTGGTCCGGAGGGGATTCCTCTTGCCTGGCTCGGCCCTGGCCCCCCGCCTCCGACCGGCCGGGAAACCTTACCGAAAACCATGAGCGGTCGCTCACAAACTGCTAATCGAACGCTCGCCCTAAGCAGCGTCCATTCCGCTCGCTGCGAGGGGGAACGCTACGGATGTGGGGGCCGGGCGTCGCTTAACTCGGGGCGCGTGGACCGGGAGTTGCAGAACCAAGGGCGCTCAGCCGGCGAGCGCGCGCTGAAGGCCCTCGACGTCGGCGACCGTGACGGTCAGCTCGGGGTGGCGCAGCCGCCCCGTCGGCTCGATGCCGGGAACCTTCTCGCGGAAGTCGATGCGCAGCCCGCGCTCGCCGTTGGTGGCGAAGGTCAGGCCGGCGTCGGTCACGCCGAGCCGCGCCGGGCCGCCGGTCTTGAAGAAGCGGTAGGGGCCGGTGATCTCGGTACCCGTGACGTTGGCCAGCGGCGTGCTCACCCGCCAGGGGCCGAAGCGGGCCTCCAGCCGCCCGTCGCCGACCTCGACCCAGGCCTTCCCGGGCGTGACGCCGAAGGGACGAGCGGCGCGGCGGTAGCTGTCGCGCCAGTCGAACTCGAAGCGGGTGAGGGTCATCCGCGAAGCACCCCGCGGGGCGGAGAATCACTTGCGGGCGCCTTCGGCACCCTTACATGCTGCTTTCGGGGCTAGAGCCCCTCACGTCCAATGCGGGCCGAACACAGGCGGCCGCGAGACGATCGGCTTGAGCAGAAGCGCCTCGCGAGCCCGGTCGGCGATGCCACGGGCAGTGAGGCCGAAGTGCTCCATGCACGCCTCGCCGGTGCCGGAGATGCCGAACTCGTCCGCCATGCCCACGGCGAAGATCGGGACCGGGTGCTGCTCCGCGGCCACCTGGCGCACGGCGTCGGCGAGGCCGCCGACCACGCGGTGCTCCTCGGCGGTCACCGCCACTCCCGTCTTCGACAGCGAGGCGAGGATGCTTTCCGAGTGGATCGGCTTGATGATCGAGACGTTCAGAACCTCGGCCTCCACCCCGTCCTCGCGCTCCAGGGCCTCGGCCGCCTCCATCGCGCGCCAGACCATGTGGCCGGTGGCGATCAGCGAGATGTCCTTGCCCTCGCGCAGCACGTCGACCCCCTCGCCGAGCGTCTCGGGGATCTGGTCGTAGACGATGGGCGTCGCGGGACGGCCGAAGCGCAGGTAGGTGGGGGCGTCGGACTCGTAGCTGTCCAGCGTTGCGCGGTAGGCCTGGTTGTAGTCGGCGGGGACGATCACCTGCATCCGCGGCATCACCCGCATGAGCGCGATGTCCTCGATCATCTGGTGCGAGGCGCCGTCCTCGCCCAGCGAAACGCCGCCGTGCGACGCGCCGATCTTCACGGGCAGCTCGTTGTGGGCGATGCCCAGCCGGATCTGGTCGTAGGAGCGGCCTGTCGCGAAGATCGCGAAGGTCGAGCAGTAGGGTCGCTTGCCGGTGGCGGCCAGGCCGCAGGCCATCGACATCATGTTCGCCTCGGCCGCGCCGCAGTTGAAGAAGCGCTCCGGGAAGCGCTTGCCGAACTTGATCGACTGCGTGGATACAGCGAGGTCCGCGTCGAGCGCGACGACGTCCTCATGCGTCTCGCCCAGGTCGACGAGGGCGGCGCCGTAGGCGTTGCGGGTCGCCGCCGGCTTGGTGGTGGCCTCGGGCGCCATCAGTCCTCCACTCCCCGGCCCTCCAGGGCCTTCGTCTGCTCGTCGAGAAGCGCCTCGAGCTCGGTGAGGGCCTCGGCCGCCTGCTCGGGGCTGGGCGGCTTGCCGTGGAAGCCGAAGCGGCCCTCCATGAACGAAACGCCGCGGCCCTTCTTGGTCTGGGCGACGACGGCGACCGGGCCGTCCTGGCCGCGGCTCCACTCGAGGGCCTCGACGACCTGCGACATGTCGTGGCCGTCGATCTCCCGCGTGTGCCAGCCGAACGCCTCGAACTTGGCGCGGACGTCGCCGGTGTCCATGACCTCCTCCGTGGTCCCATCGGTCTGGAGGTGGTTGTAGTCCACGATCGCGGTGAGGTTCGTCACTCCGAAGTGCGGGGCCGCCGTCGCGGCCTCCCAGGTCTCCCCCTCCTGGCAGTCGCCGTCGGAGAGGACGCCGAACACCTGCGCCGTGTCGTCGAGCCCGTCGAGGCGAAGCGCGAGGGCGATTCCCACGCACATCGACAGGCCCTGGCCCAGGGAGCCGGTCGAGACCTCGACCCCGGGGGTGCGGTTCATGTCCGGGTGACCCTGGAGCGCGGCGCCGATCCGCCGCAGGCCCATGAGGTCCTCCAGCGGGAAGTAGCCGTGATGGGCGAGCGCCGCGTACTGGATCGGGGCCGCGTGGCCCTTGCAGAGGACGAAGCGGTCGCGCTCGGGCCAGTCTGGCCGGCGCGAGTCGTGGCGAAGGATCCGGTAGTAGAGCGCGGTGACGATGTCGGCGGCCGAAAGCGACGAATCCAGATGGCCGGACTTCGCCACCGCGAGCATCCGCACGCACTCGGCGCGCAGCACTGTCGCCCAGCGCTCGAGCTCGGGAATGCCGGGCGCGGACGCCTCCGGGCTCGGCGGCTGCGGGTCGGGGACTGGCCGAAGGTGGCTCACGGTCGCGAGGTTAGCGTCAGGTGCCGGCTGCGAGCCCATCGGCCGCCAACATATGACCGCGGCCGGACACGAAGCCTCTGATCGCCGCCCGCAAAATCCGCCTTCGGAGCCCGCGCCGCCCGAGCGCACCCCCGCCCACGCCACCGAGTCGCGCCAATCCAGTAGGGTGGACGCGATGGTCGGGGGACCACCACGTCCTGGGAGGAGGAGTGCCGTGCATGCTCGGACGACGATCCGGCGTGTGACTCCGATCCTGGTTGCGCTCGCGGCCACCTGGGCTGCGACAGGTTCGGCGCTCGGCGCCGAGCTCTACGCGCAGTCGGGCACCCGCACAACCCACTGGACCTCGCAGAACTTCGACGGCGGGATCGACCCCAGCTTCGACAACTTCGATTCGGAGGTTGCCGACGACTTCGTCGTGCCGGCCGGACAGACCTGGACGGTCGAGACAGTCGACGTCCTCGGGAACGATTTCTTCATGCCTGGTGACCCCCACGAAACCCCACCGAGCACGGTCGAGGTCAGCATCTATCCGAACACGGCTGGCAACCTGCCCGGCGGGCCGGCGCTGGCCACACAGACCGTCGCGAGCGCCCCGAACGACTACACAATCCCGCTCAGCCCCCACGTCGAACTCGGCTTCGGCGCCTACTGGCTCTCGATCCGCGCCGTGGGCGGTGGCCCGGACGACCAATGGTTCTGGGAGACGAGCGACAGCACCTTCGGACGCCAGGTCATGTTCCGCAATCCGGGCAACGGCTTCGCGACGGGTGTACGGGCTTCAAGCCGCTCGCGACGTGCTTCTCGGGCAGCACAGGTGACGCGATCTTCACGCTCAAGGGAACGAGTGCTCCCGCGGCGCTTGCCAAGCCGGTGCTCGGCAAGCCGTCGCTGAACAAGCACAAGGGAACGGCCAGCATCAAGGTCGGCCTCCCCGGCCCGGGCAAGGCCACGCTCAGCGGCAAGGACGTCAAGCCGGCCTCGGTAAAGACCGGCGTCGCGGCCAGTCACAGGCTGGCAATCGAGCCGAAGGGCAAGCTTCGCAAGAAGCTGAAGAAGAAGGGCAAGGCCCAGGTGACGATCACCGTTGCCTTCAAGCCCGAGGCCGGTACGAAGACGAAGGCCAGCCGGAAGGTCACACTGAAGCAAAGCTGAGCCCGGCATCGCCTTTCGCCGGGGGTGCCGGCGTGTACGTAGCACTCGGCCCCTGACGACACCCTCGCCCGGGGCGCGCGCAAGTTGCGCCCCAGGCAGAGCGAAATCGGCTAGCTTCTGGACGATCTCGTCGACAACTTGGAGGTGCTCGAGGATGAGCTCGGATGAAAGACAGGGCGAGCGCTCGGCAGTCAGAAGCAGTGCGGCCTCGATCCTTGCCCTCGTCTCGATAGCCCTTGCCGGGACGCTGCTGGGGGCGGCGCCCGCCGGCGCGGTCGTCGTGCAAACCGACACCGGCAAGCGACTCAGCTACATGCCGCTCACGGGACAGGCAACCCCGGCGGCGCCGTCCGGGACGAATGCGATCGCAAACCTCGAATACAACGGCGGCCCGGTGATGCCCGCCATGCACCAGCACGCGATCTTCTGGGCGCCCAGCGGCTTCAGCTATCCGGCCGGCTACGAGAACGCCGTCGTCAAGTACCTCCAGGACCTGGCAGCCGACTCCGGCAAGGCCACGAACTCAACGTCGGTCGGCAGCCAGTACGCCGACTCGACCCTCGCCAACGCCCGCTACTCGGTCACCTTCGCCGACTCCTTCGACGACACCAACGCCTACCCGGCCAGCGGCTGCTCCTCCTATACGCCACTCGACCGGGGCGGCCTTCACGACCTGCCTCACCGACGCCCAGCTGCGAGCGGAGGTGAACGCCTTCATCACCGCCCACAGCCTGCCGCGTGGGCTCTCGGAGATCTACTTCGTGGTCCTGCCCGACAGCGTTGGGAGCTGCTTCGACAGCACGAGCTGCTTCGACCGAGAGTTCTGCGCATACCACTCGCACACGGCCGCCAGCGGCACCGAGACGATCTATGCGAACGAGTCGTTCACGCCCCGCGACCCGGCGCATTGCGGCAGTGACAACTACCCGAATGGGCACGCCAGCGGCAACATCGACGATCAGCTCTCCTCGCTGAGCCACGAGGCGAACGAGTCGAGGGAGGACCCGCTGCTGAACGGCTGGTGGAACACCGACAACGGCAACGAGGGCGCGGACCAGTGCCGCAACACATCCGACGACTACGGGCCCCTGCTCGGCGGCACCTTTGGCATGGACGGCTTCAACCAGGTCATCAACGGCTCCCATTACATCCTTCAGATGGACTGGAGCAACGCCGTCAGCGCCTGTCAGCAGCGCTACGGGCTGACCGGGTCTGCCGCCGGCGACACCTCCGGCCTCCCGGGCAACTCGCTGCACTTCACCGCGACCGGGTCCGATACGGAGGGCGGGACGATCACCTCGATCACGTGGCATTTCGGCGACGGTGCGACGGCCAACGGCGCGAATCCGTCCCACGCCTACGCGGCGGCGGGCACCTACCACCCGTTCGCAGTGATCGCGAACAGCACCGGACTCATCGCGACGGCCGCGGCGCCGACGGTGACGATCGACCAGCCGCCGAACGACTTCAAGATCGGCAAGCCGAAGCTGAACACGAAGAAGGGCACTGCGAAGCTCCCGGTCACCGTTCCCGGCGACGGCAAGCTGAAGCTGAAGGGCGCCGGCATCGCGACCTCAATCGCAAGATCGCGAAGCCCGTGCACGCGGGGACGACTAAGCTGCCGGTGAAGGTAACCGGCCACGCCGCCCATGCGCTCAAAAAGAAGGGCAAGGTCAAGGTCAAGGTCAAGGTCACCTTCACGCCAACCGGCGGCCGGCCGAACACCGAGACCAAGAAAGTGAAGCTCGTACGGAAGTAGGCCTGGTCAGCCGATCGCAACCATGCGCTCGATGGGAATGCGAGCGCGCTCGGCGACCTCGGGCGGAACCTTCACGACGACGCGCATGTCGCGCAGCGAGTCGCGGAGCTTCGGCAGGGTGATCATCTTCATGTACTTGCAGAAGGCCATCCGGTTCGCCTCGATGAGGCTGGCGCCGGGCGCCGCCTGCTGGAGCGGGTAGAGCATCCCCGTCTCGGTGGCGACGATGAACTCGCCATCGGGATTCGCGCGCACGTGCTCGAGCATCCCGGAGGTGGAGAGCATGTGCACGCCCTCGGCGTCGACGTCGCCCGAGGCGACGTACTCCATCGCCTGGGTGGAGCAGCCGCACTCCGGGTGGATGAGGAACTCCGCGTCGGGATGGGCGGCACGCGTCTCGGCGATGTCGGCCGGACGGATGCCGGCGTGCACGTGGCACTCGCCGTCCCACACGTGGAAGCGGGCGTAGGCCTCGGGGTCGTCGGGCAGGCCGAGCTCGCGGGCCACGAAGGAGCCGAGCCACATGTCCGGGCCGAAGAGGATCTCCGTCTCGGAGCCGTGCTCGGAGAGGATGTGGCGCACCACCTTGACGGCGTTCGACGACGTGCAGCAGTAGTCGGTCTCGGCCTTCACCTCCGCCGAGGTGTTCACATACATGACGACGACTGCGCCGGGGTGCTCGGCCTTCCACGTCCGCAGCTGGTCGGCGGTGATCGAGTCCGACAGCGAGCACCCGGCGTTCGGGTCGGGGATGAGCACCGTCTTCTCGGGCGAGAGCACCGAGGCCGTCTCCGCCATGAAGTGCACGCCGCAGAAGGCGATCACGTCGGCCGGGGTCGCGGCCGCCTCGCGCGAGAGCTGGAGCGAGTCGCCCGTGAAGTCGGCAACGTCCTGGAGCTCGGGCAGCTCGTAGTTGTGCGCCAGGATCACGGCGTTTCGCTCCTGGGCCAGGGCGCGAACCTCCGCGGACAGGCGAGCGATCTCCCCCGCCTCGAGGGCCGGCTCTGCGGTTGGGTGGACGGTTGGGAGCTCGGTCGGCACCCCGACTTCCTTTCCGATGTTCGCCGGCTCGTTGGCGCTGAACCCGCCAACTCGAACCGAAGCGAATGACTGCCTACAGTCTAAACGAGTGCCTCCCCCGCCCCCAACCCCCACCGAGATGCGAATACAGGCCGCCGGGAGGGCTCGTTTTCGCATCTCGGCGGTGTTTGGGCCGCTCGCGCTCGCTGCGCTCGCGCTCGCATCGTGCGGCGGGGGCGACACCACCACCGCCACGAGCCCCAGGCCGCCGAGCAGACGCGCGCTACGGCGCCCAAGACCACGCCCCAAACAACCCCCACGCCCCACGCCCATCGCCGAAATCCGCCCGGCAGCACGGGCGACCACCACGCCCACGAGCCCTCGCAAGCCAAGCCGACCAAACCTCCCCCCATCCCCCCGGGCGTCGCGAACGCCCTCCACGACTACGTCGCCGCCATGGACGGCCACGACGGCGCCGCGCTTTGCGCCGCGTTCGTGCCCGGCGGCCTGGGCGCCCTCGACCTGCCGCGCGGCCGCGGCTGCTCGGGACTGGCAGCGTCGCTGGGCTACGACCCCGGGCACGGCCTGCCGGTGTGGACCGGCGCGGAGCTCGCCCAGATCAAGTCGGTGGCGCGCCGGCCCGACGGCGTGAGGGCGACCGTGGAGATGGTCGACCACTACCGCGACAACCCTCAGCCCTCGATCGAGGACGATGTGATCTTCCTGCGCTCGGCCGGCGATGGCTGGCGGATCGAGCAGCCCTCGGTCACCCTGTACCGCGCGATCGGAGTGCCCGACCCGCCGCCGTCGGTCTTCGCGGCGCCGAAGGGCTAGCGCCGGACGCGCAGGATCTTGTCGGGGCCGCCCTGCTGGACGGTGACGTAGGCGCTGTGGGGACCGAGCGCGGTCGACCAGAGTCGCCCGCCGCTCTCGCCGATGCGCAGCAGCGTCTTGCGGTGCCCGCCGCCGCGGCGCGCGAGGATCAGCTTCTGCGAGAGCGTCAGCGGGTCGATCGCCACGGGGCTCTGCCGCTCGCGCCTGGTCTCGTCGTAGAGCAGGTGGCGGCCGCTGATCGACGGGCTCGTCAACCACGAGCGGTGCGAGGAGGCGGCGACCTCCGAGCCGCCCTCGCCGATCTTCCGCACGATGATCCGTGACCGGGCGGGGCTGGAGACCCCGTACGCCAGCCAGGCGCCGTCGAGCGACGGATGCCCGGCGCGAGCCGGATGCCTGAAGCGATCGACCGCATGGAGCTGGCCGGGGGCGCCGCCGGGCGCGAGCCGCGAGGCGCGAATGACGTCGTGGCCCTTGCCGGCGGTCGTGATCACGAGCCAGCGGTTCGACACGGCAGTGCCGACAACGTGTGACGCCGAGACCGCGCCCAGCTTCTTCAGATCCTTCGAATCGCGCACCTCGACCTTGCCGGGGCGCCGCAGCGCCAGCCGGGCGCCACCGATCGACGGCTGCCGGCCGGGCAGCTTCGTCGTGTGCCCGCCGCGAAGCAGCGCCGCCGACCCGTCGGCGCGCTGGAAGACGAGCGCGCCGCCGGACACCGAGGGGTCGGCGCCCGGCCGGGCGACCACCTTCGCCGCGGATGCTCCCGTGGTGCCAAACAGGGCGATCGCCGCGGCGCCCATGGCCAGCGCGTCGCCCATGCGGAAGCGGCGATAGAGCGAGGGGCGCTCGGCCATCATCGCCATCACGCGGATGCCCGACGGGCGGTCGGCTATCGGCGCCAGGGCCAGCACCGGGATCGCCCGGCCGACCCCGAAGGCCAGGCCGATCGCCGCTCCGGTGGCCGGGTCGCCCAGCGCGAAGCTGATGGCGGCCAGCGCCCACACGCCGAAGCTGAGGACGAACGTGGTGAAACCGAGGCCCAGCAGGATCCCGTAGAAGGCCGAGGCGACGGGGAGCGGCAGCGACCATCGCCACCCCTCGGGAAGCTGGCGGCGGACCTGAGGGACGATTCGCGTGCCGCGCGCCTCGAGGATGGCCGCGGCCACCGCGAGGCACGCCGCAACGACGTACGCGCCGCGGCCGCCCGCGCCGTGCAGCGCCGAGCCGGCGAGGCCCAGCAGCCCGAAGGTGGCGACGCCGCCAATCGCAGCACCCGGGGCGAAGGTCGCGCAGGCGGCGAGCGCAGTGCGCCGGCGCCCGGTGTCACCGCGCAGCCCGATGGTCTCGACCATCGAGAAGCCGCACGGCGACCAGGCGCCGGTGATGCCCACGGGCAGCGCGGCGGCGGTCAGGACGATCCCGGCGACGCTCATCGGCGGCTCCTCCTCAGCATGGGACGTGGGTCTGGTAGTAGGTCACGCAGAAGACGTTGCGCCCGCCGTAGCAGTAGCCGCGCAGGGCGGCGTCGCCGTTGATGCGGTCCGGCATGTGGCCGCAGCAGTCCCAGAGCTTGCGGACCTCGCCGCCGCAGCAGCGATACCACGAGCCCTGAAGGGTCAGGTCGAGGTCGTAGAGCTTGCCGGTCGTCTCGCAGCACCGCGTGCGCGGAGCGGGCGGCAGCGGGCGGCCGTCAGGGTCGCGGACGGGGTGGCCGTGGTCGTCCACCGGCTCGCCCTGCCCGTTCACCAGCCGGCCGATGTCGTCGACGGGCTTGCCGTCGCTGGGCCGGATGGGGAACCCCTGGGAGTCGATTCGCGGCAGGCCCAGCGGGTGCACGCACGAGCCCGTCGTGTAGGTGTGCCCGCAGAAGTTCGTGTACGCGTCGGCGTCGCCGGGCTTGATCGCTCGCGCCACGGCGCCCCCGCCGGCGGCCAGCAGGAGCCCCTGCCCCACGCGCGCGAGGAAGCCGCGCCGCGAGCTCGACATGGCGAGCGACTCCGCGACGCGGGTCAGCCCGCGGCTCTGCGGCCTGCCGTCCGGGTCAACCCGCACCCAGGGCCTCCATCTGCCCGAAAGCCGGCGCGGCGGCGCTCGGCGGTCGCCAGGACGCTCTCGAGCTGCGCCAGGTTGTTGAACGTGCCCTTTGCGAGCACCGTTCCCAAGGGGTCGAGCGCCACCGCGTACGGGCTGCCCGGCACGTTCGCCTCGGCCCAGGCGCCGGCGTCGGCGCCTTCCTCGAACGTCGCGAGCGCCAGAGCCGGGTCGCCGCGCAGCGACTCCACCGCCGGCTCGAGCGCGCGGCACGCGCGGCAGCCGCTCGAGGTGAAGACGGCCAGCGCCAGCTGGGCGCCGGGCTCGGGCGGGATGCGCGCCGCAAGGGCGGAGCGAACTCCCACCTCGGGGCCCTCCTCCGGGATCTCCAGCGCCGAGTCGGGGCCGAGCCGCAGGCGCAGCATCCCGACCTCACGGGCAAGCGCCAGCACCGCCGCACCCAGGCCGGCGCAGGCAAGAAGGGCGACTCCCAGCCCGATGCCGAGAGCCTGGTCGGTGCTGAGCGTGCCCTGCGGGCAGGGACGGGACGAGGGCAAAGGCGCCGGCGAGCACCAGGGAGCGGCCGATCGCGCGGTCGCTGACCCGCGAGCGGGACCCGAAGCACGCGCACGGCGCGCCCTCGCGCCCTCGCGCCATCGCGACTCCGAGCGCGCCGGCGAACACCGCCATCAGGCCGGCGGCGGCGTAGGCGGCGGCGTCAAGGCCGGCGGCCACGCCAGCGGCCAGCGCCAGCTCGGCGGCGACGAGCAGGGCCCAGGTCACCCAGCGCCCTCCCTCCGGGTTGATCCCGAAGGTGCCGAGCGCAGCCCGCGTCGACGCGGGAGAGCCTGTCTTGGCCAGGGCCGAGCCCACGAAGACGAGCGCCAAGCCGATGCGCACGATCGCTGCGAGCATCCGGGCTGACTATATGCGCCGGGGCGGTTCGCGTGGAACCCTTTGGGGACATGCCCGAGCTGCCCGAGGTCGAGATCACCGCGCGCCGGCTGGACGCCGCGCTCGCGGGCGCCGAGATCGAGGGGCGCTCGCGCCGGGATGGTGGCGCTGAAGTCGGTGGCGCCTCCTCTGAGCGCCCTGGCCGGGCGGCGCATCGAGAGCGTACGGCGGGTGGGCAAGATGCCCGTCATCGAGCTCTCGCCGGGCGACGACGACCTCGGCGAGCTCGCCCTCCTGATCCACCTGATGTCGGCGGGGCGCCTGCAGGTGTTCGACAAGCGCGCCTCACTTCGCGACCGCACCTCGCGGGTGCTCGTGCGGCTCGCCGACGGGCGCGAGCTGCGCCTGCGCGAGTTCGGCACCAAGCAGCGGGCCTGGGCGAAGCTCATGCCCCGCGGCGCGGTCGGCGAGGACGAGATGGTCGCGACGCTCGGCCCGGAGGCGTGGCCGGCGCCGGGGGCCGAGCCGCTTGCCGAGCTCCTCGACCAGCCGCGGCAGCTGCACCCCCTGCTGCGCGACCAGCGGGTGATCGCGGGCATCGGGCGCTCGTGGGTGGACGAGATCCTGTGGGAGGCCAGGCTGGGCCCGTTCCGCAAGGGCGGCGACCTCGAGCCGGACGACGTCGAGCGGCTGAACGCCGCGATGCACGTCCTCGGCGACGCCATCGAGCTCTACGAGGAGGCGGTCGGGCCCGACGGTGCCCGACAAGATGCCGATGCCGCTTCAGGTGCACCGGCGCGAGGGCGAGGACTGCCCGCGCTGCGGCGACACGCTGGCGGCCGTCCACTTCGCCGAGCACACCACCACCTACTGCCCGCGGGAGCAGACGGGCGGCAAGATCCTGAAGGACCGCCGGCTCTCGCGGCTTCTCAAGTAGGGATCTCCGATGGCCCGTCGAGCTTCTAAGATCGACGGCATCGGGGCAGGGCGCAGATTCAGTCGCGAGCTCGCCGCATTGGGCACGTTGGCGAGCATCGCGGCGTTCGCGCCGCCTGCCGCGGGAGCGAACGCCCTCGGTGACCTGGATGCTCAGCCTTGTCCGGTCTCCTTCCCGCTCGAACTCCAGAGCTACAGCCCCGAGGCCGTCAGCACGGCAAAGGCGGGCGACTTCAGCGTCGGCGGCGTCGGCACTCACCTTGAGCCGCCAATCGACTGGAACGCCGACCCGGCGGGCGCCCGAACCTATCGGCACTCACTGAACGACCTGACCTTCCTCGACCCGCTGTTCTACGCCTACCAGAGCTCAGGCGATCACGACGCTCTGGCTCAGGCGATCGCGATCCTCGCCGACTTCGCCCGGGCGCATCGTCACATCGACACGACCCGGCACCTCGTATGGGAGCGCGAGCGCACGGCGCAGAGGGCGATTCGGATGGCCTACGCGCTGCGGGCGGGTGCGTGTGCCGGCGTCCTCGGCGAGGCGACCGCGAAGCTCCTCTTGCGGACCGCCGCGGCACACGGCCGGTTTCTGGCATCGACCCCCAACACGCATTACGGCTCGAACCACGACCTTCTCCAGGACACCGGCCTGCTCGCTCTCGCCGACTACCTGCCCTTCCACCCGGCGTTCGACGGCTACGCCGACGTCGGCACCAACCGCTTCGAACGTGCGATCCGGCTCCTCGTGGACCCGCACACGGGGGTCCACCTCGAGCACACCGCCAGCTATCAGATGCTCTCGGTGCGGCGCGTCCGCGACTTCGTGGGGCTGCTGCAGGATCCGGACCCCTTCCTCGAGGCGTTGCTCGCCCGGATGATCGACGTCTCGTCGTGGTTCGTCATGCCCGACGGGACCCTGCCGCCGCTTGGCGACACCCCGTTCGGCTTCCCGGCGCCCGATTTCGCGCTCAACGGGTCAGCCGACGATGCCGGGATCTCGCCCACCTTCGGATCGGGGTTCGAGATGGTCAAGGAGCCGGGCTCCTACCTCGCCGCCACCGCGGGTTACCACCGCCCGTCTCACAAGCAGGCCGACGAGCTCAGCTTCGACCTCTTCGAGAGCGGCCGGGAGATCATCGAGGACAGCGCGCGCGACAACCCGGGACGGGGGCCGCGCGGCGCGAAGGCGTTCACGCTGAGCGCGCAGGCACACAGCACGCTGACCGTGGACGGCCGCAGCTTCCCGCTCGACGGCGACTTCTACGGCAACGCGATCCAGGCCGTGGGCTCGGGAGACGGGTGGTTCGCCATCGAGGGCCACAACCCCCTGCTCCGGCCGGTGGACATACACCACCGGCGGCTCTTCCTCTACAAGCCCGGGCAGGCGCTGGTCATCATCGACCGGGTGCGCTCGAGACGGGCGCACCACTACACCCGCTACGTCCAGATCGCGCCGGACCTCACGGCCGGCGTGACCGACCGCGGGGCTCGGCTTCACGGCGAGGGAGGATTCGCCGGCCGCATCTGGAGCGCGAAGGTGCCCCACTGGCGCAAGCCCAAGATCAAGCGCGGACAGCTGCGGCCGCTGCGCGGCTGGTACGCGCCCGCCGGGATCTCGCGGCTGGCGCCTCGCGACACGCTCGAGATTCGATCCGCCGGCAGGTCGTTCACCGGGATGATCACCGTCGGCCTCACCGCAGCGCCTGTCCACGGACGGCCGACGGCGACCGGGGCGCGGGTCGATATCCCCGGACGGACCCCTGTCGACGTGGTGGTGACTCGCGACGGTCCATCGCTCGCCGTGACCTCCCGGCCGGCCGGGTAGCCGCCTCGCCGTTCCAAACCGGCCCGGAGAGCACGCGACGTCCGGGCGTCGGGCAAGGCGAGATCGGCGCCGAGACGAAGCCGCTGGTCGCGGCGCCAGGAATCGAGCCCGCCTGTGTCTCAGCCCCGCCGAGGGAGGGGCTCGAGCAGCAGGCTCACGTCGAGCGCCGGCGCGGAGTGCGTGAGGGCGCCGACCGAGATGAAGTCCACTCCGGTCGCCGCGACCTCGGCGACGTTGGCGAGGCTCACACCGCCGGATGCCTCCAGCGCCGGCCGCGGCTCGGGAGCGGCGGCGCGCCGCGCGACGGCGGCCGCCAGTGTCGCGGTGTCCATGTTGTCCAGCAGCAGCCGCTCCGCTCCGGCGGCCAGCGCCTCGCCCACCTCGGCGAGGTCGCGGCATTCCACCTCGATCGGCAGGCCGGTGGCACGCGCCCGCCCGACGGCGACCGCGAGGCCGCCGGCCAGGGCGACGTGGTTCTCCTTGATCAGCACCGCATCGTGGAGCCCCATCCGGTGGTTGCGGCCTCCGCCCGCGGCGACCGCCGCCTTCTCCAGCGCTCGCAAGCCCGGGGTCGTCTTGCGCGTGTCGAGGATTCGCGCCCCGGTGCCCGCCACCTCGCGGGCGAACCGAGCCGTGAGGGTGGCGACGCCGGAGAGGTGCCCCAGCAGGTTGAGTGCGACCCGCTCCCCGGCCAGGATCGCGCGCGCCGGGCCGGTGACGATCGCGAGGTCCGCCGGCGTCTCGTCGCGCCACTGGCCCTCGATCATCAGCCGGTCGAAGTCGCCGGCGCCGGCCTGGCGAAACGCCTCGGCCGCCACCTCCAACCCGAACGCCACGCCGGGAGCCTTCTGGACGATCCGGGCGCGCGCCCGAGCGTCCGCGGGGACCACAACCTCCGAGGTCACGTCGCCCGAGCCGAGGTCCTCGGCCAGCGCTCGCGCGACGAGCTCGGCGGTCGCCTCGCCCGTCACGCCTCGAGCATGCCGGCCGCGCTCCGGGTCACGACTCGACCTGGCCCGCCGCGCTTCGCAGCAGGTACTCGCGCACGAATCCGTCGAGGTCGCCGTCGAGCACCCGCTGGGCGTCGCCCATCTCGAAGCCCGTGCGATGGTCCTTGACCCGCTGGGCGGGGTGGAGCGTGTAGCTGCGGATCTGCGACCCCCACTCCACCGCCTTCTGCTCACCACGCTCGGCGGCCAGCTCGTCGGCGCGGGCTCGCTCCTCCTCGGCCAGGAGCTTCGCGCGCAGCAGCTTCATCGCCGTCGCCTTGTTCTGCGTTTGCGATCGCTCGTTCTGGCACTGCACGACGATCCCCGTGGGGATGTGCGTGAGCCGCACGGCGGAGTCGGTCTTGTTGACGTGCTGGCCGCCCGCTCCGCTGGCCCGGTACGTGTCGACGCGGAGGTCCTCGTCGGCGATCTCGACGTCGACGTCGCCCTCCACCAGCGGCGCGACGTCGACCTGGGCGAAGGCCGTGTGCCGGCGCGACTGCGCGTCGAACGGCGAGATGCGCACCAGCCGGTGGACGCCGCGCTCGGCCGCGAACAGCCCGTAGGCGTTCTCGCCGTGGACGACGAACGTCGCCGACTTCAGCCCGGCCTCCTCGCCCTCGGACGCCTCTGCCATCTCGACGCCGAACCCGCGGCGCTCGGCCCAGCGCAGGTACATCCTCAGCAGCATCTCCGCCCAGTCCTGCGAGTCGGTGCCGCCGGCGCCGGAGCGCACCGTGACCACGGCGTCGCCCGAGTCGTAGCGCCCGCGAAACAGGCGCGCCTCCTCCAACTCGGCCAGCCGGGCCTCCACCCCGTCGAGCTGCGAGTCGAGATCGGCGGCGATCTCCGGGTCCTCGTCGGCCAGCTCGATGAGCTCGTCGAGGTCGGCGGCGTCCCTCTCCACCGAGCGGAAGGTGTCCAGCCGGCGCTGCGCCGCGGCGTGGCGGGCCGATGTCCTGGCCGCCGCCTCCTGGTCGTCCCAGAAGCCGGGGCGCTGCATCTCCCCCTCGAGGCCGGCTATCTCCGATTCGAGCGTGGCGGGGTCAAAGGTAGTCCGCGAGCAGCTTCAGGCCGTCGCGTACCTCCTCGACTCGCTCCTGCGGGGTCCTGTCGGTCCTTGCCTCGGCCATCCCCGAGGAGATTAGTCTGTAGCCGGGTGGCGACCGGGGAAACCTCGACAACCGAGAGTGATTTTGGGGCTTACCTGAAGGCCCGTGGCCTGACCCCGGTCCAGCTTGCCGGCATGCATCTCGACGAGTACACGCCGATGATGTCCGTCGGGCCGGGGGGCGCCCGGGGGGAGGGCGGGACCTCGTCGTTCCTCGACGGGATTCCCGCCACCCTGCTCCACTCCACATACGCCGAGGGGCGCGGCGAGGACGCCCGCCGGCGCGACTTCACGCTCGCCGTCGCCACGATCGGCGAGGCGATCGCCTTCGCGCGAAACCTGAGCTGCCGGGACCGGCAGGTCCAGGACGACCTGGCGCACACCGAGATCGCCCGGTTCGGCGATTCGCGTCACGTGCCGCTCGAGAGCATCGAGTTCGACAGGCGCTTCGCCCTTCAGGCGCCCCCCGAGATCGACGCAGGCTGGCTGCGCCAGCTCTTCTCGCCGGGCCTGATCGACTTCCTCACGACCACCGCGCCCGCCGGCTTCTGCTTCGAGCTGAACGAGGGTCATTTCTGCGCCGCGATCCCCGGGCGAGTCGACGCCGCGGACGAGCTCGACACGTTCATCGCGGCCGCGAGCAGGGCGGCCCGGCGAATTCGCCAGGAGGCCGTCGAGGGCGCCGGCCGCGCGACCCAGGCGGTGAAGCGGGGGGCCGACCCGAAGTTCGAGCGCCTGCTGGGAAAGGTGCGCTTCTCGGAGCCGCCGCCGAACGTCGCGAGCGCCGCCAACCGCTACACGCGCATCGCGATGCGCCGTCCCGGCAACTTCCTCCGGGCCGTTCGGGCCAGTCTCAGCCACGGACCGTCGCTGATCGTGCTGGCGCTCGTGGCCGTCGGGGTCGGTGCCCTCTTACTGGGCGGCGGCGGAATCGCCGTCGGCGCGAACATCTTGGCCTGGATGATTCCCCTCGGGCTGGCCTGCCTGTTCGTCCTGTGGTTCAACGTCCGCAGGCAGGCGCGGGCCCTCGCGGCGAAGCTCGGCGAAACGGCATTCGTGCGCGGCTACGCGTCCAGCCGTGGGCTGCAGCTCGCCGATCCCGGCGGCTTTCAGGCCGAGCACGCCGCGCTGCAGCTGCCGGGGGCGGTGCGGCACGTCATGGTCGGAACCCTTCCGGGAACGGGCATCGCCGGCGCGATCGCGCTCGTCGATTCCGGCGTTCAGAAGGACGCGGAGCTGGCCGCCGGGGCCGCGGCCGCCGTCCAGAGCGGGTTCATGAGCCTGTTCGGCCTCGGCGCGGACGACGACCGCACCTACGACGCCGTTGTCTTCGACTCCTCGCAGTCGCCCGGGCCCGTCAAGCCCGCCCCCTCGGCGCCGCCGGTCGAGGCGACCGGCCTCGCGGTGGGGCAGTCACTCTCGGCTGACCTCATCCGCCAGGCTTTCTCTGGCATCCAGAGCTCTGGCCACACGGTGCTGAGCGATGGCCCTACCCGCGCCTTGGTTCGTGCCTCGAGCCGCCGGGGGCGCAGCGCCACCGAGCTCGACCAGATCTGCGCGCAGGCCGCCGCCACCGCCTCGGAAGGAGCCACACCCTGACCCCGAGCAAAGGAGATCGACGTGGGATTCTTCGACAGGTTTAGGGCCGACAAGCAGGCCATCGAGGCAGCGCAGCAGGCGATGGGCCAGCCGGGCTTTGCCGAGATGGTCCAAGCCGTCCAGCAGCAGGCTGCGCAGATGCAGCAGCCGGGCAGGATGCAGGAGATGATGGAGCAGGCGCAGCGCGCCCAGGTCATCGCGACCTCCGGCGTCCAGACGCCGGCGACGATCAGGTCCATCGAGAGAGCGGGCGACACGGGCGAGGCCCCAGCCGCCGGCTCTGCCGCGCCGCCACCCGGCTTCGGGGCGCCGCCGCCCGGCTTTGGCCCGGCCGGACAGGCCCCGAGCCCTCAGATGCCGGGCATCCCGTTCGTCGCCGAGATGAGATTCGTGGTCGAGGTGCAGCCGGCTTCCGGCGCCCCCTACGAGGCGACGTTCAACCAGGAGCTCACGCAGCAGGTCGCCGAGATGCTGGCGCCCGGCTCGAAGATCATGGTCCGGGTGGATCCCGGCGACCCGAGCTCGATGCTGTTCTGGGGCGGACCCATCGACTAGGCCCCCGCGGGCGGTCAGGCGAGCGCCGCCAGCGCCTCAGCGCGGTCGTCGAACGGGCGCCAGCTCACGACCAGGCCGTTGCGCAGCTCGAAGAGCCACGCCATCTGCTCCTCGCGTGCCAGCTCGTGATGGGCCTGCCACCAGAACTGCCGCCGGATCATGGCCACCGCCCGCGGCTCGGACATCTCGATGTGATCCAGCTCGATGCGCTGTTCGAGCTCGCCCGTGTCGATCCGCCTCGCCCAGCCCAGCGCCTCGTCGATCCCGTGACGCGGCCCGCGCGAGGCGTGGATCACCACGTCGGGATGAAGGACGGCCGCGAACAACTCGAAATCCTGCTCGTCGAAGGCCTTGATGAATTTGACTATCGGAGCGGCGGCGCGCTCATGCGCCATGGCACTTCTTGTACTTCTTGCCCGAGCCGCACCAGCAGGGATCGTTGCGCCCGATGTTCTCGCGCTCGTCGTTGACCTTGGTCGAGGGATTCTCGACCGGGCCTGGCGCGCCGTTGCCGGACGGAGGTGAATCGGCCGCCCCGGCCGCGGTCGCGACTCCGCCCGTGGCGGTTGCCGCCTGAAGGCTCGCCTCCTGCAGCGCCGAGGGCTGGTTCTCGTCGCCGCCCGAGTACGAGACAGGGGTCGGCTGCGCCGGCTCGGGCTCGAAGTCGCCGGGCTCCACCGTGACCTCGACGTGGAAGATGACGCGCGCGAACTCCTCCCAGATCGCGTTCATGAGCTCGCGGAACATCTCGTAGCCCTCGTTCTTGTAGGCCACCAGCGGATCTATCTGCGCGAAGCCGCGGAGGTGGATGCCCTCGCGCAGGTAGTCCATCTCGTAGAGGTGCTCGCGCCAGCGGTTGTCGATGATCTGCAGCAGGATCTGCCGCTCGAGGTAGCGCATGAGCTCCTCGCCGAGCTCTTCCTCACGGCGGTCGTAGGCCTCGAAGGCGTTCTCGGCCAGCAGTGAGGTGATCTCCTCGCGATCGGAGCGGGCGAGATCGACCTGGCCAAGGTCAACGGTCAGCGGCCACAGCTGCCCGGCCTGCGCCTGCAGGCCCGCAAGGTCCCAGTCCTCGTAGACATCGCCGACGGTGTACTCCTCGACCAGCCGCGCGATCGCCTCGCGGAGCTCCTCCTCGACGACCTCCGACATGTCCCGGCCCTCGAGGATCTCGCGGCGGTACTTGTAGATGACGCGCCGCTGCTCGTTCATGACGTCGTCGTACTCGAGGACGCGCTTTCTGATCAGGAAGTTCTGCTGCTCGACCTTCTTCTGGGCGCTCTCGATCTGCTTGGTCAGGAGCTTCGCCTCGAGCGGGTACTCCTCGCCCTCGTCGTCGACCGGCCCGAGGCGGTCGAGGATCTTGTAGATCCGGTCGCCCGCGAACAGGCGGATGAGATCGTCCTCGGCGGCGAGGAAGAAGCGCGACTCGCCCGGGTCGCCCTGGCGGCCCGAACGGCCGCGAAGCTGGTTGTCGATCCGCCGCGACTCGTGGCGCTCGGTGCCGCAGATGTAGAGGCCGCCGAGCTCGCACACCCTGTCGCCCTCCGCCTTGCACTTCTCGGCGAGCGCGGGCAGGACCTCGCCCTCCGCCGCCTCGAAGCCCTCGTCGCCGGGGTGCAGGCCCTTCTTCGCGAGCTCCGCGCGGGCGAGCTGCTCGGGGTCGCCGCCGAGCTTGATGTCGACGCCGCGGCCCGCCATGTTGGTCGCGATCATCACCGCGCCGATTCGCCCCGCCTGGGCGATCAGCTCGCCCTCGCGCTCGGCGTGCTCGGGCTTGGCGTTGAGGACGGCGTGCTCGATCCCGTTTCGCCGGAGCTCGTCGGAGAGCATCTCCGAGACCTCCACCGAGATCGTCCCGACCAGGACCGGCTGGCCCTTCTCGTGGCGCTCTTTGATCTCGCCGGCGACGGCCTTCCACTTGGCCGTCTTGGTCTTGTAGATCTGGTCGTTCTCGTCGTTGCGGACCATCGGCCGGTTGGTGGGGATCTCGACCACCGGCATCTCGTAGATCTTCATGAACTCGTTGGCCTCGGTGAGGGCCGTGCCGGTCATGCCGCTGAGCTTGTCGTAGAGGCGGAAGTAGTTCTGGAGGGTGATGGTCGCCAGCGTCTGGTTCTCCTCGCGGATGCGGACGCCCTCCTTGGCCTCGACGGCCTGGTGCAGGCCCTCCGACCAGCGCCTGCCCTCGAGGATGCGGCCGGTGAACTCGTCGATGATCTTCACCTCGCCGTCGATCACCGCATAGTCGTCGTCGCGCTTGAAGAGGGACTCGGCCTTGAGCGACTGGATCAGGTGGTTGACGAGGGTGCCGTGCTCGGCCACGTAGAGGTTCTCGACCCCGATGAACTTCTCGGCCTTCTCGACCCCCCGCTCGGTCGGAGCGACGGTCTTGTGCTTCTCGTCGTATTCGTAGTCGTACTCGGCCTCGGAGGTGTCCTGCGACTCGCCCAGCGACTTCAGCTTCTGGCTCGTGGGCTCGCCCTGCATCTGCTTCGCCAGGCGGGCGAAGGTGTAGTAGAGGTCGGCCGCCTGCTCGGGGGCGCCGGAGATGATCAGCGGTGTGCGCGCCTCGTCGATGAGGATGTTGTCGACCTCGTCGACGATCGAGAAGTGGTAGCCGCGCTGGACGGTGTCCTCGAGCGTGATCGCCATGTTGTCGCGCAGGTAGTCGAAGCCGAACTCCGAGTTGGTCCCGTAGACAACGTCGCAGGCGTACTGGGGATGGCGGCCGCTCGGGTCCTGGTCGGACTGGATCACGCCGACCGTGACGCCCACGGCGTTGTAGAGGGGCGCCATCCACTCGGCGTCGCGGCGGGCCAGGTAGTCGTTGACCGTGACGACGTGCACCGGGTCGCCGCCGAGCGTGTTGAGGAACACCGCGAGCGTGGCCGTGAGGGTCTTGCCCTCGCCGGTCCTCATCTCCGCGATCGCGCCGTCGTTCAGCACCATGCCGCCGATCAGCTGCACGTCGAAGTGGCGCTGTCCCAGCGTCCGCTTGCCCGCCTCGCGGCACAGCGCGAATGCCTCCTCCAGCAGGTTGTCGAGAGCCTCACCGTCTCGCGCACGTTCGCGCAGCGCGTCGGCGTGGGCGCGAATCTCCTCGTCGTCGAGCAGCTCCATCTCCGGCTCGAAGCGGTTGATCGCGGTGACGCGCTTCTCGTAGGTCTTGAACTGCCCCGCCTCGCCCAGGCGCAGGGCGCGGTCGATTATTCCTCTTCCCGGCATGACCTCTGAGGGTACCGGGCCGGCGCGGGCGCTCAAGGGAATCGCGGGCCCGGCTGGATCCCGGCAGCTCGGAACGCCCGGGAACTGAGGCAGCGCCCGCCCGGCGGGCCTAGGCTCAGGCGCATGAGGTTGATTGGATCCGTGGTCCTGGGGGCGGCAGCGGCTGCTCTCCTGGCCGTGCCGGCGGCTCCGGCGCTCGCCGCCCGAGGAGCGACCTCGCCCGCGCCGCCGCCGCTTCGCGGCGGCCACGGCCTGCACGTCGTGTCGGCGCAGCGCCTGAGCGCGCGCGACGTCGCCGTTCGCGTTTTCAGCCCGGCGCTCGGCAGGGCAGTCGACGTCCGCATCCTGCTGCCGAGCGGCTACGACTCGCACCCCGCGCGGCGCTACCCGGCCCTCTACCTCTTCCACGGGACGAGCGGACGCGCCTCGGACTGGATCGAGACGGGCGACGCGACGAAGACGACCGCCCATCGCCCGCTGATCACGGTGATGGCGGATGCCGGGTTCGACGGCGACGGCGGCGGCTGGTTCACGAACTGGTGGAACGGCGGCGATCTCGGCCCGCCGCGGTGGGAGAAATTCCACGTCCGCCAGCTCATACCGTGGGTCGACGCCAACCTGCGGACCATCCCGCGGCGACGCGGCCGCGCGATCGCCGGGCTCTCTCAGGGAGGCTTCGGCGCGCTGAGCTACGCCGCGCGCCATCCCGACCTCTTCACGGCGGCGGCATCGTTCTCCGGTGCCGCCGAGATCGATCGCGACCCGCAGGCGATTGCCCTGGTCACTCCGGTCATCGAAGCGACCGCCACCGGCCTCGACAACAGCTCCGACCCCGACGCGATGTTCGGCCCGCGGCTCACGAACGAGATCAACTGGAAGGCCCATGACCCCGCCACCCTCGCGACGAACCTTCGCGGGATGGGCATCTGGCTGTGGACCGGAAACGGGGAGCTCGGCCCACTCGACCCGCCCTCGCCCAACCCGGGAGCCCAGGCGATCGAGGCCGGCGTCCACACGCTGACCGTCCTCTTCCACGGTCACCTCGAGGACGCGCGCATTCCAAGCCACTTCGACGACTACGGCCCGGGCACGCACACCTGGCCCTACTGGACGCGAGACCTGAAGCAGTTCATCGGCCCCCTGATGCGGCGCTTCGGGCATCCCGCGTCGCGGCCGCGGGCAATCTCATACAAGTCGGGTGACGAACGCTGGAGCCAATGGGGCTGGCGGGTCGCCATGAAGCGACCCGCCCGGGCCTTCAGCGCCCTTCGCCACGCCACGCCCCGTCACTTCACGATCACGGGCGACGGGACGGCGCGCGTCACGACGCCGCCGGCCTTCAGCCCGGGCGAGCGGCTTGCGGTCACGCTCCCGGGCGGCGAGCAGAACCTGCGCGCGAACCGGACCGGCAGGCTGACGGTTCGCGTACCACTCGGCTCCTCGGCGGTTCGGGCGGCGGTCGCGGTCTCGCCCGCGCACTCGCGCTAGCTCCGCTCGGCCTCGCGCAGCTCGATCCGGCGGATCTTCCCCGTGAGGGTCTTGGGGAGGTCGTCGACGAACTCGATCCGGCGGGGATAGGCGTACGCCGACAGGTGCCCGCGCACGAAGGCCTGGATCTCCTTCGCGAGCTCGTCGCTGGGCTCATGGCCCTCTCCCAGGACGACGAACGCCTTGACGACGTTGCCCTTGGCCTCGTCGGGCGACGCAACGGCCGCTGCCTCGCGCACTGCCGGGTGCTCGATGCAGACCGACTCCACCTCGAAGGGGCCGATCCGGTAGCCGGCGGAGATGATCACGTCGTCGGCGCGGCCGGCGTACCAGAAGTACCCGTCCTCGTCGCGCTCGGCGGCGTCCTTGGAGTGGAACCACTCGCCCTCGAAGTCGTCGCGAGTCGCCTCGGGGTTGTTCCAGTAGCCGAGCGGATAATGGGGGTTGGAGCGGGCACGTAGGCAGATCTCACCGCGCTCGCCGACCCCGACGGGGTTCTCGTCCTCGTCGAGGATCTGCACGTCCCAGCCGGGCATCGGCTTGCCCATGGAGCCCTCGCGCACCTCCATGAACGGGTAGTTGGCGCACAGCGGGTACGACTCGGACAGGCCGTAGTAGTCGAGGACGGTCAAGCCGTACTGGTCTCGGAACCAGCGGATCGCCTCGGGGTTCAGCGGCTCGCCGGCCGAGCAGACGCGGCGGAACATCTGCGGGTAGCGCTCGCCCGCGTCGTCGATCGCCATCATCGCCCGCATCGCAGTCGGGGTCGTGAACACGTTCGTGACCTCGTTTCGCGACAGGACCTCGAGCTGCTTGTGCGGGTCGAAGCCGCCCTCGCGCTGGTAGACGAACTGCGTGGCCCCGTAGCGCCAGGGGCCGATGAGCGGCGCGATTCCCGCCGCCCAGGCCCACTCCCCCATGCCGTGGAACAGCTCGCCGTCCTCCACCTGGTGGCAGTAGACGAACTCCTCGTGGGCGAGCACGTAGCGGTGGGCGTGAAGGATGCCCTTGGCGAGGCCGGTGGTGCCGGACGTGTAGTAGAGCTGCGCGGGGTCGTCGCAGGACGTCTGGACGGTCTCGAACTCGGGCGAGCACCCCTTCAGCAGGCCCTCGTCGAGCACGACCACCTCGTCGACCAGGTCAGCCGGCATGCGGCCGGCGTTGGCCGCGTCGGTGACGATGACGCGCGGCTTGGAGTCGGAGATCCGGTGCCCGATGCCCTCGTCCCCGTAGAGCACGGAGAGCGACAGCAGGATGGCGCCGAGCTTCCACGTGCCGAGGAACATCCCGGCCGTCTCCGGCGACGCCGGCGCGCAGACGGCCACGCGGTCGCCGCGCTGCACGCCCCGTTCGGCCAGCAGGTTCGCCGCCTGGTTGGCGAGCGCGCGCTGCTCGCCCCAGCTCACCTCGCGCCGGCCGCCGCGGAAGTCCTCGAAGACCATGGCGGGCTTGTCGGCCGGATGCTTGTCGCAGACGTCGGCGGCGATGTTGTAGGTCGCCGGGACGTCCCACGCGTGCCGGGCGAAAGCCTCCTCGTAGCTGGAGACGCCGGCGGCGCTCACGCCTCGCGGCCACGCAGCCGGTTGACCAGGCGGCGCGTCTGCGAGCGCTTTCGCCGCAGCTCGCGGTGGCGCTTGACCTGACGGCGCATGTCCTCTGCCGCCTCGTGGATCGAGTGAAGCATCTCGGGCGAGCTCTCGCTGGCCCTCAGCGTCACGCCCTTCAGGTGCAGGGTCGCCTCGGCGACATAGCGGTCGGCGATCGAGGGGTTGCGCTCCTCGGAGAGCTCGATCTCGAGCTGGGCGAGCTCGGAGACCTGGCGGCCCATTCGCGCGAATCGCGTCTCGACCGCCTCTCGGAGCTCGTCCGTCACCTCCGTGTTCCGGCCCCTCACCTCGATGCGCACGATGGCCTCCTCGTCGTATTGGTCTACGACACCGATGGTACTCCCGCGCCTGCGCGCGGCGAGGGCTCAGGCGGAGCGCTCGAGGGTGCGCTGCGGGGCCATGCGCCGGGCCTCACGGACCGCGACCAGCTCGACGAGGGTGGCGACAACGTCGGGGTCGAATTGCCCGCCCGCGCCGCGGCGAAGCTCGGCGACGGCCTCCTCGACGGGCAGGGCGGACCGGTAGGGACGATCGCTCGTCATCGCGTGGAACGCGTCGCACACGGCGATGATCCGCGCCGCGATCGGGATCTCCTGCCCAACGAGGCCGTCGGGATAACCCCCGCCGTCGTAGCGCTCGTGGTGGCTTCGCACCACGGACCCCACCTCGCCGAGCAGCCCGCCGAACTCGCCGAGCATCTTCTCGCCCGCGATCGTGTGGGCGCGCATGATCTCCCACTCCGCGTCGGTGAGCGAGTCGGGCTTCCGGAGAACCTCTCCGGGGATCGTCACCTTGCCGACGTCGTGCAGCAGCGCGCCGAGCTCGACGTCGCGCATCTGGAAGTCCTCGAGGCCCAGGCGCTCGCCCACCGCGGTCGCCAGCGCGACGACGCTTCGCGAGTGCCCGCCGGTGTACTCGTCGGAGGTCGTCAGCAGCTCCGACATCAGGTGCGCCGTCCCGCGGTAGGCACGACTCAGCAGCAGCGCGTTGTCGATCCGCGCCTCGCGCTCCTGCGCGAACATCCGTAGGAGAACCAGCAGAGGCAGCGCGGCAACGAACGTGTAGGGGGCGCCCACGCAGGCCATGGCGATCACGAGGCCGAGCGGCGTCAGGAACGCGTCGACCAGCAGAACGGAGCGGCCCTCTGCCAGCACGGCATGGACCGGAATGCCCTCTCCGAGGCTCGCGGCCGCCAGCGTCCTGGCGGTGTCGAGCCCGAGCTGGGAGGCAAACACCGCGAGGTAGAGCGGCCAGTCGCTCCAGGTGGGATCGGGCGCGCCGGCCAGCCCAAGCATGAGCGCGGGCCCGATGGAGAACCAGCCGTCGGCCATCATCACCAGCACGCGGCTGGGGTGGATCTCCCCGGAGATGACCTCGGGCATCCGGTCGGCGGCGAGCGCAGCCGACACGAGCAGGGGGACGTAGGCGGGCGGCAGCAGGAACAGCATCGGCACGAAGACCACCTGGGTGGCCACCGCCCAGCCGGCGCCGACCCGGAAGGCGACGCGATCCGCGAGGGCGTAGGCGACGACGAGCGCCAGCGCCAAGACCGGGTCGAAGTCGCGCCCCGCCGGGACGAATACGGCGATGGCCACGGCGGCAGCGGCGAACGAGAGGGCGGCGGCGATCGCAACGTGGCGCTCGCGCGAGCCGATGCGGCGTGAGCGCCGATCGCGCGCGTCGCTCAGGACGCGCTCGACCGCGGGGCTCGCTTCAGGACTCTGCCCACCCAGAGAAACCATGACTCGGTGCGAGTATCGGCATTAGCGGCCGGAATCCTGAGTGGACAGATGTTCCATCCACCCCACGCCCCGCCGCGCCGATGGTCTAGTGCCGTCGCCATGGTGGCCGGCATCCCGCTCTTAGCCCTTCCACAAAGGAGATCTGTTCCCATGACACGGAGGTTGCGCTTCGGATCCAAGGCGTGGGCACTCGCCTCACTCGGCGCTCTCGCGGCGATGGCGGCGTTTGCCCCCGGCGCGAGCGCCGACCTGACGGACGCCACACCGGATTGCCCCGCGATCAGCGGCGGCGACACCGTCTTCGCTCCGTGGGGGGACAACGCCCTCTACGCGCTCACCGACGGCGGCTCGTTCGAGGATGGCGCGGCCGGCTGGCTGCTCGACGGGTCCTCGGTCGTGGACGGCAACGAGTCCTATGACGTCGGCGGCGCGGCGGACTCGAGCTCGCTCGCCATCGACCACAACGGCTCGGCGCGCAGCGCGTCGGTCTGCGTCGGCGTCGAGAACCCCTCGATGCGGTTCTTCGTGCGCTCCAGCGGCGGCGGCTTTGCCGCGCTGCTGGTCAAGGTGCGCTTCCCGGACGCCAACGGCGATGTCCGTACGTCGACGATCGGCATCGTCGGCAAGTCGGATTCATGGCAGCCCAGCCCGGTCGTCCCGATCGACGCGAACCTGATCGGGGTGCTGCCCGGCCGCCACACTCCGGTGCAGTTCAAGTTCGTCCCCCTCGGGAGCGGCGACTGGCAGATCGACGACGTCTACGTCGATCCCTGGCGCTGCTGCTGAGCCCACAAACTAAGGGCGCGGCTCAGACTTGAGCCGAAAGGGCGAAATTGGACGAATGTTCGATTTATCTCTCGTGACCTCGCGCCGATTGGGATAGCGCCGTCCTCGCAAGACGGCACCCAGGACTTGATCTGGGTGGCTCAATCAACCGAAGGAGTGAGTTTGTTGTCACGGAAGTCACAGCTCTCAAAGTCTCGAGCCCTGCCTCTCGCCGGGCTCCTCTGTCTCGCAGTCCTCGCGCTGCTCGCCCCGGCCGCCAACGCGGGACCCCTCGTCGCGTCGGCCCCAGACTGCTCGAGCGGCGGCGACCAGGTATTTGCGCCCTGGCTCGACCCGGGCAGCTACGTGATCGACGACGGCGGCGCGTTCGAGGACGGCGCTGCCGGCTGGGGCCTCGCGAGCGGCGCCTCCGTCACGGGCGGCAACGAGTCCTATGCGGTGCACGCCGAGGGCGATTCACAGTCACTGAGCCTGCCCGCGGGCAGCTCGGCCACGAGCGCCACGGCGTGCGTGGGCATCGAGAACCCGTCGATGCGCTTCTTCGCCCGTTCGAGCGGGGGCGGCGTGCTCTCCTCCCTGCGCGTCGACGTGCTCTACGAGGACGCCGCGGGCACGGTCCATTCGCTCACGGTCGGCAACGTCGGCCGCAGCGGATCCTGGCAGCCGAGCCCGGTGATTCCGGTCGTCGCGAACCTCCTCCCGCTCCTCCCCGGCGATCACACGCCGGTGGAGTTCAGGTTCACGCCCGTGGGTGGCGCGAGCTGGCAGGTCGACGACGTCTACGTCGATCCCTGGCGCTGCTGCTGAAGGAGCTCTCCGGGCAAGAGCGCGCGAACGCGGCGGCGGCCACCCAAGCGGTGCCGCCGCCGCGCAGCGCACCCGCGCATGCCGACAGCGTCGCGCCGGTGGTGACGACGTCGTCGACCAGGATCGCCGCGGCCGGCGGCGGCGCGCACAGGCGGACCCGGGGTGGGTCCGCCAGGCGCTCGGAGCGCTGCCGGCCCACCTGGCGCGGGCCGTCGTCGCGCACCAGGCACGGGCGGAGTGGCATGTCGCCGGCGGCCGCGAGTTGCCTGGCGATCTCGCCGGCGGGGTCGTAGCCGCGGCGGCGGGTGCGCGACGGCGCCGGCGGAACCGGGACCACTGCCGGCTCGGGCGCGGCCTGTGGCAGCACGCGAAGGATGGCCTCGGCGGCGACGCCGGCCAGCCCGAGGCGGCCGTGGAACTTCAGGCCGCCCACCAGGGACCTCACGACGCCCTCATAGGTCGCGGCCGCGAGGGCGAGGTCGGTCCCGGCGACCGCGAACCGGTGGGGCCGGCTCAGCGCGAGCGCCCGCCGGCAGCGGATACAGGCTGGTTGGGACGGAGGGCAGGCGCCCCCGCAGACCGCGCACAGCGGCGGAGCGAGCAGGGAGATGAGATAGCGGGCGAGCATCCGCCGACGGTGGCGAATCCACCGTCCGGCGGGGCGCGCAGATCGCGCCGCGGGCGCGCCGCGTCCGTCGCGGCCCGCGCCCCTCTAGTTGAAGACGGCGCGCTCGACCTCTGAGAGGTCGTTGTCGCAGCCGATCACCGCGGGCGCCTTGCCCAGCGCCGTGTCCGGGTCCTTCAGGCCGTGGCCCGTGAGCACGCAGACCACCGTGGCGGGCGGCTCGCCGCCGGGGCCGGCGGGCAGGCCATGCGTCAGCAGCCCGGCCACGGAGGCGGCCGACGCCGGCTCGCAGAACACCCCCTCGCGCGAAGCGAGGAAGCGATAGGCGTCGAGGATCTGGTCGTCGGTGACCGCCGCGATGCGCCCACGCGACGCGGTGACCGCGGCCATCGCCTCCTCCCAGCGCGCGGGGTTGCCGATGCGGATCGCCGAGGCGATGGTCTCGGGGTTCTCGATCGGGTGGCCCTCGACGAGGGGCGCGGCGCCGGCGGCCTGGAAGCCGAGGAGGACCGGCGCGGTCTTCTGCTCGCCGAAGCCCCGCCACCAGGCGGTGATGTTGCCGGCGTTGCCGACCGGGATCGCCAGCGCGCCGGGGGCCTCGCCGAGCTCCTCGACGACCTCGTAGGCGGCCGTCTTCTGGCCCTCGATCCGCCAGGGGTTTACGGAGTTCACCAGCTCGATCGGGTGCTTCTGCGCCAGCTCGCGCACCACCCGCAGGGCGTCGTCGAAGTTGCCGCGAAGGGCAATGACGCGCGCGCCGTGCATGAGGGCCTGTGCAAGCTTTCCGGCCGCGATCTTGCCCTCGGGGACGATCACGGCCCCGCGCATCCCCGCCCGGGCCGCATAGGCGGCGGCGCTCGCGGCGGTGTTCCCGGTTGAGGCGCAGATCACCGCCTCGGCGCCGGCCCCCTTCGCGCGCGAGACGGCGACGGTCATGCCGCGGTCCTTGAACGATCCGGTCGGGTTGGCCCCCTCGAGCTTCAGCAGCACCCGGACGCCCATCCGCTCCGACACCGCGGGGGCCTCGACGAGCGGCGTGGAGCCCTCGTTCAGGGTCACGACCGGGTCGCCCGGCTCCAGGGGCAGCTGGTCGCGAAAGCGCTCGATCAGCGGCGGGGGCATCTGGCCTCGCTCAACCGAACTCCTCTTCGATGACCCTGATCGCGCGCGGCGCGGCGCGCATGAAGCCAAGCGTGCCGATCTCCTCCAGAGCCTGCCCGAACGCCGACTCGCGGCACCCGTGCATCACCATCACCAGCCGGGCGTCCTCGCGAAGCCCGCGCTGGACCACGCTGCGCACCGAGATCCCGTTGCGGCCCAGGACGTCGGCGATGTTGGCGAGCACCCCCGGCTCGTCGGCGACCTCGAGGTGCAGGTAGAAGGACGACTCGACGTCGCGAACGATCGGCAGCCGCTCGCGAACCTCGTGCACGGGCGCGTCGCCCGCGAGCACGGAGACCACGTCGCCGAGCACCGCCGTCGCCGTCTCGACGCCGCCGGCACCAGGACCGGAGAGCGTGATCTCGGTGATCGCAGGGGCCTCAAACGTGACGGCGTTGAACGGGCCCGACACCGGCGCGAGCGGGTGGCCGCTGTAGAGGAAGCATGGGAAGACGCGGACGCTGATGCCATCGTCAACGCGCTCCGCCACCCCCAGCAGCTTCAGCGAAAGCCCGAGCTCGCGGGCGTAGGCGATGTCGTCGGGCTGGATGGACGAGATGCCCTCATACGAAACGTCGGCGAGGCTGACCGGCGAGTGGAATGCGAGCCGCGCGAGGATCGCCATCTTCGCCGCGGCGTCGGCCCCACCGACGTCGTCGGTGGGGTCGGCCTCCGCGTAGCCCAGCTCCTGAGCGCGCGCGAGCGCCTCGGGGTAGCTCTCGCCCGTGGACGCCATCTCAGTGAGGATGAAGTTGGTCGTGCCGTTGACGATGCCGAAGACCTTGGTGATCTCCGTCGCGACCAGGCTCTCCTGGATCACGCGGATCGCCGGCACGACCCCCGCGACCGCCGCCTCGAAGCGAAGCTGCACTCCCGCCTCCCGCGCGGCGTCGAAGAGCTCGTCGCCGTGCTGGGCCACCAGCTGCTTGTTGGCGGTGACCACGTGGCGCCCGGAGCGCAGGGCCCTCAGCACGTAGTCGCGGGCCGGGTCGGTGCCGCCGATGAGCTCGACGACCACGTCCGAGCCCTCGAGGATCTCGTCGAAGCTGCCCTCCGAGCGGCGCAGGATCCCCGCGATCTCCGGCCGCCGCCCCGAGGCCGCCTCCACCGCGCCGGCGCGCTCGGCGATCAGCGCGGCGAACGCCGAGCCCACCGTGCCGTGGCCGAGGAGGCCGATGCGACCGGGTTGGTTCATCCCACGTCCCTCGCCGTGAGGTCGTCGAGCGTCTCGCGGCGCACCACCAGCGTCGCGTCGCCGTTCTTGCACAGCACCACGGGCGGGCGCGTAACGCCGTTGTAGTTGTTCGCCATCGAGTGACCGTAGGCGCCGGTCGCCGGCGTCGCCAGCAGATCGCCGGGGCGAGGCGCCGCGAGCTTGACGTCGCGGACGATCACGTCGCCCGACTCGCAGTGCATGCCCGCGACGGTGACCTCGCTGCCGGCCGCCTCACCGGCGCGGTTGGCGATCAGCGCGTCGTAGCGCGAGCCGTAGAGCATCGGGCGGAGGTTGTCGGACATGCCCCCGTCGACCGCCACGTAGGTGCGGACCCCCGGGATCTCCTTGACAGTCCCCACCCGGTAGAGGGTCACGCCCGCCGTTCCAACGAGCGAGCGCCCCGGCTCGATCAGCAGGCGCGGCGGACGCTCGAACACCTCGCGGACGCCACGGACCTTGACGTCGACGTAGTCGTCGATCGAGGGTGGCTCGTCGCCGGCTGTGTAGGCGATCCCCAGGCCGCCGCCCACGTTCAGCAGGCGCATGTCGTCGTCGGCGAGCTCGGCGAGGGCCTCGATCGCCCTCACGAACGGCTCCAGCTCGAAGATCTGCGAGCCGATATGGGCGTGCAGCCCCACCAGCCGCAGGTTGCGGGTCGCGCGCGCGGCGGCCACCGCCTTCGCGGCCAGCCCGTCGGCGAGCCCGAAGCCGAACTTGGAGTCCACCTGGCCCGTCTGCACGTAGGAGTGCGTGGAGGGCAGGATCCCGGGGGTGACCCGGATCATCACGTCCTGGGGGCGGTCGAGCATCGAGTCGAGGCGCTCGATCTCGTCGAAGGAGTCGCAGATCACGTGCCCGACGCCGGCGGCGAGCGCGGCCTCGAGATCCGCCTCGGTCTTGTTGTTGCCGTGCATGTAGACGCGCTCGCCGGGGAAGCCGGCCGCCGTCGCGACGTGCAGCTCCCCGCGGGAGGCGACGTCGATCGACAGGCCCTCCTCGAGCAGGATCCGGCAGATCGCGGTGATCGGCGCCGCCTTGCTGGCGTAGATCACCTCGAAGTCCTCGGTGCGCGAGCGGAATGCCCGCAGGTAGGAGCGCGCACGGGCGCGCACGTCGTCGGAGGCGTAGACGTAGGCCGGGGTGCCGAACTCCTCGGCGAGCTCGACCGCGTCGCAGCCCCCGATCTCCAGGTGACCGCGGTCGTTGACGACGCTGCCGAGCGGGTAGAGAAGCCCGGCGAGGGGATTTGCCTGCGTATGCGCGCTCATCAGATGGCGGATTGTGATCGACGCGGCGACTTCGCGCCGGGGAATGCGCCACTGGATGATTGATTTCAAATCCGCGCGTGCGCGGGGACGCACGGGACCAAGCTGGACGTGCGCGAAGAGCGAAGCCCGTACCGGTTGGTACGGGCGGGTCTCGGAGCGCCCGATCCAGCGCCGGTATCGGCGCGTCATCCGCGTGCGTGGGGATTGGGAATCAGTCATCTAGGTTGTGCGCAGTGAGCGACGAGCGGCCGGTTCGCATCCCGTCGACGTCCTCCGCGGAGGGCGTGGAGGGCGGCCGGCCGTACCTGCTCTGGCGCCCCACCTCGCCGCCGCCGTGGCCGGGCATGCTCGTGCTGCACGGCGCCGGATCCCGCAAGGAGAACCACGCCGACTTCGCCCGCTCCGCCGCCGCCCGGGGGTGGCTGGCGCTCGCCTACGACGCGCGCGGCCACGGCACGGCCGAGGACGAGATGGCCCCCGCCGCCCTCTCCGACATCACCCGCATGGCCCGGTTCCTCGGCTCGCTCGAGGGCGCCGACCCCGGGCGCGTCTGCGCTCGCGGGTCGAGCATGGGCGGCTGGATGGCGATCCACGCCGCCGCGAGCTCGGACGCGATCTCCGGCGTGATCGCCGTCTGCCCGGCGAGCGAGGAGGGCCTGCGCCGGGGCCTTCGCGAGGGCAGCTTCGACTTCAGGGCGGGCGAGCAGGCCACGGCCGATCTCGACGCGTGGCTCGCCGAGCTCGACCTGCGCGACGCCGTCGAGCTGATGGGCTCCAAGCCGCTCGCGCTGCTGCACGCGCGCGGCGACGAGAGCGTGCCCTACACGTGGAGCGAGGAGCTGCACGAGCGCGCCGCCGACCCCAAGAAGCTCGTCGTCGTCCCCGGCGGCCACCACCGCTCCGTCCAGCACGACGTCGAGCTCCAGGGCGTGTCGCTGCGCTGGCTCGAGCGGGCGCTGCGCCCGGCCGGCTGAGGGATCTGGGGGCTCGGCGGCTCAGCCGCCGCCGAGGACTCCGCCGGTGAGGCCGTTCACGGTCCCGGTGGCGGTGTCGCCCAGGTGGCCGTGGCCGACCGCGCCGCCCACCTGGTTGAGGACGGTGCGGGTGGTGTTGTCGACGGTGCCCGTGACGCCCTGGGTGGCGCCGGAGACGTTCGTGTTGACCCCGAGGCCGGACGCCGTGTTGTCGACGTTCTTGACCGCGGTGCCGGTGATGCCGGACGAGCTGGAGGGGGTCGTCGGAGTGCCGGTCGGCGTCGATCCGGTCCCGGTCGCCGGAGGCGTCGTGGAGCCGGTCGGCGTCGACGGCGTGTCGCTGCCGCCACCGGGCGTGTTGGGGGAGTTGCCTGCGGACTTGCCGTTTGCGTTGCGCGCCGCGCCGGAGCCGGCCGCTGCGCCGCCGCCCGGGACGGCTGCAACCGCGCGGGCCGCGGGTGCGGCGGCGGCCGCTGCTGCGGCCGGGGCGCCGCCGGCGCGGTCGAGGACCACGTGGCGCGTGTTCGGGCCGGCGCTCGCGAAGGGGAGGTGCCCGGAGAAGGCGACGTAGGCGGCAACCGAGAGGAACGCGACGACGGTCGCCGCGATGAGGGCCGTCCCGACGCCGGTTCCAGCCGCGAATGCGCGCTTTCCGGTGCTTGGAGCTGTGATGGCTCTGATCGTCAAATCTGCCTGTCCGTGGGCGCGCCCTCGCGCCCCCGCAAGTCGTTCCCTCGTATATCGGCAGCCGCCGCAAGGACCTTTAGCAATTTACTGCCGAATGCCTGTTTATGGCAAGTAGGGAATCGGATCGGTGACCGCTCCGTTGATCCGCACCTCGAAGTGGAGGTGGGGGCCGAAGCAGTAGCCCGTGCAGTCGGTGATCCCGATGATCTGGCCCTGCTGGACGTGATCGCCCTGCGACACGGAGAAGCTCTCCTGGTGCGCGTAGCAGGTGGAGATCCCACCGCCGTGGTCGATGCAGGTGTAATTGCCGTAGCCGCCGCTGGAGGCCTCGGACTGCTCGAGGATGACCGTGCCGTCGGCGGCCGCCCTGATGGGCGTGCCGGTCGGGACGGCGATGTCGATGCCGGGGTGGTTCTCGTAGCCGCCGTTGATCGAGCGTGGGCCGAACGGCGAGACGACGGGGCCGTTCACGGGCCAGATGAAGCCCTCGGCGCTCTGGCCGGAGACGGGGCCGGCCGGAAGCACGGGCGTCGAGCTGCTCGCGGCGGCCGCCTGCTGCGCGGCGGCGATCTGCGCGGCGATGCGGTCCTGAAGCTTGGAGACGTCGCCCTCGAGCTCCTGCTCGGAGTCCTTGACCTGCTGCAGGGCGTTCGCCTGGCGTGCCCGCGCATCCTGAAGGGCGCTCTGCTTCGCCTCGAGCTCCGCCTGCGCACGATCGAGCTCGGCCTTGCGGGCGGCGATCTCGTCGCGCTCGGCGGCGACCTTCTTCACGGTGCCGCGGGCCCGGTCGCGCAGATCGCGAACGCGGGCGGCGACGTCGTTGTCGTTCTGCTCGATCCGCTTGAGGTAGTCGTAGCGGGTGAGGAGGTCGTCGAAGCCGTTGGAGTTGAGGATGACGGTGAGGATGTCTGGCTGGTCTGATTTGTAGATCGCCACCAGGCGGCCGCGCAGCGCCCTCAGGGACCGCTCGAGGCGCGCGCGAAGGACGGTGAGCTGGTGCTGGTCGCGCCCCAGCTCGGCCTGCTTGCGGGCGAGCTCGTCGCCGACGAGCGCGACGCGGTTCCGCAGCGTCGCCACCTGTCCCGACAGCTGCGAGATCTGCTCGTTGTACTTCTGAATCGTGGTCGACAGGACGCCGGCCTGATCGCGCTTGTTCTGGAGCTTCGCCTGCTTCTGGTCGAGCTGGGATTGCAGGTCCTGGGCGGGCGCCGGGGCGCTCGCCAGGAGCGCGATCCCGACGGCGAGCAGCACGGCGAGCACCGCTGCGAAGGCGCGGCCCGGGCGTGCGCGGACATGGTCGAAGAGCTCTGCCATATGTGACGGTGAGGGGCTGTAGCCCCGAAAGCAGCAGGTAAGGACGCCGTAGGCGTCCGCAAGTGGTGCCGGTGAGGCGCGCCAGAGTACCAGCGAAAAGGCATTTACGAGCGTTTCTTAACATTTCTTATGACGCCTGCAACCGTTCCTGCAGGCGTCATTCGGGCGCCCCGTCAGCCCCGATCGGTCTCGATCTGCAGGAGGGCCGCGTCGCCCTCCTCCTCCATCTGAAGCGTCGTGTGCTCGATGCCGAAGCGCTCGCGGAGCGAGTACTCCAGCTCGCGCCGGGCGCGGTCGCGGTCGCCGCCGCGGGCCACCACCACGTGGGCGGCCAGGGCCTCGAAGCCGGGGGTCACCGTCCACACGTGGAGCTCGTGGACGCTCGTGACCCCCTCGACCCTGCAGATCGACCTGGCGACCACGTCGACGTCGAGCCTCGCGGGCGCCGATTCCATCAGCACGTCCATCGGCTCGCGGACGAGCTTCAACGACGAGGCGGCGATCAGCACCGCGATCACGATGCTCGCCACGGGATCCACGCCCGCCGGGCCGCCCGCCAGCAGCACGGCGCCGGAGACCACCACCACGAGCGCGCCGAGCGCGTCGGCGGCGGAATGGCGCACGACGGCCTCCAGGTTCAGGTCGGCTCGGTCGCCCCGAAGGAGGACGAGGGTGGCCAGGCCGTTGCCGGCGAGCGCCACGATCCCGAGGGCCAGGACGCCGCCGCCCTGCACGGCGGGGGGATCGGACAGGCGGCCGATCGCCTCCACCAGCACCACCACCGCTACGGCGAGGAGCACCAGCCCGTTTGCGAGCGCCGCAAGCACCTCGCTGCGGCGGTGGCCAAACGTCCTGCGGTTGTCGCCGTCGCGCGCGCCGATCCGCGCCGCGACGAGCGCCAGGCCGATCGCGCCGACGTCGGAGAGCACGTGGCCGGCGTCGGCGAGCAGCGCCAGCGAGCCGGTGAGGATGCCGCCGGCCACCTCGAGCGCCACGAGGACGACGTTGATCTCCAGGGCGCGGACCAGGCGCCTGCGGTTGTCCGCACGCCCGGCGTCGAGGTGGGCGTGGGAGTGGGGGGCGTGTCCTACGGAATGCTCGATGTCTTCTCGCAGCGCGGGTGGCTGATGTCCTTATCGTGCCCCGTTCCGCCCTTGCACGCGTCCTTCTGGGGGCCGGCGTCGAACTTGTCCGAGTCCTTGCCGCCGCGAAGCTTGTCGGGGCCGCCGCCCGAGATCTTGGTCGAGGCCTTGAGGGCCTGCTGGTCGCCGATCAGCAGGTCGTTGTCGCGGTCGCCCTTGATGGTGTCGGCCCCGCCGGAGCCCGAGGCCGAGATCAGCGCGGAGTTGTCGCCCACCGCCACGTCCTTGCCGACGCCCGCGTCGATGAAGTCATCGCCCGCACCCTTGGCGGTGCCGAGCGGCGCGAAGTTGTCGCCGACCAGGTGATCCTCGTCGATGTAGCCCACGATGTGATCGTTGCCGTTGCCGGTGGCCGTGCCGCCCTGCGCCGTGACCATCGCGTCGCCGACGCCCAGGTCGTTGCCCTCGTCGAGGCGCATGAAGTCGTTGCCGGTCCCGGTGGCGTCCATGGGGGCGAGGGCGTCGCCCACGACGGTGTCGTTGCCGGGGCTCGTGTAGGCGTGATCGTCGCCGCTGCCGGTGGCCGTCCCATTCGTCGCGTACGCGTCGCCCACCACGGTGTCGTCGCCGTCGCCGGCCATGAAGGTGTCGTCGCCCGAGCCGCTCGCGTCGCCCGCTCGGGTCTCGTAGTCGTCGCCGACCAGGGTGTCGGTGCCCCCGCCGCCCTCAAGCGTGTCGTCGCCGAAGGGGCCGGGGCTCTGGTCGTCGATGTAGTCGCCGCTGATCGTGTCGTCGCCCGCGAAGCCGAAGATCGTGTCGTCGCCGGCGCCGCCCTCGGCCGTGTCGTTGCCACCGTCGAGGCAGATGAGGTCGTCGCCTCCGAGCCCGTAGACGGTGTCGTCGCCGCCGAACGTCTCGATGATATCCGGCCCCTCGGTTCCGCGCACGACGTTGTCGCCGCTCGGGTGCGACGGGACGATCGTCGGCACCTGGCCGTTGCAGGTCGCCCCGCCACGCGCAGGCGCAAGGGCCGGTGCCAGCGCGAGCGCCGAGGCCAGGACGACCCCGAGCGCCCCCACCGGAAGAAAAAATCGCGTCCTGCCTCCGATGGCAGGATGTTAGCTCGCGCCTACGCGGCTGTAGGCGACTTCTCGGCGGCCGCGCCGTTGCCGTTGGCGGCCTCGGCCAGAGCCCCCGCGACTGCGTCGCGCTGCGCCTCGGCCTCCTCGAAGACCTTGCGCATCTCCGAGACCTGCATCTGGGCGACGACCCGGCGCTGGATCTCGGCCGTGCCCTCGAACAGCTGATAGATCTTGGCGTCGCGGAACCACTTCTCCAGGGGGCAGTCAGTGCTCTGCGCGAATGGCCCAACGAGGTCCATGCAGGTACGGGTGGCCCACATGGCGACGTCGCCGGCCTTCAGCTTCGACATCGAGCCCTGTCCGCCGGTCAGCGGCACGCCGTTGCGGCCCATCCAGGCCGCGCGCTGCACCAGCAGTCGCGCTCCCTCGATCTCGGTGGCGACGTCGGCAAGGCGCTGCTGCACCGCCTGACGCTCGAGCGGCGGGCGGCCCGCCGTGGAGGATTCGTCGAGCCAGGCGGCGAGCGGGTCGGAGACCACGTCGGCGCCGAGCAGGTACCAGACGGTCCACTCATACGCGGCCTGCGCGATGCCCAGGGCGGACGCGCCGACCTGCGGTCGGGTGACCTCGAAGGTCGCGAGCGCGTTTGAGGCGCGACCCGACGACTCGCCGGAGCGGGCGCGCTCCAGCTTGCGCTCGAGTTTCTCCATACCGCCGAGGAGATTGTCGAGCGGGATGCGGCAATCCTCGAGGATCACCTCGGCCGTGTGCGAGGCGCGGATGCCGATCTTCGACTCCTTCTTGCCCTGCTTGAGGCCCGGGTTGTCCTTGCCCACCACGAACGACGCCTGCCCGCGGTGGCCGAGCGCAGGGTCGACGGTGGCGACGACGACGTGGACGTCGGCGATGCCGCCGTTGGTGATGAAGACCTTGGTGCCGTTCAGGACCCACTCGTCGCCGTCGCGCTTGGCGGTGGTGCGAAGGCTCTTGACGTCGGAGCCGGCCTGGGGCTCGGTGACGGCGTAAGCGCCCAGCTTCACGTCGTCGCCGACGCCCAGGCACTCGGGAACCCACTTGCCGATCTGCTCCGGGGTGCCGGAGGCGGCGATGCCCGCGGCGGCGAGGGTCGAGCCCGAGATCGCGAGCGCGATGCCCGCGCAGCCGAAGTGCAGTCCCTCGGCGTAGATGGCGCCCATCTGCCCGTCGGGATCGGCCCCGACCTTGCCGATCAGGTCCACGCCCTGAAGGCCCCATTCCCGCGCGGTGCGGATGACCTCGTACGGAATCGATTCCTCCTCGTCGTGCTTGCGCGCGACGGGGCGCATCACGTCGGTGGCGAAACGGCGGCAGTAGGCCTTGAACTCGAGCTGCTCGTCGTTGAGGGCGAAGTTCATGCGGGCGTCCTTCCAGGCGTGGAAAAGCGGTTGATTGACTGGTCAGTCAATCCGAATAGTACCCCCGGGGTGGGGACGTGTGCGGCGATTTCCGCGGTGCCACGGGCGGAGTGGCCGCACGGCCCGTCCCGCTACGGTTTCCGCGGTGCCGCGACTTCCCCGACCTTCCATGCCCTCCCTGCCCAGCTTGAGGAAACGCCGCAGCGCCGTCACGGCGCCTCCCGCAACTCCGCCGGCGGCCACCGGCGCCGCGCCCCAGCAGTCACCGGCGCCGCCTGGCGGGCCCACGCCCACGCCCCCGAGCCCAGCGCCCACGCCCACAGCCGGGGCCGGGGCCCCGGCGCAGCCGCCTGCCGCCGCCCCCGCGGTGCCCATCGCCGGCACGCAACCCACCGCTCCGCTTCCGGTCGCCGCCCCTGGCGCGACGACGCCGGGGGGCGCGACCGGCGCTGCAGCCCCCACCCCGGCTGCCGCTCCGCCGAAACCGCCGCCCGCCGCCCGCCGCCTGACGCGGCCCTCGATGCCCCTGATGCCGGTCCTGCCGCCGTTCTTCTGGCGCCGCGCCGCGTTCGTCGCGGGCGGCGTCCTGCTGGTGCTCGCCGTCGCCGCCGGCGGCTACCTCGCCGGCAAGGCGCTCTTCGGCGACGACTCGAACACGACCGCCGGCACCGTCGCTCCCGCGCCCAACGTCGTCGTCCGTACGCCGCAGCCGCAGGCGGCGCAGGACGTCGGCTTCCCCGAGTTCGCCACCAAGAACACGACTCGGGTGGGCGGCGCCGACTCGATCGCCGACGCCGCCGGCGTCGCGCTGGCGGTCCATCCCTCGGCGGGCGGGCTCTCGCAGCCCGACGCGGTGACGCTCGTGCCGACCGACGACTGGCAGGCCGGCATCGTCGCGGCGGAGCTCACCGCGGCACCGGTCGGCGCCCCGATCCTGCTGTCCACTCCCGACGGCCTGCCGCCGCTCAGCGCCGACGCGCTCAAGGCCATGGCCCCGGCGGGCTCGAAGGCCACCGACAACAAGCAGGTGTTCACGGTCGGCGACGTGAAGGCCCCGAGCGGGGTGACCTCCGCCAGCGTCCAGGCGACGGATCCGGCCCGCCTCGCCGTGGGCGTCGCCGCACTGCGCCAGAAGCTCGTCAACGCCCCGCCCGACCACCTGCTGATCGTCAGCTCCGCCTCGCCGGCATACGCCATGCCCGCCGCCTCGTGGGCGGCACGCTCCGGCGACCCGGTGCTCTTCACCGACAAGGACTCGCTGCCGGCTTCGACCGCGGCAGCGCTGAAGCGCTACGTCGGCACTCCCACCTACGTCCTCGGCGCCACCTCCGTCGTCTCCGACAAGGGTTTCGCCGCGATCAAGAAGATCGCGCCGCAGGTCAAGCGCATCCCGGGCTCGGACCCGATCACCAGCGCCGTCGACTTCGCGCGCTACAGCGACGGCACCTTCGGCTGGAACGTCAACGACCCCGGCCACGGCTTCGTCATCGCCAACAGCGACCGCCCCCTCGACGCCGCCGCCGCCGCGCCGCTATCGGCCAGCGGCAACTGGGGGCCGCTGCTCATCACCGACACGCCCTCCGTTCCGCCCGAGCCGCTTCGCAGCTACCTCCTCGACCTCAAGCCCGGCTACGAGACCGACCCGACGCGGGCCGTCTACAACCACGTCTGGCTGATCGGCGACGAGTCGGTCATATCCGTGCCGTTCCAGGCGGAGATCGACGCCCTCGCCGAGGTTGCGCAGGTAAGGTCAGGCGCCGCCGGCCTCGACAGCCAGGCCGGCTCCGAGACCGAGCAGAAGAAGCCCTAGGCAGATGAGCGAGAGTGAGCAGTCGGATCGCGTCAGCGGCGAACGTCGCGTGGGCGTCGACGACATCCGCGCCCTCGCCGGGCCCTCAACCCCCCATTTCGCCCTTCAGATCCGCAACCGCGTGCGGCGCCTGATCGAGGGCCTGCCCGAGGGCGACCCCGCCCGCGTGGAGGGCGAGCGCCAGATCGCGCGCCTGGAGTCGCTGGCCCGCCACTCCGGCGACCCCCGCGGCCCCGCCTCCGCCACCTAAAGGGGTCAGACCCCTTTAGGTTCAGATCCGTCACAAAGGGGTCAGGCACCTTTGTGACGAGAGTGAAACTAAAGGGGTCTGACCCCGCGGGCGGTGGCGGCCTCGCGGGCGGACTCGTCGGCGTGGTAGGAGCTGCGCACCAGCGGACCGCAGGCGACCGACTCGAAGCCGATCGCGCGAGCCTCGCGCTCTAGTGCGGCGAACTCGTCGGGGTGCCAGTAGCGGACCACCGGCAGGTGCTGCTCGGTCGGGCGCAGGTACTGGCCGACGGTGAGGATCTCGACGCCGTGCTCGCGCAGGATCCCGAAGGTCTCGACCATCTCGTCGAACTCCTCGCCCAGGCCCACCATCAGGCCGGACTTGGTGGCGACGGCGTCGCCGCCCATCTCCTTGGCGGTGTGCAGCACGCGCGCCGAGCGCATGAAGTCCGAGCCGCGGCGGGCCTTGGGGTAGAGGCGCGGGACGGTCTCGACGTTGTGGTTGAAGACGTCGGGGCGCTCGGCGATGACCTTCGCCAGCGGCATCTCCTGGCCGCGGAAATCTGGGGTGAGCACCTCGACCTTGCAACCCGGGGCCATCATCCGAATCGAGCGGATGACGCCGACGAAGGCGGAGGCGCCGTAGTCGGGCAGGTCGTCGCGATCGACGGAGGTCACGACCGCGTGGCGCAGGCCCATCTGCTTGACCTGCGTGGCGACGCGCATCGGCTCCAGCGGGTCGCTCCAGGTGGGCACGCCCGTCTTTACGTTGCAGAACCCGCAGCGGCGGGTGCAGACGTCGCCTCCGATCATGAAGGTCGCCGTGCCGCGCTCCCAGCACTCGCCGACGTTGGGGCAGTTGGCCTCCTCGCAGACGGTGTGGAGGTTGTCCGAGGCGATCGAGGACTTCAGCCGCCGGTAGGTCGGGCCGCCCGGCGCGGGGACCTTCAGCCAGGGCGGCTTGCGCTCGCGGAAGGGGCGGCCCTCGGCCGCCGCCGCGCCGCCGGGGTTGGCGCGCGAGCGCGTGACGTGAACTCGGGGAGCTGCCTCGGTCGGCTGGTCCATCTCGGCCTACCGTACCGGGGCGAGTGACTCTGCCTGGAGGGCCGCCGCGCCGGGAACGCGGGCCGCCAGCTCGGCCGGAGTCGTCTCAATCGGACTGCGCTCGTAGACGTCGGCGTAGCGCCTGACGACGGCCACCGCGAAGGCGTCGAGGTCCTGCTCGGCGCCGAGCTCACGCGACAGCGACGTCATGCGGCAGTTGTCGATTCCGCAGGGCACGATCCACTCGAACGGCTGGAGATCGTTGTTGGCGTTGATCGCGAAGCCGTGGGTGGTTATCGAGCGGTTGACGTGGACGCCGATGGACCCGATCTTTCGCGCGATCGTGCCCTCGCCCTGCCACTCGTCCGGCCGCACGCCCGTGGTCCACACGCCGGTGAGGCCCTCGATGCAGCCGGCCTCGACGCCGAAGTCGGCGAGGGCTCCCACCATCACCCGCTCCATCCGCCGCACGAACTCATGGACGTCGTCTCCGTACGGGCCGAGGTCGACGATGGGATAGCCGACCAGCTGGCCGGGCCCGTGGTAGGTCGCACGCCCGCCGCGGTCGGTGGCGCACACCTCGATGCCCTGCATCCGGTACCAGTCCTCGCCCATCGGCAGCTCGCCCTGCTCGGTGCGCCGGCCGCGGGTGTAGACGGGCGGGTGCTCGAGGAGCAGCAGGACGTCGGGGATCGCGCCCTCGTGGCGGGCGGCCTCCAGCTCCTTCTGCGCACGGCGCGCCTCCTCGTAGGGGACGAGGCCGCAGCGGATGACGAGGACGTCGGGCACTGCCGAAAGCCTAGTGCGGCACGCTCGCGGGCTCCGACGGCCGTGCGCCGTTGCCATTGCTCGCCCCGGCGGCGCGGATCCTCGCCTCGGCAAGCGCCGACGCCGCCGCCAGCGGCGTGACCGAATCGGACCGCGCGATCTCGAAGATGCGGCCGAGCGTTTGCTCGATTCCCTCCGCGAGCGCGACGGCCTGCTCCTCGGAGTAGCCGGCGATCTCCTCGTAGACGTGGATGAGCCCGCCCGAGTTGACCACGTAATCGGGCGCGTACAGGATGCCCCGCCGGTCGAGCTCCTCGGCCAGACCCTCGTCGGCCAGCTGGTTGTTCGCACAGCCGCACACGACCTCGGCCTGGATCGAGCCGATCGTGTCGTCGCGGATCGCCCCGCCCAGCGCGCAGGGAGCCAGCACGTCGCAGTGGACGCCCGTGATCTCCTCGGGAGTGACCCAGCGCGCCCCGAGCTCCTCCGCGAGCCGGCGGCGGCCGCGGTCGATGTCGGTGGCGATCAGGATCGCGCCGGCGTCGGCAAGGCGGCGGGCGAGCTTCGCGCCCACGTGGCCCAGGCCCGCGATTGCGACGGCCACGCCCGAGAGCTCCGGCGAGCCGAAGCGCTCGCGCGCGCAGGCGCGCATCGCGGCCTCGACGCCGATCGCCGTGTAGGGGCTCGGGTCGCCCGAGCCGCCGCGATTGGCCCCCAGTCCGGTCACGTGGGCCGTGCGCTCGGCGACGATCTCCAGGTCGGCGGGGGTGATCCCCACGTCCTCGGCCGTGGTGTAGCGGCCGCCGAGCGACTCGACGAGGTCGCCGAAGTCCAGCAGCAGCGCGCGCCGCTCGCGCGGGCGCATCTCGCCCGCCGGCGCGCAGACCACTCCCTTGCCGCCGCCCAGGTCGAGCCCGGCCACGGCGGCCTTGTACGTCATCCCACGAGCCAGTCGAAGCGCGTCGCGCATGCCGTCGGCCGGGTCGGCGTAGCGCCACAGGCGCATGCCGCCCAGGGCCGGGCCGAGCACGGTGGAGTGCACGGCGACCGCCATGTACACGCCGCTGCGCTCCCCGCGGCGGACCGCCAGCTCCTCGTGCTCCATGGCCACCGGCGGCACCGAGGTCGCCGGCGCCGACGGGCGGCTCGCGACGGCGGTCATGAGCGCTCCCAGGTCTCGAGGCGGCCCTTTATGCCCCCCAGGAACCTCGCCGCCTCCGCGCCGTCGAGGGCGCGGTGGTCCCACGACATGCAGAGGTTCGCCATCGGCCGGATAGCGATGGTGTCGTCGCCGTCCGGCGAGCTCACCACCACCGGCCGCTTGACGATGGCCTCCAGGTCGAGGATCGCCACCTGCGGCTGGTTGATGATCGGCGTCGCCGCGATCGCCCCGAACTGGCCGGGGTTGGTGATCGTGAACGTGCCGCCTGCGACGTCGTCGGGGGTGAGCTGCTTGCGAGCGCGCCCGATCCGCGACGTCCTGGATGCCGGCGGCGAGCCCCTCCAGGCTCAGCCGTTGAGCGTCGCGGATGACCGGCACCACCAGGCCCGAATCGAGGGCCACGGCGATGCCCAGGTCGATCGCGTCGTGGTGGACGACCTCGTCGCCGTCGATCGACGCGTTCAGGATCGGGTGACGGCCCAGCGCCTCCACCACCGCGCTCGCCACGAAGGCGAGGAACGTCAGGCGCACGCCGCGCCGGGCCGCGACCTCGCGCAGGTCGGCGCGAGCCGCGGCCACCGCGGCCATGTCGACCTCGGTGATCGTCGTGCAGTGCGCCGACGTCGACAGCGAGCCGACCATGTGCTTCGCGATCGCCGCCCGCATGGGGCTCATCGCCTCCCGCCGCTCGCCGGCGACGAGCGCATGCCCATTGCCGTTGCCGTTGGCCGGAGCAACCGCCGGCTCATCCGGCCGATACGGAGACTCGGAGTGAAGCGGCCGCGACTCTGCCTGAGCGGGCTCGGACTCGATGAACGCAACAAGGTCCTTCTTCCGAACGCGCCCACCGACACCGGTCCCCTCGACCGCGCTCGAGGTCGACCCCATGCTCATCCGCCATCCGCCGAACCACGGGCGAGAAATAGCCGGACCTATCAGCCTCTTCCGCAACCGGCTCTTCCGCGACAGGATCCGCGGCCGAGCCGTTGGGACCCTCGTCAGGATGCGCAGACCCAGGGGCCGCCGACCCGTCGATAGAAGCAATCGGCGTCCCAACCACAACCGTCTCTCCCGGCTCCACGAGCAACTCGACCACGCGGCCGCCGGTTGGCGAGGGGATCTCCACGTCGATCTTGTCGGTGGTCACGTCGCAGATGGTCTCGTCGGCGTCAACCCAGTCGCCTGGGCGCTTGCGCCATTCGAGGACCGTCCCCTCGGTCACCGACACCCCCATCTGGGGCATCACGACCTCGGTGAGCGTGTCAGTAGGCGAGGAGCTCACGGCACGCCTCCTTCATGTCCTCGGGCTGCGGCAGGACCGCGTGCTCAAGCGGCGGGCTGAACGGCACCGGCACGTCCGCCGCCGTCAGGCGCCGCACCGGAGCGTCAAGGTCCTCGAACGCCTCGGCTGCGACCAGCGCCGCAACCTCGGCGCCGACCCCACACGATCGCCCGGCCTCGTGCGCGACCAGCACCTTGCCCGTCTTGCGCGCGCTGGCGAGGATCGCGCCGGTGTCGAGCGGGCAAAGCGTGCGCAGGTCGATCACCTCGATGTCCTCGGCCAGCTCCTCGGCGGCCTCGACCGCGAGCTTCACGCTCGAGCCGTAGGCGATCACGGTCATCTCGCCGCCCTCGCGAGCGACGCGGGCCTCCCCAAGCGGCACCGCATGGTCGCCCTCGGGCACCTCGCCCCTCACGGCGCGATACAGCCCCTTGTGCTCGAGGAAGCACACGGGGTTCGGATCGCGGATGGCGCTGACCAGCAGCCCCTTCGCGTCGGCTGCCGTCGCCGGCGCCACCACCTTCAGGCCCGGCGCCTGCAGCAGCCAGGCCTCCGGGTTCTGCGAGTGAAACGGACCGCCTGAGAACCCGCCACCGGACGGCAGGCGGATCACCATCGGCACCGCGAGTCCCTGGCGGTAGTGCATCTTGGCCGCGACGTTGACGAGCTGGTCGAACCCGCAGGCGACGAAGTCGGAGAACTGCATCTCGCAGACCGGCTTCATGCCCTCGATTGCGGAGCCGATCGCCGCGCCGATGATCGCGCTCTCCGCCAGCGGCGTGTCGAGCACGCGCTGCGGGCCGAACTCCTCGTAGAAGCCGTCGGTCACCTTGAAAGCGCCGCCGAAGGCGCCGATGTCCTCGCCCAGGCAGTACACGGACGGGTCGCGGCGCATCTCCTCGCGAAGGCCCTCCGAGATCGCCTCCAGGTAGGTGAGCTCGCGGCTCTCCTGCTGCGGCGAATCGGCGACGGGATGCTTGGTCTCGGTCGCGCTCATGCGGCCGCCCTCCCGTTGCCGTTGTGGCCGTTCGACACCGATTCGTGCCAGCGCGACCACGGTGCCGCGCCGTCGCCCAGCGGCTCGAACTTCTCGGCCCACAGGCCCTCGAGCGCGGATTCGGGCTCGGGCATCGGCGAGGCCAGAGCGGTCTCGGCGGCCGCAGCGATCTGCTCCTTCACCGACCGCTCGACCTCCTCGATCCGCTCGGACCCAACGCCGAGCTCGCCCGTGAGCCGCTCGCGATAGCGCGCGATCGGGTCGCGGCGGGCCCACTCCTCACGCATCTCGGCCGGCACGTAGCTCATGTCGTCGTGCGCGCCGTGGCCGTGCATGCGCATGGTCTGCGCCTCGATCAGCGTCGGACCCTCCCCGGCCCGCGCCCGCTCGACCGCCTCCGTCGCCGCCTCGAAGACCGCCTCGACGTCGTTGCCGTCGACGTTGATCCCCCGGAACCCGTAGCTCCGTGCGCGCTCGACCGGATCGACCGCGAACTCGAGCTCGTTGGGGGTCGAGTAGGCGAAGCGGTTGTTCTCGAGGATGAAGACGACCGGCAGCGAGTGGATGCCCGCGAAGTTCATCGCCTCGTGCCACTGGCCGTTGGCCGTGGACCCCTCGCCGAAGAACGTCAGCGCCACGCGCGATTCGCCGCGCATCTTCATCGACAGCGCCATGCCGCAGGCGACGGGCGCCATGTCGGGAAGCATCGAGACCATCCCGACGCAGCCCAGGCGGCGATCGCCGAAGTGCATGTTGCCGTCCTTGCCGCCGGTGACCCCGCCGCTTCGGCCCATGTAGTTGGCCAGGTAGCGCTCGGGGGCCAGGCCGCGCACGAAATGGGCCCCGAGGTCGCGGTGCAGGATGCACATGCGATCCGCCGGCGCCAGGGCGAAGGCCGCCCCCACCGAGATCGCCTCCTGGCCGCAGCCGTCGTAGAACGAGCCCGGGATCTTGCCCTGCCGGTAGAGGGTGATGGCCCTCTCCTCGGCCGCCCGCATCAGCGACATGTATCGCAGGAGCTCGAGTCGATCCTCCTGCGTGAGGTTCCCCCGGCCGTCTACGGCATGGGGGCGCACAGCCCGGTCGGCGACCGCGCTCGCGACGCTTCTCTCCATCCTGGTCCGTCCTTTTGTCGTGGCCCGCCGGTGGGATCTCCAGCCGGTCGAGCCGTGTACTCGCCGCGTCGGGATCTCCTCGGCGGCCTTCACGGACTTAACGGCGCTCGGGGGTTCCTCCCCGCTCGCCTATGTATCTCTCACCCGAGTGTATTCCCCACTGAAGATGTTTCAACACAAATTTGTGCTGCCCAGGGCACGGGTAAACCGCGAGGCGCTTCCGGCTGCGGCGCCTCGCCGCCTCGCACCCCACCGGTTTCCAGCCTGGTGGTAGCCTCACCGTAGGGACGAGTCGAACCGCCTACGCGAGTCGACCCGTTCGCCACAGAGCCAAAGGAAAGGCCGGGCCGTTTATGCGGTCGGACACATCCACAGGCATGGACGCGCTGGGCAGCTGGACTACGTCGAGGACAGTTGCCGCGTGTCATCGCGGTGTCAGCAATGACATCGCGCCGATCATGCGGGCGCCCCGATCAGGTTTCGACCGGATAGGGACGACTCGCGAGTTCGCTATCCGTAGGGGAGAGAACGAAGCGCGTGGCCCAAGGGTCCGCGCCCACGAGCCGACGTGAGCGCCGACGGGCGCCACGAGCGCGCCGTTGCCCAGAGCTTGCAGCTCGCCCAGGACTCCGCCGCCATCGGTGATTTCGTGGACGCCCTTGCCTGGCTTCAGACGGTCGAGGCGGTCGACGGTCCCCTCCCGACCGTGTGGGAGCGCAAACGCGCCGTGTGGGAGCGCCAATGCCAAGACGGCACCCTTCGAGTCGGTGGCCGCTTTGCGCGTCCGGACGAGGCCGCAGCCTCCGCCAGACAGAACGGGCATCCGTGAGTCGCGAGAGCCTCCCCCGCAACGGCGAGCTCGCGCTTGCGATCTCGAACGCAATCGTCAAGAGGCTGGCTAGCACCACCGGCCGGGGTCCGAGACAAGCGAAGACGACGCTCGGCGACAACGCGGTGTTCGTGGTTCTGCAGGACACCCTGACCCGCGGCGAGCGCAACCTGGTCGACGCGGGCGAGGATGAGGCCGTGCTCGACCTGCGACGACGCTGGCAGAACGTCATGCGCGGCGACTGCACCCGTGACATCGAGGAGCTGACGAATCGCAAGGTCGTCGGCTTCATGAGCGACAACCACATCGACCCCGACCTCGGAGTCGAGGTGTTCATTCTGGCGCCGAACGGAGGGGGCGGCGGTGGTGGGGCGGTCAGCGGTTCCGCCGAGGTGGCCGAATGAGCCCCGCGCAGCGTGAGGTCGAGACCATGCTCTCCGCGCGGTACCCGTTCGACGCGATCGAAGATCACATCGATCACATGAGCTGTGCGGATGACCTCAAATCGGCCCTGTGGCTGTTCGCCTGGAGCCAGCAGGCGCCCGCCGACCGGGACCGCGTCATCGACGAGGCCCTGAAGTGGGCGGCTCACTCCCAGGGCTAACCGCGAGGCGGCGCCAAGACCCTGCGAGGACCAAGGGTGGTGCAGTGATCGGTTGAGGTCGCAATGTGAAGCGGAAGTTCTTCCGCTTGGTCCTGGGGAGGACAAGTCGTTGAGATGCGGGCCGAGTGCAGGCCGCGGCGCGATACCCAGATAGCCTCCGCCGCCCATGAACCAGCCCGAGATCACCCTCCACGCCCTGCCGCCTTCGCACCCGTGCATGACGGTCGCGGCCGCCCTCGACCGCAAGGGCCTCGAGTACGAGCGCATCGACCTGCCGATGACCCGCGAGGGCCACAACCCGGCGATGGAGGAGATCTACGGCGAGGGCAACGGAACCGTCCCGGGCGTGCTGTTCGACGGCGAGCCCGTGCACGGCTCGGTCGCCATCCTCGAGCGCCTCGAGGACCTGCGCCCCAACCCGCCGCTCTACCCCGAGGCCATCGCCGGCGAGGTGCACGCGGCCGAGCGCTGGGGCGACGAGGAGCTCCAGGACCTCGGCCGGCGCTTCCCATGGGGCGCCCTGCACTTCCGCCCCCAGGCGCTGGGGATCATGGGCGGCGGCGGCGAGCTCGACCCGGCCGGCACCGACTTCGCGATCCGCTACGTCCGCGCCGCCTGGAAGTACCACGGCATCAGCTGCGAACTGCTGGCCGCCGACCTGAGGGCCTTCCCGGCCAAGCTCGCCCGCATCGACGACCTCGCCGGGCGGGGCGTCATCGGCGGCGAGGAACCGAACGCCGCCGACTTCCAGATCGGGGCCACCATCCGCGTGATCAGGTCGGTCGCCGATCTCGAGCCGCTCCTCGCCGGCACCGCGGCCGAGCGCGTGGCCGACGCCTGGTTCCCGGACTCCGGCGCGCGCATCCCGGCGGGGGCGTTCCCGCCGAGCTGGATCCCGGCCGCTAGCTGAGCGCCCCCGCGATCGCCGCCAGCAGCTCGGCGCCCTCGCCGGCCTGGGCGATGCGGTTGTCGCAGGCGAGGACGAGCGTCCGCGAGCCCGCGCCGAGCGTCGCTGCCTGGCCGCGGTTGACGATCGGCGTGAAGCGCTCGGCCGCCGGCAGCGAGATCACGGTGAAGGTCGCTGCGGCCAGCTCGGGCGAGGTGAGCTCGCCGGCTGCGGCGCGCTGCGACAGCGCCGTCATCTCCTCGTCGATCGCCTCGCGGACCTTCTCGTCGGCGTCGCGGATGACCGGGAAGGCGAGGCTGTCGCCGGCCGGCACGGCGAAGGCGACGTTCACGCGCGAGTAGATCTCGAAGCGCGCGTCGCGGTAGGCGGCGTTCAGCCGCGGCACCTCGCGCAGGGCCCGGGCGCTCGCGGCGACGAGGGCAGCGGGCGACGCCGGCGCCTCGATCGCGCACTCGAAGTAGACGTGGGGGGCCGTCGCCTTCGACTCGGCGACGGTGCGGGCGAACGCGCGCTGCGCCTGGGTCGGCTCCTCGACCCGGGTCTCACCCCGGGCGCTCGAATGGCCGCCCTCCCTCACGACCTCGGCCGCTTGGGCGCGTAGATGTCGGTGACCGTGCCCTCGGCCACCTCGGCGGCGAACATCACCGTCTCCGAGAGGGTCGGGTGGGCGTGGATGGTGAGGCCGACGTCCTCGGCGTCGGCGCCCATCTCGATCGCGAGCACGGCCTCGGCAATGAGCTCGCCCGCGTTGGTGCCCGTGATGCCGGCGCCGATGACGCGGCGGCTCTCGGGATCGACCAGGAGCTTGGTGAGCCCCTCGGCCCGGGCGATCGACAGCGCCCGGCCCGACGCCTGCCATCCGAAGACCGCCTTCTCGAACGGGATCCCCTCGGCCTCGGCCTCGATCTCGGTGACGCCCGCCCAGGCCACCTCGGGGTCGGTGTAGGCGACCGACGGGATCGCGCGCGGCTCGAAGGCGACGTTGCGGCCCGCGATCACCTCCGCAGCGACCACGCCCTCGTGGCTGGCCTTGTGGGCGAGCATCGGCGCGCCGGTGAGGTCGCCGATGGCGAAGATGTGCGGGACGTTGGTGCGGCGCTGGGCGTCGACCGCCACCTCGCCGCGCTCGTCGACCTCCACGCCGGCCTCCTCGAGGCCCAGGCCGTCGCCGTTGGCGCGCCGCCCGACCGCGACGAGCACGCGGTCATACGTCTGCGGCTCGGGCGCGCCGTCGCCCTCGAAGCTCACGCGCAGCCCGTCGTCGCCCGCCTCCACCCCCGCGACCTTCGTCGAGAGTCGGATCGCGTCGAAGCTCTTGTCCAGCCGGCGCTGGAGCGGTTTGACGAGGTCGCGGTCACAGCCCGGCATGAGACCGTCGGTGAGCTCGACCACCTCGACCGAGCTGCCGAGCGCGGCGTAGACGCCGCCCAGCTCGAGGCCGATGATGCCGCCGCCGATCACCAGCAGCCGGTCGGGGACGCCGCCCAGGTCGAGGGCGCCGGTGGAGTCGACGATGCGCTCGTCGTCGGGCAGGCCGGGCAGCATCACCGCTCGGGAGCCCGCCGCGAGGATGCAGTGCTCGAAGGCGATCGACGTGCCGTCGACCTCGGCCGTATGGGGACCGGTGAAGCGCAGCGTGCCGGTGACGACTTCGACCTTGCGCTGCTTCGCCAGGCCGCCGAGCCCGCCGGTGAGCTTGCCGACGACCTCCTCCTTCCAGGTGCGCAGGCGCTCGAGGTCGACCTGGGGCTCGCCGAAGGCGACGCCGAAGCCCTCGGCCTCCTTCGCGTCGTCGATCACCTTGGCGGCGTGCAGCAGCGCCTTCGACGGGATGCAGCCGACGTTGAGGCAGACGCCGCCGAGCGACTCGTAGCGCTCGACCATCGTCACCCGCAGCCCGAGGTCGGCGGCCCGGAAGGCTGCGGTGTAGCCGCCGGGCCCGGCGCCCACCACCAGGACCTGGGTCTGGCGGTCGGTGCCGGGGAGACCTTGGGGGTCAGGCACCTGAGCCTGCGCGGGCTCAGGCGTCTCCGCAGAGCGGGTGCCTGACCCCTGAGGTTCCGCAGAGCGGGTGCCTGACCCCTGAGGTTCGGGCTCCTCCCCCTCCGCCGGCTCGAGGTTGAGCAGCAGCGAGCCCTCGGAGACCCTGTCGTTGAGCGCGACGAGCACCTCGGTGACGATGCCCGCCGCCGGCGCAGGCACGTCCATGGTCGCCTTGTCGGACTCCAGGGTGACCAGCGGCGCGTCGATCGCGACCGCGTCGCCCGCGCTCACGAGGATCTCGATGACCGGGACGTCGGCGAAGTCGCCGATGTCTGGAACCCGAACCTCCATGGGCGGCTAGAGCAGCACCCGGCGCAGGTCGGAGAGCTCCGACGCCAGGTGTGCCACGAAGCGGGCGGCGGCGGCGCCGTCGATCACCCGGTGGTCGTAGGAGAGCGACAGCGGCAACATCAGCCGCGGCTCGAACTCGCTGCCGTTCCAGACCGGCGCCATCTTCGAGCGCGTGGCGCCGAGGATGGCCACCTCGGGGGCGTTGACGATGGGCGTGAAGCCCGTGCCGCCGATGCCGCCGAGCGAGGAGATGGTAAAGGTCGAGCCGCGCATCTCCTCGGCCGAGAGCTTGCCGTCGCGAGCGCGGGCCGAGAGCTCGGTGAGCTCGCGCGCGATCTCCAGCAGGCCCTTGCGATCGGCGTCGCGGATGACCGGGACGAGCAGCCCCTGAGGCGTGTCCGCCGCGAAACCGATGTGGTAGTAGCGCTTGATCACGAGCTCCTCGCCGTCGAGCGAGGAGTTGAACTCCGGGAACTGGCGAAGCGCGCCGACGCAGGCCTTGATGAGCAGCGCGACCATCGTCACCTTCACGTCGGTGCGCTCCGAGTTGATCTGCTTGCGAAACGCCTCGAGGTCGGTGATGTCGGCCTCGTCGTCGTGGGTGACGTGCGGGATGTAGACCCAGTTGCGCGCGAGGTTGGGGCCGCTGATGCGCTTGATGCGAGAGAGCGGGACGCGCTCGACCTCGCCGTACTTGGAGAAGTCGATGGCGGGCCACGGTGCGATCTCCAGGCCGGGGAGCCCGGCGCCACCGGCCGCGGGCGCGCCGCCGGCCTGGACGGCCTTCTTGACGTCCTCGCGGGTGATTCGCCCCTTGCGCCCGGAGCCCGTGACGCCGGAGAGGTCGACGTCCATCTCGCGGGCCAGACGGCGGACGGACGGCGAGGCGTAGATCGAGTCTGAGGCCGCGTCGCCTGTGGGGTCAGACCCCGGTTGCGTGGGGCCGTCACCCTGGGGGTCAGGCACCTGAGTTGACTCGGGCTCCGGCGTTTCGGAAGCGAGGGTGCCTGACCCCTTTGCATTCGCGTAATCCTCATCCCCTGCCTGCTCCTCGGCCTCGACCGCGGCGAACGCCACCTCGGCCTGGGTCGAGACCGCCCCGTCCTCGGAGCGGTCGAGCACCAGCAGGGCGTCGCCCTGCGAGACCTTGTCGCCGACCGCCACCTTCAGCTCGACGATCGTGCCCGCGTAGGGCGAGGGCACGTCCATCGTCGCCTTGTCGGACTCGAGCGTGACCAGCGGGGCGTCGGCTGAGACCTCCTCGCCGGGGCTCACCAGCACCTCGATGACGGGGACCTCCTCGAAGTCGCCGATGTCGGGAACGTCTACCTGGTACTCGCTCATGAGACGGCGGGGTCGGGGGCTTCGGTGTCCACTTCGTACTTCGCGATCGCCTCGCTGACGACCTTGGCGTCGACGCCGCCCTCCACCGCGAGCGCTCTCAGCGCCGCGACGGCGACGTGGTGGCGGTCGACCTCGAAGAAGCGTCGCAAATGCCGGCGGTAGTCGGAGCGCCCGAAGCCATCGGTTCCCAGCACCTCGAAGCGTCCGGGCACCCACGCGCGGATGCCGTCGGGCAGGGCCTTGACGTAGTCGGTCGCGGCCACCACCGGGGCGTCGCTGCCGCCCAGGCACTGCTCGACCCAGGTCGCCGGCGCCTCCCTGCCCAGGCGCTCCAGGCGGTCGTGCTCCAGGCCGTCGCGGCGCAGCTCGGTGAAGCTCGTCGCGCTCCACACCTCGGCCTCGACGCCGAAGTCGGAGGCCAGCAGGTCGGCTGCGGCCAGCACCTCGCGCAGGATGGTGCCGGAGCCCAGCAACCGCACCTTCGCAGTGCCCCCGTCCGCCTCGCGCACGCGGTGCAACCCGCGCAGGATTCCCTCCTCGGCACCGTCGGGAAGCGCCGGGTGCGAGTAGTTCTCGTTCATCACCGTGAGGTAGTAGAAGACGTCCTCCTGCTCGCCGATCATCCGCCGCAGGCCGTCGTGGACGATCACCGCGAGCTCGTAGGAGTAGGCGGGGTCGTAGGCGACGCAGTTGGGGATCATCGAGCCGAGCACGTGGCTGTGGCCGTCCTCGTGCTGAAGGCCCTCACCGTTCAGCGTCGTGCGGCCGGCGGTGCCGCCGATGAGGAAGCCGCGCGCGCGGTTGTCGCCGGCAGCCCAGGCCAGGTCCATCACCCGCTGGAAGCCGAACATCGAGTAGAAGGCGTAGAAGGGCACCATCTGCACCGCGTGGTTGGAGTAGGCGGTCGCGGCGGCGATCCACGACGAGAAGGCGCCCGCCTCGGTGATCCCCTCCTGAAGCACCTGGCCCTTGCGGTCCTCGCGGTAGACCATCAGCTGCTCGGAGTCCTCGGGCTCATACAGCTGGCCCACGTGCGAATAGATGCCGAGCTGGCGGAACATCCCCTCCATCCCGAAGGTCCGCGACTCGTCGGGGACGATCGGCACGACCCGCGGACCCAGCTCCTTGTCGCGGATCAGCGCGGCCAGGATCCGCACGAACGCCATCGTGGTGGAGATCTCGCGCTCGCCCGTGCCCTCGAGCTGGGAGGAGAACACCTCCAGGCTCGGCACGGGCAGCGGCTCGTCGACCTTCCGCCTGCGCGCGGGGAGGGAGCCGCCGAGCGCCTCGCGGCGCTCGCGCAGATAGCGCATCTCGGGCGAGTCCTCGGCGGGCCGGTGGAACGAGACGTCGGCGATCTCCTCGTCGGAGATGTCCAGCTCGAAGCGGTCGCGGAAGGCGTGCAGCGCCTCCTCGTTCATCTTCTTCTGCTGGTGGGTGATGTTGCGGCCCTCGCCTGCTTCGCCCATTCCGTAGCCCTTGATCGTCTTGGCGAGGATCACCGTGGGGCGGCGGCTCGCCCCCTGGGCGGCGGCGTAGGCGGCGTAGACCTTGCGCGCGTCGTGGCCGCCGCGGTTGAGCGCCCAGATGTCGGCGTCGCTCATGCCCTTCACGCGCTCGGCCAGCTCCGGGTACTTGCCGAAGAAGTGGTCGCGCACGTACTTGCCGTCGCGGGCCTTGTAGACCTGGTACTCGCCGTCGACCGCCTCCTCCATGCGCCGCACCAGCAGGCCGTCGTGGTCGGCCTCCAGGAGCGGATCCCAGCGGTCGCCCCAGATCACCTTGATCACGTTCCAGCCGGCGCCGCGGAAGATCGTCTCGAGCTCCTGGATGATCTTGCCGTTGCCGTGAACTGGCCCGTCGAGGCGCTGCAGGTTGCAGTTGACGACGAAGACGAGGTTGGAGAGCTTCTCGCGCCCGGCGAGGGCGATCGCGCCCAGCGACTCGGGCTCGTCGGTCTCGCCGTCGCCCAAAAACGCCCAGACCTTGCGCTTGCTGGTGTCGGTGACACCGCGATCGGTCAGGTAGCGCATGAACCGCGCCTGGTAGATGGCCATGATCGGCCCGAGCCCCATCGAGACCGTGGGGAACTGCCAGAAGTCCGGCATCAGCCAGGGGTGCGGGTACGAGCTGAGGCCGCTGGGCCTCGAGACCTCCTGGCGGTAGCCCTCGAGCTGCTCCTCGGTGATGCGCCCCTCGAGATAGGCGCGGGCGTAGACGCCGGGCGAGGAGTGGCCCTGGATGTAGACGAGGTCGCCCCCGTGCGAGTCCGACGGCGCGTGCCAGAAGTGGTTGAAGCCGATCTCGTAGAGCAGCGCGGCCGATTGGAAGCTGGCGATGTGGCCGCCCAGCTCGGACGACTCCTTGTTGGCGCGCAGCACCATCGCGATCGCGTTCCAGCGGATGAGCGAGCGCACGCGCCGCTCCATCGCCGGGTCGCCCGGCAGCGGCGGCTCGTCGGCGCGCGGGATCGTGTTGACGTACGGGGTCGGGCCGACGTACTCGATCGCGGCGCCGCGATGGCGCGCCCGCTCGACGACGCGCTCGACCAGGTCGTGCGCGCGGCGCGGCCCGTCGTTCTCGACTACGGCGTCAAGAGCCTCGAGCCATTCCTCGGTTTCGACTGCGTCGATGTCCACCCCGAGCGAGCCTATCGAGCCAGGCGCTCCGGCCCCGGCGCTGCGCGGCGAGGGCTTCGCCTAGGCCGCGGCGGCCGCCACCGCCTCGTCGAGCATGTCGTCTCCCCAGAAGACGCGGCCGTTGACGACGAAGCTGGGCGCGCCGGTGACGCCCAGCTCGGCGACCCGGTCGGTGGCCTCGCGCAGCCGGTCCTTGATCGACTGCCGCTCGACCGCCGCGAGGATCGCACGCGGGTGCATCTCGGCCGCGGCGGCGGCGATCAGGACGTTGTCGGGGTCGGCGAGGTCGCGCCCGCCGACGAAGGCCTGACGGAAGGCCGCCAGCGAGAACGACACTGTCTTGCCCAGCTCCTTCGCGAACGTCGCCACCCGCATGGCGAAGAGGTAGTTGTCCGGCCAGGGGTCGGGCCAGGCGAGCGGCGGCAGCCCGTAGGCCGAGGCCCGGCGCTCGCACTCGGCCATGCCCTCCTCGCGATCGGGGCCGAGGCCCCATGATGAGCGGCCGAAGCGCTGGAAGAGACCGCCGAGCAGGACCGGCTGCCACTCGGGGACCTCGGCGCCGGCGCCGGCGAACGCGGCGTTGATCCTCTCCGCGGAGAGGTAGGCGTAGGGCGAGCCGAGGTCGTAGACGAATAGGGCGCGATCAGCCATGGGCGGTGGGAAGACTATTCGCGGGCCCACCCGCAGCAGGTCACGCTGCGCGCCTCGCGAGGGTGATGACCGACGGCGACCCGTCGATGGACTACGGCATCGCGACCATCGAGGGCCTGACGGCAAAGCTCGTGCGCTGAGGCCTACGGATCGAGGCCGCGCCAGGGCGCGGCGTGCACCCTGCGATGCCCGCGCTTCCCGCCCAACCGGATCCGGCGGACGACCGAGTTGTTGGCGCGCGAGGCCTCGGTGAGCAGGCCCAGCGGGTTCACCTCCACCTTGATCAGGTAGCGGCCGTTCGGGACGTGGGTGATGTCGAAGGCCTGCCCGGCGACGATCTGCGTGTAGGTGTCGCCCCAGCCCACCGGCAGCAGCTCGCGGATCCACAGCGCGGTCGAGTCGCCGCATGAGCTGCCGAGGAAGGCTGGCTCGGTCATCCAGTCGGCGCCGGGCAGCCGCAGATCCACCAGGTCGGTCGGCGCGACGCAGAACGACTGCTTGCGGCTGGCGACGACCTTGCTGCCGTTGCGATGGCGAAGCGTGTAGCGGGCGAACTGCTCGACGTGCCAGTGGTGGTGGCCGTGGCGGCGATCGAACTCGAAGTGCCCGGCCGGGCGCCGGCCGATCACGTGCCCGCGCGAATTGTGGAAGTACTCGAACGCCCGCATGCGATCGTGGCCCGGCCGGCGAAAGCCCTCGAGGTCGAGGGGCGCCGGCCCTGCGTTCCACTCCGTCGCCGCGAACGTGAGCAGGTCGTGCCCGCGCTGCCTCTCCGCGTCGACGTTCCAGGCCGGCAGCGCCGCCAGGTCGGGCCGAAAGCGCCGCGGCGGGCGGTCCACCTTCGGCACGCCGGCCGGCACGGAGGCCGCTGCCGGGGTCGTGGCCTTCCCGCCGCCGCCGATGCCACGGCCGCCTCCCCGGACATACGCGCGCAGGTGGACCGACGCCGCAGCGCGGGAGATGCCGAACAGGCGGCGATATGGCTTCTCGATCCGAGCCGTGACGTTGTAGCGGCCCTTGTCGATCTTCACGCGAGGGTCGGGGCCGCCGAAGTCGAGCACCGGCGCAGCCCAGTCGCGGTCGATCCCCCAGACCAGGCCCTTGACGAACGGCGAGGTCGAGCTGCAGGTGGGCGGAAAGCGGGAGTTCTCGGGGCCGTGGCCGCCCAGCCGCTGGCGGGCGCCCGACGGGCAGAACGGCATCTCGGCGGCCGCCACGAGCTTGCCGCGCCGGTGGAAGCGGACGGAGACGAAGTCGCGCAGTCGTGGGAAGGGAGCGAGCATCTGCCGAGGGGGACCCAGGCCGCGGCCCTGGAAGCCGCCGCCCTGGACGGAGCGCGAGGCCACCAGCCGCCGGGGGATCGGCCGGATCACCCTTCCGCTCGCGGGCCTCACCTGGGCGGCTCGGAAGCCGTGGGAATAGCGCTGACGCCAGGCGTCGATGCGAAGCGGGGCGCCCTTGCTGCCCACCTCCAGGCCCAGCTGCGTGAGCGCGACCGAGTGCGAGAACGCGCGCACGCCGATGCGCGCCGTGGGCGCGATCAGGCTCAGCCGCGGCGAGCGGGCCTGGGCGACGGCCGGAGCGAGCACCGCAACGGCGAGGGCGGCGAGCGCAAAGGCGGTGAGCGTGGGGTTACGGCGCATGGGCAGGCGGACGGTAGAGCTACGGGCGGGCGCCCGCACTGTCACGCCCCGGCTACTGGTGGGTGGCCCAGCCGTCGACCGCGCGCGCCGCGTCGAGGATGGCCTCGGAGATCGTGGGATGCGGGTGGACGATCCGGGCGAGCTCCTGGTAGCCGCCCTCGAGGGCCATGACGTCGACGAGCTCGGAGATCATGTCGCAGGCCCGGTTGCCGACGATGTGGGCGCCCACGATCTCGCCGTACTTGGAGTCGGCCACGATCTTGACCATGCCGTCGCGGTCGTCGTAGACCGCCGAGGCGCCGACGCCGCCGAGCTTGAACTTGCCGACCTTGACGTCGTGCCCGGCCTCCTTGGCCTGCGCCTCGGTGAGGCCGACGCTCGCGACCTGGGGATGGCAGAAGGTCGCGCCCGGGACGAGGTCGATGTCGATCGCGTGCGTGTCGGCCCCGGCGATGGTCTCGGCCGCGACGACGCCCTCCTCGGAGGCCTTGTGCGCAAGCGCGGGCCCGCGCACGAGGTCGCCGATCGCGAACACCTTCTGGTTGGTGGTCCGCTGGAAGTCGTCGATCTTGACCTTGCCGTTCTCCTCGACCTCGACCCCCGCCTCGGCGAGGCCGAGCGGGTCGGTGTCGGGACGGCGGCCGCCGGCGATCACCAGATAGTCGACCTCGGCGGAGCTGCTCGCCGTAGGTGAGCTTCACCGACTTGCCGGTGTCCTCGACGTTCTCGACCGGGTTGCCGGTGGCGACCTCGATGTTCTGCTTCTTGAAGGCGCGCTCGACCACGCGGGCCATGTCCTTGTCCTCGAGGGGGAGGATCTGGCCGAGCATCTCGATCAGGTGGACCTGGGTGCCGTAGCGCCCGTAGGCGGAGGCGATCTCCGAGCCCGAGGCGCCCGCGCCCACGACCGCCAGCGACTTCGGCTGTTCGGGCAGCGACCAGGCGCCCCACGTGTCGACGATGCGCCCGCCGAACTCGACGCCCGGGATCGGCATGGCGACGGACCCGGTGGCGAGGATCACGGACTTCGCCTCGTACGTCTCGTCGCCGACCTTGACGTTGGCGTCGGCGGTGAGGGTGGCCTCGCCCTCGATCTGCTCGACCTTGTTCTTCTGCCAGAGCATCTTCACGCCGTCGGAGAGCCCCTGGCTGACGTTCGCGCGGCGTTCGCCGAGCGCCTTCCAGTCGAGCGAGGGCTTCTGCACCTTGATCCCCAGCTCGGCGCCGCCGTTGGCGACGTGGTCGTAGATCTCCGCCGTGTAGAGCATCGTCTTCGCCGGGATGCAGGCGTAGTTGAGGCACCGCCCGCCCGCCTTGTCCTTCTCCATAACAGCGGTGCGCTGCCCGAGCTGGGCGGCGCGGATCGCCGCGACGTACCCGCCCGGGCCGCCGCCGATGACGATGACGTCGAATGGTTCAGCCATGGCGGCCGACTTTATATGAGGCGCTAGTTGTTCAGAGGGGCGGGCGCGAGGGGCGGTCGGGCATCTGGATGCGCGCCATCGCCCTGACCATGAACCAGAACAGCGTCCCCGAAACCCCGGCCAGCGCCACGAACACGAGGGCTGCGACGACGCTCTCGGCACCGATCGCCCCGAGCGCTCCGATGAGGATGAAGAAGGCGAGCACGACGTCGAAGCCGAGCACGGCCCAGTAGCGCACGCGGAACATCCCGTAGGCGGCCATCCCCATCAGGAACGTGGGCCAGAAGACGTCGATCAGCGGAGGCTTGTCGCCGTTGATCTGTGCCCCCGCCAGCCAGGCGACGGGCGAGGCGAGCGCGATCAGCCCCGCCACCACCGCACACACCGTCACGACCAGGGGGCGCTCGTTCTCCTCCAGCGGCTCCAGGCGGTCGCGGGCCGCGCGGTTCTTCGCCTCGTAGCCCGACTCCATGCGCGAGACGAGCTCGGCCTTGCGCTGCGCGCCGCGCTCCTTTCGCTTGCGGCGCTCGACGCGCTTTTGCTCTCGGTTCGGCATGAGGTCTACGAGCTCCGGGCCGTCAAGGTAGGCGAGTCGGCGCTCGCCGCCGTCAGCGCAGCCCTCAGGGCACGCGCCACCGCCTCGGGCTCGTCCGCGTCGCGGATGGCTCGCACCACGACGGCGCGCTGCGCTCCCGCCGCTGCGACGTCGCCCACGTTCGACTCGTCGATGCCGCCGATCGCGAACCACGGCAGGGTCGCCGTCGCGGCCGCGTTGCGCACGTACTCGAGGCCGGCGGCGGGGCGACCGGGCTTGGTGGGCGTCTCCCACACGGGCCCGACGCTGACGTAGTCGGGGCGGGCGAGCCCGCTCGCGCCCTCGGCGCCGGCGAGCTGGTCGGGCGCGTGGCTGGACAGGCCGACCAGGACGCCCTCCCCCGCCTCGGCGCGGGCCGCGGCGACGGGCGTGTCGTCCTGGCCCACGTGGACCCCGTCGGCGCCGGTGGCGGCGACCAGGTCGGGGCGGTCGTTCAGCACGAAGAGCGCGCCGTGGCTGTCGGCGAGCCGCCGGAACGGCTCGGCGAGCGACACCAGCTCCTCCGCGCAGCGAGGAGCCTTCTCGCGCAGTTGGATCACGTCGACTCCTCCGCGCAGCGCCGCGTCGAGGATTCCCTCGACCCCCGGTACGCCCTCGCAGACGAAGTACAGGCGCGCGTCGCCGAGGCGGCCCAGGCGAACCCATCGCCGAGACTCATCGAGCGTCCGGAACACCTTGAGGATGGAGACTCGCCCACCCTCCAGCTCGATGCCCATCCCGGTGCCCGCGCGAACCGCCGCGCCGCTGGCCTGTCCGCGCTGGAGCGTCTCCCCGAAGAGCGCCATCCGGGAGCCGATCTCGAAGGGATCCGACCAATGCAGCTCCCGCGAGGTGAACGCCTGAGCCCGGGAGGCAAAGAAGGCGGCGAAGCTGTCCGGGCCCTCGTAGAAACCGCGGTCGGGGGCGTCCGAGAGCCTCCAATCCAGCACCACGCTCGGCGTCAGCAGCTCGTTGAGAGCCGTGAAGTCGCCCGTCTGGAAGCTGAGGCGCATGGCGTCGAGCGCGCGGGTCGTGGCGGCGTCCATGCCGGAATTATCGCGCCCACTACCATGGATCACGCAACGGGAGCCCGCGTACGAGCATGGGCTGAGAGGGCGGCAACGCGGCCGCCGACCGTCAGAACCTGATCCGGGTCATGCCGGCGCAGGGATTGGTGGCCAACGCGGCCCTCCCGGTGACAAGGAGAGCATGGCCAGCAACGACAACACCAGCGGAGGCGACCTCGTCGCCCTGCCCGCCCGCCGGGGCGAGGAGCTGGACCTGGTCGTGGTCGGCGGCGGCATCGTCGGACTGGCGATCGCCTGGAGGGCCTCCCTTCGCGGACTGCGCGTGCGGGTGCTGGAGCGCGAGCGCCCCGGCGCGGGCGCGTCCGGTGTGGCCGCCGGGATGCTCGCCCCCGCCGGCGAGGCGAGCTGGGGCGAGGAGGCGCTGCTGGGGCTGGGGCTGCGCTCCGCCGAGGCCTGGCCGGAGTTCGCCACCGAGCTCGAGCGCTCGTCGGGCATGGAGGTGGGCTACCGCCGCTGCGGCGCCCTGCACGTGGCCGTCGACCCCGACGAGGCCGCAGAGCTGCGCCGCCGCCACGAGCTGATGCGCGAGCAGGGCCTCGACGCCGAATGGATGCTGCCCAGCCGGGCGCGCGAGGCCGAGCCGGGGCTCGCGCCGGCCTGCGCCGGCGCGGTGCTCGCCCCGGGCGACGGAACCGTCGACCCTCAGGCTGCCCTCGACGCCCTGCACGCGGCGGTGATCGCCGAGGGGGGCGAGGTGATGGAGGGCAGTGAGGCCGTGCAGGCGATCATCGAGGGCCCTGCGCTTCGCGGCGTTCGAACCGCCGACGACACGATCCACCGCGCGCCGGCCACGGTGCTCGCGACCGGCTGCTGGTCGGGGGCGCTGGGCTGGCTGCCCGCCGAGGCCCGCCCGCCCGTGCGGCCGGTCAAGGGGCAGGTGCTGACCCTGCTCGGCTCGGCCGAGGAGCCCGCGTGCGAGCGCATCGTCGTCACCGAGCGCGTCTACCTGGTCCCGCGGGCCGACGGGCGCCTGATCGTCGGCGCGACCGTGGAGGAGCGCGGCTTCGACCTGAGGGTCACCGCGGGCGGAGTGCACGAGCTGCTGCGCGAGGCCTACCGGGTGCTGCCCGACATCTCCGAGCTGGAGCTCACCGAGGCGCAGGCCGGGATGCGCCCGGGCACGCCCGACAACGCGCCCATCATCGGCGCGGGTGCCCTCGACGGCCTGTACGTGGCGACGGGGCATTTCCGCAACGGCGTCCTCCAGGCCCCGTTGACCGCCGAGGCCGGCGCTGCATGGGCGGCGGGAGACCCGCCGCCGCCGGGCCTCGAGGCCTTCGCGCCCAGCCGCTTCGCGCCGTCGGAGGCGACGCTGTGAACGTGGCGCTCAACGGCGAGGCCCACGAGCTTCGAACGGGCGCGAGCGTGGCCGACGCCGTGGCGGCGGCCGGGGGCGACTGCGAGCGCGGCGGCCTTGCGGTCGCGGTCGACGGCGAGGTGGTCCCGCGAGGCGAGTGGGAGCGCACCGAGCTTCGCGAGGGGCAGGCCGTCGAGGTGGTCGCGGCGGTGCAGGGTGGCTGAGCGAAACGGCGACGGGCGCGCGCTGCGGATCGGCGGCCGGCCGTTCTCCTCGCGCCTGATCGTCGGGACCGGCGGCTTCCGCTCGCTGGGCGACATGGAGCGCGCGCTGATCGCATCCGGGACCGAGATCGTGACCGTCGCGCTGCGGCGGCTGGATCCGGGCGGCGAGGGCTCCCCGCTCGAGCTGATCCGCCGGCTGGGTCTGTTCGCGCTGCCCAACACGGCGGGGTGCTACACGGCTCGCGACGCCGTGCGCACCGCAAAGCTCGCACGCGAGGCGTTCGAGACCGACTGGGTGAAGCTCGAGGTGATCGGCGACGACCGCACCCTCTATCCCGACGCGGTCGAGCTGCTGCGCGCGGCGGAGGAGCTGATCGACGACGGCTTCACGGTGCTCCCGTACACCAACGACGATCCCATCCTCGCCCGGCGCCTGGAGGACCTGGGCTGCGCGGCGGTGATGCCGCTGGGCTCGCCGATCGGGTCCGGCATGGGGATCCGCAACCCCTACAACGTCTCGATCATCGTCGAGCGCGCGAGCGTGCCGGTGATCCTCGACGCAGGCATCGGCACGGCGTCGGAGGCGGCCGCGGCGATGGAGCTGGGCTGCGACGCGGTCCTGCTGGCCAGCGCGGTCTCGCGCGCGCAGGACCCCGAGGCGATGGCCGCCGCCATGCGCCGCGCGGTCGAGGCGGGATACGCGGCGCGGCGGGCGGGGCGGATCCCGCGCAAGCTCCACGCGGAGGCGTCGACGCCCACCGAGGGCGTTCCTGACCTCACTTAGAGATCGGCCGGTGCGGGTAGGGCACCGGAATGGCTGATCTCGTCCTGGGCCCGATCCTGCGCCACGTGGGGGAGCACGACGCCACCGTCTGGGTGGAGACCGACGCCGAGTGCAAGGTGGAGGTTCTCGGGTGCACGGCGACGACCTTCTGCGTCGCGGGCCATCACTACGCCCTGGTCCTCGTGGACGGCCTGGATCCGAGGGCCCGCACGGAGTACGACGTGAAGCTCGACGGCGAGAGGCGCTGGCCCGAGGACGGCTCTGATCTCCCGGCGCCCGTAATCAACACCCTCGACCCCGAGCGCCCGCTGCGGATTCTCTACGGCTCCTGCCGTGTCGCCCTCCCCCACGAGCCGCCCTACACGCTGGAGAAGGACGAGGACGAGCGGGGTCGCGGGCACGACGCCCTGTGGGTGCTCGCGCAGGAGATGCTGGCCGACGCCGACCACCACTGGCCCGACCTGATGATGCTGCTGGGCGACCAGGTGTATGCGGACGAGGTGTCGCCGGACACCAGGGAGTACATCGAGCGAACGCGTGGGACGGATACGCCGCCGGGCGAGGAGGTCGCCAACTTCGAGGAGTACACGCGGCTCTACCAGGAGTCCTGGGCCGACCCGCTGATCCGCTGGCTGCTCTCGACCGTGCCGTCGTGCATGGTCATCGACGACCACGACATGCGCGACGACTGGAACATCTCGGCCTCCTGGTGCGAGGACATCCAGAAGGAGGACTGGTGGGAGGAGCGGGTCCTCGGCGGGCTCGCCAGCTACTGGCTGTACCAGCACCTCGGCAACCTCAGCCCCCGCGAGCTCGAGCGCAGCGAGCTGTACGAGCGCGTGCGCAGCGCGGAGGACGGGTTCGAGGAGCTGCGGCAGTTCGCCGCCGACGACGAGGGCCGTCACAGGGGCGTCCGCTGGAGCTACACCCGCGAACTGGGGCCGGCGAAGCTGATCGTTCTCGACGACCGCACGAGCAGGGTGCTGAAGGAGGGCGAACGGGAGATCATCGACTCGGAGACCTGGGCCTGGGTGGTCGAGGAGGCGAACGCCGACTTCGAGCACCTGGTCATCGGCGTCTCCGACCCGGCGATCATGACCCAGGGGCTGAGCTACATCGAGAACTGGGGCGAGGCCGTTTGCGAGGGCCGGTGGGGCAAGACGGCGGCGAGGCTGGGTGAGAAGCTGCGCCGGGGCGTCGACTTCGACCACTGGCCCGCGTTTCGCAAGTCGTTTCGCGGCCTGGCGGATCTGCTGCGCGACGTCGGCTCGCGTGGGAACGCCCCGGCCTCGATCACGCTTCTGTCGGGCGACGTCCACCACGCCTACCTGGCGCAGCTCGGCTTCCCCAAGGGGTGGGGGGTGAAGAGCGCGGTGCACCAGGCGGTGTGCTCGCCATTCCGAAACGCCCTGGACAGCCGCGAGCAGCGGGTCATCCGGCTGACCCGCACTCGGCCCGTCATCGGGCTGGCCCGATTCCTGGCACGGGCCGCCGGCGTCGGCGAACCGCCGTTCGGCTGGCGCTTCGTGCAGGGGCCCTTCTTCGACAACCAGGCCGGCACGCTGGTGCTCGACGGCCCCAGGGCGACCGCGGTGCTCGACAAGACGGTGAGCGACGACAGCGTCGACGGAGGCGCGCGACTCAAGCGCACCTACGAGCACCGCCTGGCCTAACCCCCGCCCACCTAGCGCCCCCCCGCCCGATGAACGTCCCTCACTGCCCTGCATAGGCATCAGTGCGGGACGTTCATGTGGTGCGGCCATTCTTCCCCGAGCCGCCCTGCTCGTCAGCCGGCGGTCAGTGGCCGAGCAGGACCGAGACGGTCTCGTCCTGAGAGTTCGGGACCACGAGATCGACCTTGCGGTCGCCGTTGAGGTTTCCCTGCGCGATCCCGTAGGGCTGATCGCCGACGTCGAAGGTGATCGGCTTCGCCAGCTTTCCGCCTCGCTTGCCGCGAACGACCGAGACGGTGCCGACGGGCCCGAACGCGTCGGAGGCGGCAAAGTCGAGATGGCTGTCGTGGTTGTAGTCGATTGGGACCACGGTTGCCGGAGTAGTCGGCGAGGACGAGGTCGGGGCGAGAATCGGAGTCGACCTTCGCGATGCAGAGGTTGTTCAGCCCCACTCCGGCCGGCTTGAACTTCGGCGCCTTGAACTTTCCGTTGCCCTTGCCGTAGAGGACCGCGACGCGGTACGGCGAGTCGACGACACCGGCCAGGTCGACCTTCCCGTCGCCGTTGAGGTCGCCGGAGTCGATGCCGAAAACGTCGCTCAGCCCATGGATGTCGTGCGGCGCAGCGAGGTGGCACGGCAACGGCAGCTGCCGCCGTTACCACCGCGATTCCCGCTCGACGTGTCCTCCCCGACACCATCGCAGCAAAGTCATTGCTGATCGCGGCTGACCTGGGCGGGGTCGATGTCGTCGCGAAGGCCCTTGAAGGAAGGCGCGCGCAGGGTCCCTGCCTGGGTCCACTCGCGGAACTCGACGGTGGCGACCAGGGTTGGCTCGACGAAGATCGCCTCCTTCGGAGGCTTGCGGCCGGTGAAAGGGCTGGCGGCGGTCTCCAGGGGCTTCAGCATCCGCATGAGGTCGGCGAGGGTGGCGGCGTTGAAGCCGGTGCCAACCCGGCCGGCGTAGCGGAGGCCCTCGTCGCCGGGCTCGGCGTGATAGCCGACGGCCAGGGCGCCGAGCGTGTTGGCGCGCCCGCCCTGACCCGGAAGCCAGCCGCCGATCACCATCTCGGCAGTCGTGACGTTCTTGACCTTGATCCAGGACTTCGAGCGGCCGCCGGGGACGTAGCGGGAGTCCAGCCGCTTGGCGACCAGGCCTTCGAGGTCGCGGGCGCGGGTGAGCTCCAGAAGCGAGCCGCCGTCGCCCAGGTGGTTGGCGGGAACCTGGAGGCTCTCGTGGCGGAGGTCGAGCGACTCGAGCGCTTCGCGGCGCTCGGTGTAAGGCTTCTCCATGAGGCTGTGGCCCTCGGCGTAGAGGACGTCGAAGATCATGTAGCTGACGGGCGTGTCCGCCATTCGGCGCCGCACCGCGCTCTCCGAGCCCAGGTGCATCCGCCGCTGCAGGCGCTGGAAGTCGGGGCGGCCCTTCTCGTCGAAGGCGACGACCTCGCCGTCGAGGATGGCCTCGCGCGAGCCCATCGCCTCACGCAGCGCGCGGGTGACCTCCGGGTACTGCGAGGTGATGTCGCGGAGGTTGCGACTCTCCAGGCGGATGTGGCCGGGCTCGCAGTAGGCAAGCGCGCGGACGCCGTCCCACTTCAGCTCGAAGGCCCACCCCGACTCGTCGCGAGGGACCTTGCCGAGAACGGCGAGCATTGGCTTGACCGCGCTCGGCATCGACTCGCGCCCCGGGTCCTGGGGCGGGTCCATGCGGTGGATCATCCAGTTCCTGCCCTTCGTCGGGAAGAGGGCGTAGCGGCCCCTCACGCGCTCGCCGAGAAGAGCGACCTCGATCTTGCGGTCCTCCCACTTCTCGACGGCGTAGACGCCGGAGTCCCAGATCGTCATGGAGCCGGCTCCGTACTGGCCCGCGGGGATCTCACCGTGGAAGCCGATGTACTCGAGGGGGTGATCCTCGGTGCGGACCGCGAGGCGATTGTCCTTGGGCGCGGGCGGGAGGCCGCGAGGCAGGGCAAAGGAGACGAGCACCCCGTCGCGCTCCAGGCGCAGGTCCCAGTGAAGGCGGCGGGCGTGGTGCTCCTGGATGACGAAGCGCGAGATCTCGGCGTCGTCCTCGCCGGCGCCCTCGCCCCCCTTCGGCTCGGGCGTCTTCGCAAACGACCGCTTGGACTCGTACTCCTCGAGCTTGCGCTTGGGCATCTCCGCCGAAGGCTAGAGGCGGCAACCGAACGGCGGCCGGGGCCGTAGTAAGGGGCGATGATCGCGCTTCTGTTTGCCTGGCCCTCGGGAATGATCGCCGGCGGCCTCTCCTATGCAACGGGCATACGCAGTCACCGCCGGGCCCTTCGAATCGCCGGGGCCGCACTGATGCTCGTACCACCCGCGGCACTGCTCGCCGTCGCAACGTTCTGGGGTATCGGAAGCCACTGACCGCGTCCGACAGGTATACGAACATATGTTCGTGCCGGGAGCAAAGGTCCACGAACGCGGAAGGGCACGTGAGCTCCGCGCCGAGGGGCAATCCCTCCGCCGGATCGCGCAAGAGCTCGGTGTTGCCCTGAGCTCAGTGAGCGTCTGGGTGCGGGATGTGGAGCGCCCGGTCGCCGAAGCCGCACCTCGAGCGTTGCTGCGATTGCCCGTGCTGAGGCCCACCGCCTTTCGGACCTGCGGGAGCTGCAGGACGCTCCTCCCGATCACGAGGTTCAACCGAAACAAGGGCGGCTATCAGCATTGGTGCCGAGAGTGCTATGCCGCGTACTTCAAGGCGCGCGGTCAACTACATCGGGACCAGGTCCAGCGGGCGAAGGCAAAGCGGCGAGTCGAAGCCAGGAAGTTGGTAACGAGTCATCTGACGAGTCACCCATGTCAGGACTGCGGTGAATCCGACCCCCGGGTGCTCGAGTTCGACCACGTCGGGATCAAGGCAAGGGAGATCTCCCTCATGGTCGTCGACGGTGCAAGTTGCCGGGCTATCCGGCGTGAGATTGCTCAATGCGAGGTCGTGTGCGTCAACTGCCATCGCAAGCGGACCTACGAGCGCCTCGGCTCGTGGCGAGTTAACCCGAGTGTGCTCGATGCCCATCCACGCGTGCTGGACGGCCGGGCAAGAAACATGCTGTTCGTCCGCGACCTGCTGCTCGAGTCGGAGTGTGTGGACTGCAACACCCGAGAGCTTTCCGTTCTCGAATTCGATCACGTTCGCGGCAAGAAGCTGGCGAATATCACGGCCCTTACCCGAATGGGTCACAGCCTCTCCCGACTCCAGGCTGAGATCTCCAAATGCGAGGTTCGGTGCGCGAATTGCCACCGGCGCCGCACGCGCGCCACGCCTGCTCAACTGAGCTTGGACGCCGCGTAAGCTGCCTGAGCCCCCGTAGCTCAGTGGTAGAGCAGTCGGCTTTTAACCGATCGCGCGCCAGTTCGATCCTGGCCGGGGGCATGTCGCACCGCCGATGCGAAAGACTGCGGCCGTGGCAGAGAGTGGAAGGAGCCAGTCTCGGGGCATCACCCGACGGGGGCTCGTCGGGAGTGCCGCCGCGGGGACCGCGGGGCTCGCGCTCGGCGGGCTGCCGGGCGTCGCCTCTGCCGCCGGCCGAAGCGTCGACTGCATCGTCGTCGGCGCCGGGCTGGCCGGCCTGTCGGCGGCAACGGAGCTGAAGCGGGCGGGGAGGTCGTTCGTGGTGCTCGAGGCGCGCGACCGCGTCGGCGGGCGCACCCTCAACCACCACCTGGGCCACGGCAGGGTGGTCGAGATCGGCGGGCAGTGGGTCGGGCCGACGCAGAACTACGTGCTGCGGGAGATCAACCGCCAGGGCCTGAAGACCTTCAAGACGTTCGCGGACGGCGACAACGTCTACTACCGCAACGGAACCCGCCAGACCTACACGGGGACGATCCCGCCGGCCAACGTCGCCTCCCTGATCGAGCTGCAGACGATCATCACCGAGATGGACAACATGGCGGCGACCATCGATCCCGCCAAGCCGTGGAAGGCCGCCAGCGCCCAGGACTGGGACGGCCAGACCTTTGAGACCTGGAAGCAGGGGCACGGCCTGGCACCCGAGACCCGCGACCTCGTCGACCTCGCGATCGAGTCGGTCTTCGCCGCAGAGCCGCGCGACCTCTCGCTCCTACACGTCCTCTTCTACATCCGCGCGGCCGGGAGCTTCGAGAACCTGATCAACACCGGCGGCGGCGCCCAGGACAGCCGCGTCGTCGGGGGCTCCCAGGAGATCTCGATCCGCATGGCGCGCAGGCTCGGTGGCAGCGTCGTCCTCGGCGCGCCGGTCCACCGCATCGAGCACCACAACCGGAGCGTCGAGATCCGCACCGCCAAGGGCACCTTCACCGCCCGGCGCGTCATCGTCGCCGTGCCCCCCACCCTCGCCGGTCGCATCCGCTACTCGCCCGACCTCCCCGCCAAGCGCGACCAGCTGATGCAGCGGGTCCCGATGGGCACGGTCATGAAGTGCCTGGCGATCTACGACAAGCCGTTCTGGCGTGACGATGGCCTGAGCGGCATGGCGACCAGCACCAACGGCCCCATCAAGCTCACCTTCGACAACTCTCCGCCCGGCGGCAAGCCGGGCATCCTTCTCGGCTTCATCGAGGGCCAGGAGGCGCGCGACCTGCTGGGCGCCCCGCGCGCCAAGCGCCGCAAGAAGGTGCTCGACGCGATGGCCCGCTTCTTCGGCGAGAGGGTCCACCACACCGTCGACTACGCCGAGAAGAGCTGGGCGGAGGATCCCTGGACTCGGGGCTGCTACGTCGGCTACTACCCGCCCGGCGTGCTCACCGGCTACCGCAACGCCATCAACGCCCCGACCGGCGTGATCCACTGGGCCGGGACCGAGACGGCCAGCGAGTGGAACGGATACATGGACGGCGCCCTGCAGTCGGGAGAGCGGGCCGCCGGGGAAGTCCTGTCGAAGCTCTGAAGCGCCTCGTCCGCACCGCAGCCCTCGCCGCCGCGCTGACCGCGGCAGCCCTCGCCGCGCCGCCTGCTGGCGGTCAGACCCCGTCCGCCCAGGCCAAGCCCAAGGGCTGCGCCTCCACCAACGCCAGGACCCACCTCCCCCCGATCAAGGCCCTCGACCCCAAGCCGGGAGCCCCACGCGTCTTCGCGATGCAGTTCAAGCAGGAGCTGCGAAACGTCACCACCTACGCGACCTTCCGGCACAAGATCGACTGCATGATCCGCGAGTACGTCGTGCCGGACATGGCGAAGCACCGCCCGAACGTGGTCGTCTTCAACGAGGACGTCGGCCTGATGACCCTCGGCACCGGCACCCGCGGCGACGCGGCCAGGTCGATCTTCCAGGACCCGAGCACCGTGCCCGGGTGCACCCCCGCCGGCGCTCCCTGCGGAGCCATCGGCGCCCTGGTCGCAATCGGCGGCGCCTACGCCCCGCAGGTGGCCGAGTACCAGTCCCGCTTCCCCGGGATGGGCCCGTTCGTCTCCGACTTCATCGGTCCCACCGACACCCTCGCCCGCGGCTGGATGCAGACCTTCTCCAACATGGCCCGCCGCTACGGCATCTACGTCGCCGGCTCTTCCACCCAGGCGCCCTTCAAGGAGTCCCGCAAGCCCGCCGACATCGCCCTCTTCGCCGACCCCGACCTGCCCAAACAGCCCAAGTCCGTATACGTCGCCACCCAGGGCGCGATCTACAACACGGCCTTCCTCTGGGGCCCGAAGACGATCCGCCCGCACGCCCCCAAGCCGCTGCGAAACGTGGTGCTGGAGAACCGGAAGGTGCCCGTGACCCCCATCGAGACCGCCCTCGGCGTCTCCAACGGCCCAGCGAGCGGCAGGGCCGCGAAGGACAACCTGCGCCCCTTCCACCTCCCGGGCACGAAGGCGCGGCTCGGCTTCGCCACCAGCCTGCCCGCATTCCAGTTCGGCAACGACCTCGGCGACCCGAAACCCGCCCACCCCTGCGCCGACGTCACCGTCAGCTACATGAACTGCCTGTCGAGCCTGGGAACCAACGTCGTCCTCCAGGACGAGGCCAACCCGGGCCGCTGGGCGGCCAACGGCGGCGGCGGCTTCTGGCAGCCCCTGGAATGGATGGGCTCGACCTGGCGCTCGGTAGCGGATCGCTCGGTGGGGTTCGACTACAACGTCACGCCGATGATGACCGGCAACCTCGCCGATCTCCCCTTCGACGGCCAGAGCGCGATCACCCAGCGCGGCGGCGCCCGAACCGCCGGCTGCCACTACGCCGGCAACCGCCGCCTGCACCCCACCGCACCGAATCCCGATCCCGCCTACGCAAAGCCCTACGCGGGGGCGAAGCGCCAGTTCCTCGCCCTCGCCCCCTGGGCCACCGCGAACGCGCCGCGACCGCAGCTACGCGCCACCGGCGCCAAGCTCGACTCGGGGTCAGGAGATCCGCTGGAGAACGACTACGTCGAGACGGCGCTCGTCGCGGACCTGCCCTTCCCGGTCGACCGCTCGCGCCCGGGCTGCGCGCGCTAGGCCTCACCTCGGATTTGTAGCCACCCGCACTAATGCCCACAGAGGACTAGTGTGCTTGGTGGAGCGACCGCGCCGCCGTCGGGCAGACCCCACGGTTCCCCGCGGCCGCTTCGACTCAGGGATGCCCAACTTGGGAGCGACTTGCTCCACCGGGGGCAGCCCACAATGGAAGGAAGTGGCTGATGGCCACCACACAGGAGAACATCGCCGTCTCACGGCGGCTCCTCGAAGACGTGTTCAACGAGGGCAAAGTCGACCTGATCGACGAGCTCTGCACCGACGGATACGTCGGACACGACCCGGTGGTCGGCGACGACGACCGCGAGGCCTCGAAGCGGACGATCACGGGCTACCGCGCAGCATTCCCGGACATCCATTTCACCGTCATCGACGCGTTTGGCGTCGACGACAAGGTCGTCATTCGCTGGAGCGGCGTCGGCACGTTCGAGAACGAGCTCATGGGCCAGACGCCCACGGGCGAGAAGGGGGATCCGGTCGAGGGCATCAACATCGACCGTCTCGAGGACGGCAAGGTCGCCGAGTCGTGGACGCAGTGGGACACCCTGCGATTCATGAAGAACATCGGCGCGATGCCCGAGCCGGCCGCAGCGACCAGCTCGTAATCACGTAGCGACGAGGCGCGGACGGGCGGCCCCCCAGCGGCCGCACGCTCCGTTGGTCCTAGTGCCGGAAGTGGCGGCGGCCGGTCATCACCATGACCCCGCCCGCCTCGTCGACGGCCGCGACCACCTCGTCGTCGCGCTTGGAGCCGCCGGGCTGGATGAAGGCCTTCGCCCCCGCGTCCATCGCCACGCGCGGGCCGTCGGCGAAGGGGTAGAACGCGTCGGAGGCGACGGCCGCGCCGTCGAGCATGGTTCTCGCCTCCTCCCCACGGGCCTCGTGGCACTTGTCGATGGCGATCTTCACCGAGTCGACCCGGCTCATCTGCCCAGCGCCGATGCCGAGCGTCGCGCCGTCGCGGGCGAGGACGATCGCGTTCGAGCGAACGTGGCGGCAGACCTTCCAGGCGAAGAGCATGTCCTCCCACTGCTGCTCGGTCGGCTGGCCCTTGCTGCCCACGGTCATGGTCTCGCGCGTCTCCTCGATCCGGTCGGGGTCCTGCGCCAGCAGGCCGCCGCGCACGCGCTTGACGTCGCGCTCGCGCGGCTCGTAGCCGCTGGGCTCGGTCTCCTCGAGGATCCGGATCGCCTCCTTGCGCTGAAGCACCGCGAGCGCGTCGGGGGCGTAGCCGGGCGCCAGCAGCACCTCGACGAAGTTCTCCGAGAGCCGCTCGCCGAGGGCGGCGTCGACCGGCCGGTTGAAGACGATCACGCCGCCGAAGGCCGACAGCGGATCGCAGGCGAGCGCCTTCTCGTAGGCCTCGGCCGCCGACTCGCCGATCGCCGCCCCGCACGGGTTGTTGTGCTTGACGATCACGCACGCAGGCTGGTCGAACTCGTCGAGCAGGCGCCTCGCCGAGTCGAGGTCGAGCACGTTGTTGAACGAGAGCTCCTTGCCGTGGTGCTTGGCGACGCGGGAGAGGACGTGCTCGCGGGCGCCGACCTCCACGTAAAGCGCCGCCCCCTGGTGGGGGTTCTCGCCGTAGGAGAGCTCCATGAACTTCTCGTGGGCCATGGTCCAGTAGCTCGGGAAGTTCTCGTAGCGCATGCCGAACCAGCGGCTGATCGCCGCGTCGTAGCGCGCGGTCGCCGCGAACGCCTCGTTGGCGAGCCAGTGGCGGGTCTCCGCCGTGATCGACCCGGCGTTCTCCTCCAGCTCCGCGAGCACCGCGTCATAGCTCTCCGGCCTGACGACCACGGCCACGAAGCGATGGTTCTTGGCGGCGGCGCGGATCATCGTCGGCCCGCCGACGTCGATGTTCTCGACGGCCTCCTCCTCCGTGACGTCCTGACGAGCGACCGTCGCCTCGAAGGGATAGAGGTTCACGCACACGAGGTCGATGGGCTCGATCCCCTCCGCGGCGAGCGTCTCGCTGTGCGCCGGGTCGTCGCGCACCGCGAGCAGCGCGGCGTGCAGGCGCGGGTGAAGCGTCTTCACGCGTCCGTCGAGGATCTCCGGCGAGCCCGTCATCTCCGCGACGTCGGTGACGTCGACGCCGCCGTCGCGAAGCGTCCCCGCAGTGCCTCCCGTGGAGACGATCTCGACCCCCAGCCCGGCCAGGCCGCGAGCGAACTCGACCACCCCGGTCTTGTCGGAGACCGAGATCAGCGCTCGGCGAATCCTGACCCCGCCGTCGGGGGACGCTGCCCCGCCGCCTTCCAGCTGCGTCGCGTGAGCGCTCACGAGACGAGTCTATGCGCCGCGGTGGACTCGCCGCGGGCAATCGCGCGGACGGCCTCGGGCAGCAGCTCGTGCTCGACAGCGTGGATCTGCCGCTCCAGCTCCTCGCGGTCGCGACCCGCGGGCACCGGGACCTCTCGCTGCAACAGCGCGGGCCCGGTGTCGACTCCCTCGTCGACCCAATGCACCGTCACCCCGGTCACGGAAACCCCGGCCTCCAGCGCCTGCCCGACCGCGTCGAGCCCCGGGAAGTCGGGCAGGAGCGCCGGGTGGACGTTGATCACCCGGTCGCGAAACCTGGAGATGAAGGAGGCGGAGAGGATCTGCATGTAGCCGGCAAGCACGACCAGGTCGGCCGCCAGCGACTCCAGCCAGTCGGCGATGGCCGCGTCGCGCGCCTCGCGGTCAGGGAAGTCGGCGCGCGGAAAGGTCCGGGTGGGCACTCCGGCGCCGGCGGCCCGCTGCAGGGCGCGCGCGGCGGGCTTGTCGGAGCCCACGCCCACGACCTCGATGCCGTCGCGCCCGTGAACCGTGTCGAGGATCGCCTGGAGGTTGGTGCCTGACCCCGAGGCCAGGACCGCGACCCGAAACGAGCTCACGCCGCTTCCGCCGGCGCCAGCTTGGGGAACTTGCCTCCGGTGGAGCGCAGCCGTCCCGCCGCGATCAGGTCGTCGACCTCGGCGAGCACCTCGGCGTTGGAGTGGTGGTGGTAGTCGCCGTAGCCGGGGAGCTCGTCGTAGCCGTACCTGGCCACCACCTTCGAGCGCCCGCCGCGGAGGATCTCCACGCAGCGGGTGCGCCCGACGGCGGGCGAGGCGCTCTCCACGACCGTGAGGATGGCGTCGCGCACCGAGCCCGACTCGCTCGAGCCGGGCGCCGCGGCCCTCACCGGCGCGCCGCCGATCGCCAGCGGGCCGTCGCACACGTCGCAGCACCGCCCCTCCGCGCGCGGCGCGGTGCGGTCGCCGAAGTGGCGCAGGATCGACTCGCGGCGGCAGCGCTCGCCCTCCACGTAGCCCCACACCGATCGGTACTCGCCCCAGCGCGCACGCTTTGCGTCCTCGTCGTTGAGCTGGTTGATGAAGTAGACGTGCAGCCGCTTGTCGCGCTTGTCGTCGAGCAGCACGCAGCGGGCGGGCAGGCCGTCGCGGCCCGCCCTGCCGGCCTCCTGGTAGTAGGCCTCCAGCGACGAGGGGACCGCGACGTGCAGCACGGTGCGCACGTTTGCCTTGTCGACGCCCATGCCGAACGCGTTGGTCGCGACCACGATGGGAGCCTCGCCGCTCATGAACAGGCGCTGCGCCTCGGCGCGAGGCTCGCGGTCCATGCCCGCGTGGTAGGCCGGCACCGGCACTCCCAGCTGCCGCCTCAACCACTGCGCGGTCTCGTCGGTCTTCTTGCGCGTGCCGGCGTAGACGATCGCGGGACGCGCCTCGGGGTCTCCCAGCAGCGCCAGTGCGGCCCGCCTGCGCGCCTCGTCGGAGCGCGCCGGGACGACGTCGTAGGACAGGTTCGGGCGCTCGAAGCCGGTGGCGATCCGCAGCGGATCGCGCAGGCCGAGCCGCCGGGCGACGTCGAGCGCGACCTGCGTGGTCGCGGTCGCAGTGGCCGCCAGCACCGAGCGTGCGCCCACTGCCCTCGCGACATCGCCCAGTCGCATGTAGTCGGGGCGGAAGTCGTGGCCCCACTGGCTGATGCAGTGCGCCTCGTCGACGACGAAGAGGCCGACATTCGCCTCCGCCAGCCGCTCGGTGAACCCCGGAACGCCGAAGCGCTCCGGCGCCACGTAGAGCATCCGGCACTCGCCGGCCAGCGCCCGCTCGAGAGAGGCCCGGTTGTCGGCGGGGTCGCGCTGGGCGTTGATCATCTCCGCCGCTCCTCCCAGGCTCTGAACCTGGTCGCTCATCAGCGCCACCAGAGGCGACACCACCACCGCCAGCCTCGAGTCCATGAGCGCCGGCAGCTGGTAGCAGAGCGACTTGCCGGCTCCCGTCGGCATCACGACGAGGACGTCGCGCCCGGCGATGGCCGCCTCGACGGCCTCGCGCTGACCCGGCCTGAAGGCCGGGTGGCCGAAGTGGGTCTTCAGCGCGGCGGCCGGGTCGGCGACTGTGGGGTCAGACCCCGAGGATGGAGGTTGCAACATGATCGTTCGCGGTTGAGGGGTCAGACCCCGGTGGCGATTGCTCGAACGCCATCTATCTAAGAGACGGGGACGGTCGCAATCTCCTCCAGGGCGAACTTCCCGTTGCCGTCGCCGCCGTCGCCCAGCGGGTACTCGCCGGTGAAGCAGGCGTCGCAGTGGGCAGCGCGCGGAGTGCCGACGGCCTCGTAGACGCCCTCGAGCGAGAGGTAGGCGAGCGAGTCCGCGCCGAGCTCGGCGGCGATCTCGTCGACCGTGCGCTCGTGGGCGATCATCTCCTCGCTCGTCGACATGTCCACCCCGTAGTGGCAGGGGAAGCGGATCGGCGGCGCGGAGATCCGCAGGTGCACCTCGGACGCGCCGGCGTCGCGGAGCATCCCGATGATCTGCTTGGTGGTGTTGCCGCGCACGATCGAGTCGTCGACGACGACGATTCGCTTGCCGGAGACGATCTCCGGCAGCGGGTTGAACTTCATCCGCAGGCCGTGCTTTCGGAGCTCCTGGCCGGGCTGGATGAAGGTGCGCTGCACGTAGCGGTTCTTGGTGAGCCCGTCGTCCTTGGGCAGGCCGCTCCCGCGGGCGAAGCCGCTGGCCGCCGGGTTGCCCGAGTCGGGCACGGAGATCACGAGGTCGGCGTCCGCCGGCGCCTCGCGGGCGAGGATCTCGCCCATCTTCCCGCGCACGACCTGAAGGCGCCTGTCCTCCAGCTTGGTGTCGGGACGCGAGAAGTAGATGTGCTCGAAGACGCAGTGGGCCGTGCGGGTCGACGGGACGACCTGGCGCGACTCGAGCCCGTGATCGGTGAGCGAGACGGCCTCGCCCGGGCTCACCTCCCGCACGTACTCGGCGCCGATGATGTCGAAGGCGCAGCTCTCCGAGGCGACGCACCAATGCTCGCCCAGCTTGCCGAGTGCCAGCGGCCTGACCCCGTAGGGATCGCGGAAGGCGACCACCGCGCGCTTGGTCATGACGACCGTGGAGAAGGCGCCCTCCAGCCGGGGGACCACCTCGGCCACCGCGTTCTCGATCGGGCGGCGCCTCGCAGATGGAAAGCGCGGCGGCGATGATCTCCGAGTCGGAGGTCCCGCGGAACTGCACGCCGCGCTCGCGAAGCTCGTTGTGCATGGCGACCGCGTTGGTGAGGTTGCCGTTGTGCGCCAGCGCGACCTCGCGGCCGTCGTCGCGCCACACGGGCTGGCTGTTCTCCCACGAGCCGCCGCCGGTGGTGGAGTAGCGGACGTGCCCGATCGCCATGTCGCCCTCGAGGGCGCGGAGCTTCTGCTCGTCGAAGACCTGGGACACGAGCCCCTTCTCGCGAAGGGTCGTGATGTGCCCGCCCTCGCAGGTCGCGATGCCCGCCGACTCCTGACCGCGGTGCTGTAGCGCGTAGAGGGCGAAGTACGCCATCCGCGCGACGTCGTGGCCGGGCGCGTATATGCCGAAGACCCCGCATTCATCGCGCGGGCCGTCGCGATCCGGAAGATCGGGAGGGTCTGGCAAACGCCGCTGAATCGGAGTCAGTTGCTGCGAGCCTCGGTCGCGGGGGAAGAGCCACCACGGGCTCCAAGTGCCCGTGCCCCGCAGGGTAGCAACGGGGGTGGATCGCCCCGGTCGCCGGCTACCGGTCGTAGTCGCGGATCGCGCGCAGCGAGAGGCCGGTGAGGACCAGGCCCATCGCGACGATCACGCCCACGCAGGCGGCCAGGTCGGCGGGCTTCCAGCCGTCGATGATCAGCGAGCGCAGGCCGACGATCACGTAGCTCACGGGATTGAGCCGCGCGAGCGTTTCCATCACCGGGCTCAGGCGGTCGAACGGGACGAAGTTCGGCGTGAGGAAGAGCAGGGGGAAGAACAGCAGGAAGCTCGTGTTGGTCGCCTGGATGTTGCGCGTGCGCAGGGCGATCAGCACCGCGAAGCCCGCGTAGGCCACGCCGAAGGCCGCCGCCAGCCCGACCAGGACGATCGCGCCCAGAACCCCGGCCTCAACGTGGGCGCCCAGCACGATCCCGAACACCAGCACCAGCAGCGACGCGCCCAGGCCGCGCACGAAGTCGGCGCAGAGCCGCCCGTAGATGATCGCCGTGCGGTGGATCGGGGCCACGAGGAGCTTGTCGAAGTAGCCGTTCTCGATCTCGGTGACAAGCGCGAGGCCCGAGGTCGCCGTCGCCACGGCGAACATCAGCGAGACCGGAAGCTGAAACGCCACGTAGCCCTGGCCGTTCAGGAACGGCGTGGTGGACGGGAAGGTCTTCGAGACCTGCCCGATGTTCACCGCCAGGAAGAACAGCGGGATGAACAGCGTCGGGATGGTGGCCTCGGGGTAGCGGATCGTCTCGCGGATCGCGCGCGCGCCGAGGAGGCGGATCTGGCCGATCACCGGCCCTCCACCTGGCCGTCGTCGTGGTCCTCGCCGACCTCCAGCCGGCGGCCGGTGGCCTCCAGGAAGACGTCGTCGAGCGACGGGCGGGCGACGGAGATGGCCCCGACCTCGATGCCGGCGGCGTGGAGGCGACGCACGATCTCGGCGACCGAGCCTGCGCCGTCCTCGGTGAACAGGGCGATGGAGTCCTCGCCGTCGACGATCCGCTCCAGGCCCGGGAGCCCGTCGAGCGCCGACTTGGTGCGGTCGCGGTCGGCACCCTCGAGCCCCACGGAGACCACGTCGTTGCCGATCTCCGACTTCAGCTTCTCCGGCGTCCCCTCGGCGACGAGCCTGCCGTCGTCGATGATCGCCAGGCGGCCGCACAGCGCGTCGGCCTCCTCGAGGTACTGGGTGGTGAGGAAGATCGTCCGGCCCTCGGCGTTGATGCGCTTGACCTCGTCCCAGATCGTCATGCGCGAGGACGGGTCCAGGCCGGTGGTCGGCTCGTCGAGGAACAGGATCTCTGGCTCGTGCACGAGCGAGGCCGCGAGGTCCAGGCGCCGCTTCATGCCGCCGGAGTAGCCCTTGATCCGGCGGTCGGCGGCCTCGGTGAGCTCGACCATCTCCAGCAGCTCGTTCGTGCGGGTCGTCGCGGCCTCCCCTCCGATTCCGTACAGGCCGCACTGAAGCTCCAAGAGCTCCCTGCCCGTCTGCACCGGGTCGAGGCCGATCTCCTGAAGGGCCACGCCGATCCGCCGCCGGATCGCGCTCCCCTCGGATGCGACGTCGTGGCCGGCAACGGTCGCCGAGCCGCCGCTCGGGGGCAGCAGCGTGCAGAGCATCCGCACCGTCGTGGTCTTGCCGGCGCCGTTGGGCCCGAGAAAGCCGAAGATCTCGCCGCGCTCCACGGCCAGGTCGATGCCCCGCACGGCCTCGACCTCGTCGCCGAAGCGGCGCGCAAGGTCCTTCGTCTCGATTGCGATCGATTCGCTCATGTCTGCGTCGACCGGCGCGCCATCTTGACCTCATCGGCGGCGCCGGCCGGCCGCACGCTAGCGGTCGAGGTGGTCTCGAAGAAACCTGCGGATCTCGCGCGCGGGCGCCGACGAGCCGTCGTAGAGCGAGGCGACGTGACCGACCCCGTGAGCGACGTAGTGCCGGCCGTTCGGGAACTCGCGGGCGACCCACCTGCCCTCCAGCGGCGTCGTGGTGTCATCGAGCTCGCCCGACACCACGAGCACCGGTGCGGTCGTCGGCCGCGCGTCCTTGGGCACGGGTGGCTCGTAGTTGGCGTCCGGGCGTGGCCAGGTGATGCACTCGAGATAGGAGAGGTACGGCGAGTAGGCGATCTCGCGCGGGGTGAACGGCTCGAACGCGTGCTTCGGGTAGTCGCGGATCTCACGCTCGAACTGGGCGCGTCGCTCGTCGGGAGAGGCGTCCTTGCTCCAGATCATCGGGTAGTCGTTGCAGCCCACGACCAGCTCGTCGGTGTGGGAGTAGTGGTTGGGGTGCTTGACGCCGGCGCTGCCGCTGTAGGTGAGGTTGCGCCAGGGCTTCGAGTTGCGGGCCAGGAGCGCGCGGCCCGCGCGATCGATCGCCAGGTACGACGCCGGCGGGCCGTAGGCGGCCTGCGCGATGGCGTCGATCAGCGGCTCCACCCCGCGCCCGGTTGCGCGCAGGTGCTGTGCGAGGCGGGCCAGGCGCGCGGCCGGATGAGGTGGGCAGGAGGGGTCGCGATTGCACGCCTTCGCGTAGGCGCGGATGCCGGTGCGGGGCAGGCTGGGGTACCAGCCGCTCTCGCCGCGTGCCGGGTAGGCGGAGTCCAGCACCAGGGCCCGCAGCGAATCGGGGTGGCGGAAGGCGAACGACTGCCCGAGGAAGGTGCCGTACGAGTCGCCGTAGAGGGCGATCTTCCCGAAGCCGAGGGTGCGGCGGACCGCCTCGATGTCGTCGGCGGCCATCGCCGTCGTGAACTCGTCGACGCGCGCCCCGAGCCTCTTGGCGCACTCGCCGAGGGTGATCCACTCCGGGCCCAGCCCCGACTGCACGTCGGGGCAGTTGAGCCCCGGCGAGCGGCCGGTGCCGCGCATGTCCACCAGGACGAGGTCGTGCGTGCGCTGCAGGCCGCGGAACAGGTTGTTGTAGGCGGGCTCGGTGCGGGTGCTGCCGTAGCCCGGGCCGCCCTCGACCGCGAAGATCGGGGTCGCGTCCGGCTTGGCATGCGGCGCCGGCCGCACGGCGAACGCCACCTTCGTCGTGCCCACCGAGGGGTCGGAGCGCACCCGCGGAACGCTGATCTCGCCACAGCGGAACTCGCGCAGGATCTTGCGAAAGCCGCAGCCATGCAGCTCGGCGACGTCGAGGTGAGCAGGCTGGATCGGGCCGATGCTCGACCCCTCCGCCGGTGTGCCCGGGCCTGAGCTGGTCGTGCTCGATCCCGTGCCGCCGCAGCCCGCAGCGGCGACCAGCGCCAGGGCGACGGCTGCGCGAAGGGGCCTCATGCCACCACGACCGCCTCCATGCGCTCGCCGAGCGAGCGCCAGGCGGCCTCGGCGTCGGCCACGGAGACGTCCAGCGACATGGCGCCCGCCCGGATCGCAATCGTCTCGCCCCCGGCGGCCCCGATCACGGCGAACTCGACACCCTCGGCGCCGGCCCGGGCGGCCAGGCGCCCGATCGCGGCGGGCTCACCGGCCAGCAGCACTCCCGCGGGCCCCTCGCCGAAGACCGCGTCCTCGCCGCCGCCGACCTCGACGCTCGCGCCCACGCGGCCGGCGATCGCCATCTCGGCGAGCGCACAGGCCAGGCCGCCGTCGCTGACGTCGTGCGCGGCGCCCACCTCACCGGCCCGCACGGCCTCGCGGACGAAGCCGAGGGCGCGGCGCGCGGCCTGGACGTCGACCTCGGGCAATCCGGCCGACAGCTCGCCGCGCTGCTTGGTCAGCTCCGACCCGGCCGCCGAGGGCGCGAAGGGGCCCGCGAGGGCGATCGCGTCGCCCTCGCGCAGGGCGGTGCCCGGAGCGCCGGCGGGATCCGGCAGCTCGCCGGCCATGCCGACCACCGGGGTGGGATAGATCGGGCCGGACTCGGTTTCGTTGTACAGGGAGACGTTGCCGCCCACCACCGGCACGCCGAGCGCTCGGCAGGCGTCGGCCAGGCCCCTCACGGACTGCGAGAGCTGCCAGGCGACGTGGGGCTTCTCGGGGTTGCCGAAGTTCAGGCAGTTGGTCAGGCCGAGCGGCTCGGCGCCGGCGCAGGCGAGGTTCGCCGCGCACTCCAGCACCGCCTCCACCGCCCCGCGGTAGGGATCGCAGGCGACGCGGCGGCCGTTGCCGTCGATTGCCAGCGCGACGCCCACCCCGGACTCGTGGATATCGAGCACCGCCGCGTCGGCGGCCTCGGGACGGCGCAGGGTGCGCGAGCCCACGATCGAGTCGTACTGCTCGAAGGCCCAGCGCTTGCTCGCGATGTTGGGCGAGCCGAGCAGCGCCAGCAGGGTCTCCTCAGGGGAGGCGTCGGCCGCGAGGGTCGCGTCGTTGCCGTACAGCCAGCCGTCGGGCTCGGCGGGGTCGAGGTCGTACAGCGGGCACTCGTCGACCAGCGCCTTCACCGGCACCTCGCCCACCAGCTCCGAGCCGTCGAGCACGCGGATCGTCTCGCCCTCGGTGATCTGGCCGATCACCGCGGCGCTCGTCTGCCAGCGCTCGCAGACGGCGAGAACCTCGTCGACCCGCGACGGCTCGACCACCGCGAGCATCCGCTCCTGCGACTCGGACACCATCACCTCGAACGGCTCGAGGTCGGGGTTTCGAAGCGGGACCGCCGAAACGTCGATGTCGAGGCCGACCTCGCCCTTCGAGGCCATCTCCCCCGCCGACGAGGTGAGCCCGGCCGCACCCAGGTCCTGAAGCGAGACCAGCAGGTCGCCCGCCAGCAGCTCCAGGCAGCACTCGAGCAGCTTGTGCTCCTCGAAGGGGTCGCCGATCTGCACGGTCGGACGCTTGGCGTCGCCCTCCTCCAGCTCGGCCGAGGCCAGCACCGAGGCGCCGCCGATGCCGTCGCGCCCGGTCGAGGCACCGAACAGGACCAGCGCGTTGCCGGGGCCGGCGGCCGCCGAGCGGATCATCTCGTCGGCCCTCGCCAGACCCGCGCACATGGCGTTGACCAGGCAGTTCTGCTCGTACGGCGCCTCGAAGGCCACCTCGCCGCCCACCGTGGGGACGCCGATCGAGTTGCCGTAGTGCCCGATGCCGGCCACCACGTGGTCGAAGAGATAGCGCGAGCGCTCCGAGCTGAGCTCGCCGAAGCGCAGCGAGTCGAGCACCGCGATGGGTCGCGCGCCCACCGCGAAGACGTCGCGCAGGATCCCGCCGACGCCGGTGGCGGCGCCCTGGAAGGGCTCGACGGCGCTGGGGTGGTTGTGCGACTCGACCTTGAAGGCCAGGGCCCAGCCGCCCGGCAGGCTGACGGCCCCGGCGTTCTCGCCCGGGCCCATCACCACGCGCTCGCCCTCGGTGGGCAGCTGGCCCAGGAGCTTTCGCGAGTGCTTGTAGGCGCAGTGCTCGGACCACAGCAGCGAGAACATCGCCAGCTCGACCCCGTTGGGCTCGCGGCCCATGTGCTCGACGATCAGCTCGTACTCGCGATCGGTCAGCCCAAGCTCCCGATGCGGGGTCAGACCCCTTGAGTCGCCTCCGACTCATGGGGTCATGACCCCATGACGGGGGTCCTGGGGGGCGCGGGGCGGCGGGCGGTGGCGGTGTCGACCAGCTCGCCCATGCCGTCGACCGTGTGCGACCAGGCTCGCTCAGAGCGCACCTCGCGCGCGCCGGCGGCCAGCCGCTCGCGCTCGGCGTCGTCGGCCACGCGCTCCATCAGCTCCGTGAGGTGACCGATGTCCGGGTCCCAGGCCGGGATGCCCGACTCGGCCGTGCCGTTTTGGATCGAGCGCACCAGCAGGCCGTTTCGCTCATGCTCGATCACCTCGTTCAGCGGCGCGAAGTCGCTGGTGATCACCGGCCTGCCGAACGCCATCGCCTCGAACAGGGGCAGGCCCAGGCCCTCCCAGCGGGCCGGCGTCAGCACCACGTCGGCGCCGGCGACGGTCGCGAGGTGGTCGCTCGTCGTCTGGTCCTCCAGAAGGAACTCGATGCGCGAGTCGCTCTCGGCCGCCTCGCGGGCGAGCTTGGTGCGCTTGTTGCGCTCGACCTGCGCCTTGATCAGCAGGCGAAGGCGCGGGTTCGTCGTCTTCTGGAACGCCTCGATCGCCGGCGCGACGGGCTTGCGGTGGCCGATGAACCCGGCGGGGAAGATGAGCTGGACGACGTCGCCGGGCGCCGTGCGCTTGGGTGTCACGTCGAGTAGCTCGGGGTTGATGCCCCACGGCACGTACGGAGTCTCGAGGCCGAAGCTCCGGTAGCGCTCCTGCTCGCAGCGGGTCATCGAGTAGACGATGTCGAAGGCGTCACGGGCGCCGGGCACGTCGGCCTCGGTGAAGTGCTCCCAGACGAACCGGCCGATGGTCACGACCCCGCGGGCGCGCAGCGAGGCGAGCTCGTCGAACTGGTAGTTCTGGTCGCACAGGATCACCTCGATGCCGCGGCGCTCGACCCAGCTCTCGTACTCCTCCGCGGTGATGTCGTAGGCCGCCGCCTCGTCGACGTTGGGCTGGTCCCACACGTCGTCGCGCTGAAGGCGGCCCTTCATCGGCCCCCGCTCCTTCTTGGGGCGGGCGAGGATGAACGTCTCGTGGCCCAGCTCGTCCATGGCCGAGCGCAGCTGGCGGGCGACCACGGGCTGGCCGCGGTTGAACCACTTCGTGACGAGGCCGACGCGCACTACGTCGCGGAGTCGACCGGCACGCCGGTCTCGTAGCCGAGGTCGGCCAGCATGTCGCCGGCGATCGCCTCGAAGGCCTGGCGATCGGCCTCCGGCATCTGGCGCTTCCAGCGGCTGATGCGGTCGGTGTCGGGCGGCTTGGTGGTCATCGCGTGGGTCGCCATCCTGCGCTCGACGGTGAGGTCCTGCGCGCGGCCCTCGGCGGGCAGCGCTCGCGCCATCTCGCCGAGGCGGTCCGCCGAGCGCTCGTGGTAGCTCAGCATCGCGTCGTCCCAGGGAAGCTCGATGAACTCGCAGACCCTGCGCAGCACCGGCTCGGTGTCGGCGATCAGGTCCTCGTAGCGGACCTCGGTGTAGTACGCGAGCTTCGGGCCCATTCGCCGCGCCTTCTCGATCTTCTTCTTCCACCGCCCGCCGACGTGGGCGGCGTCGATGTCGCGGACCGTCCGGTCGAGCACCGAGAGCGCGACGTCGCGGCCGTCGCGGATGACGTGCACGAAGCGGGCCTCGGGCAGCGCCCTCTCGATCTTCCGCATCTGCCCCACGTAGCGAGGGGTCTTCTCACCCCAGCGGGGCTTGCCCTGACGGGCTGCGTAGGCGCGATAGAAGGAGCGCACGGCCTCCCCGGCGTCGAGACCGTCGATGGCGGCCAGCCATCCCAGGGCCTCTTCGTCGGAGAAGTCGAAGTCGTTCCACTCGCGATGAGCCTTCATGGCCGCCAGCGCCGACTGCGGCGTCGCGCCGGCGGCGTTGCAGGCGTCGATCAGGTCCGGGACGAAGTGCGTCTCCGGCGGGATCGTCAGCTCGGGGTGAGCGTCGAGCATCATCCGCAGCAGGGTCGTCCCCGAGCGGTTCATGCCGACGACGAACGGGAACGACGTGGCGGTGGTCTCGGGTCGGCGTCTGGTCAGCGGCAAGCTAGGCCTCCCGCGTCACGCCGCGAGCTTCTGCTCGGCGGCGACGGCGGCAAAGAGTCGCAGGCCGTCGGCGGATCCCGTCCGCTCGTCGACGGCGTGCTCGGGGTGGGGCATGAGGCCCATCACGTTGCCCGCGGCGTTGGTGACCCCGGCGATGTCGGCGGTCGAGCCGTTGGGGTTGTCTCCCGGGGCGTAGCGGAAGGCGATCTGCCCGGCGGCATCGAGCTCGGCCACCGTGGCGTCGTCGGCGAACCAGCGCCCGCAGGCGTGCTTGACGGGAATCGAGAGCACGTCGCCGGCCGTGAGGCCGTCGGCGAACGGGCCCGAGGCCGAGCCCGCGATCAGGTCGACCTGGCGGCAGACGAAGCGAAGCCCGTCGTTGGGCAGCAGCGCTCCGGGCAGGAGCCCTGCCTCGCAGAGCACCTGGAAGCCATTGCAGATGCCGAGCACGGGGGCGCCGCCCGACGCCATCTCGGAGACCGCGCCCATCGCCGGAGCAAAACGCGCGATGGCGCCGGCGCGAAGGTAGTCGCCGTAGGAGAAGCCGCCGGGAACGACGACCGCGTCGAGGTCGTCGAGGTCCGTCTCCTCGTGCCAGACGAGGCGGGCGTCGCCCACCCGCGCGCACGCCGCGACGGCGTCGCGCTCGTCGCATGAGCCGGGGAACTGAAGGACGCCGAACCGCGTCACGCGGCGGCCTCGTCGACCATCTCGATCTCGTAGTCCTCCACAAGTGGGTTGGCGAGAAGCTGCTCGCAGAGCCGGCCGAGGGCCGACTCGTCGTCGGCCTCGAGCTCGACCAGACGGCCGACGCGGACGTCGGAGATCCCCTCGAAGCCGAGCGCCGGCAGCGCCCTCTCGACGGCCTTGCCCTGGGGGTCGAGGATGCCCTCCTTCGGGCGGATGAGCACGCGCGCCTTCACGCTCGGAGCGTAGATGATCGCCCCGAGCGAACCGGCGTCAGGGGGTGGTTGCCACGAGGGTCGGAGACTCGTTGAGCACGTACTCGCTGAGGCGAACAGGCGACACCGTGACCGGACGGCGAGAGCGGTACTTATCGAGTACGAAAGGCCTGGGCGCCGGCACCCGGGCGATCTCCCGGAGCCCGTGCCGCGGAGGATTGCCCGCTGCGCCCGCGCTCAGGACGTCGACCTCGCGAAGCCCCTTGGGGACGTCGCTCTTGCCCCGCACCCGAGTGGCCCCCAGGTAGTAGACGAGGCCCTGGTTGCCGTTGGCAGGGGCGACGATCAGCCTCGGCACCTCAGAAGGCCCGATCGCGGCGGCCGCGCCTCGCCAATCGGGTCGCTGCATCTGCGGGCTGCGGTAGACCGCCAGGTCGACGGCCGCGAACATGACGACGCCCAGCAGCGCCGCGAGCAGGCCGAGGCGCCCGGCGCCCGTGGCGCCGCAACCGACCGCCATGACCAGGAGCAGCGGGACCTCCGCAGCGATCGTGTTTCGCGGATCGAGGAAATCGAGGCCGATGTATGCGAGAACGACGGGGACGAGGAGGGCTGCGGCGCCAACCGAACCGAGAGCCAGCGCCCCGAATCGCTCAACCGCAAGGGGGCTGCGCGCGGCGAACAGGATCGAGCCGATGAGCAGAAGCGCACCGCCCGCCGCGGCGAGACCCTGGACGGCATCGATCGCTCCCGTCCCGGCGAAGGCGCCGGGTTCTTCGCTCGCAACGTAGTTGAGGGCGGACTCGCCGGCGCGCGAAACGACGGAGCGGTTAGTGAATTCGTTTCTGCGTCCCGACCCCTCCTGATGAAGGGCGAAGGGGGCAAGCGCCAGGCCCACCAGGCCCACTACGGCGACGGCGGCGAGCGTCCCGCGTGGCCGGCGCGACCTCTGCGTCAGCAGCCACACCGCCTGGGGCGCGATCGCGAACACGGCGAAGTAGTGCGAGCACAGCGCGAGCCCCGAGGCAGCGGCCCAGAGGCCGAGCGAGCGTGGAGTCGGTTCCCGGAGCGACTCGGCGAAGTAGACGAGCGCGACCGCGCTGAAGAAGACGAGAAACGCGTACGAGCGCGCCTCCTGCGAGTACCAGAGGAGGAAGGGATTGAAGGCGACGAGCGCGGCTGCGATCAGGCCTGCGCGCCTCGAGCCGAACACCACGGCGGCCCGGTACGCAACCGGGATGGTCAGGGTTCCGGCGAGCGCCGACAGCGACCGCAGTCCCACCTCTCCGGTCCCGAAGAGCTTCGACCACAGCCAGGCCGCGAGGTAGTAGAGCGGTGGGCTGCGCTCACCGCCGCCCACCACGTGCATCGTCGCGCCGAGGTTCGCGTGCAGGACGCGGCTGGCCGTCACCGCCTCGTCGTGGTCATAGGACTGATGGCCGAGGGTGAGGAAACGAAGCAAGCCGCCCGCAACGACGATCGCTCCAAGCAGGCACCAATCCCTGCGTCCCATGGGCCGACTCTACGCCGCCGAAGCTATGTCGAAGCTAAGGGCTGCGCCGCTCAGGCGTAGCCGGCGGCCGCCATCGGCTCGGCCAGGCCGAGTTTGTCGATCAGCCCGGCCCAGGCGGGCTCGCCGGCGGCGTAGACCTGCTCCGCCGGGCGAACCTTGTCACGCGTCCATTCGCGCACCGCGGCCGGGGTCTCGCGGCCGAGCACCGCGTAGACCTGGTCGAGCGCGGCGGGAACGCTAGTGCGCAGGTCCTCGTTTCGAAGCAGCAGGTAGCGGTCGCCGAAGAGCCGGCGGCCGTCCTCGTAGGCGCTCTCGAAGGAGAGCTTCCACACCAGCAGCACCCGCTCGACGTCGGTGAGGTCCTCGGCCCCGCGGCCCTCGCGATCCAGGATCGCCTGCGAGATCGCCCGGCTCGACCACAGCTTGCGATCGGTCCGGTCGGTGAACATCGCGGCGGGCGAGGAGTACTTCTGCGCGCGCCGCCGGTTGCGGCCGAGCACGATCGAGGCGACGACAGCGCGCGGATCGCGGACCACGTGCACCAGCGCCGCGCCCGGGTCGATGTCGTGGACGTCGGCGAGCTTGCAGTACAGGCGGGTCTCCTTGATGGCGACGGCGGGCGCGAGGGTGAGCAGGTGCTTCAGCAGCTCGCGGGCGTGCTCCGGAAGGTGGTCGGTGATCTCCACAGAGGGGTCCCGGGGACCGCCCCAGTTGAACTCGTCGATCGGGATGTCCGGATAGCGCTCGCGCTGGAAGTCCTGGCGGATGGCCCGCATCTCGGCGAAGGCGTCGCCCTCGCGCGCGCCGGAGCCGCCGCCCTCGGTGACCTTCTGCTCGCGAAGCGGCTCGTAGAACGAGCGCAGCTCGGGGTCCTCGACGATCGCGTCGTGGAGGATCGTCGTCCCCGAACGACGCATCCCCTGGATGAAGAGGTTCACGAGGAGGTGAAGTCTTTGCCCGAGAGGCGCTCGTACGCCTCCACGTAGCGGGCGCGCGTGCGCTCGACGACCTCGGCCGGGAGGTTCGGCCCCGGGGGCGAGTGGTCCCAGCCCGACTCGTCGAGCCAGTCGCGCACGTACTGCTTGTCGAAGGAGGGCTGCCCGTGGCCAGGCTCGTAGGAATCGGCGGGCCAGAAGCGCGAGGAGTCGGGGGTGAACACCTCGTCGCCCAGGACGATGTCCTCGCCGGCGCCGCGGCCAAACTCGAACTTGGTGTCGGCGAGGATGATCCCGCGCCCGGCCGCGTGCTCGGCCGCCCGGTTGTACAGCTCGATCGAGGTGTCGCGAAGGCGCGTCATCAGGTCGCGGTCGCCGACGACCTCGGCCGCGCGATCGAAGTCGATGTTCTCGTCGTGCTCGCCGATCTCGGCCTTGGTGGCCGGGGTGAAGATGGGCTCCGGGAGCTTCTGCGACTCCTGGAGGCCGTCCGGCAGCTCGATGCCGCAGACCGTGCCGTCGCGCTTGTACTCCTTCCAGCCGGAGCCGGTGATGTAGCCGCGCACCACGCACTCCACGGGATGCATGTCCAGCTTGCGGACGCGCATGCCCCGGCGCGCGGCCTCGGGCGGGACCTCCTCGGAGATGAAGTGGTTGGGGCAGACGTCGCCGAGCAGGTCGAACCAGAAGATCGACATCTGCGTGAGGACCGCCCCCTTGTCGGGGATGGGGTCGGGCAGGACGACGTCGTAGGCGGAGATCCGGTCGGAGGCGACCATGATGAGGTCGTCGCCGTCCGCGTAGATCTCGCGGACCTTGCCGCTGGAGAGCAGTTCGAGGTCGGAAAGAGCCTGGGCCATGAGGCGGCGATGCTAGCTATTGCGCCGGCCCAAGGCTGTAAGCGCTTCCAGTCGAAGGGACGGCCCTGTTGTTTGCGGCCGCATCGCCGGGTACCAGGGAGATATGGATCAGACCGAGACCGGCCGGGCGTCGATTCCTGACGAGCAGACGAACGAGCGCGTGCGCCTGCTCGTCGTTGCGGCCGATGAGCATGTTGCCGAGCCCCTCGAGCGCGAAATCGAGCGCGTCGCCAACGGCCGTGACCCCGAGGTCAAGATCGTCGCTCCGGCGCTCGCGCGGACACGATTCGAGCATTCCGCGGGGGCGGTCGACGAGGGAATGAGCGTGGCACAGACCCGCCTCGGGCGCGCCGAGGACCGGGTCGCCCACGACGCCCGGATCGCGGCCGGGACGCTCACCGCCGAGGAGGTGGGCGACGCAGATCCGATCCTGGCGATCGACGATGCGCTGGCGAACTTCCACGCCGACGAGCTGCTGCTCGTCACCCACTCCCAGGGCGACGGCCGCTGGCTCGAGGACGACATGTTCGAGCAGGTCCGCAGGCGCTTCGCCATCCCCGTCACCCACTTCGAGATCCAGCAGGCGGGCGAGGCCGTCGAGACCGAGCGCGCCGACGGGACCGACGTCCCCGCTATGGAGAGCACGAGCCGGTCGGGCAACCTCGCCGGGCTGGACTGGCGCGAGCGCCTCGGCATCCTCGTCGCGATCGTCGGCACCATCGTCCTGATCGTCATCGCCTCGGCCGGCAACAGCCTGTCCGCCGACACCGACCTGGGTCAGCTGCATCTGTCCTCGCAGGTGATCCGCATCGCGATCGCCGGGCTCATGGCCCTGATCAACATCGGCAACGTGGTCGGGCTGATCCTGTTCTCGAGCGTCGGCTATCGCGGGTTCTGGCAGCGAGCCTTCGCCCACACGTCGCTGTGGGGAACGCTGATCGCGATCCCCGTCGCGCTGATCGTCTAGCCGCCGAGCAGCTCGCGCAGGTCGGCGAGCGTGTTGTCCCAGCTCAGCCGCTCGCGAGCGGCGCGCGCTCCGCCGATCAGGTCGCGGCGCATACCGGGGTCGGCCAGGCGCTCGATCGCCGCCGTCAGCTCGCGCCCATCCGGATCCCACGCCGGGATCCCCGAGGGCGCCGGCTCGCGGAACTGCACCCCGCGCACAAGCAGGCCGTTCTCGCCGTCGCGGACGACCTCGTTCATGGGCGGGTTGTCGTTGGTGATCAGCGGCATCCCGAGCGCGGTCGCCTCGAAGAGGTGCAGCCCCAGGCCCTCCCAGCGGCTCGGCGCCAGGCAGACGTCGGCCGCGGCGAACAGGCGCCGGTGCTCGGCCTCAGGGAGGTCGGCGAAGACCGGCTGGATGCGGGCGTCGCCCTTCGTCGCCTTCTGCACCATCCCCATGCGCTTCTCCACCTGACCCTTGAGCACTAGCCGGAGGTTCTCGCCGTGGGCGCGTGAGAACGCCTCCAGCGCGGGCTTCAGCGGCTTGCGCTTGGTCATGTAGCCGCCGGGGAAGAAGAACGTCACCGGCGCGTCCTCCGGACGCGCATCGCGCTCGGCGTCGAGCGTGACCGCCTCCTCGACCAGCTCCGGGTGGATGCCCCACCGCACGCGCGGGCTCTCTATCCCCATCTTCGCGTAGCGCTCGCGCTCGCAGGCCGTGACCGAATAGACCTCGTCGAAGGCCCGCTTGGCGCCCTCCACGTTCTCGGTGGCGAACTGCTCCCACACGAAGCGGCCGTAGGTGCGCACGCCGGATTCCCGAAGCCTCGCGATCTCGTCGAACTGGTAGTTCTGGTCGAACATGACGGCGTCGAGCTCGTGCTGGCGCGCCCAGCGCTCCATCTCCTCGTAGGGGATGAGGTAGTGCGAGGCGGCGGTGACACCGGGCTGGTCCCAGACGTCGTCGGTCTGCAGGTGTCCCGGCTTGGCGGCGGTGTCCTTGGCCGGTCGCGCCAGCACCCAGGTCTCGTGGCCGAGCGTCTCCAGCGCCGAACGCAGGTGCCTGCCCACCACCGCCTGGCCGCGGTTGAACCAGAAGCACGAGACGCCTACTCGCATGGGCGGCTCAGGCCGGCGCGACGTCGGTGAAGTTGGGCCAGACCGAGAGGTCGAGCTCGGGCACCAGGCCCTTCAGCCGGGCCACGTCGTCGCGAAAGCGGCGCACCAGCTCGGCGTGGCGCTCGGGCGAGAGCTCCGGCTTGGTGCCCGGCGGCCGCTTGTGCTGGGCGAGCTTGTCGGGCATCTCCGTCAGCGGCTCGAGACCCAGGAACTCCTGGGTGCGGCGCATCTGGCCCATCGCGTCGTTGCGACAGGCCTCGTGCTGGAGGATCAGGACGCGCTCGCGCGGATAGAGCTCGTAGATGCCCCTGACCTGCTCGTAGTAGAGGCCGCGGTACACCGCCTCGGAGAGGTGGGACAGCGAAAAGGGCTCCCCCGCCTCGTCGGCGAGCATCCGCTCGCGCTGGATGCCCGACCGCAGGCGCTCGACTGGGTCGCGCAGCATCACCAGGATCTTGGCGTCGGGCGCCGCGTCGTGCAGCAGCTTCATCGCCCACCAGTCGACCATGTAGCGCGGGGTCCACTCGCCCGTGATCGCGCCCTCGGGCTTGGGGAAGAACGAGTGGTAGGTCTCCACGAGGTCGGGCGGCTCGGCGCCCTCCCAGAAGCGGTCGAAGTAGTGCAGCTCCTTGCCCGGCTTGGCGACGCGCACGACGTCCGGGTGCGAGCGGATCGTGCCGCGATACCACCACGACGTCCCGCAGCGCTGCGCGCCGACGCCCACGAAGTCGGGTGGGCCGGCGTTCCAGCCGGCGGGGGTCTCCGGGACCTCGATCCCCATGGTCCAGCGTTCCTGAGGGCTCATCGTGCGCAGCAGCGTAGAAAGTCCGGCGCGCCCGCCGCGAAGCCGATACCCCCACCCGGTATGCTCTCAACATGGCAGATGCACCTCGTCCGCCGGGCTACGTCGCCGACAAGGAGGCTGTGCTGCGCCGGCTCTCGCGAGTCGAGGGACAGGTGCGCGGGATCCGGGGAATGGTCGACGACGAGGCCTACTGCATCGACGTCCTCACCCAGATCGCCGCCGCGACCAAGGCGCTGGACGGGGTCGCGCTGACCCTGCTGGCCGACCACACGAATCACTGTGTCCGCGACGCGGTCGCCGAGGGTGGCGACGCGGCCGACGAGAAGGTCGGCGAGCTGATCGCCGCGGTCGAGCGCTTCGCGCGGACGCGCTAGCCCGGGGGCCCGGGGATCGCCGGCAGCGGGCGGCGGCAGGAGTCGCCGCTGCACTTGGCGAGCTGCACGAGGAGCGGGCGCAGGGCGTCGAGCGTGGCGGAGTACGTGGGATCGTGCGCGACGTTGTGGAGCTCGCCAGGGTCTCGCTGGAGGTCGAAGAGCTCCTGGGCACCGTTCAGGTAGTGCGTGTAGACGTAGCGCGGCGTACGGATCGAGTGGTAGCCGAGCCCCTCGACCGCGGCGCCCTCGTAGAGGATCGGCCGCCTGCTCCACGCGGAGGGGTCGTTCGCCTGCGCGACCAGCGACACGCCGTCGGTGCCTCGGCGCCAGGGGGCGCGGGCCAGGCTGAGGATGGTCGGCATCAGGTCCATGTTCCCCACGAGCTGGTCGCGCACGACGCCGGCCGGGAAGCCTGGGCCCCGGATCACGAGCGGGACCTTCACCGACTCCTCGTACGGGCGCTCCTTGCCCGCGGCCCGGTGCTCGCCGAGGAGGAAACCGTTGTCCGAGGTGAAGACGAAGACGGTGTTGTGCAGCTCGCCGGTGCTGCGCAGCGTGTCGACGAGGCTCCCCACGCCGCGGTCCACGGCCAGCAGGCTGGCCAGCCGGTCGCGGTATGCGGACGCGATCGCGGCTACAGGCCGGTCGGCGTGCTGCGGTGCCCGGAGCCGCTGAGGCTCCCCTGTGATCGGCGCCTCGAAGGACGGGGGACGAGGAAGCGGCCGATGCTCGAAGGCAGACTCATCCTGTGGCGCCGGCTGGGGGTTGCGCTGCCCCGGGACGACGGGAGCGTTGTGGGGGGCGGTTGGCGCGTAGGTGAGGAAGAACGGCTTGGGCCCTCCCGCGCTCTGCCGGATGAAGCCGGCGGCGAGGTTCGCGAGCGCGGTCGTCTGGTAGTCGGCGGGTCCCGCGGGCGGCTGGACCATCGTCCCGTTCTCATTGGCGCTCCAGCCGTACATCAGGTACTCGGTGGGGCCGAACAGCCCGTCGAAGACATCCCACCCCCGCGGCATGTCCGTCGCCGGGTCCTCGGGCGCGTATTCGTTCAGGAACTTCCCCACGTATCCCGTTCGGTAGCCGGCGCTCTGCATCTCCGCGCCGATCGTGCGCCTCTGGTCGACGTGTGCGATGTACCCGACGTAGCCGCCATCCGGCGCATCATTCGTGAGGATCCCGTGGTTGTGCGCGTACTCGCCGGTCATGAACGTGGTGCGGGAGGGGCAGCAGAGCGGGTAGGTGGCGAAGTTGTTCGCGAACGTGGTGCCGTGCCTGGCCAACTCGCGCCGGACCGCGGGCATGACGCTAAGGTCATCCGCTCGCTGGTCGTCGGTCATGACCACGACGACGTTCGGTTGACGCGCCGGCAGATGCGCCGTCAGGCTGGGGAACACCAACGGCCGGCCCGCGGGGGGGCCCTTCGCGTTGTCGGCGGAGCCGCACCCCGAGGCCATGGCCGGCACAACGAGGAGCAACGGGATTAGGGCACGTCGGAACATCAAGCTTGGGCCACGCAAGAGAGCCGTTTGCCCTTTATGCGCGGTTGTCGCCGCCCTCGCTCTCACGGGATGCGGAGCGGGCGGGAGCGGATCGGCGGAATCGTCGCAGACCCCGCGGCCGCTCGGCTGCGCCAAGACGTACGGCATCCACCTCGGGAATCCCGACGAGGCTGAGCTGCGCGCCGCCCTGCACCACGAGTTCCGCGTGTTCAACCGCCGCGAACGGCTGGTCGTGCCGGTGAACTGGATGCAGGACCCCGAGCACAGCCATCGCTACCGCCAGAACCTCCAGAAGCTGCGGTTCCTGCGTCCGCTCCTCGACTCATACGAGGAGACCAGGGACATGCGGGCGTTGCGCGAGGCGCTGGGGCTGGGAATCGACTGGGTGCGCCAGAACCCGCGCGGAGGCCACGGGACTTCGCCCGACGCCTGGGAGGGGAAGGCGATCGGCGATCGTGTGCCGTTCCTCGGCGTTCTCGACTCCGCTGCTCACTGCGAGCACCTGCGGCGGCCGGCGCGGATCCTCGACGCGGCCCTCGTCGCGCACGGCAAGGCCCTTGCCGATCCGGCTGTCTACACGCCCAACAATCACGGCCTCTTCACCGACATCGGCCTCTATCTGGTCACCCGCTACGCCCCCGTGCTCCCGCAGGATCGATGGTGGCAGCGGCTCGCCACGACGCGATACGCGCAGACCCTCCAGGACCGCCTCTCACACGGCGTGTGGCTGGAGCACTCCTCCGCCTACCAGTTCCTGGTCGAGACCTCACTGGCGGGCTTCATCGAAGACGTCGGGCACAACCCGAGGCTGGAGCGGATCGACCGTCAAATGCGCCGCGCCGGCGGATGGTTCCTGGAACCCGACGGACGGATCTCGCTGCTGGGCGACTCCGACGAGAAGGACACCTCCGGATGGGCACACCGCCGGGCGGAGCGGACCTTCGGGCTGAAGCTCTTCCGCGGGGCTGGCTTCGCGTTCGTCCGCGCTCACGAGGACGGCGGCGGGACCGGCTACCTGACGGTCACCGACGGCTTCCACAACCTCACGCACAAGCACGCCGACGAGCTCTCATTCGAGCTCTACGACCACGACCAGCGGCTGGTCGCCGACACCGGGCTCTACGACAAGGACCCGGGGCCCATCCGCGACTTCGACCTCTCGACCCAGGCGCACTCGACGATCTCCGTCGACGGACGCAGCTACCCCATCGCCGATCCGAACGCGGTCTACGGCTCGGGACTGGAAGCGGCCGGCTCGACGGGGACCCTCTTCGCGATCGAGGGCCGCAACCGCATGCTCTCCCAGGAGGGCGTGAAGCAGCAGCGGCTGTTCCTCTACGAGCCCGGCGCCGGGCTGCAGGTGATCGACTGGCTCAGCTCACCGGCCGCTCACACCTACGACTCCTATCTCCAGCTCGGACCGAACGTCCAGGTGAGCCGCGACGGGCCGGGAGCCCTCTCCCTTTCCGCGGGCGTGCCCGAGGAAGGCGGCCTTCAGGGAGCCCTGTACGAGTGGGGAACCCCTCATCCCGCGACGAGCACGGTGCGGGGCAGCCGCCACCCGCTCGCCGGCTTCACGTCGCCTCAGTTCCGGGTGCTCATTCCCCGGACCACGGTTGACATGCGCACCCAGGGCACCGACGAAGTGCAGGCGTACTCGATCGCGATGGACCCGACGGGCATTCACGTGGGGCGCGTAAGCGGCTCTCCCCGGCGAACCGATGTGCAGCTGGTCGATCGCACCGGCGAGCCCCAGGAAACGCTGCGGGTGACCCGCCGCGGCCACACGCTCACCATCCACCGCATCCCATGAACGTCCCTCACTGCCCTGTATAGGCATCAAGGAGGGACGTTCATCTCAGGGGGCGAGGGCTTTCAGGCGCTCCATCACCTCGGGCACGTGGCTCAGGTAGTCGGTCCACTCCATCGCCGTGACCCTCTCGGCGACGCCCTCGGGCGCGTCGGGGCTCTCCCGAATGCTCGCGGCGAGCAGCTCCTTGAACGGCCGGCGCTCCTCCAGCGCCCGGTGGGCGGCGGCCTGGACCACCCGGTAGGCGTCGTCGCGGGGCATGCCCGCCTCGACGAGGGCGGTGAGCGCGCGCTGGCTGAAGAGCGCGCCGTGGGTCATGTCGAGGTTCTCGCGCATCCGGTGCGGGTCGATCGTCATGTCGGCGGCGATCCGCGCGGCGAGGTGCTGCATGTAGTCGAGGCCGATGGTCGCGTCGGGCAGGATCACCCGCTCGGCGCCGGAGTGGGAGATGTCGCGCTCGTGCCAGAGGGCGACGTTCTCGAGGCCGGCCTGGCCGTAGCCCCGCAGCACGCGGGCGAGCCCGGTGATGCGCTCGGCGAGGATCGGGTTGCGCTTGTGGGGCATCGCCGAGGAGCCCTTCTGGCCCGAGCCGAACGGCTCGCGCACCTCGCCGACCTCCGTGCGCTGAAGGTTGCGGATCTCCGTCGCGAAGCGCTCGAGGCCGGCGCCGGCCAGCGCGATTGCGCTCAGCACGGCCGCGTGGCGGTCGCGCGGGACGACCTGGGTCGAGACGTCGTCGGCGCGCAGCCCGAGCGTCTCCATCACCCGCCGCTCGATCGAGGGTGGCACCGTCGCGTAGGTGCCGACGGCGCCGGAGAGCTTGCCGACCGCCGCGGCATGGAAAGCGTCCGTGAGCCGCGTGAGGTTGCGGTCGGCCTCGAACGCGAAGCCGGCGAGGCGCAGGCCGAACGTGGTGGGCTCGGCATGGATGCCGTGCGTACGCCCGACGCAGAGCGTGTCGGCCTGCTCGACCGCGCGGGCGACCAGCGCGTCGCGGTACGCGCGGGCGCCGGCGACCACGATCTCCCCGGCGGCGCGCAGCTGCAACGCGAGCGCGGTGTCGAGCACATCCGAGGACGTCAGCCCGTAGTGGATCCATCGCCCCTCCTCCCCGCCGATCGAGGCCGAGACCACGTCGACGAACGCGGCGACGTCGTGGCCCGTCGTGCGCTCGCGCTCGGCGACCTCCTCGATCGAGAATTTGGCGCGCTCGCGGCACGCCGTCGCCGCAATCTCGGGCACCACGCCCTCCGCCGCCCACGCGTCGGTCGCGGCGAGCTCCACCTCGAGCCATCCGGACATGCGCTGCTCGTCGGTCCAAACGGAACCGATCTCCGCGCGTGTGTAGCGACGGATCAAGCGATCTCTAACTGTTGATGATCCGGGTGGCCAGCACGCCGGCGTTCTTGGCGCCGTCGATCGCCACGCAGGCGACAGGGATTCCGGGAGGCATCTGCACGGCGGAGAGCAGCGCGTCCAGGCCGCCGAGGCTCTTGCCGAGGATCGGCACGCCGATGACGGGCAGGTCGGTATGCGCGGCGGCGACGCCCGGAAGGGCCGCCGACATCCCGGCGCCGGCGATGAGCACCCGCAGTCCGCGCATGCGCGCGTTGTGGCAGTACTCGCGGACCTTCTCGGGGTCGCGGTGAGCGCTCATGACGCGGACCTCGTAGCGGATGCCCGCGTCCTGGAGAGCCTGCCCGGCGGGCTGCATCTTGGGCTTGTCGTTCTTCGAGCCCATGATGATCCCGACCAGCGGGGCGTCGACCTCGATCTCCTCGAAGGCCGCCTCGACCTCCGGCATCGGGATGGGGGCGGTGGCGGTGGTGGGCTGGGCCTCACCAGATCCCGGCGCCGGCATCTGTCCCTCTTGCTCCATTTGCGCTCAGTTCCTCTCGATCAGTTGGCCGGGGCGCCCTGGGTCTCGACGGCGCGCGCCCCGATGTCGCGCCGCATCTGCTTGCCCTCGAATTCGATCATGCCCGCGGCCTGGTATGCGCACTCGCGCGCCTCGGCGGGCGTCGCGCCGATGCCAGTGACGTTCAAGACCCGCCCGCCGGCGGTCACGACCTCGTCGCCGCTGCGGGCCGTGCCCGCGTGGGTCACCTCGACGCCGTCCACGGCCGCGGCCTCCTCCAGTCCGGAGATCACGTCTCCCTTCGAGCTCGACTCCGGATAGCCGGCCGAGGCCAGCACCACGGTCACGGTCCAATCCTCGGCGAACTCGGCCCGAGCGCCCGCCAGGCCGCCGGGCACGCGGGCAGCCTCGAAGAGGCCGGCCAGGTCGCTGCGAAGGCGCGGCAGCACGGCCTGCGTCTCCGGATCGCCGAAGCGACAGTTGAACTCCAGCACCTTCGGCCCCGACTCGGTGAGCATCAGCCCGGCGTAGAGCACGCCGTGGAAGGGCGTGCCGCGGCGGCGCATGAGCTCGACGATCGGACGGTGCACCTCGTCGGCGAGGCGCTCCACCAACTCGGGTGCGATCGCCGGCACCGGCGAGTAGCTGCCCATCCCGCCGGTGTTCGGGCCGGTGTCGCCCTCGCCGATCCGCTTGTAGTCCTGGGCCGGCGCCAGGCAGAGCACGTTCTCCCCGTCGCACAGCGCCAGCAGCGATAGCTCCTCACCCTCCAGGAACTCCTCCAGCACCACCTCGGTCTCGCCGAAGCGCTGCTCCACGAAGAAGGCCTCGATCGCCGCGCGAGCCGCGTCCTCGGACCCGCAGATCACCACGCCCTTGCCCGCTGCCAGGCCGTCGGCCTTCAGCACCAGCGGGTACGGAGCGCCCGCCACGGCCTCCAGGGCCTCGTCGTGCTCCCGCAGGATCTGGTGGCCCGCCGTGGCCACCCCGGCTTCGGCCATCAGCTCCTTGGCGTGAGCCTTCGAGCCCTCGATACGTGCCGCCGCCCCGCTGGGCCCGAACGCGGCCACGCCCGCTGCCTCGAGCGCGTCCACCAGGCCCGCGACCAGCGGTGCTTCGGGACCGACGACGACCAGGTCGACCCCCTCCGCCACCGCCGCCTCCACCAGTCCGCCGACGTCGTCGGCGACGATGTCCAGACAGCGCGCGTCGGCGGCGATGCCCGCGTTCCCGGGCGCCGCCAGCAGTTCCGGCTCGCGAGGGGACCGCGCCAGGGCGCGGACGATCGCGTGCTCGCGCCCGCCCGCGCCAACGACGAGGATCCGCAAACTAGAGGCCCTCGGTGAACGCCTTGGCGTCGATCGCTGTGAGGGTCTGGTTGCTGGTGGTCCCGCGCGAGCCGAGCTCGACGGAGAGCTTCGCCATCGTGGCCTCGTCGGGGGCCTCGACGACGCTCACGAAGTCGTACTGCCCGAGCGTGGCCCACTGGTTGAGGACCTTGACGCCGAGCTGCTCGACCTCGTTGTTGACCTCGTGGACGCGCGCCGGGTTGTTCTTGATGGTCTTCACCCCGTCCGCGGTGAGATTGGTGAGCATGATGTAGGTGGGCACTTCTCCTCCTGTTTCGGTCGCCTGCGTCTGAGCCTATCTACCCTCGAATGAGCCGGGCGATCGCCCGGCTGCCCGCCGAGCGCGGTTTAGGCGGCGGCCGCCGCGGGAGCGCTCGCGCGCTCGAAGGTGAGCACGCCGTCGGCGGCGTCGACCTTCACCGTGTCGCCGTCGGCGAACTCGCCCTCCAGGAGCTTCAGCGCGAGGCTGTCGACCAGCTGCTTCTGGATGACGCGCTTCAGCGGGCGGGCGCCGTAGGTGGGGTCGAAGCCCAGGTTGCCCAGCAGGGTCTTGGCGTCGTCGCTCAGCGCGATCTCGATGCCCTTCTCGCGCAGGCGTGCGGCGAGCAGGTCGACCTGCAGCTCGACGATCTCCGAGAGCTCCTCGCGGGTGAGCGCCGAGAACTCGACGATCTCGTCCAGGCGATTGACGAACTCGGGCTTGAAGGCGGCACGGACTCCCTCGAGTCCGCCGGCGATGTTCGAGGTCATGATCAGCACGCTGTTCTTGAAGTCGACCGTGCGGCCCTTGCCGTCGGTCAGCCGGCCGTCGTCCATGATCTGGAGCAGCACGTTGAAGGCGTCGGGGTGGGCCTTCTCGATCTCGTCCAGCAGCACGACGGCGTACGGGCGGCGGCGGACCGCCTCGGTCAGCTGCCCGCCCTCGTCGTAGCCGACGTAGCCGGGGGGCGCGCCGATCAGGCGCGAGACCGCGTGCTTCTCCATGTACTCGGACATGTCGATGCGGACGATCGCCTCCTCCGAGTCGAACATGAACTCGGCGAGCGCCCTGGCCAGCTCGGTCTTGCCCACGCCCGTCGGGCCGAGGAACAGGAAGGATCCGATGGGGCGGTTGGGGTCGGCGAGGCCTGAGCGGGAGCGGCGCAGCGCGTTGGCCACTGCCTCGACGGCGGTGTCCTGCCCGATCACGCGCTCGTGCAGGCGCTCCTCCATGTGGATCAGCTTCTCGACCTCGCCCTCCATCAGGCGGGAGACGGGGATGCCCGTCCACTTGGCGACGACCTCGGCGACGTCCTCCTCGGTGACCTCCTCGGTCAGCATCGAGTTGCCGCCGGCGTGCAGCTCGCGAAGGCGCGACTCCTCCTCGCCGAGCGTTGCCTCGAGCTCGGGGATCTCGCCGTACTTGATCTTGGCCGCGCGCTCGAGGTCGGCGGCGCGCTCGGCGCGCTCGAGCTCGTGGTGGGCCTCGTCCAGGCGCTGCTTGGCGCCCTTGATCGCCTCGATGGCGGTCTTCTCGGATTGCCAGCGCGCGCGCATCTCGCCGGCGCGCTCGCCCAGCTCGGCAAGCTCGGCCTCGATCACGTCCCGGCGGACCTTCGAGGCGTCGTCCTTCTCCTTCTTCAGCGCCTCGCGCTCGATCTCGAGCTGCGTGATGCGGCGCTGCACCTCGTCGATCTCCGTCGGCACGGAGTCGATCTCGATCTTCAGCCTCGAGGCGGCCTCGTCGATCAGGTCGATCGCCTTGTCGGGAAGGAAGCGGTCGGCGATGTAGCGGGTGGAGAGGGTCGCGGCGGCGACCAGGGCGGAGTCCGAGATGCGCACGCCGTGATGCTGCTCGTAGCGGTCCTTCAGGCCGCGCAGGATGGCGATGGTGTCGGGCACGTCGGGCTCGTCGACGAAGACCGGGGCGAAGCGCCGCTCCAGCGCCGCGTCGGGCTCGATGTGCTTGCGGTATTCGTCGAGCGTGGTGGCGCCCACCGCGCGGAGCTCGCCGCGGGCGAGCATCGGCTTCAGCAGGTTCGCCGCGTCGACGGCGCCCTCGGCGGCGCCGGCGCCGACGATCGTGTGCAGCTCGTCGATGAACAGGACGATCCGGCCCTCGGCGGACTGGACCTCCTTGAGCACGGCCTTCAGCCGCTCCTCGAACTCGCCGCGGTACTTCGAGCCGGCGAGCAGGGCGCCGAGGTCGAGGGCGATGACCCGCCGGTCGCGCAACGACTCGGGAACGTCGCCGTCGACCACGCGCTGGGCGAGGCCCTCGACAATGGCTGTCTTACCGACGCCGGGGTCGCCGATCAGCACGGGGTTGTTCTTCGTGCGGCGCGACAGCACCTGGATGACCCGACGGATCTCGTCGTCGCGGCCGATGACCGGGTCGAGCTTGCCGCTCTCCGCCTCCGACGTAAGGTCGCGGCCGAACTTCTCGAGCGCCTGCGCGGTCTCCTCCGGGTTGGGGCTCGCGACGCGGTCTGGGCGAACCTCGGCCACCGCTGCCGCCAGGGCGTCGCGCGCAGGCAGAGCGTCGGACACACCCGACGCGTCGTCGGCCAGCGCGAGCAGCAGGTGGTCGGTGGAGATGTACTCGTCGCCGCCGGCCGCGGCCTCGCGCTCGGCGCGCTTGATCGTTTCGACCAGGCCCCTGGAGGGGCGCTGCTCGGGCGGCGCGTCGCCGGAGACGGTCGGGAGGGACTCGACGGCGGCGAGCGCGCGGGAGCGCGCCGACTCGAGGTCGGCGCCCACCTTCACCACCAGCCGCGCGGCGAAGCCCTCGTCCTCGGCGAGCAGCGCGACGAGCAGGTGAGCCGGGGCGAGCTCGGTGTTGCCCTGCGAGGCAGCGAGCCGCTGTGCGGCTGCGACGGCCTCCTGGGCCTTGACGGTGAATCGATCGGCTTGCATTGAGCTTCAGTCTACGGACCATGAGTCAGCATGTCAAGAAAATCTAAGTGACTTCCTATCAAGGGGTCTGACCCCCCCTCTGACCCAAGTTCACAGTCAAGAAGAAGTAGTCTCAGCCGAGGCGGTCGGCGAGCCACAGGCCGAACGCGGCCGCTCCAAGCGCGCCGGCAAGGCCCCCGGCCGCGGCGCGGTCGATCCCCTGGCGCCTCGCGAGCGCGACGGCGAACGTCGCGGCGTCGCCGGCGTCGATCGCGGCGTTCATCCGCGCGACCCCCGCCGCCCGCTCGGGGTCGCCCGCCGTGGCGACGGCGAGCGCGCCCGTGGCGAGGTCGCGGGTGCCGGCCAGGCGCGCGAGCGCCATCACCTGAGGGTCGGCTCGGTCGAAACCGAGGGCCGGCATCGCGGCGCACGGGGCCAGCCAGATCCCGGCCCCCAGGGCCATCCGCCCCGCCCCGGCGAGCCTCGCCAGCGCGGCGGGGCTCACCGCGGGCGCTCGTCGTCGGGTCGCTCGACGGGAATCTGAACCGGCCCTGCCTCCACGGGCGGGGCCATCGACCGGGTCTCGTAGGCGCCGTAGGGAACGATCTCCGTGCGCAGGGAGCGCCGGACGCGGTCCATCTCGTCGAGCATGCGCTGCTCGAGCTCGGCCGTGCGCTCGCGCATCTTCGCCAGCTCGGTTCGGGCGCGATCGAGCTGGGCCTCCAGTTGCAGGACGGTCTCGACGCCCGCCAGGTTGAGCCCGTTCTCGACGGTCATCTCCTGGATGCGGCGCAGCCGCTCGACGTCGCGCTGTGAGTAGAGACGCGTGTTCTTCGGCGAGCGCTGCGGCGAGATCAGGCCGCGGGCCTCGTACATCCGCAGGGTTTGCGGGTGCATCTCGGCCAGCTCGGCGGCCACCGAGATCATGAACACGCCCCGCGTCTCGTCGAGCGCGCGTGCGGTCACGCGGCGAACGCGGCGAGGCCTGTTGCCCTCCTCGCTCATCACCTCAAACCTTCGCGCTCCCGGCGGACGCGTCCCTCAGGAGCTGCTCGCGGGGGTCGTGGTCGTTCATGTGCTTCGCGAAGTCCTCGAGCGCGCGCTGCTGATCGCGGTTGAGGTCGCGCGGGATCTCGATCTCCAGCCGGTAGTGGATGTCGCCGCGGCCCTTCCCGCCCGGTCGGGGCGGCCCCTCGCCGCGAAGGCGCTGGATCGCGCCGTGCTCCGTGCCGGCGGGAACCCGGATCCGCTTGGTAGCCGTCAGCGTCGGCACCTCCACGGTCGCGCCGCCGACCGCCTCGGAGATGGTGATCGGCACGTGCACGTCCAGATTGCCGTCCGCGCGCTGCTTGAACACGGGCGATGGAGCGACCCGGACGACGACGTAGAGATCGCCCGAAGGGCCGCCCAGGGGCCCGTCCTCGCCCTTGCCGGCGATCCGGATCCTCGCGCCGTCGCGAACGCCGGCCGGGATCTTCACCCGGTAGCGCTTGGTCTGCGCGGTCAGCCCCGAGCCGCCGCACGTCTCGCACGGCGTCTCGATGATCTCCCCCCGCCCACCGCACTTCGAGCACGGCTGGCTGATGGAGAAGAATCCCTGGCTCTGTCCCTCGACGCCGCGCCCCTCGCAGCGGTCGCAGACCTTGGGGGCGGTCCCCGGCCTGGCCCCCGAGCCGCCGCAGGTGTTGCAGCGCGCCTGCTTGGGCACGGAAACCGCGACCTCGGTGCCGTCCATCGCCTGGGGAAAGCTCAGCGAGACCTCTGTCTGGAGGTCACGGCCGGGGATCGGCGCCGCGCCGCCGCCACCGCGGCGGTTGAAGATCGACGAGAAGATGTCCCCGAGGTCGGAGGTGAACCCCCCTCCTCCCCCGCCGCCGAAGCCGCGAGGGTCGAAGCCCCCGAAGGCGCCACCCGAGTCGAACTCGCGGCGCTTCTCCGGGTCGGAGAGGACGTCGTAGGCCTGCTGGATCTCCTTGAAGCGCTCCTCGGCCGCCTCATCGCCGGGGTTGCGGTCGGGATGGTGCTCGCGCACCAGCTTGCGGTAGGCCTTCTTGACGTCCTCGGCCGGCGCCTTGCGGTCGACGCCGAGGACGGTGTAGGGATCGCGGGCCGGCATGGGCTACTCCGCGACGACGACCCGAGCCGGGCGGATCACCTGCCCGTCGAGCCGGTAGCCGAGCTCAAGCGTCTCGATCACCGAGCCCGAGCCGGCGTCCTCCTCGGCGCGGGTGGCCAGGGCCTCGTGGAAGTTCGGGTCGAAGGCCTCGCCCCTGGGGTCGTAGGCCTCGATGCCGGCGCGCTTCAGGGCCGAGACGAGGTCTGCTCGAACCAGCTCGACGCCCTTGCGCAGCGGGTCGTCCGCGGTCGCGGCCGCCAGGGCGCGATCGAGGTTGTCGATCACGGGGATCAGGTCGCGGGCGAGGCCGGCCTTGGCGCGCTTCTCCGCGTCGGCTGCCTCGCCGGCCGCGCGCTTGCGGAAGTTCTCGAAGTCCGCGCGGGCACGCTGCGCGAGCTCGAGGTACTCGTCGCGCTCGCGAGTGGCGTCGGCGAGCAGCGCATCCAGGTCGCTCTCGACGGCGGCGCTGTCGGCACTGGGGTCAGACCCCTCGTCGCTCTCGCCCCGGACAGCGTCCGGTGTGCGGGGGTCTGACCCCTGGGTCGCTGACCCCTCGCTACTCATCCACAACCTCGGCGTCGACGACCTCCTCGTCGGCGGCGGCGCCGTTGGCAGAGCCCTCGGCCTGACCGCCGTCGGCGGGCTGCTGCTGCGCCGCCGCCTGCTGGTAGATCTGCTCGGAGACCTTGTGGAAGGCCGCCTGGAGCGCATCCGTCTTCGCCTTGATCTCCTCGACGTCGGTCGACTCGAGGACTCCCTCGAGGTCGGCGATCGCCTTCTCGATCTCCTCCTTGGAGGAGGCGTCGACGCTTTCGCCCAGATCCTCGAGCTGCTTGCGGGCCTGGTACGCCGCGTTCTCGGCGACGTTGCGGGTCTCGGCCAGCTCGCGGGCGCTGCGGTCGTCGTCGGCGTGCGCCTCGGCGTCCTTGATCATCTGATCGACCTCTGAGTCGTCCAGGCCGGAGCCGCCCTTGATCTCGATCTTCTGCTCCTTGCCGGTGCCGAGGTCCTTGGCCGACACGGCGAGGATGCCGTTCGCGTCGATGTCGAACGTCACCTCGATCTGCGGCATGCCCCTTGGCGCCGGCGGGATGCCGGTGAGCTGGAACTTGCCGAGCGACTTGTTGTAGGCCGCCATCTCGCGCTCGCCCTGGAGCACGTGGATCTCCACCGACGGCTGGTTGTCGTCAGCCGTGGAGAACGTCTCCGACTTGCGGGTCGGGAATCGTGGTGTTGCGCTCGATGAGCTTCGTCATCACGCCGCCCTTGGTCTCGATGCCGAGGGTCAGCGGCGTGACGTCGAGGAGCAGAACGTCCTTGACGTCGCCCGCCAGCACTCCGGCCTGGATGGCGGCGCCGACGGCCACGACCTCGTCCGGGTTGACGCCCTTGTGGGGCTCCTTGCCGGTGAGCTCGTAGACCTTGTCCTGCACGGCGGGCATACGGGTCATGCCGCCGACGAGGACGACGTGGTCGATGTTGGGCGCGGCCGCGTCGGCCAGCGCCTGCTTCACCGGCGAGACGACGCGCTCGAGCAGGTCGGACGTCAGCTCGGTCAGCTTCGCCCGGGAGAGCTTCATCTCCAGGTGCTTGGGCTGGCCGTCGACCGCCGTGATGAACGGCAGCGAGATCGAAGTGTCCTGCGCGGCGGAGAGCTCGATCTTCGCCTTCTCCGCGGCCTCGTAGAGGCGCTGCAGCGAGTTCTTGTCGGCCGAGAGGTCGACGCCCTGGTCGCGCTTGAACTCCGCGACGAGCCACTCGACGATCGCCTTGTCCCAGTTGTCGCCGCCGAGGTGGTTGTCGCCGGCGGTCGACTTCACCTCGAAGACGCCGTCGCCGATCTCGAGGACCGACACGTCGAAGGTGCCGCCGCCGAGGTCGAAGACCAGGATCGTCTGGTCGGTCGCCTCCTTGTCGAGGCCGTAGGCGAGGGCCGCCGCGGTGGGCTCGTTGATGATGCGCTTGACCTCGAGGCCGGCGATCTTGCCGGCGTCCTTCGTCGCCTGGCGCTGGTCGTCGTTGAAATAGGCCGGAACGGTGATCACGGCGGAGTCGACGCTGTCGCCCAGCTTCGCCTCGGCGTCCGTCTTCAGCTTCTGGAGGATCATCGCGGAGATCTCGGGCGGGGACTGCTGCTTGCCGCGCACGTCGACGCGAACGTCGCCGTTCGGGCCCGCCTCGACCTCGTAGGGGACGATCGTCTCCTCCTCCTTCACCTCGGCCTCCTTGCGGCCCATGAAGCGCTTGATCGAGAAGATCGTGTTCTCCGGGTTCATCACCGCCTGGCGCTTTGCCACCGTGCCCACGAGGCGCTCGCCGGAGTCCGTGAACGCAACCACGGACGGGGTGGTGCGCCCGCCCTCCGCGTTCTCGAGCACCGTCGGCTCGCCGCCTTCGAGCACGGCCACGCACGAGTTGGTCGTGCCCAGGTCGATGCCGATTGTCTTAGCCATTCAGTTTCTCCTTCTAATGTTCAAGCTCTGGAAATCTAAGCGGGACCGTAGCAGATATATGTATGCCGGGCAAGGGCTTCAGCCCTGAGGGAAAGCCAGATGCCGCGGTGAGACCGCGGCTCAGGCGAGGAGCTCGCGCAGGTCCGCGAGCGTGTTGTCCCAGGACAGGCGCTGCTGGGATCGCAGCGTGCCCTCGGCGAGGCCGGCGCGCACGCGGCTGTCGCCGATCCGCTCGATCGCCTTCGCCAGGGCCTTCACGTCGGGGTCGAAGGCGGCGATTCCGGAGTCTGCCGGCTGGTCGCGCTCGACGCCGGGCACCAGCAGCCCGTTCTCCCCATCGAAGACCACCTCGTTCATCGGCGGGTTGTCGTTGGCGATCTGGGGGAGGCCGAGGCCGACGGCCTCGAAGAGGTGCAGGCCGAGGCCCTCCCAGCGGCTCACCGACAGGCACGCGTCGGAGGCGGCGAACAGGCGCTGGTAGCCCTCGTTGGGCATGTCCTCGAAGATCAGCTCGACGCGGGGGTCGTCGGCCGCGAGCTTTCGCAGGAAGCCCTCGCGGCCGTCGATCTGGGCCTTGAGGCGCAGGCGCAGGTGGTCGCCCTTCGCCCTGTGGAAGGCCTTGAACATCGGCCGCAGGGGCTTGCGCTTGTCGACGTGGCCGCCGGGGAAGAAGAGGACGCAGGTGCCGTCGTCGGCGCGGCCCTCGGCGCGGTAGCGCTCGCCCGCCTCGATCAGCTCCGGGTGGCATCCCCAGCGAACGCGCGGGCTGTCGATGCCCATCGTCGAATACCGCGACTGCTCGCAGGCGAGCACCGAGTAGACGACGTCGAAGGCGCCCTTGGCGGCCTCGACGTGCTCATCGGAGAAGGTCTCCCAGACGAAGCGGCCGATCGTCCGCACGCCGGCCGCGCGCAGCTTGGCGATCTCGTCGAACTGGTAGTTCTGATCGAAGAAGACGGCCTCGAGCTCATGGCTGCGCGCGAACTCGAGCATCTCCTCGGCCGGGATCAGATAGTGGGACGCCTCGGTGATGCCCGGCTGGTCCCAGATGTCGGTGCGGTCGATGAAGCCGGGGCGAGCGGCGGTGAGCTTCGTGGGCCGGGCCAGCACGAACGTCTCATGGCCCAGCGCGTCGAGCGCCGAGCGCAGATGCCGGCCGACGATCGCCTGGCCGCGGTTGTGCCAGTAGCTGCAGACCCCGAGGCGCATCAGCCTGGGCTACCCCGCTCGATCCTCGGGCGAACGATCAGCCGCCCGACGTCGCCGAGCCGGAGCTGCTGCTCGAGCTCGACGAGGAGCTGCTCGACGCGCCGCTGGAGCTCGAGGAGCTCGACCCGGTGTCGCAGGTGGTCGAGTCGGCGGTGATCGGCGCGTTGGCGTCCGTGGTGGTCTGCGAGCCCGCGCCGGTGGCCGACGAGGCCGCCGGCGTCTGCTGAGCCGGGGGCGCCTCGCCGAGGTAGTTGACGTTGCGGGCGACGAAGTTGGCAACCGTCTCGGCCTGTCCGCCGGTCAGGATGCCCTTCGGCATCCGGCCGCCGATGCCGCCGAGCACGGCGTTCAGCACCCTGGAGCAGTTTCCGTCGACGGTGTCCTGCGACTCGGTCGCGGAGCCGGCGAGAAGGACATCGAGGTTGGGGCCGACGACGCCGTCGGTGCCCGCGGCTGACAGCGTGTGGCAGGCGCCGCAGTTGGTCTGAAACAGCTGCTGCGCATGGTGGTCTGACGACGCGATCGGCTTGGCCGCCGCGCCCTCGCTGCCCTTCGACTGGAGGACCCAGAACGGGATGACGATGGCGAAGATCACCGCGAAGGTGCCGAATATGGAAATCGCGTTTTTGCTCATCTGACGCTCCGCGCGGCGCAGGCCACGCGGGCGCGGATACTACCTAGATGCCCGGGGTCACTTCCGCATGCTCAGCGTGCTGAAGAGCCCCGCGTGGTCCGAGTCCCAGAACCCGTTCACCGGCGCGCGGCCCGTGACTGACGAGTTCGCGAGCTTCACGCCCTTCGGATCGTCGGTCATGACGTGGTCGACCTGGTGGTCGAAGTCGGTGACGCTCCCCATGTCGTCCGTGAGGATCCCCGTGTTGAGGCAGCAGCCGAGCGGATTCGCCGTGCTGCGCTCCGTGTAGCCGCGCCCGCGCAGCGCGTTGTAGGCGAGGCGATCGTCGCCGCTCACGGTGTCGTCGTCGGAGTTGCAGTCGCACACGAGCACCACCGGGAGCTTGCCCTTGGGGTCGGCGACGCTTCCCTTCTTCGTGAGCTCCTTCGCCTGCGCCTCGCGGATCGCCGGATCGCCGAACGCCTCGAGGTGCGTGTCGACGAATCGGAACTTCGGCGACTTGCCGACCTTCGCGTCGACGCTCAGCCAGCCCCTGATCACGTGGACCTGAAGCGCGCCACCGACCAAGGGCTCGTAAAGGGTGTGGTAGTGGCCGGTCTCGACATTCGACGTCTTGACCCGGCTTCCGACCTTGGCGAGGATGACGTCGCGCATCGTCAGGCGGTCGTTCTCCTCGCCGTCGCACTGCACGGGACAGGCGTCTCCGTCCCCGGCGATGTCGTTGTAGTCGGCCGGCGCCTCGAAGTCGAACTCCTGGTTCGCCTTGACCACCCGGTAGCGCTTCTTGCCGGCGTTGAGCTGGCCCAGGAGCTCCTTCAGGTAGTCGTAGCGGACATCGCTGGCAGTGAACGCGCAGTCATACGGCGGGTCGCTGTCGACCGAGTCGCCCGTGCAGGTGAAGGGCGCGCCATCGCTGAGCGGTCCCTTGCGCCACAGGGCAACCTCCTGGAGGCCGACGAGATCGGGGGACTTCGAGCGGATCTCCTTGGCGAGGCCCTTCGCCCGGACGGGGAAGTTGTTGGTGTCGACATCGCGGACGATCTGCCCGTTGGCGTCGACGAACTCGTTCGTGGCCGAGGAGTTGATCGCCAGGCCCAGGTCCGCGCCCAGGTAGACGTTGCGGCTCATCACCTTGACCTTCGCCGGCTTCGGCTTGTGGTGGTGATGGTGATGGTGATGGTGGCCCTTGGCGGCGGCGCCTGCGGCCAGCGCGAGGCTCAGCGCGCCCGCCAGCGCGACGACGCGTCCCATGAACGACATCTAGTCTCTCCTCCTGGTTGCTCTCTCTCGGCGGGATCACCCTTGCCGATCCCGCCGGGACCGTAGCACTCGCCAGTAGGGGCACATCCGCCGAAGCTCGCACTCCCCGCATCGCGGCTTCGGGCGGCAGACCCGCCGCCCGTGGGTGATCAGGTTGATGTGGAACTCGTACGCGTCCTCGGGATCGACGATGCGAAGCATCTGGTCGTGCTCTTCCTCGAACGAGGAGCCGGGGCGAAACAGGCCAAGCCTTCCGCCCACCCGGTGGACGTGGGTGTCGACCGGGATCTCGGGGCGGCCGAGGGCGAAGATCATCACGCAGGCCGCGGTCTTGCGCCCGACGCCCCCGAGGCTCGTGAGGAACTCCAGGGCCTCCTCGCGCGGAGCCTGGGCCAGCCAGTCGAGGGTCGGCTCGCCGCCGTCCTCCGGCAGCTCGCGCAGCGCCTCCTGGATGCGCGGGCCCTTGATGTTCGACAGGCCGCCGGGCCTGATCGCCTCGATCACCTCCTCGGTCGGGGCGTCGCGGACGTCGACCCAGGTAGGGAAGCGCTCGCGCAGGCGGTCGTAGGCGCGGTCGCGGTTGAGGTCGGAGGTGTTCTGGGAGAGGATCGTGCGGACGAGCTCGGCGATCGGGTGGCCGTGCGGGCGGTTGACCGGCCTGCCGTAGAGCTTGCGAAGGCGATCGCGGATCGCCCGGACCCGCCGGCGCTCGGGCCGGCGCCAGCTCGCCTCGCCACTCGCCCGCGTCGCCGCCACGCCGCCAGGATATGTTCTTGCGCCATGGGCGCGATCGAGGAACGACACGTCGAGGCTGGAGGGATCCGCACCTTCCTGCGCAGCTCTCCGGGCGAGGGCGTACCCGCCGTGTTCGTCCACGGCAATCCCACGAGCTCGCTGGACTGGGTGCCGTTCCTGGAGCGCCTGACGGTGCCGGGCCTCGCGCCCGACCTGCCCTGCTTCGGCCGCTCCGAGCGCCCGGCGGGCGATCGCTTCAACCCCACGATGAGGTCCTACGCCCGCTGGTTTCGCAGGTTCACCGACGCCATGGAGCTCGAGCGCTACTCGCTCGTGGTCCACGACTGGGGCAGCGTCGCCCTGGCAGGCGCTCTCGCGGCGCCGGAGCGTCTGCACCGGCTCGTCCTGGTGAACGCCGTGGCACTGCTGCCTGGATACCGGTGGCATTGGGTGGCGCGGATCTGGCGCCGCCGCGGCCTCGGCGAATTCTTCAACGCGATCACCACCGAGCAGGCGACCCGCCTGCTGATGCGCCAGGGGCGGCCGGGGTTCAAGAGGATGCCGGCGGGCTTCGTCGAGGACCTGTGGCCGCTGTGGGATCGCGATACGCGCCGGGCGGTCCTGCGCCTGTATCGCTCGGCCAACCCGGACAAGCTCGCCGCGGCCGGCCTGCGACTCGGGCGGGTCGAGTGCCCGTCGCTCGTCGTGTGGGGCGCCCGCGATCCCTACCTGCCGGCCCGCTTCGGGCGCGCCTACGCGGAGCGCCTGCCGCACTCGCGGTTGGTCGAGCTCGACCGGGCCGGCCACTGGCCCTGGCTCGACGAGCCGGGCGCAATCCGGCTCGTTGCGGACTTCGTCGGCGCCTGAGCGCGAATTACTTGAGCGTCCGCCACACCGCCTTTACAATCCCGCAACTTGATGTCTCGGCCAATTCGCTTCGCGCACCGCCGTCTCCCGAACGGCCTGCCCGACGCTCTGCGGCAGGTTCTCCTGTTTGCGCTCGCGTATGGGCTCTACCAGCTCGTCCGTGGCCTGGTCCACTCCGAGCGCGCGCTCGCGTTCGCCAACACCGAGCACGTCGTCCACATCGAGCGCTCGCTGGGCGCCTTCTTCGAGCCCGGGCTGCAGCAGGCGATGATGACCCACCGCTGGATCATCGACTTCGCGGACTTCATGTACCTGAACAGCCACTTCATCCTGACCGCGTCGTTCCTGATCTGGCTCTACATGCGCCGCAACGACAACTTCTACTTCGTGCGCAACATGTTCATGGTGGCGATGGGGCTGGCGCTGGTCGGCTACGCGCTCTTCCCCACCGCGCCGCCGCGCGTGCTGCCCTCGCTCGGGTTCACCGACACGGTCGCCGCGGTCGCGCACGTGAACGACAACTCGTCGATCTCCAGCGTCTTCGTCAACCAGTACGCGGCTGTGCCCTCGATGCACATCGCCTTCGCGCTGCTGATCGCAGTACCTGGCATGCTCGTGTCGCGCTCCCTCGGCGCGCGCCTGTGGTGGTCGGCCTACCCGATGCTCGTCTTCTTCGTGATCGTCGTCACCGCGAACCACTTCTGGTTCGACGCGGCGTGCGGGGCGGCCGTGGCCTGCATGGCGGCGGTCGCAGCGCGGCAGCTCGCCCGAGTTCGCCCCGAGGCATGGGCCTGGCGCGAGCCGCAGGGCGAGATCGCGGCCTAGCCAAAGCGGCTACCGTCAGCCACCGTGGAGAGTGAGTCCGGGCAGCTGCGCGACGTTCGCACCGCCGCGGAGCTTCGCGGCTTCGCGCGCAACCGGCTGATCGAGTCGCGGCTGACCCCGAACGCCATCTCGCTCACCGGCTTCGTGCTGAACGTCGTCGCCGCCGTCCTGGTGGTCGAGCGCCTCTTTTTCCTTGCCGGCGTCGCGTTCATCGTCGGCTCGGTCATGGACACGCTCGACGGCCGCTACTCGCGGATGTCTGGCAAGGGGACGCAGTTCGGGGCCTTCCTGGACTCCACCCTCGACCGCGTCGAGGAGGGCGTCGTCCTCACCGCGGCGGCCTGGTACTTCGCGGACACGGGAGACGCAATTCCCGCGGCGGCCTGCGTCGCGGCGGTCGTCGGGTCACTCATGGTCAGCTACACGCGGGCCCGCGCCGAGGCCCTCGGGGTGGAGTGCAAGGTCGGCATCGCCACCAGGCCCGTGCGCGTCGTCGTGCTCTCGGCGGGGCTGATCTTCGCGAAGGGCGCTAGCCTTGGCTCCTTCGAGCTGCTCGCTCCCTCCATCTACGTGATGGTCGGATTGACCGCCGTGACGGTCGTCCAGCGCGTTTGGCACGTGCGTGGGGAGCTCAGGCGAGTGTCTGAGGGGCTTTAGCCCCGAAAGGAGCATGTAAAGGACGGCGAAGCCGTCCGCAAGAGATGTTCGACCGATGTAACCAGGGTGTGAATCCGGCATATATTCGGTTCCCCACCCGCCGAGGAGGCTTTCGCACGCATGAGCACGGACAACGGACTTAACGGAAGCGCGGCCACCGGGGCCGCCGCCGGCAACGGGCGCCGCGTCGACGACGGCAAGGTCCGCGTCGCGATCGTCGGCGTCGGCAACTGCGCCAACAGCTTCATCCAGGGCGTCACCTACTACAAGGACGCCGATCCTGCCGAGCAGGTCCCGGGCCTCATGCACGTCGATCTCGGCGGCTACCACGTCCGCGACATCGAGTTCGTCGCCGCCTTCGACATCGATGCCGAGAAGGTCGGCAAGGACCTCTCCGAGGCGATCTGGTCGGGCCAGAACGACACGATCAAGTTCGCCGACGTCGATCACATGGGCGTCGAGGTGCACCGCGGGATGACCCACGACGGGCTCGGCAAGTATCTCAAGCAGAAGATCAAGAAGGCCCCGGGCGAGACCGCAGACATCGTCGGGATCCTCAAGGAGACGAAGGCCGACGTCCTCGTCTGTTACCTGCCGGTGGGCTCGGAGCAGGCCACCAAGTGGTACGTCGAGCAGGCCCTGAAGGCCGGCGTCGGCTTCGTCAACTGCCTCCCCGTCTTCATCGCCCGCGAGGACTACTGGGACGAGCGCTTCCAGAAGGCCGGCCTGCCGATCATCGGCGACGACATCAAGTCGCAGGTGGGCGCCACGATCGTCCATCGCCAGCTGGCTCGCCTCTTCCACGAGCGCGGCGTGCAGCTCGAGCACACCTCGCAGCTGAACGTGGGCGGCAACATGGACTTCTTCAACATGCTCGAGCGCGAGCGCCTGGACTCGAAGAAGATCTCGAAGACCAACGCCGTCACCTCGGTCATGGGCACCGAGCTCCCCGAGCGCGACGTCCACGTCGGTCCCTCCGACTACGTGCCGTGGCTGACCGACCGCAAGTGGGCGCACATCCGCCTCGAGGGCAAGGCCTTCGGCGACGTGCCGCTCACGGCTGAGCTGAAGCTCGAGGTCTGGGACTCGCCGAACTCGGCCGGGGTCGTCATCGACGCCGTCCGGACGATCAAGCTCGCCCTGAACAACGGCATCGCGGGGCAGCTCGACGGGCCCTCGAGCTACCTGATGAAGTCACCGCACACGCAGCGGCCCGACGACGAGGCTCGCCTGCAGACCGAGCACTTCATCGCCGATCACGCGCGCAAGCCCGCCGGCGAGCGCGCGGAGGAGTTGGCGGAGAGTCCTGAGGGGCTTTAGCCCCGAAAGCAGCATTTGTTCGGATGAGGAGCTTTAGCTCCGAAACGAGCAGGTAAGGCGCGCAGCGCCGCATGTTCTGGACGGCGAAGCCGTCCGCATGTGCTTTCGGGGCTGAGACCCGGTCTGGGACCAGCTCAGCAGGGGTTGCCGGTAAAGCTCGCCTGCGACTCCCCGGCGACGATGTCGCCGGCGGGCGTCGCCACGCGCAGCGCGCGGAACGTGCCGCTGTGCGCGTCGGAGACCGACTCGTTCAGGAAGACGACGTTGCCGACGTTGAGCGGGGTCTGCTGGCGTTCACCGGCGGCAGCTCCGAGCTGGCGTCGACGCCCGCGATCTGAGGCTGCGCCGACGACGACGGGCTTGCCGCCCTGGCAGCTGACATAGGCGTCGGAGCCAGCAGGCGAGGTTCGCCGGGCCCTCGACGCCGGTATCGGAGCCGGGCGACGTCGGCGGAGGCCTGTCCCGCCCGTCGGCGAGACGGTCGTCTGGCTGCGCAGGATGCCGCCGGTGTCGAACTGGCTCCACCGGGTCTGCTGGACGCCCGAGGCGGTGCGGCACGGAGTTCCGGCGGCGTTGGCCACGGACGGCTCGATCGAGCCGATCCGAAGCGCCGAGGCGCGGCACGAGACCGTCGAAGCGGCGCCGGCGCCGGCCGGCAAGATCGCGGCTGTCGCGGCCACTGCGGCGCACGCGACCAGCCCTCTACTGAACGAATCCCTACCCATTCCCATGAGATTCCTTCCGTCTAGATGCGGGTTGCGGCCATCTTAGCCACCCAGCCAGCCCGGCGGCGCAGGGCGGGCCGCAACTATCCTGGGCCGTGCCTTCCGAGCGCCTGCGGATCGCCCACGTGTCGCCTCACACATGGGGGCCATACAACGAGGTGAACGAGTTCGTCGGCCACGCCGCTGCCGAGCTCGCCGACGCCACGACGTGGTCATCGCGGCGCCATCGGACTCACGGACCGCGATCCGCGCCTCGCGCGCCGCGATCAGGGAGATCCGCGGCGGTGGCCGGACCGGCGCCTTCTCGGGCTGGCGCGGTGAGCGCGCGGGCGGCGAACGGGCCGCCGGTGCTGGCCGTCGGGCAGGGGCTGCCGCTGCCGCGAGGGCCGCGGCCGCGCGCGGCGCCGGTGCCCCTGGACCTCAGCCGGACCCTCGAGGAGCTGCTCAGCGGCGTCGCCTTCGACGTCGTCCACGTGCACGACCCCTACGCGCCGAGCGCCTCGTCGATCGCCCTGCGCCATTCGCGCTCGCTGAACGTCGGCAGCTTTCACGAGCCAACCGAGCGCATCCTCTCGACGCAGGTTGCCCGTCCGCTGGTGGAGATCTTCTTCGGCCGCCTCGACTCCCGCACGGCCTCGAGCGCGGCCACGGGTGACGCTCCTCGACCGCTACTTCCCCGGCGCCTACACGCTGGTGGAGCCGGGCGCCGGAGCGAAGGGCGTCTGGCCCGGGCTCGCGCGCGCGGCGACGGGCGGTCCGCGCGGATCGCGTTCTGCGCCGTCGAGGAGCGCGGGGCGATGCGCCTCTTTCTGCGTGCGCTGCGGCGGATCGACCCCGGCTCGACTGGGAAGCGGCGATCTGGCTGCAGCAGGCGGATCCGCCGCCAGCGCGCCTCGCGCGGTCGCTCCGCGACCGGGTGCACATCACCGGGCCGCGCGAGGCTTCAGCCGGCCGAGCTGATCGCGGGGGCCGACGTGCTGGTCCTGGCCTCCGGCGGGCCCGACCATCGCGCCCTCGCTGATCCGCGAGGCACTCGCTGCCGGGAGTGAACGGTGGTGGCGTCGCGCACGCCGGTCATACGCCGAGGCCCTCGGCGACGGCGAGCTTGGCGCGCTGTTCCCGGCAGGCGACGCAATCACGCTCGCGGGACAGCTCGAACGCGGGCAATCGCCGGCGAGCGCAGGACCGCGCGGCCGCGCGCCGGCGCGCGAACCTGGGAGGACGTCGCGAGCGAGCTCGACGAGATCTACCGGGCGGATCGCCGCCCGCCGCCACGACCCTGCCGGCGATCCGGCGGTGCGGCGGCGGATCTCGCGACGGCGCACGATCGACATCGATCTGCACATGCACACCGACCACTCGCCGGACTGCGCGACGCCGGTGGAGGTTCTGCTCGAGACCGCCAAGGAGCAGCGGGCTCGGGGCGATCGCGATCACCGACCACAACGAGGTCTCAGGCGCGCTCGCCGCGCGCGAGGTCGCGGAGCGGATCGGCGGCATCAAGGTGATCGTCGCGGAGGAGGTGAAGACGGCCGAGCAGGGCGAGGTGATCGGCCTGTTCATCGAGGAGAAGATCCCGCGCGGGCTGACGATGGCGGAGACCATCGCCGAGATCCGCCGCCAGGGCGGGCTGGTCTACGTGCCGCACCCGTTCGACCGGCTGCACTCCGTGCCCGACTACGAGCACCTGCTCGACATCGTCGAGGAGATCGACATCCTCGAGGTGTTCAACCCGCGCGTGGCGCTGACCGCGTTCAACGAGGAGGCCGAGCGGTTCGCCTCCAAGTACCGGATCGTCCCCGGCGCGGGATCCGACAGCCACGTCGCCCAGGGGCTCGGCAGCGTCAGGATCCGCGTGCACGACTTCGACGGGCCGGCCGAGTTCCTGGAGGCGATGCGCGACGCCGACATCGTCCGCAAGCACAAGAACCTCGTCTACGTTCAGGCGCTGAAGTTCATCCAGACGCGCGGCAAGCGCTGATGCAGCCGGGAGGAGCGGAGGACCAGCCGTCAAAGAAGACCAGCGCCCCAGCAGGACGGGGTCGCCCATGCCTACGACCGACGACGAGATCAAGGAGAAGTACCTGGAGCGCGCGATCCGCGAGCTGAACCAGCTCACCCGCAACCTCCAGGAGTGCTCCCACTGCCCGCGCGGCAACCTGATGCCCGTCCTCGGCTCAGGCCATCCGCAGGCGGACATCTTCCTGCTGAAGTTCGCGCCGGCCGCCTCGGAGGTCGAGGAGGGCGTGGCGTTCTACGGCCGCGCCGGCAACGCCCTGATGAAGGCGTTCAAGCGCCTGGGCATCGACCCGCTCGACCGTCTACGGGACGCTGTGCGTCAAGTGCCCGGTTGCCGATCCGAGCCTTGCCCACGCCGAATGCATCGACCGCGTGATCGAGGAGCTGGCGATCGTCCAGCCGCGGTGCGTCGTGGTCATGGGCGAGCAGGCGCTCGAGACCCTCAACGACCTCGACGTGCCCCTCGGCCGCACGCTCGAGCCGAACCTCGGCGAGGTCCAGAAGCTGACTCCCACGATCGACGCGATCTACGTTCCCGACATCGACGAGTCGCTCGACTCGGAGGATGCGAAGCGCGAGTTCTGGCGCGCGCTGCGCTCGCTTGGCGAGTGGTACGCCGACCTGCCGCCGTACTAGATGACTGATCTAGGGCTCGAGGGTGAGCGAGACCTGGCGGGCGCCGCGCGCGCGGCGCAGCTTCAGGTGGCGCGCACCCGGCTTCGACGTCACCTTCGCACCCTTCACCTGGACGGTGTAGCCGTGGCGGTAGTGCAGGCGCGGGACGAAGACGACGCTACGGGCGCGGCGGGGCAGCCGCTTGCCTGACGGCGCGCGGGTCGCGTAGCTCAATGTGAACCGGTCGCTGTCCGGGTCGTACGCGTAGGACTTCGGCGTTCCGGCCACCTCCTGCGGGTAGGGCCGCTCGAGCGCCCGGAGCTTGGCGCGGAACACGTTCTTGCCGCGCGGAGGCCGCTTGGGGTTCTTGACGAGCGCCTGGGTGTCGCCGGGCCCGCTGGTGGTCGGATCGCCGCAGCCGCAGTAGTGCCACCACTGCCAGGACAGCAGGGCGGCGTCGGAGCGGGTCACCATCCGCTCGATCGTCGGTACGTCGTCGGTGGCGCCGAACTCCGAGAGCATGATCGGGTCGCCGTTGGCTTCGGCGTGGGCCTCCGCGTTGTCGACGGTCGTCTGCTCGAGGGCGCCGCAGGGCGGGTCGGTGGTGCCGGCGAGGCAGTAGTCGTGGAAGTTGAAGCCGACGTTGCCGCCCGCCGGGCTCACGGTCGAGTAGGGGGTGCCCGAATTGGCCGTGACCACCGGCTCGTACCAGACCATGTGGCTGCGATCGACCCTGCGGATGGCCGTCGTGACCTTCTGCTCCAGGTCTGCCAGCGGGCCCTGCTCGAACGCGGGGCAGCCGGTCGCGGCGTTGAGGCAGGTGGCGAAGATCGCTGCCGGGCCACGGCTCGTTGATGGGGTCGTAGCCCCACACGTAGGAGCTGCCGCGGAAGGCCTTTGCGACCCGCTTCCACGCCGCGGCGTAGCGCTCCTGCAGGCCGACCCCGCCCGGGCCCTTGGCGTCGCTCCACAGGCTGTCCCACGACGCGTTTTCACCGGGGCTCGTGAAGTAGGTCGTGGGGAATCCCGTCAGCGGCTCGGCCGGCAGGCCGTGGTCGAGGACGGCCCAGCCGGGGAACCCCTCGCCGGTGAACTTCTCGTTGTAGAGGTCCTGGTGGAAGTCGACGAGGCTGTAGATGCGGTGTCGCGCGAGCAGGCGCTGGGTGCGCGCGACGTTGGCGATGTAGCCCTTGTCGTAGTGGCCGGGCTTCGGCTCGACGCCCGCGTAGATCATCCCCAGCCGCACGCTGTTGAAGCCGTTGCGCGCTAGGAAGGCGGCGTCGGGGGCGTTGAACCCGGCCGCGCCGGGCTCGTACGGCGGCAGCTTGTAGACCATGTTCACGCCGTGGGTGATCACGACGCGGCCGGCGCGGTCGACCGACCAGCGGCCCTGCTGCCTCACGCTCGCCGGCTTGGCCTGCGCCGTGCTGCAGCTCAGCGCGAACGCGGCGGCGAGGGCGACGGCGAAGAGTCGGCGCATCGCGCAACCGTACCGCCGGCGGGCGTCACCGGCGCCGGGTGCAGGCTCCTCAGACCCGGGGCGCGGCGGCCTCGGCGACCGCGCCCATCGCCTCGGCGGTGGCGCTTGCGAGGCCGCGGACAACCGGCTCGTCGAGGGCCGAGTAGGCGGCAAGCGCAGCCTGGGTCGCCGTCGGAATCCGCCGCGGCGATCCCCACCGTGCCCTCGGGCTCGCCGAGGCGGTCGAAGTGGTTTCGGTAGCCGTCGTGGAGGTCGCGGTAGAACGACTCCTCCTTGGCCAGCCGCTCAGATGCGTCCGGGCCGACGGCCGTGCGCACGTAGCCGAACACCGGCGGCGCCTCGCGACCGGCGGCGCGGGACCCGGCCTCGACATGCTCGCGGGCGCCCGCGGCGAACGCGGGCGTCATCCAGTTGAAGAAGACGCCGTCGAATTCGGCTCCGGCGAGGGCGCACATCTTCGGCCCCATCGCCGCCAGCACGATCCGCACGCCGCCGAGCGACTCGCGCAGGCCCGGCAGAGCCTCCCTCACGGCGGTGAGCGGCTTCTTCGAGAAGCCGGCGCCGACGCCCAGCCACAGTCGTCCGCGGTCGAGGCCGAGGCGGTCGATGTGCGCCGCGATGTCCGCGGGGTCGTGGCGGTCGAGCGCCATGACCGCAACGCCGAGGTCGCAGCCCGGGGGCTGCCTTCGCGAACTCCGCGAGCGTCTCCAGGCCCAGGGCCCCGGGGTGGTCGTTGGACCAGATCGACGAATAGTCCAGCTCGGCGCAGCGCTCGGCGAGCGCCGAGGCGACCTGGGGGTCGAGCCCGGCGGCGACGCCGAATCCGCGCCTCACACCCATTGATCGCGCTCCGCTCCCAGAAGCAACGAAGTCTGCTCCGCGCTCAAGCCACACCCTCCTTCTCGATCAGCGCCACGCATTCGACGTGGGGGGTCTGCGGGAACATGTCGACGGCCCTCACCCGCCGCACCCTATAGCCGGCCTCCGCGAGCTGTGCGGCGTTGGGGGCGAGCGTGGTCGGGTTGCAGGAGACGTAGACGATCCGCGGCGCGTCGCACTCGATGACGCGGCGGACGATCTTCTGCGACAGCCCCGCTCGTGGCGGGTCGACGACGATCACGTCGGGCCTCCCAGCCTCCTCAAGCAGCGGCCGCACCGACGTGCGGACGTCGCCGGCGAAGAACCGCGCGTTCTCGATGCCGTTGCGCTCGGCGTTGTGCTCGGCGTCGGCGATGGCCTCGGGCACGACCTCGACGCCCCACACCTCGCCGGCGGAGCGCGCGAGGGTGAGACCGATCGTCCCGATGCCACAGAAGAGGTCGTAGACGCGCTCGGCGCCGGTGAGCCCCGCGTATTCGGCGGCGATCGCGTACAGCTGCCCGGCCATGCGGCTGTTGGTCTGCAGGAAGGCCGAGTGCGAGACGCGGAAGGAGAGCTCGCCGATCCGCTCCTCCAGATACTCGGAGCCGATGGCTCCCGTGGGCCCGCTGGTGCCGCCCGACGGGCCCTCGACCACGGTGTGCAGGTCGACCGGCGGGCGCGGCAGCTCACCGGGCGCCGTCACCAGGCGGGTCTGCACCTGGCCGCTGGCGACGGCGTCGCGCACGACCAGGTTTCGCAGGACGCCGGTGCCGGCGCGGTCGTCGTAGGTGGCGAGCTTCTCCTCGCGCGCCCAGTCGCCCACGGCGTTGCGGGCCGCGTTGTTGGCCTCCGAGGCCAGGCGGCAATCGGCGACCTCGACAACCTCCGACCAGCTGCCGCGGCGATGGAAGCCGAGGGCGAGGTCGCCGCCGGCGCCGCCGAAGGAGTACTCGAGCTTGTTGCGGTACCGCCAGCGCTCGGCCGCCGGGACGATCGGCTCGGCGTCGAAGCCCTCGAGACCGCCGATGCGCGTGAGCGCCTCGGCCACCTGGCGCTGCTTCTCGGCGACCTGGGACTCGTAGGGCAGCACCTGCCACGGCGCCCCGGGGCACGGCTCGCCGCCGTGCTCGCATTCGGCCGGAACGCGGTCGGGCCCGGGCCGCAGCACCTCGATCGCGGTCGCCTCGGCGAACGCTCGCTTGGCGCGGCCGATCCTGGCGCGAACGCGGTCGCCGGGGACGGCGCCCGCGACGAACACCACGTAGCCGTCGAGGCGGCCCACGCCGCGCCCGCCCTGGGCGAGCGAGTCGATGTCGACCTCGACCTCCTGCCCGCGGTGCGGTCGTGTGCGTGCCTGGGACTGCGCCTCCACGCGTCTATCGTGGCAGGGTGTTGGTGATGTCGTCTGACCTAACCCACACGGATTACCGAACCGACGCCGAGAGCTTCCTCGAGGCGCTCTCGCGCGAGCACTACCTCCATCTCGCCGGCCACAAGCCGACCCTCGAGCTCGACCCGATCTACGCGCGGCACCCGGACCTGTTCTCGCGCGAAACGGTCGAGGGGCTGCGCGCCGACCCTGCCGACCGCCACCTCCTCATGTTCGCCCTCGACGGGCTCATGGGAGCACAGACGAGCGCGCTGGAGGAGAAGCTGGCCGGGCTGGAGGCAAGCCTGGAGGTCGAGCTCGACGGGGAGCGGATCGGCTTTCGCCAGGTGGCCGTGGCGATGGCCAACGAGTCCGATCCCGAGCGCAGGGCTGCCCTCGAGGAGGCCCGCAACTCCGTCGCGGCCGAGCACCTGGACCCCATTCACCTGGAGATGCTCGAGGCGGGGCACTCGCTGTGCCGCGAGCTGGGCTGGGACGGCTACGCCGCCGCCTACGCCGAGCTGCGCGCCCTCGACCTGGGCGCGCTGGCCCAGCGCACGCGTGCCTTCCTCGCCGCGACCGACTCCGCCTATGCACCCGTCCTCGATCCCGAGCTCGAGCGCGTCGGGCTGCCACCGCTCGGCGAGCTGCGCCGCTCGGACCTGCCCCGCCTGTTTCGCGCCGAGCACCTGGACGGGCCGTTCGCCGCCGAGCGGATGGTTCCCGCGCTGCGCGAGACGCTCGCCGGGATGGGAATCGACCTCGACGCCCAGAGCAACGTCACGCTCGACGCCGACCCGCGGCCGACGAAGTCGCCGCGCGCGTTCTGCTCGACGCCCCGGGTCCCCGAGGAGGTCTACCTCGTCGTCGCGCCGATCGGCGGGCGAAGCGACTACGACGCGCTCTTTCACGAGGCCGGCCACACCGAGCACTACGCGCACGTCGACGCGAGCCTGAGCTTCGAGGCGCGCCACCTCGGCGACAACGCCGTCACGGAGTCGTTCGCGTTCCTGGTCGAGCAGCTCGTCTCCGAGCCTGCCTGGCTGACGGACATGCTCGGCGTGGAGGGCGCCTCGGAGTCGGCCTCGCATGCGCGCGCGGCCAAGCTCGTGATGCTGCGCCGCTACTGCGCCAAGCTGGATTACGAGCTGGAGCTGCACTCCCCCGCCCCCGACCTGGCCGCGATGCCGCGCCGCTACACCGAGCTTCTGGGCGGCGCCACCCGCATCGAGTGGCCGTCGGCCAATTGGCTCAGCGACGTCGACGGCGGCTTCTACGTCGCCTGCTATCTGCGGGCGTGGGCGCTGGAGACGCACTGGCGAGTGGCGCTTCGCGAGCGCTTCGGCGAGCGGTGGTACGCCAGCCGCGAGGCCGGCGACTGGCTGCGGGGCCTCTGGAGCCAGGGGCAGCGAATGGACGCCGAGGAGCTCCTCGCCGAAACCCTCGGCGAGGAGCTTGGCTTCGAGCGCCTGGCCGCCGAATTGGGCGGCACGGGTGAGTTAACTCACAGCCAGGAGTAGCTCGAGGATCCCCTTGCGGACGGCTTCGCCGTCCTTACACGCGGCTTTCGGACCTAGAGGTCCTCACTTGAGCAACTTCTCGACCTCGTCGAGGATGCTCTTGCGGGCCTTGCCCCGCTTCTCCTGCGTGCGGACCTTGCGCAGATCGGCCTTGTTCAGGTCGCCCAGGCGCTTCTTGACCTGAGGCGCCGTGAGGTTCTCGTAGCCGGTGATCGGGGCACCGGGGGCTCCGGCGCGGCGGCGCAGGCGATCGGCCTGGGCCAGCGGGCCCTCGGCCGCATCGCGCGCGGCGCGGCCGGCCCGGGCGGTGGCCTTCTCGACGCGCTTGCGGGCCGGTGCGACTCGGGCCTCGACCTCCTTGCGGCGTGCCTCGACCTCCTTGCGCGCGTCCTTGAGGACCTTGTCGAGCTCCTTCACGAGGTCGTCGCGGTACTTGCGGCTGCGCTCGACGAGGTTCGAGACGAGCTCGTTGGCATCGGTCCGGGTCATCCGGCCGCGCTTGACGGCGTCGTCGACGACCTCCTGGATGCGATCGCGCGAAAGCGTGACGCTGCGATCGAGCGCATCGCGGAACGCCTGAACGCTCTTGTCCGCGCCCACGGTCGAGCGCGTCGAACGCGGCTTTGAGCGCGGCTTGGCGCGGGCGGTCCCGCTCGACTTCGACCTGGTCTTCGCCTTCGGCTTCTTTGCGGCTGCCATCGTGCCTTCCTTCGTAGAAATTTCTCCCGCAGGCGCAGCCTATCCCCCGCGACCGTCTTCGGCCACCGGTCTCCCCGATTTCGCACGCCCGGATGCAGCGATCCACTCGAAAACCGCCTCGACGGGGGCGTGGTCGGAGAGCCGGATCGCCCGGCCGTCCTCCCGCACCTCGCGGCGCTCGGGCTCCCATGCGCGAGGAGGCTGGACCACCGTCGCGTTGCGCGCGAGCAGGTGGTCGATCGAGTCCGGCGAGGTCGCCGGCCGCAGGCCGTGGCCGGCCTCCAGCTCGGCGAAGAGCATCGACGAGGACGGACGCAGGTTGAGGTCGCCGCCGAGAAGCAGGGGAGCGTCACCGGCGAAGCCGGCGGCGGCCTCGGCCGCCGCCCGAACCTCGGGGGCGGCCAGACGGTCCGGGCCGCTGGCGTGGAGGTTGGCCACGCAGAGCCCCGAGGCCAGGCGGGTGAGCGCAGCCACCCGCCGCTCGGGCCGGCGGCGCAGGACGACGGCGCGACGCTCGGCGATGGAGTCGCCCCGGACCAACGTGAGGTTGCTGCCGCCCTCCCAGCTGGCGATCAGGTCCGGGTTGTGCCTGGCGATCGCCTGCGTGAGGGGCAGCAGCCAGTTGCGTGAGGTGAGGGCGCGATGGCTCCGGGCTTGGGTCGCCCGGGCAAGCGGCCCGGCGAAGCGCGGCGGGCACTCCTGCAGCAGCGCCAGGTCCCACTCGGCGCCGGCGAGGATGCGCGCGAAGTCGCCGAGCAGGTCGCGGTTGACGCCAAGGTGCGTCGCGTTGGCTTCCGCGCGACCGGTCAGCCGCGAGCGCAGCGTGCGCAGCGCCGGGTCCGGGGGGAAGTCCCGGCCGTGGAAGAGGTTCCAGGTGAGGGCGTGTATCTGCACGGGCCTATCATCCCCCGCCTCGAATGGCCCAACATTTGCTCACCGGCACCGAGCTCGACGGCGGCGAGATCTCCTCGCTCCTCGATCGCGCCGACGAGCTGAAGGCCGGCCGGGCCTCGGGGGTGGGCGCCGACAGCCTCGCCGGCTCCACCGTCGCGCTCTTCTTCGAAAAGCCCTCGACCCGCACGAGGGTTTCCTTCCAGGTCGGCGTGAGCGAGCTGGGCGCAAGCCCGCTGCCCCTGCGCGCCGACGAGATGCAGCTCGGGCGGGGCGAGTCGATCGCCGACACCGCGCGGGTGCTCTCCCGCTACGTCCATGGCATCGTCATCCGCTCGGGCTCGCAGGAGACGGTGGACGAGCTCGCCGCGGGCGCCGGCGTCCCGGTGATCAACGGCCTCACGCCCGTCCACCATCCCTGCCAGGCGCTCGCCGACCTGCAGACCCTGCGCGAGCGGTTCGGCCGGCTGGACGGCCTGCGCGTGGCCTATCTGGGCGACGGCAACAACGTCGCCCGCTCGCTCGCACTGCTGGGGCGCGCCGTGGGCGTCGAGGTCGTGGTGGCGGCGCCCGACGGCTACCGGCTGGAGGACGGCGTCGCCGCGGCGCAGACGGGCGACCCGGCCGAGGCCGTCGCCGGGGCCGACGCCCTCTACACGGACGTGTGGGTGAGCATGGGCGACGAGGACAGCGCCGAGCAGCGCCTGCGCGACCTCGACCCGTACCGGCTGAGCGAGGAGCTCCTGGCGCAGGCGAGGCCCGAGGCCATCGTCCTGCATTGCCTGCCGGCGCATCCCGGCCAGGAGATCACCGAGGGCGCGCTGTACGGGCCGAGCTCGGCGGTGTTCGACCAGGCCGAGAACCGCCTGCACGCCCAGAAGGCCCTGCTCGAGCTGCTCGTCGGGTAGGCCCGTCGAGCGAAATCCACTTCCTACACTGGCTGCCTGGCCCCGTGGTCTAGCGGTGATGATGCCGGCTTTTCAAGCCGAGCGACGCGGGTTCGACTCCCGCCGGGGCTACCTGAACCGATGAACGTCCCTCACTACCCCGTATAGCCATCGGTGAGGGACGTTCTTGGTGGGGCGGTAGCCTCAGCCGCTCTTGCTTCCCGAGATCCACATCGGCGGGCTGACCCTTCAGACCTTCGGCATCTCGTTCGCCGCGGCGTTCCTCGCCGCCGGCGGGCTGGTGGCCCGGCGGCTTGGCGAGCTCGGCCGGCCGCCGGACTGGGCATATGAGATCTCGCTCGCGGCGATCGCGGGCGGCGTGATCGGCGCGCGCCTGGACTTCATCGTCGAGAACTACTCCGACGTCAAGAACGACCTGCTCGGAAACCTCTTCTCGGGGGCGGGGCTCGTCTGGTACGGCGGCGCCATCGGCGGCGCGATCGGCGTCGGCATCTGGGCCTGGCGGCGCGGGATGTTCGACGCGACGCTGCTCGACCTGTGCGCAGCGCCGCTGGCGCTGGGCTACGCGATCGGCAGGATCGGCTGCCAGCTCTCGGGCGACGGTGACTACGGAAAGCCCTGGGACGGGCCGTGGGCGATGTCCTATCCCAACGGCACCGTGCCGACCCACCAGACCGTCCACCCCACGCCGATCTACGAGACGCTCGCGATGGGCCTGGTCGCCTACCTGCTGTGGCGCCTTCGCCACCGCTACCGGCCCGGAGTGCTGTTCGCGATCTACCTGTTCCTGGCCGGGCTCGAGCGCTTCGGAGTGGAGTTCATCCGCCGCAATTCCGAGGAGGCGCTGGGCCTCACCCAGGCGCAGCTCCTGAGCGTGGCGATGATGATCGCGAGCGCCGTGTGGATCGCGATCGTCGCCCGCCGCGGCGGCATCGGCCGCGCGGCGGCTCAGAGCGCCTAGTTCGAGCGCAGCAGGCCGCCGTCGAGGGGGATGACCGCGCCGGTCAGATAGGCGGCCCGCTCGGAGCACAGGAAGGCGACGAGGTCGCCGAACTCGGCGGGCTCGCCGAGGCGCCCCGCGGGCACGTCCTTGGCCGCCCCGCGCTCCATCTCCTCCCACGAACCCCAGTTGGAGGCAAGCCTGTCGGTGGCGAAGCGGCCGGTGGCGACGGTGTTGACGGTCACGCCATCGCCCGCCACCTCGCGGGCCAGCGTCTTGAAGTAGCCGGCCGCGGCCATGCGGTAGCTGTTGGAGAGGTTCAGGCCGGGGATCGGCTCGCGGATCGACGACGACCCGACGTTGACGATGCGCCCGAAGCCGCGCTCGCGCATGGCGGGCAGCGCTGCCTCGATCAGGGCCCGGGGGGCAAGAAGAAGGGTGCGATGCGCCCCCTCCCATTCCTCTGGGGAGTTGGCCAGGGCGGTTCCCGTCGGCGGGCCGCCGGTGTTGACGACGAGCACCTCGACGGGGGCGCCCATCCTGTCGGCGACTTCGCCGGGAAGGGCGGCGATGCGGTCGAGGTCGCCCGAGTCCGCGTGCAGCGCGATCGCGCCGTTGCCGATCTCCGACGCCGCCTCCTCCAGGGCGTCGAGCGAGCGGCTTGCGAGGGCCACACGGGCTCCCTCGCGACCGAGCGCTTCGGCGATGCCCCTGCCGATTCCCTTCGACGCTCCCATGACGAGCGCCACTCGTCCCTCGAGTCCCAGGTCCATGTCGCTCACGGTAGCGGTCGGATACCGTCTCCTCGTGGCCGCCCCCGACCCGACCACCGCCACCGCGCTCGTCGAGGCAGCGAATGCTCTGTTCGGCGCGCACGACGGGCGCCGCGCGCTCCACGCCAAGGGCGCCTTCTGCGAGGCGACCTTCACGCCGTCGCCGGCGGCGACCGACCTGTGCCGCGCCGCGATCTTCGCCGGGCCGGCCGTCCCGGCACTCGTGCGACTCTCCAACGGAGGCGGGGACCCCGGCTCCAGCGACGCCGGCCGCGAGGCGCGAGGCCTGGCGGTGAAGCTGCGCCCGCCGCAGGGCGGGGAGTGCGACATCCTCGCCACCACGACTCCGGCGTTCATCGTGCGGACCCCCGAGGAGTTCCTGGAGCTGATGCGCCTGCGCGTGCCGGATCCGGAGACCGGCGAGGTCGACATGCAGGCCCTGGGGGAATTCCTGGGCGCGCACCCGGAGGCGCAGACCGCGGTTGCCGCGACCATGGGCGCCGAGCCCCCGGAGAGCTTCGCCACGCTCGCCTACTTCTCGCCCCATTCGTTTCGCTTCCTCGACGCGGAGGGAGAGGGCAGGTGGGGCCGCTACCGCTGGCGCCCGGAGGGGGACGAGCAGCGGATCTCCGACGACGAGGCCGCAGCCAGGGGCCGCGACTACCTCTTCGACGACCTCCGCGAACGCCTGGCGCGGGGCCCGATCTCCTTCGACCTGGTGATCACGCTGGCGGGCGCCGACGACCCCATCGACGACCCTACGGCGGTGTGGCCCGGCGACCGCGAGGCGGTGGAGGCCGGCAGGCTGGAGATCACCTCGCCCGTCGACGACCCCGAGGGCGACGGCCACATCGAGGTCTTCGACCCCACTCGGGTCCCCGACGGGATCGAGCTCTCCGACGACCCGGTTCTGCATGCCCGCCGCGCGGCCTACTCGGCCTCCGCCTACAAGCGGCTGGGCATGGAGATCGGGCCCGTCCCCTGATGGCGGACCGGGTCGCGTTCATCACCGGTGCCGGCAACGGCATCGGGGCGGGGCTCGCCAAGCGCCTCGCGCAGATCGGATACTCGCGTCGCGCTGGTCGACGTCGACCACGACGCGGCGAAGAGGGTCGCCGCCCAGATCGGGGACTCGGCGCTGCCGCTGGGCGCCGACATCACCGACATGGACTCGCTGGAGGCCGCGGTGGACGCCACCGTCAGCAGGTTCGGCGGCATCGACGTCGCGGTCGCCAACGCCGGGTTCGCGACCGCGGGCTCGCTGCGCCACCTGGACCTCGCCGCCTTCGACGCCCAGCTGCGGGTGAACCTGGGCGGCACCTTTCGCACGGTGCGCGCCTGCCTGCCGGCGCTCGAGGAGCGGCGCGGCTACCTCGTGCTCGTCGCATCGCTGTCGGCGATCCTGCCGCCGCCCGGCCTCGGCGCGTACGCGGCGAGCAAGGCCGGCACGGAGGCCCTGGGCGACGTCCTGCGCGATGGAGCTGGCCGACCTGGGCGTCGACGTTGGGGTCGCCTACTTCTCCTGGATCGCCACCGACCTGCTCATCGGCGGCGAGCGCGAGCAGCCGGCGTTCAGGGTGCTGCGCGACTCGATGCGCTGGCCGGTGAAGAAGGTGATCTCGGTCGACGAGGCCGTCGAGGCTCTGGTCCGCGGCATCGCCAAGCGCTCGCCGCGGATCATCGCTCCGGGAATCGTCCGCAGCCTCTACCGCCTGCGCGCGATGCTGGGCCCCGTGGCCGGCCCGAACCTGCGCAGGGTGGCGCCCGAGATCGACGCCGCGACCGTCGAGGCGATCGCCGAGCGTGGCCTCGGCGGGCAGATCAGGGACACCGCAGCCGGCGAGGCCGCCGCGCGCTCGGTTGGGCGCCGCGTCTGAGCGGCCGGCGAGCTAGCTCGCCATCCCCCAGAAGAGCATCGAGGTCTTGTCGTCGGGGTCCACCCGCACGGTGATCTCGGCGCCCGGCTGGAGGCTCTCCAGCACGCTCGCCTGCATCGACTGCGTGAAGGTGTTGTCGTAGGCCGGGCCGTCGGCCGGGCGGACGTCGACGTCGAAGGCGATCTCCTTGCCGCCTCCCATGTCGGTCTTGCCCGTCTCGCTCATCGCCTTGATCGTGGCCGGCATGTTCACGCCCGACTGGTTGAGCTTGATCGCGCGGTCTCGGTACGTCGCGGCGTCGGTCATTCCCTGCGGTGACATCGACTCGCCGGCGCTCTTCGTCATCTGGGACGCCTGAGATGCGGCGTCCTTCATTCGATCCATGAATCCCATGCGTCGATTCCTCCTGGTTGGTTCCCGCTCGCGAGACTACAACGGATCGGCTACTCCCGAACGGCCGGACCATTCGTCCGCAATGGGCAACGCCCAGAAGGGGGTTCGATGGGCGGTGCCGGGCTCGAACCGGCGACCTACGCGGTGTAAGCGCGTCGCTCTCCCAACTGAGCTAACCGCCCGCGGGGATTATGGGCGACCGGAGCTCGCCGCGAGCAGGAACCTGACCACGCCCTCGGGGTCGTCCCACATCGGCGTGTGGCCCCATCCGGGCATCGACGTCAGCGTCGCGCCGGGCGGCACGCGCGCTGAGCTGGGAGGGCCGACGATGCGGTCGGCCTCGCCCCAGGCGATCGCGACGGGAACCTCGATCCGGCCCTGGTCGTCGAACACCGAGCGGCGCATCTCGTCGTTGGCGGCGGCGTAGCCGGCTGATGCCAAATAGGAGCGCACCAGATCCTGCGCGTCGCGCGCGGGGACCTTCTCCGGGCTCGCCATCGTGCTGCTGAGGACCAGCGCGCGGCCGCGCGAGGTGCGCAGCAGGCCGTTGACGAGCGGGCGCAGCCGGTTGGCGATTCCGTGGGTGTCGCGGGTGCGGGGCCCCAGCGGCCGCCGCCACAGGCCCGCGGGCGAGATCGCCGCAACCGAGGCGGCGCCTCCAGCCTTCGCCATCTCGAGCGCGACCCAGGCGCCGAGCGAGTTCCCCGCGACATGGGGGCGCTCGATGTCCAGCTCATCGCAGAAGCGGGTGACCGCGCCCGCCAGCGCCTGCGCCGTCGGGGCCTCCTCCAAGGGAGTGGACCCGCCGAAGCCGGGCAGGTCCACCGACACGACGTCGCGCTCGGCGGCCAGGGCGTCGAAGACCGGGCGCCAGATCACCTGGCTGCCGCCCAAGCCGTGGACGAGCAACAGCGCCGGGCCCGCGCCCGCGCGGGTGTGACTCAGCGTTGTCGCGCTCACGCGCCGGCCGCCGGCCGGGAGATCGCGGTGGCCGAGGCCAGGGCGTCGCCGCGCCACTGCGGCTTGGCCAGCAGCAGCTGCACGTCGCGGATCCGCCGCTCGGCGAAGCCGGCCTCGCAGAAGCACAGGTAGAACCGCCACAGCCTGCGGAAGCGCTCGTCGTAGCCGTGTGCGCGCAGGCGGCCGAAGCTCGCCTCGAAGCGCTCGCGCCACAGCTGGAGCGTGCGCACGTAGTGGGCGCTGATGTCCTCGTGCCAGATGGCGCTCATGTCGGTCACGCGCGAGACCCGCTCGCCGATGATCCCGAGCGAGGGCAGGCAGCCCCCGGGGAAGATGTGGGTGTTGGCGAAGCTCTTGGAGCCCTTCTCGATCTCGTAGGCACGGTCGTCGATGATGATCGCCTGCAGGAAGGCGACGCCGTCCGGGCGCAGCAGCTCGGAGCACTTGCGGAAGTAGTCGTCGAAGTACTGCCAGCCGACGGCCTCGATCATCTCGATCGAGACGAGCTTGGTGAACTCGCCCCGGAGATCGCGGTAGTCGGAGTCGAGCACGGTGACGAGGTCGCCGACGCCGGCGCCGCGCACCCGCTCGCGGGCCAGCGAGTACTGCTCCTTGGAGATCGTCGTCGTCGTGACGCGGCAGCCTCTCTCGGTCGCCGCGTGGATCGCCATTCCGCCCCAGCCGGTGCCGATCTCCACGAGCTCGTCGCCCTGCCCGAGCCGCAGCCGATCGCAGGCGCGCTCGAGCTTGGCGAGCTGGGCCTCCTCGAGGGTCGCGCCGGGGCCCTCGAAGAGCGCGCACGAGTACATCATCCGCTCGTCGAGGAAGCTCGCGAAGAGCTCGTTGCCAAGGTCGTAGTGGGCGGCGATGTTCTGCACCGCGCCGCGCCTGGTGTTGCGGGGAACGAGCCGCGCGAGCCGCTGCAACGGCCCGACGATCGGCTGGACGCGGTTGCGAAGGCGATCGAAGCGCGGGATCTCGCGCGCGGCGATCCGGGTGAGCGTCACCGGGTCGTCCGTGTCCCACAGGCCGTCGACATAGCCGGCTCCCCAGGTCGCGCTGCCGCGCAGGGCCGCCTCCCAGGCCCGCGGGTCGTTGATGCGCACCTCGGCCCGCAGCTCCGCGTCCGGGGGGCCGTAGGCGCGGCGCCTGCCGTTCTCGACCACCTCGACCTGCCCGGAGCGCAGGCCGCCCAGGATCCGTTCGACGACCTTCTTGGCGACGCCGGCGCGGTTCATCGGGCCTCGGCGGCCGACCGGCCCGGGTGCGGGTGGTACGGGGCGCCCTTCAGGCGCAGGCGCAGCGCCTGCCAGTAGATGAGCGCCGATATGCGCATGCCCATCGCCGGATATCGAAGCAGGACCCGCCGCATCAGCGCGGGCGAGAGCTCGCGGCGGCGCAGGGAGAGCGTGGCGTCGAATGCCGGCTCCCCCTCGTTCGTCGAGTCGATATGGACGACGAGCTCGTCTCCGGGCGTCGTCGTGCGCCAGCCGTAGGTGTGGTCCATGCCCATCAGCGGCGAGACGTGGAAGGACTTCTCGAGGCTGCCGGTGATCACGTGCCCGTCGCCGGCGTGGCCGATCGTGTACGCGTGGCGCTCTCCCCACGGGGTGTTGGTGACCTCGGCGACGACGGAGCGCACCCTCTCCCCCGCCTCGTCGAAGCAGAAGTAGAAGGAGACCGGGTTGAAGGAGTGCCCCAGGTAGCGCAGGTTCGCCAGCAGCCGGACCGGGCCGCTCGCCTCCGCACCCGCCTCGGCGGCCTTCTCGCGCACGCAGTCGGCAAGTGGGCGCTGCACGTCGCCCAGGAAGTCGGAGCGGCGAAACCACGCGGGAGCGGGACGGCGCGCGGACCACAGGGCGAACGGGTCCAGGACCTCGGGCAGCTCGTCGAGGTCGAGGTATGGCAGGAAGAGCCGGTAGCGGAACTCGTGCTCGGGCTCCCGCCGGCGGTGCCTGACCCAGCCGGTATAGATGGCGCTAGCCATCGGTTGGGTCAGGGGCTTTGCCCCGAAAGCAGCAGGTAAGGACGGCGAAGCCGTCCGCGAGTGGTTCATATCGCCGACGCTGTCACGCCGCCAGCTCCATCGCCGGCTGCCGGCTTGCCGCAAGCAGCGGAGCGCAGGCGCGATGGGCGCTCCAGCAGCCGTCCTCGTGGAAGCCCCAGCGCCAGTAGGCGCCGCAGTAGTGGACACGATCCCGGCCCGATACCTCCTCGAACCGGCGCTGCGCGGCGTATGCGGCGTGATCGATCACCGGATGGGAATAATCGAACGTTCCGAGGACGCGTGCCGGGTCGATCCTCTCCTCCATGTTCAGCGTGACGAAGTAGTCGTGCTCGGCGTCGAGCTTCTGGAGGTTGTTCATCCAGTAGGTCAGCGAGGAGCGCCCGGGCGGACCGCCGGCGAGATGGAAGTTCCAGCTGGCCCACGCGCGCCGCCGTTGCGGCATGAGCGAGGAGTCGGTGTGCAGGACCGCGCGATTGGGCCGATAGGCAATGGCCCCCAAAACCCTGCGCTCTGCCTCGGTCGGCTCCGCGAGCATCGCGAGCGCCTGATCGGAGTGGGAGGCGATGACGACCTCGTCGTACAGCTCGGTCTCGCAGCGGTCGGCCTCCACCGCCACCGCTCCGGGCAGCCGCGTGATGCGCCGCACCGCCGCGCCGCAGCGGACGCGGCCGCCGAGCCGGCCGGTGAGCGCCTCGACGTAGCGGCGCGAGCCACCCAGCACGGTGCGCCAGCGCGGGCGAGAGCTCTGGCGCAGCTGGCCGTGGTTGGCGAGGAACTCCGCCAGGAACCCGACCGGAAACGTCTCCATCTGGGCGGGGTCGGTGGACCACACCGCCGCGATCTGCGGGACGATCGCGCGGTTCACGTACCAGTCGGAGTAGCCGCCGTCGCGCAGGAACTCGGCGACCGACGGGGCATCGGCGCGGCCGATGAGCGGAGCTACGTCGCGACAGAAGCGCAGGTGGTCGCGAATCAGTTGCAGGAAGCGCGGATCGGCGAGACGGCGACGCTGCGCGAACAGGCCCCGCTTCGTGTTGGCGAATTCGAAGGCGCCGTCGGGCGTCGCCATCGACATCCCCATAGCGGATGGCTGGGTCGCGACGCCGAGCTCGTCCAGGAGCGCCTCGAAGCGGGGGTAGTTGCGGTCGTTGAGCACGATGAAGCCCGTGTCGACGCCGAGGGTCCCGCGTGGGTCGTCGACCTCGACGGTGTTGGCGTGCCCGCCCGCTCGCGGCGCCGATTCGTAGAGGACGACGTCGTGCCGAGGGGCAAGCAGGTGGGCCGCCGTCAGGCCGGAGACGCCACCGCCGACGACGGCGATCCTGGAGCGAGTCGAGTCCATTCGTGGACTACCTACGCACGTGGAGCGCCGTCGGATCTCTAGTCTCGCCCGCCGATGCCCCGCCTGTGCACCGCTCTCGTCGCCGGGCTCGCCGCGCTTGCGATCTCGCCGGCGGCGGCGGGCGCCGCGGAGGACCTCGCGAACGAGCCCCCGTTTGGCGGCTCCAAGCCGCCGCCGCTGGTGCGCCCGCCCTCACAGGACCGAGCCCCGGCGGGCTTTCGGCTCAACGCCCTCCAGGCGATCGGGATCGCACTGCGGGCGCCTGCCGTTGACGCCGAGGAGGCCGAGGGCCCGCTCGACGCGGTTGCGGTCGAACGCGGGCCCAACGAGTGGCAGGTCGACTTTCGCGATTCGTCCGGGGAGAAGGTGGCGGAGGCGATCGTCGTCGACGCCACCGGCCAGGTCTTGGGCGCCTGGCATAACCAGCAGCTCGGCACCCCGCTTGCCCGTGGATACAGCGGCGCGGTCGCCCAGGCCGTCAACGCGCCCTACGTGTGGCTCCTGCTGAGCCTCCTCTTCGTCCTGCCCTTCTTCGACCCCCGTCGCCCGCTGCGGCTGCTGCACGCCGACCTGCTCGTGCTGATGGGGCTGGGGATCTCCCTCTTCTTCTTCAACCGGGGCGAGATCACCACCTCGGTGCCGCTCACCTATCCGGTGCTCGGCTACTTCCTGCTGCGGATGCTGATCGCCGGCATCTGGCCCCGGGAGCGCGAGGGACCGGTGGTCCCGGCGATCCCGATCCGCTGGCTGGCGTGGGGAGCGGTGGCCCTGGCGGCCGCGAGGATCGCGCTCAACGTCGTCGACTCGCACGTGATCGACATCGGCGTCGCCGGGGTCATCGGGGCCGACCACATCACCCACGGCCAGGATCTCTACGCGGGCGGGTTCTCACCGGGCATCGACATCCGCGGCGACGTCTACGGCCCCTTCAACTACCTCGCCTACGTCCCCTTCGAGCTGGCCTGGCCCTGGCACGGGACCTGGGGGTCGGTGCCGGCCGCGCACGCGGCGGCCATCGCCTTCGACCTGCTCACGGCCCTGGGCCTGCTCGCCCTCGGCCGCCGCCTTCGCGCCGGCATCGAGGGGCGTTCGCTCGGGATCGCCCTGGCCTTCGCCTGGCTCGCCTGCCCGTGGACCCTCTACGCGATGAACGCAAACGCCAACGACGGCCTGGTCGCCCTGCTGTCCGTCGGCGCGATGCTTGCGCTGGCCTCACCCGCCGGGCGCGGCGTGATGGTTGGGCTGGCCACGGCCGCAAAGCTCGGGCCCGCCGCGCTGGCACCCCTGTTCGCTTCGGGACGCGAGCGGCGCGTGCGCGACTGGCTGGTGTTCGGCGCTGCCTTCGTGCTGGTCCTGGTCGTTGCCTTCGCGCCCTTCATCCCGCCCGGCGGCGTCGGCGACGTCTACGACCGCACCTTCGGCTACCAGGCTTCCCGCAGCTCGCCCTTCAGCGTGTGGGGGCTGGCGCCGTCGCTGCACCCGCTTCAGCCAATCGTCCGCGCCGGCGCCGTCGCGCTGGCCGTGGGCGTGGCGTTCTACCCGCGCAGCCGCAGCTCGGTGCAGGTCGCCGCGCTCGCCGCCGCGGTCACGATCGCGACGCAGCTGGGCGCCACCCACTGGTTCTACTTCTACGTCTGCTGGTTCCTGCCGTTCGTGCTGGTCGCGAGCTTCGGCTCGCAGCGGCAGGTGGTGCCTAGGCCAGAGTCGTTCGCAGCTCGCCAAGCTGCGGCGAGCTGATCACGACCTCGTCGCCCGGCCGAAGCCAGACGTGCGGGTTGCGGCCGAGGCCGACGCCGGACGGCGTGCCCGTCGAGATGATGTCGCCCGGCTCGAGGGTCATGAGGCTCGAGAGGTCGGCGACCAGCTCGGGCACCCCGAAGATCAGGTCGTCGGTCGCCGAGGCCTGCATCTCCTCGCCGTTCAGGGTGAGGCTGAAGGAGATCGCGTCGTGCCGCACCTCGTCGGCGGTGACGAGCGCGGGCCCGCACGGAGCCGAGCCGTCGAAGACCTTGCCCGGCATCCACTGCGGCGTGGCGCCCTGCAGGTCACGCGCCGAGAGATCGTTCAGCAGCGTGTAGCCGGCCACATGATCGAGCGCGGCGGCGGCCGAGACGTCCTTCGCCCGCGTGCCGATGACGAAGGCGACCTCGGCCTCGTAGTCGACCTTGTCGCTCGTCGCGGGGAGCTTCACGGTCGCGCCGTCCGCGACCAGCGCGTTCGCGAACTTGGCGAAGAAGGTGGGTCGGGCCGGCGGGTCCATGCCCGTCTCGGCGGCGTGCCGGGCGTAGTTGAGCCCGATGCAGACGATCTTCGGTGGGTCCGGGACCGGCGGCAGCAGCTCCACCGAGGCGGCGGGGACGGCCTCGCCCCGCGCGCCGGCGACGTCGCCCAGCCGGCCCGCGCTCAGGAGGTCGCGAACGCTTTCGCCCCCGTCGCCGAGCGCGTCCCAGGCGTCGATGACGCCGTCGCCGTCGAGCAGCCCCGCGCGGTCTCCGCGGCCACTTCGGTAGGTGACCAGTCGCATGGCCCGCCACCCTACCCCTCCCTAGAATGCGTCAGGCGGGCCCGGCGGGCCCGACCCCTTCACTGGGGGCGTAGCTCAGTTGGTTAGAGCGCCGGCCTGTCACGCCGGAGGCCGCGGGTTCGAGTCCCGTCGCTCCCGTCTACGGAACTGCCTGCAAATGAGGCGGCTTCGGGTGCTTCTACGCGGGGGTCTTGGACGCCCCTGGCATCCGGCGAAACGGGTTCCCTGCCCGTTCCTGCCCAATCAGCGTCACCGAGCAGGCCTCCGAGCCGCGTGCGCCGCCGCGTCTGCGTCAGGTCGGTGTAGACCCGCAGCGTCATCCGCGGGTCGCGGTGGCCCATCTGCACGGCAGTGACCGCCGGGTGTTCACCGAGCTCAGCCCGCAGAGCGGCGTAGGTGCGGCGCAGCGAGTGGAACGTGATGCCATCGGACAAGGGGGCTTCCCCTCGGCCACAAGCGCCTCGTTCGCCCGCTTGATCGCGGAGTAGAGGACGGCACGGGAGGTTCTCGCGCCGCGGCTTAGCCGCATGCCGCGCCGAATGGCGGCTGACGGCGGCGACTCACAACCTCCTGGCCCATTGCTCAGCCGGAAACGGCCGACCACCTTCGACGCCGCCGCCACGTACCGTGCAACGGCGCCAGGATCGCCGCGGGGGCGTGCTTGAGGCTTCTTACCGGCCGGCGCCGAGAAAGCGAGCGAGGGCGATCTTCGCGCTATTCGGACGCGAAAGTTGGCCACCGACCACGTACTTGCGAGCCGGGCCGACCGCGAGGCCGCCGGCAGATGATTTGGCTCCAGCCGCAAAGCGCGCTGCGTGGCTGTTGAATTTCGAATCTCGTTTGCCTCTTGCGGTGAAGCGGTAGAGGCGAAACTCTGGGTATGAGGCGCTGACAACGATGACGTCACCGTGGTCGAGCGCAACGTCCTCGCCGCTGGAGCCTGACTTCCCATCGTTCAGGACGACGCTGCCGTCGCCCGCAAACGAATGATCGAGCTTGCCGCTCGGCTTGATTCGGGCGACGACGGTCCGGCCCTCCGGAGCTCCCGTGTGGTCGACGTAGCCTGTTACCAGGTAACGGCCGGAGGAGTCGATCTGAAGGGCGCCGATCGCGCTTCCGACGACCTTCGCAGAATTTGCCAGCTTGACTTCTTTGTAGCCGGTACCGGCGAGCGCGTGGTCGAGAGAGCCGTTCGCCTGGTAGCGCACGATGATGCTCGACGAACTGTTGGCGCCGTTGCTCTCCGTGCCGGCGACGACGATGCGTTGCTTGGAGTCGATACCCAGTGCGACTCGCGAATAACCTCCGGGCGCGGGATAAGGCGTGGTCTGCTTGCCATCGCCGTCGAAGCCCGAATCGAGCTGTCCTGCGGCCGTGTAGCGCGCCACCGCGACCGTCGAGCCGTAGTCGGTGGTTCCACCGGCGACGAGACGACCGTCGTGCTCGATTGCCAGGGCGGTGCAGTTGTCGGAGCTCGAAGAGAAGCCGGTTGTCTGCACTCCGGAGTCGCCGAACGAGCTGTCGAGCTGTCCGTTTGCCTTGAAGCGCGCGACGACGAAGTCGGCGTCAAGGGGCGTGTCGATGGCCGCGGTGCCGCAGACATCGACACGATTCTTCGAATCGATCGCGACCGCGTTTGCAGATGCGGTGTCGAACGTGTAGCCCGGGACCGGGTCGACGACGTCGAGCGTGGTCTTTCCATCGCCGGAGAACGAGCGGTCGAGCTTTCCGGAGGGTGTGTAGCGGGCCACGGCGATGCTCTCGTGCCCACCGACAGATACCGTCCAGCCGACGGCGACCGTTCGCCCCCTCGAGTCAACGGCGACGTCGGTCGCGTTCGCCATCGGGCCGCCGAATCTGGTACTCACGTGCCCGTTCTGCCCGAAATTTTTGTCGAGCGAGCCAGGGCCGCCCGGCTTCGCCGCGGCGATCCCTGTGCACAGCAAAGCGGCGCCGACGGCCACGGCGGCAATTTGCGGCCTACGACCGTGAAGCCTCTGCATACTCGTACCGTATCCCAGGAGTGCGGGTTGTGAGCGGGATTGCGCTTTCCATTGCGATCTCAACCGATTCGCTGCACCACCCCTGGGCAGCACTGCCCAAACCCCGGACAATCGTCCGCAAACTGCGGCATCCGTGGGTGTTACGAGAAGTCGGGTGGCAGGTGGATCATTCCGCTTGGGAATGCGGTTTTTGGCCTGTCTGAGGGGGCTTCCTGGTCGCTCCTGTCACGCCGGAGGCCGCGGGTTCGAGTCCCGTCGCTCCCGCTTCGGCCTGCCGCATTGCGGATGCGGCGGAGCTGACTCCCAGCCCCGCCGCCCGCAGGCGTGCGCCTACCAGTCGGGCTAGTTGGCGGTGAGGATCGTGGACTTGGGCAGGCAGGTCTTCTTGTGAGAAGGCTTGCCGAAGGTCTTCTTGATCGCGGTGACTTTCACGTCGGGAAAGTTCTTCGTGCCGATGCTCTTGACGACCTTGCCGTCGCCGTCGGTCTTCCCCGCGGCGACCTTGACGAACGGCTTGTTGGTCCCGGCCTTGCGCTCGGCGAACGTGACGGTGCGTGCCTTGACGCAGTTCCGCTGGTCCGAGTTGACCTTCATCGTGAAGATCGTCTTGTCCGCGTTGTTCGGGTCCTGCTGCGCATCCTGGAGCTTGACGTGGGACGTGAACGTGGACGACGCGACGGCGACCGAACCGAACGCGACGAGGCCGAATGCGGCCGCGCACACGGCCACGAGAATCCTGCGAGACATATGAGCTCTCCCTGTAAAAGAACGGTTGACGCAACCAGGCTACTCGCATCCGTGGACCGCGCCAAAAGCCCGGCCACCCGGCACGGCGACCGCGAAACCGCCTGGCTAAGGTCGCCCGGGTGAAGCTCGACCGCGATTACGCGGCCCATGTGCTGCGAGCCACCGTCACTCCCCTTGCCTCGATTTTCGGAAGCGGGTTCCTGATCATCGTCCCGGTGCTCGAGCGGGCGCTCGGCGGGGCGGCGCTGATCGGGGTGAGCGCGGTGTGCGTTCTCGCCTGGCTGGTTGGGAGCGCCATCCGCCACAACGTCCTCGTCGTCGAGGAGATGCACGAGGATGGGTCGATCGACGACACCACCCGTCGCCTCGAGACGCTCTCCGACGCGGTGATCGTCGTCGCTTACGTCATCTCCGTCGCCCTCTACCTGCGGATCATGGCCCAGTACGTGGTCTCCTACGTGGCCGAGCCGTCGGCGATCGCCGAGCGAGCGCTGACGACCGGGACCGTGACGCTGATCGCCGTGGTCGGGCTCGCCCGGGGCTTCCGCGCCCTGAGCACGATGGAGAGGATCACCCTCGGGGTCGTGATGGCGTTGACGGCCATGCTCGGCACAACTCTGCTCGCCAACGATGTCGGGTCGATCTCCGTGCCGGCCGCCACCTCGCAGTCGCTGGTGAAGACCGTCCTCCTGCTCGGCGGGGTTCTCATCACGGTGCAGGGTTTCGAGACCGTCCGCTATCTCGCCGACCGCTATGACCGCCCCACCCGCGTCCAGGCCTCGCGTGCTTCACAGCTGATCTCCACCTCGGTCTATATCTCGCTCGTGGCCGTTGCAACGCCGTTGATGGCGATCGCCAGCGGCAAGGCGCCCGACAGCGATTTGCTCGACCTCGTCAACCGCGCCGTTCCCGCGCTCGCCCTGCCCCTGGTGATCGGAGCCGTGCTCAGCCAGTTCAGCGCCGCCGTCGCCGACACCGTCGCCGCCCACGGCAATCTCCGCACCCTCTCCCCGGCGGTCGGGCACAAGATCCCCTACATCGCGACGGCGATCGCGGTGACCGCCCTGTCTTGGAGCATCGACCTGTTCATGCTCGTCGTCGTCGCCTCGAGGGCGTTCGCGGCGTATTACTGCCTGCAGTCGCTGGTGGCGATGCGGACCTCCGGCAATCAGGCGAAGCGAATCGGCTTTGCCCTTCTCGCTGGAGTGCTTCTGGGCATCACCCTGTTCGCGACTCCGGTGTGATAGCCGAGCGGCTCAGGCCGCCATGTGCCGGGCGATGACGACCCGCTGGATCTCGTTCGTGCCCTCGTAGATCTGGGTGATCTTCGCGTCGCGCATCATGCGCTCCACGGGGTACTCGTTGACGTAGCCGTAGCCGCCGAGCACCTGGATGGCCTCGACCGTGACCGCCATGGCCGTGTCGGAGGCGAAGAGCTTGGCCATCGAGGTGAGCTTGCCGAGGCCCTGCTCGTTGCGGTCGGCGGCGGCGCACGCCCGGTACAGCAGCTCGCGCGCGGCGGCGGTCCGCGTCTCCATGTCGGCGAGCTTGAACTGAAGGCCCTGCATCTCGATGATCGGCTTGCCGAACGCGATCCGCTCCTTGGCGTAGCCCACGGCGTAGTCGATCGATCCCTGGGCGATGCCGACGGCCTGCGCCGCTGCGCCGAGGCGCGTGCGCTCGAGCGTCCCGAGCGCGACCGACAGCCCGCGGCCGACCTCGCCGACGACGTTCTCGGCCGGCACGCGGACGTCGGTGAAGGTCGGTTGACCGGTGGGCGAGCCCTTGATGCCCAGCTTGTGCTCGAGCTTGCCGGGGTCGAACCCCTCGCGGTCGGACTCGACGATGAAGGCGGTGATCCGGTTCGTCTCGCGGTCGGTCTTGGCGAAGACCACGTAGTAGTCGGCGATGCCGGCGTTGGTGATCCAGTTCTTCTGGCCGTTGATGCACCCACTCGTCGCCGTCCTCGACGGCGGTCGTGCGCATCGAGGCCGGGTCGGAGCCGGCCTCCGGCTCCGACAGCGCGAAGGCCGGGGAGATCTCGCCGCTGGCGAGGCGCGGCAGCCACTTCTCCTTCTGCTCGTCGGAGCCGAAGAGCTGGATCGGCAGCGAGCCGAGCTCCTGGACCATCAGGATCAGGGCGCTCGAGGCGCAGGCCTTCGCGAGCTCCTCAACCGCCATCTGGAGCATCAGCGTGCCGGTGCCGGTGCCGCCGTACTCGGTCGCAAACGGCAGGCCGAGGATGTCCTGCTCGCCGAGCAGCTTGCGGATGTCCCAGGGGTACTCGCCGCTGCGGTCGATGTCGCCGGCGCGGGGGGCGATCTCCTTCTGGGCGATCTCGCGGATCGTGTCGCGGAAGTCGAGGAGCTCCTGGGGGATGGAGTAGAGGTCGGTGGCTGTCTCAGTCGTCATGTCGAGAAGTCTGGCGGGTGTGCGACGCGCGCGCGGCGCGACGGGCTGCGCCCTCGCTCAGCGGTCGAGCTTGTAGACCGGCTTCTGGCCGAGCAGGCGGGAGACCGTGACCAGCTTGTATCCGCGCGAACGGAGGTTGTCGATGATCGAGGGCAGCGCCGCCACCGTCTGCGAGCGGTTGCCGCCACCGTCGTGCATGACGACGATGCCGCCCGGATGGGCGTGCGAGACCACGCGCTGGTAGATGGCACCGGACCCGGGCTCCGACCAGTCCGCGGGGTCCACGTCCCACAGGATCGAGCTCATGTGCAGAGACTTGGCCACGGCCGTCTCGGCGCTGTTGGTAGCGCCGTAGGGCGGGCGGAAGAGGCAGGGACGGAAGCCGGTGGCCCCCTTGATCAGGCGTGCCGTCTGGGCGATGTCGGATCGGGAGGGGTACTGGGAGTGGTGCATGCTGTGGTCGCCGATCTCATCGCCATGCGCGATCACGGAACGCATCACTGCCTCCTTGTGCTGCACCTCCTGGCCGATCTCGAAGAAGGTGCCGTGGGCATGGTGGCTCGCCAGGATCGACACGACATGTGAGGTGTAGGCGCTCGGCCCGTCGTCGAAGGTCAGGGCCATACGCCTCGGCGTGGTCGGGCCGGTGTGCACCTCGCCGATGCCGCCGAACCGGCAGCCTGCCAGGCGCAGCGGGTAGACGCGCAGCCGCAGGCTGCCGGAATCGGGTGCGCGGTCGCGGCAGGTCTCCTTGACGCAGGGGTGCCCGCTCCAGACCCCCGTGGCATGCATCCGGTAGCGGCCGATCCCCAGCCCCGAGACGCCGGTGCCGAAGCGAAGGCGCAGGTGCGTCCTGGTCGCCTTGACCACGCGCGGGGTGATCTTGCGGTGGCGCAGTTCACGGCCGGCGGAACCGAGGACCTGGATTCCGAGCTGCCAGGGGCCGCCGGGGCGGCGTCCCGCGCAGAGGCGCTTGGTGTGCTTGGAGCCACGCAGGCGAACCGCGGCGCACAGCGAACCGGGCAGGCGCTGGAAGCGCCCGGGCCTCACCGCGAGGCGGCGCCCACGAAGGGGGCCGGCCACCGAGAACGAGAGCGTCAGGCCGTGGACGCCCTGGCTGAGGCCGAACTCCTTGATGTCGAGCGGGCCGTGAACGTCGCTCGGGTCCTCGACGCGGCCTGTAGCGAGCGCAGGGCCAATCAACGCCAGCGTGAATGTGGCGCAGGCCGCTAATCGAACCGAGCGAAGCCCCTGCAGGCCCGTGAGTCTACGCCTGCTCGCCCCAGCGAAAGCCCGTCTTCGACGGGGCCGGGTTCATCGGGCTCGAGGGCAGGCCGTCGGGGACCGCCGGGTCGTTGTAGCCCGCGGGCGCCACGTCGTTCGGTGTGTCGGGGTGGAAGAGCGAGGCCAGGTACTGGATCTGGCCGCGGCCGCAGCCCACCTCGCCCTGGCCGCCGCCATAGATCTCCAGCCCGTTGCGCTCGCAGTGCTCGTACACCGCGAAGAGCTCGGAGAGGGAGCCCCAGCGCGAGGGCTTGGAGTTGATCGCCTTCGGAGGGGCCAGCTCCTCGATGTCGGCGACGCTGTGCAGGGGGGCGTCGAACGTCACGCGATCCCAGTGATCGGCGAGCGCCTTGCGGGTCTCGTCGTTTACGTCGGGATCCTCCAGCCAGGCCTCCGGAAACGCCTCTGCCACCTTGCGGTAGAGCACGGGGTCGGTCTGTACCTCGACGACGGTCCCCTGGTAGTAACCCTTGAGGTCGAGCGTCTTGACCCCGGCGATCTCCGCAATCTCGGCGACGAGCTCGTCGGTCCAGTCGTTTTCGGGGTCGAGCTTGAACTCGAGGCCCGGGTACTTGGCGAGGCGGCGGCGGATCGCGTCGGTGGACGAAGTCGACCCCTCGTCGAAGGTGGACAGGCGGGTGGAGCACACGAAGTGCAGCGGCTTCGGCTCGCGACCGATCGCCTCGCCCAGGCTGAGCCCGCCCTGGCGCAGCGCGAGGTCGAGCGCCGAGGACTCATACGACCAGCGACGATAAAGCCGTGAGACCTCGCGCGCGGGTGGCGACCCCTCGAACAGGTCGATTGAGCCGATCAGGTCGCACAGCTCGCCGAGCGTGCGCTTGCCCGCGATGTCGAAGCGAGGGCCAAGATCGCGATTCGCCATGTGGTCGAGGTCCTCGTAGGCGACGTCCTCGCCGATGCCCTCGTGACCCGAGCCGTACATGCGGACGATCGTCGACGGGCGGGTCCACTGGCCCTGGTCCCTGTCGTTGTCGACCAGCTCGTATCCCTCGACCGCGACCGGGAGGCCGGCCAGCTGCTCGTAGGCGCTCACGCCGTGAATCTAGCGGGGCACGCTCGCCGGCTCGGGCAGCGGCTCCGCCGGCTCGAGGTAGCGGCTGACGGGCGCCGGGCGCCCCAGGTGATAACCCTGGCCGAAGTCCACGCCCAGATCGGTGAGCGTGTTCACCGTTTCGGCGTCTTCGATGTACTCCGCGATGGTCTTCTTGCCCATCCCCTTCGCGATCTGCACCACGGAGGCGATCAGGATGCGGTCGGTCTCGTCGACCGCGCAGTTCTTGACGAACTCGCCGTCGATCTTCAGGTAGTCGAAGGGAAGGTGCTTCAGGTAGTAGAAGGAGCCGAAGCCGGCGCCGAAGTCGTCGAGCGCGAAGCGGCAGCCGAGATCGCACAGCGACTGGGCGAACGCAGCGGCGCGGGCGATGTTGGCAACGGCCACGGTCTCGGTGACCTCGAAGACCAGGCGGTCCGGTGGCAGGTCGTAGGCCTTCAGCTTGCTGCGGATGAGCTCCAGCAGCGATTCGTCGCCGATGGTGTGGCCGGACAGGTTGATCTCCACCCGCAGGTCCCGGCCCTTGCGTCGCGCGGCGGCGAGGAAGTCGATGGCGCGCTCGACCACCCAGCGGTCGATCTGCGAGATCAGGCCGATCCGCTCGGCGACGTAGAGGAAGGAGCCGGGCGGGATCAGGTCGCCGTGGCGGTCGCGCATCCGCAGCAGGAGCTCGAGCTGCTCCATGCCCTCCTCGCGCAGGGGGACGATCGGCTGCGCCACGAGCTCGAAGCGGCCCTCGGCCAGGGCGTCGGAGATCTCGGCCGCCCAACGCATGTGGCTCTCGATCCGAGGCTCGCTGTGCTCTTCGGTGGTGTAGTGGGCAATGCGGTCGCGGCCGTGCTCCTTCGCGTCGTACATCGCGATGTCCGCGCTGACCATCATCTCGTCCGCCGTGAGCCCCTTGCACTCCTCGAAGGATGCGATGCCAATGCTCGCTGTGACTCCCTTCCCCGCCCCCAGCCCTCCCCCGGGCGACGTGGCCCGCACATGCTCGAGCAGATCGCCGGCGACTACCTCCGCATCGCTGCGGCTGCCCTCCGGCAGGAGTACCGCGAACTCGTCGCCACCGAGGCGGGCGACGACGTCGCTGTCGCGCAGGCGGGACTGCAGCTCCCGGGCGATGCGCACGATCAGCGCGTCGCCCGCGCTGTGCCCGCGCGTGTCGTTGAAGTACTTGAAGTGGTCGAGGTCGACCATCAGCACCGCGCCCTTGCGCCCGTAGCGCTCGATGCGGTTGATGTGGCCGGACAGCTCGTGCTCGAAGGTGCGCCGGTTGAGCAGGCCCGTCAGGTGGTCGTGGTCGGCCATGTAACGCAGCTGGCCCTCGTAGGAGCGCCGCTCGGTGATGTCCTGGACCTGGCCGACGAAGTGCATCGGCCGGCCGCGCTCGTCACGGATGATCGACATGCCGATCGCCGCCCAGACGACCCGCCCATCGGCGTGGAGGTAGCGCTTCTCGCGCGTGCAGGAGCTGACCTCGCCCGCCAGCATCGACTCCAGCGACTCCTCGTCCTTCTCGCTGTCGGCGGGATGCGTGATCCGCTCGTGAGACAGCCCGATCAGCGATTCGCGCGAGTGGCCGACCATCTCGCAGAAGGCGTCGTTGACCCTCGTATAGCGGCCCTGTAGGTCGAAGACCTGCATTCCGATGAGCGCGTGGTCGAAGGAACGGCGGAACTGCTGCTCGGCCTCGTGGCGAGCGCCCTCCACCTCCAGCAGCGCGCTGACGTCCTGGGCGATCCCGATGAAGCCGGCCAGGCGCCCGTCCGGCTCGCGCATGGGGCTGACGGTGACGTTCACCGACAGCCTCGAGCCCCCCTTGCGAATGTAGGTCCACTCGCGAGTCTCGATCGCGCCCCCGCGAGCGCCGGCCACCAGCGCCTCGAACCCCGGTTCCATCCCCAGCTCCGCCGCGCGCCTGGCGAGCTCCTCGGGGTCGCGGAAGAGCTCGGGCGTCGCGATGCCGACGACCTCGTCTGCCGAGTAGCCGAGCATCTGCTCGGCTCCGGAGTTGAAGAGCACGATGGTGCCCTCAGGATCGGTTCCGATGATCGCGTGATCGCCCGCGGAGTCGAGGACCGCCTCGAGCAGCTCAGTGCGCTCGCCGAGCTTCGTCTCCGAGACGCGGCGGCGGCGCTCGACGCGCTCCAGCACCACTGCCGATACCCAGATCGCCACCAGGCCGGCTGCGATGAACGCGAAGATCAGCAGCGCGACCCCGGTGTTCGTGCTGTACAGCCCCGCGGCCTGCCCGCGCCAGCGAAGAAAGCCCAGGAGCGGTGGCACGCCGACGAGGATCGGCAGCAGGCGGCGAACGAGCGAGTTCGTGGCTCCGTCGCGCGCGAGGACTGCCAGGACGCCACCCTCCGGGAACGCGAGGGCGGCGCCGGTCCCGTAGAGGAGCAGGCACAGCGCCGCGGGCAGGGAGAGCCGCGCCACGTCGCCCACGGCCGCGATGGAGTAGGCGCCGGCCAGGATCCCGACGAGCGCGATCAGGCCCAGCACGGCGGTTGCCAAGCCCGCGGCGCTGCAGATGGCCTGGCTGCGGCGGCCCTCGAAGAGCCGCAACGCGATCGAGTCGCGGCGAGCCTGGAGGGCGAGCAGCGCGCCCAGGGCGGCGAAGCAGATCCCGGGTATGAGCCTGAACTGAGAGCTGCCGGATCCGAAGGTGCGAAGTGCGCCGCGGTCCAGCGCAATACCCAGAAGGCCCGCCAGCGCGATCGCCACCGTCGCCGCTCCGCAGAGCGATGCGATGACCCTCATTCTTTCCGCGCGATCGGCCTCGGTTAGCGGTTCGGAGGCCGGCGCGAGCCTACGCATGCCCAACATCTGTCTTTTCATCGGCAAATCGTGCGTGGCGGCTTAGCCGCAGGCGCCGTGCGAGCAGGGACCCGCCGGTCAAGCGGGAAGGTCTATCCGTCGATCTACCTTTCGCCTGCAAGCGAAGCATGGCCCGCATGCGCCTCCGCCCTCCCCGCCGCCACATCGCCCCGCTCCTCGCCGTCACCGGGCTAGTCCTGGCGTCGGCGGCGCCGTCGTGGGCGGCCGATCCACTCGGGCCCGTTGCGATCGCGCAGAACGGGCAGGGCACCTCGTACGTGGGCTACCCCGGAGGGGGCCCCATCGCCCGCTACAACGCCGACGGCAAGCCGCTCACCGCCTGGGGGGTCTCGGGCTCGGCTGTAGGCCAGATCGGCGACGTGGTCGCGCTCGCCGTCGATCCGGGCGATCACGTGTGGGTGCTCGACGACAACCTCCGGCTTCAGGAGTTCAGCGGGTCGGGCACGTACATGAAGGGAGCAACCCTGCCGTCGTGCTCAGTGGGAATCAGCCCGGACGCGGAGAACCGCGGCGGTTTGGAGGTGACCGGGAAGTGGATCTTCGTGGCCCACCCCTGCGCGAACGAGCTGCTCGCCTACTCGGCCACGGCCGGGTGCGCGCCGTGCAACCCGGCCACGATCGACCTCGACACGGCCCTCCGTGGGATCTCCTTCGGCCCGGGCCCGGGCACCTCGACCTCCCAGCTCTACGTGGCGGAGCCGCTGGCCGGCGAGCTTCAGACCTTCGCGGTCGCCTCCACCGGCCAGTTCACCCTGCGCAAGACGGTGGACGTCACGGCCCACGGCAGCGACGAGCCCGCTGCCCCGGTCGACCTGTTCGTCGACGGCGGCGGGCAGGTGATGCTCGCCGACACGCAAAACGACCAGATCCTCTTTCTCGATTCCGGCAACGCCTTCACGGAGTACCGCCATCTCGGAGGCACCGGAACCGCTCGCGGCAAGCTCGACATGCCGCTGGCCCTGGACGTGCACAGCCAGGACGGAACCGACCTGGCGGGCGACCTGTGGATCGCCGACAACGGCAACGAGCGGATTCAGCGCTGGTCGAGCTACGGCAACGTGCGCTGGATGGCCGACGCGATCGGCGGCCCGGTCGGGCCCCCTCCGCCACCGCCGGCGAACTCGGTGGCGCCGTCGATCACCGGCCAGCCGGTGGAGGGCACGACCCTCGTGTGCAGCCCGGGCGCGTGGTCGAACTCCCCCACCTACTCCTATGCGTGGCTGCGCGACGGGGCGACCGCGGCGGGAACCGGGGCCTCCTACGTCGCCCAAGCGGCCGACATCGGCCACTCGCTGAGCTGCCGCGTCACCGCCGCCAACGCCGGTGGCTCGGCCATGGCGACGTCGGGCCCGGTGGCCGTGACGTCCCGGGGCGACGGGACCGTGGGGGTCACGATCGACGGCGGCGCGACGTACGCGCCCTCGCTCGCCGCCTCGCTGACGATCCACGACCCGCCCCATTCGACCGGCATCCTCGTCAGCAACGACCCCGCCTTCCCCTCGCCCCAGCCGCTCGCCATCCGCGGCGACGACACCTATGCGTGGACCCTCGAGCCGCCGGCGACCGAGGGCGGCGCCACCGCGGTCTACGTTCGCTTCACCGGTCCCGGGGCCGATCCGCTGGCCACCTACACCGACGATGTCCTGCTTGACGTCGTGCCTCCGCAGGTGAGCTCGGCGGTTGCGCACCGCCTCGCCGGCGACCTGTGGAAGATCAAGATCGCGGCCAGCGACGGCGCGTCGGGCCTCGCGAAGCTGCGGGTCGCCAAGGTGCCCGGCCGCAAGGTGCGCTCGATGAAGTTCACCAGGAGCTTCGCCACCCGCAACATCAAAGCCTCCCGCTACGTGCAGGTCATCGACGGCGCGGGGAACGCCGGCGACTGGGTGTTCGTGCGGCTCGGCCGCTGAGGAGCACCGCGCCTAGGTGCGGTGCTCCGGGTTCGGGAAGTCGAAGCGGCACCCGGCGTCCCAATCCGTGCGCTGGTTGCCGTGCGCCGGAATGCCGCCCGCGTCCTTCAGCATCCGCGCCACGTGCAGCATGTTCCACGTCGCGAACGTGGTGTTGCGGTTGGTGAAGTCGTTCTCGGGGCCGCCGGAGCCCTCGTCGAGATAGCTCGGCCCCGGCCCCGCCTCGCCGATCCATCCGGCGTCGGCCTGCGGCGGGATGACGTACCCCAGATGCTGGAGGGAGTACAGCGTGTTCATGGCGCAATGCTTGACGCCGTCCTCGTTGCCGGTGACGAAGCAGCCGGCGGTGCGCCCGTAGTAGGCGTACTGGCCCGCGTCGTTCAGCAGGTGCGAGTTGCCGTAGAGGCGCTCGACGATCTGTGTCGCGACCGAGGTCTTCTCGCCCAGCCAGATCGCCATGCCGAGGACGAGGATGTCCGCGGCCATCACCTTCTCGAAGATCTGCGGCCACTCGTCCTTCTCCCAGCCGTGCTCGGTCATGTCGGGCCACACGCCGGTGGCGATGTCGTGGTCGATGGCGCGGATGCATTCCACCTCCACGCCGTTTCGGCGCATGATCTCCATCGAGATGTCCATCAGGCCCTGTGTGTTGGAGACCTCGGGACTGCGCTTGAGGGTGCAGTTGATGAAGAAGGCCCGCAGGTCCGAGTAGTCGGTCTCGCTGGTCTCGCAGAGCTCGCTCTGCTTCGCGGTCAGGTCGGTCACTGATCTCTCCTCGAGGTTTGGACGGTCGGACCTTCGTGCTCCACGGCCGTCGAGCGTTACGCGGTGTAACGGAACGGAGTGCTCGGGCAGAGCGCTCATGGCGATGTGAGCGCGGCGCGGCGGCGATAGGGTCAGGGTATGGCAGAGCTAATCCACACCTGCTACCGGATCACCGACATCGACCGCTCCGTCGCCTTCTACGAGAAGCTGGGCTTCGAAGAGGTCTCGCGCTTCGACCTGCCGGACGGAGCGACCAACGTGTTCATGGGCATGTCCGGCGACGGCGCCCGCCTCGAGCTCACCTATAACCCGGGCGTGGACTCCTACGACGTCGGCACCGGCTACGGGCACATCGCGATCACGGCGGACGACCTCGACCGCACCCTCGAGCGCCTCGGCGAGCTCGACATCGAGCCGGAGAAGCCGCCCTACACCGTCCGCGAGGGCGGCTCGCGTCTGTGCTTCGTCCGCGATCCCGACGACTACCGGATCGAAATAATCGAAGCGAAATGAGGGAGAGCGACTGATGAAGCGCAGGGTTCTGATCGTGGTGGGAGCGTTCGCCGTCGTCGGCCTGGTCTGGGCCACGATCGCGCTTGCGGACGACATCAACTGCAACGGTGGCGGGAAGAAGTGCAACGGCACCCCATTCGACGACTCCATCACGGGGTCTGCAAAGGCGGACGCCATCAAGGCCAAGGCCGGCAACGATGAGACCTACGCCGGAAAGGGCAACGACACGGTCGACGCCGGCGACGGCAACGACTACGTCGAGGGCGGCGGCGGAGACGACACCATCGACGGTGGCACCGGCGACGATCAGTACCTCATCGGTGGCCTCTTCGGCGGGCCCGGCGACGACACCATCGAGGGGGGCGTCGGCTCGGATGACCTTTACGGCGGGCCGGGCAAGGATGTGCTGCTCGGCGGGCCGGGCGACGATCAGATCGACGCCGACGGCTTCGGCGACCACAACGCGAAGGACAGGGTCAGCTGCGGGTCGGGCAACGACACGGTGTTCGCCACCTCCAAGGACAAGGTCTCTCCGGACTGTGAGAACGTGATCAGCGGATAGCGGGAGAGGGCGGGGCCAGCGACAGGTAGTGTCAGGGCATCTTCGAGCCCTGGGAGGGACCTTGAGACGAGCGACCCTTATCCTGTTTGGTACTGCGGCTTCGGTCGCACTTGTGATCTCCGCGGTGGCGGCCGCCGCCCGGCCGCCGATCGAAGTCACCCATTCGCAGACGGCCACGGCGAACGACCAGACCCTCGTCGAGGCAAAGTGCCCTCATGGATCGCACCCGGTCAGCGGCGGCTTCGAGTTCAAACCTGGCGACGGCGCTTTCGCCGCGAACAGCGCCGAGGGAATCGACCTGAACCTCAAGCGGTGGTCGCTCACGACCATCTCGGCCAGCGGGCCCACGCGGGTGACCTCGCACGCGTACTGCTCGCCGCTCGGGGGCAAGGTCCAATTCCGCAGCGACCGTACCGACCTGAACCAGGGTGACGAGGCGACCATCACCGCAACCTGCAAGCGCAGCGAGAGGGTGATCTCGGGTGGCTACGCGTTTGTCTCGTCGGGGTTGGCGCTCGGCGTGGTGGATGAGTCGTTTCGCTCGAGCGGACGCTCCTGGACGATCCGAGGGACCGACTTCACCGATGCCACGGTGACGATGCTCGCATTCGCCCATTGCGTTCCAAAGCAGAAGTCGCCCAAGCTCACCACGGCGCGAACAGCGGTGCCGTTCGACGACGCGGGCGGGCCGGCCGACGCCACGGCCAGCTGCGGGCCGGGGCACTACGCGCTCTCCGGCGGCTACAGGAGCCCCGGCAGCGGGACCGCGTTCTTCGGTGCGAGCCGTCGGGTCGGTACGCGCGACTGGCGCGTCACCGACTCCGGCGGGATCCTGGGCCGTGACGGGGTTTTCACAGCGCTCGCGTACTGCGCGCGGAAGTAGCCGCGCGAACGCCACTCAGCGCCTGCAGATCGCGACGGCCCTGATCTTTGCGCGGGTGGGCTCTCGCGACGTTCCCGAGGGCGCTCAGCCTGATTCTGCGAGGACGCGGCCGGCCAGGAGTCCGTACGCCTCGATGCCCGCGACGAGCTGATCGTCGGGAGTGTTCTCCTCGGCCGCGTGGCTGATGCCGCCGATCGAGGGCACGAAGATCATCGTCGCGGGCGCGACGCGGGCCATCTGCGCGGCGTCGTGCAGGGCGCCGCTGGTGAGGCGGCGATCCGAGCCCGTCACCTCGCGCACCGCCTCGGCGGCCAGATCGACGAGGCCGGGATCGAACAAGGTCGGGTCGATGCCCCAGATGCGCTCCGACGATGCCGAGCAGTTGCGGGCCGACGCCAGCTCGCTCGCCGCCTCGTGGGCGTCGTTCAGCATCAGCGTGAGCATTCCCCGCTCGCGGTGGCGCAGGTCAACCAGCAGCTCGGCGCCTCCCGCCACCGCGGTCGCGATGCCGGGGAGCATGTCGAGCCGCCCCGTGGTCGCCATCCCCCCATGCTCGATCCCGATCGCCTCGATCCGGATCGCGGCCTCGGCGGCGGCCAGGCCCGCGTCGGCCCGGCGGTCCATAGGGGTCGTGCCGGCGTGCGAGGCCTGCCCCTTGAAGCGAAACCGCCAGCGCTCGATGCCGGCGCAGCCGTCGACCGCCGCCGCCGGCCGGCCTTCGGCCTCTAGGACCGGGCCCTGCTCGATGTGCAGTTCGAGGAAAGCGGCGATGCGCTCGGCCGGATCGAATGGCCGGTTGGCGGCGGCCAGGTCCACGCCGTTCGCCGCGAGGACGTCGGCGAGCGCCTCGCCGCCCGCGTCGCGAAGGCCGGCGACGGTGCCGGGGTCGAGGTTGCCGGCGGCGGCCGAGCTGCCGTAGAGGCTGTTGCCGAAGCGCGCGCCCTCCTCGTCGGCCCAGTCGACGAATCGCAGCGGGCGCGGGGGTGGAGAGCCGTGCGAGGCCCAGGCGCGCATCACTCCGAGCGCGGTCATCGCGCCGAGGGCGCCGTCCAGCCAGCCGCCGTCCGGCACGGAGTCGATGTGCGAGCCCACAACGAGCCCGGGGCCCTTGCCGGAGCCGAGGCTCGCCCACAGATTGCCCGCGGCGTCCTGTTCGGCCTCCAGGCCGATCTCGCCCAGCAGCTCGCGCAGGAAATCACGCGCATCGCGCCAGGTCTGCGTCCAGCACAGCCTCTGCGCGCCGCCCTCGTCGCCGGTGCGGCGCGCGAGCTCGCGCAGGTCGCCGAGCACCCGCTGGGCGTCGATGCGGGGTATGGACTCCTCAGCCAAGGCGCTCGCGCCGCAGCGCCTGGCCCAGGCAGTGGGCGCCGCCGCCGCCCTGGGTGAACATCGAGAGCTCCGGGTCGAAGACCTCGATGCCGAGCGCGCGCAGCTGTTCGTTCAGCGACTCGGCGGCACGGGCGGAGATCGCGCGGTCATCGCCCAGCGAGATCGCGTTGACGCCCAGGCCGAAGGCCTGCTCGACCGGGACGTCGAGGATCTCGAAGCCGCGGCCCCGCAGCCAGGCGACGAGCCCACCGGGCGCCGCCTCCAAGCAGACGCCCGCGACCTTGGGCGCGAGGATCGATACGAGGACGTCGATGTGCACGAACTGGCTCGGGATGGGCTCGATGCGCACCTCCCAGCCCTCGGCCTCCAGCCAGCCCGCGAGCTGCCGGGCCGCGGCGACCTCGGTGCGCTCCTCGCCGTTGCCGATGATCACCGCGCCCGGCTCGACGATGAGGACGTCGCCGCCCTCGATCGCGCCGGCGGTGATCATCTTCCAGATCGGGATCTCGGCCTCCTGGTAGAAGCGGATGACGGGGGCGTACTCGCCGCGGCGCCACGACTGCTTCATCTGCGTGACGACGGGGCCGGCGGGGAAGGTCACGCTCGAGTCGCGCGCGAACACCTGGTAGGGCAGCGCCGGGTCCGGCTCGAGGAAGTGGCAGGTCACGCCCGCCGACCGGTAGGCGGCGACGAGCTCGCGGTGCTGGGAAGCAGCGGCCTCGGCGTCGAACTTCGCTCCGCTCGCGAGCGTCGCCTTCGAGATGGCGCTGGTGGCGAGCCAGCGGAAGTTGTCGGGCGCGCACAGAAGTACGTCGTGAAGGCGCCCCGTCTCCGAGTCGACTCCCCAGGCGGGCTCGCTCACGCGCCAACCACCCTGATCGTCTTCAGCGTCCTGTCAACGGCTCCTCGCACCTTGCCTCCATGGTCGATCGTCTCCCTTATGTAGTCGATCGTCTCGGCCGTGAGCAGCTCGCCCGGCAGGACGTTGGGGATTCCCGGCGGGTAGGTGGCGAGCGACTCGGCGGCGATTCTCCCCTCGGCCGCCTCGAACGCAATGACGTCCTGGGGGGCGAGGAAGGCATCGCGCGGGCTCATCGCGAGCGATCCCCACGGAGGCGCGGGTGCGAACTCGCGGCCCACCTCGTGCTCGACGTCGCCGAGCGCGGTAACGGCGTGCTCGAGTGCGCCGACCAGACGCGCGCCCTCCTCGGCCGTGTCCCCGCCCATGCCGAACACCGAGACGACCACGGTCTCCGAAGCCAGCTCGAGGTTGACGTCGTCGAGCTCCAGCATCAGCGCCGCCAGGCGATGCCCCGTCGTCCCGGTGCCGCGGACGTCGACGCTCAGGCGCAGCGGGTCCCAGCCGTGGACTCCGCGCGCCCCGGTCAGGCGCTCGTCGAGCACGTCGAGGCCGGGCAGTGAGCGGACGCGCTCGCGCAGGAGGTTCAGATCGGCGATCGTGCGGGTCAACAGCTCCTCGCCGCGCGTGGCGGCGTGGCGGCGTGCCGCGTCGAGCGAGCCCGACAGCAAAGCGCTCGGGCTGGTGGTCTCCGTGAGGGTCACTGCCCGGTCCACCAGCTCGGGCTCGATCATCCCTCCGCGGCCAAGGTGAAGTACCGCTGACTGCGTGAGGCTGCCCAGGATCTTGTGGGTTGAGGAGAGCACGAGGTCCGCGCCGCAATCGAGGGCGCTGCGAGGCAGCGCCGAGCAGAAGCGCAGGTGGGCGCCCCAGGCCTCGTCCACGAGCAACGGGACGCCGTGCTCGTGGGCCACCTCGGCGAGCCCTTCGACATCGGCCACCGCTCCGAAGTAGGTCGGCGAGACGGCGTGCGCGGCGATCGCGCCGGGCGTGGAGTCCAGCGCCTCGGCGAGCGCGTCGGGGGTGAGGCAGTGGGCGATCCCCAGCTCGGGGTCGACCTCGGGTGCGACGAAGCTGGGCTCGAGGCCGGCGAGGACGAGGCCGTCGATGGTGCTCGAGTGCGCGTTTCGCTGCACCACCGTCCGCGCACCGAGATGGCGCACCGCGATGCAGGCGGCCTGGTTGCCCTGCGAGCCGCCGTTGACCAAGAACCAGCTTTGCTCGGCGCCCCAGGCGTCGGCGGCCAGCTCCTGGGCGCGATTGAAGGGTGTGGGGAGGGGGCCGACGTCGATGCCCTCGATCAGGCCGGGGATGTCGAGGTCGAACGCGGCGGGGCCGAATGCATCGACCATCGCCGGGTCGGCCCCCGCTCCCGCCCGGTGCCCCGGGACGTGAAAGCGGCCCGGGTGGCGGGCCGCGTAGGCCACGAGCGCGTCGAAGTAGGGCGCCTCTGCCTGGGGGTTCGAGGGCACGCCTCGACGCTAGCACCCCCACCCCGCCCGAGAACGTCCCTCCTTGATGGCTATACAGGGCAATGAGGGACGTTCATCGGTTCGCGAACCCAAGAACGTCCCGGAGTACCCCGTATAGGGATCAACGAGGGACGTTCTCAGGGGTGGAGGGTGTGGCGGAGGGCCGACGGCAGACCGTGCCCGCGCCGGCCCAGGCCGACCCAGGCGACGCGTCCGTGCCGAAGCCCCACGAGGCCCACGCGATGTCGCGTCCTCATTGCCCGGATGACCTTCGTCTTGCCGACACGCGTCGAAGTGGAAGTCCGGAGCTTCTGTCTCGCCACACCCGCTCGCTGCCCCGGCGACACGCCCTTCAACGACTGACCCTTCGCGCTGGTCAACGCCAACCTCGAGCGGTGGCGCCTGCCTCCGTACGCAACCTTCAGCTTCGCTCCGCCGATCACGCACCAGCGGTCGACGCCGTGCCTGGACCTCTTCGGCGGGCCGATCGCCTTGCGCAGGCGCTTGCGGGTCTCGCCCAGCTTCACGTGCCCCACGCGCCTGCCGTGGATGCGCCCGCCGGGAGTCACGCACTCGCGGGGGGTGTGACTGCTGCGATACACCCGCGCCCGCTCCTGCGGGGTGTCGACCAGTGCGGTGCACTGGGGATCCGGGTCGGTCTCCAGCAGGACGATCACCCCTCCCCCGCCCCCGGGATAGACGTAGGGCTGGTAGGCGGCCGGGACGTAGGGCGTGAAGTCGACGGGCTGCCCGCCGACGCGGAAGTTGTGGACGCTCACCCCGCCGATGCCCTTGGCCTTGTCGAAGAAGTAGTCGCCGTCCCAGTGCCAGAGCTCCGGGCCGGATCCCTGCACCACCGACCCGGTCCAGTGGTCCTTCTGGAAGTAGAAGCACTTGTTGACCGCCTGCGCGGTGCGCGTGGGCTCCTGGCTCAGGAAGTCGACGATGCCGAAGTCGGTGATGTTCTGGTTGGTCTTGTCGAACTCGACGCAGAAGGGGTCGGCGTTCGGGTGCGGGAAGTCGGTGCCGGTACCGACGTCCTGGTTCTCGCAGCGAAACGGGTTGGAGCCGTCCCACGGCCCCACGGGCTGAAGCGATTGGGCGTGCGCACTGCCCGCCATCCCCACGGCGGCAAGCACCGCAAGCGCGGCGGCCTTCCCGAACATGGCGTCAACGTAGACCCTGCCGTCTCGCGTTTCCACCGACAACCGGCGACGGTTGTCGGTTGCGGGGCCGGGCCTGGCGGGGCTACCGTCCGCGCGTGCCACTCGACTCCGCTCTCGAGGGTGCCGTCCGCACCCGGCTGGCGGCCGACCTGTCGCGCCGCGACTTCCTGCGCCGCGCCGGTGGGCTCGGGCTGGGCGCGCTGGTGGCGGGGGCGCTCCCCGCCGCGGCCCGCATGGCCGTGCCCACCCGCGCGGCGGCGGCCCCCCTGCTGACCGACGCGACGCTCCAGGCCTTCTTCGACACGATGGTCCCCGGCAAGAAGGTCGCGAACCTCACCACGGAGCTCGGCAACCCGATCGATCCGAAGGCGATCCTCGGAGTCGACCGCGAGCACGGCGCCGTCTACACGGACGCGCTGCTGCTGGCCCACAACGCGAAGATCGGATTCGATGCGCTGTCGGTGCCGTTCCTCGCGCAGCTCGAGACGTTCGCCCTCGCCCAGGGCGGTCAGTTCCTCGATCTCGATTGGGACGCGCGCGAGGCGGCGTGCAAGCAGGGCCTGGACTTCTCCAACCCCACCCGGATCGTCTGGGAGGCGGCGGCGGCCGTCCCCTTCACCGCGTTCTGCGCGGCGGCGAACATCAGGAACGCCACCGCGGCCAACTCCGCCGGCTACCGGGTAATGGGTCACCCGGGGACCGCCCCGCACGGCTACAGGGACTTCTCCTACTCGAGGCGCCTCAACCACGGCCGCACCAAGAAGGGCTACCTGCCATGAGCGTGGTCGCGTGACCGAGCGCGTCGACGTCTGCATCGTCGGGTCGGGGTTCGGCGGCTCGATCGCCGCGTGGCGGCTCGCGGAGCTCTACCGAGCCGCGGACGAGAAGCCCAGCGTCGTGGTGCTCGAGCGCGGCCTGGAGATGGGGCACACCGACTTTCGCCAGTCGATGGATGTCGACCACCTCTCCAACGTCTACGAGCTGATCCAGGGCCAGGGCGCGCAGGTGGTCACCGCGAACCTCGTCGGCGGCGGCTCGAACCTCTATCTGGCCGCCTCACTGCGCGCGCCGTCGGAAACCTTCGAGCGCACCGACGTCCGCTCCGACGACGGGCCCCGCCGGCGGCTGTGGCCCAAGCAACTGTCGCGGGGGTCGCTCGATCGCTACTACGCCCGCGCCGAGCGCGGCCTCCGCGTCGCGCCCACCACCTGGGACCGGGTCTCGAAGTCGGGCGGCCTGTGGGCGGCGATGCTCCGAGAGTCGGGGTTCACCTGCGACCGCGTGCCGCTGGCCATCAGCCCTGAGCGTTGCGTCAACGCCAAGTGGTGCTACACGGGCTGCGTCTTCGGGGCGAAGAACTCGCTCATCACCAACTACCTCGCGTCGGCGAAGCGGGCCGGCGTGGAGGTGCGCCCGCTGGTTCAGGCGAACTCGATCTCGCAATCGAACGCGCGGCCGTACCGCTACCTGGTCCACGGCAACCGCGTCGATCCGGACACGAAGCAATCGGCGGGCTCGATCATGGACATCGAGTGCAAGGTCGTGATCCTCGCCGCCGGCGCGATGGGCACGCCCCCGCTGCTGCTGCGCTCGCAGCCCTCGCTGCCCTCGCTCTCGCCGCAGGTGGGCAAGCACCTGGGGGTCAACGGCGACCACGTCGCCGCGATCGAGATCGACCCCCGCAAGGTCCGCGACGTGCTGGGCCTGCCCGGCTTCGGCGAGTTCTACAAGGGGCGTCCCATCACCACCATGAGCTACGACTACTGGGCGGGCAAGCGGGGCAGCCGCCACGACGGCACCCGGTTCACCCTCCAGGAGATCCTGCTCTCACAGCTGACCAACTTCCTCTACGACGACGGTCGCAAGCCCGAGGGCGAGCCGAGCTGGTGGGGCCGTCAGAAGAAGCGCTCGATCTCGACCTGGAACAACCACATCGAGATCCTCGCCATGGTCGAGGACACGGCCGACGGGACCTTCTACGCGGCGCCCCCGGAGGGCGGTGGCGCGGTGCAGCCCAACGGCGGACCGGTCGCGGTGGGCCTGTTCAACTACGACATGTCCGAGCAGTCGCTGCGCGTCCGCGAGGCCGCCAACCAGGCCATCAAGAAGATCGCCGAGCGCCGGGGCATCGGCCGCTTCCTGAAGCTGGCTGAGACCGAGGGCGTGTACGCGGCCCATCCTCTGGGCGGCTGCCGGATGGCCGACGACGTTGCCCACGGCGTGGTCGACCACCGCTGCGAGGCGTTCGGCAACGAGGGGCTGTTCCTCATGGACTCCTCCGTCATCCCCACGAGCCTGGGCGTCAACCCGTCGCTGACCATCTCGGCCGTCTGCGAGCGCGCGGCCGACCATCTGGTGTCCCGCGGGCACCGATACGGGCTGCCCACGCCGCCCCGCCGGCTGCGCCTGCGAACGCCCGCCGAGCACGTCGGCCCGCGCGTCCATCCCTGAGCCTGCGCGCCCGATTGCCCCGGGCGGCGGCTGCTACCTTTGCGCCGTCCTTGGACGACGACGACCACCCTCCTCGAAGTACCGGGCGTCATAGGGAGGCCCACCGCCCGGCGACGGCAGGCCGATGACCGTTCTCCTGCTCTTCGCCCTGCTGGTCCTCGTTGCCCTCAACGGGCTCTTCGTCGCGGCAGAGATCGGCCTCGTGCGCTCGCGCAAGGCCCGCCTGGAGGTCATGGCGAAGGACGGCGTTCGCGGGGCGCGCCTCGCCGTCGGCCAGCTCGACCGCCTCACCGAGTACATCGCCGCCTGCCAGGTGGGAGTGACCCTGTGCTCCATCGGCATCGGCTTCCTCGGCGAGCCCTCGCTCAAGGAGCTCCTGAAGCCGGTCTTCGGCGGCCTCTCCGACACGGCCTCGACCACGATCGCGCTGATCCTCGCCTTCCTCATCGTCACCTGCATCCAGATCGCGTTCGGCGAGTTGGTCCCCAAGCTCATCGCCATCGCGCGCACCGAGGACGTCCTGCGGCGCCTCGCTCGCCCACTGGGGATCTTCCAGGCGCTGTCGCGGCCGCTGAGCAAGGCCCTCACCTCGGTCGCCACCCGGACGGTGCGGCTCATGGGCGTGAACTCCGCCGGTTTCGACGACACCCACACCTCCGAGGACATCAAGGTGATCATCTCCCAGTCCGCCGGCGCCTCCCTCGACCCGGGTGAGGCCGGCATGCTGGGGGGCGTCTTTCACCTCCACGAGCAGGAGGCTCGCGAGGTGATGACCCCGGTCCCCGCAGTCGTCACCGTCGACGCCACCGATACGGTCGAGGAGGCGCTGCGCCGCTGCATCTCCTCCGGACACACGAGGCTCGTGGTGATCGAAGACGACAACCCCGACAAGGTCCGCGGTGTCGTCCACAACAACAGCCTCGCCCGGCTCTACATGAACGCCGGCCCCGGCGCCCCCCTGGAGCCGGCCGTGCGGGAGATCCCGATCTATCCCGAGACCAAGCCCCTGGACGACCTCCTGGCCGAGCTCCAGCGCCAGCGAAGCTCCCTCGCCGTCGTCTCGGACGAGTACGGCAGGACCGTCGGGATCGTCACGGTCGAGGACATCCTCGAGGAGGTCGTGGGCGAGATCGAGGACGAGACCGACCCCCGCGCGGCCGAGGTGCGCAAGCTGACCGACGGCGACTTCTACGTCCGCGGCCACGTGTCGCTGGGCGACCTCCTCGACGCCGGCATCGAGCTGCCGGTCGACACCGACGCGTTCAACTCGATCGGCGGCTACGTCTTCTCCGAGCTCGGCCGGCTCCCCAAGCGCGGCGATCGCATCACCGCCGACGGCTATGAGATCCGCGTCGAGTCCGTGCGCGACAACCGCATCGTGGCCGTGCGCATCCACGCGGGCGGGACGGCCGAGTTCCCGGCGGCGCCCGGCCCCGAGCAGGGCTAGGTGCTAGGCCGGCCCCGCCTCGGCGGGGATGTCCCGGCCGGACCGCGGCGCGCCGTCCCGGGCCTCGCCAAGGGCCGGCACCGTCAGCACGACCGTCGTCCCGAGGCCGGAGCGGCTGGTGATCTCGAGCGTGCCCGAGTGCAGCTCGACGATCTCGCGCGCGATGGCGAGGCCGAGGCCCGTGCCCTTGGTCCCCAGCGCCGAGCTGGCGCGGAAGAAGCGCTCGCCCACTTGGCCCAGCTCCTCGTCGGGAATGCCGACGCCGTCGTCGGCGATCTCGACCACGACCTTCTCGCCGCTGCGCGTCGCCCCGATCCTGACCGTGCCGCCTTCTTGGCTGTACTTGACGGCGTTGGAGAGGAGGTTGGCGAGCACCAGCTCGAGCCGCGCCTGATCGGCGTCCACCGCCAGCCCGGGCTCGATCCTGGTCTGGATCGTCACCCCTCGCTGGGCCGCGGGCGCCTCGTACTCGCGGCTGACGATCTCCAATGAGTCCCCGAGGGGGAACCGGGTGCGCCGCAGCGTCACCGCCCCCGCGTCCATCTGCGCGAGCTCCAGCAGCTCGTCGACGACCTGCTCCAGGCGCTGGGCGCTTCGCCTCGTGCCGGCGACGATCTCGCGCTGCTCGCCGCTGAGCTCGCCGGCCTCGCCCTCCAGCAGCTCCTCGGAGTGCATGAGGATCACGCTCAAGGGGCTGCGCAACTCGTGGGCGGCGGTCGAGATGAAGCGGTCGCGGGACTCGTCCAGGCGCCGGAGTTCCTCGGCCACGTCGCGGGCGTCCTTGGCCTCCGCCCGGACGTCGATCTCCTCCTCGCGGATCTCGCGGGCGACCCAGGTGACGAAGGCCATGAAGAGCGCCGACACCAGCCCCGTGAGCACGAGGCGAACGGTGTCGTTGGCGGAGTGGGCGTCGTAGGCAACCGGCAGGCAGGCCAGCGCCATCACGCCCGCGGCGAGGGTGAGCACCCGGCGCAGGCCCTGAGGGCCGACCGAACCGGCGACCAGCGGGAACAGCGCGGAATAGGGCGAGCCGGCGCCGCCGGTCAGCCAGACGAAGACGGCGATCCCCGCCGCCAGCAGCAGGTTGGCCCCGAGCTGGCGGTCGGCGTCGACCAGCCTCGTCCTCACCAGCAGCGCCACGCCCGTCGCCGCCTGCACCAGCGCGACCGTCAAGAGGACGGGCCAGCCGGCGTCGCCGATCGAGCTCTGATCTGCGGGGGAAGCGGGCAACAGGACCAGCACCAGGAGCGGGGCGACGACGAGCTCCCAGCCGAGAATGCGCTGCGAGCGATACAGGCGGCGCTCGGGCACGTCGAGCGTCAGCCTCTCCCTGCGCGTCAGGGCCGTAATCGAGGGTCCGCTCACGCCGATCACCCTAGATGAGCGCCCCGCCGGTGCCGGATCGGCCGGGACGGCCCCCGTAAGGGCGCTATTTGCGCCTGGCGACCCCATCGCCTTCCGTCCGCGAGCGTTCGTAGCTTGGAGCGAGTCGAGGAAAGGAACCCTGGTGTGGCAGGTTCGACTCACTGACAAGCAGCTCGACATCCTCCGTTCGATGCTTCGCGCAGAGGATCACCTCGGGCCGGCCCTTCGCGGAGCTCTCGAAGCCATGGAGCTCGCTCGCTGGGACGAGCTCCCCGACGCCTCGCTCCCCTGGGACGAGGTCGCCGACGCCGCAAGACGACAGGGGATCTCCGAGGCGGACGTGATCTGGGACCGGGCCGGGCGCCTCGAGCGGGCCGATCGTGCCGAGCCCCTCATCTAGCGCGATACCTCAGTAGTCGTAGAAGCCGGAGCCGGACTTCCGGCCGAGCCGGCGCTCACCGACCAGCGCGACCAGCCGGCCGGGCGGCCGCTGCGAGTTGTCCCCGGAGTCCGCGTAGAGCGCGTCGCCGATCGCCTCGGCGACGTCGAGTCCAATCAGGTCGAGCAGCTTCAGCGGCCCCATCGGGTGCCCCGTCCCCATCGTCATACAGGCGTCGACGTCGGCGGCCGGCATGCCCGTTCGCTCCATCATCCGCACGGCGTCGAAGAGGTACGGAAACAGCAGCCGGTTGACGACGAACCCGGGCTCGTCGGGAACCAGCACCGCGGTCTTGCCCATCGCCTCGCACCACGCCGCGGCGCGGGCTTGCACGCCGGGCCGGAGCGCGTCGGGGACGCAGAGCTCGACCAGCTCCATCTTCGTCACCGGGTTGAACACGTGCAGGCCGAAGAGGCGAGCGCCGTGCCCGCACGCCTCGGCGAGGGCGGCGATGGACAGCGACGACGTGGTGGTCGCGAGGTCCGCCTCGGGGCAGGCGCCGCCGAGTTGGGCCAGAAGCGAGCCCTTCTTGTCGAGGTCTTCGATGATCGCCTCCACAACGAGGTCGGACTCCGCGAGGTCCTCTGAGTCGGTGGTGACCCTGATTCGACGGGGATCGCCTCCCTCCACACGACTGGCCAGCGACTGCGCCTGCTCCTCGGCTCGCCAGGCCGAAGCGTCGCTTCGCGCGAGCAGGCGCACGCCGCCGACGCAGGAGGCCATGGCGGCGAGACCGCACGCGATGGTGCCGCTGCCCGCGACCGCGGGCCGGTCGTATCCGGTGCCCTCCATTCCGGCTGCTTACTATCAGAGGGAAGGATGGACCGCCAAGACGCAGCGTCCAAGAGTCACGGAACCCTCGCGGGAGGAGCGCGTAGAGTCGTCGCCACCGGCATCTTCGGGCTCATGCTCCTGGCTGCCTTCTCGCTGTGGACCGTGATCCCCTTCGGCTGGATCTATGTGGGCTCGAAGGTCTCGAACACCCAGGCCCCATCGAGCGGTCCCTACGCCGTCGTCTTCTTCGGGATCGTCATCTCGATCATTGCGGTGGTGCTGCTGCTGACCTGGCTCAACCACCTCTACGAGCGGCTCCTGGGAACGACCGAGTTCTCGTCCGATCGCGTCCGCCTCTGGAAGAGCCTCAGCGACGAGCGCCCGACGGTGCGGCGCTTCACGCTGCTCGAGGCCGTGATCCTCGCCTCGGTGATCTGCGCCATGCTTGCCGCCGGGGCCTGGTTCATGTTCATCGCCGGCTCGCCGCTGCCGAGCCAGTAGGGCTACCCACCGCGCTTCGCCCGGGTTGACTGACCAGTCAATCGGTTGGGTATGCTGTTTGGCACGCTCGTTCCAGCAGCGCGCGGCGCCCGGTCGCGCATCGACACGAAAGGCTTCAGATGGCTAGCAACGGCAAGTTCGGCGGACGCGAGGTAGTGATCGTCGAGGCAGTGCGGACTCCGATCGGCCGCGGTCACGAGGAGAAGGGCTACTACAAGGACACCCACCCCTCCAACCTGCTGGCAAAGACCTACTCCGAGCTGATCGACCGCTCGGGGATCGACGCGTCCGAGGTGGGCGACGTCGTCACCGGCTGCGTCCAGCAGTTCGGCGAGCAGGGCATGAACATCGGGCGCAACGCCTGGCTCGAGGCCGGGCTGCCGATGGAGACTCCGGCGACCACGATCGACCGCCAGTGCGGCTCGGCCCAGCAGGCCGTGAACTTCGCCGCGGCGCTCATCGCCTCCGGCGTCCACGACGTCGCGATCGGCTCGGGCGTCGAGCACATGGGCCACATCTCCTTCGCCGACGGCATGGCCGTCCAGGGTGAGCACGGCTACGCCTTCTCCCCTGAGCTGATGGAGCGCTACAACCTCGTGCCCCAGGGCATCTCGGCCGAGATGATCGCCGACAAGTGGGAGATCCCCCGCTCCGAGCTCGACGAGATCGGCCTGCGCTCGCACCAGCGCGCCGCCAAGGCGACCGAGGAGGGCCGCTTCGAGCGCGAGATCGTCCCCTTCCAGGTCAATGGCGACACCTACGTCACCGACCAGGGCCCGCGTCCCGACACGAGCCTCGAGAAGCTCGCCTCGCTGAAGCCCGCCTTCAAGGAGGACGGCAAGATCACCGCGGGCAACTCCTCGCAGATCTCCGACGGCGCCGCCGCGGTGCTGCTGATGGCTCGCGAGAAGGCCGAGGCGCTGGGCCTCACCCCCCGCGCCCGCATAGTCGACCAGACGACCGTCGGCGTCGACCCCGTGATCATGCTGACCGGCCCGATCCCCGCGACGAAGAAGCTCCTCGAGCGGACGGGCATGACGATCGACGACATCGACCTGTTCGAGGTCAACGAGGCGTTCGCCTCGGTGCTCGCCGCCTGGCGCCGCGAGCTCGAGCCGGACATGGACCGCGTCAACGTCAACGGTGGCGCGATCGCCCTCGGCCATCCGCTGGGCTCGACGGGCGCCCGCCTGATCACGACGCTCCTGCACGAGATGGAGCGCACGGACAAGTCGACCGGCCTGGTGACGATGTGCTGCGGTGGCGGCCTCGGCACCGGCACGGTCATCGAGCGGGTCTAAGCCGGACCGACATAATCCCTCCGGTGTCCCGGAGGATGAGCGAAGAAGAGGTGCGCGCCTTCCTCGCGGAGGGGACGCGCACGGGCAAGCTCGCGACCGTCCGCAAGGACGGCAGCCCGCATGTCGTGCCGATCTGGTTCGTGCTCGACGGTGACGCCCTGGTCTTCACGACGGCGGCCGACACCGTGAAGGGCAGGGCGCTTCGCCGCGACGGCCGAGCCTGCATCTGCGTCGACCTGGAGGAGCCCCCCTACGCGTACGTGCAGGTCTCGGGGCAGGTGGAGCTGTCCGAGGACCTCGAGGAGATGCGCGTGTGGGCCACGCGCATCGCCGCCCGCTACGAGGGCGAGGAGAACGCGGAGAGCTTCGGCCGGCGAAACGCGGTCGAGGGCGAGATGCTGGTGCGCCTGCGCCCCGAGCGGGTCGTCGCGATCGACTTCGTCGACGGCTGAGCCCGGGCACGCGCTCCACCCTCATCTAGGCTCCCCGCCACTTGCTCCCGCTCAAGGACAACGTCCCGGCGGTGCGGTTCCCGATCGTCACCGTCGTCCTCATCGTCATGAACCTCGCGGTATTCGGCTGGGAGCTGAGCCTGTCGGGAGATTCGAACCCCAACCACCTTCTGCAGACGGCGGGCATCAGCGAGCGCGACCAGGCGGAGATCCAGGGCGGCGCCATCCCCTACCGGATCACCCACCCGGGCAAGGACTGCGCGATCGGATCGAAGGTCGGCGCCGACTCCCGCTACCACGCGCAGATCGTCTGCCAGGGAACCTCCGAGTACAAGCGCGCGGTCGCGCTGCACCAGCGCGGGGCTCCCTTCGTGGCCCTCGACTCCCCGCCCTGGTGGGCGACGATCTTCACGGCGATGTTCCTGCATGCCGGCTGGCTGCACATCCTCGGGAACCTGCTGTTCCTCTGGATCTTCGGGAACAACGTGGAGGACTCGATGGGACGCGCGAAGTACGTCCTCTTCTACCTGCTGGCGGGGATCGTGGCCTGCTACGCCCAGGCCGCGATCAACCCCAGCGAGACCGGCCCCACGCTCGGCGCCAGCGGCGCCATCGCCGGCGTCTTAGGCGGCTACATACTCCTGTACCCGCGCTCCAGAGTGCTGACGCTGGTGTTCCTGATCTTCTTCGTGACGCTCGTCGAGGTCCCGGCGGTGATCATGCTGGGCGTGTGGTTCATTCTGAACGCGCTGCCTGCGGTGAGCGTCTCGGTTCCCGGGCTCGCCGGCGGCGGCGGGGTGGCCTACTTCGCCCACGTCGGCGGCTTCGTGTTCGGCCTGCTGGCGATCAAGCTGTTCGCGGACCGGGTGCGGGACAACAGCCCGCCGGCGTTAGCCTGAGTGAGCCGTGGAAGACGAGGTAAAAGGCGCGATCGTCCTCGTCGGGCTGCTGTTCGTCTTTCTATTCGGGGGAAGCGCCCTGGTGGTCATCGGCAAGGACGGCCTCGACATCCTCACGATCGTCTCGCTGGTGATCGCCGTGATGATCTTCATCGGCGTGATGTCGGTGGTCCGCACCCCGCCGAAGAAGTAGGCGAGGGCTAACCTGCACAGCATGTGCAGGAACATCCGAACTCTCCACAATTTCGATCCTCCCGCGAGCTCCGAGGAGGTCCACGACGCCGCGCTTCAGTACGTGCGAAAGATCAGCGGCTCGACCAAGCCCTCGCGCGCCAACGAGGCGGCGTTCGAGCGGGCGGTCGCCGAGGTCGCCGAGGCAACCGGCCGGCTGCTCGACGGGCTGGTCACCACAGCGCCGGCGAAGGACCGCGAGGTCGAGGCGGAGAAGCGCCGCGCCCGCGCGGCCGCCCGCTACGCGACGGCCTGATGATGGGGCGCCACGCGGCTCGTGCGACCGCCCTCGTCGCGGCATGCGCGCTCGCGCTCGCGGCGGTCGCGCTCGCGGCCACGCCGAAGACCGGCAAGTGGGCCGGGAAGGTGACCAAGGGGCAGGTCGGAACCGGCAACCAGGGCAAGCCCACCTTCAAGGTCGCCGGCGGCGGCGACCTCATGCGGAACTTCAAGATCCCGCAGGTCGGAGCGTTCTGCACCGGCGGGATATTCGAGGACATCATCGTCGCGGTGCCGAAGGCCAAGATCAGGCACGGCAAGGTCGACAAGCGTTACGTGATCAGCAACAAGCCGCCGGACGCCAGGCCGATCGTCCACCTCACCGGCACGTTCACCTCCTCGAAGAAGTTCAAGGGCGACGTGAGCGGTGTCCACTACTGCAACTACGACGTGAAGTTCACTGCCAAGCCGAAGTAGGTTCTGCGCGTGCGCACCTTCAGCGGCTTCCGGGGCAACTTCGACCGACTCGGAGTCATGCGGCCGGACGGCTCGCACCGCCACTCGCCTCGCACCTCGGCCGCAACGGCTACCGGCCGGCGTTCAGCGCCCGGCGGGCCGGTCGGTCGAGTACAACGAGGGCGCGGCGTGGTCGCCGTCAGGGCGGCTGATCGCCTACGACAGCTTCCGCGGCGGGCTGCCCGATCCCGGAATCTTCGTGAAGCACGCGGGAGGCGGGCATCCCTGGCGTCTGGCCTTCAACGGACACGACCCGGCGTTCTCGCCCTCACGAGGCCGCGTGGTCTACGCCGGCCGCGACCGCCATGGCATCGACCAGATCTTCACGGTCCGTCCCGACGGCCAGGACCGGCGGGCGCTGACGAGCAACACCGGAGGCCGGATCGACTACGCGAGCCCCTGCTACTCGCCCGACGGGTCGGAGATCGTCTTCCAGCGCGAAGTCGTCTTCCGCAACTTCTCCTACACCGACATCTTCAGGATGCGCGCCGACGGCAGCCACCTCGTCCGCCTCACCCATGGCAAGCTCGCGAGCGCCCCGGCGTGGGGCCCGAGCGCGCCCTAGCCGCCGACGGTCGCAGCCTAGAATCGGGCCGGAGGGGCCATAGCTCAGTTGGTAGAGCGCCGTCTTTGCACGGCGAGGTCGCCGGTTCGAATCCGGCTGGCTCCACTCCCCCAGCCAGCGTCCGCCTGATTGGCGTCCGCCCGCGCGGGAACCATCCCCGCTTCATGAGGCGCCATCCCTCCTACTACGTCGCCGCGGGAATCGACCTTCGGGCCGAGGCCCAGCGGCTCTGCCTGCTGCCCGCGCTCGGCGGACCGCTGGGTGAGCTCGCGAGGCGCCCGCCGGGCCTAACGGTGCGACGAGCGGCCCGGCGACCGCGCAGCCGGCTGGGGTTCGCCGTTCCGTCGGAGCGGCGCCTCTCGGTGACCGCCTATCCCGATGCAAAGGCCGGCGACCTTCTCGAGACCCTCCTGCATGAGCTGGTCCACCTCGCCGTCGGCCGCATGCCCGGGTCCCGCCCCTGGCACGGGAGGGAATTCCGCGAGACCCTGCGTGCCGCGATGGAGCAGGGCTACGGAGTCAGGGTCGCCCGGCCCGCGGCATCTCGCCATGGTGCGTATGCACGCGCCATCCAAGCGGTGGTCGAGAGATCCTCCGCGTCCGCCGCCTGACGCAATCCGCCCGAAGCGGGTATGAGAGGATGCGGCCGAGCATGGAGGATCTGCGATGAGCGAGACGGAGGTCGCCGACGAGGCGGTGGGCGAGCGCCAGCACACCGACAAGTCCGCCGAGGCGACCGAGCGGGCGAAGACCGAGGCTGAGGCCAAGGGCGACACCAAGGCCGGGCAGCGCGCCGAGGTCTCGAACCTCGACATCGTCCGCCACTACTTCGACATCGCCGCCGACCACCTGGGTCTGGCGGACGACCTCCGGGTCGTCTTCTGGTCGCCGTACCGCGAGGTCACGGTGCAGATTCCGGTGCGGCTCTCCGACGACAAGATCCACGTCTTCTCGGGCTACCGAATCCAGCACAACGGAGCTCGCGGGCCCTACAAGGGCGGCATTCGCTTCCACCCGGAGGTCGACATCGACGAGGTCCGGGCCCTCGCCTCGCTGATGACCTGGAAGACGGCCGTGGCCGGCATTCCCTATGGCGGTGCGAAGGGGGGCGTCAACTGCCCCGCCGGCAAGATGCAGCCCGACGAGGTCCAGAAGGTGGCCCGGTCCTTCATGGACAAGATCGAGAAGATCCTCGGCCCCACGCGCGACATCCCCGCGCCCGACATCAACACCAACGCCCAGGTGATGGCCTGGATGATGGACGAGTACGGCAAGCTCCACGGCCACACGCCCGCGATCGTCACCGGCAAGCCCATCGAGCTCGAGGGGAGCCTGGGCCGTGAGGCCGCGACCGGCCGCGGATGCGTGTTCATGTTCCGCGAGGCGGCGCCGCACCTCGGCCTCAGCCCCGCGGACACGACCTTCGTCGTGCAGGGATTCGGAAACGTCGGCTCGTGGGCCGCGCGGATCATGCAGCAGCTCGGGGCGAAGATGATCGCCGTCTCCGATGTCCACGGCGCGATCCGCTCCGACGCCGGGATCGACGCCAATGCCCTTCACGACTGGCTGGGGCAGGGGAACAAGATCACCGACTTCGAGGGCGTCGACTCGATCGCCCCCGACGACCTGATCGCCGTCCCCTGCGACGTGCTGATCCCCGCGGCGCTCGGGGGGATGATCCACGAGGGCAACGCCGACCGCATCGACTGCAAGATGCTGGTGGAGGGCGCCAACAGCCCCACCACTCCAGTCGCCGACCAGATCCTGCGCGACAAGGGCACCTACATCATCCCCGACGTCATGGCCAACGCCGGCGGCGTCGTCGTCTCCTACTTCGAGTGGGTCCAGAACCTCCAGCACTTCCGCTGGGAGGAGCGCGAGGTCAACGACAAGCTCGGCACGATCATGCGCCGCGCCTACCGCGAGGTATCGGCGCGCTCCAAGGAGGAGAGCCTCGACCTGCGCGAGGCCGCCTACCTGGTCGGGATCGAGCGCGTCGTCGAGGCCGCCCGCCTGCGCGGCTACGTCGGCAAGCAGAGCTGAGGCTTAGGCCGCCAAGGGCGCGGCTCAGTCGAAGTCGAAGTCCTTGGGCTCGCCCTGCTCGAACCAGAGCTCGTCGTCCTCGGGCTGATCGCGGAGGAACTCGGGAGTGTCGGCGAGCACGTCCTCGTCCGACTCCTCGTCGTCGTCGTCCCCCTCGTCGTCCGCGAGCTCGAGGTCGTCGTCCTCCCCGAAATCCTCTTCGGAGTCCCCCCGGGGAGTGCTTCCTCCTCGCCGGTTTGGGGCTCGGCACCCAGCTCCTGCTCCATCGGGTGCTCCACCGTCTCCTGATGCTCAACGGGCACCTCGTCGTCGAGGGCGGGAAGCTCCTCGTCGGAGAGGTCGAGGTCCAGGTCGAGCTCGAGCTCGTCTCCAAGCGTGCCGGCGTAGGGGTCGTCGGAGCTCGCCTCCTCGGTCTCTGCACCCTGCGCGGCCGGGTGCTCCGCAGCCGCGGGCTCGGGCGCCGGCGGCGCGGACTCGGACTCGACGGCCGGCTCCTCGGCGGGAGCGGGGCTTGGGGGGGCGATGGTAGCCTCGGGCTCTGCGGTGCTCTGCTCCCCGCTCGCGGGCTGCTCCTCGGCGGTCTCGTCCTGGTCGAAGAGACCCGAAGACGGTGCCTGTTGAGGAGCCTCGGGCGCAGCCGGCTCGGGGGCGGGAGCGTCGGCGGCGGCCTGCTCGCCGGTCGCCGGGGGCGCCTGCACGTCGCCTGCCTGGGGCGCTGCCTGCGCCTCGTCGGCACCGGCATCCTCGCTCTCGGCGTCGGCATCCGGGCCCGGGAAGTCGGGCTCGCCCGGGCGCGCTGGGGGGCCGAACGCCTCGTCTTCGAGCTGCTTGAGCTCGTCCGGCTCGGAGCCGGTGCGGCGCTTCAGGTCCAGATGCTCGCGAATTGCGTCGTCGAGGATTCCCATGGGTCTCTGTTTCTCCCCGAAAAGACTACTGACGCTGCCGAAATCGGCCGCCCGCTCACCCGGGTGGCAGGCATTCATGCGAAAAGCGCCTGCAACGCAGCCGACGGCGGGCCTCAGACGGGAGCCTCGGCCTCGATCACGCGGTTCTTCCCGGCCGCCTTTGCGGCGTAGAGCGCCGAGTCGGCGGCCTCGATCAGCCCCTCGAGGTCGTTCGGCGCGCCGTTCGAAGTCGTCACGCCGACCGACGCCGTCACGCCCAGCTCGCCGCCGCCGTCGATCCGCGCCACTCGCATCGACTCGATCGCGGTCCGGATCCGCTCGCCCATCTCGATTGCGCCCTCGCTGTCGGTCTCCGGGAGGGCTACCACGAACTCCTCGCCGCCGTAGCGGGCGGGCTCGTCGATGCCTCTCGACTCCCGGGCGATCGCGCGTGCGACGCCGCGCAGCACCTCGTCGCCCTGGAGGTGGCCGTACGTGTCGTTGACACGCTTGAAGTCGTCGATATCGAGGATGAGCAGTGAGAGGTCGTGGCCGAAGCGCTGGGCGCGCGCGGCCTCCTTGGCCAGCATCTCGCGGAAGCGCCGCTTGTTCGACAGGCCCGTGAGGTCGTCGGTGACGGCCTGCTCGGAGACCACCTCGTGCAGCGCGATGTTCTCGATCGAGATCGCCATCTGGCCGAGCAGGTAGGAGAAGACCTCCCGCTCGCCGGCGTCGAAGGCCCCGCCCCGGCGGGCGACGCTCATCACGCCCCCTCGGCGAGCCGGCTCGCCCGGCACGGCGACCGGGCTCGAGATCACGGCGATTCCGTTCTCCCAGTGCTCGACGAGCCTGCCCTCGCGCGACGCCTCCTCCTCGCACGAAACCGTCGCGTCGCGCAGCTCGGAGCTGGTGGTGCCGGTCTCGACCTCGCCTCCCAGCCGTCCGCTGATGGCCACGATCCCGTACTCGGCGCTGCACGCCGAGGTCGCCGCCTCGGTGACGATCCGCAGCAGGCCGTCGCGATCCAGGCCCGAGGCGAACGCCTGGCCGATCTGGCGAACCGAGCGCTCGATCTCGTCGCGCTGGCGGCGCAGCTGGGCGATCTGGGCCTCCAGCCGCTCGCTCATCTTGTTGAACTCGCGAGCGAGGCCCGCCATCTCGTCGTTGCCCTCCACCGGCACCCGGTTGGAGAAGTCCCCGTCGCCGATCTGCTGCGCGGCGGTGAGCATGTGGCGGATGCGGGCGTTCAGCGCCGCCAGCACGCGGGCGGCGAAGAGCAGCGCAATCGCGAAGAAGATCACCAGTGCGGCCACCACGAGCGGGCGCGAGGAGAGGAAGTTGGTGGAGCCGCGCGCGCCGACGACGGTGAGCGAGAGGCCGTCGTTGCCGGGCAGCTGGACCGTGGCGGCGCGCAGGCGGTTGCCCGCCACGCTCACGTCCGCCGTGTCGCCGGCTCCGGGGAGGTCGGCCCCACCGGGGTCGAGGGTGCCCAACGGGCTCCCCTTGCCCGAGGTGACCAGCGCGTCGAGGGCCGTCCGGCGCCTGACCTCGGCTGCGTATTCGTCCAGCGTGGTCGTGGCGACGCCGACGGTGACGTCGCCGGATCCGGGCGCGGAGATCACCACCTTCGAGCCGGCGAAGGGCGCCGGGCCGATGCGGACGATCGATCCCGACTGGCCGGTGACCGAGAGCGACCTGACCCCGTTTGCCTTCGCGGCGCGGCGCGCCGCGGACGCGATCGCCGCGTTGTCGCCGGAGCGGATGGCGTTTGCAAGGCCCAGGTCGTGGGAGATCGCGGTGGCCGCCTGGTTCGAGGCCTGGAGGTCGTCCCGGTACAGATCGCTCGCGGCGACGAGGCCCTCCGACAGGCGCGCGTCGGCCTTGCCGCTTGCAGAGTCGTTGCTGATCGTGATCACGAAAACGGCGATCGCGACCATCGGCAATACGACGATGAGCAGGAAGAAGGTCGTCAGTCGAGCGCGAAACGACATCGGCTGAGCTTAAATCGGCGCGTGGGCCGGTCTGCGTTAGCGCCATGTCACGCAAGCCGCCAACCGATGCGCGAGATGCGACAATCCGTCCCCGCGCCGCCGCGTGACGCGTGCGCCTCGGGGCTATAGCTCAGTTGGCAGAGCGCCTGGATCGCACCCAGGAGGTCGGGGGTTCGAGTCCCCCTAGCTCCATGGAAGAAAGCCCCTGCTCGAGGGTGCTTCTATTTCTTTTTCTGTTCTTGTGCCCGCTGTGGCTTTAGAGGGTCCTTTTCATTTTGGTGCCCATTGGATGACCCTCGCCACGATCTGTCGGCGGGGCCGCAAGATGTATTTGTCCCGCGGAACCCGCCCGGCTCTCCCCCGACGCGGCAGGCACCGCCAGCTCCTATTACGTCCCTGCAAGCGCCGCTTCGAGCGCCGCGATCAAGATCTCGGCCTCGTCGGTCCCGAAGACCAGCGGTGGACGCACCTTCAGTACGTCGTCTTGCGGACCCGTCCCGCCGACCAGCACGCCCGCCTCGCGCATCGCGTTCATCACGGCCTTCGTCCGCTCCGGGCTCTCCAGCTGCACCCCGATCAGAAGTCCCAGCCCGCGCACGTCGAGGATGGCGGCATGGTCGCGGCGCAGATCCTCCAGGCGCCCGCGAAGCAGCTTTGCGACGCGCTTCGTGTGCGGGATGATCCGCTCGTCCTCAATCGCATCGAGGGTCGCAAGCGCAGCCTGCGCCGCCACGGGGTTGCCGCCGAAGGTGCTGAACATGCGCCCCGCGAGGGCGGACGAATCCACGAGGTCACGCCGCGTGAGCACCGCGGCGACGGGATAGCCGTTTCCCATCGGCTTGCCGAGTGTGACGAAGTCCGGCGCGACGCCGAGGTGGGCGAACGACCACAGGTGCTCGCCGCTGCGGCCGTATCCGACCTGCACCTCGTCGGCGACGAACAGCCCGCCCGCCTCGCGCGTTGCACCGGCGAGCTCCGTGAGGCGCCCCGGAGTCGGCGGGTGGATGCCGTCGCTGGTGAATCCGGGGTCGAGAAAGGTCGCGGCGAGGGGGTGCCCGCGCCGCTCGAGCCGCGCCGCCGCGGCGGCTACCTCGGCGCTTCCGGCGTCATTGGAGATGCGCTCGACGTGGGCGGGATCGAAGCCCCGGGGCCATTCCTCCGGCGAGAGGTCCGCCATCGCCGTCGTGACCCCGTGGTAGGCATGCCGGGTGACGATCGCGCCGCTTCGCCCCGTGGCGCCGACGGCGATCCGCCAGGCCATCTCGTTCGCCTCGCTGCCGGAGTTGACGACCATGGCGCTGTCGAGGCGGGCCTCGGGCGGCATGGTCGCGAGGAGTCGCTCGACCAGCGCGAGGAGCGGCTCGTATAGGTAGCGCGCGTGGGTGTTGAGGCTGCGCGTCTGTCGCACGACCGCCTCGGTGACGCGTGGGTGGCAATGACCGACAACGGGCACGTTGTTGTATGCGTCGAGAATCCGGCGCCCGCCGGCGTCGGTGAACCAGGCGCCCTCCCCGCGCACGACGTGCACGGGGTCGTCGTAACTGAGGCCCGTGAGCGCCGCGCCGAGGACGTCGGTGCGTCGTCTCGCCAGCGCTTCCTTGCCTGCCGGCGGCGCGGATGCCCCCAGCTCCCGCGAGAAGCGATCGCCGCCGATCTCGCCGATCAGCTCGAGCAACCGCCACGAATCGGCGTCCCACGCCTGGATGTATTTCGCGTTCTCGGGGTAGCGCGCCACCCGCCAGGCGCTGATCACCACGATTTGCGCAAGCCGTGCAGCGACGAGATCGCCGAGGAGCTCGAGCTCCTGCGGCTCGAGCGGGAGCCGCGACGAGTAACCGTCGGTAGCGAGCCGCGCGACACGGAAGACCTCGCTGCCCGAGCGACCCCGAATGAGCGAGGCGAGGGCGACCGCGAAGTCGGCCACCTGCGCCGTATGGACGGCGTCGCCGAAGTCGACGATCCCCGAGATCATCCCGCTTTCGTCGAGCAGAACGTTGTCGAGGTTCAGATCGCCGTGGACGACCTGGGCGCGCAGCCGCGGCCATCGCCGCGCGACCCGCCCTTCGTAGCGGTCGAGGACGGCCTCGACCAGACGACGCCGCTCGCAATCGGCGATCGCGTCGACGTGCGGCCTGAGGCTCGCCACCTGCGCCAGGTCCCAAAGCAGCTCGCGACCCGCCGCGGGATGAAAGAAGCCGCGCAGCGCGAGGTTCAGCCGCGCGTGGGTCGCGCCGTACGCTCGCACGGCCGCATCCGGAAGATCTGGGGGGCCGTGGCCGCCACGACCGTGGAGGCGCTCGAAGAGCCGCACGAAGTGCTCCCCGTCCGGGCCCTCCACCGTCGTGCGGTAGGCCGCCGCGCCCGCCGCATCAGAGACCACGCGCGGGCGCGCGACCGGCAGCCCGGGGTCGACCCGCGCGATGTGCAGGATCGCCTCCGCCTCGAAGTCGAGCGTCGCCGCCTGCTCGCCGAGGTTCGAGATCTTCAGCACACCGGAGCCCGCCGATCCCTCGGCGAGAAATGTCTGATCGCGCTCGCTGCCGAGATCTCTCGCCGTGCCGTCGAGGCCGAACAGCTCGGCGGCGATCCGGGCGACGTCGTCGGCGCTGAAGCTGGGCGGCGTCGCCTCGAGGACGGACTTCATCCGTTGATCCTAGGCGCCGCCGTAGGGATCTCCCCATTCAAAGCGAGACTTTCGGAATCCGACCAGCTCACCTACGCCCCGCGCGAATAGGAGGCGTCAGCTCTCGCAAGGCGCCAACTCTCAGGGAATGCTCTTCACCTTCTCGCACCCCTTGTGCGTCTTGGCATCCTTGCCGGCGCCGCCATCGCAGACGTCGCCCTTCCCCTCGCCCCCGTCGAGCGTGTCCTTGCCGTCGCCGCCCTTGACCTTGTCATCGCCGCCGTCGCCGCCCTTGACGGTGTCGTTGGCCCCGCCGCCGTGGACCGAGTCGCTGCCTGAGTCGCCCTTCGCGACGTCCTTGCCGCCGCCGCCCTCCACGTCGTCGGCGCCCTTGCCGCCGTCGAGCGTGTCGGCCTTCTCATCGCCCTCCACCGTGTCGGCTCCCTTGCCGCCGGAGATCGTGTCGGCGCCCTTGCCACCCTTCAGAACGTCGGCGGTGTCGCCGCCATTGATTTCGTCCCTGCCGTCGGCCCCCTTCAGCACGTTGGCGGCACCGTCGCCCGTGAGGTCGTCGCCGTGCGAGGAGCCGGTGACGTCCTCGATCCCCTGAAGGGTGTCGGTGCCGTCGCCCGTGGCGCTCCCGGCGCCGAGGTCCGCCTCGACGCCCGCCGCGGACGAGGAGTAGTCGGCGGTGTCCTCGCCGGTGCCCCCGTCGATGATGTCGTCGCCGGAGCCACCGGAAATGGTGTCCTTGCCGCCGCCGGCCAGGATGATGTCGTCGCCGGCACCGCCGTCGATGGTGTCCTTGCCGGCCGTCCCGCAGATGACGTCGTCGCCGGAGGTGGCGGTCGACGAGCAGCCCTCGGAAACGTTACCCGCGAACTCCGAGGTGCCGAGGGGGGCGCCGCCTGGGCCCAGCTCGGTGGCGGTGGCGCTCACCGCTGCTCCGGGGCTCGCCGCCGACGGTAGGGTGACGTCGATCTCGGCATGGCCCGACGGGTCGGTGGCGACCGTGGTCGCCCCGAGGTAGAGCTCTCCCTCGCCGTGGCCGCTCGGATCAGGCGATCCGCTTGCGAACACCTCGACCCGGAAGGCCGTGCTCGCGGCGCTTTCGAGGCTGCCGATCACCCGCGTCGTGTCCGCGCCCTGATCGGCCACGGCAGCGCGAAGGTCGGGGAAGTTCTGGAGACCGTTGCCGCCCGTGTCTGCGTCGCCAGGACCGTCGTTCGCGGTCACGCCATCGCCGCTGCCGAGGACCGCCCCCAGGTCGATGCCGAGGCCGCCGTTCGCGAAGATCGAGTTGCGCAGGACAGAGTTCTCCTGCGCCCCGGGCGCCCCACCCGCGACGTCCACGCCGTCGGCGTGGTTGTGAGCGACAACGTTCGTGGCTCCGGACGCGATGCCGCCAACCTCGACGCCGTTTGTGCCCGTGAGCAGCTGGACGCCGGCGAGCGTGTTTCCGAGTGCAGCGGTCCCGTCGGCGCCGACGCCGACCAGGTTCCCCTGGATGGTGGCGCCGGTCGCGTCACTGATCTGGATGCCAGCGGTGGCATTGCCGGAGATCACGTTGCCCCCGCCGGGGACGCCGATCACGGTTGTGTCCGCGCCCCCGACGCCGACGCCAGCCTGCTGGTTTCCCAGGTCAATCGTCCCGTTTGCGTCCGTGCCGATCTTGTTGCCGAGCACCTGGGTGCCGTCGACGTTCCCGACGAGCTCCACCCCGAACGTCCCGGACGCGGAGATCACGTTGCAGTCGCCGGTGCAGTCATCCGCGCTCAGCCCGGTGGAGCCACCGATGACGGTGCCGCGAATCGGGTCGAAGCCCGAGGTCACGTCCGAGACGACCCGGATTCCGCGGTCGCCGTTGCCGAGCGCCGCCGAACCAGCCGCGTCGACCCCGATCAGGTTGCCCGCGATCGTGGTGTCGGCAGGGCCGACCGCCACGCCCGTGGTGCTTGTGGGGCTGATCAGAATGCCGTCGGCAGCGTTGCCGCCCACCTGGTTTCGGGAGATCGAGGTCGCCTGGATTACGCCCTGAACGATGATCCCATCACGGCCATTCGCAACCGCGGCGGTCCCGGCCCGGTCGGTACCGATGTGGTTGCCGATGATCTCGGTCCCGGTGATCGGTATCAATGCTGAGGATTCCTGGATCCCGTCAAGGTTGTTGCCGGCGATGACATTGCAGTCGCCGGTGCAGTCACCCCCTGCTGTCAGGCCCGTGGCTCCTCCAATCCTCGTGTCATTGGCAGCCTCGAGCGAGGCCGACGCGATCGTGATCCCGTTGAACGCGTTGCCGAGATCGGCGGTGCCGTCCCTCGTGGTGCCGATCCTGCTCCCCGTGATCGACGTACCGTCGGCGCGGTAGTCGATGAAGACTCCGTCGTGGGCATTGGCAGAGGCCACCGAGGCCAGGATCTGGTTGTCGTCGCCGAGGACCTCGATCCCGTTGTCCCCGTTTCCCATCGTGGCGTCGGTGCCTGCGAGGTTCGTCCCCGAGACGACGTCCTCCGCGACGTTCGAAGACGCGAACAGGTAGAGGCCATCGGTGTCGAAGTTCGTGATCGCGAGGTCGTGGACGTAGCTGCCGTCGCTGCCGGTGGTGATCACGAGCCCCTTGGCCAACGCGCCGGCGCTCGTGCCGTCGATCCGGATCCTCGCGCCCGCCGCACCGTTGGTCCCGTCGATCTCCACTGTGTCAGTGGCGACGGGAAGGGCCGAGCCCGGCGAGATCACGTGGAAACCGGCCGTGAGCCCGAACTGGATGGCGTCGCGGACCGCGGGGCCGTCCTCGCCCGCGGCGCACTCGCCCGGCGTGGCGCCCGATGCCGCGTTGGTGTTGGCGGCGGTGATCGCCTCGCGCAACGTGCAGGCCCCGTCGTCAGCCGTCGTATCGCCGCCATCGTTGACGGTGATCGTCGCCGCGTTTGCCGAGGCGGCGGTCGCGATGAGCGTGACCGCCGTCACCATCACTGCCGGGGACCAAAGTCGCCGGCGCTTGCTCCCGATCATCGGCCTCGCCACTCCCTCGGATTGTCTTCGCTCACTGGCCGTCACCGGCCTGCGCCGGTGGCAAAGGAGACCCTACCGCCGCGCAATCGCCCCGGACCGTGCGGGGCGCGGCGGCTGCGGAGCCGAAGATCAGGATCTCGATGAGAGCGCGCGCGAGCTCCGGGGCGCGCCGCTCCGACCTTGGCGCCATCCAGGCCCCCCAGACGGCGGTGATCGCGACCACGCCGCCGAGGCCGAAGACCAACTTCAGCGCCCAGCTCGAATGCTCACGGAATCCCCAGTACGCGACGGCCGCCAGCGCAGCGAGCTCGACAAGGAAGCGGATGGCGTCGTTCACTGACTTCACCGTCCTACTCCGCAAAGCCGACCAGGCGATACGTCGCGACGGGGTCGCTCATGCCGCGGATCCGGCGACTACCTCGGTCCTGCCACTCGTAGCGACCCTTCGTCGCGTGGACGACGGCCTCTGAGGCGATGAGCTCGCCGCCCCCGGCCAGGGCGAGCAGCCGAGCCGCGAGGTTGACCATCTGACCGAAGTAGTCACCTTCGCGGTAGAGCGCGACCCCGGAGTGAACGCTCGCGTGAACCGCCGGGGCGTCCTCTATTCCCATCCGCTCGATGATCCGCATGGACGCTTCGACCGCGTCGACCGGCTCGGGGTAGGAGAGCATGTAGCCGTCGCCCAGGGCCTTGAGCAGATGCCCACGCTCCCCACGCTCCGTCGTCACGACGGTGGCGAAGCGCTCGATCGCCGCGAAGGCGGCGACGTCGCCCTGGGCATCCGCGTAGGCGGTGAAGTCCTTGAGATCGCAGAAGACCAGCGAAACGTTGACCGCGCCGGGGAGCCCGCCCTCGCTGGACTCGAGCTCGGCCTCGCGAACGGCCGCCTGCGCCAGTTCGTGCTCGACCCCCCGCCTGTGCACGCCGAGCAGCATGGGGTCCGCGAGGGGCAGCAGCTGCCCGAAGGCCTCGCGGACGGCGAGTAGCCCGCTCGGGAGTTCCACGTTGGCCGCCCGCAGTTGGGGCTCCACGTAAAGCCGAAACAGATGGATCTCCGTCCGCGCGATGTGGGCAAGCGCCTGGCCGTAGACGCGAACGATCTGGAGGTACACCTCGGGGGGCCAGATCTCGCGCAGCTCGCCGAAGCGCCTGAGCACCTCCGCCTCCGCAGCGGTGAAGAACGGCTCGTCCGCGGCAGGCGCCGGCAGCCCGAACCCGAGCGCAACGAGCTGTGTCTCCGCGACGGACAGCCCACCCTCGGACTCGATCTCCTCCGGCGAGATGGTCCGCTCTTCCCGGGCGGGGTCGAGGACGGTGTCGAAGATCGCGTCCTCGACGTTGCCGCGCTCGTGGGCGCGCCGGATGGCCTCCGGCGGCACCCCGAGGCGCAGAAGCACGCCGATGATCTCCTCACGCTCCGGCGGCGCGCCGATCTCGCGCGCCAGCGCGACGCCCTCGGCGTCGTCGGGACGATCGTTCACGCCCGCTAGGTTGACACGCGTGCGACCGCGAAAGGGAAACCGGGCCGCATCGCGCCGTCTCGCCGCTGCCACTCTGGCCCTTGCGCTGATTCCCCTCGCCGCGCCCGGCAGCGCGTGGGGCCACGCCGCGCTGACGAAGGCGAGCCCCGCGCCAGGCGCGGTCGTGCAGCGGCCGCCCCGGCAGATCCGGCTGGAGTTCTCGGAGGCGGTGGAGGCCTCGGTGTCGGAGATCCACGTCTCCGGCCCCGGCGGCACGCCGGTCTCGGTGAGCGGGCCGGTGGCCCTCGGCGCCACCACCCTCGCGGCGCCCATCTCGGCCACGCATCTGGATCGCGGCACGTACACGGTCGACTGGCGCGTCGTCTCGGCCGACGACGGGCATTCGACCGGCGGAACCTTTCGGTTCGGCATCGGCGCCGCGCCGCAGGGCGAGGTCGCCAGCGTCAGCAACCCGGGGAGCTCGAGGCTCGAGCTGGTCGCGCGGGTCGTCTTCATCGTGGGCCTGATCGCTCTGCTGGGGGCGGTTGGCGCGGAGCTCGGCGGCTTTGGGCGCTCGCCCCGCGCCAACCTCGGCCAGGCATTCGCGGGCTGGATCGTCGCCTTGATCGGCCTCGCGCTCCTGGCGGAGGCCCAGAGGCGAACTGCGGACTCCTCGATTGGCTCGTACTTCGACACCCCGGCCGGTCACGACCTGATCTGGCGCGAGGCGGGCCTGCTGGCCGCGGGCGTGGGCCTGCCCCTTGCGTGGCGCCGGCCGCGGCAGCGCCGGGCGGCCTTCGTCGCGATGGGGCTCGGGGCGCTGGTCGCAGTCGTCGCCCACGTCAGCGCCGGGCACGCCGAGACGGGATCGTGGCCGACGGCCCTGACGGTCACCGCCCAGGCCCTGCACTTCACCGCGGTGTGCGTCTGGTTCGGCGGGCTGTCGGCGCTGCTGCTCGGGCTTCGCGGCGCGGACGCGAACGAGCGGCGGACCGCGGTTCGGCGGTTCGGGGCCGTCGCGGGCATCGCGTTCGCCGTGGTCGTCGCAACGGGGGGCGTACGCGCAATCGACGAGCTCTCCTCGCCGGGACAGCTGACGTCGACCGGGTACGGGCGCGCGATCCTCGCGAAGATCGCCATCGCCGGGCTCATCGGCCTGGTCGCGCTGCGAAGCCGGCGGGCGAGCCGCGAGGCGGTGCTCGAGGTCGATCCGCTCCGGCGCCGGTCCCGGGCCGAGCTGTCACTTGCGGCCGTCGCGGTGGTCCTCGCCGCCGTCCTCGGCTCGACGGCGCCCCCGGTGCCGGCCGCGGCTCCCCTGTCGCGCGGCCTGAGCGCAACCGCGAGCGCCCCGGGCGGCTCGATCGAAGCCCGGCTGACCACCGCCGCCGCGCGCCCGGGGCCGAACCGGTTCACCGTCGGGCTGTCGGGCGACGACTCCGGCTCGGCGCGATCGGTAAGCCTGCGCTTCCGCTCGCTCGACGACCCACGGGCGAGCTCCAGCGCGCTGCGCCTGCGCCCCGCTGCCGACGGGACCTGGACCGGGTCGGGGCGCCACCTGCCCTTCGACGGCCGCTGGGCCGTCGTCGCCGTGGTCGGCCTCGACGGGGGCGGGACCCGGATGGTGCCGATGCGGATCGACGTCCCCGGACCCAAGTACTTCGTATCGGTGCAGCACATCCCCGGACAGAACGCGAAGTACACGATGCAGGTGGGCAGCGTCGGCGAGCTGCGCGTCGTCCCCGCGCCCGGAAGACACGGCCCCAACCGCATCTACGTGACCGCCTACACGCCGTTCGGCGGCGTGTCGCACGTCGCCTCGATGGTCGTGGCGGTGGGAGCGTCCGGGGGAGGCGGGAGATGCGGCCCCCGTCCACCGGCTGACCCGGGGCAGGTTCGTCGCCCGGGCGGATCTGGACGCCGGCATCCAGATCGTCGCCGTCACGGCCCGCACCCGCGACGGCACGCGCCTTCGGGGCGAGTTCAGGGTCTCGGTGCCGGGCTGACGGAATAGAGATTTGGCAGCGGCTCCGAAAAAGGGTTAGGCTCGGGCCCGGATCGTCCGATCTCGGCACGACGCCGGGGAGAAGAGGGGAACGCTTGAGCCAGGGCTCGACCAGACTGCGCAGGGGCGTCGGTTCGCCGACGCAATACGCAGTGCTGGCGGCGATCGTCGCCGCGCTGATCCTTGCGTCGCTCGTCTCGGCCGGCTCGCCCGTCCACGCGACCACGGGCAAGAACCCCTACGTCACCCCGAAGGCGGTCGACACCAACCCGAAGAAGAACGTCTTCGAGACGACGCTGACGGCGCAGCAGGCCAACGTCGACATCGGCAACGGCGTGACCGCTCACGCGCAGACCTTCAACGGGACCGTGCCCGGCCCGACCTTCCACCTGCACGTGGGCGAGACGGTGATCGTCCACTTCAAGAACCACCTGAACTCGGTGGCCGGCATCCACTGGCATGGAATCGAGGTGCCGAACGAAAGCGACGGCACGCCGTTCGTCCAGAACCAAGTCGAGCCCGGCGGCTCGTTCCTGTACGAGTTCAAGGTCAACCGGCCGGGGATCTACTGGTACCACCCGCACCACCACGCGTCAACCAACCAGGTCTTCAAGGGACTCTCCGGGATGATCATCGTCAAGGACCCGAACGAGAAGAAGCTCGACAAGCGTCGCGTCCTGCCCTCCGCTCAGAACACCCGCGAGATGGTGCTGAACGACACGACGGTGTGCAAGGCCCAGGGGCAGAACGACGCCGCCACCTACAGCCCGGCCGCGCCATGGGTCGGCGGCGGCGCGCTCCCCGCCCAAGGACCGCCCACCCCCAAGAACCTCTGCGAGGGGCCCAGCCTGCCCGGTCCGACCGGCGGCCCATACCCCATCGACGAGAACGGCTCACTGCGCGCCGCGTTCTCGGCCGGCGACATCCCGAACATCCAGACCGCGGCCCACGCGGGCCGGGTGAACGAGGGGCAGACGGTCCTCACGAACGGCATGAACGTTGGCGCGCGCGCCGGCACGCCCTCCGCGCCGGGGCCATTGGCCTCGGGCGCGTCGGTGTCGAAGATCCGTCCCGGCGCCGGCCTGCGCATGGAGCTGCTGAACGCCTCGGCGGTTCGCTACATGCGCCTGCGGCTGACCGACTCCGCAGGCACCCAGATCCCGCTGGTGCGTGTTGGCGGCGAGGGCGGGCTCCTCAACTACGCCCTGACCGAGGGCGGCACGCAGGGCGCCTTCGACACGAAGTACGACCCGGGCGAGATCCTGCTGCCCCCCGGCAGCCGCGCCGACGTGGTCGCGGCCATCCCCTCGTCCGCGAGCGGGGTGGCCACGATGTGGACCGAGGACTACCAGCGCACGGGCAATGGCTACTCGGACATCCCGACGGTGCCGGTTGCCCACTTCAGGGTCACCGGCAACCCCGCTCCCGTCCAGTTCCACATCACGGGTGGCTCGGGCGATCCCGGCACTCCCCCGGCCGGCACGAAGCTCCGGGCCCAGACCGGCCACCCGGTCCAGCCGCTCGGCGCGCCGACCAACACGATCCTCATCCCGGCGAACTTCAGCCCCACGAAGCCCGGCACCTCCGACGAGAACATCCGCCTCACCCAGAACGCCCAGGTCGACCTCGGAATCGACAACGTCTTCGGCACCCACGACACGCCCGGCGACTACATGCTCGCGCCACACCTGGCCTCCTCGCGCTACGTCTTCCCGGGCGCCCGGCTGCAGCTGAGCGTCCAGAACCAGACCGGCTCCAACCACCCCTACCACCTGCACGGGTTCTCGATCCAGCCGCTATCGCTCACCAAGTCCGGGGGCCCGAACTACACCTGGCTGTATCCCGAGTACCGCGACAACGTCGACGTTCCCGCCGGCTACACCCTCAACTTCCGGATGCAGGTCGACCCGCGGGCGATGATGGACGGCAAGACCCCCGGCGGCGCCTACGGCCGCTGGCTACTGCACTGCCACATCTTCTTCCACGCCACCGACGGCATGCTCAGCGAGCTCGTCGTGGTGCAGTCGTCGGGCAACGAGCGCCCCAACGTCAACGTGAAGAAGGCGACGCTGCCGGTCAAGGCGGGCAAGCGCGCCAAGATGACCGGGACCTTCGGCGACCCCGACGGCAACCTCGTCAAGCTCAGCGCGTCGGAGGGCAAGGTCAAGGAGACCGGCAGCGGCTCGTACCGCTGGACCGAGAAGACGGGCCGCAAGTCCCGCAGCCACCTCGTCTACATCAACGCCAAGGACAGCCACGGGCTGAAGGGCCAGATCGCCTTCCAGCTCAAGGTCCGCGGCCACTAGGCCGTGGACGGTCAGTCCGCTCGCCCGCTCGCGGGGGCACCCGTCGCGGCGCACGGCGGCGCGACATCCGGGTCCTCCCCGGCAAGAACCGTCAGCGTCGAGCGCATGGCCGTCGGCTCGATGCTGCCGGGCTGCCCGCGGTAGGGATGGTCGAAGAAGTCGACGATCAACAAGCTCGCTGCTACCAGGGTCGACACCGCCGCGATCAGGATCGCCTCGACCCAGAACGAGTCGCGGCGGTCGATGAACATCAGCGCGCAGGCGATGGTGAGTGCCCCGCCCGCGATGAGGATGAACCAGAGCGGTGCGGCGACGATCGGGTTCGCCTCCGCAAGGCGAACCGCTCTTCCCTCCGAGCGTGTCTGGTCGGCGGCGATGAGCTCCTGATAGGCCGCCTGCTGGGCGGGCGTGTGGACGTGCACCCGGCCGAGCGAGTCGCGCATGCGCACGATCCATCTCTCCACCACGGGGCTGGACTCGCCATCGCGCATCGCCGGCCATTCCAGAGCGACGACAGCGCGCCCGTAGCACTCGAGCTCGCCCTGGAGGGCGGTGCTGCCCGGCCCCGGAAGCAGCGCGCCCAGATGGGAGACGTTCTGGACGGCGATTGCTTCCTGCCCCGAGGCGCTGCGCGCTTTCGAGTAGCTGTCGAAGGCCTGGAAGATCACGAAGGCCACGAGGACCGCGAACGCGGTGCCCACGAAGCCGAACACGCCGCCGGTGCGATCGAAGTCGGTCACGAGCGTGCTTGAAGGCGCGCGCCTGCGAACGCAGTACATCGCCCCGATCGACGCGGCGACCACGGCGAGGACGATGACTGTCATCAGGAGGAGGCTCATGCGGTGTGCGGAGGCGGCGCGCGCGGCGACCGAGTATCGCTGCCGGATCGGCAGCACTTTCCGGCGGCGAGCTCGCCGGTTGCCGGCGCCTGCCCGCTAGCCGGCGACCGTGACGGGCCGGGGCACCGGCGAGCCGGCGCGCCTGCGGTCGGCGGCGTCGCGGGCGGCGCCTTCGACGCGGTTGCGGCCGGCCGCCTTGGCGGCGTAGAGCGCCCCGTCGGCGTCGGCGAAGAGCGCCTGGAAATCGACCTGGGCGCCTCGCGCCACCGCGACTCCGAACGAGGCGGTCAGCTTCAGCCCGCCCGGCCGCGCCGACTCGACGGATGCGCGCATGCGCTCCGCGACTTCCGCGCCTTCGGCGGCGCCGACGCCGGGCAGGACCACCAGGAACTCCTCGCCGCCCAGGCGGTAGACCAGCTCGAAGGTCCGCAGCGCCTTGCGCATCGCGTATGCGGCGTCGCGGAGCACGGCGTCGCCGCGGTCGTGCCCGTGCGCGTCGTTGACCTGCTTGAAGTGATCGAGGTCGGCCGCTATCAGGCACACCTCTCCGCCCTGCATCAGCGCCTGCTCGCTGAGCTCGGCGAAGCGCGGGACGAGGGCCTTGCGGTTGAGCAGGCCCGTCAGCGGGTCGAGCACGGCCTCGGTCCGGTGCTGGATCTCGGCGTTTCGAAGCGCGGCCGTGATCGAGGCGACGTTGCCCAGCAGCGCAAGCGTGGCGATGGTGAGCTCCGGCTTCGCCAGGAAGGCGTCAAGGTCCGTGAGGGCGCCCGCGGCCACGACCGCGGCGGCGGCGGCCAGCGATCCCCAGCCCGCCACGCGTCCCGAGAACCTTGCCGACAACATTCCGGCCGGGATGACCATCCAGGGCAGCAGCGGGCTGACCGGGCCTCCGGTGAGTGCAACTCCGACCCCGATCATCGTCTCGGTGAAGGCGAGGCTGAAGAGGACGGCACGCTCCGGGCGCCGCACGGCGGCCATCACGCGGTCGAGCATCACGAGCTGAACGGTGGCCGCGGCGAACACCGGCAGCAGCCACCAGCTCAGAAGGGGCGCGAGGGCCAGGAGGCCCGCGCCGACGAAGCCGAGGCCGAGGAGCCGTGCGCGCCGCACGCGCGGGCTCACGTCCATCAGCCGCTGGCGATCCAGCTCAGTGGGGCACAACCAACCACCCATTACACGCTCCCATTCGGGCCCCTACCGCATTTCCGTTAGCCCGTCCAGGGGAGTCTGGACGCCCGTCTATGCCGGACGCGGCGCCCGGCCCACGGCCCGGCGGCGCTCCCACCAGCTCCAGCCGAGCATCACGCACCCCGCGTAGGCCCAGCCGAGCAGGACGTCGAAGAAGTAGTGCTCGCCCGTCGCCATCAGCGTGAAGCCCATCGCGAGGGGATAGAGCGCGATCAGCGGCCTCAGCCACGGCCGCACGCGGCGCCACAGGAACATCGCCACGAGCGCGGTGATGCCGGAATGAAGCGACGGGACCGCCGCCACCAGGTTCACGCCCGCCTGGCCCTCCGAGAAGAGGCCTGCCGTGTGGGTGCCGATCACCGTCCAGCCGCGCGCGGTCAGCCTGTGGACCCCGTCGATCAGCCCGAGGTCGGAGGCCATCCACGGTGGCGCCGCCGGGAACGCGATGTAGGTGGCGAGCCCGGCGAGCGCGAGCGTGACCAGGCGCTTGGTGAAGCGCTTGAAGGCCAGGCGGTCGCGCGCCCACAGGAACCCGGCGACCGCGAACGGGACGATGAAGTAGGACGTGTAGACGATGGTGAAGGCAACGTCCCAGGGCCTGACGACGCCGGGCGTGTACAGGTGCGCCTGAATCCACTGGCTCGGGATCTCGCCGCCGAAGAGGAAGCGGTCGAAGTCGATCATGGTCTGGAAGTGGATCCCGATCCCGAAGGAGTCGGCGGCGCCCCGGGTGAAGTCGTAGGCGCCGAGCACGGCGGCGATCGGAAGCCAGTCGAGCACCAGGTAGCCGATCTCCGCAGGGGGGCGCCCGATCGAGGCGCACGCCAGCGCCCCGCAGATCCACAGCATCACCAGCTCACGCTGCACCGGGATCCCCCACTCGAGGCTCCAGGCGAGTAGCGCCGCGAAGTACAGGACCAGCGCCACCCGGCGCGCGATCGCCCAGCGATCGAGCGCAATTGCGCCGCTGGCCTCGGCTTCGGCGTATCCAACGTCCACTGCCACGGCGCCTAATGTATTGACGGCATTCACATCTTGGTCACGGCATGCCTCGGATCCTCGACATCGACACGCCCTCGGGGCTCGCACGGGCCCATCTGGACCTGCCCGACGGGGCGCCGGGGCTGCTCGTCCTGAGCCATGGCGCGGGGGGCGGCGTGGATGCCGTCGACCTGCGCGCGACGCGCGACGCGGCGATGGGCCAGGGCCTTGGCGTGGCGCTCGTCGAGCAGCCGTATCGGGTCGCGGGCCGCAGGGCGCCTCCGCGCGCGCCCGTGCTCGACGCCGCGTGGCTCACGGTCGTCTCCCGCCTGCGCGAGGAACCCGGGGGCGGCATCCCGCTGATCGCGGGCGGACGTTCGATGGGCGCGCGAGTCGCCTGCCGCACCGCCGAGGCGACGAACGCCGTCGCCGTGGTCTGTCTCGCCTTCCCGCTCCTGCCCCCCGCCCGCGGCGCGAAGGAGCCCGAGAGCCGCCTGCCCGAGCTCGAGGCCGTGAAGGTTCCGGTGCTGGTGGTCCAGGGCGAGCGCGACCGCTTCGGCATGCCTCCACCCGGCGACCGCCGCCGGGTGGTGAGCGTCGCCGGCGACCACGGCCTCAAGGCCGATCCCGAGGCGGTGGGAGAGTCCGTTGGCGCCTGGCTTCGCGAGGTCGCCGCGCCCGCGGCCTACGGAGGGCCGGCCCAGCCGGCTGCGTAGCAGGGAGCGGCTCCGCACGGATCGACGACCTTGCCGTGCGGCTTCAGGAACTCGGCGATCTGGTGGCGCACCTCTGGCGACGACCTGATCACCGTGTCGTGCGGGTCGACGCCGTAGGAGTCGTCGGGCGCCGTGTTGGTGATGGGCGCCGAGTCGGTGCCGAGCGTGCCGCCGCTTCGCTTCGGCCCGATGTCCCACACGAAGTACGCGTTCCCGTTGGCCGCCGAGCCGGAGAGGTCGCCCAGCGTCGGCAGGTCGGCGAAGAAGTTCGCGTAGGGAGCGCGGCCCGGGTCGAGCGCCGGCTGGCGCAGCGGCGCGCCGATCGTCCGCGCCTCGACCTCGGTCGTCACGTTCGAGACCTGGTGGTCGCCATAGGCCATGTCGATCAGCACGTGGTGCGCGGGGGTCTTCGGCAGCGGGTCGGAGGTCATGTGGTTGGCGTAGCCGTCGGGCTCGCCCCGGTCCCACTCCATTTGGATCATCGACAGGATCAGCGGCCGGATCGTCTCGTCCGGGTAGGACGGGTAGAGGATGAGCGAGTAGTCGCCGAAGTCCACGCTTCGCGTGAGCAGCGTCGAGTAGTTCATCCCCGGCACGTACAGCGCGGTGCGCGTGACGTCGGGGTCGATCGCCGTCAGCGCGCCGCCGGCGATGCCGCCCTGGCTGTTGCCGTAGTAGTAGACGCCCTGCGTCGTGTCGATCGTCGAGTTGCCGCCGAACTTGAAGGCAGGATCGTCGGGCAATCCGCCGGGCTTGCCGAGCAGCCGGTCGAGGTAGATCCAGTCGACGAAGCCCTGCTGCAGCCTGTCGGGCAGCGCGTTGAACTTGGACAGGTCCGCGAGCGCCGGCACCGCCTCGGTGTAGATGTCCTCCTCCGCCATGCCGATGAAGTCCGCGCCGCAGGTGATGAGGCCCTCGTCGGTGCCCAGCTGGCGCACGTTTGCCGTGTGGACCTCGCTCGCGTCGCCGAACAGGCCGTGGCCGTACATCGTCGGCCGGTAGGAATGGTCGACCACCCAGTCGCCCGCCCCCGCGTTCTGCTCGTGCACGGCGGACATCGGGATGTTGCACGTGAAGTTCGCCGTGTAGGTGTTGCCCGGCATCTGCTTCGGCAGGCCGTTCTTGCCGAGGTTGAACGCCGAGCCGGAGGGGCACCCCGCCTGGTCGAGGTAGCAGGGCACCTGGAACGTGCCGGTGACCTCGCGTACGTTCTCCGTCGCGTGGCTGCCCGTGAGCGCTTCGTGCCCGGCGCTCGGGCTCGGCTCGTCGACCGTCTGGACGTCGGTGATCGTGTAACTGGGCGACTGACCCTGCATCACGCCGTCGCCCGGCTTGGTGTCACCGAGCTGGGCGAGCGCGTCGTTGCGGATGTGCAGCATCCGTCCGGCGATGTTGTCCTCGCTTGCGACGGTGAAGTCCCAGGCCCCGTACAGGTTGCCCCTCGGGATCTTCGCCTTCCCGAGGGTCTTGAAGATGCCCTCGAAATGCGCGCGACGCGACTCGATCGCCTTCACCCCGGTCTTGACCTTGTCGCGGTAGAGCGCGAAGCCCGGAGGCGCATCGATGGTGTTGCCGCTCGCATCCTTCAGGTCGCGCAGGGCGACGATGTAGCGGTGGCCCTCCTTGAGGTTCTTGCCGACGCGGATGATGAAGTCCGTGGTGTCGGGGCTCGTGGCGTTGGAGTCGATCTCCGACCAGATCAGCTGGCGCTTGCCCGTCTTCGCGTCGATCAGGACGACGGGCTGCTTGCGGGCGAACGACGCATCCAGGTTCGTCACCGGGACGGCGCCGGTCTCATCGAAGGCGGCTTGGCTGTCCAGACCGGGGATGCGGGTGACGATGCTGACGCCGGGGCTGAAGCCGTCGCTGCGGTTGAGCTCGGTCGGGTCGATGTGCACGTCGGAGGCATTGGTCGGCGTCGACTTGGGGCTCAGGTGGACCCGGCGGCCTGTGTCCATCTTCTTGTCGGCGACCGTGAAATGGTCGCTGGGCCAAGGAAAGAGGCAGTTCGTCTCGGGCGCCGCGATGGTCTCGCAGCGCTTGGCCTTCGCCAGCGTGGCGCATTGCGCGACGGTCTGATGGACCTTGCCCGAGCCGCGGACGGTCCCCAGAGAGTGGGAGCGTGCGGTTGCCGAGAGCTTTGGAACCGCACATGCCTCGAGGGCCTCGCGGCCCTTGCGACCGAGCTTCATGTTCACCGACGTGGATCCCTTGCCCAGCTTGACCGAACGGTCCCGGCCCATCTTCGAGCCGCCCCTGCGCGCATCGGCGAGGGAGAGCTTCACACGCACGTGCGAGCTCGCGTGGGCCTTGACGACCACCTTGCCGGAGTCGAGCAGGTCCGTGTCGGTGCCGCCCGCGACCGACAGCGAAACGTGCGGGCCCGCCGCCGCGGCCAGACTGGCCCACGACAACAGGAGCACCACCGCTCCGGTAGCTCCACCCGCCAGGCGCCCGCTCAGCCTCATCGCCTCTCCTCTCCAGTCAATGCCGGCCCGGTCCATGGGCCTTCACGGCAACCTATCACCGTCACAGCGATACTCGGGCGATGACCCGGCTCATCACCATCCCGATCAGCCACTACTGCGAGAAGGCCCGCTGGGCCCTCGATCGCGCCGGCGTGCCCTATCGAGAGGAACGCCACGTACAGGGAATCCACATGCTCGCCTCGCGGCGGGCCGGCGGGAAGGGAACGGTTCCGGTGCTGGTGACCCCGCAGGGCGCGATCGCCGAGTCGGAGGAAATCCTGGCCTGGGCGGACCGTGGCATGCCCGAGGTCTCCCGGCTGTTTCCGGCGGGCCCGGAGCTGCGCGCCGGTGTGGAGTCAGTCTCGCGGCGCTTCGACGCGGAGCTCGGCCCTCGCGGGCGCCGCCTCATGTACCTGCACATGCTCGCGATCCCGGAGCTCGCCCTGCCCTACAACAACGCCGGGGTGCCGGCGTGGGAGGCCGTGACGATTCGCGCCGGCTGGCCGCTCGCCAAGGCGTTCGTCTCCCGCAAGCTCGGCGTCCGCCCGAGCGTGGAGGCGCAGGACGAGGCGGCGGTGTGGCGCGAGCTCGACTTCGCGGCGGGGCTCCTGGCCGATGGGCGCCCCTTCCTCTGCGGCGAGCGGTTCACGGCGGCGGACCTGACCTTCGCCTCCCTCGCCGCCAGCGTGACGTTCCCTCCCGGCTACGGCGTGCCGCTGCCCGACCCAAATGGCCTGCCCGCGGCGACCGCTTCGCTGGTGCGCCGTGCGCGCGAGCACCCGGCCGGCAACTACGCGATGCGCCTCTTCGCCGAGCGCCGTGGCGAGCGAGTGGCCGTCAGTTCCGGGGATTGAGGGGCGGAACTGGCGGGTAGATCGGCGGGGATCCCACCAGCAGAAAGGAGGTTGCGATGGGCATAGTGACGATTCTGATCATCATCATCCTCGTCCTTCTCGCCATTTTCCTGGCAAGGCGGGTCCTCTAGGAAGGCCCGCAAGGGAGGTTCTCACCCGCGCTGGTTCCGGTTCCATTCGACCCAGCCTGCGCCTCTGCGGCCGTCCGCGTTCTGGACACGGCACATGGCGCGCGGAAAGTGCGACACGCGCCCGTCGGGAGCGGTCAGCAGGATCGCCCCGAACGCCAACGGCTCGACCTGCAGGTCGAGGTCGCCCGGGCTCGCCTCGATGCGCGCCCGGGCGATCAGCCCGTTCCCCGCGAGCTCCTCGGTCGCGGTCACCGACGAGATCTCGCTCAGCTCCTCGCCGCGCTGGAGGTAGCCGACGCCGTAGCCCGGCATCTGGGGCACGCCGACGGCGTGCGTGTGGGTTCCGTCGTCGAGGTGCAGGGCACTCCACATCCAGTCCACCGCCCACCAGTCGCGTGCGCCCCACGAATGGTCGCGCTGGCCGGGCCCTGAGAGGGCGAGCTCCTCGCTTCCGACCCGCACGGTCCCCGCTACCCGGCACGGAATCTCGTAGCGGGTGGACTGGCGCCAGGCGTACGGGATTCCGTCGGCGTCCCACACCAGGTCGAGCTCGAGCTCAACGGGATCGCCGGCCTCGCCGCGCAGGGGCGCCGACTCGTCGGCATGCGCTTGCGCGGTCCCCCTGACGGTCACTCTCCAGCGCGTCAACGGCTCCTCGCAATGTTGCTCGGCATGAAGTCCCGGGGCGTCCACGATCTGTGCGTCGTCGTCCATTGCCGGCAGCGGCGCGCTCGCGTCGACGAGCATCACCGAGGGCCTGCCGGGGCCGCAGACGCACGCCGTATACAGGCAGCTCTCCTGATTCGGCACCCGGCCCAGGCGCACGTAGACGCCGACGTCCCCGGAGTCGCTGACCGCGTCGAAGTACCAGCTCTCGTTCCAAAGCGGCTCGGGCCCGGGCTCGTGACGACCCTCGTCGGCGGGGTCGGGAACCAGGGGCGCCGGCGCCTCCAGCGTCGGCTCCGGCAGGAGGTCGAGCGCGTCGTTGTCGAGGATCTGCTGCGCGTTACGCGCCAGCCAGGTCATGAACATGTCGTCGCCGCGGGCGGTCCGCACCACCACCATCGACGCGGCGACCGTCATCAGGATCCCGTGGAAGCTCGAGCGGCGGTACTCCTCCCACACGTGCTCGATGGAGAGGCCCTTGACTCCCTGCTCGACGAGCGCGGAGTGGTAGCCCTCGACGAGTCCCTCCTCGAACAGCCTGCGGTCCTCGATCCGCAGGCCGCCGGCGAGAAAGTACGAGGCGTCGAGGATCGCCGGGCCCCAGGAGACCGTCTGCCAGTCGACCACGTGGCAGGTGCCGTCGCCGAAGAGCAGGTTGTCCAGCCGGTAGTCGCCGTGCACCAGGCCGAGCGGTGGGCGGACGTCGGCCGCCCAGGCGTCGATGCACGGCACGAAGCGCTCGCACACCTCGGCGTGCTCGGGCTCGATGCGGTCGCGATAGCGCTCGAGGAAGGCCGGCAAGAGCTGGGTGAGCAGGGGCTGGGTCAGCGGGTTGGGCTGGTTCAGCCAGTCGGCGGATCCCAGCGCCAGGTCGCCCATGACCGGAGCCTGCAGGCGGGCGAGCTCGCGAAGGGCGACCCGGGCCTCGTCGACGGAGCAGCCCGCGATCTGGTCGCCCACGCGGGCGCCGGCGATGTCCTCGAGCACCAGGGTGAACCAGCCCTCGGCCGGGTCGTACTCGGCCAGATGGCACTCCGGAAGGGGGCCGCGGATGCGGTCGGCGAGGTTGCGGTAGAAGGCGATCTCGCGCAGGTAGGCGCCCATCCCGACGCCCGTGGCGCGGCTCGTGTCGTCGTCGGAGGCGAGCTTCACCACCACGCTCTCGCTCGGCGCCCGCGGAGTCCGCGAAGCGCACGCGGTGGCTCTGGCTCATCTGGCCGGTGCCGATCCGCTCGGTCGAGCCGACCGTCAGGCCCTCCCGGCCCAGCACCTGGGACAGCCAGGCGTCGCTGATCTGCCCCGGGCCCCTGATGATGGGAGAGCCGCTCACCCCGGCAGCATCTCCCATCGGGGCCTCTCGCGTCAGGCTCGCGGCTCGATCTGCTGCAGCGACCAGCCGTTGCCGTCGGGGTCGCTGAAGTGGGCGAACGATCCCCAGGGGAACGTCTCGATCTCGCTCACCTCGACGCCGCTTCTCACCAGCTCATCGCGCGCCGCGGCGAGGTCCGGGACCACCATCTGCAGGCCCTTCATCGATCCCGGCTCCATGTCGGTGAGCCCCCGGCCGACGGCGATCGAGCACGCCGAGCCCTGCGGGGTGAGCTGCACGAACCGGATCTCATCGCTCACCGAATGGTCGTGATCGGGGCTGAAACCCGCTTGCTCCACGTAGAAGGCCTTCGCCCTGTCGACTTCGCTGACCGGCACGACCACCAGCTCCAACCTCATCTCGCTCATCACGCTCTCCTCTCACGTTCACCGTGGGATAGACTTCTTACTTGCAGAGTAGTTTAGCAACTAAGACGTTTAGATGCCAAGAGACAGCAAGCGAAAGAAGATCGGCGAGCTGATCGCCGCGTTCAGGGCCAACGGCAATCAGGACGCCGCCTTCGACGCGATTGCCGCTCGCAGGCTGGGGGTCAGCCCCACCGACCTGCACTGCCTCAACATCATCCAGGCGCGGGGCGGCGTGACCGCCGGGGAGCTGGCCTCGGCCTCAGGGCTCACCACGGGCGCCGTCACGGGGGTCATCGACCGCCTGGAGCGGGTGGGCTACGCGCGGCGCGCGCGCGACGGCGAGGACCGGCGGCGGGTCAACGTGGAGGTGACCGATCGGTTCCTCGACGAGGCGAGCGGGATATGGGGCCCGGTTGCCGCGGAATGGCAGGCCGGCATCGGCAGGCGGTTCAGCGCGGCGGAGCTGGATGTCGCAATCAGGTTGTTGCGCGACACCGAGGCCATCGGCGCGCGCCATCTGAAGCGGCTCGAGGACGGGGCCTGATCGGCAGATCGTGGCGGCATATGCTGCCGCCGTGGCCGCTGCGAAGGATCTCGACGTCGTCGTGCTCGGCGCGACCGGGGTGACGGGCCGCCAGGTCGCCGCCTACCTCGTCCACCGGGCGCCGGCGCTCGAGCGCAGTTGGGCCGCCGCGGCGCGCGATCCCCACAGGGCCGAGCAGGTCCTCGGCGAGATCGGCGCCGAGGCGCCGGAGACCATCGCGGCCGACGTCAGCGACCCCGAGTCGCTGCGCGCGATGGCCGCGCGGGCGCGGGTGGTGCTGAACCTCGTGGGCCCCTACACCCGCTACGGCAGGCCGGTGATCGAGGCGTGTGTTGCCGAAGGCGCGAGCTACCTGGACCTCACGGGGGAGATCCCGTTCGCGCGGGACGTGATCGACCAGTTCGACGCGCGCGCCTCCGAGGCCGGGGTCAAGGTCGCCCAGGTCTCCGGATTCGAGGCCCTGCCGCCGGACCTGGCCGTGCTGCTCGCCGCCGAGGCCGCCCGCGAGCGCTGGGACGAGCCGCTCACCCAAGTCGACCTCGCCGTCACCACGACTCCCCCTCCCGGCCTTCCACGGCCGTCCGACATGATCTCCGGAGGGACGCTCCAGAGCCTCGCGGCGGCGACGGGCGACCCCAACGCGGCGCGCGTCGTCGACCCGGCCGCGCTCATTCAGGACCCACGCCGAGCCGAGCGGGTGCGGACCGTCAGCCCCATCCGCGTACGCCCTCGCCGCGGGCGCGACGGCGCGGTGATCGGTCCGATGGCGCCGGCCGCCTTCATCAACCCCGCCGTGATCCAGCGCACTGCCGCGCTGCTGGGGCTCGAGCCCTTCGCCTACCGCGAGGGCGTCTCGCTCGGGGGCTCGGCCCCCACGCTGGCGCTGCGCTACGGCGTCGCCGGCGTGCTGGCCGCAAGCCAGGCGGGGGTCGCCGCCATCGCCCGGTCGCGGCCCGCGGTGAGGGAGCGGATGGCCGGCCTGCTCGCCAGGGCGCTTCCGGGCTCCGGCTTCGGGCCAAAGGGCGAGCGCCTCGAGGGCTGGCGTTGGGGAATGCGGGTGGACGCGACCACGGCCGGCGGCCACGAGCTGGCGGTCGAGGTCGACGCCGACGGCCACCCCGGGTACCTGGCAACCGCGAACATCCTGGGCGAGGCGGGGCTGATGATCGCCACGTCCGGAGTCACGCCCGAGCGCTCGGGCTGCCTCACCCCCGCCACCGCGCTCGGCACCGGTGCGCTCGACCGCTTCGAGGCGGCCGGCATGCGCATCGGCCTCGCCTGAGGGGTCTGACCCCTTTGTGCCGTAACTGAACCTAAAGGGGTCTGACCCCTTTGTGGCGAGAGTGAAACTAAAGGGGTCTGACCCCTTTGGTGCCGGTGCTTAGCTCGTAGCCGGCGGCGAGGAGGGTCTCACCGGCGATCGACTCGTACTCGGCCAGGTCCGCCGGGTCCATGTGCGTCTTCCAGCGCGCGATGCGGTCGGCGCGGGGCGGCTCCGAGGCGAGCTTGTGGCTCTCCAGCCGCGACTCGGCGGTGATCGTCCCGTGCTTGGTGGGCAGGTCGCGTGCCTTCTCGGCCAGGCGCTCTGCTGCGCGCTCGTGGTAGTCGATCATCGCGGAGTCCCAGGGAAGCTCGATGAAGTCGGCGACCCGCCGCAGGACCGCCTCCTGATCGGTGATGAGGTCCTCGTAGTGGACCTCCATGTAGTGGTCGACGTTCGGCGCCTGGCGCCGGGCCTTCTCGATGCGCCGCTTCCACAGCCTGGCCGCGCCCTCCATGGTCTTCGGCCCCCAGTCGCGGGGCACCACGGACAGGGCCACGTCGCGGCCATCGCGGATCATGTGGATGAAGCGGGCCTCGGGCAGGGCGCGCTGCAGCAGGAGCATGTGGCGCACGTACCCGGGCGACTTGTCGCCCCAGCGAGGCTTGCCCTGCTTCTCGGCGTAGAGGCGGTAGAAGGCACGGATCGCGTCCGTGCAGTTCAGCGGATCCAGCGAACGCAAGCGCTCGCGCAGCTCCTCCTCGGAGAGGTGGAAGTCGCCCCAGCGCTCGGCCTCGATCACCATGGTCGCCAGCTCGTCGGCGCCGCGGGCGGAGCGGGCGCTGGCGTTGATCATGGGTGGCAGGAAATGGGTCTCGCCGGGGATCGCCATGTCGGGATGCGAGTCGAGCATCAGTCGCATCAGCGTGGTGCCCGAGCGCGTCGCGCCGCAGATGAAGGGCACCGGGAAGTCGGGCCTGCTCACGCCGAGGACGTTGCGGCGAAAGCGGCGGCGCGCGGCGAGCTGGTTCGGAATGTTGGCGAGCTTCATTGACTAACTTGCGGACGGCTTCGCCGTCCTTACATGCTGCTTTCGGGGCTAAAGCCCCTCACCGCCCCCACCGGCGATCGTAGCCAAGCTGCGCGAGGAGCTTTCCGGCGTGCTCGTCGAAGATCGCGAGGTCGGCGGCGCTCATCGACTCCTTCCACTGCGCGACCCGATCGGCGCGCGGCGGCTCGGCCGTCAGCGCATGCCCCCGCAGGCGCGACTCGGCGCTGAGGCCCCGCTTGGTCCCCTCCGCGCGCAGCGGCTGGTCGAGCTCGGCGAGCCGCTCGGCGCTGCGCTCGTGATAGCGGAGCATCTCGGGGTCATAGCCGAGCTCCGCGTGCTCGCAGATGCGCCGCAGCACGGGCTCGGGGTCGGTGACCAGGTCCTCGTAGCGCACCTCGATGTAGTGGCGCACGCCGTTCGCGGCCCTGCGCGTGCCGCGGATCCGGTGGCTCCAGCGGCGGGCGACCTCCTGGGTGCTGAGCCCGGAGTCGCGGCGCTCGAGCGAGAGCGCCACGTCGCGGCCGTCGCGAATCATGTGGACGAAGCGCGCCTCGGGCAGGGCGCGCTCGATGCGCCGCATCTTCGGGCCGTAGCCCGGCGTCTTGTCGCCCCAGCGCGGCTTGCCCTGCCCCTCGGCGTAGAGGCGGTAGAAGGAGCGCAGACGGTGCCCGGGGAGACCAGGGGGCTCACCGCTGCCAACCGCTTCTCCAGCTCGTCCGCGTCGACGTGGAAGTCCGGCCAGCGGCGGTTCGCGGTAATGACCGCCATCACCTCGGAGGGGTCGGTCCGCCGCGGTTGAAGGTGGCGATCACCTCGGGAAGGAAGTGCGTCTCCGGCGGGATCGACAGCTCGGGATGGGAGTCGAGCATCAGCCTCAGCAGGGTCGTCCCCGAGCGGGTCATGCCCACGACGAAGGGTGCGGGCGGGCGCGGCAGGTTGCGCTCGTTTCGGCGACGGCGGCGGCGAAGCCAGGACACCCGGCGGTCGGCCTCGAGCTCCGCACGGCGCAGCTCGCGCTCGCGGCGGCGCCGCCAGCCGCCGCCCTTCCCGCTCACGAGGGTCGCCCGGCGCCAGTCTCGTAGCCCAGCTCGGCCAGGAGGTCCCCGGCCGTGCTCTCGAACGCCTCGACGTCGGCCGGGTCCATGCCGGTCTTCCACACCGCCGTGCGGTCGGCCTGCGGGGGCGCGCTGGTGAGGGCGTGCGCCTTCATCCGCTCCTCGCCGGTGAGGATTCCCCGCTTGCGCCCGTCGCGCTCGTGGTCGACGTTCATCTCCTGGAGTCGCTCGCTGGCGGTCTCGTGGTAGCGCAGCATCACCGGGTCCCAGGGCAGCTCGATGAACTCGCACACGCGACGCAGCACCGGCTCGGTGTCGAGCACGAGGTCCTCGTAGCGGACCTCCATGTAGCGCTCGCTGTTGCCGGCGGATCGACGGGCGGCGATGATCCTCCCGCGCCAGCGCTTGGCCATCTTCGCGATGGGGACGGGCTTGGCGTTGCGCAGCTCCACGAGGCGCTTGTTGGTGGACAGGGCGACGTCGCGCCCGTCGCGAATCATGTGGATGAAGCGCGCCTCCGGCAGCGCCTGGGCGATCCCGTCGATCGACTGGACGTAGCGGGGGGTCTTCTCGCCGTAGCGCGCCTTGCCGTGGCGCTCCGCGTAGAGGTTGAAGAAAGCGCGCAGCGAGTCGGGTGCGTTCAGGTGGCGGATTCCGCGCAGCTCCTCCAGGAAGGCTTCGGAGTCGACGCCCGACTCCTCCCACCCGGACTGCTGGGCGGTGACCATGGCCTCGAGGACCCGCTCGGGCGTCACCCTGATCGCGCCGAACGACTCGATCATCTGCGGGATGAAGTGGGTCTCGGGCGGGATCGCCATGTCGGGGTGGGCGTCGAGCATCAGCCGGATCAGGGTCGTTCCCGAGCGGCCCACCCCGACGATGAACGGAGCGGGCAGGCCCGGTTGGGTCGAGGACCGCATGCGCCTGGCCTTCAGCCGGGCGCGCAGGGCCGACATCGCGTCGGGGGCCATCTAGCCGTTCCCGCCCCTGCCGGCCAGGGCGCCGACGCGGCGGCGCAGCCTCCGGAGAGTTTCCCCGCCGGCGCCGCCGCGGAGCTTCTTGGCCTCGCGCTTGAGCTTCGCGTTGCGAGCGGAGAGCTTGTCGATCCGGCGCGTGGCCCTGGCCGCATGAAGCGATGCGTACCGATGGGCGCGCGAGAGCATGTGCATGGCCTCGAACTCCAGCTGCGCCTCCTCCGCGGCCAGCTCGTCGTCGTCGGGATGCTCCCAGGCGGGTCGGCCACCGGCGGAGTCGCCTCCGAACGGGTCCGGGTGCGCCCAGCAACCGTTTCAAGCGCTCGTCGGCAACCAGCGTCCCGTCGGCAAGCGAGCTCTCGACCTCTTGCCCGTGAGCTCGGCGATAGAGCGCGCCCAGGCGATCCTTCGCGGAGGGCGCTCCCGAATCTGTCGCGCGCAGCCCGGAGGGCGGCCGTCGCCGGATGCTCGCCTCGCCCGCGAACAGCGCCGCCACGACCGCGCGGTACTGCTCGAGGACCGGACGGGGTAGCTTGAAGACCCGCAGCGGGTGGCGCGGCGAGGGGATGAGCCGGTCGCGTGTGTTGTCCTCGGGCGTGGGCCGAAGGCCGCGAAGCACCTGGCGCTGAGTGCGGGCCGCACCCGTGCGAACGCATCGTTCGACGTCGGCGCCAACCACGACGTCGGCTGTCGGGCACACCAAGACGTCGGATGGCGCGATGGGCGAGCGCGGCGGCAATAGCGAGCGCGCAATCCGGAAGGTCATGCGCTCGTAGAACTCGCCGGCGCCGTCGGGGCGGGCGAGGAACTCCGCGCGCGGGGCGACGACAACGCCGTACTCGGGCGGGAACCGGCCAAGGGCGTCGGCGATCGAGCCCTGTAGCGGCCACCAGAACTCGTCGCCGGCGGCGTGGACGACCCAGTCGGCGCCGTGCTCCGTGACCGCGAGGCGGGCGAGCCGGGTTGCCGTGTCCTTCTGCGGCGGCCTGCCGGGTCGGCGGGCGCGAACGCGGCCAGCCCCTCGCGCACCGCTCAGGATCTCGAGGGCAGCCGGCTGTGCCTTGTCCGCGACCACGAAGAAGTCTGCGCCCAGCGCGCGGTGGTGGCGAAGCACGTGGTGAAGTGACGTCCTCGGCGTCGCGCGCCGAGATGGCCACGACCACCCTGATCTCCTCGCCCAGGCTCCGCCAGCGCCCGGGGCGGCGGGTCAGCTCGGGCCGCCGCGACTCGCGCTCGAGCGTGCGCACGCGCGCGCGCATCTGGTCGTTGCGGATCATGAGCATGCGGTCGGTGCGCCCCATCACGTTCATCGCGTCACGTTCGGCGCATGCGCCTCGGCCTCGGTCGCCAGCTCGCCGGGCGGGCGGGCGGGGACCGCGACGGGCTCGCTCGGGGCGTCGTCGCCGGAGCTGCACCATGTAGTCGCGCAGCCGCTCGTCGCGGGCGAACCTGCCGTCGGCGAGGCCGGCCTCGACGGCGTCGGAGTCCTCCAGGAGCTCCCCGTAGAGGTCGCCGAGGGTTCCCTTCGTCGATCGCGGCGCTCAGCCGGTCGCGCATGCCCGGGAGTGCCCATCGAGGAGTCGGCCAGGACCAGCTCGACGCGGCGCCGGTAGTGCTCGAAGGAGCGCAGCGGGAAGTGCAGCGTGAGGATGGAGAACTCGGGCGCCCAGATCAGGCGCTCGTCGGACGCCCTCGCCGCCCTCCTGGCGCGCACGGTGCGAAGCGCCGCGCGGCCCGGTGGGCGAACGTGCGTCCCAGGCGTCGGAGAGGTCTCCGCCGACGGTCACCTCGTGCTGGCCGCGGTGCAGGACGAGCGCATCGGGGATGCCCCGGTGCGCGACCTTGGGCCGCAGCAGCGCGCGGGACTCGCGGATCGTCAGGCGGTCGTAGAACTCCCCCGGTCCGTCGGGGCGCGCGAGGAACTCGACGCGAGGGCTGAGGACCACGCCGTAGCTCCGTCGGAATCGCCGCCAGCGAGCCTCCTTGAGGGTGCCCTCCAGGGGCCACCAGAACTCGTCGGCGTCGGCGTGGATGACCCAGTCGGCGCCGTGCTCCGTCGCGGCCTCGCGGGCCATGCGCGTGACCCATTCGTGGCCGTTGTCGGCCATGTCGTTGCCGGGCTCGTAGATCACTCGCGCCAGCCCGCGATCGGCCCAGCGACCCAGGATCTCGGGCGTGTCGTCGACCGATCCGTTGTCGGTCACGATGAAGAAATCGACCCCCTGCGCCGGTGGAAGCGCAGGTTGTGGTCGATGACGTCACCTTCGTCGCGGACCTTGAGGGCCATGACGAGCTTCGGCTCGGCGGCGTTCATCTGCGGGCGGAGGATAGAGAGGGGTGCTCAAGCGGCCTGATCCGGAAGGGCCTCGCCGTCGGCCTCTGCCTCGCCGCCGGCAACGGGGGCCCCGGGCCTCGGCCCAACAGCCGCCCGGCGAAATGCCGAAGGCGCCGGCGCAGGGGCCTGCGCTTCGGCGCGGTCCGGGTCGCCCGGCGCAGCCGGTTGCGATGGTCGTTGCGGATCATCAGCATCCGCTCGGTGCGGCTGAGCGCGTGCATCGCGTCCAGCTCGAGCTCGCTCGAGCTCGGCGTCGATCTCCTCGCGGCCGCGCCTCTCCCCCACCGCGGGTCGCGGGCCCTCGCCGAACTCACCCTCGATACCCGCCATGAACTGCGCCACCCGGTCGTCGCGCACCAGCTCGCCGGCGGCGATCTCGCGCTCGATCTGCTCCTCGCCCGGCAGCAGGCTCGCGTAGAAGGCGCTCGAGGTCGTCGTGCTGGCGGGCGGCGCGCAGCCGCTCGAGCATGTCGGCGCTGGCAAAGGCCGGGTTGTCGAGCAACACGTCCACCCGCAGCCGGTACTGCGCCGGCGAGCGAATCGGGAAGTGGAGGATCTGAAGGGGGAAGCGAGTGGCCCAGATCAGGCGGAAGTCCTCGGGCATCTGGACGTCGTCGCGGACGGCGCGAAGGACCGGGCGGCCGGGCGGGCGGACTCGCTCGAAGGCCTCGGTCAGATCCGCCCCGATGGTTACGTCGTGCTGGCCCTCGTGGAGGACGAACACGTCGGGGTAGGCGCGGTGGGCCACCTTCGGGCGAAGCAGCGAGCGCGCTGTCCGGACCGTCAGGCGGTCGCAGAACTCGCCCGGCCCTTCCGGGCGCGCGATGAACTCCGCCCGCGGCGCGACGACCACGCCGAAGCGCTCGGGTATCGACGCGAGGCAGTCCCTGATCGACCCCTCGGCCGGCCACCACAGCTCGTCCGCGTCGGCGTGCAGCACCCAGTCGGCGCCGTGCTCGGTCGCGGCCTCGCGCGCCATCCGCGTCACCCATTCGTGGCCGCGGCGCGCCAGGTCGGGGCTGGGCTCGTGGATGACCTGCGCCAGCCCCCGCTGGACCCAGCGATCGAGGATCTGCGGCGTGGCGTCGGTGGAGCCGTTGTCGGTGACGATGAAGAAGTCCACGCCCTGCGCGCGGTGATAGCGGAGGTTGTGATGAATCACGTCCTCCTCGTCGCGCACCTTCAGCGCCATGACCAGTCGGGGCTCGGGCATCAGCCTCGAAGCCGCATATTTGGGGGGAAATCGGCCCTCATGGGAGCGTGACAGACTAGAGCGCATGCCCCTGCTCGGCAGGCTCCGAAGGCGTCGTCCCGTCCCAGCGCCCGAGACCGAGCGGCCACCTGCGCCGTTCGTCGTCGGCGTGCCCCGGTCCGGCACCACGCTGCTGCGGCTGATGCTCGACGCCCACTCGCTCATGGCGATCCCGCCCGAGACGCACTTCATCCCCAAGCTCATCCGGCTGGTCGAGAAGTCCAAGGGCGACGCCCGCGCCGAGGCCATCGAGCTGGTCACGAACCACCGGCGCTGGCCGGACTACGAGCTCGATCCCGACGACTACGCGTCGCGTCTGCCCACCGACGGGCAGCTGGACGCGACCACGGCCGTACGCGCGTTCTACGACGCCTACGCCGCGAGCGAGTCGAAGCCGCGCTGGGGCGAGAAGACGCCGCAGTACCTGCGCATGATGGGCCGCATCCAGCGGGCCCTTCCCGAGGCCCGCTTCGTCCACATCATCCGCGACGGCCGCGACGTGGCGGTGTCGCTGCTCTCCGTCGAGTGGGGGCCGACCAGCGTTGAGCACGCCGCCGAGCACTGGGTCGACGAGATCCGCACCGCCCACCGCAAGCGCGACCGCATCCACCACTACATGGAGTGGCGCTTCGAGCAGCTCGTGTCGGATCCCGAGCCGCTCCTGCGAGAGGTTTGCGACTTCGTCCAGCTCGACTTCGAGCCCGCCATGCTGAGCTATCACGAGGGCGCCTCGGCGCGCATGGGCGAGATGAATCGCGACTTCGAGATCGCCGGCGGGCCGACCCTCACCCCTGAGGAGAGGGTGCGCCAGCACGCGCTCGTCTCCGCTCCGCCCAACCGCGACGCGGCGGGTCGCTGGCAGGAGCGCATGACCCCCGACGAGGTCGCCGCGTTCGAGGCGATCGGGGGCGATCTCCTGCTCGAGCTCGGCTACGAGCTCGGCTCTCCCTGACCTCCCTGCCCGCGTTATGCTGGCAGCGCATGGGTGGGGTTCACTTCACAGCAGGTGGGAGATCGCTTTTCGCCGCGCTGGCGGCGGCGGTTGCGATCGTCGCGCTGACGCTCGGCGTCGCGCTTCCCGGCTCGCAGGCCGCCGGCAAGGCACGCACCTGTCTCGGCAAGAAGGTCACGATCGCAAGCCACGGCACGATCAACGGCACGGGCGGCAACGACGTCATCCTCGGCCTCGGCGGCGGCCAGGTGATCAACGGCAACGGGGGCAACGACACCATCTGCGCCGGCCCCGGCGCCGACAAGGTGAACGGCAACAAGGGCAACGACTTCATCGTCGGCGACTCGGACAACGGGTCTGGCCGCAGCGGCAACGACAAGCTCGCGGGCGGCAGTGGCAACGACACCATCGTCGGCGACAACTACGCGGCCAAGGGCGGCGCGCGCGGGAGCGGCAAGGACAAGCTGAGCGGAGGCGACGGCGACGACACGCTGATCGGCGACGCCTGGGCCAAGAAGGGCGCGGCCAAGGGGAGCGGCAACGACACCATCCACGGCGGCAGCGGCCACGATCTCGAGGTCGGCGACGCGCTGGGCGCCACCGGCGCCGTTGGCTCAGGCGACGACTACCTGCAATCCGAGTTCGATCCCGACATGATCGTGGGTGACGCGATGGCCACGGGCCACAATGCCAAGGCCGTCGGGACGGGCAACGACGAGCTGGTCTCCGACAAGGGCAAGGACCACGACTACGGCGACGCCTTCGCCAGGTTCGGCACCGCCAAGGGCACCGGCAATGACAAGTTCCTGGCGGGCCAGGACCACGACGTCGCGGTCGGCGACGCCGCCGCCGGCGTGAAGGCCACCGGCAAGGGCCGCGACAACATCCTCGGTGACGAGGGCAACGATCTGATCATCGGCGACAACCTCGCCCTCGGCAAGCACGGCAAGGTCAAGGGCGGCGGCTCGGACTACCTCCAGGGCGGGGCGGCCAACGACACCTTCATCGCCGGGCCCGGGCGCGACAAGTGCGCCGGCGGCAGTGGCCACGACACCGACCACTCTCACCCGCGCTGCGAGATTCGCTCCAGCATCCCGTAACGCCAACCGCCCGCCCCCGGCCTCCTCGAAGGAGAAACCGATGCCCACCACCCGCCGCCTCGCCATCTTCGCCACCGCGCTCGCGCTCCCCGTCGTCTGCCTGGCCTCGTGGCTCACCCTCGCCGGCGCCGACTCTCACGGCGCCGCCAAGTGCTTCGGGCACGCGGTGACCATCACGGGCCACGGCAAGATCCAGGGGACGAACGACCCCGACGTGATCATGGGCTCGAAGGGCAACGACACGATCGTTGCCGAGAAGGGCAACGACATCGTCTGCGGCGAGGCCGGCAAGGACTCGATCGAGGGCGACAGCGGCAACGACAAGCTCATCGGCGGCAAGGGAACCGACGACATCGTCGGCAACGACGGCTCGGACCTGATCGTGGGCGACGAGACCTCCGACAACGCGGGCAAGGGGGCGGCCGACCACCTCGAGGGCGGCAGCGACCCGGATTCGTTTAAAGCCGGGCCGGGTCACGACCGATGTAGTGGAGGCAGTGGGCACGACCGCGACCTTTCTCACCCGCCATGCGAGGCGCCATCCAGCATCCCGTAAGGGACGCCCGGCCGATCTGTCACATTCGGGGCAGGGTCGATGAGCATCTCCAGCCGACGCATACCGGTCGCTCTCTTCATCGCCGCCGCGACGATCGCCGCGGCCCTCTGGCTGTACGTGGGCCAGGCGCACAGTGCCCAGACATGCATGGGGCACACGGTCACCATCACGGGCCACGGCAACATCAAGGGGACCAACGACCCCGACGTGATCCTCGGCTCCTCCGGGAACGACAAGATCGTCGCCCAGAAGGGCAATGACATCGTCTGCGGCGGAGGTGGAAACGACTCGATCGAGGGTGACAGCGGCGACGACACCCTCATCGGCGGTCCCGGCGACGACTACATCACCGGCAACAAGGGCAGCGACTTCATCGTCGGCGACAATGTCGGCGACGGCGGCTCAGGCGGCGGCAACGACATCGTCGAGGCCGGCGGCGGCAACGACCGCGTCACCGGCGACAACTGGGCCCAGTCGGGCGACGTCTCCGGATCGGGCACCGACAGCCTGAACGGCGGCGGCGGCAACGACATCGTCGTCGGCGACGCCTGGTCGCACGATGGGACCGCGACCGGCACCGGCGACGACACGGTCAACTCGGGCTCGGGCAACGACCTCGAGGTGGGCGACGCGCTCGCCGCCGACAAGGCGACCGGCCACGGCAACGACTACATCCAGGCCGAGCGCGGCGACGACGTGCTGGTGGGCGACGCCGACGCCACCGGGCACGGCGGCGTCGCCAAGGGCTCCGGCCGCGACGTCATCGTCGGCGACAAGGGGAGGGATCACTCCTACGGCGACGCCCTCGCGCGCTACGGCAAGGCCGAGGGCGGCGCCCACGACTACTTCATCGCCGGCGCCGACAACGACACGATCGTCGGCGACGCCGCGGGCGGGATGAAGGCAACGGGCGGCGGCAGCGACGTCGAGCTGGGCGACCAGGGCAACGATCTGCTGATCGGCGACAACCTCGGGTTGGGCCACGGCGCCAAGGTGTCAGGCGGCGGGCCGGACAAGCTTCGCGGCGGCAAGGACAACGACCACTTCATCGCCGGGCCCGGCAAGGATCAGTGCAAGGGCGGCGCGGGCTTCAACGTCGACAACTCGCACCCGAAGTGCGAGTCGGTCAGCGCGATTCCCTAGCGGCCCAGCGCGCGCCCGGCGCCCATGCGGAGCCGCCGCCAGGCGGACTTCTTGCGTCGTGGCGTCTTCGCCGGGGCGACGTCCTCGCCCCCGCGTGCGGCGGCGACCGCCTCGCGGCGGCCGCTGAAGCCCTGCATGCGCACGACCCTCTCGCCGCTGAGGGTCACCACGTTGTAGACCCGCGGCGGCAGGTCCGAGCCCTCCGCCGGCGGCGGGTTGCGCACCAGCGCCACCATGACCTTGTCGGCGCCGAAGGGGACGGCGTCGGCGAGCTGGAGCCCCTCGGCCCTCGAAGCGGCGGCGCGCAGCGCCTCGAGCGCCTGCTCGCGCCCCTCGCACGAGCCCTGGCCCTCGAGCCCGTCCCAGCGCACCGCCGGGTCGAGCAGGTCGCTCACCGCGTCGACATCGCCGCGCAGATAGGAGTCGAGGCCCCTGCGGACCAGCTCGATGTTGGACTCGGCCATGCGGCAATGATGCCAGCAGGGCCTACGCCTCGGCGCCCGCCAACTCCCTCGAGCCCTCGGGTTCGGCGCCGCCGGCTCGGGCATCTCGCCGTGCTGGGGCATCGGCAGCACCCGCAGGCCGGTGAGCGCCAGCGCGATCGCGACGACCACGAGGCCGGCGCCGATCAGGTAGGCGAGGTGATAGCCGGAGTTCAGCGCCGAGGCATGCGACGCGCCGGCTGCGATCAGGTTCCCGGTCCGCTGGCTCGAGAGCGTCGCCAGCACTGCGAGGCCGATGGCGCCGCCCACCTGGACGCTGGTGTTGACGAGCCCCGACGCCAGGCCGGTGTCCTCGGGCTTCGCGCCCGACATCGCGAACGTCGCGAGCGCCGGGAAGCCAAGCCCCGCGAAGCCCACGAGGATCATCGGCGGCATCAGGTCGGTCAGGTAGTTGCCGTCGACCGGCGTGCGCGCCAGCAGCAGCAGGCCGCACAGGATGCCCGCGAGGCTGGGGATCAGCGCCCGCATCGGGCCGTAGCGCATCGTCACCCGCTCGGAGACCCGAAGCGACAGCGTTCCCATCACGAGCGTGGCGGGCAGGAAGGCCAGACCGACCTGCAGGGCGTCGTAGCCAAGGATCTTCTGCATGTACAGGGCGCCCATGAAGAACATCCCGAACATCCCGGCGACCAGCAACGCCTGCACCGCGTTCGCGGCGGCGATGTTCGGCGCCCGGAAGATCCGCAGCGGCACCAGCGGCTGCGCGATCCGCGCCTGGCGGGCGATGAAGGCCGCCCCCAGCGTCAGCGAGACGGCGCTCAGCCCGAGCGTGTGGGCGGAGCCCCAGCCGTTGTCGGAGACGCCGAGGATCGTGTAGACGCCCAGCATCAGGCTGGCCGTGAGCAGGAGCGCCCCGATCAGGTCCGCGCCGGCCCGCAACCCGAGCCCCGGCGCGTCCTCCACGTAGCGGCGCGCAAGCAGGGCTGTGGCGACGCCGACCGGCAGGTTGATGAAGAAGATCCAATGCCAGTTGATGGCCTGGGTCAGCACGCCGCCCGCAAGCAGGCCCAGGGTGCCGCCGGCCGAGGCGACGAAGCCGAAGACGCCCATGGCCTTCGCCAGGTCACGCGGCGTCGAGAACATCCGCACGATCATCCCGAGGATCACGGCCGAGGTCAGCGCGCCGCCGACGCCCTGGATGAACCGGGCCCCGACCAGCACCGTTTCGCCCTGCGCGACCGCGCACAGGGCCGAGGCGGTCGTGAAGATCGCGAGCCCCACCAGGAACACCCGCCGTGGCCCGATCAGGTCGCCGATGCGCCCGGCGAGCAGGAGCAGCCCGCCGTAGGAGATCAGGTAGGCGTTGACGACCCAGGCCAGGCTCGACTGCGAGAACCCGAGGTCCTCCTGGATCGACGGCAACGCGACGTTGACGATGGTCATGTCGAGGACGATCATCAGCATCCCCGTGCAGAGCACGTAGAGCGCGATCCAGCGGCTGCGGTCGGTTGTGGCGGCGGTGGCGGTCATTCCCATCCCTTCTTCGTCTTTGCCTCTCGTGCTTGGAGACCGGGGAGGCCTCCGGAACTCATCGGTCTCGGCGCTCGATCTGCCAGAAGGCGATCTCGCCACCCGCGTCGGTGCTCACGACGCTCCGCCACCCGGCCGGCCCTCGGCGAGGCTCGAGCAGGACGCGGGCGCCCAGATCTCTCGCGCGGTCGGTCGTCGCATGGACGTCGCCGACCTCGACGTAGGGGAGCCACATGGCCCGGGTGACGCCGCACTCGACGATACCGCCTCCGAGCTCTCGGCCGAGCCCGAGCTCCGTGTAGGGGCTCCGCCGCGCGCCGCGCCGCCGGGTGCGCCACTCGCACAGCTCCGCGTAGAGCTCGCCGGCGCCGTGCCCGTTCGGGCTGTGAAGCTCGAGGTGCACCACCCGGTTGGGGCGCTCGTGTCCCATCGGCTCCTGTGACCTGAGCGCGCCCGCAAACTCATCGGTCTAAGTTTCGGGCCCATGGAGGCAGCGGCATCAGGGGTGGATCAGGCGCTTCTCGAACAGGCCAAGTCGGGGGACGAGGGCGCATTCGAGCGCCTCGTGACGCCCTTGCGCGGCGAGCTGCTCGCCCACGGCTACCGGATGCTCGCGTCGTCGCACGACGCCGAGGACGTGCTTCAGGAGGCTCTGCTTCGCGCCTGGAAGGGCCTCCCCCGGTTCGAGGGCCGAAGCTCACTGCGCTCCTGGCTTTACACCATCACCACCAACACCGCCCTCAACCAGATCGCCAAGCGCCCCAAGCGGGTCCTGCCGGTGGACCACGGCCCGCCCACCGACCCCCGCCAGGGACCCGGCGAGCCGATCGTGGAGACCGTCTGGATCGAGCCGCTTCCCGACGAGGATCTCGGCCTCGATGACGGCCTGGCCGGTCCCGACGCGCGCTACGAGCAGCGCGAGGCCGTCGAGCTGGCCTTCGTCGCGGCCCTCCAGCACCTGCCGGCCAACCAGCGCGCCGCCCTCATCCTCTGCGAGGTGCTCGGCTACTCCGCCAAGGAGGCGGGCGAGACCCTCGAGACCAGCGTCGCGTCCGTCAACAGCGCCCTTCAGCGGGCCCGCAAGACGCTCTCCGAGCGCCTGCCGGACCGCACCCAGCAGGCGACGCGCCGCGAGCTCGGCGACGAGGAGATGGAGGCCGTCGTCGACCGCTACGTCGAGGCGTGGCTGCGCGACGACGTCGACACCGTGGTCGAGATCCTCACCGAGGATGCCTGCTTCTCCATGCCGCCGCTCGGCTCGTGGTTCCGGGGCACCGAGGCCCTTCGCACGTTCCTGCGCGGCTGGCCGCTGTCGGGGGCCTGGAATTGGCACACGATTCGCACCACCGCCAACGGACAGCCCGCCATCGCCTTCTACACCTGGGACGACGACGAGGGCGCCTACCTCCCCTTCGCCCTCAACGTGCTCACCTTCCGTGGCGATCGCGTCTCCGACGTCACCGCCTTCGTCGCGCGCTCGATCGAGGCGACGGAGCGCGAGGCGTACGCCCGCTGGCCCGACCAGCCGCTCGACGCCCGCCGGCTCGCCGGGACGTTCGAGAGCTTTGGCCTCCCCGGCCGAGTGACCCGGTGATACGGTCGCCGGGCAAGCCCACGGGAAAAGGAGAACACCGATGACCAGGCTCATCACGATCTCTGCGGCCCTGTCCGCAGCCGCGGCGCTCGCCTTGGCGGGAATCGCAGGGGCTCACGGCTCGGCCCCGACGAAGGTGACGATCAAGAAGGAGTCAGACGGCTTCTTCGGCTTCGTCGACTCGCCGAAGGCCCACAAGTGCGCCAACAACCGGAAGGTGACCGTTTACAAGGAGACCGGCAGCTCGCCCGACCCAGGCTCCGATCAGAAGATCGGCAGCGACATCGCCCAGCCCAACGGCGACGGCTACATGTGGAGCACGGGGAACACGGGCCACCAGAAGGGCAGCTTCTACGCCCGCGCGAAGAGGATCAAGGGCTGCAAGCCGGGCACCAGCAAGGTGGTCACCAGGCACTGATCAAGCACAAAAACGCGATCCGGTGGTGACGGCTTGCCTGCTTTCGAGCGTAGCCTTCGCTCGAACGAAGCTTGAGCCGGTCACCTTCGAGAGACTTCCCCGCTTGGCTTTCGCGGTTCCTTCTCTCTCCCGGATCGCGCTTTGCACCCTACGCCGCGATCCCTGGGTCCGCAAGGCGTAAATCCGCAATTCGCGGGAAGAACAAGGTCGAGACAGCCGCCTCAGGCCTGCAGGGTCCGGGCCGTGGGCGAGCGCTGCACCTCGCGCTGGTCCGGAAGCGTGCCCAGAACCCGGTCCGAGACGGTGTTGGTGATCCCGTGCCAGTAGTGCTCGTTCTTGAAGTGGTGCAGGCGATGGTTGCGCCACACGGCGCGGTAGTGGCGCGAGCGGGGCCGGTAGGCGGTGTGGATCAGGAAGTGCGTCCACTCGTAGACGAAGATGGCCGCGTACTCCGCCAGGGCGGCGCTCACCAGGACGCCGGCGGGCACTGACCCGCCGAGGGCGCCGGCGATGAGCGCGCCGGCCGCCACCGTCAGCGGAACCGCCCCGAGGAGGAGCAGGCCCACCTCGAGCGGGTCCAGCAGGATCATCGAGAGGTCGTTGGGCTCGTTGTGATGCGCGCGGTGGGCCCGGGCGGCCACGGGGTCGATCTCACGAGAGCCGATCCGCAGCGGGCGCATGTGCAGCAGGTAGACGTGGATCGCCCACTCGCCGAACGGATAGACCGTGAGGGCGAGGGCGACCGCAAGGGCGTCGCGCCACCCCACGTCGCCCAGCGCGACTCGCACCACGATGAGGGTCAGGATGCCGGCGGCGATGAGCCACGGCGAGCGCTTGCGCGCGAAGTGGCGGCGGGCCTGAGCGAGGGTCTTGACGTTCGAACCCGGCTCGACGGGACGGTCATATGTGGACTGGGCGGCGGCGCTCATCCCTGCGGGCAGGGTACCCGCCGGCGACGTGCGCTCAGGCGGGAGCCGGTGCCGGGGCCTCGTGGGGCAGCACCACGCACTCGAGCGCCTCGTCGTCGCGGCGCTTGAAGCGATAGAGCGCCTCGTCGGCGGCACGCCACATGGCGTCGAAGGACAGGTCGGGCGAGGCGGTGACGACGCCGATGCTCAGGCGCAGGCCGCCCACGAACTCCTGGCCGTCGAGGGGTACATGCCGCAGGCGCTCGGCGACGCGGCGAACCTCCTCCGCCGCCGCTCCGGGGAGCACGACGATGAATTCGTCGCCCCCCACCCGGGCGACCCAGTCGCCCTCGCGCGTGTTGGCCGCGAGAACCCGCGCGACGGAGCGAAGCGCCCGGTCGCCGGCCGCGTGACCCGCGCCGTCGTTGAGCTCCTTCAGGTTGTCGAGGTCGGCGGCGATCACGCTGACCTGCTCGCGGGTGAGGCGGCTTCGGCGAAGCAGTGCCGTCGCTCGCTCCAGGAGCGCGCGGCGGTTGAGCACGCCGGTGAGCGGGTCGCGCTGCGCCAGGTCGGAGAGCTCGTCGACGCTGTCGTCGAGGGTCGCGCGAAGCCTGGCGACCAGCACGACGACCACGAGCATCGTGCTCGACGCGACCGTCCAGCGCGTGAACGCCTGCGGCAGCGAGTCCGAGGTGAAGACGAGGGCGCCGTAGGCGGTGGTGATGAGCGCGAGCTCGGCGTAGGCCATCCGCATCGGCAGGAAGAGCGCGCAGTAGAGCGCCGGCCAGATGAAGAGCACGGCGTTGCTCTCTCCGCCCCTCGTCCCGAGGCCGGTCTCCCACGCGGCCAGGGTGATCACGAGGGTCCCGAAGGAGGCGCACGCCAATCGCACGGGCGCCTCCACCTTGCCGACGACCAGCAGGACGATCCCGAGCACCCCGACGAGGCTCGCGGCCACCGCGATCACCGCGTCGGAGTGCTCGGCGGACGGAGGCAGCGCAACCGTCGTCAAGAGCAGCAGGGCGCCCGCAAGCATCAGACCCGCGCCGGCACGGGTCGCGTAGCGTGCCGAATGGAAGGGGAGCTCGCGGTGAGGAGCCCTCATGATGGGAATATCGGCCTGGCCGCGCGGGATCTTGAGGCTTACGTGGGGCCTGTTCTCAGGCGAATTCCGCTCCCAGCGCGTTTCGTGGCGCTGGGGGCGCGGTAGCCTCGGCTGCATGGAAACGTTCGAGCTCACCGGCGGATGCCTTTGCGGCGGCGTTCGCTACGTCCTCACGGAGCCGCCCATGGGCGCCACGTACTGTCACTGCACCCGCTGCCAGCGTCGCACCGGCACGGGGGCCTCGGCAAACGCGCAGATCGACGGCAGCGCCCTTCACATCACGGAGGGGTCGGAGTTCGTGCGGTGCTGGCACCCGCCGGGCGGCGGCTGGGAGAAGTGCTTCTGCTCGGTCTGCGGCGGGCATCTGTTCAGCCGCGATCCCGACGACCACTCGAAGATGGGCGTGCGCATGGGCTCCTTCGACCGCGACCCCGGCGTGCGGCCCACCAAGCGGAAGTTCACCGCGTACGCGGCGGTGTGGGAGCCCATCCCCGACGACGGGCTGGAGCGCCTGCCCGAGGGCTGACGCGCCGCCTGCGCCCTCGGCATACTGCCGCGGATGCGCAGAGCCCTGATCGTCCCGTCCGTCGCCCTGCTCCTTGTAGTCGCCGCCGGCTGCGGCAAGAAGGAGGTGATCCCCAGCGGCGCCGAGAAGGCCGTCACGAACGTCGTGTCGTCGAAGACGCCGTTCACCCCCACCGACGTGAGCTGTCCCTCCGGCGAAGAGGCCAAGGTCGGCAACACCTTCGACTGCAGCTTCACGGGCCCGAAGGGCGTCCCCTACACCGCCCACATGCGGATCACCAAGGTGGACGGCGACAAGGTCCTCTTCTTCATCAACACCAGCGTGGCGAAGTAATCAGATTCGCTTCAGCGCTTCGGGCGTGATCTCTCCGGGCGCGACGCCGCTCAACCAGTTCGCGCGGCCGAACCTGACCACGGCCTCTGACGGCAGGAGGGCCGCGATCAAAAAGGAAGCGGTATCGACGATCTTCGTGAAGTCGCTCGGACCGAAAACCTTGATCACGGCGGCGATGCAAACCACGACGAAGGCTGCCAGGGCAAGCATCTGAGCGAGAGTGGTGACCTGCATCTGCGCGGGGAAGTTCTCTGCTCCTCGATGCTGATCGGAGACCGAGCGCATGAATCTCGATCGCCCGTAGCGAATGAGCGCATCGGAGGGCAACAACGCCGCGATCAGAAAGATGCACAGGTGCTCGACCTTGCCGTATTCGGCCGGTGTGACCGTCTTGTCGCTGAAGGCGGCCAGGAACACAAAGAGTCCGAACGCGGCGAACGCGGCGACCTGAGGGACGGTGAGCTTGGGAGTGGCCGACGACTTGTGGGGACGAGAGTCATCTGCGCCTGCCTTCATGGGCGGGGCGGGCATGCCCCGAACCTAATTCGTACCCGGGGGCCGCGTCAAGCGGATTCGACAGCCGGAAGTGGCTAGGCGCAAAGCGGAGGACCCAACAGTTGCGTGGGTTCTTCTCGCCATCGCGGTGCTCGGGATTGGAGGCGCGCTTGCTTCCCTCCACTTCGACTATTCGCTTGCTGACATCCTCCCGATTGTCGGCGGACTCATTGTCATCTTTCGCAGCCCGGACCTTGCGCGAGGCCGAGTTTGATCGGGCCATACAAGCATTGGCTTCTGATGAAGAGGCTGTACGGGTCGGTGGCGTGTTGCGGCTCATCGAGATCGCTCGCGCAGAGCACTACAGAGACCTCCTCGATTCGCCTCGCCAGGGTCTTCCGCGAGTCGGGATCGGGTGGGAAGACGAGCTGGTCGAGGTGCTCGCCGTCATCGGTGAGCAGGCAGACGTCGAGCTTGCGTCGACTGAGATCGAGCGTGGATCATGTGAGTCGGGCCTCCTCGGTGGGCGTTGGTTGGTGATCACGACTGAGCGTGTCACCTGAGGGGGCCCTTCTTCATGGCAGTCCAAAGCGACACCCGCACCCGATGTACGCTCTTCGGAGCATGCATCTCTCTCGCGCCCGCCAGCGTTGGTTGCCCCTTGCCGCGACTGCAACCGCATTGGCGCTGGCCTTGCCCGTCGCCTTCGCGACGGGTTCTGGCTCTCATGCGGGTGGCCGCGTGACGCGGATTCTCTTCGTAGCGCCGCGCGTGGCTTCCGAGCCCTACTCCAACTTCGACATCATGTCCATGCGGCTCGGTGCCCCCTCGTCCAAAGACCTGACGAAAGCGGACCACCTCGATGATCGACAGCCGCAGGCTTCGCCCGACGGGCGGACGATCGTCTTCGTTCGCGACAGCCAGATCGCCGTCATGCACGCCGACGGCTCGCACGTCAGGCAGCTGACGCACGGCGGCTCATCCAACAACTATCCGCATTGGTCACCCGACGGCAAGAAGATCGTCTTCGAGTCGGATCGCGTGCCTCCGCACCACTTCCCGCAGCTCTTCGTCATGAATGCCGACGGCTCTCACCAGCACTCACTGGATCGAGTCGGCGTCTCGCCTGTGTACTCACCGGACGGGAAGCAGATCGCCTACACGGAGGAGAGCAGCGACCCGGTTGGGATCGTGGTCATCCACGCCGACGGCTCGCACTACCGCAGGGTCGCGCCCACCGGCATCGAGCCTGCCTGGTTCCCGAATGGCAAGAAGCTCGTCTTTTCGCGTGAGTCCAAGCACTCGCTCTGGACGGTCGACAGCGATGGCACAGATCTCCAGCCTCTGGCCGCCGGAAAGTTTGTAAGGCAGCCGGCCGTCAGCAGATCGGGTAAGAAGATTCTGGCGACGATCGGCGGTTCCGGTCCGTCTCGGGTCGGGATTTTGAAAGCGGACGGGTCGGACGCTCATCTGATCACCCCCAGCAATCGCGCTGCCATCGAGCCGAGCTGGGCACGACTAGCCCGCTGAGCGGGTGGCTTCTGTTTAAGGCCGCGAGTCGAGTGCTCTCCATGCGCAGCAGCACACCGCTCGGGGCGCGAAACCAGTGCTATGTGCTGGAAACGCGACCCGGGACGTGGCCGGCGCCGCGTGATCGCGGGAGGACGGACGCGATGGGCCGTACAGGGATCGAACCTGTGACCTTGAGATTAAGAGTCTCCTGCTCTACCAGCTGAGCTAACGGCCCTGGTCTTCCAGATGCTAGCGACGGCGCCGTGGCCGGCGCACCGGCGCACGGCGCCTCGATCCGCTACGGCGTCGGGGTCGGAGCGCCCGTCGAGGGGGCGAGACCGCCGAAGGGGTTCTGGAGGCCCTGGCTGCTGCTCGAGCCGCCCGCCTTCGCGGCGGCGGCCTGGGACTTCTTGAACTTCTCGGCCTGCTTGGCGAGGCTCGCGAGCTGCTTTTGGAGCTGCTTGCGGCTGGCCTTCGGCGCGGCCGCGACGGCCTGCTTGGCCGCCTTGTCCCCACCGGCGATGTCGCCGTTCGCATAGCGATAGAGCGCGAGCTGGCCGAGGGTGTTCTCCGACGGCCTCGCCTTGGCGAAGATCTCCTGCGCTTGGGCGGCGCCCGTCGCGTCGTTCAGGTACGCGTAGCCCTGGGCGATCTGCCCGGCGACGCCGGGGTCGGGCTTGTCGGCGACCTTCACGTACCTGGTCCACGCGTCGACGGCCTGCACGAACTCGGCGTGCGAGGCGTCGGTGACGGTGGGCGGCGCCGTGGGCGAGGAGGGCTGGCCGAGCTGGGTCTGACCCGATAGGTAGCGGTAGCGGGCCAGGTTGAGGAGTGCGCCCTCGTCCTTGGGGTTCTTCTTGACGCGCGCCTCGGCGTTGCCGATCTGCTGGGAGAAGGCGTTCGCCGTGCTGCCCGACGAGCCCCCGTTGCCGATGCCGAGCGCGTCGAAGATGCCGCCGGGGCCGCCGCCCACGCCGATGCCGAAGCCCAGAAAGCCAAGGGCGAACAGCACGGCGAGGCCGCCGAAGACGACCTGCACGAGGCGGCGGCGCTTGCCCGATCGAAGGTCGAAAAGCACGTCGTCAGGGTATACGGGCGCGGGCCTTGGGCATCAACCCGCGCGCGCTACTCGTCGTCGGGCTCATCCGCCATGCGCGCCCCCGGCTCGCCGAACGTCCGCGCCACGATGATCGAGAACTCGAAGAGCAGCAGGAGCGGCACGAGCTCGATGAGCATGGTGATCGGGTCGGTGCCGGGCAGCAGCATGGCGATGATGGCCAGGATCAGGTAGGCGTAGCGGCGATTCTTCGAGAGCTGCTCGGGCGTGGTGATCCCCAGGCGCACGATCGCGAGGATCCCCATCGGCACCTGGAAGACGATTCCCATCGCAATCAGCGTGAGGGTGACGAAGCTGTAGTAGTCGCTGGCCCTGATCTGGTTGTTGAAGACCGTGTCGTTGAAGTTGAGGAGGAACTTCAGGGCCGCCGGCAGCACGACGTAGTAGCCGAACACGACCCCCATGACGAAGAGCACCGGAACCATCAGCAGGAAGGGGACGATCACGCGCTTCTCGGCGGGGCTCAGCGCCGGGAGGACGAACGCGTAGGCCTGGTAGAGCAGGATCGGCAGGGCGATGATGATCCCCGCGTACATGGAGAGCTTGAAGGTGGTGAGGAAGGGCTCCGCCGGGCTCAGCGTGATCGGCTTGATGTCGTTCGGCAGCGGGTTGTTGACGATGTCGAGCAGCACGTGGTTCTGCCAGAAGCAGAGGCCGCACGCGAGCGTCAGCACGATGACGCAGATGATCAGACGGCTGCGAAGCTCGTCCAGGTGCTCGACGAGTGTGAGGCGCTCGTCGTACTCGGCCGCCTTCAGGCGGGCCATCGGGCTCAGCTTCGGTTCTCTACGACCTCGCCCTCGACCGGCTCGGCATCCTCGTCGGCGCCGGGCTGGATCTTGGGCGAGTCGTCGTCGTCATCGTCGCTTTCGCCTGAGATCGAGGCCCGGAATTCCCGGATCCCCTTGCCCATCGACTTGCCGAGCTCCGGAAGGCGCTTCGGCCCGAAGATGATCAGGGCGAGGATGACGACTACCGCCAGCTCGAGTGGTCCTACGTTGGGCATCTCGACAGATGGTAACGGGGGGCGACGGCGTTCGGATCAGGCTCACCTGCGAGACTGCCGCACCGTGAGTTCCGCGGGAGTCCTGTCCGACAGCTCGATTCACCGCCTCGTCGGCGAGGGCAGAGTCAAGATCGACCCCTGGGATCCGGCCATGGTGCAGCCGGCCAGCGTCGACCTGAAGCTCGGGCCGTCGTTTCGGGTGTTCCACAACCACCGGATCCAGACGATCGACCTCGCCGATCCCCCGAAGGACCTGACCGAGCACGTGGAGGTCGAGGCCGGCGGCACGTTCGTGATCCACCCGGGCGAGTTCGTGCTGGGCCGCACCGTCGAGGTCGTGGAGCTGCCCGACGACCTCGTGGCGCGCATCGAGGGCAAGAGCTCGCTTGGCCGCCTGGGCCTGATCTGCCACGCCACGGCGGGCTTCGTCGACCCCGGGTTCAACGGAACCCTGACCCTGGAGATCACCAACTTCAACAGCGTGCCCATCGTCCTGCGCCCGGGCCTGCCGATCGCGCAGCTCAGCCTGATGACGCTCGACGCCCCGGCCGAGCGCCCGTACGGCCATCCCGAGCTGGGCAGCCACTATCAGGGCCAGCGCGAGGCCACGGAGTCGCGGTACGAGGGCGGGCCCGCCGCGCCGCTGACGCCCACCCGGCGCAATCTGGGCGCCTGCCCCTAAAGCGCCCCGGGGTCCCCGCCGATAGGGCGGGTGAGATGGAGAGTCGCGAGGCCAAGACCACGCACGCGCACCCCGCCCCTGGGCCAATCGGTCCTGGCGCGTTCGCCGGCGGCACGCCCACCAGCACCCCGCCCCGTACGGAGGTCGCCCTACACATCTGCCCCTCGTGCTCCGGCGAGCTCGTCCATCCCACCGACTGGGCCCCGGCCGCGTCGGGCAAGTGGGAGGTCTTCCTCCGCTGCCCGAGCTGCGAATGGTCGGGCAGCGGCACCTACGCCCAGGACATCGTCGATCGCTTCGAGGAGGTCCTCGACACGGCACCGAGGCGATCCTGGGCGACCTCCAGGCGCTCTCGCGAGCGAACATGGAGGAGGAGATCCAGCGCTTCTCCGTCGCGCTCGATACCGGGCTCATCCTCCCCGAAGACTTCTAGTGAGGACCTTTAGGTCCGAAAGCAGCATGTAAGGACGGCGAAGCCGTCCGCAAGTCATTCAGGAAGTACCACCCCGAAGTCGTCCGGGTGTCTTAGGAATACCGCTCCACCACGCCGTCGGCGACGAGCTCCAGGAGCCTGACGACGTCGTCGTCGAGGCCGGACCCCGTCAGCGCCCCCTTTGCGCGACCGACCTCATCGCCGGCGCGGGCGCGAACGTCGTCCAGGGCGCCGGTCGTGGCGATCGCGTCGCACACCTGCTCGGCGGCGGCGGGGTCGAGCGAGCGCAGGTCGAGCTGCGCCAGCGAGGGATCGCGCTCGCGCGCAGCGATGAACGGCAGGGTGACGGTGCCGTCCAGGAGGTCTGTGCCGCGGGCCTTGCCCGTGCGCTCCGGCGGGCCCGAGACGTCCAGCACGTCGTCGAGCAGCTGGAACGCCAGGCCGATGCCCGCGCCGTAGGCCTTCAGAGCCGCATCCGCGCCGGGGTCGTCGCGGCCGATCGTGCACGCGCATTCGAACAGGCGCGCCGTCTTCAGCCGGCAGCGCATGAAGTAGCGCTCGGCGTCGATCCCCGTGTCGAAGGCGTCCGCGCGCTGGGCCAGCTCGCCGAGGGCCAGGCCCACCGAGGCGTTGGCGAGGAGCTCGATCCGCCGCCCGGGCCCGGGCTCGGAGGCCAGCTCGGCGAACGCCTGCGCAAACAGCAGGTCGCCAACCGGCAACGGCCTGCCCGCGGCCCGCGGTGGCGACCACCGTGGGCCGCCCGCGCCGAAGCGGCGCGTCGTCGAGGACGTCGTCGTGCACGAGCGTCGCCATGTGGACGAGCTCGACGGCCGCGGCGGCGCCCACCGCCGAGCCGGTCGCCTCGGGCCCCGCGCAGAGGAGCACCAGCATCGGCCGCAGCCGCTTGCCGCCCGCCTCGAGCGTCGCGCTGGCGTCCGCGCGCAGCCCCGGCCCGGCGGTCTCGATCCCGGCGCGCAGGCGCTCCTCCACCGCCGCCATGCCGCGCGGCAGCCACGACGACGCCGAATCGAGGACCTGCGTGACCGGCGGCGGGACTCGCCGAGCGCGTCACGGCCTGGTCGCCGTGTGGATGGCGATGATGCCGCCGGCGAGGACCACGTAGCGGATGTCCGTCAGGCCGGCGGCGGCCATGCGCTCGGCCAGCCCCTCGGGGGGCGGGAAGCGCTTGACCGACTCGGGCAGGTAGGAGTAGGCGTCGCGGTCGCCGGCAAGGGTGCCGAGCAGCGGGACGAGACGGTCGAACCACAGGGCGAAGAACCACGACAGCGGTGGCCGCCGGGGCTGGGTGATCTCGAGAATCGCCAGCCGCCCGCCGGGGCGCAGCACCCGCGCGAGCTCGCCGAGGCCGCGGTCGAGGTCGGCGAAGTTGCGAACGCCGAAGCCGACGGTCGCCGCGTCGAAGCTGGCGTCGTCATAGTGACAGCGCCAGGGCGTCGGCCCATTCGAAGCGGACGTTCGCGTTCCCCGAGCCCTTGTCGCGCGCAAGGTCGAGCATGGGCTCGGAGAAGTCGCAGCCGACCACGCTCCCCGTGGGCCCCACCCGCCTCGCCAGCTCGAGCGCGAGGTCGCCGGTGCCGCAGCACACGTCCAGCCCCCGGGCGCCGTCGAGGGGGCCGAGGCGATCGACGGCGCGCTCGCGCCAGCGGCGGTCGAGCCCGGCCGTCATCGCCCGGTTCATGCGGTCGTACACGCCCGCGATCCGGTCGAACATGCGGTTGACCTGACCGGCGAAGGCGTCCGCCTCGGGCCGGGGGCGCGTGCCGGCGCTCACCGGAATCCCGCTAGTTGAGGGACGCCAGGTAGTCGGCGAGGGCGTTCAGCTTGTCCGGCGGCAGGCTTTGGAAGGAGGGCATGATCCCGGGGCCGGCCTTGAGCGAGCGCAGGATCGAGGCCCGCGGAATCCGGGCACCGATCTGGGTGAGCGTCGGGCCGGGGCCCGCGTTGCCGTTCTCGCCGATCTTGTGGCACGACAGGCAGCCCGACTGGGCGGCGACCTGGCGGCCGGCCACGAGGTCCTGGAGGTTCTGCGGCAACTTGGCCACCTCCTCGGGGTGCGCGACGGTCTCCTGCCGTGCCTCCCTGCACCCCGGGTATCGCCAGCGCGATCTCGTTCGTGGACCCGGTGTTGGCGCCCTCGTAGGTGAGGAACGCCATGGCGATGATGACCAGCACCATCGTGGTCATCGCGATGGGCCTGCGCTGGGGCCTGCGCTCGGGCCCTCGGTCGTAGAACGGCAGCAGGAGCAGCAGGACCATGCAGATGGTCGGGATGCCGATGGTCGCCATCGGAACGAGATACGGCGGCTTCAGCACCCGCAGCAGCTCGAAGAGGAAGAAGAAGTACCACTCGGGCCGGGGGATGTAGCTGGTGGTGGTCGGGTCGGCCTTGGGGCCCTGCTCGGCGCCGAGGACGATCGACATCGCCGCGATGACCACGAAGACGATCAGCATCATCGCCGAGTCCTTGGTGACCGCGTAGGGGAAGAAGGACTTGCCCTTCTTCTTCAGGACCTCGTATTCGCGGAGGTACTGCTCCTTCTCGGCCTGGTTCATGCGGCGCTAGACCTTCCGCTCGCGAAGCGACTTGGGCTTGGTGTCGGCCTTCAGCCACGGCGGCGCCGTGGTCCCCTGCTTGACCACGAGGTACAGGTGGGCGCCGATGAGCCCGATGATCAGCCCCGGGACGAGCAGCATGTGGATGGCGTAGAAGCGCGAGAGCGTCGTCGCCCCGAACTCCGCGCCCCCGCGCAGGAAGTCGGCGAGATATGGCCCGACTATGGGCCCGGTCGCGGTGATGTTGTTCGCCACCTCCGTGGCCCAGAAGGAGCGCTGGTCGAAGGGCAGCAGGTACCCCGTGAGGCCCATGACGAAGGTGAGGATCAGCAGGACGACGCCGATCACCCAGTTGAGCTCGCGCGGGTACTTGTAGGCGCCGAATACGAAGGTCCGCGCCATGTGCAGGAAGATCAGGATCATCATCACGCTGGCGCCCCACTTGTGCATGCCGCGTACGAACTCGCCGAGGAAAACGTCGTTCGTGAGGTGCGTGATGGAGCCGTACGCCTGGGTCGGCGAGGGCGTGTAGTACATCGCGAGGAACACCCCGGTGATCGCCTGGGCGATGAAGGCGAAAAGCGTCGCCGAGCCGAGCGTGTAGAACCAGTTGGTCCCCTTCGGGACCTTCCGGTAGAGCATTCCCGTGAGGAAGCTCGTGGCTCCGGTGCGCTCGTCGACCCACCCGGCGAGGTCGGTGCCGGCCTCCTTCATCTTCTCCACGGCGAGGTTGCCGTCGCCGTTCGCGCCGTTGCCGTTGCCGTTCGCGCCCGGCTTCGCGGGCTTCTGTGAACCTGGTATCGGAAGCTTGGGCATGGGCTACGGGGCCGGCGCCGTGGACGGGCGCGGCGGGTAGAGGACGTTCCAGATGCCGCCCGTGTACTCACCCGGGTCGCGGGCGCGGACGGGGTCGAGCTGGGAGGTGACGCTGTAGCGCGGGCCGATCTCCACCTGGCCGCCCCGCACCCGCGTCTGGAAGCGGTCGAGGGGGCGAACGGGCGGGCCGCCGATCACCTTGCCCTGGAAGTCGTAGACGCCACCGTGGCACGGGCAGACGAAGTTGCCGGCGGCCTCGATGAAGCGAACCGGACAGCCCAGGTGCGCGCAGCGCGTGGAGATGGCGACGTAGGTTCCCTCGGGCTCGTTGAAGGGCGGATTCGGGTCGGCCGAGCGCACGTAGGCGGTGGTCTTGCCGGCCTCGCCGATGCCCTCCACGATGGTGAAGACGACCGGCCGGTAGGTGTCCCGGGTGAAGCGGCCGGGCGCGCCGACCGCCTCCCAGGTCTCGTCGGGACGGCTGAACATCGGGGCGATGGCGAAGCCGATCGCGGGGAGCGCCACGCCGAGGCCGGCGATGCCGCCCAGGGCCTGGCCGGCGATCGTGAAGACGCGCCGGCGCGTGACCGTCTCGCCCTCGTACCAACCGGCGGGATCGGGCTGGGGCTGGCCGTTCGCGGCCTTCCCGTTGCTCTTGTCAGCGGCGTCTGCCAAGTCTTTGTCAGTGGAGGCCGCTCGCTCCGGACGGACCCGGGCGGCGCTCAGGGCGCGAAGCCTACCGCCTCGGCCGCTGCGCCTAGCTCCTCATCGAGGCCTGCTTGTGCCGCCTTCAACGAGGTCCATGCCCAGAGCTCGCGCGCCGCCGGCCGGCCCTCCCCGGCAATGGCCTTGGCCTCTGCGTGAGGCGGGGCGGTGCCCGCCGCGATCGCCACCGCCGCAGCCAGCCAGAGCGCCGGGACGTCGCCGGCGCGCTCGCCCTCGGCCTGGGCGCAGAGCGAGATGAGATCGGCCAGCTCGGCCACGGATTCGGCATCGCCGATGGCGGCCAGCATCGAGAGCCCGCGCGCGTACAGGTAGTCGCCTGCGAGCAGGGCCAGGTCGCGGTCGGACGTGGCGACGATGCGCGGGTCGCCGTAGTGCAGGAGGTAGCCCTCGCGCACGCTCTCGATCACACGCGAGTAGTCCTCGGGGGCGCTGCGGAGCGCGAGGGCCGGCCGCGACCAGCATGCCGAGCGCGGCGCCGGCCCGGGGGTCGACGACCGCCGGGGAGATCACCGTGTCGCCACGCCGGAGCTCGTCGGCGAGCGCGGCCAGCACGCCTGCCGGGGTGGCAAGCTCGGCCTTCGTGCCGGCGGCGCGGCTCACGACGCGACCGCGCGGTCGGCGTCCGCCAGCGCCTCGGCGGCCGCTTCGGCCGTGTGGTCGATGGCCGCCTCGTCGTGGGCGAGCGACACGAACCAGGCCTCGAACTGCGAGGGCGGGGCGTAGATCCCGCGCTCCAGCAGGGCGCGGCAGAAGGCGGCGTGTGCGTCGAGGTCGCACGCCGCCGCGCCCGCGAAGTCGCTGACTGGCTCGGCGCTGAAGAAGAGGGTGACGAGGCCCGGTCGCGAGACGACCTGCACGGGGCGATCGGCGCCGGCGTCGCGAAGGCCCGAGGCGAGCCGATCCGTCAGCGCCCCGAGGCGCTCGTATGCGCCGGGCGTCAGCCGCTCTAGAGTGGCGAGCCCGGCGGCCACCGCCAGCGGGTTTCCGGAGAGCGTCCCCGCCTGGTAGACGTCGCCGGCCGGGGCGACCATCGACATCAGGTCGCGGCGCCCTCCGTAGGCGGCGGCGGGCAGGCCTCCGCCCAGGATCTTGCCCAGGATCGTCAGGTCGCCGCGCACGCCGAGCAGCTCACTCGGCACCGCCGCGGGCGACGCGGAAGCCGGAGATCACCTCGTCGAGGATCAGCAGCGCGCCGTTGGCGTCGGCGGCCGCGCGCAGGTGCTCGAGAAAGCCCTCGCCGGCGGGCACCAGGCCCATGTTCGCCGGGATCGGCTCGGCGATGATCGCCGCGAACTCGCGCTCGGCAAGCGCCGCGTCGACGGCATCGCGATCGTTCCATCCGACCACCACCGTGTCGGCGGCCTGCGCGGCGGTCACGCCCGGGCTGGCCGGGATCCCCGAAGTCGCCAGGCCCGATCCCGCCTCGGCGAGGAGGCCGTCGACGTGGCCGTGGTAGGCGCCGGAGAACTTCAGAACGGCGTCGCGGCCCGTCGCCGCGCGCGCCAGGCGCAGGGCGCTCATGGTCGCCTCGGTCCCGGAGCTGACCATCCGGACCATGTCGATGCCCGCGAAGCGGTCGATCACCTCGGCGGCCAGCTCGACCTCGGCCTCGGTCGGCGCGCCGAAGGTCGTCCCCCTGGCCGCGGCCTCGCGAACCGCGTCCAGCACGCCCTCGTTCGCATGCCCCAGGATCAGCGGGCCCCAGGAGCAGACCCAGTCGACGTAACGGTGGCCGTCGGCGTCGATGATCTCGAAGCCCTTCGCCCGCTCGACGAAGAGCGGGTGATCGCGCCCGATCGAGCGCATCGCCCGCACCGGCGAGTTGACGCCGCCGGGAATCAGCCCGACGGCGCGGGCGTAGATGGCTGCGGAGGCTCGGGTGTCCATCGGCTCGCCGCTACGGGCTAGGAGCCGCCGGCCGGGGCGTTCGCCTCTTCCCACTCCCGGTAGTCGTCCGTGAAGTAGTGCAGGCGGATCTTCTTGAACTCGGTCGAGGAGTAGAGGACCGCGCGGTCGGGCCCGTGGAGGTCGTGCTCGTCGGCGATCGAGTCCAGCACGGCGTCGCACTCCTCCTTGGAGCGCCCGTGGGCCATGGTGAAGACCGAATAGGGCCAGTCCGCATAGGTGGGCCGCTGGTAGCAGTGCGAGACGCCGCGGACGGCGGCCATGCGGGCGCCGACGTCCTCGATCCGGTCCTCCGCTACGCGCCACACGCCCATCCCGTTGGCCGAGAACCCCGCGCGCCGGTGGTAGAGGATGGCCGCGACGCGCCGCAGGATCTTGCGCTGCGTCATTCCCTCGAGGTGCGCCAGCAGCTCGAGGGTGCTCATCCCGGCCTCGGCCGCCGCCTCGTCATAGGCGCGCTCGGCTACGGCCATCGGCCCCTGGAGGGCGCGGATGACGGCGATGTCGCGGTCGTCGTAGGGCTGGCGCTCCAGCTCCCGCGGCGGGGCCGCCTCCGCGGCCGCGGCGAGCGCCTTGGTGTCGCCCTCCATCTCCAGGTTCATGTTGATCTTGAAGAGCGTGAGCGTCGGCAGCTGGCGGATCGACTCGGCGCCGGTGAGGCGCTGGAGCACCTCGAGCGTCCCCTCGAGGCCAAGCTCGGAGTCCGGCGGCGTCGCGATCGTGAACCAGAGGTTGAACTCGTGGGTGCGCAGGTAGTTGTGCGAGACGCCTGGATGGGAGTTGATGATCTTCGCGGCGCGATGCGGGTTCTCGGCGTCGACCTTCGCGGCCACCAGCATCGACGAGTAGCCAAGCGCGCGGGTGTCGAAGATCGGCGTGATCTCGCGGATGATCCGCTCGTCGAGCAGCCGCTGGGTGCGGGCGAGGGTCTCGTCGAGGTTCAGGCCGGCGGCCTCGGCCACCGGATCGAAGGGCCGCTCGGCGAGCGGGAAGCTCGACTGCAGCAGGTTCATCAGCCGCCGGTCGACGTCGTCGAGCGGGACGGCCGCGCCGCCCTTGCGCGAGCGCAGCTTGGGCTGGGGAGCCTTCAGAGCCATCCCGCTGCCTCCTTCGCGAAGTAGGTGAAGATCACGTCGGCCCCGGCGCGGCGGATCGCGATCAGCGACTCCAGCGCGGCGGCGGAGCCGTCGATCCAGCCGTTGCCCGCGGCGGCCTTCAGCATCGAGTACTCGCCGGAGACGTGGAAGGCGGCAACCGGGGCGGCGGTCTCGTCCTTCACGCGGCGGATCACGTCGAGGTAGGGCAGCGCCGGCTTGACCATGACCATGTCGGCCCCCTCCTCGAGGTCGAGCCTGGCCTCGCGAAGCGCCTCCAGGGCGTTGGCCGGGTTCATCTGGTAGCTGCGGCGGTCGCCGAACTCCGGGGTGGACTCGGCGGCCTCGCGGAAGGGGCCGTAGAAGGCTGAGGCGTACTTCGCGCTGTAGGCGATGATCGCCGTGTCGGGATGACCCTCCTCGTCGAGCTGGAAGCGGATCGACCCGATGCGCCCGTCCATCATGTCCGAGGGCGCGACGGCATCGGCCCCCGCCTCGGCGTGCGAGATGGCCGTCTTGGAGAGGAGCTCGAGGGTGAGGTCGTTGTCGACGTCGCCGTCGCGGACGAACCCGCAGTGGCCGTGCGAGGTGTACTCGCACAGGCAGACGTCGGTGATCACCGTCAGGTCCGGGTGCGCCTCCTTGAGTGCGCGGACGGCCATCTGCACCACGCCCTCGTCGTCGTAGGCGCCGGTGCCGATCTCGTCCTTCACCGCCGGGATGCCGAACAGCAGGACGGCGCCGATCCCGGCCGCCTGGAGCTCCGAGGCCTCGGCCACCAGCTCCGAGATCGAGAAACGCTCGACTCCGGGCATCGACGGGACCTCTTCGCGCACCCCCTCGCCGGCGACGACGAAGAGGGGCTGCACGAGGTGCCTGGGCGACAGCTCCGTCTCGGAGACCATGTCGCGAAGGGCCTGCGTGCGGCGCAGGCGGCGCATGCGCGTGGCGGGGTAGCTCACCCGCCGGATTCTAGGGCGGGCGGGGCCGGGGCCCCGATGGGTAGAGTCGCCGCGCATGAACGCGACGCCAGGACTCGTGCGGGGCCTGGGCCGGCGGCCGGCGGCGGTGCTCTCGCTCGCGGTGGCCGCCGCCATGGGCTACAGCCTCTGGGCGACGAGGGACCAGACGTTCTTCTCCGACGAGTGGCGGCGTTTCATCCTGGCCGGCGACGACTCGGTGCGGGACTACCTGCTCGGGACCAGCGGGCACCTGATCGTGCTCCACGCCGCGCTGTACCGCGGTCTGCTCGGGGCATTCGGCGCCGACTCCTACCTGCCCTTCAGGATCGTCGAGGCGGCACTGATTGGCGCGAACGGGGTGCTCTTCTACATGCTCGCCTCGCGGCGGGCGGGACCCTGGGTTGCCATCGCCGCCACCATCCCGCTCCTGGCCCTCGGCGCCGCCGTCGAGGTCACCGCGACCGCCTATGGGATCGTGGTCCTGCTGCCGATGGCGTTCGGGCTGGGCGCGCTCGTCAGCGTGACCCGGCTGGGCTGGGCCGGGGATCCGCTCACGATGATCCTCCTCGTGCTCGCCGTCGCCTCCCTGAGCGACGGCCTCGCCTTCATAGCCGGAGTGGGGGTTGCTCTCGGCCTGCAGAGCGGCCGCCAGGCGCTGCGGCGCGCCTGGGTGGTCGCCATCCCCGTGGCCCTCTACGTGGTCTGGTATTTCTGGGCCCACGCCAACGGTGTGCCCCGCGTCGCGCATCTGACCAACCTCGAGCAGACGCCCGGCGCCATCCTCAGCTCGGCCGCGGCGGGCATCGAGGCCGCCACGGGTACGTTCGGAAGCGAGTTCAGCAACAACGGCACCCAGCAGCTGGAGGCGGGGTTCTTCCTGCTCGCCCTGGGCCTCTTCTTCGTCATCCTGCGCTGGCGCGACCGCGACCGCCCGAGCCCGGACATCTGGATCCCGCTGGCGACCGCGCTCGCGTTCTGGCTCCTGCTGGGACTGGTCGTCAGCTCCGCGCGTCCGGTCTATTCGTCGCGTTATCTCTTTCCCGACGCCGTCTTCGTGCTGCTGATCGCGGTCGAGTGCCTTCGCGGGGTCCGTGTCACCCGCAACGGTGCGCTGATCCTTGCGGGCGTCGCCACGATCGCCGCGGTGCCGAACGCGCTCGCGCTCGAGCGCAACGCCGGCGATCTGCGGGACGCCGCTGTGCGCGAGCGGGCAGCGCTCGGCGCTCTCGAGTTGTTGGCCCGCGAACGGCCCGGCGCTCCGCTTCCCGGCATCCACATCGAGAACGGCGTGGCGGGATTGAGCCCGAACGGCGACATCCCGGCGACCGACTACCTGCGATCGGTCGAGCGTTTCGGTAGTCCCGCCGGAACTCCCGCTGAGATCGCCGCCCAGGGCGGCCTGGCCGCGATGCTTGCCGACAAGGTGCTGGTGCAAAACGCCGACCTGCAGGTGCGACGCGCCTCCCCCCCGTCCAGGTCGTGCCCCCCGGCGGCGTCCGCGGCAGTGCCCCTCGCCGGCGGCCGGCGCCTCATCGTCGTGCCGCGGCCCGGCACCCCGCCTGCGGTGGCGGTGAAGCGCCTCGGCTCCTTCTACACGCCGGTGAAGCTTCCGGCCGGAGCGCCCGCGATCGAGGTGATATCGCATGCATCCGAGGCTCCCGACTGGTCGGTCGCCGTCGGCCGGGCACGGGTCTGCTCGCCGGGGGGGTAGCGGTCGTCCGCGGGCGCTCGGGCAGCGCCACCGCAGAGATCAGTGAGGGTGGCGAGAGCGGCCGATTCTTCCGAGGCTTTGCTGCTTTGGCCACCGTATGGGTGGTAAATCCAGCAAAGCTTCCTCGATTCAGGCCCGGCTCAGTAGGAGAAGCGGCGCAGCGCGACGCGGGCGATCGCCGTGTAGGCCAGCGCGAGCACCGCCAGATGGACCAGCGCCATGCCGAGGCCCGATGCGGCGGGATCGAGGGCGGCCGCCAGCGCGGTCTCCGCGGCGTGGAAGGGGAACAGCGCCCGCACGACCTCGAGCGCGTGGAAGACCCCGGGGCTGACCGTCCCCGACGGCACCAGCGAGAGGAACGCGATCGGCAGCGAGACCATGAACGCCAGCAGCGAGCTGGCGCGCACCTCCCCCGCGCCGGCACCGATCGCCGCGCCAAACGCGGCCCAGGCGGCGCCGCCGAGGGCGATCGCGGGAACCAACAGCCCCACCCGCGACCAGTCGACGTCGACGAAGAGCGAGAGTCCCGCGAGCAGCACCAGGGTCACGCCGATCGAGGCGACGACGCCGAGCGCGAGCTTCTCCCCGAGCAGCGCGAGGCGGCTGACGAGCCCGCGCGTGAGGCGGGCGAACGCGTTCTCCTCGCGCTCGAGCGCCAGCGAGCCCGCCACCAGCAGCACCGTGACGAACATCAGCGTGAAGGTCGCCGCGACGGCGATGGCAAACGTGTCCAGGCTGGGCGGCGAGCCCGAGACCACCTCCTTCTGGACGGCGATCGGGTGAGCAACCGAGCGCAGCAGCGGCTTGGCGAGGTTGAGGTTCTGCTGCGCGAGCCGGGCGAAGGTGATGACCTGGGCGAGAGGCTTGGCGAAGGCGTCGTGCGGGCCAAGCTCCGAGGAGATCGCCCGCAGGATCCCGCCGGCCTTCGCCAGACCGAGGACGTCGAAGCTCTGCCCGAGCAGGCTCAGGTTGCCCCCGTTGACGACGAGGTCGAGGTAGCCGGCGGCGGTGCCGACCACGGTCTTGGAGATCTTGAGGTTGGCCTTGGTCACCAGGGAGCTGATGCGGTCGTCGACCAGCCCCGCCTTCACCGGGTCCTCCTCGTTGACGAGGACTCGGACATGCGGCTGCACCGGGTTGAGGCCAGCCAGCGACTCCAGGTCGGCGATGAGGTCCTTGGGCAGGATCAGAGCTGCGAGCACGTCGCCCGACTCGACCATGTCGCGGGCCTGCTGCTCGCTGTGGACCTCGATGCACTCGATGCGCGCGCACAGCTCCGAGCGGGCGCCGGCCAGGTCGAAGCTCTTGCCACCAAGGTCCAGCCCGCTGTCGGGCGGCACAGCGTCGTAGAAGGCGACGCGAGGCTTCGAGGGGCCGCCCGAGAGCGCGAACCCGATCAGCACGGCGATCGCAATCGGATAGATGACGAGCAGCGCCGTGACGAGCGGCGAGCGCTTCAGGATCTGGAGGTCCTTGACCAGCAGCCAGCGCATCAGTGGCCTCGCTGGCGAAGGAACGCGACGAAGGCGCGCTCGAAGTCGGAATCGCCGGAGCCGGCGGCGGCGTGCAGCTCGGCGGGCGAACCGTCGAACAGCGCCTCGCCGTCGGCGAGCACGAGCAGCCGGTTGCCGTAGCGCTCGGCCTCGGCGATGTTGTGGGTGGAGAAGATCACGGTCGTTCCGCCGCCCGCGAGCCCGAGCACGAACTCCCACAGGCGCTCGCGCTGGCGGGGGTCCAGGCCGGTCGAGGGCTCGTCGAGGAGCAGCGCCGCGGGCTCGGCGAGCAGCCCGATCGCGATGTTCACGCGCTGCTGGTTACCGCCGGAGAGCGTCGCGACCTGATCGTCGCGGCGCTCGGACAGCGCGGCCTGGGCCAGCATCCTCTCCACCACGCCCTCGACGTCCGGGACCTTCTCGAGCCGCGCGAAGAGGCGCAGGTTCTCGGCGACCGTGAGCCGGCGGTAAAGCGCCGCCTGCTGCGGCACGAAGCCGATCTCCCCGGCCGCGGCGGAAACGCTGCCCGAGTCGGGCTTGCGGATGCCCGCCAGGATCGACAGCAGCGTCGTCTTGCCCGCTCCGTTCGGGCCGATGATCGCGATCAGCTCGCCCGCGCGCGCGTCGAACGAGACGCCCCGCAGCGCCTCGCGATCGCCGAAGCGCTTGGCGACCTCCCGGACCTCGATCGCGGCAATCCCTGGCTCGCTCACCTTCGGAACGCTATCCACCGGCCGCCACGGGTCTAGTCTCCCCATCCAGATGCGCCTGCTGTTCTTCGGGGATGTGTGTGGCAAGCCCGGGCGACGCGGGCTTGGCTTCGCGCTTCCCAGGTTGCGCCGGCGCTTCGAGGCGGACCTCGTGATCGCCAACGGCGAGAACTCCGCGGGCGGCGTCGGGATCACCGAGAAGACGGCCAACGACCTCTTCGCTTCGGGGGTGGACGTCATCACCACCGGCAACCACGTCTACCGCCATCGTGAGGCGTACGGGTTCATCGACTCGGCCGAGCGCCTCATCCGTCCCGCCAACTACCCGGCCGCCAACCCGGGACGCGGGCACGTGGTCGTCGAGGCCGCCGGCATGCGCCTGGCGGTCCTCAACCTGAGCGGCGCGGTGATGCTGGATGTCGCGCGCTCGCCGTTCGCCGAGGCCGACGCGCTGCTGAGCCGCCTCGACGGCGAAGCAGACGCCTTCTTCCTCGACTTCCACGCCGAGATCACGAGCGAGAAGGTCGCCATGGGCTGGTACCTCGACGGCCGTGCGGCTGCGGTGGTCGGCACCCACACCCACGTCCCAACCGCCGACGCGCGGGTGCTGCCGGGCGGCACGGCATTCATCAGCGACACGGGCATGACCGGGTCTCGAAACGGCGTACTCGGCGCCCGGCGCGACCAGGTCCTGGAGCGCATGTCCACCCAGATGCCGGTGCGCCTCGAGGGCGCGGATGGCGATGTCTGGGTCAACGGGGTCGCGATCGAGGTCGGCCCGGACGGCCTGGCCCGGTCGATCGAGCAGATCCTCGAGCCCGCCGACCCCGAGAGCTCCTAGCCCGCGCGCTCACCCGCGCGCCGCCGCGGAGCGGCTGAACCCTCGCTCCGAGGCGGTCAGGGTGAGGGCGAGGATCACGAACGGGAAGAACCAGGGGATGTAGAGGTAGAACCAGTGCTTGAGGATCAGCTCGACGCCGATGATCACCAGGGCGCCGAGGGCGGCCAGCTGGCGAAGCGTTCGCTGCCGCGGGACGAAGGCCACGGCCACCGCGAGCAGCGCCACCCCGGCCTCCATCGCTTTGCGTAGCCAGTCGAGACCGGGCTCTTGGCCCCACACCGAGAACGGCGAGCTGCGGTTCGCCTGCGAGCCGATGGTCCGCGTCCAGAAGGTGCCGAGGCCTGGATCGATCGCGGGACCGGCCAGCAGGATCGCCGCGGCCACGACGAAGGCGAGCGCGAACAGAAGGGTGCGTTTGCCGAGCACGACCTCGCGAAAGCGCGGCCAGAGCCCGCGCGGCAGCTCGTCGCCGCCTTCCCGGATCCCGGTCGCGAACAGCGGCGCCAGCGGCAGGGAGGCGAACTTCGTGAGGCCGGCGATCGCGGTCATCCCGCCCCTGCCCACCGGCGAGTCGATCACACAGGAGCGTCCCCACCAGCAGCGCGGAGACCAGCTCGTCGTTCGAGTTCGACTCGAGCGCGAACGCGGTGTACGGATAGGCCGCCCAGGCGAAGGCGAGGATCGTCCCCAGCCGCAGGCCGGCGGGCCCGGGCCGGATGCGCCGCCCGAGGAAGAACAGCCCCGCGATCGTGATCAGGTCGAACGCGATCGTCGCGGCGTGGGCGGCCGGCAGGTCGTCCCACTCGCCCGACCACGGGAAGACCAGCTCGAACGGGACGTAGGCGTAGTAGTTGGCGGGCCCGTAGGTGTCTCCGTAGGTGTTGTCGTCGGGGAAGTTGCCGTCGCCGTAGATCGGCTTGCCGTGCGTGACCAGGTCGGCCCCCGTCACCCCGGAGTAGCCGACGTCGATCACGTTCGAGTCGGCCAGGTTCAGCGCGACGCGGAACGCGATGAGGAAGACCGTGCCGATCACCAGCCACGACAGCGGCAGGCTGGGCCGCAGGCTCTCCCCCCTGCCCCGGAAGCCGATCCACGCCATGCGCGCGCCGATGTAGAGCAGCACCGGATAGGCGAGCGGCACCGAGACCCCGATGTTCCCCTCGTTGAAGAAGAAGTGCGAGACGCCGAAGGCGAGCAGCACGAGGAGGTCGAGGTGCGCGATGCGCCCGAGCCTGCGGTAGTCCAGGAGCCCCAGGAAGAAGAAGAGGCAGAGCGGAATCCAGACGTAGGGCGCGTTGACCTTGCGCCCAAACGCACCGGGGTAGCCGCGGGCCATGCTCCACGCCACCTGCGAGCCGGTCCACGACTCGAGGACGGCGCCGGAGTTGGGGTCGACCATCACCAGGGCCAGCTCGTCGCCGCCCCGGAAGAAGCCGACCTCCCAGCGCCCGTCCTTGAGCGTCGGCGACGGCACGAGCGAGCCGTGCACCTCCTCGGTGTGTTGCACGTCGGGAGCGTGGCGCGCGATCTGGGTGATGTCCGCCTTCGTGAGCTTGTGGGGCTCGGCGTCGGACCCCGATGCGCCGGGCGCCGCTGCGAGTGCGAAGGCGGCGATCGCGGCCAGTGTCGCGATCGTCGCGCGCCTCATCGGAACGTCCAGAGCTTGTTGCCGACGAAGTTGAACGGCATCGCCGTGGCGACGGCGACCGCCTGCGCCGGCAGGTCGGAGACCCCGGCGACGTCCGCCAGGAGATAGAGCACGACCAGGTTGATGCCCAGCGATCCGACTGAGACCGCGAAGAACCGGGCGGCCTGGAACCCGGCGTGGCCCTCGCTGCCCTGGAACGTCCAGATCCGGTTGAGGACGAAGTTGCTGGTCACCGCCACGCAGAACGCGCCGACCGCGGCGGCGATGTGGTGCACGTCCGCGCCCTTCACCAGGGCGGTGAAGACGGCCAGGTTGACGAGGTAGCCCGAGGCGCCCACCACGCCGAACTTGAAGAGCTGGATCCAGTTCTGCGGCTGGCGGCTGGCCACGTGCAGGCGCCTCGCGAGCGCCCAGGCGGTCGAGGCCGCGGCCTCTTCGCGCCGCTGGGCGGGCGGGCGGGCCGGGACCGGCGCGGGCTCAGCGCGCCGCGGCGAGGACACCGGCCTCCTCCTCGCGGTCGGCACCCAGGCCAAAATGGCCCAGCACCAGCCCGGCGGCGTCGGCGATGGTCCATTGCCGGCGCGAGGCGGGGTCGAACCCGTCGAGGCCGACGGCGATCAGGGGGCCGAGGGAATCCCCGGCCGCAAGTGACCCGTGGCTGCCGCCGCCGGCGTGCGAGGCACCGCCCCAGTCGACGCACTCCGCGCCCTCGGCGAGCGAGATGAGGATCTCGCCGGCCTGCGGAGCGCGCAGCGCCGCCCACAGGCGGCCGAGGGCGTCGGGATAGGCGGGCGTCTCGACCTCGCCGCCGGAGAGGTCGGCGTCGAGCACACGGGCGTCGCCCTGGATCTCCCAGGTAGCGCCGCGCAGGTCGCGGGGGCCATCGCCCTGGCGAAAGCGAACCGTCGACCCGGCGCGCTGGGCGACCGCCCAGGTTCCGTCAGGAGCCGCGTCGGTGGCCGCCGCGCGGTCGAAGGGCTCGCCCTCGGCGGTCTCGAGCCAGGCGAACAGATCCACGTCGTCGAGCGCGCTCAGCTCCTCGCGCACCCCGGAGTGGACGGCCCCAAACCTGCGGCCGTCCTCCAGCACGTACACGGAAGCGGCGCGGGCGCTGGGGCAGACGGCGATGTCCGGTCGCGGCCCGGGCTCCGCCGAGGGCCTCGCGACGCGGTGTGTCTGCGACAGCGCGCCGATCAGGTCGAGCTCGCGATCGACCGCCGTCTGGGCATGGTCGGCGAGCAGCACCACCGCGTGCCCGGACAAAAACTCGTCCATGCCGCCGTTGGCGTCGATCAGCTCCCCGAAGGCGGCGTCGGCGCGGCCGATCGACTCGATGGTCGCGTCCGGGCCGAACGCGTGCGAGTGGTGGTCGTTGTCGGGCAGCGAGAACAGCAGGAAGTCATAGAGATCCTCCTCGGCGAGGCGGCTGCCCGCGCAGGCGGAGTAGGCGTCGCGCGTACCGGGGCGGGCGAGCGTGGGCTTGCACGGGACCTTCTGGGATGCGTAGAGCTCGCCGTAGAAGAGCTCGTCGGGGCCCCACACGGCGTGGCGAAAGGTTGCCGCCATCGCGACCCGGCGCAGGATCCCCTCGAGCCCGATCTCGTGACGGCGGCGGCCGCGGTAGATCAGGAACGGGGTGCAGGCCGTGCGGATCCCGCCGTCGCCCAGGACCTCGAACACCGTCCGCGCGTCCGCGGACAGGTGCGCCATGTTCATGTCGTAGACGATGTCGTAGAGCGTTCGGATGAGCCCGAGGGAGCGGGTCGCCTCGAATGACGAGCCGTACTCGACATAGCGGCCCTCCATCCGGTGGTACCAGTTGACCGCGCTGATCCCGTGGCCGTCGGGCCGCAGCCCGGTGGTCATCTCCGAGCTGGCGACGGGGGTCACCGAGGGGAACGTCGAGACGCAGTCGCGGACCATGCTGCCCCGGCGGATCAGCTCGTCGAAGTGCGGCGCCGCGCCGGTGGCTGCGGCCTCCTCGAGCTTGTCCGTGCGCAGGGCGTCCACCATCACCAGGACGAGCTTGCGCCCGCCTGGGTTGCGGGCGGCGGTCAACGGAGGCTCCGCAGGCCCTCGTACTTGCGGCGCTCGCGCTCGCGGCGGGCAACGACGAGGGCAGCAATGGCGATCAGGAACACGATGGAGGCCACGTGCACCAGCAGCGCGATGCCGGCGATTGCAAGCGCGGCGACGATCACCATCCCCGCGAGGGGGCCCGCCGACGCGCCCTGCCTGCGAGCGGCGCCCATCACGAGCGAGGCGCCGAGAGCGTACGCCAGCAGCGCGACGATCGGGCCACCGATCAGGCCCGGCCAGATCGCGTGGCCCGAGCCGTCCAGCGCAAGGGCGAACAGCGCGGCGCCTCCACCCGCGGCGACCGCGGCTCCGGCGCGGCGCGCCTGCGCCGAGCCCTGCGTGGTGCCCGTGACGGCGCCGGCGGCCAGGCCGGCGGCCAGCGCGAGGCCCACGCCCTCGCTTACGGATACGAAGGTCGAGTCCATGCTCCGGGCAGGCTAGCGAGCGACCGTGGCGGAGACGGGGAACCCGGGCTAGGAGGCGTGAACGGTCCGGCCGCAGCCGGCGAGGTGGATCGCGAGCGGCCCGTCGCTCGAGCGGGCCTTCACCTTTGCCCGGCAGTCCAGGTGCGCGCGCCGCAGGTGGACCGTGGCCGAGCGCAGGTTCTCGGCGTCGATGTGCAGCACGTCGCGCTTCGCCCCCTTGGGGACCTTCCCCCAGCCGCGCGAGGTCTCCGCGAAGGTCAGCGGCCCGACCGTGCCGCCGGTCAGGATGCCCGCCGAGTGCTGGGTCGCCTGCACCGGGGGGTCGCCGGTCCCGAACCCCTTCGAGCGCGCGTCGATCTTGCCGAGCGGGGCCTGCGCGCTCAGATCACGCAGCCTCAGGCCGGAGAGCCAGTAGGCATGGTCGGCGACCGTGCCGTCCTTGGGGAAGTCCATCGTCGGGTTGACGACGTAGGTGACGTGGGCCGGGTTGCGGTCGACGCCGGCGTTACCCAGGAACTTCGCGGCAGGGGCGTACTGGTCGTTGATCGCCAGCACGAAGTGATCGACCGGCGGGGCGAAGAGGTCGAACGCGTAGCGGTAACCGAGGTCGTCGAACGTCTGCGCCTGGGCCACCGCGCCCGCAACCGGAACGAGCTCGTCGTTCGTCCCGTCCCAGATCAGGAACGGCACGTTGCGCACCGAGGCGAGCATGCGGTTGGTGTTGGAGGCGGCGCCGCCGGGCGCCGGGTCGGCGGGCGGGACCCAGATGCCGAGCCCCGGAGGTCCGACGGTGGGCTGGGCCTTCGCGAAGAGGTCGGGGTATTGCGTTGCGAACTTGTAGGTCGCGTAACCGCCCATGGAATAGCCGGAGATGTCGGTGTGGGCCGGGTTCAGCCGGTAGCGGCGCGCGACGTCGGCCCACACCTCGAAGGTGTCGGCTCCCGCCTGCCCGTAATACCAGCCGTCGGGCCCGCGGCCGGAGGGGGTGATGACGACCGAGCCCTTCCCGCGGTCGCCGAACTCCGACTGGTTGCGGGTGCCCAGGAACTGGTTGTAACAGGCGCCGAGCGAGTGCTCGAGGAGGGTCAGCCCGTAGCCGCCCCTCGGCTTCGGGCCCTTCGGGACGTAGATCGCGTAGGGCTGCAGGCGCCCGCGCAGCTCGCCCTCGCACTCGGCCGCCTGCCCGCAGCTCTGCGAGTAGTCGGTGCCCTGCTGCGACTCGAAGTGGCTCGCGAGGACACGGTCCATCGCACCCGTGCGGGGGACCCCCCACGCCTTCCCGGTGCCCAGGTCGCGCACACCCCGCTTGAGCTTGCCGAAGTCGACGTTCACGTGAAACGGGCTGATGTCGCCCGCGCTCAGCGCTGCCGCCTGCGCCTTGTCGCGCCACCAGGTCGGGTCGGTCAGGGCCCCGGTGACGCTGGCGAGCGGCTCGTCGTAGCGGAAGGCGACGTTGAAGAACACCGAGGGGTTCGCCAGCCCGGCGGCGCCGCCCGGAGCCGTCGCGCTCGCGGCCGTGCCAGGGACGGCGTAACCATCGGTCGCCTTGTCCCAGAGGCCCACGCCGGCCGCGAGCCGCACCTTGCGCCGTCCCGGGTTCCAGGAGGAGTGGGGCACGACCACCTGGATCTGGCGGCGGCGCTTGGAGATCGACACCTTCGGGGCGGGGCCGACGCTCTTCAGGGCGGCAGCGTCGTCGAGCTCGGCCTTGTGTCCGTGGATGGTGAGGAAGAGCTTGGCGGGCGCCGACGTCGAGGCGCCGAAGGGCATCTGGAACGGCTGCTTGGAATTACCGATCGCGACCGTGGCAGCGAGCAGCCCCGGCTTCTCCAGCGTGTTCATCGTCAGCCGAAAGGCCGTCGCCTTCGCGAGGGGCTTCACCCGCAGCTCGACCAGGTCCGCCGCGTTGCCGGCGTACCCGGGGCCCGTCGGGTACGTGTAGGTCCCGTTCGGCTGGGAGAAGGTGTCGGCGCCGGTCCGGGGGTCGCCGGGATCGCGCGAGGCGCCGCGCGCACCGTGATCGTCGTAGAGGAAGTCCTGGTAGAGGAACTCGCCTCGCGAGTACTCGCTGGCCCCCGAGACGAGGATGGGCTTTGCGTGCCAGAGCCCGGCGTTCGCGAGCTGGGGCGGGCGGGCGGGCTTGCGGTAGAGGATGTCCGGGCCGGGTCGGGGTCCGGGGCCGGAGTACAGCGACGGGCTCGCGCCCGCCGCCAGCGCCGGCGTCGCAAGGGCGCCGAGCATCACTGCCGCGACGGCAAGCCTCACCCGCACGCCGTCACCTTACCCCCGCTTTCCCACCCGCACGCCGGTTGGCGCTACGCTCGCGGCGTGGAGGGAAAGGCAGGACGCCTGGCGACTCTTTCCGGGGCACTCATCGTCGCTCTGGCCCTGCTGTTACCCGCGCTCGCGGCCGCGAAGGACTCCGATCGCGACGGGCTGCCCAACCGCTGGGAGAAGGGCAAGACGCCGCTCGGGCTCAACCTGAAGAAGCTCGGCGCGGATCCGAACCACCGCGACGTCTTCGTCGAGTTCGCCTTCGCGAAGGGCGCGGTCAAGCCCAGCGACATCCAGTGCTCGGCGCTCAACCACCTCGTCGCGGCGTTCAAGTCGGCTCCGCTCGCGAACCCGGACGGGAAGGACGGGATCGACATCCACTTCGACGCGGGCATCGACTGCGGCGCGCACCACGACTACACGCTCGGAGGCGTCTCCACGTTCAGGGTCAACAACTCGGGCTGCGCCAATCCCTCCGACTTCGCCAACGTCCTCGCGGCCAACCGGATCCCGGTCTTTCACGCTGGTGCGATCGTCGGAAACTCGCAGCTTTGCGGGGCGGAGGGGACGGCCTCGGCCGGCGGTGACTTCGACGTGAAGATCAACGGCGGCAACGACTTCTTCGCATACGTCGTCATGCACGAGCTCGGGCACGTGTTCGGGCTGGATCACGGGCCCTTCGACGGGTTCAGCGTTATGTCCGGCGGCAGCTATTACTACAACCGGCCCTCGGACCCGCCCAAGCTGGACTACACCCGCTATCCGATCGAGGCGCTCGACGAGGCTCATCTCGATGAGAGCAGCGGTTTCCAGACCGGCTCGCCGGCGGGCGACGCCTACCTCTCCCAGTTCTATGCCCCGCAGTACTGCGGGGCGAGCCTCTTCCACGAGGCCCAGGCGACGGGGCCGGTCGACTGGAACTGCTCCGGAGCCCCCTTCTGGGTCCCGCCCTACGCGCAGTACATCGACTCGGGCCAGGTCTCCTACGACGTCAACGGCGACGGGACGATCGGGACGATCCCCGCCGTCGCGCCCGAGTGGCCGCGGTTGCGCCTCGGGCTCGGCCGCATCGGCGGCTGATCGGCGGCGGACACATGCGTGCGCTTGCGCCAAACTGAGCGCATGCCAGATCCCGGCGACCAGCCGGCGCCCGGCGGCGAGGCGCCCTCCCGGCGGCGGGCGCACACCTCCGCGCGCGATCTCGAGCGCTACGCGGGGCTCTTCGCCGCGCGCACGCAGGTCATGCGCTCCTCGGCGATGCGCGACCTGATGGCGATCACCGCGCGGCCCGAGGTGATCTCGCTTGCGGGCGGCCTGCCCGACACCTCCACGTTCCCCCCGGAGAGCTTCGCGGCGCAGATGACGCGGATCGCCCAGGAGTCGTCGGCGGCCGCGCTGCAGTACGGCCCCACCGAGGGCTTCGAGCGCACCAAGGACTGCATCCGTCAGGTGATGGGAGCCGAGGGAATCGACCCGGACCCCGAGGACATCCTCGTGACGACCGGCGGCCAGCAGGCGCTGGACCTGATCGCCAAGACGCTCGTCGACCCCGGCGACCTCGTCCTCTGCGAGGGGCCCACCTACCCCGGGGCGGTGCCGGTCTTCTGCAGCTACCAGGCGGAGACCATCCAGATCGGGATGGACGATGAGGGCATGCGCGTCGACGATGCGGCCGAGATCATCGGGCGGCTTGCGCGCGAGGGCCGGCGGCCGAAGTTCATCTACTCGGTCCCGACCTTCCAGAACCCCGCCGGCGTGACCCTCTCCGACAAGCGTCGCCGGGCCCTGGTCGCGCTGGCGCGGGAGCACGAGATCCTGCTCGTCGAGGACAACCCCTACGGGCTGCTTCGCTACGAGGGGGAGGCCCGCGAGCCGCTCTACAAGCTCGACGGCGGCGACTACGTCGTCTACGTCGGGACCTTCTCGAAGATCCTCTCCCCCGGCATCCGCGTCGGCTGGATCGTCGCGCCGCCGCCGGTGATGGAAAAGATCGTGCTCGGCAAGCAGGCCACCGACCTCTGCACCTCCACCCTCACGCAGTACTTCGTCGGCGAGTTCTTCTCCGAGGGCCGCTGGCAGGACTACGTCGACAGCCTCGTCGGCCTCTACCGCTCCCGGCGGGATGCCCTGCTCGACGCGCTCGAGCGCCACTTCCCGTCGCAGGCCACGTGGACCAGGCCCGAGGGCGGGCTGTTCGTGTGGGCGACGCTCCCGGAGTACATCGACACCTCGGACCTGCTCGCCCGGGCGCTGCGCGAGAACGTCGCCTTCGTCCCCGGCGCGGCGGCGTTCGTCGACGGGCGGGGCGGCAGCTCCATGCGCCTGAACTTCTCCGGCTCCAGCGAGGACGAGATCCGCGAGGGCGTGCGGCGAATCGGCCGCGTCGTGGCCGAGCAGGTCGCGCTCTTCGGGACCTTCACCGGCCACCGCGTCGTCGAGCCGGAGGCCCGGGCCGAGCCCCCGGCGGGAGGCGACGTCATCCCCTTCCGCAAAGGCGAGCCGTGAGGGTCGCCGTCCTGAAGGGTGGGCGGTCGCTCGAACGCCAGGTGTCGCTTCGCTCCGGGGCGCGGGTGGAGGACGCGCTCGCCCGCCTCGGCCACGAGACCGTTGCGATCGACGCCGGCGCGGACCTCGTGCGGTCGCTGAAGGCAGCGCGGCCCGACGCCGCCTTCATCGCCCTCCACGGCGCCGGGGGCGAGGACGGCACCGTGCAGGAGCTCCTGGAGATCCTGGGCATCCCCTACACCGGCCCCGGAGTCGCAACCTGCCGGCGCTCGATGGACAAGCCGGCCGCGAAGGGCGAGCTGCGCGAGGCGAGCGTCCCCACGCCGGACTGGGTCGCCTTCAGCTCGACGGCGTTCAGCGAGCTCGGGGCGGCCGACGCGCTCGAGGAGATCGAGAGCGCGCTCGGCTTCCCGCTCGTCGTCAAGCCCAGCCGCGGCGGCTCGGCGCTGGGCGTGCGCTTCGCCGCCTCGCGCGAGGATGTGCCGCACGCCCTGCTCTCCGCGCTCTCCTACGACGATCACGTGATGCTCGAGCGCCACGTCGACGGGCGCGAGCTGTCGGTGGCGATCCTCGACGGCGAGCCCCTTCCCATCGTCGAGATCACGCCTCGCGACGAGGACCGCTACTCCTACGAGGCGCGCTACGAGATCGGCCGCACGGAGTTCTCGTGCCCGGCCGGCCTCGGGGACGCCGAAGCGCAGGCCGTGCTCGAGGCCGCAAGCGCCACCTGGCGGGTCCTGCGCTGCGAGTCGTTCGCGCGCGTGGACCTCATGCTGGGCGCCGAGGGGCCGCAGGTGCTGGAGGTCAACTCGATCCCCGGCCTCACCGACACGTCCCTCTTCCCGATGGCCGCAGAGGCGGCCGGGATCGGCTTCGAGGCGCTGGTCGCCAGGATCCTCGGGCTCGCGCGCTCGCCGCGGGGCGCGCTCGCGAGCCGCTGAGCCGGCGGCACGGTTAAGGCTTGGTCGCCTGCTCGAGGCGGTCGAGGCCCTTCGGCATCCGGCGGCGGAGGCCGGAAGCCAGGGCGGCGGCGATCACCGGCGGGCCGTCGAAGGTGATCGTGTAGTCGATGTGGCAGCCGCTCACGCCGCCCGGCAGATCGGTGACGACGACGGTGCCGTGATGGTTTCGAAGCGGCGTGCCCTTGGTGATCGCGTACTCGATGCGCCCGCTGCCGGGCTCGGAGACCTGGATGGTCTCGTAGAAGGGCAGCAGGCCCCAGAGGCTGATCTTGCGCACCGAGCCGACGCCGCCGCGCGAGTCGCGCCCGTCGCTTATGTGCTCGAAGCGCGCCGGAGCGAACAGCACGCCGAAGCGCTCGTTGTCGGAGAGGAAATCGAAGACCTTGTCGCGCGCGGCGCTGAGGTCGCGCGCTGCGTGGGCGGTGTGCATGGGCGCCGCACCCTATACGTGGGCGGGCTCCCTGGATGCCGCCCGATGCTCGAGCGAGACCGCGGCTCCGCCCGCGGGCCTGATCGTGATGCTGCGCCGCCGCGGCGGCTCGTGCACGGAGGAGGTGGCGGAGAGGTAGTAAGCGTCGATCACGGCTGCGATGACGACCTTCATCTCGAGCGTCGCGAAGCTCGCGCCGAGACAGCGCCGCCGGCCCCCGCCGAAGGGGATCCAGGTGTAGGTGCCGGGCTTTGACTCGAGGAACCGCTCCGGGCGGAACGCGTAGGGATCCGGGTAGATGTCGGGGTCGTGGTGGACCAGGTAGGAGCTGGCGACGAGACTGACCCCCGGCTCGTACGACCAGCCGCCGAGCTCGATTGGCTTCTTGACGGCTCGCGGCGCGGTGTTCGGCAGGACGGGCCGGTGGCGAAGCGTCTCCTGGATGGTCGCGGCGAGATAGGGCCCGTCGGCCTCGATCGCCGCCTCCTCGCGCAGGGTCGCAGCGACCCCGGGCTCGCGCGCCAGCCGCTCGAACGCCCAGGCGAGCGTGGTGGCCGTCGTCTCGTGGCCTGCGACCAGCAGCGTCATCAGCTCGTCGCGGAGCTCGGCGTCGGACATCGGCGTGCCGTCCTCGTGGCGGGCGCCGAGCAGCATCGAGAGCACGTCGTCGCGATCCTCCGCGCCCTCGCGGCGTTCGGTGATCAGCTCGAAGATGCGACGGTCGACCTCGGCCCCGACGTCGAGGAAGCCGCGGATCGGACCCACCCGGTTCAGGAGCCGGTAGACGCCGGTCTGGCCGTCCTCGGAGCGGCTGTCGACCCCGGCGGGGCCCGGGATGAGGGTCAGCGGGCTGTCGCCGTAGGCGAGCAGCTTCGTGAGCGCGGCGCGCGTGGAGTCGAGCCGGGGGCCGTCGTCGAAGCCGAAGACCGCGCGCAGGATGATCTCCAGCGTCAGCGTCTGAAGCAGCGGGTGCAGCACCGGCTCGCTCGGCCAGCGGGAGATCTCGCGCTCGGTCACCTCGGCGACCAGCTCGCGCAGCCGCTCCATCTTCTCCCCGTGAAAGGCGGGCAGCATCAGCTTGCGCTGGGTCATGTGCGCGTCGCCGTCGAGCAGGATCACCGAGCGCGTGCCGACGACGGGCTCGAGCACGCGCGCGCCCTCGCCCGGGAACAGGACGTCGGGCGGCGCGGTGTAGATCTCCTTGATGTGCGCCGGGTCGGCGTGCATCACGAACGGCTCGGTGAACGGGAAGCGGATCGTGAAGCGGTTGCCATAGCGGCTCACGGCAGCGCTCCATGAAGGCCAGCGGGCGCGTCCACTGCCCCAGGCCCTGAAGGAGGGCGGGGTAGGGCGGGCCGGGTGGTAGCTGCTGCCTCGTCCTCATGTCACCTGGACCACCCTCCCGCTCCTGGACGCGCCGGTGCGTGACATCGCGCACATTGGAGCGGTCGGCGCTCGGACTACTCGTCCGAGGCGAAGTCCTCTGGGCTCACCTGGTCGAGGAAGTCCTTGAACTTCTCGACGACCTCCTCGGTGTCCTCGACCTCGTGCTCGAACTCGATGGAGGACTCCTCGATCACGTCCTCGGCAGCGAAGATCGGCGCCGAGGTGCGGACCGCCAAGGCGATCGCGTCCGAGGGCCGGGAGTCGACCTCGATGGTCGACCCGTTCACCGTCAGCGTGATCGACGCGTAGAAGGTGTTGTCGCGCAGCTCGGTGACCGATACGCGCTCGCACTTCGCGTCGAGCTGCTCGAGCATCTCGGAGAGCAGGTCGTGGGTCATCGGGCGCGGAGTCGAGGCGCCCTGGAGCTTCATGAGGATCGCGGCGGCCTCGGGGTGGCCGATCCAGATCGGCAGGAACCGGTTCCCGTCGACCGTCTTCAGCAAGACGATCGGCTGCTTGCCGACCATGTCGAAACTGACGCCGTAGATCTGCATCTGCTGCAAGAGAATCTCCCGGGCCGGGGGCCCACGCCTGATGATACTGGCGGCCTCCCGCGCTCCCGCGGTGGCACAATCCGGGCAATGTCAGATGCCCGACGGCAGGCGTTCGTATCGGCCCCGCGAGAGGTGGTGTGGGACCTGATCGCCGATGTGAAGCGCCATCCCGAGTGGTGGCCGGGGGTGATCGAGGTCGATTGCGAGCAGGTCGGCGAGGGCTGCCAGTACCGCGAGGTGATGAAGGTGCCGTTCGGCAAGGGCGAGCGCAACTTCCTGATCGAGGACCTCGACGACCCGACCCGGTTCCACATCCGCTGCACCACCACCGGCGGGTTCGTCCAGATGGACCTCACCGACGCCCAGGGCGGAACGTTCGTCGACGGCCGCGCCGGCATGGACCCCAAGACGCTGGGCTTCCGGGTCTTCGACCGGGTGATGGGCGCCGGCTATTTCGACCGCTGGCTCGAGGAGTCGCTCGACGCGATCAAGCGGGTCGCCGGCGAGCGCGCGGGCCCAGGTGCAGCGATCTAGAATCCGCCGTCGCGGGCGATTAGCTCAGTCGGTCAGAGCGCCTCTCTGATAAGGAGGAGGTCCCTGGTTCGAGTCCAGGATCGCCCACTCGTCCGTGCCTCGACGTCCCGACATGCCGGCGCTGCGCCGCGGCGACCTTGCCGCGGACCCGATCGAGCAGTTCGGCGGCTGGTTCGACGTCGCCCTCGAGGAGGTCCCGCTGGCCGAGGCGATGACCCTCGCCACGGTGGACGCCGACGGCGCCCCCGACGCGCGGATGGTGCTGCTGAAGGGCTTCGGCCCCGATGGCTTTCGCTTCTTCACGAACTACGAGTCGGCCAAGGCCGGCCAGCTCGACGGCGCCCCGCGCGCGGCCCTCATCCTCTACTGGCGCGAGCTCGACCGGCAGGTGCGGATCCGCGGCTCGGTGGAGCGCCTGCCCGACGAGGACTCCGACCTCTACTTCGCCACCCGGCCCCACGACTCCAAGATCGGCGCCTGGGCTTCGCCCCAGAGCCGGCCGCTCCGAGTCGCGCTCGGAGCTGGACGAGCGGGTCGCCGAGGCAGGGCAGCGCTTCGAGGAGGGCGCCGTCCCCAGGCCGCCCCACTGGGGCGGGTACCTGCTGCGGCCCGAGGCGGTCGAGTTCTGGCAGGGCCAGGTTGGCCGCCTGCACGACCGCTTCCGTTACACGCGCTCCGGCGAGGGCTGGGCGCTCGAGCGCCTGGGCCCCTAGCGTGGCGGCTCGCTAGCCCCCCGCGCGCTTGGCGAACGCCTCGAGCTCGGCGAGGTCGTCGAAGTGCAGCTCGGCGCGGATGCCGCCGTTCGGGGCCGAGCGAACCTTCACGCCGTGGCCCAGGGCGCTCTCCAGCTTGTCCTCGGCGCGGGTGAGCATCTCGACCTCGTCGGGATGGGGCGCCGCCCTGACCCTCCGCTTGGGCGCGCCCGCCTTGGCGCGGCGCTCGGTCTCGCGCACCGACCAGCCGCCACGCGCCGCGTCGCGGGCCAGCGCGCGCCGTGCGTCGGCGCCCGGGGACTGGAGAATCGCTCGGCCGTGTCCCTCGGACAGCTCGCCGCTCTCCATCAGCTCGAGGGCCTCGTCGGGCAGGTCGAGGATGCGGATGAGGTTCGACAGCGCCGGCCGGCTGCGGCCGAGGCGCCGCGCGAGCTCCTCCTTGGAGACCCCGAGCTCGTCGACGAGGGTCGAACAGGCCCGAGCCTCTTCCACGGGGTTCAGGTCCTCGCGGGCGACGTTCTCGATCAGCGCGAGCTGGAGCTGGCGCAGGCCCTCCTCGTCGCGGACCAGCGCCGGGATCGTCTCGAGCTTCGCCTCGTTCGCCGCGCGCCAGCGGCGCTCGCCGGCGATCAGCTCGTAGCGGCCGTCGGCGAGCGGGCGCACGATCACCGGCTGGATCAGGCCCTCCTCGGCGATCGAGAGCGCAAGGGCCTTGATCTTCTCCGCGTCGAAGCGCCGCCGCGGCTGATCGGGGCTCGGGCGGATCATCCCGAGCGGGATCTCGCGCAGGCGCGGCTCGCCGACGTCGCCGGGCGCAGGCAGGATCGCGGCCAGGCCCCTCCCCATTCCTCTGCTGCTACTCATAACTCTCAACCTTTACTTGAGTGTTTGCGGATGGGCCGTCGCTGAACGTCTTGTGGACGTTGACCCCGTCGGCGCGCTCGCGTGCGGCCAGCTCCCTGGCCAGCTCGCGATAGGCAACGGAGCCCCTCGACTCGGGGGCGTGCTCGATCACGGGGATGCCGAAGCTGGGCGCCTCTGCGACTCGGATGCTCCGGGGTATCACGGTGTCGAACACGAGGTCGGGAAGGTGCTGGCGGAGCTCCCGCTCGACGTCCTGGGCCAGGCGGGTTCGCTCATCGTGCATGGTGATCACGACCCCGGTCGTAACCAGGCTCGGGTTCAACTCGCGGCGCACCATGTCGAGCGTGCCGAGGAAGTCCACGAGGCCCTCGAGGGCAAGGTACTCGGCCTGCACGGGAACGAGCACCCGGTCGGCCGCGGCGAGGGCGTTGACGGCGACCGGGCCGATCGACGGCGGGCAGTCGAGAAGGGTGAGCGCGAACCGCTCGCGAACCGGGCCCAGGCGCTCGCGCAGGCGGCCCTCGAAGCCCTCGATCCGCGGCAGCTCCACCGAGGCGCCCGCGAGGTCGCGGCCTGCGGGCACGACCCAGAGGTTGTCGGGACCCGCGGGACGGGCGGCCTCCGCGACCGACGTCTCCCCCACCAGGCAGTCGTAGGAGGACGGCCGCAGCTCGCGGTCGAGCCCGAGCCCGACCGTCGCGTTGCACTGCTGATCGAGGTCCACGAGCAGCACCTGGCGCCCCTCGGCCGCCGTGGCGGCGGCGAGGTTCACCGCGGTGGTCGTCTTGCCGACGCCGCCCTTCTGGTTCGCGACCGCGTATACGGCACCCATCGCGGGCGACCTTAGCCCACGGGGCGGCCACGCCCGGTCCGGGCGCCGCGCCGCTTCGACGGCGACCCCGGGGCGCCGCGGCAGCGCCGCCGGGGTGGGTCCGGTCTTGCGCACGACGTGGAGGTGGCGGGCACGGCTGGAGGCGTAGGGGGTGACCGCGAGGATCTCCTCCGCGGCCATCGCGAGCTCGGGGCCGGCGGCCTCGAGCGCGGCCTCCTCCTCGCCCGAGCGCTCGCCCTTCCACGCCACCAGCACCCCGCCCTCGCGAAGCAGAGGGGCGCCGAGCTCGGCATCGGCGGCGAGCGTGGAGACCGCGCGGGCGGTGACCACGTCGTAGGCCTCGCGCCCCCCGGCGGGCGCGGGCTCGCGCGGCCCAGTCCTCGCTGCGCGCGTGCACGACGCGCGCGTTGGCGATGCCCGCCGCGGCCGCGGCCGCCCGCATGTACTCGCACTTGCGCCCGGTGGCCTCGATCAGGTCGACGCGCGCCCTCGGCAGGGCCGTGGCCAGCACCAGGCCGGGAAAGCCGGCGCCGGCGCCGAGGTCGGCGATCGCGCCCGCCTCGCGCAGCTCCCCCACCTCGAGGCCGCTGAGCGAGTCGGCGACGTGGACGTCCCACGCCGAGGCCTCGTCGCGCACGCTCGTGGGAGCGGCGGGGTCGGCCAGCATGGCTACGAGGGCTTCGAGCTGGCTGCGCTGCGTTGGTGGGAGTTCGAGGAACAACTTGCGGACGCCTTCGGCGTCCTTACCTGCTGCTTTCGGGGCTAAAGCCCCTCACCACCATCAGTAACCAACGGCGCCACCACGACGCAGCGCTCGGGCTCGGTGCCCTCGCTGAAGGTCTCGATCCCCTGGCGGCCCTTGAGCGCCTGGTGCACGAGGCGGCGCTCCGTAGCGCTCATCGGCTCGAGCTCGATCTCCTTGCCGGTCTCGAGCGCCCGCTCGGCGGCGCGGTCGGCCTGGCGCTCGACGATCTCGCGGCGCTCCGTGCGGTAGCCGGCCGCGTCGACGGAGACGCGCTTGCGGTCGTCGCTGTCGTGGAAGGCCGCGCGGTAGCAGAGGAGCTGAATGGCATCGATGGTCTGGCCGCGACGGCCGATGACCATGCCCAGGTCCTCCCCGTCGAATCGCGCCGAGATCTCATCGTCGGTCTCCTCGACGACCACGTCGGCCTCGAGGTCCATCTCGTCGGCGATGGCGTCGAGAATCGCCTCCACCCGGCCCGCCGGCTCGGTGGGCAGGGCCTCGGGTGCGCTGCCGGAGCTCTCCATCGGGCGCGAGTGTACGCGGCGTTGCAGGAAAAGGGCGCCCGGCGGAGAATGCCGAATGAGGGCAGGTGCACGCCCGGCCCAGGCCCTTGGGGCGAGGGGGAGCTAGGCGGCCTTGGCGGTGGCGCGAAGCGCGGGGCTCGCAGCCGGCGCGGGCGACGTCACGAGCTCGGGGGCATAGCGCGCGACCAGGTCCTGGCAGCACGACGAGCACGAGCACTCGGGGCGGGTGATTCCTGTGTTGGGGCAGGTCTCCACGTCCTCTCTATCGGCTGCGTGGGCCGGCTCATTAGCAGTGCATTCCCGCAGGCCGGGCCCTGCCCGGCGCTACTTGCGCCTTTTCTTCTTGCGCGGGGGTGGAGGGGGCGCCTTGGCCACCTTCTTCTCCTCCTCGGAGGGAGCGGCAGGGGCCGGGATCATCCGCTGCACGACCATCTGCTGGCCGAGGCTCCAGACGTTCGTGGCGATCCAGTAGATGCCCAAGCCGGCGGCCTGGTTGGCGATGAACGGCGCGAACATCACCGGGAACAGCAGGAAGATGTAGCGCTGGGCACCGCTTGCGGCCGCCGGGTTGGTGGCAGTGGTGTAGAGGAGGCTGAGCGCCGTGGTGACGAGGAACAGGATGATGAGAATCACCGCCTCGGCGCCGGTGGGCTTCGCGATCACCGATTCGACGAAAAGGAAGCCCTGCGGCGCGTGACTGGCCTGGACGTCCGCGACGAACGTGGGGCTTCGCAACAGGGTGTAGACCGCGATGAAGAACGGGATCTGGATGATGAACGGCAGGCACGAGGCCAGTGGGTTGACGCCGTTCTCCTGATAGACGGCCATCAGCTCGCGCTGCTTGCGCTCGGGATCGCTCTTGTAACGCTCGTTGAGCTCCTTGAGCTTCGGGGCGAGGAGCTGCAGGCGACGCATCGACCGGATGCCGCTGAGCGAGAGGGGCAGAACCGCCAGGCGGACGGTGAAGGTGAGCGCAACGATGGCCATGCCCCACGACAACCCCACGGTGCCCTGGAAGAACTTGATGATCGCGTCGGCCAGGTCGACGAGCTGCTTGATGACGGGGATGATCGCCAGGGTCATGCGTGCGCTCGGTGCTCGTGGTCATGGGGAGCGTGCCCGTCCCGGAACAGCCTGCGGTCGGCGAGCTCGTCGATGCCCCCCGGGCTGAGGGGATTGCAGCGCAGCACCCGCCAGGCGGCGACGATCGCGCCGCGCACGGGGCCCAGCTCGCGGATCGCCTGCTCGGCATAGGCCGAGCAGGTCGGGTAGTAGCGGCAGCGGGCGGGCAGCGCGGGCGAGATCAGGCGCCGGTAGAGGCCGATCAGCAGCAGAAAGGGCGCCGAGGCGATGCGTTTCACGTCAAACGCTCCCGCTCGCCGGGGCAGCCTGCTCGAGCAGCTCCGCGAGCGCCCGGTCGAACGCGTCCTGGCCGTCGCGCTCGAGGAGCTCGGCCGCCTCGGGCCGGGCGACGAGGACGAAGTCGTGGCCGTCGGGCAGCGCGTCGGCGTGGTTCCAGAACGCCTCGCGCAGCGCCCGCTTGACCGCGTTGCGGCGCACGGCATTGCCCACTTTGCGGCCAACCGAGACGCCCAGCCGCACCTCGCCGCCCGCCTCGCCGCCCGGACGGGGGAACGCGTGGACCACGAGAAAGCGGTTGCCGTGCGAGTTGGCCTCGCGATAGACGCGGTCGAAGTCGCCGCTGCGGGAGAGCCGGGCGCGCTTGCGGCTCGAGCCGGAAGCCATCGCCTACGGGGTGAGCCGCTTGCGGCCCTTGCGCCGGCGCCGGCGAAGCACCTCCCGCCCGCCGCGCGTGCTCATGCGCGCACGGAAACCGTGCGTGCGGGCGCGCTTTCGCTTCTTGGGCTGGTAGGTGCGCTTCAAGGCTCAGGTCTCGGCGACGCGATGCTCGTGCCGGGCTCGGGGGCGCGCCAGTATAGGTGACAGCACCGCCGCCTCGCCCGGCCCTCCCGGGCGGCCGAAATCCCTCGCCCCGAACCCGCGGGCACGTTTTCTCCGCGATTTGCGCGGGGGCCCTCGCGAGGCCGCTCGACCGCCGATTCGCCGGCCCTATGATCGCGCGCCGTGACCGAGCCGAGCTTTCCAGACGATCTGGGCTCGTCCTGGGAGGCGGTACGCGACGCGCTTCGCCGGGACCTGCCCACTCAGACCTTCGAGTTGTGGCTCGAGCCGTTGCGCGCCGAGGCCCTGCGCCAGGGCGAGCTGATCCTCTCCGCCCCGCGCTCCACCCTCGCCTGGGTCGAGCGGCGCTACGGCGACCGCGTGCGGGCCGTCGCCCGCGAACTGCTGCCGGGAGTCGAGCGCATCGGCTTCGTCGAGCGCGGCGCGCCGGCCGGCTCCGAGCCCGAGCCGGCGTCCCGGGCGCACGAGTCCCTACCCGTCGATTGTGCCCACACCTTCGCGAGCTTCGTCATCGGCCCCGGCAACCGGCTGGCCCACGCCGCGGCGCTGGCCGTGGCGGAGCTGCCGGGCGAGGCCTACAACCCGCTCTTCCTGCACGGGCCTCCGGGTCTTGGCAAGACCCACCTCCTGGGCGCGATCGCCTCCTACCTGCGCGAGCAGCAGCCCGAGCTGACGGTCCACTACACGACGGCCGAGCGCTTCACCAGCGAGTTCGTGACCGCGCTTCGCCTCGACGGGCCCGAGCGCTTCAAGGAGCGCTACCGAAACGTCGACGCCCTGCTGATCGACGACGTGGAGATCATCGAGGGCAAGCCGAAGACCCAGGAGGAGTTCGTCCACACCTTCAACGCCCTGCACGCTGCCGGCAAGCAGATCGTCCTCTCCAGCGACCGTCCTCCCCACGCCCTCGCCCACCTCGAGGATCGCCTTCGCGACCGCTTCGACTGGGGGCTCACCGTCGACATCGCTGGGCCCGACCTGCGCACGCGCATGGCCCTGCTGTGGCGGATGGTCGGCGACCTCCCCCTCGAGCTCGGCGAGCCGAGCGCGCTCGCGGCCATCGCCTCCCAGGTCCCCACCAACGTGCGTCGGCTCGAGGGCGCCATGACCCGCGTCGCCGCTCTCGGATCGCTCTTCGCCGAGCCCGTCACCAACTCGCTCGTCGCCCGCGCCCTGAAGGGCGGCGTCGTCAAGCCCGGCGGCGGCGTTCCGGACCGCCCCACCATCGAGGCGATTCAGGACGCCGTCGCCTCCGTTCACGGCCTGCGCCGGGAGGATCTGCTCTCCGGACAGCGCACTCCAGCCGTCGCCCGGGCGCGGCAGATAGCGATGTACCTCGCCCGCGACCTCAACGGCGCGTCGCTCGCGCAGATCGCCAGGGCCTTCGGCAAGGACCACTCCACCGTCGCCTACGCGATCCGCGCCGTGGAGGGCCGCATCTCGCCCGGTACCGAGACGGCCGACGCGGTCGCAAGCGCGCGCCGTACCCTGGGGACCGAAAGCGTCCCGTCGGGGGAGGGATCCGGAGCCTCCGGGCCTCTCCCCCAGGCCCGCCAACACCCCCACTCCGCGTAGCCAAGCCGGATTCACCACGCCATCCCCACCGACCAACAGCCTTAATACATCTGATTCAGATAGAAAGATGCCAGGTCCAGTCACATGAAGATCTCTCTCTCCAAGGAAGAGCTCGCCGGCGCTGTCGCGCTCGTCGGCCGTGCGGTTTCAACCCGCACCTCCCTCCCGGCCCTCGCCGGTATTCAGCTCTCCGCGCAAACCGGCAGCCTCGTCCTGCGCGCCACCGACATGGAGATGTCGCTCACCCGCGAAACCTCCGAGGTTCGCGTCGAGCAAGAGGGCACCGTCCTGCTCCCCGCCCGGCTCTTCGGCGACGTCGTCCGCAGCCTTCCCGACGGCGAGGTCACCCTGGAGCTGCGCACATCCGAGCGCGACGTGGAGCTTCGCGCCGGCGGCGCCTCCTTCCACCTCAAGACCCTTCCCTCGGAGGACTTCCCGGCGCTCCCGGCCGTCGAGGCCGACCCCGCCACGCTGCCCGGCGCGACGCTCGCGGCGATGATCGACCAGGTGGCGCGAGCCGCTTCGCGCGACGAGGTGCGCCCCGTTCTGACCGGGGTCCTGTTCACGGCCTCGGGCAAGACGCTGACCATGGCGGCCACCGACTCCTACCGCCTGAGCGTGAAGCAGTCCGAGCTCGAGGAGGACGCGACCCTCGAGGTCGAGGCCAACGTGCCGGCGAAGGCGCTGCGCGAGCTGGCCCGCATCGTCGCGACGGAGGGCGCCGACTCCGTCGAGATCGCCCTCAGCAGAAACCAGGCGGTCTTCCGCGCCGGCCCGGTCACCCTGGCGTCGCGCTTGATCGAGGGGCAGTTCCCGAGCTGGCGCCAGCTGATCCCCGACACCTTCGAGCACGAGGTCAAGTTGCCCCGCGCGGAGCTGCTGGACATCAGCTCGGCGCATCGCCAACCTCGCGCAGCGCAACGTCCCGATCCGGCTCGCCTTCGCGGAGGGCGAGCTGACGGTGGCGGCCGAGACGCCCGACGTCGGCGACGCGGCGGAGGGCATGCCCGCGCCCTACTCGGGCGAGGCGCTGGAGATCGCCTTCAACCCGCAGTTCTTCGTCGAGGGGATCGAGTCCGTGGACTCGGACGAGATCGTGGTGAAGATCAGCTCGCCGCTTCGCCCGGGCCTTCTGCAGGCGGCCGGCCGCGAGGACTTCAGCTACCTCGTGATGCCCATCCGCCTGAACGTCTGAGGCGAGGGCGCCCGTGAGCGCCACCTCCACGCGGCCGGTCCAGCGCCTCGCGACGCTGGGCTTCCGCAACCTGGCCGACGCGGAATTCGCCCTCGGCCCGGGCATCACGCTGGTGCACGGCCCCAACGGCGCCGGGCAAGTCGAGCCTGATGGAGGCGCTGGTGCTGTCGCTCACCGGCCACTCCACGCGGACCCGGCGCGAGCGCGAGGCGATCAACTTCGACCGGGACCTCGCGCGCGTCGAGACGGACGTGGAGGCGGGGGAGACCCACGCGTTCCTGTGGTCGGCCAGCCGCTCGGGCGAGCGCCGCCACCTCCTCGACGGCTCCGAGCCTGGGCCCCGCGCCGGCGACGCCCGCCCGCCCCTCGCGGTGTTCGTGCCGGACCGCCTCGGCCTCGTCAAGGGGCCGCCGAGCGTGCGCCGGGGGCACCTCGACCGCCTGGTGGCGGGACTTTGGCCAGCGCGAGCGCAGGCCCGCCGCCGCTACGGGGCCGCCCTCGCCCAGCGCAACGCGCTGCTGGCCCGCAGCCGCGCCGGCGCTTCCGATTCGCTCGACGCGTGGGACGCCGAGCTTGCCGCCGCCGCCGCCGAGCTCATCGGCGCGCGCGCCGCGGCGACGGCCGCGCTGGCCGGCTCGTTCCCCGAGATCGCCGCCGAGCTGGGGCTGCCGGGGCCGCTCGAGGTCGCCTATCGCCCTCGCTGCGAGGGGTGCGACGCGTCCTCGATCGCCGCGGAGCTCGGCGACCGGCGTGCCGCGGACATCGTCCGCGGGTTCTCGACCCACGGCCCGCACCTCGACGAGCTCGAGCTGACGGTCGCCGGCCGCGCCGTGCGCCGCTACGGCTCGCAGGGCGAGCAGCGCATGGCCCTGCTCGCCCTGCTGCTGGCCGAGCGGCACGCGCTGATCGAGGCGCGCTCCACCGCGCCGCTGATGCTGCTCGACGACGTCATGAGCGAGCTCGACCCCGACCGGCGTCGCCTGCTGATCGAGCGGCTCGCGGCCGGTGCCGGCCAGGCCCTGATCACCGCGACCGAGCCCGCCCATCTGCCCGCCACGGCAGAGCGCGCCGAGATCGCGCTGCGCGCCGGCGGCCAGGTTGGCCTCGCGCGCCGCGCCGCCGCGTGAGGGCGCGGCGCCCACGCTCCCTCGCCGGGGCGGTGGAGAGGATCCGCGACGACGTCGCCCCCGCGACCCTCCTCGCCGCCGTCGAGGTGGCCTGGCCGCGCGCGGTCGGCGCCGCGACCGCCGAGCAGGCGAGCCCCGTCGCCGAGCGCGACGGAGTGATCACCGTGGCGTGCCGCTCCGCGACGTGGGCCCAGGAGCTGGACTTGCTGGCCCCGGAGCTGCTCGCGCGGCTGAACGCCGAGCTGGACACGCCGCTGGCGGGACTGCGCTTCACCGCCGACGCAGCTCGTCACGAACGCCACTAGCTGCGACGCCGCGACTCCATCGCGTCCTCCGCCGGCGCGGGGGGCGGTGCGGAATGCAAGAAGCAGGGAGGGAGGCCGGCTCGCACCTCCGGCCGCCGCCCCTGCCCGAAGCTTTGCCGGCTTGACCACCTATACGGTGGAAAAAGCAGCAAAGCCTCCGCAAACCGCCGCCCTCGCGCGTCTTCATCGATATTCGAGCCGCCGCCGCCCCCTCCGGCCGCCCCGCACGCGCGAAACGTCTTGTGCTAGGCACAGTTATGCGTAATTTGCAGGTATTTTGTGACAGCGCCGTGGCGCTTTCCGCCCAGCGTCCTGGTATCCTTATGTGAACTTGGACGAACGCCCCGATCCGTCGTCCCGCAACACCGCTGCGGAGATCCGATGGTCGGGGTTTCTCGTGAATCGACCCGAGAGGAAGCACCACCAGCTTGGCTGCTAAGGGCGGTACGCCCGCATCGAAGAAGACGATCTCCGACGCCAATTCCACGGCGTCGCCCGGCATGGAGGGGGAGTACACCTCCGGCGAGATCACGGTGCTCCGCGGGCTCGATCCGGTCCGCAAGCGGCCCGGCATGTACATCGGGTCCACCGGCCCGCGCGGGTTGCACCACCTCGTCTACGAGGTGGTCGACAACTCCGTCGACGAGGCCCTGGCCGGCCATTGCAGCCGCATCGAGGTGACGATCCACCCCGACAACGCGGTGACCGTCGCCGACGACGGCCGCGGCATCCCGGTCGACGAGCACCCGGAGGAGAAGCGGCCGGCTGCCGAGGTCGTGCTGACCACGCTCCACGCCGGCGGCAAGTTCGGCGAGGGCGGCGGCTACAAGGTCTCCGGCGGCCTGCACGGCGTCGGCGTCTCGGTGGTCAACGCGCTTTCCGAGCGCCTCCATCTTCAAATTCAGCGCGACGGCCACGAGTGGGCCCAGGACTTCGAGCGCGGCGTGCCCCAGGGCGACCTGAAGCGCGGCAAGGCCAGCAAGAAGACCGGCACGACGATCACCTTCCTCGCGGACGCCGAGGTCTTCGAGGAGGTCGACTTCGACTACGCGACCCTCTCGGAGCGCCTGCGCGAGACGGCCTTCCTCACCCGCAACCTGCGCATCGACCTGGTCGACGAGCGCGGCTCGGGCGAGCGCGAGACCTTCCAATACAAGGGCGGCATCGTCGACTTCGTCTCCCACCTCAACGAGAACAAGGACTCGCTGCACCGCAAGGTCGTCTTCTTCGAGTCCGAGTCCGAGGAGGGGGCCGTCGAGGTCGCGATGCAGTGGAACTCCAGCTACCAGGAGTCCATCTTCAGCTTCGCGAACAACATCAACACCCACGAGGGCGGCTCGCATCTCTCCGGGTTCCGCGCGGCGCTCACGCGAACGCTCAATGCCTACGCCCGCCAGAAGGGGCTTCTGAAGGAGAAGGACGAGAACCTCTCGGGCGAGGACGTCCGCGAGGGCCTCACCGCGGTCATCTCCGTGAAGCTGCGCGAGCCCCAGTTCGAGGGCCAGACCAAGACCAAGCTCGGCAACCCGGGCGTCGAGGGCCTCGTGAAGGAGGCGGTCAACCGCAAGCTGGGCGAGTACCTCGAGGAGCACCCGCCGGACGCTCGGCGGATCCTCATGAAGTCCGTCGACGCCGCCCGCGCCCGTCACGCGGCCCGCAAGGCGCGCGATCTCACGCGGCGCAAGTCGGCGCTCGAGAACTCCACGCTGCCGGGCAAGCTCGCCGACTGCACCGTCCGCGATCCCACGCTCGCCGAGCTCTTCATCGTCGAAGGCGACTCCGCCGGCGGCTCCGCCAAGCAGGGACGCGATCGCAACACCCAGGCGGTGCTGCCGCTGCGCGGCAAGATCATCAACGTCGAGAAGGCGCGGATCGACAAGGTCCTCTCCAACCAGGAGATCCAGAACCTGATCACCGCGGTCGGCACGGGGGTCCGCGAGGAGTTCAACATCGAGGATGCCCGCTACCACAAGATCATCCTCATGACGGACGCCGACGTCGACGGCGCCCACATCCGCACCCTCGCCCTGACGTTCATCTACCGCGAGATGCCGCAGCTGATCGAGCACGGCTACGTCTACATCGCCAAGCCGCCGCTCTATCGGCTGAAGAGCGGGCGCAACGAGACCTACATCGAGAAGGAGTCGGAGCTCGAGGAGCTCCTGCTGCGCGACAAGATCGACCAGCTCGAGGTCACCGACTCCCAGGGCAAAAAGCACAAGCTCACGCCCTCCCGCTGGCAGCGCTTCAGCCGCCGCCTGAAGGAATACGAGGGCTGGGGCGAGTCGCTGCGCGCCGAGTTCGGCCACGACACGGTCAACTTCCTCTCGGAGTCGCGCATCCTCGACGAGGGCACGGCCACGCTTGCCGCCACCAAGAAGCTGATCGAGGCCGGCGATCCGGACGCCGAGGCGTTCGAGACCCAGCTGCTGCGTTCCTCCACCGACGAGCTGCAGATCCGCGCCGTCCATCGCCGCTCGGGCCTCGCCCGGGTGCACGCGCTCTCCTCGGCGCTCTTCGGCTCGGCCGAGTACCGCCACCTGGTCGAGGTCCACGCCGACCTCCTCAAGCAGGTGGGCCAGCCGCCCTTCCGCGCCGCCATCGGGGATCGCGAGGGCGCCGCGGACTCGTTCGCCGAGCTGCGCCACGTGGTTCTCGAGCTGGCGCGACACGGCGTCGCCCTCCAGCGCTTCAAAGGCCTGGGCGAGATGAACCCCGAGCAGCTCCGCCAGACGACCATGAACCCGGAGACGCGGACCCTCCAGCGGGTGACGATCGACGACGCCAGCCTGGCCGAGCGCATCTTCACCGACCTCATGGGCGACAAGGTGGAGCCGCGCAAGCTCTTCATCGAGCGCCACGCCAAGGAGGTCCGCTTCCTCGATGTCTAGCCGGAGGTCCTGATGGAAGGCGGTCTCGACGCCCTGACCGGGCGCATCGAGGAGCGCGAGCTCACCACCGAGATGCGCTCGTCGTATCTCGATTACGCGATGAGCGTGATCGTGGGCCGGGCGCTGCCCGACGTTCGTGACGGCCTCAAGCCGGTGCACCGCCGCGTGCTCTACGCGATGCACGACCTGGGCCTGCAGCCCAACCGCGCCTACCGCAAGTGCGCGTTCATCGTCGGCGAGGTGATGGGCAAGTACCACCCTCACGGCGACTCGGCCATCTACGACACCCTCGCGCGGATGGCGCAGGACTTCTCGCTGCGCAATCCGCTCGTCGACGGCCAGGGCAACTTCGGCTCGATCGACGACGACCCGCCGGCGGCCATGCGGTACACCGAGGCGAGGCTCGCCCGCCTGACGACCGAGCTCCTGCGCGACATCGACGCCGAGACGGTCGACTTCGGGCCCAACTACGACGAGTCCCAGCAGGAGCCGCTGGTCCTTCCGGGCCGCTTCCCGAACCTGCTCGTCAACGGCGCCGCCGGCATCGCTGTCGGCATGGCGACGAACATCCCACCGCACAACCTCCGCGAGTCGATCGGCGCGGTCAAGGCCTACATCGACAACCCCGACATCGACCTCGCCGGGCTGATGGAGCACATCAAGGGGCCGGACTTCCCCGGCGGCGGGCTGATGAGCATGGAGGGCATCCGCGACGCCTACGCCTCAGGCCGGGGCGGGATCAAGATCCGCGCCCGCGCCCACGTCGAACCGATGCGCGGGGGCAAGGAGGCGATCATCGTCTCGGAGCTCCCGTACATGGTCAAGAAGGGCGGCGACGGCGGCCTGATCACGAAGATCGCCGACCTCGTCCGCGACAAGAAGATCACCGGGATCTCCGACCTGCGCGACGAGTCCGACCGCTCCGGGATGCGGCTCGTGATCGAGCTGAAGCGCGGCGGCGATCCGGCCGCGGTGGTCCTCAACCAGCTCTACAAGCACACGCAGATGCAGGCCTCGTTCGGCGTCAACATGGTCGCGCTCGTCGACAACGTCCCGAAGACGCTCAGCCTCAAGGAGCTGATTCAGCACTACGTCGCGCACCAGCGCGAGGTGGTCATCCGCCGCACCCAGCACCAGCTGCGCCAGGCCGAGGCCCGCGCGCACGTGCTCGAGGGCCTGCTGATTGCGCTCGACAACCTCGACGCGGTCATCGACCTCATCCGCGCCTCGGCCGACCCCGACGACGCCCGCGAGGGCCTCATGAACACCTTCGGCCTCACCGAGATCCAGGCACAGGCGATCCTGGACATGCGCCTGCAGCGCCTGACCGCCCTGGAGTCCGAGAAGGTGCGATCCGAGCACGCCGAGCTGGTGGAGACGATCGCCGAGCTGCGGGCGATCCTGGGCGAGCCGGCGCGGATCGACGCGCTGATCTCCGAGGAGCTCGACGAGGTTGCCAAGCGCTACGGCGACGAGCGCCGCACCGAGCTCACCTACTTCGAAGGCGACATGAACATCGAGGACGTGATCGCCGACCAGCAGATGGTGATCTCGATCACCCACTCGGGATACGCCAAGCGCCTGCCGCTCGCCACCTACCGCCAGCAGCGCCGCGGCGGGGTCGGCGTGATGGGCATGGACATGAAGGACGACGACTACATCGAGCACCTGCACATCTGCTCGACGCACGACTACCTGTTGTTCTTCACCAACCGCGGCAAGGTCTACCGGCTGAAGGTTTACGAGCTTCCGGAGGGTTCGCGGACGTCGAAGGGCCGCGCCCTCGTGAACGTCCTGCCGCTGCGCGAGGGCGAGAAGGTCATGACCGTCATTCCCACGCGCGACTTCAAGGAGAACCGCTACCTCGTCTTCGCGACCGCGAAGGGGCTCGTCAAGAAGACCGAGTTCCTCGCCTACAACACGAAGATCAAGGCCGACGGGATCATCGCCATCAAGGTTCGCGACGGCGACGAGCTGGTTCAGGTCCGCCTGACCTCGGGCGAGGACGACATCCTGCTGGTCTCGAAGTCGGGCCATGCGTCGCGCTTCTCCGAGAAGGTGGTCCGGTCGATGGGCAGGGACTCCTCCGGCGTGAAGGGCATGAACGTCGCCGACAAGGTCGGCCGGCAGCAGAACCGCGTCCTGGCGATGGACATCGCGCGGGACGACTCAGAGATGTTCGTCGTGACCGAGTACGGCTACGGCAAGCGCACCCCGGTCTCCGAGTACCCGGTGAAGGGGCGGGGGACCAAGGGCGTGCTGACGATCAAGCTGGTCGAGCGCAAGGGCGGGCTGGCCGGCGCGCTGATCGTGCGCGAGCACCAGGACCTGCTGTTCATCTCTCAGAACGGGATGGTCCAGCGCACCCGCGCCGGGGGCATCTCCCAGATGGGGCGCGCCACACAGGGCGTCAAGGTGATGAACATCAAGGAGGACGACTCCGTCAGCGCAGTCGCCCTGGTCGTGGAGTCAGGCGGCGTTGCCGGCGACGCCGACGTCGTCAACACCGAGCTCGACCTGCCGGCCGGCGAATAGAACCCGGGCCGCCGCGCCCGGCCTAGGCGGCGGCCACGGCCGTGGCCGCGCCGGCGGGGAGGTATTGCTCCCAAGCCACCGGCACGCGCGGGCTGGCGATGCGGATGAAGACGGTGGGGCCCGGGGCCCGCGGGCTGTTTCGGGGATGCATCGCGGCCTCACGCGGCAGGCGGTTTCCCTTCTTGCGGTTGCACGGAGCGCAGGAGGCGACGATGTTGTCCCACGACGACGCGCCGCCGCGGCTTCGCGGGATGACGTGATCGACCGTGAGGCCCGTGTGCGCCTCGCGGCCGCAGTACTGGCACGTCCACGAGTCGCGCGCCAGCACCGCCTTGCGGGTGATCTTGCGCCGGTGGACGTCGCGCGGGATGCGCACGTAGCGCCGCAGGCGGATCACGCAGGGCCGAGCCATCTCCAGGCGCTCAGAACGCAGCGAGCCGGCTCCGTTCTCGAGCACCTCGGCGCGGGCCTTCAGGACAAGGATCGCGGCGCGGCGCACCGTGCAGACGTTGATCGGCTCGTAGCTGGCGTTCAGGACCAGGACCCTGGTGCCGCCCGAGGCCGCGCTCGCCCTGCGCGCCCCGATCGAGGGCTGCGCATCGCCGGTACCGGGGTTGTGACCCGCCACACCGAGGCTCGCCATGGTCCGGGCATTCTACGGACCGCCGGGGCGCTGCCGGCGAGCTATTCGCTCGAGACGTTCGGAACTCCCGGCGCGACGGGGTAGCTGCCGAGGACGCGAACCGTCTCGGCCTTGGCGCGAAGCGCGTCGAGCGCCTCGGCGACGGGCTCGCTGTCGACGGCGCCCTCGATGTCGATGAAGAACATGTAACGGCCGAAGCCCCGGCGCAGCGGGCGCGACTCGATGCGCGTGAGGTTGACGCTGCGGTTGGAGAACTCGAACAGGGCGTCGACCAGGGCGCCCGGGTGGTCCTCGCCGAGCTCGGAGAAGACGGCCGAGGTCCGCCACCGGCCCTCGCCCGCGGCGCGCGAGCCGGCGGGCGCGATCCACACGAACCGCGTGACGTTGTCGCTCTCGTCCTCGACTCCCTCGCGAAGCACGGTGCAGCCGTACAGGGCCGCGGCCGAGCCTGCCCCGAGGGCCGCCCACGGGGCCGCCTCGCGGCTGACGGTGCGGATGGCCTCGGCGCTCGAGGCGGCCGCGCGCGCCTCGGCGCCGCCGAGCTCCGAGCGAAGGAAGCGCGCGCACTGGGCGAGGATCTGCGGATGGGACAGCACCACCTCGATCCGATCGAGCTCGAGCGGGGTCCGGGAGATGAGGCTGTGCCGGATGGGGTGGTCGTGCTCGCCGACGATGGTCACCCCCTCGCCGTCGAAGGCAAGGGCGTCGAGGGTCGAGCGTACGGAGCCCTCGATGGAGTTCTCGTAGGGAACCAGCGCGAGGTCGGCTCCCCCGTCGCCGACGGCGCGGATCGCGTCGTGGACGGTGGTCGCCGGCGCGGGCTCCACTGCGTCGCCTCCGGCGGCGATCAGCGCGTCCTCGCTGAACGTCCCCGCGGGGCCTAGGTAGGCGACCTTCACGTCGGCGAAGTTAGCCGAAGCGCGGAGCTCAGCCGAACGTGACCGAGTAGGTGGCCTTGTTGTTGTCGGTGATGTGCTCGCCCGGCACCGGCGTCACCTCGACGTCCAGCTTCACGGTCTTGCCACTGGGCGGCGCGGGCTTGATCGGCAGGGTGATGGTCTTGGTGGACCCCGCGGTGATCTTCGGAATGCTTGCCGACTGCGAACCGCCGCCGGAGATCGACATCCTCACCTGCACGTTCGACTCGTCGGCGGTGCCCTGGTTCTGGACGGACACGTCGACGCTCGAGCCGCTCACGCTGGTCGTAGCCGAGGGGCTGAGGGCGACGCCCCCGATGGTCGCCGAGGCCAGCCCGAGGCCGCAGGTCTCGCCCTTCGGGCACGGGGAGCCCGACGAACCCGAGGAACCGGCGTTGGCAAGAAGCGGGGTGATCGAAGCCGGGTCGAGCCAACGGGTCGGGTCACGCATGAAGACGCTCGCCGGCACGCCGCCGCTGATGCCGTTGTCGGCGAGCACCTGGTCGATCTGATCCTTCGCGTGTACGTAGAGGACGTCGCCGGCGATGATCTCCTTCATGTGGGCGACGGCCAGGTCCTCGGGCTTGGTCCCCTTGCCGGCGTCGCCGCTGAGCGCCGCCGCGAACCCGGCCAGTCCGTCGCGGCGAAGCTGATACGCCTGAACGAGGTTCGACTGGGCGCCGGAGAGGTCGCCGGGGGTCGAGAGCTGCTCGGCGCGCTGCAGCAGGCCCTCGGCGCCGCCGCTGATGTTGTCGAGCGTCTGCGACAGCCCGAGGCCGCTGGACCCGGGGTTGTCGAGCTCGGTGAAGAAGTCCTGGGAGAGCTGATCGGTGGAGTGAACCAGCGACTTCACGTCGGACTGGTAGTTCTCGAGGCCACGCTGCTTGCGCGCGTTCAGGCAGCCCTTGACGCCGAGCACGATGAGGATCAGAAGGAGGATCCCGACCAGGGCCGCGACCAGCCGGCGGGCCCTGAGCTGCTGGGGGTCGGGTGTACGGCGCCGCGGGGCGGGCGCTCGGCGCGGCGCGTAGGGCTGTTCCTCGTCGAGGAATTCCATGATCCAGCTCCCGGGGTGCTGTTCTGCGTAGGAGCGCTGACCCCTGCCCGAAAGCGTATCCGCCTCGCCGGGCAGGAGCCGGGCCGCGGTTGTGGAAGTGGAACCGAGGAATGGTCGGCGAGCTTGCGATGGAGCGGTTTGAGCTCGTGGAACGGCTGGGCGCCGGCGGCATGGGAACGGTCTACCGGGCCGTCGACACGCGCCTTCAGCGCGAGGTCGCGCTCAAGGAGATCCAGGGGGCCGACACGGCACGGGTCCTGCGCGAGGCCAAGGCCGCGGCCCGGTTGAACCATCCCTCGATCGTCACCCTCTACGAGTTCGGTGCCCAGGGCGGGACGGCAATGCTCGTCAGCGAGCTGGCCCACGGCGAGCCCCTCGACGTCCTGGCCTGCGAGGGGGAGATCACCGACCGCGAGGTGGCCTGGACCGGGGTGGAGGTCTGCTCGGCCCTTGCGCACGCGCACGGGCGTGGCGTGGTCCATCGCGATGTCAAGCCGCAGAACATCGTCGTCGACCTCGCTCCCGACCCGCCCCACGCGAAGCTCATGGACTTCGGCATCGCCGCGATCGCCGGCGAGGCGCCCCTGACCGCGACGGGGCAGGTGGTGGGAACGCTCGCCTACATGTCGCCCGAGCAGGCGGAGGGGGAGACCGCGGGACCCGAGTCCGACGTCTACTCCCTGGCGCTGACCCTGTATGAGTGCTGGGCCGGGCGCAACCCGGTCGCCGCGCGCACCCCGGCCGCGACCGCCCGCCGGATCGGCACCCAGCTCCCGTCGCTACGCGACGCCCGCCCGGACCTCCCCGAGCTGCTGGCCGAGATCGTCGACGACTGTCTGCTGCCCGAGCCCGCCGAGCGCCCTCCGCTCGACGAGCTCGCGGCGGTCCTGGAGCGGTGCGCGGAGGAGCTCGACGGCGTCCACGCCGTTCCCGGCCAGGAGGCGGAGGGAAGGGTCCGCATCCGTCGCGACCTGGGCGCCGCGGGGATCCTGATTTCGGCCGCGATCGGGGCGGCCGTAACCGCCCTCGCCGTCGCCGCCGGGCTGCCGGGCGCGGCGCTGGCCCTGGCGGTGTTCCTGCTTCCGGCTCTGATCCTCGTTCGCCCGGCGCATTTGGCCCTCGCTCCCGCGCTCGCCGTGCCGATGGCCGCGCTGGGCGTCGCATCGGCCCTGCCGGCCGTCGCGGTGGCGGGCGACCGCGGTCGTGACCGGCTGCTCGTCGGCTTGGCCTGCTGGGCCTGGACGGCAGCGGGGTCGCTGGCCCTGGGTGTCGGCCCCGCCATGCCCTTCGCCGATCACGCCGCCGCGGGCTGGGAGCACTCCGCTTCCGCTGCGGCCTCCGGCGTGCTGGCCCCGCTGCTCGACCCGGCGTCCATGGCCGCCGCCGCTCTGTTTGCCGCCGCGGCGTGGGCGATAGCGCCCATCGCTCGCGCCCGCCACCTGGCGATCGGCCTGCTCGGTGCGCTCCTGTGGGGCGCCGGGGTCGACGCCGGACTGCGCGCGCTGGACCTTGGCGCGCTCTCCCTCGCGCCGCTCGTGCCGGCGGCAGCGGCGGCCGGCGTCGCGCTGCTCGCCGCCCGCCCGGAGGTTCGCTCCCGCCGCGACGGCGCACCCGCGCTCGGCTGAACCGCCGCGTCTAGGATTGCGGGCAGCGCGAGGGATGCTCGCGCTGTCCGAGCAATTGCCATGAGCGTTCTGAGAAATCTCGAGGCCCGCATCGAGAACCTCGTCGAGGGGGTGTTCAGTCGTGCCTTCTCCTCCCAGGTGCAGCCGGTCGAGATCGCCCGCAAGCTGGCGAAGGAGATGGACGCCCACCGCACAGCGTCGGTGTCGCGAACGTACGTCCCGAACCAGTACACCGTCTGGCTCTCGTCCTCCGACCACGAGCGAATCGAAGGCTACGAGCGCTCCCTCGCTCAGGAGCTCTCCGCCTACCTCCTGGAGCACGCGCGGCGCAACGACTACGCGCTACTCACCCGGCCCGAGATCGAACTGAAGGTCGACGAGCGGTTGCGCCTCGGCGAGTTCGGGATCCAGACCCGGCTGGTCAAGCCGCCGGCCCGCGCCGACGAGGGCTTCTCCCAGGGCGAGGAGGGCCACACGATGATCTACTCGGCGCCGCCCAAGCAGCAGCGCCCCAAGTCCCGCCGCCCGCAGGAGCGGCTGGTCGACACCCGCGCCATCGTCTCGCTGGAGGACCGCCGCTATGTGCTCGAGGGGCCGGTGGCCAGCCTCGGCCGCTCCCGCGAGTGCGACTGCGTGCTCGACGACCCCAATATCTCGCGCCGCCACGCCGAGCTTCGCCGAAGCTCCAACGGCGACTGGCAGATCGTCGACCTCGGGTCGACCAACGGCGTCAAGATCAACGGTCGCCTGGTCGACCGCTCACGCCTGTCGCCCGGCGACGAGGTCGTGCTGGGCACGACCCGCTTCACCTTCGACATCGAGCAGTAGGACAACTCCCGCGGCCGGGGCCGCGGGGGCGTACCCGGGTAGCCTGTCGCGCGAATGGACACCGAGCCGATTGCCGTCGCGCTCAAGTTCGCGTTCCTCGCGGTGCTCTACCTCTTTCTCCTGTGGGTGGCGCGCAGCGCCTGGCGCGAGCTGCGCCGAACCGCGTCTCCAGCGCCGGAGGCGACGGGCTTCCATCAGGCGGTCGGGCCGGGTGGCCGCTCCGCGGCCACCGATGCCTTCCTGGTAGTGGTCACCGGCGGCGGCCTCACCGCCGGCGAGCGGTTCGACCTCTTCGGCGGCGTGTCGATCGGGCGCTCGGCACAGGCCGATATTCGCATCGAGGACCGCTTTGCCTCGGGCATCCACGCGCGCGTCTATTCGCGCGGGCCCAGCTACTACGTTGAGGACATGAGCTCGACCAACGGCACCTTCCTCAACGGCGCGCAGCTCGCGGGCGAGGCGCCCCTGAGCGACCTCGACGAGATCAAGATCGGCGACACCGAGATGCGCTTCGAGCTCGACTTGCCGGAAGACGGGTAGCGGGTTCGGATGCTTCAGATCGTCGAGCAGGCCCACCGCACCGACACCGGCCGCCAGCGCGCCGCGAACGAGGACTCCTTCTTCGCTCAGGCGCCGCTCTTCGCCGTCGCCGACGGCATGGGCGGAGCGCAGGCGGGCGAGGTCGCGTCGAAGATCGCCGCGGAGTCCTTCGGGCCGGTCCAGCGGGGGGAGGGCTCGCCCGAGGGCTACCTGCGCGGGATCGCCGAGGACGCCAACCGCCGCATCCACGAGCTGGCGCAGGCCGACGCGAGTCGCTCGGGCATGGGCACCACGCTCACCGCGGCGATGCTCGAGGGCGAGGAGCTCAGCCTCGCCCACGTCGGCGACAGCCGCGCCTACCGCTGGCGCGACGGCGAGCTGCGCCTGCTGACCTCCGACCACTCGCTGGTGGAGGAGCTCCGCCGCCAGGGCCGCCTCACCGACGAGCAGGCCGAGGACCATCCGCAGCGCTCGATCATCACCCGCGCCCTCGGCCCCGAGCCGCACGTCCAGGTCGACACGATGACCTACCGCGTCAAGCCGGGCGACGTCTACCTGCTGTGTTCCGACGGTCTGACGACGATGCTGAAGGAGCCCGAGATCGCCTCGATCCTCGCCGAATCCCCCGATCTGGACCGCGCCGTCGCCACGCTGATCGACCAGGCCAACCTGGCGGGCGGGCGCGACAACATCACCGCCCTCGCCTTCCGGGTCGACGACTCCGAGGCGCCCGTCGGGCGCATCCCGGTCGAGCCCAGGGCCGATCACGGCGAGGGCGCGACGCTGGTCGGCGCGTCGGCGGAGGACGCCGGATTGACGGCAGGCGCGGTCCGCGACGCCGCTGGCACCGCAGGGCCGCCACCGTGGCCGCGGAGGGCCGCCGCGGCGCCGGCTCGCCGCGCCCGTCGAAGCGGCGGATCGCGCTGCGGATCCTCGTGCCGCTGGCGATCCTGGCGGTCGTCGTCGGCGGCGCGGTGTACGGAGCCCGGCAGGTCTACTTCCTGGGCAGCGACTCCTCGGGGCGCCTCGCCCTGTACCGAGGGCTTCCCTACGACCTGCCGTTGAACATCAAGCTGTACTCGGAGGAGCTACGCCGCGCCGATCCAGGTGAGCTCGCTGCCCTCCAATCGCCAGTCCGGCGCCACCGACCACACGCTGCGAAGCCACGACGACGCGGTCAGCCTGCTGGGCGACCTGGTGAAGGCCTCGCGCACACCGACCGGGCCGAAGCAGGGCAACCAGCCGAAGTCGGGAGGGGGCGCGGGGCGGAGCGGAGCGAAGCAATCGGGCGGCAAGCAGGGCCGGCAGGGCGGCAAGGGTCAGGCGGCCGGGGGCAAGCAGCAGGGCGGAGGGTCTGGCGGCAAGCCTGCCCGCAGCGGCGGGACCACCGCGGGCGGCGCCGGGCGGCAACGGAGGCTCCGGCAAGTGAAGGCTCGCAACCGCGAGCTGCTCGCTCTCATCCCGGTCGCCGTCCTCGTCACCGCGGGATTCACGGCGGTCCTGATCGTCAACTCGAACCACGTCTCGAACCTGAGCGTGATCTACGGCGGCTACTTCCTGGCCGTCTGCGTCGGGCGTCCACCTGTTCATCCGCGCCCGGCTGCCGTACGCCGATCCGTACCTCTTCCCGCTGTGCGCGCTGCTCGCCGCGGTCGGGCCTGGTGATCCTCTTCCGGATCAACGACGCGCTGGCGCTCAAGCAGGCCTCGATCTTCGTCGCCGGCGCCGTCGTCCTGGCGCTGACCATCATCTTCCTGCGCGACTACAAGGTGCTGGAGCGTACCGCTACCTGATCGCCCTCTCCGGGATGGCGCCTGCTGCTGGCCCCGCGCCTGCCAGGCATCGGCTCGCAGGTCAACGGCGCCTACCTCGGGATCAACGCCGGCCCGCTGTCGTTCCAGCCCGCCGAGGTGGCGAAGATCTGCATCGTCATCTTTCTCGCCAGCTACCTGCACGAGCGCCGCGAGATGCTGACCGTCGGCGCCAGGCGAGTCGCGGGACTGACCATCCCGCCGCTCAAGCACTTCGGCCCTCTGCTGGTGGTCTGGGGGGCGGCAATGGTGCTGCTGTTCTTCATCCGCGACATCGGCAGCTCGCTGATGTTCTTCGGCGGGTTCCTCGCGCTGCTCTACGTGGCTACGAACCGCTTCTCCTATGTGCTCGTCGGCCTCCTGCTCTTCCTGGTGGGCACGTTCTTCGTCTCGGGCGCGGTCGCGCACGTGCAGGATCGCGTCGACATCTGGCTGCACCCGTTCGCACAAGCACGCTCCGGAGGGTGCGGGGCAGGTGCAGCAATCGCTGTTCGCGCAGGCCGACGGCGGCCTGTTCGGCGCCGGGCTGGGCTCGTCGCTGCTGAAGCTCACGGGGCCCTTCGCGCCGCATTGCGTGCAGGCGTTCCCCGACTGCGGCTCGATCCTGCCCGCGCCGCACACCGACGAGATCTACGCCGTGATCGTCTCCGAGCTCGGCCTGTTCGGCGGCGTCGGCGTGATCGTGATCTACGCGCTGATCGCGGCGCGAGGGTTCAAGACCGCCGTCATGGCGCCCGACGGGTTCTCCAAGCTCCTGGCAGCGGGGCTCACAGCCGTGTTCGCGCTCCAGGCCTTCGTGATCATCGGCGGCGTCGTGAAGCTGATCCCCCTCACCGGCGTGACCCTGCCGTTCGTGAGCTTCGGCGGCAGCTCGGTGATCGCGAACATGGTGATCCTCGGGCTCTTGCTGCAGATCTCCGACCGCGCGCGCCGCCCGGTGGAGACCTTCGAACCCATCGCCTCCTCGCCGCCGGACATCGGGATGAGCTACCCGTGAACGCTCCGATCGTCCGCATCTACGGCGTGATCCTGCTGCTGTTCGCCGGCCTCGTCTACTTCTCGTCGAAGTGGGCGGTCTTCGACGCTAACGCGCTGAAGGACAATCCCCTGAACCATCGGCCGCTGATCGAGACGCAGACCATCCAGCGGGGCGACGATCACCACCTCCGACGGCCAGGTCATCGCGGAGTCGAAGCCGCAGGGCGGCGGCGCCAATCCCATCTACGTGCGCGACTACCCGCTGGGCTCGCTGTTCGGGGCCCCGGTGGGCTACAGCTTCATCCAGGTGGGGCAGGACGGGCTGGAGCAGCTCGCTGAACGACACCCTGGTCGGGCAGGACAACGAGTTCTCGTCGGTCCTCGACGAGCTGCGCGGCCACGCCCAGCAGGGCAACAACGTCACGCTGACGATCAACTCGAGCGTCCAGAAGGCCGCCGTGGACGCCCTGAACTCCGCCAACGCCTCCACGGCCGGGTCGAACGGGGCCGGCTCCGTCGTCGCCCTGAACCCGAATACCGGCGCGGTCCTGGCCATGGCCTCGACCCCGGGCTTCGACCCCAACGCCGTCGCGAACACGAAGACGTTCTCCAAGCTGAACACCGACAAGTCCGCGCCGCTCGTCGATCGCGCCGATCCAGAGCCACTACCCACCGGGATCGACGATGAAGGTCGTCACCGCCACGGCGGGGCTCGACAGCGGCGACTTCACGCCCGACACGATTCGCTGGGACGCGCCCGCCGACTCACGATCAGCGGCGCACCTCTCGCCAACGACGACAACGACCAGATACGGCGGCGATCAACATGGCCACCGCCCTCACGCACTCGGTGAACACCTTCTTCGCGCAGGTGGGCGAGAAGGTCGGGATCCCGACGATGGTCGAGTACATGAAGCGCTTCGGCTTCTACCAGGATCCGCAGCTCGACCTCGCCGACAGCGAGAAGACCGCCTCGGGTCCGATCAACTCGAACGGCGACCTCGTGACCGACGGGTTCGACGTGGGCCGCGTCGCGATCGGCCAGGGCGGCGCCGAGGGGAACCGACCTGGCGACGCCGTTCCAGATGGCCCAGGTCGCCGCGACGGTCGGGAACGACGGCGTACTGATGAAGCCCCAGATCGTCCAGAAGGTCACCGACCCCGATGGGCGAACCGTGTCGGAGCTGAAGCCGCAGGAGCAGGCGACCGTGATGAAGCCCGAGACCGCGCGCGCAGCTGACGCAGATGATGACCCAGGTCACCGAGGAGGGCACCGCGGCCGGCCTGACCGTCGGCGGCGAGCCCTTCGCCGGCAAGACCGGAACGGCCGAGATCGGCAACCCGGCCGACGGCATCCATCAGCCCTGGTTCATCGGCTTCGCGCCCGCCAACGACCCGCAGATCGCCGTCGCGGCCACCATCGAGCGCTGCGCCGGCTGCTTCGGCGGCGACACGGCCGGCCCGATCGCGACGAAGGTCATGGAAGCGGCACTGGCGGCCCAAGGATGAACCCGCTCGCTGCAGGCACCCTGGTCGACGGGCGCTACCGCCTGGTGCGCCGCATCGGCGCCGGCGGCATGGCCGACGTGTGGTGCGCCGACGACGAGATGCTCCATCGCCGCGTGGCGCTGAAGTTCCTGCTGGAGCGCTACGCGGAGGACGAGCAGTTCGTCGAGCGGTTTCGCCGCGAGGCCGCCGCCGCCGCGGGGCTGCAGCATCCCAACATCGTCTCGGTCTACGACCGCGGCGAGCACGAGGGGCGCCCGTTCATCGTCATGGAGTTCGTCGAGGGCGCCTCGCTGAAGGACCTGATCACCCGCGGGCTCACGGCCGGCGAGGCCGTGGAGATCGTCCGCCAGGTGCTGGCCGGCGCGCGCTTCGCCCACTCCCGCGGGATCATCCACCGCGACCTCAAGCCGCAGAACGTGCTGGTCGACCGCGAGGGCCGCGCCCGCGTCGCCGACTTCGGCATCGCCCGGGCTGGGCCGTCGGAGATCACCCAGACCGGCTCGGTGCTCGGCACCGCCCAGTACCTCTCGCCCGAGCAGGCACAGGGCCTGGAGACGACGGCGGCATCGGACCTGTATTCGATCGGCGCGGTCCTCTACGAGTCCCTCACGGGGCAGGTGCCCTTCGACGCCTCCACGCCGGTCGCGATCGCGCTCAAGCAGGTCTCGGAGGCGCCCCAGCCGCCCAGCCGGATCGTTGCGACGGTCCCGCCGGCGCTCGACGCCGTGGTGCTGAAGGCGCTCGCCAAGGAGCCCGAGAACCGCTATCGCTCGGCCGACGAGATGCTCGCCGCGCTGGCGGCGGCCGAGGCCGATCCCGCGACCGCGCCCACCGACACGGCGACCTTCGCCGCCGCCGCGCCGCTGCCCGTGTCCACCACAGCGGCGACGGTCGCCCCGGGCACCGACGCCGAGCTGGTGGAGGGCGACCCCGTCGAGGAGGAGGAGCGCTTCTGGGACCGCACCAAGCTGATCATCGCCGGGGTCCTCGCGCTGCTGCTGGCCGGACTGCTCCTGTTCCTCCTGCTTGGCGGCTCCAACGCCAAGCAGGTGAACGTCCCCGGTGTGGTGGGCCTCGACCAGGGCCAGGCCACCAGCCAGCTCGAGCAGGCCGGCTTCACGGTCGTGCCCAGCCCGACGCCCAACAAGGCCCCCGTGGGCCAGGTGCTCGAGCAGGACCCGATCGGCGGGACCAAGGCCGACCAGGGCTCGAGCGTGACGATCACCTACTCAACCGGCCTCGGCAAGGCGACCGTTCCAAACGACCTGGCCGGCAAGACCGTGGGCGCGGCGCGAAAGGAGCTCAAGGCGCGGGGCTTCAAGAGCGTCGACACGGCCAGCCGGCACTCGTCGACCGTCGACGCCGGCAAGGTGATCTCCACCGACCCGGCCGGCGGCACCCTGGCGAACCGCGGCCAGACGATCACGCTGAACGTCTCGACGGGTGAGAACGTCGTGGCGGTCCCGTCGGTGGTCGGCCAGCAGGCCGCCGACGCCCAGTCGGCGATCACCGCCGCCGGGCTGAACGTCAAGACCAAGCAGCAGTCCAGCTCCGATCCCGCCGGCCAGGTGCTCTCGCAGTCGCCCTCGGGCGGAACCAACGTGAAGCCGGGGAGCACCGTCACGATCGTCGTCTCGAGCGGAGTGGTGCTGGTCCCGAACGTCGTCGGAGAGACCGCCGACCAGGCGCGCAGCGACCTGTCCGGCAGCGGCTTCTCCAACATCAACACCGTCAAGCAGACGACCAGCGACGAGAGCCAGGACGGGCTCGTCATCAAGCAGGCGCCGCCCGCCGGCACCAAATCCAGCACTTCCGGCTCGGTGACCATCTACGTCGGCAAGTTCGTCGCGCCCCCGCCGACAACCACCACCACTCCCAGCACCACCACCACGCCGAAGCCCCGGAGCCCGCGCCCGTGAGGGTTGCGGTCCTCTCCGGCGGGCGGTCATCCGAGCACCCGGTCTCCCTGCGCTCCGGCCACTCCGTCGCCGAGGGGCTGCGCGAGGCCGGCCACGAGGTGGTCGACGTCCTGATCGAGCGCGACGGTCGCTGGACGGTGGCAGGTGAGGAGCTCGAGCTGCGTGCCGCCGGAGGCCTGCTTGGGTGCGACGCGGTGTTCCCCGTGCTCCACGGGCCGTTCGGCGAGGACGGGACCGTCCAGGGGCTCCTCGAGTGCCTCGACATCCCCTACGTCGGGCCGGGAGTCCTGGCGGCGGCCGTCACCATCGACAAGATCGTCTTCAAGCGCCTGCTCGCCTTCCACGGGATCCCGCAGGTCGACTTCTGCGAGGTGGGGGAGGACGGCTGGCGCGAGCACGTCGCCGCGATGGGCCGGCCGCTGTGGGTCAAGCCCTCCCGGCTCGGCTCGAGCGTGGGGATCTCGAAGGTCTCCGGGCCGGAGCGCGAGCTCGACGAGGCCGTCGAGCTGGCCCTGCGCCACGACCCGCGGGTGATCATCGAGGCGCACTGCGGGGGCCGCGAGGTGGAGTGCTCGGTGATGGGCAACGAGGAGCCCGAGACCTCGCTGCCGGGCGAGATCGTCGCCCACGCCGATTGGTACGACTACTCGGCCAAGTACGACGAGGGCGGGATGGAGTTGGTGGTGCCGGCGCCCATCGGCGACGACGGCGTCGCAACCGTGCGGGAGCTGGCGGCGCGGGTGTACCGGACCGTCGGAGCGACGGGGCTCGCACGCTGCGACTTCTTCGTGACCGAGGCCGGCGACGTGCTGCTGAACGAGCTGAACACGATCCCCGGCTTCACCGAGACGAGCGTGTTCGCCAAGCTCTTCGAGGCCAGCGGCGTGCCCTATGCGGATGTGGTCAACCGCCTCGTCCACCTCGCGCTCGAACGTCACGAGCGCGAGCGCAGCTTCGAGTTCTAGGAACGCCCGTCAGTTGGAGCACGAAATCCGCGCGACACCGCGCCGCGGAGATGCCACAGCCACCCTGTTATCGGATCGTGTTTGGGGGCGCTTTAGCCTCACCGCCTATCCTTGGATGCCATGGGAAATGTCGGCCCGCTTGAAGTCGCGGTCGTGGCGATCATCGCCCTCGTTGTCTTTGGCCCGAAGCGCTTGCCCGAACTTGGCCGTTCGGTCGGCGAGGGGATTCGGGGCTTCAAGGCTTCGCTCGAGGGCGAGGACGAACATTCCGAGCCCGCGCGGCTTGACGAGACCACGGAGCCGCACCCGCCGGGCGCAGACGACTAAGGGGTCGCGTCCCCCATACGATCAGAGGCCTCCCGCCCGGGCGGCCGCCCGCTAGTCGAGAAGCCTGACCTCGTTGAGCTGGACGTTGTAGCCGCCCTCGACCGTGGTCGGCGAGAGGCGGGTGATCCAGATCAGGAAGTACTGGGCGGACGACGTCTCGTTCAGCTCGAAGGTCTGGTCGGTGCTCGCGCCCTTCACCTCGGAGCTGACCGGGTCTCCCCAGCCGGCCAGCGACGCGGGGGGCGCCGAGCTCGCCGAGGCATAGATCTGGCCGTCCCAGCCCCCGGCCTCCGACATCACCTGCACCTGCCGAGCCTGCACCGGCTGCCCGGCGTCGAGGATCAGCCCGACTCCGTCCTTGGTCGAGATCGACTCGGAGATCACGGGCGAGTTCGAGTAGGCCTCGGTGGTCCAGCCCGTGTTCGGATCGCCATCGATGGCGAGCGGGGTCGCCGAGTTGTGCTCCTCGCCGGGCGGGTCGCCCTGCGGGTCGAAGGCCTTTGCCGCGACGATCTTGATCGACGTGCCGCTGGCCACCCCGCCGCCGGGGGTGGTGGAGGAGGTGGTGTGGTCCTTCTTGCCGGTGATGCCCGCGATCAGCAGCGCCGCGGCCGTGGCGGCGAGCACCAGCACGATTCCCGCCAGTGACGCCCGGCGGCTGGGCAGCAGACGGCGCTTGCCCACGCTGTCGAGCACGGTCGTCGCCTGACCGTGGGCCGTCCCGGAGCGGGCGACCTCGACCTCGAGCGCCCCCTCGAGCTCGGCGAGCATTGCCCCCATGTCCGCGTAGCGCTTCTTGGGGTCCTTGAAAGTGGCGCGCTCGATGACCGACGCGAGAGCGGCCGACGTGTCGGGGCGGCGCTCCTGGACGTCGGGCATGGGCTCGTTGACGTGCTTCATGGCGACGCCCACCAGCGAGTCGGCCTCGAAGGGGACGCCCCCCGTGAGCATCTCGTAGAGCAGGACCCCCAGCGAGTAGATGTCCGAGCGAGCGTCGACGCCCCGTCCCATCGCCTGCTCGGGGGAGACGTAGTCGGTTGTGCCGAGCACCCGTCCGGTCTTCGTGAGGCCGTCGGCCTCGAGCTCGCGGGCGATGCCGAAGTCGGTGACCTTGGCCCGGCCCTCGGGGTCGATCAGCACGTTCTGCGGCTTGACGTCGCGGTGCACAAGCTTGCGGGCGTGCGCCGCGGCGAGCCCCCTGCCGACCTCGATTCCGTAGGCGGCGGCCTCGTCGAGCGGGAGGCGGCCAAGGCGGTCGATGCGCTGCTTGAGGGTCTCGCCCTGGACGTACTCGAAGACGATGTAGGGGTAGCCGCCGTCCTCGCCGGCGTCGATGACGGAGACGACGTTCGGATGCGAGACCTGCGCGACGGAGCGAGCCTCGCGGCGGAAGCGCTCCAGCTGGTCGGGCTGGTCGGACATCTCGCGGTGCATGAGCTTCACCGCCACCCAGCGCTCGAGCGTCTCGTCGCGCGCCAGGTACACGGTGGACATGCCGCCGCTGCCGAGCTTGGAGTCGAGCTTGTAGCGGCCGGAGAGGACCGTCCCGATCAGGCTGGGCTGCATGGCTGATCTCACATCGTCGGCCATCGGCTTCCTATCTTCGACGTTCGGGCCCGAATTCGGCCCGCGGGCAGCGGACTTGCGTCAGAGGCGCCGGACCGCCGAGGGCGGCTCGGTCGCACGGCCGATCGTCTTCGCGGCCGGGTAATGCTCGCGCAATACCCGCATCGCCTCTTCCTCATCGGCCGCGGCCACAACGCAGCAAAAGCCGCAGCCCATGTTGAAGACCTCGTACATCTCCGCCTCGCTGACGCCGCCAAGGCCGGCGATCAGGCCGAATACCGGGGGCACGGGAAGCGGGTCGTCGATCTCGAAGCCGACGTGGTCGCCGAGGCGCAGGAGATTGTCGAAGCCGCCTCCCGTGATGTGCGCGAGGCCGCGGACGTCGGCGTCGGACTCGAGGGCGGCCATGGCGGCGCGCACGTACATCTCGGTCGGCTCCAGCAGGACGTCGCCCAATGGCCTGCCGAGGCGCTCGTCGTCCATCGGCACGTCGGCCAGCGCGTGGCGGGCCAGCGTGTAGCCGTTCGAGTGGAGGCCGGAGGACGGCAGGCCGATCACTGGGTCGCCCGGCTCGATGCGGGCGCCGGTGACGATCGAGTCGAGGTCGATCAGCCCCACGCACGTCCCGCCGAGCTCGTGCCCCGCCACGATCTCCCCCACCTGGGCGACCTCGCCGCCGGTGATCTCCAGCTCGGCGAGCTCCGCACCGCGCGCGAGCCCCTTGCCGAGGTCGGAGAACACGTCGGGATCGGCGTCGGAGCAGAGCACGAAGTCGAGCATCGCCAGGGGCCGCGCCCCGATGCAGACGACGTCGTTGGCGTTCATGGCCACGCAGTCGATGCCGATCGTGTCGAAGCGGCCGAGGCGCTCGGCGACGATCATCTTGGTGCCGACGGTGTCGGTGGACATCGCGAGGCCCGTCCGCTCGTCCAGGCGGATGACGCTGGCGTAATGGCCGGGCAGGTGGACCTGGCGCGACTCGAAGGGCAGTTTGGCCGCCCCCAGTGACGCGACCAATGACGCCACCGCCAACTCGCCGCGCGACTGGTCGACCCCGGCGCCGCCGTAGGCGCCGGCCTCGGGGCGGGTGGCGGAGGTCTCGGCGTCGCTCATCGCGGGGATTCAACCGCAAAGCCCGGACCTGCCGTTTCACCCTCGGCGGGCCGGGGTATGTGCGGGTTGCATCATCTCTCGAAGCCTCGGGTATCCCGCCCGGGGCAGGGGAATAGGAGGAGTAGATGGAAGCAGGCACGCAGCCCGCCCCCGAGCCGGCTCGCGGCGCACCCGCGGCGCGCCAGGCACGGGAACCCAGCGCAGGCGCCGCCGCCGGCTGGACACCCGCCGATCCGGGTCCGCTTGGCCTCGCGGCGTTCGCCATGACGACGTTCGTGCTCAGCATGTTCAACGCGAACTTCGTCAGCTCCGGAGGCGAGCCGGTCGTCTTCGGGCTCGCCGCCGCGTATGGCGGCCTCGCGCAATTGCTCGCGGGCATGTGGGAGTTCCGTACGGGCAACACCTTCGGCGCGCTGGCGTTCTCGTCGTTCGGAGCGTTCTGGCTGTCGCTGTTTCTGTTCGAGGTCTTCTTCGCGGGCCTGATCCCGGCCGCGGACATCGGGCACGCAGCCGGTCTCTACCTGTGGGGATGGGCGATCTTCACGACGTACATGTTCGTCGCGTCGCTGCGCACCACCGGTGCGATCGCGCTGGTGTTCATCCTCCTTGCCGTGACGTTTGTCCTGCTCGCAATCGGGGCGTCGGGCGGCCACGAGACCGTCACCCACTGGGGCGGCTATCTGGGCCTCGCCACCGCGGCTGCGGCCTGGTACGCGTCGTTCGCGGGGGTCGCGAACTCGACGTTCGGACGCACAGTCCTGCCCGTCAAGCCGCTCGCCAAGTAAGGCGAGCGGCTTCTCAAGGCCGAACGGTGATATGACGCACGTGGAGGTGAGGCATGGCCAGCACTGAGACGACAACCGGCGGCGGCGACCTCGAGAGGGAGCTCGGAGAGCTCTTGGAGGTCAAGAAGTTCGACCCGCCCGCGGACTTCGTGTCCGGGGCGCGGATCACGGACTCGTCGGTTCACGACGAGGCGGAGGAGGACCCCCAGGGGTTCTGGCTCGAGCAGGCCAAGGGACTGCTCGACTGGGACACCGAGCCGTCGGAGGCGCTCGATGATTCCGACCCGCCCTTCTACCGCTGGTTCGCCGACGGGAAGCTGAACGCCTCCTACAACTGCGTCGACCGCCACGTCGAGGCCGGCAACGGCGACCGCGTCGCCTACCACTGGCGCGGGGAGGAGGGCGAGGAGAAGGAGATCACCTACGCCGACCTCCACCGCGACGTTCAGAGGCTCGCCAACGCGCTGAAGGACCGCGGCATCGGCAAGGGCGATGTCGTCGGCATCTTCCTGCCGATGATCCCCGAGGTCGTCGTCTCGATGCTCGCGTGCGCGCGCATCGGGGCGCCGCACAACGTGGTGTTCGGAGGGTTCTCGCCGGAGGCCGTTCGCGAGCGGATGGAGTTCTCCGACGCGAAGGCCCTCATCACCGCCGACGAGGCGCGCCGCAAGGGCAAGACGGCGCCCGTCAAGTCCACGGTCGACGAGGTCATGGGGGAACTCGAGGCGCTCGAGACCATCGTGGTGGTTCGCAACACGGGCGGCGACTGCCCGATGAGCGACGGCCGCGACGTCTTCTACGACGAGATCCTCGAGGCCGCAGACGCAGAGTGCCCGCCGGAGCCGGTCGACGCGGAGAACCCGCTGTACATCCTCTACACGTCGGGATCGACAGCAAAGCCGAAGGGGATCCTCCACACCACCGGCGGCTACCTGACGCAGGTGGCGTGGACCCATCGCAATGTCTTCGACCTCCAGGACAACTCGGTGTACTGGTGCGCCGCCGACGTCGGCTGGGTCACCGGCCACAGCTACATCGTTTACGGGCCGCTCGCCAACGGCGCGACCTCGGTGATGTACGAGGGCGCGCCCGGACTACCCCGCCAAGGACATCTGGTGGGAGATCATCGAGCGCTACGGCGTCACGATCCTCTACTGCGCGCCGACGGCGATCCGCACGCACATGAAGTGGGGCGCCGAGCACGCGCAGGGACACGACCTGTCGACCCTGCGGATCCTGGGCACGGTCGGCGAGCCGATCAACCCGAAGGCATGGCTCTGGTACTACAAGATCATCGGCGGCGAGCGCTGTCCGGTGGTCGACACCTGGTGGCAGACGGAGACCGGCGCAATCATGATCACGACCCTGCCCGGCGCGCAGGCGATGAAGCCCGGATCGGCCGGGATGCCCCTGCCGGGGCTGGCGGCCGCCGTCCGCGACGAGGACGGCAACGAGGTCGACCGCGACACGCAGGGCCTGCTGTCGCTGTCGCGGCCGTGGCCGGGGATGCTGCGCACCCTCTACAAGGAGAAGGAGCGCTTCGTCGAGACCTACTTCGAGAAGTTCGGGAAGGAGACCTACCTGGTGGGCGACGCCTCCCGGGAGGACTCCGACGGGTACTTCTGGGTCATCGGGCGGATCGACGACGTCATCAACGTCTCCGGCCATCGCATGTCGACCGCCGAGATCGAGTCGGCGATCGTCTCGCACCCCAAGGTGGCCGAGGCGGCGGTGATCGGCCAGAGCGACGAGGACACGGGCCAGTCGGTCACGGCCTTCGTGACGCTGAGCGGCGACCTCGAGGGCTCCGACGAGCTGGTCGGCGACGTTCGCGAGCACGTGGCCAAGCGCATCGGCAAGCTTGCGCGTCCCAAGCGGATCATCTGGGCGAACGAGCTGCCCAAGACACGCTCCGGCAAGATCATGCGGCGCCTGCTGCGCGACATCGGCGAGGGCCGCGAGCTGGGCGACGTGACCACCCTGGCCGATCCGGCCGTGATGGAGAAGCTCGACGAGAAGGTCAAGGAGCGCGGCGACGAGGAATAGCGCTGCTAGGGTCGACCTCCTCATCACCCCGACCCAGGCAGGAGATCTAATGCGCCGTCTCGTAGTTCCCCTCACAGCGCTGATCGCAGCGTTCGCACTCGCCGCTGCCGCGTACGCCGGCGGCGTCAGCTCCAACCTCACGATCAACGTGAAGAACGTGAGCGGGCCGCACGGCGCCTTCTTCGGAGAGCTCAGCTCAACGAGGCATGCGTGCGAGACCGGGGAGAAGGTCCGCCTGTACTTCAACGATCACGAAAACGGGTTCCAGCGGGTGGGGACGGACAAGACCAACTCGAATGGACGCTGGAGGGTGAAGATCCGAGGCGGCGGCGCCATTCCCGCCGGCAAGTACTACGCCGCGACGAAGGAGAACGGCTCGTGCCCGGCGATCAAGACCAGCAAGATCAAGATCGCCCAGCCCGGATGAGCACCGTGGCCGCCAGGGCCACCCGGTAGGCCGCGTAGGGCCACAGCGCCCGATCGCGCTCGACGAGGGCGATCAGCCGCTGTGACGCAAGCGTCGAGGCGAACGCCGCGCCGGCGCCGATCGCGAGCGACCGGCGCAGCTCGGGATCCACGCCACGTCGCCGCAGTCGTACGCCCTTCAGCAGGGCGGCGCCGACGATGACGGGCAGGGCGACCGTGCGCGAGAGCAGGTTCGACTGCTCGCGGGTGAAGCGGCGAAGGCGCGCGGCCGTGAGCGTCGCGCCGTTTCGCGAGACGCCGGGCGCCAGTGCGCTCGCCTGCGCCACACCGAGCGCCAGGCCGTCCAGGGCGCCGGCGTCGCCGGGCCCGCGAACGCCCGGGCTGCGGTCGGCGGCGACCATCGCCGCCGATCCCGCCAGCAGCCCCACCGCAGTCGTGGCGGGGCCACCGAAGCGCTCCTCGATCACGCGCTCCCAGCGGTAGCCGACGACGGCCGGAGGCAGGAAGGACAGGGCGACCACGAGCGCCCGGCGGGCGTCGAACTGGCGCAGCTCCGACGCGATCTGCCGGCGCTGGCCGATCAGCAGCGCCGCCGCCGCGCCGGCGTGGACCGCGACCTCGAAGCTCTTGCGAGACTCGGGGTCGGCCCGCTGCCAGTCCCATCCGAGCAGCCAGGGCGTCAGGGCGAGGTGCGCGGAACTCGAGACCGGCAGCAGCTCGGTCGGCCCCTGGATCGCCCCCAGCTCCGCGGCCTGCGCCGGGCTCAGGGCTGGCTCGTCCGCTCCCAAGCTCCCCGCCGGCGCAGGATGAGATAGACGACGCCCGCCACGGCGAGCGCGACGATGACGTAGTCGGCGTAGCGGAGGTGCTGCCGCCAGGTCTCCCAGTTGTCGCCGACCTCGCGGCCGATGATGCCCAGCGCCAGCACCCACGGGAGGCTGCCCAGCGAAAGTGAGGGCCGTGAAGCGGCCCAGGGGCATTCGCGCGATCCCCGCCGGCAGCGAGATGAACGTGCGGACGATCGGGAGCATGCGCGAGAAGAAGACGGCGGCGGACCCGTAATGCTCGAACCAGCGCTCGGCCCGGTCGAGCTGCGCGCGGCTCACGTGGAAGGGCATGGTGGCGCTCGAACAGCTCGATGCGCCCGTAGTAGCCGATCGCGTACGCGATGAGCGAGCCGACGACGTTGCCGGCGACGCCCGCGGCGACGATGCCGAACAGCGTCAGGTCCCCGGTCGAGACATTGAAGCCGGCGAAGAGCATGATCGCCTCGCTGGGGATCGGGATGCAGGCGCTCTCGAGCGTCATCAGCACGAAGACGCCGGCGAGGCCGGCGGAATCGATGAAGTCCGTGGCGAAGTTCACCACCGGGCTGAGGATGTCTGCGAGCGGCATGAGGGAGCGGGATGCTAGGGGTCAGACCACTGCAGTGGCACACTGCGCCCGTCCTGCCGGGCGCAGGGGTCTGACCTCATCGTGCGCCCTACCATTGTGGGGGATGTCGCGATTCGGCCGCGTCTTCGATCCCGTTTACCGCACCCGCGCCCTTCAGTTCGGGGCCGATGCGCTGCTCGCGGGCTTCGCGTTCGTCATCGCGTTCCGCCTGCGCTTCCTCGACACCCACGGCGGCGTTCCGAGCCGCTACTCGACGATGCTGTGGCACTCGATCGTCTTCGTGGCGATCGGCAAGGCGCTTCTCTTCGAGGTCGTCGGCCTGCACCGCGACTGGTGGCGCTACTTCCGCCTGCCCGACCTGTGGCCCGTCATCCGCGCCTCCGCCCTCGCCAGCGCGCTGCTGGTGGGCATCTTCGTGCTCGCCCGGCCGTTCGGAGACGGGCTGCCGCGCTCGGTGATCGTCTTCGACTTCATCTTCACCTTCCTGCTCGCCGGCGGTGCCCGGCTGGCGGTCCGCATGGCCGCGGAGCGGCCGAGCCGCAGCGCCCGCCGCGACGCCCGCGGGGTGCTCGTCGTGGGGGCAGGCTCGGGCGGTCAGATGGTCGTGCGCGAGATGAAGCTCAACCCCAACCTCGGCTCGCGCGCCATCGGCTTTCTCGACGACGACCCGCGCAAGCGCGGCCTGCACGCGGCCGGGGTGAGCGTCCTCGGCACCACCGACGACATCGAGGCGGTGCTCGACAAGCGCACTCCCGACGAGGTCGTGATCGCGATCCCCTCGGCTCCAGGCTCGCTGCGGGGGAAGGTCGTCTCCGCCTGCCGCGAGCGGGGCGTGCCCGTCCGCACGCTGCCGACCGTCTTCGAGCTCCTGCGCGGGGGCGTGCAGCTCACCCGCCAGCTGCGCGAGGTCCAGGTGGAGGACGTCCTCGGCCGCGAGCCCGTGGTGATGGAGCTCGACCGCGTCGGCGCCTATCTGAAGGACCGCATCGTCCTGGTGACGGGCGCCGGGGGCTCGATCGGCAGCGAGCTGTCGCGCCAGATCGCCCGTGTCCATCCCAAGCTCCTCGTGCTGCTCGACCAGGCCGAGGACAACCTGTTCGAGATCGCCAGCGAGATGAGCGAGAAGTGGCACTTCACCCGCTTCGAGTCCGTCCTCGCCGACTGCCGCGAGGGCGACCGCATGCTCGAGGTGATGCAGCGCTTCAAGCCCGACGTGGTCTTCCACGCGGCGGCCTACAAGCACGTTCCGCTCATGGAGGAGAACCCGCTCGAGGCGCTGCGCAACAACGCCCTGGGAACACGGATCGTCTCCGAGACGGCCGCGGTGGCGGGTGCCGAGCGGTTCGTGCTGGTCTCCACCGACAAGGCCGTCAACCCCCGCACGGTCATGGGCGCCTCGAAGGCGATGGCCGAGTGGGTGATCGAGGGCGCCGGCGCGCGCCACCCCGGCACGCGCTTCGTGACCGTGCGCTTCGGCAACGTCCTCGGATCCTCGGGAAGCGTCGTGCCGATCTTCCGGCGTCAGATCGAGCGTGGGGGCCCGGTGACCGTGACCGACCCGGAGATGACCCGCTACTTCATGACCATCCCGGAGGCGGTGCAGCTCATCATCCAGGCCGCCAACCTCGCCCGGACCTCGGGCGAGGTCTTCGTGCTCGAGATGGGCAACCCGGTGAGGATCATGGACCTCGCCGAGAACATGATCCGCCTGGCGGGGTACGAACCCGAGGCGGACATCGCGATCGAGGTCGTCGGGCCGCGCCCCGGCGAGAAGATCCACGAGGAGCTCTTCAACGCCGAGGAGCGCGCCCAGCCGACCCGCGCCGACCGCATCCAGCGCGCCGTCCGCGACGCGCCGCTCGATCCCGACTGGGTCGAGGGGGCCGTCGGCAGGCTGGAGCGCCTGCTGGCGAGCGGCGACGAGGCCGGGCTGGCCGAGCGCACGGTCGAGATGGTGGCCGAGCATCGCTCGACGATGGAGGCATTCATCGTCGACACGGGCGCGTGAGCGCGCGCTCGCGGGAGATCGCCCCGTAAGATCACCGCCGCCCGCCCCGCCGGCGGCATCCAGGCCTGCAGTGGCGGAGCAAAGCCCGTGTCCAGAGCGTTTTCGACCCAGATGACCGCATGCACCTGATCGACCGCGTCGGCCCCTATCTGGGAGTCGCCGCGTTTCTCGCGCTGGGCGTCCTGGCGCTCACTGGTCTTCCTCCAGGCCCGTGAGGTCCGCCGCCTGCGCGAGTGGGCCGGCCGCGCCCCCGAGCGCGCCGCGGAGGCGTCCGAGGCCACGTCGGCAGCATCCGAGGCGCGCGGCGAGGCCGCGGCGCCGCCGAAGGAGCCCCTCCGCGCTCGCGTGCGCGGAGCGTTCTCGAGCGTTCGGTTCGCGCATCGGCCAGCGCTTCGGCCCCGCGTACCGCGCGGTCGACCGTCGCTCCCCGGTGGACCCGCGGATCCTGCTGGGGATCATCCTCGCCGCGGTGATCGCGGCGGGCGTCGTGACCAGCGGATTCGGCCTGGGGGGCGGAGGCGGCACCCCGGCGGCCAACGAGAAGCGCACGGCCGCGCCCAAGCCGGGCAAGACCGAGGTGGCGGTGCTCAACGGCTCCCAGGAGCAGGGCGTCACCGGCCAGCCGGGCCTGGCGGAGAACGTGCTCGACTCGATCGTCAAGCCGGCGGGCTATCTGACCGGGCCCGTCACCAACGCGCCGAAGAGCTATCCCAAGTCGGTCGTGCTGTTCGCGAAGGGGCAGAGCGCGGCCGCGGCCCAGCTCGCCAAGACCGCCAAGAAGCAGCTCAACGACGTCTCGATCCAGCCGATGACCTCCGACGTGAAGGCGGTCGTCACCGGCGCCGAGCTCGCCCTGGTGGTCGGGGTGAACGACGCGTCGTTCGGCGAGTGAGCCCGGGTGACGATCCACCGGATACCGGAGGTCCTCTCGCTCGCCGCCTTCGTCGGCGTGCTGTTGCTGATCCCGCTCTACCTCTCGCAGCGCCGCGACGTGCTGCGGTTGCGCTCGCTCCGCGAGAACTCCCCTGACCACCCCGTCAAGGACATCGCCGCCAGCGAGGTCCTGCTCGATCGTGCCGAGCTGGAGCTGGAGCAGATCCTCACCGAGACCGGCCAGTTCACCGCCGTCGGGCCACGGGAGCCATCCACCGACCCCGGCCGGCTGACGCCGCTGCCGCCCGGCGAGCGCGTCGCCACGGGCCCGGTCACGGGCGTCTCGCGCCCGGTCACGCACACGGGCGAGCGGCCCGCGCTCGAGCAGCTCACGATGGAGCGCGAGGCGCTGCTGCCGCATCCTCGCTGGCGCCACTTCGCCGCGCGCGTCACCCAGCCGCGGGTGCTCGCGGTTGTGGGCCTCGCCGCCGTCGCGCTCGGGGTGGCCGGGCTGTTCGCCTCGGGTCAGATCCTGGGCGGCGGCAACGAGGTCGGCAGCAAGCCGGAGAGGGCGGGCGCCCTTGCTCCGGCGGACATCAGCGTCGCCGTTCTCAATGCGACCTCGACCCCGGGGCTCGCGGGCCATGTGGGCGACGACGTCGACCACAGCGGGTTCAAGCTCGACGCGGTCGGCGACAGCCGCAAGCAGTTCTCGCAGAGCGTCGTGATGTTCAGCCCCGGGCAGAAGAAGGCGGCGCAGAAGGTGGCCCACGTGCTGGGGATCACGCCGGTGCAGCCGATCGACTCCGACACCCGGGCGCAGGCGCCGGACGCGGACGTGGTCGTGATCGCCGGCTCGGACCGGGCGAAGCCTTGACCCGCCGGCTGCCGGCGGGGGCCATCCTCTTCTGCGTCCTCTGCGCCACAGCCGCCGCCACCGCCCTCGCCGTACTCCACTTCAAGACCGACCGACTAGCCCTCGAGGTGAAGCACCTGGGCTGTCGCGTCGACCCAGGATCGAAGGCCCATCCGCAGGCACAGATCGCCTTCTTCACGCGTTACAGCGACCCGCACGCCGAGGTGTCCATCCAGGGCCCCGGCCCGTTTCCGGTGCGCCACCTGGCGCCCGACCTCCCGATACAGGCCGGGCAGGTGGCCCACCTCGCCTGGGACGGGCGCAGCGACCGGGGCGAGAAGGCGCCCAGGGGGCGCTACGCCCTGCGGGTCAACCTCCCCGACCGCGGGCGCAACATGCTCTGGATCGACCAGCGCATCCACGTCGACGAGCCCTGCACGAGGACGAGGTGACCGCCACGTTCGGACAGACGGTCGGGTTGATCGCCGGCCTGGGCGGCGCGGCGCTTGCCATGCTCGCCACGGATCGGCGACTGCGCACCGCGTCGATGGGGATGGCGCTGCTCGCTGCCGCCGCCCTCGTCTGGGAGCAGCCTCGCCTCGAGACTGTGCGCGATCATCCGCCGCTCGCGGCCGCCCTGGCCCTGGCCGGGCTCGCCGGCCTGGTGGTGCTCGGCGCGGGGTTTCGCCGCTGGCCCGCGGCGTTCCCGATCCTCGCGACGCTGGCGCTGCCCCTGCGCGTGCCGATCGGCATCGGCGGCGAGACGTCCAGCCTGCTCATCCCGCTGTACGTGGTGATCGCCGGCGGCGTTGTCGCCGCGGTGCCGGACGCTCTGGCCCGGCGCCCGGGTCCCGAGCGGTCTCGCGCCGGGCGCTGGCTGCGGATGGCGCTCGCGGGCGTGCTCGCCCTGTACGCGGCCCAGGCGCTCTATTCGATCGACGTCCAGAACGCGGTCGAGACCGCAGCCTTCTTCTACATCCCCTTCGCGGTTCTGTTCGTCGCGTTGGATGACGTCGTGCTCAGCCGCCGGCTTCTCGGCCGCCTGCTGATCGCGATCGCCGGCCTCATGGCCGTGCTCGCCCTGATCGGCATCGGCGAGTTCATAACGCGGGGGCTCATCCTCAATGCCGACCTGCGGGCGGAGAACACGCTCCACATCTATTTCCGAGTCAACTCGCTCTTTCGCGACCCCAACATCTTCGGCCGCTACCTCGCCCTGGGGATCGTCTGCGCCGCGGGGTGGCTCGCCTGGCAGCGCGACCTCGCCCGCGCCCTTGGGGCCTCCCTCCTCGCGGCGGTGATGCTGGTCGCGCTCGCCTTCAGCTTCTCGCTGACGAGCTTCGCCGCCCTGCTCGCGGGCCTGCTGGTGATCGCGTGGGCGCGGCTGGGGCCGAAGCTCACGCTTGCCGCCGTTGCCGCCGCCATCCTCGCGGCAGTGGTCTACGCGGCTGCCTTCGGCGCGTCCGGCAACGAGGTCTCCTCCGGAGGGGCGGGGCGCACCAGCCTCGTGCACGGCGGGCTCGACCTGGCCCGTGACCGCCCGGCCTGGGGCTACGGGTCGGGCTCCTTCGGCGAGGCCTTCTACACGCACATCGAGCGCGCCAGGACAACGGCGTCGCACGACACGCCGATCGAGGTGGCCGCCGAGCAGGGCGCCGTGGGCCTTCTCGCCTACGCGGGGCTGCTCCTCGCCGCCGGCATCGCGCTGTTCGGAGACGGGGGCATGCGCTCGCCCCTGCGCGTGACGATCGCGGCGCTCTTCGTGACGATGCTCGTCCACACCCTGGGCTACGCCAGCTTCCTCGAGGACCCTGCGACGTGGGTCATCCTCGCCTTCGGGCTGCTCGCCGCGCGCACCGCCCCCAGGCTCGCCCCCGGCTGACCATGGGCTACCTGCGCCGGCTGGCGACCACGGGAGCCGCCTACACGGCCTCGAGCATCGCCTCGAAGCTGATCGCGGTCGTCCTGCTGCCGCTCTACACGCGCTACCTGACGCCGGCCGACTACGGCGCGGCCGAGGTGATGATCGCCAGCGTCGTCGCGGCCAGCATCGTGGTGCGCTTCGGGATGATCGAGGCGATCCTGCGCTTCTACTACCGGCCGGATGCCGAGCGACGCGAGGTGCTGGCCTCAGGCTTCGCGTCGCTGTTCTGGACGTCGACGATCTCGGCCCTCGTGGCGCTGGCGTTCGCCGCCCCCATCTCCCACCTGCTGCTGGGCCACACCGACGCCGGCCTCGCGCGCCTGGCGATCCTGGGACTGTGGACGCTGACGCTCTGGGAGTACGTGCTGGCGCTGCTGCGGCTCGAGGAGCGCGCGCGCCTCTTCTTCGGCATGACGGTGGCGAACGTCCTGGTCACGATCCCGGTCACCGTCTGGCTCGTGGTTATCGAGGGGCAGGGCGCAAACGGCCTCCTCGCCGCCACCTACACCACCGCGATTCCGTTCATCGGTTGGCGGCTCTACGCGGAGCGCCGAACGCTCTCGCTCGTTCCCGACCGTGCGCTCCTGCGGCGCATGACCCGCTTCGGGCTGCCCACGATGCCGGCGGAGCTCTCGCTGTACTCCCTCAGCTTCATCGACCGCCTGATCCTCGTGCGCCGGGCGAGCCTTGCCGAGGCGGGCCTGTACGCCCTGGCGGTCAAGTTCGCGCAGGCGATGAGCGTGCTCGCGCGCGGCCTGCAGCTCGCCTGGCCACCCCTCGCCTACTCCATCGCCGACGACGAGGAGGCCCGGCGCGTGTACGCGCTGGTCTTCACCTGGTTCGCCGCGGTCTGCGCGTTCGCGGCGACCGGCCTGTGGCTGTTCTCGCGGTGGATCACGAGGTTGCTGGCCGCCCCCGACTTCTACCGCGCGCACGAGGCCGTGGGGCTCCTGGCAACCGGAGTCGGCCTCTACGCGCTCTACCTCGTGCAGGTCGTGATCCTCGGCCGCGTCAACCGCACCGAGCTGAGCTTCCCGGCCACCGTGACCGGGACGATCATCAACGTCGTCCTCAACCTGGCGCTCGTCCCCTCGCTGGGAATCGTCGGCGCCGGCATCGCGCTGGTCGCCTCGTACCTCGCGATCCTCACGATCACCTACCTCCTCACCCGCAGGCTCTTCGCCGTGCCGTACGAATGGGGCCGCCTGGCCGCCCTGATCGCGCTGTCGGCGGCGCTGGTCGGCGGCGCCGAGCTGTTCACCCCGACCTCCGGCATCTGGGGCTTCCTGCTGCGCGCGGTGGTGTGGGCAGCCTTCCCGCTGGCGCTGTTCGCCGGCGGCTTCCTGCACCCCGACGAGCGGGTCGCGCTGCGCGGGCTGCTCTCACCGGGGGCGGTGTGGGGGCGCCTGGCGACGCTGCGAAGCGCGCCCGCCGACCCAGAGGCGCCTGGCGACGCCGAGGTGATCGAGGCGCTCCAGCGCGACGAGGACGCCCTCTAGCCTCGCCCGCGGCCCCGCCGCAGGCAACGATGGACGCGAAACGCGACCTATTTCGTCGTTTCGCGTCCATGAACGCGTGAGGCGTTGAATGCCGCCGCGGCCTCCTCGATGCCCTCGCCTCGCCCCGGCCTCAGCGATTGACGCGCGTGCACCAGGAACGAGCCCGCGCTCACGCCCGGTCGTACCCAGGCGATGACGGCCCTCATCAGATAGGAGAGCGACCACAGCACACGGCAGACCAGTCCGACCGCCCACCCGTGGTGCTTTCGCATGTAGAGGTCACGCCCGCGGTGGAACTGCACGATGCGGCGCTCGTCGCCGGCTCCGGAGAGCTGCTCGTGGTGGACCACCTCGGCGGCGGGCACGTGGAGGATCTGCCACCCGGCATCGTGAAGGCGCTTCTGGAGGTCGGTCTCGTCGGAGTAGAGGAAGAACTCCTCGTCGTAGGCCCCGGCGTCGAGAGCCGCCTGCCGCCGTACCAGCAGCGCCGCCGACTGGCACCAGCCCACTTCGCGGACTTCGCTGCCGCCGCTCTCGGTGATGAGGGCCCCGCCCAGGAAGAAGAGCTGCGCCACCGCGGTGCCCAGCCCGGGCAGATGCCACGCGCAGGAGCTCGCCGACCCGTCGCCGTATAGAAGCTGCGGCCCCGCTGCGGCCACTCTCTCATCAGCCTCAAGTGCCGCGACCAGAGCCGCGACCGCTCCGGCCTGCAACTCCGTGTCCTCGTCGAGCAGCAGGCAGAGCTCTCCGCGCGCCTCGCCCAGCAGCGCGTTGCGGTTCTCCGCCACGCCCGCACGAGCCTCGCGCCGGATCACCCGAACGCCCTCGCGCCCCTCCAATGCCCCGGCCGTTCCGTCCTCGGAGGCGTTGTCCAGCACGAGGATCTCGCGCTCCAGTCCGGCGGGGTGGCTGCGCTCGATCGAGGCCACGCAGGCGAGCGCCTCGTCGCGGGCGTTGGTGGCGGTCACGCAATACGAGAGCATGGTCGCTTCAATCCTCCCCGATGCGCGTCGCACTGGTCGATCCACCGGCATACACGCCGCCGTATGACCGCTCCCTCGCGGCCGCGCTGGCGCGCGCCGGCGCGGACGTCGAGCTGATCACCAGCCACTTCGTGCACGGCCCGGTGCCGCCCGCTGAGGGATACAGGGTCACCGACGCGTTCTATCGCCGCTCCGCCGCCCGCCTGGACCGACGGGGGCGCCAGGCGGTGAAGGCGCTCGAGCACCTCGGCGACATGCGCCGCCTGCGCCGCGCGGGGATCGACGCCGACGTCGCCCACTACCAGTGGCTCACCTTCCCCAGCCTCGACGCGCGGCTGCTGCCCACGCGCCGCCCGCGGCTGCTGACCCCCCACGGCTGGCTTCGCCGCGAGGCGTGGCATGGCGGCCCCGCGCGCGGGCTGCGGCGGCTCATCGACCGCATGGACGCGATCGTCGCCCTTTCCGAGTACGGCGCGGCTCTGCTGCGCGAGCAGGGCGGTGTGAGCGCCGATCGCGTCCACGTGATCCCCCACGGAGCCTTCGACCACCTCACGCGCCTGCCGCAGGAGGAGCCGCTGCCCCCGGAGCTCGCGGCCGTCGAGGGGCCGGTGGTCCTGCTCTTCGGGCTAATCCGCCCCTACAAGGGCGCCGACGTCCTGATCGACGCCTTTCGCCGCCTCGAGGGCGCCGAGCTGTGGATCGTCGGCCGCCCGCTCGGCATGCCGCTCGGCGACCTGCGCGAGCGCGCCGCCGGCTCGCGCGCGCCCATCCGGTTCGTCGACCGCTACGTGTCCGACGCCGAGCTGCCCGCGTACTTTCGCCGTGCCGACGTCGTCGCGCTTCCCTACCGCGACGCCGAGCAGTCCGGCGTGCTCTACACGGCCCTGGCATTCGGCAAGCCCGTCGTGATGACCGACGTCGGCGGCTTCCCCGAGGTCGCCGCGACGGGCGCCGGCTCCATCGTGCCGCCCAACGACCCCCAAGCCCTGGCCGGCGCTCTCGACGAGCTCCTGGGCGACGACGAGGCGCGGGCGCGCCTGGCCGAAGCGTCCGCCGCCGCCGCCGCGGGCCCCTACTCGTGGGACGCGATCGCCGCGCAGACGCTCGAGCTGTACTCCCGGCTGCTGGGGGAGGCGTGAGCGCGGTCGCGGTCGTCTTCTGGGCGGCTGTGGGCCTGATCGCCTACACCACCGTCGTCTACCCCCTGGCCGTCGTGCTGCTGGGCCGGGCCCGCGGAGCGGGCGCCCCGGTGGGCGAGCCCGACCCGCTTCCCGTCGTGTCGATCATCGTCGCCGCCCACAACGAGGAGCGCGACATCCTCGAGTTCCTGCGAGCGAGCCTGGCGTTCGACTACCCGCGCGATCGTCTCGAGCTCGTCGTCGTCTCCGACGGCTCGACCGACAACACCGTCGAGTGGGCGGTGAAGGCCGGGGCCGACGTCGCCTTCGAGGTCCCGCGCGGCGGCAAGGTCGCGGCGCTGAACGCGGGCGTCGAACGGTCGCGCGGAGAGGTGCTCGCGTTCGCCGACGCCAACGCCACCTGGGAGCCCGGCGCCCTACGGCGGCTGATCGCGCGCCTTGCCGAGCCCGGCGTGGGCTATGTGTGCGGGCAGGTTCGCCTCGACGGCGCCGGCGGCGAGAACCAGGAGGGGGTCTACTGGCGCTACGAGATGGCGATCCGCCAGGGGGAGTCGCGCCTGGCGGGAATCACGGCCGGCAACGGCGCCATCAACGCGGTGCGCCGCGACGCCTACATCGCGCTGGAGCCCCAGCGCGGCCAGGACATCTCGTTTCCCTACGAGATCACCCGCAGCGGGCTTCGGGCGCGCTACGAGCCCGCGGCCGTCGCGCACGAGGCCCCGGCGGCGACCCTGGCCGCCGAGAGCGCGCGCAAGCGCCGGATGCACGCCGGCTCGTGGGCGACCATGCTGCGCCACGGAATGCTCTCGCCGCGCGGCTACCCTCTCGGCTACTGGATTCAGGTGCTCTCCCACCGCGGGCTTCGCTACGCCGCGCCGGTGCTGCACCTGATCGTGCTGATCGCCAACGTCGCGCTGCTCGGCCAGGGCGGCGTGTACGTCGCGGCGCTCGCGGTGCAGGCGCTGGTTCTCGGCGCCGCGGCGCTCGCGACCATCCTGCCGCTGCGGCCGCTGCTGATCGCCCGCTACTACGTGGCCGTCAACTGGGCAAGCCTTCTGGGCCTCTGGGACTACCTGCGCCGCGGCGTGCCGGACTACTGGGATCGCGCGGAGGGCACCCGCTGATGCCCCGCGTCGTGGACGTCGTGATGGCGACGGTCGGGCTGGCGCTGGCCTCGCCGGTGCTGGCGGTGGCGGCGATCGCCGTCAAGCTCGACTCGCGCGGGCCGGTCCTCTACCGCGCGCGCCGGGTGGGGCGCGGCGGCGGGGAGTTCGAGCTGCTGAAGCTCCGCACGATGCGCCCCGGCAGCGACCCGGTCGGGGTCGGGTCGCCGGTGCTGGCGGGCGACCCGCGCGTGACCCGGGTCGGCGGCGTGCTGCGGCGGTTCTCGCTCGACGAGCTGCCGAACCTGGTCAACGTCCTGCGCGGGGAGATGGCCATCGTCGGCCCGCGGCCCACCCTGTTGGCCCAGGTCGAGGAGTACACGCCGCGCCAGCGCCGCCGGCTGGAGGTCCGCCCCGGCATCACCGGCTGGGCCCAGGTGAACGGGCGGGCGGGGATTCCCTGGGAGGAGCGCATCGAGCTCGACGTCCACTACGTGGAGAACCGCTCGCCGTGGCTCGACCTGCGGGTGATGGGCCGTACCCTGCGCCTGCTGGTCACAGGCCACGGCCTCTACGGTTGAATAGCCCCGTGCCCGCACCCGTCGAGCTACGCGACTTCGAGCCCGGCGACGCCGCCGCGGTCCACCGCTGGTTCAACGACGAGCGCGTCACCGCCGACCTGGTCGGCAGCCGCGACACCTTCACCGAGGGCGATGCCGCGGGTTGGGTCGAGCGGGCGATGGACGCCTCCCGCGACCGCAAGTGGGCGATCGTGCTGGAAGGCGGGCCCGAGCCCGTGGGGTTCGTCGCCCTGTTCGGCCTCGACCGCCAGACCGGCCCCGAGCTGGCGGTGATGGTCGGCGACCCGGCGGCTTGGGGGAAGGGCGTGGCCCGCGAGGCCGAGCGCCAGGCCTGCAACCACGGCTTCGGCGAGCTGGGCGCGCACCGCATCCACGCGGAGATCCCGGCCACCAACCGCGCCGCGCAGAAGGTGGTGACCTTCCTGGGCTTCCAGCGCGAGGGCGTGATGCGCGCCGCGATCCGCCGCGGCGACGAGGTCATCGACAACGAGGTCTGGGGCCTGCTGCCATCCGACTTCACCGGCTGGGAGCCCGCAGCTGACTGAGGCCCGCGCCGAGCTCGTCGCCGACGCCGGCGAGGCGGCGGCGTCGGATGAGTTCTTCCGCTCCGCCGAGCACCACCGCGCGGAGGGCGTCACCCACACGCTCGTGGTCTCGAGCGGCTCGGAGTCGGCAGCCATGGCCGTGGTGATGCGCGACGTCCCGGGCTCGGCGGGACTGCGCGACGCCGTCTCGGCCTACGGCTATCCGGGCGCCACGACTACTCCGGGCTGGAGCCCGCCCGACGCGATCGACTGGAGCGACGCCGGCATCGTCAGCCTGTTCGCCCGCGAGCGCCTGTCGGGGCCGCCGCTCGCGGCCGGCGCATCCGAGCGCGGCCGCGTGCTGCTGCACGACCCGGCACAGCCGCGGAGGATGCGGCCGCGCCTGGCCGAGCAGATTCGCGCGGCGGAGCGCCAGGGCTACGCGGTGCAGACCGCGGGAGGCCCCGAGTCCGGCGCCGGCGAGCGCGCCGGCTTCCACGCCGCCTACACCCAGACCATGCGGGTGACGGGCGCCGCCGAGCGCTACTTCTTCGAACCCGCCTATTTCGACAAGGCGCTCTCCTTCGCAGGCTCGTGGCTCGTGACCGCGCGCTCGGCCGAGGGCGAGATCGCGGCGGGGGCGATCGTCGTCCGAAGCGACGGCCACCTGCACTACTTCCTGGGCGGGACCGCCGACGCGGCCCGCGAGGACTCGCCCTTCAAGAACGTGGTGGCGGCGATGCTCGACCTCGCCGACGCCGAGGGGATGCCGCTCAACCTGGGAGGGGGGCTCGCTCCGGGCGACGGCCTGGAGCGCTTCAAGCGCGGCTTCGCCAACTCCGAGGCGGCGTTCACGACCCAGGAGATCGTCTGCGACTCCGAGAGCTACGCCCGCCTGGCGCCGGATGGCGGGCCCGGCGGGTTCTTCCCGCCTACCGCGCCTGACGGCCGGCCGCGCCTGTACCTGGGCGTCGCGCTCCAACGAGAATCACTGAAGGAGGAGGGTGAATCCTCCATGCCGGGCGAGTGGGCCGCTTCGTGGCGGGTTGACGCCCCGCGAGGACCGCCGGCGACGTCACTTGTTCCTCATTGATTCCCGACTCACCGCGACCGCCCCGCGGCGTCGCGCTACCCCCCGCTGCGGTGGCTGATCATGGCCGTCGCCTGGGCGGTCGGCTTGATCGCGACGTAGTCGATGTCGACGTGGGACGGGCGGGTGACGACGTAGGCGATCGAGTCGGCGACGTCCTCGGCGGTCAACGGCTGGAGGCCCTCGTAGACCCCCGCGGCGCGCTCGGCGTCGCCCTTGAACCGCACCAGCGAGAACTCCGTCTCCACCAGGCCCGGCGCGATCTCAGTGACCCGGATGCCGTCCTCCAGCAGCTCCAGCCGGAGCGTCCGGGCCACGGCGTTGGCTGCATGCTTGGCCGCCGTGTAGCCCGCGCCGCCGGGATAGACCTCCTGCCCGGCCACCGATCCGATCACCACGATGTGGCCGTTGCCGTTATGCCGCAGAGCCGGCAGCAGGGCGCGTGTGACACGCATGACGCCGAGCACGTTCGAGTCGAACATCGCGCGCCAGTTCTCCTCGTCGGCCTCGCCCACCTGCTCGAGCCCCAGCGCGCCCCCGGCCGAGTGGACGATCACCGAGACGTCCCGCGCCTGCTCGGCCATTGCGTCCACCGACTCCTGGTCCGTGACGTCGAGGGCCACCGCCCGCCCGCCGACCTCTTCGGCCAGCGCCCGGCAGCGATCGATGCGCCGCGCGGCGGAGATCGTCTCCATGCCCGCGGCCGCGAGGGCGCGCACCGTCGCGGCGCCGATGCCGCTCGACGCACCGGTGACCAGCGCTACGCGGGCCATCCGGCTACGGGGTGATCGGGAAGCCGAACTCGCGGCCCGCAACGCCGCGGAACTGCTGGCGGAAGTCGGCGAGGGCTTCGAGGGTCTTCGCGCCCTCGTACTTCGCGCAGTTCATCCGGTTGCGCCAGGCCGCCGCGGCGACGCCGTCGGGCAGCTGGTCGTTGGGGAACATCAGCACGCCGCTCGGGCTCTGGTCGAACACGCCCTTGATCGCGAGCGAATCGGAGTCGGGCAGGTTCGGCGAGTATTCGAACTCCACGCGCGAGTGCTCGAGCGAATGGACGAAGTCGATCGGGTCCGGCTCCTCGGAATACGCGCCGTCGGCCTGCATGTGCGGCGGCTCGACGTGGTTGCCCGAGGTCGGCGGCTCGCCCTTGTAGTCGACCTTCGTCCCCGGCGAGACGTGCTGGTGGCCGTAGTCGGGGAGGCTCAGCGTCAGCGTGCAGCCCGCTGCCTTCGCGGCCGCCTTCAGGTTGGCGACCTTCACCGGCGGGGGCGGGGTGCCGACGCGGGTGTCGCAGGGCACACCGTTCTGGGCGCCGACCGTGAGGTCGATGTGGGAGTTCGGGTCGGAGCAGCTGCCCCCGGCGCTCGTCGACGAGCCGCCGGAGCTCGAGGCGACGGCGAAGATGATCCCGGCGACGACGATCAGCCCCAGGATGCCGGCGGCGGCGTAGCCGATCAGCTCGCGGCGGCGCACGGACCCCTCCTCCTGGGCCTCGGCGGCGAGTCGCTCCTGGCGAAGGCGCTCTTTGTCGTCCTTGCGGCTGGCCATCGGTGCGCCAGGCTAGCGGAGCGGCTCTGCGGGCGTTCAGGCCGCGGAGGTCTTCGCGGCGCCGGCGGAGCGGCGCCGGCGGCGCCCGGCCGAGTAGGACTCGTCGAGGAACGAGGCCAGCTCGTCGTTGAGCCTGCCGGGGTTCAGGCGCCACTCGAAGATCGAGTTTGCGTCGACCAGGCGAGCGTTCGGCATCTCCTCGGCCAGGGCGTCGGCGTCGGAGAAGGGGTGCAGCGGATCGCGGGGATGCCCGATCACGAGCGCCGGCAGCTTGATCTTGCGCCGCTCGTCGCGAGGCGGGGCGATCCGGCCGAACATCAGGCCCTGGAGCACGGCCAGCGAGGGCTCGGGGCGCTGGCGCAGCGCGTCGAGGCCGATGTCGACGAGGGGGTGGGTGCGCGGGATGCGGCGATGCGACCCGCGAGATGCCGCCCAGGACGGGGCGGCCGAAGCGCAGCGCGAACATCACGGGCAGGAAGATCGCGCCGATCGCGAGCAGGGCGTTGTCGAGCACAGGCATCTCGATGAAGAGCGCCCGGGCGGCGTCGGGATGGCGGGATGCCAGGTCGAGGCTGACGTTGGCGCCCAGCGAGGTGCCGCCGATCACGGGCCGGTCGAGCTTGAGGTGCTCGGTCAGCGCCACGACCTGGTCGGCGAACTGCGACATCGAGTACCGCCGAAGGTCGTCGGGGCGCTCGGAGGCGCCGTGGCCCAGCAGGTCCACGGTGATCACGCGGTTGCCCCGGGCGGCAAGCTCCGGCGCCAGCGCGTCGTACATGTGCCGGTTCATGAGCAGGCCGTGGATGAGGATGAGCACTCGCTCGCCGTCCCCGTGGACCTCGTAGGAGATGCGCTTGCCCGCGTGGCGAAAGGTCGGCACGGCGCGGAGTCTACGAACGCGTCAGGCGCCCGCGACGCCGGAGGGGGGTGAGCCGGCCCGTTCCCACGGCCGCGAGGCGCGCAGGGCCGACAGGACGGCACGGGTCCCGGGGGCGCGGTTGAGCGCGTAGAAGTGGATGCCGGGCGCGCCGCCGGCGAGCAGCTCCTCGCACTGGCCCGCGGCGTAGGCGACGCCGAGCATCGCCTCGGCCTCCGTGTCGCCGCCCAGGCGCGACATCGCGGCATCGAGCTTTGGCGGTATCGAGGCGTCGCACAGCGAGCAGATGCGGGCAACCTGGGCGTAGCTCGCGATCGGGATGACGCCGGGGATGATCGGCACGTCGATCCCCGCCTCGCGCGCCCTGGCGACGAAGTCGAAATAGACGGTGTTGTCGAAGAAGAGCTGGGTGATCAGGAAACGAAGCGCCGGCGTCGACCTTGGTCTTGAGGTAGGCCATGTCCTGATCGGCGCCGGCCGCCTCGGGATGCACCTCCGGGAAGCACGCGCCGCCGATGGCGAAGTCGTAGCGCCCGGCGATGAACTCCGTCAGCTCCGCCGCGCTTCGCAGCCCGTCGGCAGGCGCCGCGAAGGCCGTCTCGCCCCGGGGCGGGTCGCCGCGCAGCGCGAGGATGTTCTCGATGCCGATCTCCGCGAAGCGGTCGAGCAGGGACGACCAGCCCCTCGCGGCTCTCGCCGACACAGCTGAGGTGCGCCATGGTCTCCAGGCCCGCCTCGGCGTGCAGGCGCTCGGCCATCTCAAGCGTGCCGTCGCGGTTGGCCCCGCCGGCGCCGTAGGTGATCGACACGAACGAGGGCTCGAGGTGCCGCAGCGCCTCGACCGTCCCGAACAGGGTCTCCACGCCCTCGACCGTCTTCGGCGGGAAGAACTCGACCGAGAAGCAGGGCTCCCCGCCCGCAAGGATCTGGTCGATCTTCATGCAAGAATCTTAGTGAGGACCTTTAGGTCCGAAAGCAGCATGTAAGGACGGCGAAGCCGTCCGCAAGAGATTCAGGAAGAGCCAGAGCGCCTGCGCTAGCCCGCCGCCTCGGCGGAGCGCATGCCGCGGATCGCCCACAGGCCGAAGGCGCCGGCCAGGGCCAGCCCGGTCGCGAGCGCGGCGAGCACCAGCTCGGGCTCACCGGAGATCAGCGAGCGCACGGTGTCCACGATCAGGGTCAGCGGATTGAGCGGGGCGACGACCCCCACCCAACCGTGGAGCAGGTCGAGCGGCACGTACACGGGCGCCATGAACAGGATCAGGAACACGGGGAGCTGCATCAGGGGCATGGCCTGGATGGACCGGATCCGCATCCCTACGCCGGCCGCCCAGAACGAGGCGGTCAGGTTCACGAGGCACGCCAGCACGACGATGGCGAACAGCTCGGAGCCGCCTCCGTCCACCTGCATCCCCGCGATCAGGGCGACCACGAACAGCAACGCCATCGTCATCAGCGCCCGCCCGAGGCCCGCGAGCGCGTAGCCCGCGACGATCGCCAGGCGGTTCGGCGTGGCGAGCATGAGCCGGCGGCTGAAGCCGGACTCGAAGTCGCCCGCGATGCCGAACCCCGTGAAGACGCCGCCGAAGGCCGAGGCCTGCAGCAGGACGAAGCAGAACTGGAACGCGGTGTAGCCGCTGGGGAAGTCGAAGCCCGGCACGTGGGAGATCGCCGAAAGGCCGCCCGCGAACGCGGTGAAGAAGAACAGCGGAAAGATCAGCGACGGCAGCAGGAGCGCCGGATTCGTGAGGATCCGGTGCATGGTGCGCCAGGCGATCGCCAGGGTCGTGGTGCGGAAATGCGCGTTCACGTCCGCACCAGCCGGTCGCGCAGGGCCCAGTTGGCGGCGGCGAGCCCGACGACGAGGACCGCGGTCCCGACTCCGAAGGCGAGGGCCAGCGCCTCGCCGTCCCAGCCCGTCACCAGCAGCGAGCGGATGCCCTCGACCAGGTAGGAGACCGGGTTGTAGGTGGCGACCGTCCGGAACCAGTCGGTCTGAATCAGGTCTCTGGGAAGGCTCATCGAGCTGAGGAAGAGGAAGACGAAGAAGAGCGGAAAGGCGCCCTGGACCGCCTCGGCGGTGCCGAAGCGAAGCGCCAGGAACGCTCCGAGCGAGCCGAACCCGGCGGCCAGCAGCATCGCCAGGGCGTAGATCACCGCCACGCCGCCGATGCCGGCCGCGAAGCTGGCGCCCGCGATGAGCCCCACGAGCAGGTACACCGTCGCCTGGATCAGCCCGAGGCCGACGACCCCGGCGAGCATGCCGGCCAGGATCCCCACGCCTCGCAGCGGGGTGAGCGCCAGGCGATTGAAGAACCCGCTCTCGATGTCGATCGCCATGTCGGTGCCGGCGTTCATCACCGAGAAGAGCGCCCCCTGCATGAACGGCACGGCCAGGGCGAAGGTCAAATAGGAGTCGGTGGGAAAGCCCGGCAGGTGCGTCGCGTCGGCCAGGCCGCTGGAGTTGACGGCCAGCAGGAACAGCGGGAACACCAGCGCGGGAACGAGCTGCGCGGGACGGCGAATGGTCTTGGTGAGCGAGCGGCGGGCCAGGACGCCGATCTCGGCCAACGTCGAGCGGCTCATCGGACCCGCGCCGGCTCCGCGCCGGGCTCCGGCTGCTCGTCCTCGTCCGCGCCCTCCAGGCTGCGGCCGGTCTTCGCCAGGAAGACGTCGTCGAGGGTGGGGGCGTGGATCTGGAGCTGCTCGACCTCGAGCGAGTCGGCGTCGAGGGCGCGGACCACCTCGGCCAGGCTGGCGTCGTCGCTCGAGAGGCGCACCGCCACGGCATTGCGGGACGCGGTCACGCGCTCGCCGAAGCGGTCGAAGACCTCCTCGACGCGGCCCCTCTGCTCCGGGTCGCGGGGGATCGCCTCCACCGTGGGCCGCCCGATCTCGGCCTTCAGCTCGGCCGGTGTGCCCTCGGCGACGATGCGGCCGTTGTCGATGATCCCGAGGTGGTCGGCGAGGACGTCCGCCTCCTCGAGGTACTGGGTGGTGAGGAAGACGGTGACGCCGTCGTCGGCGGCCAGGCGGGCCACCTCGTCCCACAGCGCCGTGCGGCTCTGGATGTCCAGGCCGGTCGTCGGCTCGTCGAGGAAGAGCACCCGCGGGCTGTGGACCAGGGCCAGGGCGAGGTCCAGCCGCCGCTTCATGCCGCCGGAGTAGCCGCCGACGCGGCGATCCGCCGCCTGGGACAGGCCCACGCGGGCGAGCAGCTCGTCTCCTCGCGGGCCTCGCTCCGCCTTCGGCACGGCGTGCAGCGAGGTCTGAAGTCGCATGTGCTCGCGCCCGGTGAGGAACGGGTCGAGCGCGGCGTCCTGGAGCGCGGCCCCGATGTGGGTGCGTACGCGCGGGCCTTCGCGGACGATGTCGTAGCCGGCCACGCGCGCCGTCCCCGCGGTTGGGGGCAGCAGCGTCGTCAGCATCAGGACGGTGGTCGACTTGCCCGCGCCGTTGGGGCCCAGGAAGCCGTAGATCTCGCCCGGCGCGACCTCGAGGTCGATGCCGTCGACGGCGCGCGGGCCCTTCTTGAACTCGCGAACCAGCCCCTCGACCTCGATGCTGGCCGGCCTTTCCCCCGAATCGGTCATCGACTTTCATATCAGCAGATCGAATGATCGGCCCGCGGTAAGGTGCCCGCGTGGCCCGCATCGAAGCCAGCCGCTCGGTCGAGATCGACGCTCCGCTCGACCGGGTGTACGCCATCGCCGCCGACGTCCCCGGCGCCGAGCGCTGGCGCAATCAGGTCGTGGAGATCGAGGTGCTCGAAACCGACTCGGAGGGCCGTGCGGTCCTCGTCGAGGAGGTCACCGACGCCAAGGTCAAGAAGGTGCGAACCCTGCTGCGCTTCGCCTATCAGCCCCCGGACGGGATGACCTGGGAGCAGGAGAAGGGCGAGCTGAAGTCGCTGACCGGCAGCTGGGCCTTCGAGGCCCTGGACGAGGGGCGCACCCGCGCCACCTTCTCCCTGGACGGCGACCCGGGGCGCGTGCTGGGCCTGCTGCTGCGCGGACCGGCGATGGGAATCGTCAAGGACGCGATGACGAAGGACCCGACCGACGGGTTGAAGCGGACGGCCGAATCGGCCTGAGGCCCTAGCGGGTCAGCTCCTCGAGCACCTGGATCGCGGCGCGAAAGCGCCTGCCCGTGGCGCGCTCCAGGCCGATCTCGCACGTGCGGTTCGACGAGACGTAGGCGTCATGCTCGCTGCCGGCAAGCTCGGCGGCCTCCTGGCGCGTCGCCGAGTCGGTCAGCTCGGGGTGCAGGAAGCCCCGGTCGCCGGCGAACCCGCAGCAGGTCGCCGAGCGCGGGATCACGACGGCCTCCGCCATCTCGCCGGCCAGCTTCGCGAGCTCCGGTGCGAGCCCGAGGTGGCGGGTGGAGCAGGTGGGGTGGACGGCGATCGAGCCGAGGCGCCGCGGCTCGAGGCCCTCCAGCAGGCGCCTCGCCCAGGTGACGGAGTCGAGGATCTCGAGCTTGGCGTGGCGCTCGCGACCGGCGTCGTCCAGCGAGCCGGGGATCTCGTTGACCAGGCCGTTCGCGCACGAGCTCGCGTCGATCACCAGGGGCAGCGCCCCCTCCTCGGTCCAGCGCCAGAGGTTCTCCAGCGTGTGCCGGGCCATCCACTCGTGGGCGCGGCCGAAGCCCTTGGAGTTGAAGGGAGTGCCGCAGCAGGTGCCGGCGGCGTCCGGCGGGATCCACACCGGCTTGCCGGCCCGCCGCGAGACCTCCACGAGCGCTTCGGGCACGCTGGGCCCGGCGTTGCCGGCGGGCCCCATCATCCGGTTGATGCACGCGGGCATGTAGACGGCCGCCGCGCCCTCACGCGTTGTCGCCGGGAGCTCAGGGGACGCGGCGGGCGGCATCGCCTCGCCCCACTCGGGCACCAGCTCGCGCCCGATCAGCCGCTTGGCCGCGCGTGAGACGCCGGTGACCGGCGCGCGGCCCGCCACGCTCGCGGCGGCCGCACCCGCGCGCAGGCCTGCGCGGGCGCCTCGCTCGACGGCCTCCCAGCGCTTGGCCACGGCCAGCGCCACGCGATCGGCCCGCTCGGTGTGCTGCTCGGACCGATAGCCCTTGACCAGCTTGCCGGTGTCGATCCCGACCGGGCAGGCCAGCCGGCACGAGCCGTCGGCGGCGCAGGTCTCCAAAGCGTCGTACTCGTAGTCGGCGACCAGGGCCTCGTAAACGGGCGAGCCCTGGCCCTGGCGCGCCATCTCGCGGCGAATCGCGATGCGCTGGCGGGGAGTGGTTGTCAGGTGACGGCTGGGGCACACGGGCTCGCAGAACCCGCACTCCACGCACGCGGTCGCCTCCTCCTCGATCGGCGGGGTGGTCCTGAGGTTCTGCAGGTGGCAACCGGGGTCGGAGTTCAGGAGCACGCCCGGCGCCAGCACGCCGTCGGGGTCGGCCGCGCGCTTGACCCTCCACATCAGCTCGGTCGCCTTCGTGCCCCACTCGCGCTCGACGAAGGGCGCCATGTTCACGCCGGTGCCGTGCTCGGCCTTCAGCGAGCCGTCGTACTTGTCGAGGATGAGCTCCACGAGCCCCTTCATGAACGCCTCGTAGCGCTCGACGTCCTCCTGCTTGGCGAAGTCGGGCGTGAGCATGAAGTGCAGGTTGCCGGCCGAGGCGTGGCCGGCCGCGCCGGGCAGGAAGCCGTGCTCGCCGAGGAGGGCCCTGAGGTCCTCGGTGGCCTCCGCGATTCGCGCCGGGGGCACGCAGACGTCTTCGACGATCAGCGCCGTGCCGGGCAGCCGCAGGCGCCCGGCCAGGCCGTGCAGGCCCTCGCGAATGCGCCAGTACAGCTCCACTCGCTCGGGGTCGCGCGTGAACTCGGCCGCCTGGATCAGCCCCTCGCCCGCCAGCTCGAGCGCGACCTTCTCCTGAGCGGCAAGCTCGTCCTCGCCGGAGCCGCCGAACTCCACCAGCAGCGCCGCGCTGTTCGGGTCGAGCTCGCGGAAGTACTCGGGGGCACCCTGCGATCGAATACCCCGCGGCGATCAGCGCGGGCGCGACCATGAGCTCGACGGCGGTGGCGCCCGCCTCGACCAGCGCGTTCACCGGCGCGACGGCTGTCGGCACGTCAGGGAAGTGAAGCCAGGCGAGGGTCGTGCGCTTCGGCATCGGCACCGTCACGAGCGTGGCCTCGGCGACGAACGCCAGCGTGCCCTCCGAGCCCACGATCAGCCGGCGCAGGATCTCGACCGGGGTCTCGGCGTCGAGGAAGGCGCAAAGCCGGTAGCCGGTGGTGTTCTTGATCTGGAACTTGGCGCGGATCCGCTCGGCGAGCCCCGAGTCGGCGACGATCTCCTCGCGGATCGCGAGCAGCTCCGCCGCGAGCTCGGGCTCCTCGGCGGCGAAGCGCTCCTCGGCGCCGGCCGCCGCGGTGTCGACGACCGTGCCGGAGGGCAGGACGAGCACCATCGACTCCACGGTGGAGTACGAGTCGCGCGTGGTGCCGCAGCGCATCCCGCCGGAGTTGTTCGCGATCACGCCGCCGACGGTCGCGATGTCGGTGCTGGCGGGGTCGGGCCCGAGCTTGCGCCCGTGGGGCGCGAGCACGCGGTTGGCGTGCCCCAGGATCGTCCCCGGCCTCACCCGCACCCGCTCGCCGTCGTCCAGCGCCTCGACGCCGCTGAAATGGCGGCGGACGTCCACCAGGATTCCGCCGCCCTGGCCCTGCCCGTTGAGGCTGGTGCCGCCGCCGCGAAGGGTCACCGGCACCCCCTCCCGCCGGCCGTAGGCCAGGACTCGCGCGACGTCGGCGGCGTCGTGTGCAATCACCACGGCCTTCGGGATCAGCCGGTAAGGGCTCGCATCCGAGGAGTAGCGGATCAGGTCGATGGGCCGCGAGAGCACGCGGTCGGCGCCCAGCAGCGCCTCGAGGTCGCCACGCAGCGGCTGCGGGCTGCCCGCCGCCACCCAGTCCGGCGCGCGGTCGTCGAGCGGCCCTTCGGAAGCCGGGCGCAGGAGGGGCGGATCCAGGAGGGCCACGGCGGCGCTAGAAGAGCCACATTCCCGGCGCCACCGGGACCTCGAGCAGGCGCGGCTCGCCGGAGCCGATGGCGTCGCGCAGGGCCTCGACGAGCTCGTCGTGGCCGCCCGCGATCTCCCTTGCGTCGATCCCGTAGCCCCTGGCGACGTCGACGCAGCCGAGGGCCGGCAGGTCGAGCGCCGGGCGCGCCACCCACGCCCTCGATGGACGCGAACCACTTGAGGATCGCGTACTCGCTGTTTCGCAGCACGAGGAACGTGACCGGGAGCTTGTAGGCGGCGGCGCTCCAGAAGCCCGTCACCGCGTACTGCGCCGAGCCCTCGCCAAGGACGCACACCACCGGGCGGTCCGGCTGGGCGATCTGCACGCCGAGGGCCGCGGCGAGGCCGAAGCCCAGGCCGCCGCCGGCGCCGAAGTAGTAGCTGCCGGGCCTCGAGATCCGCAGCTGGTTTCGCAGCGCGAGCGTGCACGAGGGCGACTCCACCACCGCGATCGCGTCGTCTCCGAACGCCTGCCCCAGCGCGTGCATGGCCGCCGTGCCGGTGACCGGATCCTGCTCCTCGCCGGCGATCGGGTCCGGCAGCGACTCGCCCGGGTCGCGGGAGGACTCGCCGACGCGGTCGAGCAGGCCGCCCAGGGCCAGCCGCACGTCGCCGAGGATCGCGTTGCCCATGGGCGCGCGCGCCGCCTCGTCGGGATCGGACGTGATCTGCACCAGCGACGCGCCCTCGGGCAGCAGCGGCCCGGGGATGTTGGGGTAGTAGGGGAACACCGAGGAGCCGATCACCAGCACGAGGTCACGCCCCTTGAGGGTCTCGGACACCGGGCCGATCGCAGGCGGCAGGACGCCGCGGAAGTTCGGGTGGCCCTCGGGGAAGCCCAGCCGGCCGCCGCCGGGCGCCGGGATGGCGAAGACGGCCAGTCGCTGGCGCTCGGCGAGGCTCACCGCCAGGTCCCAGGCGCCGCTGGCGTCGATGTCGGGCCCGGCGATCAGCACCGGGTTCGCTGCCTCCTCCAGGGCCTTGGCGAGCTCGTCGAGGGCGCTCGGGTCGGGCCCCGTCGCCGCGCTGACGGAGCGCTCGATCGCCTCGCGCGCCGCGGCCTCGTCGACCTCCCGGCCCCAGTCGTCCATCGGGATCGAGACGAAGGCGGGGCCCTTCGCCGGGCTCGAGGCGAGGTGGATGGCGTGACCGAGGGCCAGCGGCACGTCTTCGGCGCGGGGCGGCTCGTAGCTCCACTTCACCAGCGGGTGCGGCATGCGCGTCGCGTCGCGGTTGGTGAGGTTGGCCTGCAGCGTCACCAGCTCGCGCGCCTGCTGGCCGGCCGTCACGAGCAGGGGGGTGTGGTTGGCCTGGGCGTTGAAGATCGCGCCCATCCCGTTGCCGACGCCGGGGGCCGTGTGGAGGTTCACGTGCCCGACGGTCCCGCTCGCCTGGGCATAGCCGTCGGCCATCCCGACGGCCACGGCCTCCTGCAGGCCGAGGAAGTAGCGGAAGTCGTCGGGGAAGTCGGCGAGCATCGGCAGCTCGGTCGATCCCGGGTTGCCGAACATCGTCGTCATGCCGTGGCGCCGCAGCAGGTCGAGGCTGGCGTCGCGCACGGTGGCCATGGCCGGACCCTATTGGAAACCTGCAACGTCCCGCCCAAACGCGCCCCTTCGCGGGTCGTTTACGAGGTCTTGGCGGGTTTCGCCGAGGTGGACGGATATGCGAGCGAATGGGGTAACCGAAATGGGGTAGGTTCCCGGCGCGCCCCCCAAACGGGAAATGGGTAGGGGCCGCGTCGTCGCTGGGGCGCAGGCGATGCGGTGGAAGGACGGAAAAACATGGGTATTCGACCCAACCTCCGCTTCGGCGTCGCATTGCTGGCGACTTCCGGACTGGTTCTGGCGCTCGCCGCGCCTGCCGGAGCGAAGACAATGAGGACGGGCTACGAGCCGACCGGCTGGAGCTCTTCCGTGACGCATGGCGGGCTCTGCCTGCAGACGCTGACGTGTCCGTCGGCGAGCACCGCCGTCGGGAAATCGAAGTCGAACAGGCCGGTGCTGCATGCATCGCTCGGATCGCTGACGGGAGTCGGCGCCACGACGACGGTCACCTGGACCAGCAACGCATTCACCTACCACGGCGCCGAGGGCAAGAGGGCTCCTGACGTCAAGTTCGTGATGCGGCGTCGCGCGGACACGGGCGACCTGCTCGCGGTTGCGGGCAACTCCGCCACCTACAGCGCCAATGTCATCAGCGCCAAGACCGGCAACTCGGTTGCCGAGGCGGTGCACCATGAGAACCTGGCGCCGACCGCGGGCTACACCAGGGTCGGGCCGAGGCAGGCGGTCCGGGCACTGCGCCGCGGCCACACCTACCGGATCCAGGTCACCGCGGAGTTCACGAACGGAGCCGAGGTCATCCCCGGCGCCTCCGTTGACTTCAAGCGCGCGCGAGTCGTCGCAAGGCGGTACTCGCATCACTAGCTGACGGTCAGCGACCATCAGGCACCCGGAAACGGCCCGCCATCGGCGGGCCGTTTCCATTCCTGGACGTCCGGGCGCCTGTCTACCGTCCGCGGCGCGGTGATCTCGACACCGCCGACTCGTCCGAGAACCTGCGCTCGGATGGGACGCGCGACCGGGGCGCTTCCCGGGAGCAGGCGCTGCCGGGACAGCCCCGGACCGCCCTGGCAGCTAGCCGGCCGGCTCCCAATATCCGTAAGTGAGGACCTTTAGGTCCGAAACCAGCATGTAAGGACGGCGAAGCCGTCCGCAGGAGATTCTCGAAGCATCACGCCGCCGGGATTCGTGGCTGGCCGCATCCACGGTTCGTATCCGCAACGCTTCAGCCGTGATCGTCCTCGTGGAGAGCCTGGAGGGAAGCGAGCGAGTCGCCGCCCTCGTCGAGGAGCTGGGAGCCGCGGGCGCCGAAGGCGCGGGTGCTCGACCTGGCCCGGACGGGCGGCGCTACCGCCCTGGGCCGGATGGCCGAGGCGCTGCGGACGGCGGAGAACGACCTCGAGGCGCGCCCCGCGCAGGCAGCGGTCCTCACCGGCGACGACGACCACGCGCTGGCGGCCGCCCTGGTCGCGACGAAGCTCCACGTTCCCCTGTATCGCTGCGCGCCGGCGCCCGGCGAGGGCGGCAACGCGCGCATCCACGCGCTGCTGGCCGACGCCAACCTGTCCGATGCGCCATCGGAGGCAGTGGCGGCTTTGCTCGCCGCCGTGGCCGCAAACCGGCTGCCAGACGCCTGATTCCCGTCTGACCGAGCGCACCGGGCGCCTAGACTCAGCCGGGTGAAGGTTGGAATCATCGGCCTGGGCTATGTCGGCCTGCCGCTCGCCGTCGCCTTTGCCGAGGCGGGCAGCGAGGTCGTCGGCGTCGACGTCAACAGCGAGCGCGTCGAACGCCTGCGCCGCTCCGAGAGCGACATCGAGGACATCCCGTCCGATCGCCTGCGGGCGGTCGCGGCGCGCTTCACGGCGAGCGACGAATACCGCGCCCTGGCCGCATGCGAGGCGATCATCATCTGCGTCCCGACCCCGCTGACCGGGCACCGCGAGCCCGACCTCTCCTATCTCGTCGGCGCGGCGAGCGCGCTCTCGCGCGTCCTGCACGAGGGCAGGCTCGTGGCCGTCGAGTCGACCACCTACCCGGGAACCACCCGCGAGCGGCTGAAGCCGATCCTCGAGGAGTCGGGGCTGGCCGCCGGCACCGACTTCAATCTCGCCTTCTCGCCCGAGCGCATCGACCCGGGCCGCACCGACTACACGGTGCGCACAACGCCCAAGGTCGTGGGCGGGCTTACCGATGCCTGCCGCGAGCGGGCGGCAGCCCTCTACAGCATCATCTGCGACGAGGTGGTGGAGGTCTCGACGCTCGAGGCGGCCGAGCTGTCGAAGCTGCTCGAGAACATCTTCCGCTCGGTCAACATCGCCCTCGTCAACGAGATGGCGATGCTCTGCCATCGGCTTGGCATCGACATCTGGGAGGTCATCGACGCCGCCTCCACCAAGCCGTTCGGGTTCATGCGCTTCGAGCCGGGCCCCGGCATGGGCGGGCACTGCCTGCCGGTCGATCCGTTCTACCTCGCCTACAAGGCCCGCGAGCACGACTTCTACACCGAGTTCATCGAGCTGGCCGGCAAGCTCAACCAGGCGCAGCCGCACTTCTGCGTGCAGCGGATCGAGGAGGCGCTCAACGACGTGCGCAAGCCGCTGCGCGACTCGAAGGTGCTGCTCCTCGGGGTGTCCTACAAGGCCGGGGTGGGGGACCTGCGCGAATCGCCGGCGCTCAAGATCATCAAGCTGCTGCACGAGCGCGGCGCCGACGTCTCCTACCACGACCCCCACGTGCCCGACCTCTCGAGCTTCGGCCTGTCGTCCGTCTCCCTCGACGAGGGCGTGTCCGAGGCCGACATCGCCTGCGTCGTGACCGCGCACCCATCGGTGGACTACGCCAAGCTCGTGGCCGACTCCGAGCTGGTCCTCGACCTGCGCGGCGTCACCCGCGGCATCACCGCCGACAACCTCGTCCGCCTCTAACGGGGTCAGACCCCTTTAGTTTCACTTCCGTCACAAAGGGGTCAGACCCCTTTAGTTTCACTCTCGTCACGCTTGGCGTCATCGGCTGGCGCGATCATCTGTCCATCGTCCGTCCTGCACGCCGAAAGCGCCGCTACGACCGGGTCACCCTGGCGCTCGCCGCGGGCGCCGTCGCGACCGTGGGAACCGTGATCGCCGGCGAGGTCGCCCGCCTGACGCGCAGGCGCGTGAACGAGGATGAGACCCCGGAGGGCGCCCTCGACACGGCCGAGTACGCGATCGCCGCCGCTCAGATCGCGACCCAGGACGCAGTCAACGTGGTGGTCGAGGGCTACGGAGCGGCGTCGAGAGGGGAGACGGTGCTGTTCAACATGCTCTCGGGATTCGTCGGCGGCTTCGCGCTCATGCGGATCTCGACGGCCGGCATCCGCGGCGGCTGGTGGCCGGCAGGGAACGTCAGCGTGGGCGGCCGGCACATCCACCACTTCGTCCCGGGAATCTTGATCGCGTTCGTCTCCGGCGGCGCCGGCCTGGTTGCCGAGAACGAGTCGATCGAGAAGGCGCTTGCGGTGCCCTTCGGCGCCGGGATGGGGCTGACCTTCGACGAGGCGGCGCTCCTGCTCGACCTCCGCGACGTCTACTGGACTCCCGAGGGCGTGCTCTCCGTGCAGGTCAGCCTGGGGGCCTCGGCGATCCTCGGCGCCACGATCCTGGGGCTGCGGATGCTGCGCCGCGGCGAGCGCCGGGTGGAGGAGGCGGGCCTCATCCCCGCTCCGGACTGAGGCCGGGCGCGCTCAGTTCGCCACGCGGTAGCGCCCGAAGAGCTCACCCGTCTCGTCGTTGGCGACGAGCGAGACCAGCTCGAGCGTTCGCTCCGCCTCGCGCAATCCCGACACGAGGCCGGGACCCTGGCCGCCGGCGAGCTTGGGCGCGTGAGTAACGAAGAGCTCGTCGACGAGCAGCTCGTCGAGCAACTGCGCGTGCAGGCGGGGCCCGCCCTCGCAGAGCAGCGCCCGAACCCCGCGCTCTCGTAGCGCCTTCATGGCCGCCACCAGGTCGACAGCGCCCTCGTGGCGCTCCACCGTCAGCGGCGTGCGGGTCTGCGGCGGCTCGACGTCGGATGCCGTGAAGATCAGGACCTCGCCGTCGCCCTCGGTGAAGAGCGAGGCGTCCCAGGGCAGGTCCAGGCGGCCGGAGACGATCACCATCAGGGGATGGGCCGGCAGCCCCTCCGCCTCGCGCTGCTCGCGCTTCGCGGGGTCGCCCATGATCCGCCCGTAGCGCTCGGCGCGCATCGTCCCGGCGCCGATCATCAGGGCGTCGACGCGGGTACGCAGCCCCACCAGCATCTGCGTGTCGGTGTCGGTGCCGATCGAGCCCGACCGTCCGGCGATCGTCGCGTGCCCGTCGAGAGTCAGCGCGAAGTTCGTGACCACGTAGGGGCGATCGGGGTGCGCTCCCGAGACGAAGTCGAGCGCCGCGGCCTCGCCGGCGATGCTCGTCTCGGCGGCGTCGGGGAGCAGGCGCCGAATCATCCGATGTCCTCGAGGTGGTCGACGTTGGCGCGGTCGTCCTTCTCGTCGCTGGGCTCGGCGCCGAACCAGGCGTCGAGGATCTCGGTGAGCTCGGCCTCGGAGGTTGATCTCAGGCTCAGCGCCAGCGCGTTGGCGTCGTTCCAGCGGCGGGCTCCGGCGGCGGTCTGCGCGTCGGGGCACAGGGCGGCGCGCACGCCGCCGACCTTGTTCGCCGCGATCGAGGCGCCCGTTCCGGTCCAGCAGCAGACGACGGCCTGCTCGGCCCGCCCCTCGGCGACGTCGCGCGCCGCCGCCTCGCTTGCCCACGCCCAGTCGTCGCGCTCGCCCTCGGCCAGCGCTCCGTGCGGCAAAGCCTCGTGTCCGCGCCGCTCGAGCTCCGCCACGACGCTCTCCGCGACGCCGGTCCGCTCGTCCGCTGCGACGGCCACCCTCACGCGCGCTCCTCCTCGTCCGCGAGGGCCAACGCGTCGGCAAGGGTCGCGACGACCTCGAAGCGCCGGAACTTCCCATTGTCGACCAGGGCCAGCAACGCGGCGTCCTGGGTCAGCTCCAGGCCCGTGGAGCGACCGCGAGTCTGCAGCTGAATCGCCAGGGCCACCTTTCCCGGCCCGGCGTCGACGATCTCGGTGGGGACGACAGCCACCTGATCCATTGCCTCGTAGAAGCTGTCGAACCAGCGCTGAACCCCCTCCGTCCCGCGGTACGTTCCCGGCTCGCTGGCCAGCTGAGGAGGCGTCGTGAACTCGAAGTCGGGGTGGAAGTCCTCGGCGACGTAGTCGACGCCCCGTTCGGAGAGCTTGCGGAAGGTCGATTCGACCAGCTCGACGTCGCTCGCGGACATGCGGGCAGCCTACGCCGCCGTGCCGAGCCAGCCAAACCGGCGCCCGGCGATCTCCTCGAGCCTTGCCACGTCGGTCCCGAAGACCTCGATCAGGTGCTCGCGCTGCGCCGCCGAGAGCATCGGTTTCGGCGCCTCGCCCTTGTCGGGGTCGTGCACGATCCGCTCGACCCGCCAGCGCAGCGACTCGGGCAGGCGGTCGAAGACCCGATCGATCGCGCGCAGCCCAGGCAGCCGCACCGCGCGGTCCATCAGGCGAAAGCCACTCGACCCCTTGGCCGAGCCGGTCTCCCACTGGCGGTCGAACTCGGGGGAGGTGAAGCTCGCGTCGACCCCCGCGAACTCGAACAGGCGCGCCATGGTCTCCTCGCGGTTGTCGCGGAGCTCGTCCTGGGTGACGATGGCGATCGCGCCGGCCCCGAACGCGTCCAGATAGGGCTCGAGCTGGAAGGCGTAGCGGCCCCGGTCGACGTAGGCGCTGGAATCGGCCTGGAGCACCTCGTCCAGCGAACGACTCTCGTAGCCGCCGCCGACGTTGTGCAGGTGGTGGGAGAGCAGGCGCGAGACGGGGTCGCGCACGGCGTAGATCAGGCGGGCGCCGGGAATCAGCGCGTGCATCCGCTCGGCGACCCCGTCGAGCCGCGGACGGGCGGTGTAGTGCGGCGAGGTCTCCCCCCGCACCGGGGCGGAGGGGTCGAAGTGGCTTCGGTACCAGCCCTCGCCGAGGTCGTGGTTGAGCTCGGCGACGAAGAAATTCAGCTCCTTCGGCCGCGACATCGCGATCTCGGGATGCAGGCTGAGGTAGTGATGCAGGCTGGTGGTCCCGCACTTCAGGCCGCCGATGACGATCAGGTTCGGGAGCGCGCCGCCCTCGCGCGAGGCACGCGGGCGCCTGCGGTCGGCGGCGAAGCGCCCGTGGGCGCGAGCCAGCATCGCCTCGTCGGCGCGATCGCGGGCGAACGGGGCGGCGTCAGCCGCCGGCACCGAGCTTCTTGGCCGCCTCGCGGAAGGTCTTGACGGTGGCGGACGGCGCCTTGCGGCCCTCGAGCTTCTCGCCGTGGCGGTTCACCCAGATCACGGGCACGTTCATCTTGAGAAGCGGCGCGACGTCGGCGTCGTAGCCGGCGGCGATGTGAACCCAGCCCTTCTTGCCGCCGATCCGGCGCGCCGCCTCCTTGAAGTGGGCGGGGTCCGGCTTGTAGGAGCGGACCTGCTGAGCGGTGACGACGAGGTCGAGCTCGGTGCGCAGATGGCGCCTCGAGACGCCCAGGAGCTTGTCGTCGACGTTGGAGACGATGCCGACGTTGTAGCGGCCGGAGAGCCGGTCCATCGCGGCGTTGGCCTCGCGGAAGGGCTGCCACGCGGCCACGCTGTCGGGGAGGAACTGGGCCCGGGACGGCTCCAGCCGCCAGCCGATCTCCTCGGCAACCTTCACGCCCGCCCGGCGCATGACCTCGGCGTAGAGCTCATACGAGCCGGCCATCACCTCGGCCTCGACCTCCAGGAACCTGCTGACCAGCGCGGCGTCGTCGATCGAGAGGCCATCGCGGTCGGCCTCGCGCTTGAACGCCTCGGACAGGCCCTTCTCCCAGTCGATCAGGGTGCCGTAGCAGTCGGTGGTGACCCACTTGATGGTCTTCAGCGAGGGCAGTGCCATGGGGCGCGGCATTATGACAAGGGGGCTCGGGCCGCCGCGTTGCCCCGGTCGTCCCAGCCCCTGCGCGCAACGGCCGCGCCCCCTGCGCGCAGGGCTTCGAGCGTGGGCGCCTCGCGCACCGAGCGGATGGGCAGGCCCCCGATCGCGGCGCGATCGAGCCCGTCCTGGCCGACCAGCACGTGCAGGTCGCGCCCGGCGGCGCCGCAGGCGGCCGCGATGCGGCCGACGACCTTTCCCTGCAGGCTCTGGACGTCGATGCGGCCCTCGCCGGTGATCGCGGCGTCTGCCGCTCGAAGCCGCCGCTCGAAGCCCACAAGCTCCAGCACGAAGTCCGCCCCCGGGCGGAGCTCCGCGCCAAAGGTGGCCCACAGCCCGCCCGACAGCCCGCCCGCGCAGCCGCTCATCGCCACGCCCCGCGGGTCGCGCGGCAACTCGCCGGCGAACCGCTCCAAACGCTCGGACAGGCGGCGAACGGCCGCCGGGTTGGCGCCCTTCTGCGCAGCGAACACGGCCGCCGCCTCCTCGAAGGGGGTCTCGACGTCGCACAGCACCTCGATCGCCGCGCCGCGGGATCCGCCGCGCTGGCGCAGAGCCTCGATGGCCCCGGCGCCGCCGTCGGTCGTGGCGCTGCCGCCGCAGCCGACGATCACCCTGCGTGCTCCGCCGTCGATCGCGGCGGCGATGAGCTCGCCGGTTCCCTGGGTGCTAGCCGCCTCCGCGTCGCGCTCCGCCTCCGCTACGAGCGGGAGCCCAGAGGCGGCGGCGGTGTCGATCACCGCCGCGCCGCTGTCCAGCAGCACGTACTCGGCTTCGATGGTCCGGCCCAGCGGGTCATGGACAGCGGCCCGCATGGCTCGTCCGCCCAGCGTGGCCCCGAGCACCCCCGCCGTTCCCTCGCCACCGTCGGCCACGGGGCAGAGGTCCGCGGCGGCGCCCGCGTCAGCCGCGCCGGCGCCGATGGCTCTGGCCACCTCCGGGGCGGAGAACGTCCCCTTGAACGAATCGGGAGCGATCAGGAGGCGGAGTTGACGATCCGGGGCCGTGGGCATGCCCGTCATTCTGCGCCCCGGCTCGGGCGCCCTGGGATAGGTTGGTCGCGACCTTGAAGATCCACGTCCTCAACACCGGTGTCGTTCGCCTGAAGGATGCGTTCCTGCATCCCCGCCGCGGGCCGCTGCGCCAGCCGGCGCTCTTCCTGCCCGGCGAGTTCGTCGACGAGCCGATGCCGATCCACGCCTGGCTGATCGAGCACGACGGCAAGCGGATCCTGGTCGACACGGGCGAGGTGGCCACGGTGGGTGACGTTCCGTTCGCGAAGTTCCAGGTGCGCCGCGCCGATGAGCTCGATCGGGCCCTCGCCGCGGTGGGCGTCGCGCCGGCGGACATCGACACGATCATCCTCACCCACATGCACGGGGACCACATGGACGGGGCCGTTCATCTCGACGGCAGCCCGGTGCTGGTGGCCCGCGAGGAGCTGGCGTATTCGAAGAGCGCGGTATCTCGTTTCTTCGCCCGGATGCTGGGCCAGCCGATCCCCGAGGGCGTGCACTTCGAGCCCATCGAGATCGACGGCCCTGCGTTCGGCGCCTTCCCGGCGAGCCGGCCGCTGACCGGCGACGGCCGGGTGCTCGCCGTCCCGACGCCCGGTCACACGCCCGGTCACCTGTCGGTCATCTGCGTCGACGACGAGGGCAGGCACGTGATGCTGGCCGGCGACGCGACCGACTCGCTCGAGCAGCTCCGGGCCCTCCGCCCCGACGCGATCGGGCCCAAGCCAAAGGTCCACCTTGCGACCCTCCAGCGGATCCTCGCCCACACGCGCGAGCACCCCACCGTCTACCTGCCGTCGCACGACCCGGAGTCGGTCGCGAGGCTGGAGGCCGCCACCACGGTCTGAGCCTGGCCTCGCGGGCTTCCGTTACTGTCCTGCGCGCTCTATGGACCTCCTCGAATACCAGGGCAAGGAGCTGTTCGCCAAGCACGGCGTCCCCGTGCCGAACGGCAAGCACGCCAAGACCGTCGACGACGCGGTCGCCGCCGCCAACGACATCGGCTATCCGTGCGCCATCAAGGCGCAGGTCCGCATCGGCGGGCGCGGCAAGGCGGGCGGCATCAAGCTCGCCGCCGACGAGGGCGAGGCGCGCACCCACGCCGGAGCGATCCTCGGCATGGACATCAAGGGCTTCACGGTCGGAGAGCTGTGGATCGAGGCCGCTTCCGACATCGCCGCCGAGCACTACGCGTCGATCATCCTCGACCGCTCCGAGAAGAAGCTGCTGGCGATGGTCACCCGCATGGGGGGGATGGATGTCGAGGCAGTGGCCGAGTCCGACCCCGACGCGCTGGTGCGCCGCCACCTCGACCCGAACGACGGCATGACCCGCGAGCTCGGCATCCAGCTGGCCGCCGACGCGGGCATCGACGAGGACGTCCGCGACGGCATCGCCGAGATGCTGGAGAAGCTCTACGAGGTCGCCACCACCGAGGACGCGACGTTGATCGAGATCAACCCGCTGATCGTCACGGGCGACCGCAAGGTCATGGCCCTCGACTCCAAGGTCACCATCGACGGCAACGCGATGTTCCGCCACCCGGACCTCGCCGAGCTCGACGACTCCGCCGCCGAGGACCCGCAGGAGGCGATGGCCAAGGAGAGGGGCATCACCTACGTCAAGCTCGAGGGCGACGTCGGCATCCTCGGCAACGGCGCAGGGCTCTGCATGTCGACCCTCGACGTCGTCGCCCAGGCCGGCGGCTCACCCGCAAACTTCCTGGACGCCGGCGGCGGCTCCAAGGCGGAGGCGATCATCGACGCGCTGGAGGTCATCACCTCCGACGAGAAGGTCAAGGCAATCCTCTTCAACATCTTCGGCGGCATCACCCGCTGCGACGAGGTCGCGCGCGGGATCATCGAGGCGTCGAAGCAGGTGGACCTCACCGTACCGCTGGTCGTCCGCCTCGACGGGACCAACTCGGAGGAGGGGCTGAAGCTCCTCGCCGAGGCGGACCTCCCGAACCTCCACCAGGAGTCGACGATGCTCGGGGCCGCCAAGAAGGTCGTGGAGCTCGCCGAGGGTTCTGGATGAGCATCATCATCGACAGCGATACGAAGCTCGTCGTGTCGGGCCTGACCGGGCGCGAGGGCAGCTTCCACGGGCTCCGCAACCGCGACTACGGAACCGACCTGGTCGCCGGCGTCACGCCCGGCAAAGCCGGCCAGGACGTCGAGGGGGTGCCGATCTTCGACGCCATCAAGGACGCCGTCGACGAGCGCGGCGCGAACACCTCGATGATCTTCGTGCCGGCCCGGTTCGCCGCCGCGGCCATCAACGAGGCGATCGAGTCGGGCGTCGGCACCGTCATCGCCATCACCGAGGGCATTCCCGTGATGGACATGCTCCCCACCTACTGGAAGGCGCGCGAGCGGGGTGTACGGCTGATCGGCCCGAACTGCCCGGGCGTGCTCTCGCCCGGCAAGGCGAACGTGGGGATCATCCCCGCCCAGTTCTTCGACTCCGGCAAGATCGGCGTGGTCTCCAAGTCGGGCACGCTGACCTACCAGATCGGCAACGAGCTGAAGCAGGCCGGCCTGGGCAACTCCTCCATCGTCGGCATCGGCGGCGACCCGATCATCGGCTCGGACTTCATCGACATCCTGACCCTGTACGAGGCCGACCCCGAGACCGAGCTGATCGTGATGGTCGGCGAGATCGGCGGCGACGCCGAGGAGCGCGCGGCCGACTTCATCGCCGCCAACGTCTCCAAGCCCGTGGTCGGCTACATCGCCGGCTTCACGGCCCCGCCCGGCAAGCAGATGGGCCACGCCGGGGCGATCATCTCCGGCTCGACGGGGACCGCCCAGGCCAAGAAGGACGCTCTGGAGGCCCAGGGCGTGCGGGTCGGCACCTCGCCGACCGAGGCCGCCCAGATCGCGGCCGAGATCATCCGCGGCTAGCTCAGCTAGCCGCTCTCGTGCTCGAAGCGGAAGCGCCGGGCGGCGAGGATGCCGGCGCCGACCAGCCACGCCGCCACGACCGCGAGGTCACTCCAGGCGAAGCCCGAGCCCGTGGTGAACGGGCTGAAGCAACCGGCGAACGCGTCTCGGAGGTGGCTAACCGGGAAGACGTCCACCGCCTTCTGCAGCCAGTTGGGAAAGCCCACCGTTGGGAAGAAGATTCCCGACAGGAACAGGATCGGGAACATGGTGATGTTGGCGACCGCGGGTGCGGAGTCGGCCTTCTTGACGAAGGTCGAGACCAGCATCCCCATCGCCGCGAGCGCGTAGCCGCCCAGGGCGAGGGTGAAGATCGCGGCCGGCAGCAGGTTCGCGTAGATGTGGACGCCGAAGAGGGTCACGGCCACCGCGAACATGAGCGTGACGGCGGCCATGCCCGCGAGGACGGACGCCGTCATCATCGCCACGACGTAGATCGTGGGCGGCAGGGGCGTCCCGCGCACGCGCTTGAGGATCCCCTGCTCCTTCGCGTTCGCCATGGCGAAGATCAGCGACGTGTAGCAGGCGGTGAGCAGGCTGAAGATCGCGATGGACGGCGCGAAGTACTGCGCGGCGTCGATGCGCACGACGGGGTTCTCGGCGATCTTGATGTCGCCGCTGTTGACGCCGCCGATGAGGACGAACAGGATCAGCGGGAAGACGAAGGTGAAGAAGCTGGCGCGCGGGATGCGCCGAAGGGATCGCAGCCTCGCGCCCGTCCAGACGACGAACAGGCGCAGGTCGGCGGCGCGGGCCGGCATCAGTCCTCCGCCCTCGTGAGGTCGATGTAGACGTCCTCGAGCGAGGGCCGCGATACCTCGAGGCCCTCGAGCTCGGCTCCCTTCGAATGCGCCCATTGGGTCAGCGGCGCAAGCGCGGCGGTGGGAGTCTCGGTCTCGAACGAGACGAAGCCGTCCGAGGGCTGCGCCTCCCGGGGCAGGGGCAGTTCGTTCGCCGAGTGCCCCGCGGGGACCCTGAACGAGACCCGCGCCAGCCCGACGTTCCGCCCGGCGATGGAGTCGGGACTGCCCTCGGCGACGATCACGCCCTTCGCGATCACCGCGACGCGGTCCGCGAGGTTCTGCGCCTCGTCCATGTAGTGGGTGGTCAGCAGGATCGTCTTGCCCAGCTCCTTCAGGCTTTCGATCAGCTCCCAGGAGCGCCGGCGGGCCGACGGGTCGAAGCCGGTGGTGGGCTCGTCGAGGAAGATCAGGTCCGGGTCGCCGACGATGCCCAGTGCCAGGTCGAGCCGGCGCCGCTGGCCGCCCGAAAGGCTCTCGATTCGCTCGTCGCGCTTCTCGGCGAGGCCCACCAGGTCGATTACCTCGTCGGGGCGACGGGGCGACCGGTAGGCCGCTCCGTAGGTGGCGAGCGCCTCGCGCACGGTGAACGTGCCCTCCACGCCGCCCTCCTGCAGGACGATCCCGATCCGCTCGCGAAACCCGCGCTCGCGCCTGCCCGGATCGAAGCCGAGGACGGACACGTCACCGCCGCTGCGGTCGCGGTGCCCTTCCAGGATCTCGACCATCGTGGTCTTGCCCGCGCCGTTCGGGCCGAGCAGCCCGAACACCTCGCCGTGCTCGATCGCGAGGTCAACGCCGCGCACGGCTTCGTTGGCGCCGTAGCTCTTGCGCAGGCCCTGCACGCGGACCGCGAGCCCATCGTTGCTCATGCCCCTGCGAATCACGCCGCTGGAGGCTAGCGCGGGACGCGAGTCGGGCCGGAAACGATGGTTGACACGGTGACTCGCCGAGCCTATGCTCGTCCGACTCGCATGGGAGGCGACGTGCCCGATCCACCGACGGACGAGGCTGAGCGCGGAGGCGCCCTTCGGCGTCGTGCCTGGTTGCTGGTGGCGCTCACCACCGCCGCGCTGGCAAGTCTCGGAGCGATGGACGCGCTCGGCGCGTTCACGACTGAGACCGACACCAGGACGGCGTCGCCCAACACCGTCGCGGATCCGCTGGCGAGTTGCGACAACGGGCAGCACGTCCACTTCGGCGGCTTCAAGACCGATAACGGCGACGACAACAACCCGAACGGCGACCCCGGCGAGCCGAGGGTCTGGCCCGCCGCCATGGCGCCGAAGGGCAGCGACACCAACAAGCTCTCGGTGGCGGGAGCGGAGCAGATGCCCAGCATGACCGGGCACATCACCGCGATCGCCTACTGCAAGGGTGGCGCCAAGCCCGTGATCAAGCGCAACACGGACCTCGTCCTTCCGAGCGCGAACAACGATGAGCTGCGCAAGGTCAAGGTCTCCTGCCCCAACGGCAAGCGGGTGATCGGCGGCGGTTGGAGTGCGATCGCCGGCAACCCGTCCGAACAGGGCGCCCTGGCCCTGATGGGACTCCAGCGGATCTCCAACTCCACCTGGCAGGTCACGGTCACCAACGACACCGGCGGCCAATTCGCCGTGACCGCGGTCGCGCTCTGCGGCAAGCAGCCTTCCCCGAAGGTCGCGGACGTCGCTAAGACGGTCAACGAGGGAACGTCCGCCACGGCGACCGCGAAGTGCCCGCAGGGAACGAGCGTCGTGTTCGGCGGCTTCAAGGGCCAGTTTGTCTACGACTACCTGGAGTCCGTCGCCGTCTTCACATGGGATTTCTGGCGCTCCTCGCCGCGCGAGATAAGCGTCACCGCCACGAACCCACATGTCGGCTCGTACCCGTACAACAGCGGCAAGGTGCACGCGATCGCGTACTGCACCTGAGTCTCAGCTGTAGCTACACCTAGCTCTCGGCCAGGTGCTCCAGGGGGGAGCGCCCGTGGGACGCGCGCTCCGCGGCCTCCAGCAGCACCTCGCGAAAGTCCGGATGCGCCACCGCGGCCAGCTCCTCGCCGCGCTGGTGGATGGTCTTGCCGCGCAGCTCGGCGGCCCCATACTCGGTGAGGATCACGTCGACCTGGTGGCGCGGCGTCGTGATCACCGTCCCCGCGGGAAAGTTCGGCAGGATGCGCGAGATCCGCTTGCCGGCGACGGTGGCGGTCGAGGGCAGGCACAGCAGCGAGCGGTTCTCGAGCTTCATCGCCGCGCCCGAGACGAAGTCCTCGTGGCCGCCGATGCCGGAGTACTGGCCGCCGGCGATCGTGTCGGCCACCACCTGGCCGTGGATGTCGACCGCAATCGCGCCGTTGATCGTGATCATCTTGCGGTTGGCGCCGATGATCCGCGGGTCGTTGACGATGTCGACGGGGAGGAACCGAACCTCCTCGTTGCCGCCGAGCCACTCGTACAGGTCCGTCGTCCCGCCGGCGAAGGTGCACACGGAGAAGCCGTCGAACTGCCCTTTGCGGTTCGTCACCTTCCCGGCCTGGTGCAGGTGCATCAGGCCGGTGGTGAACATCTCGGAGTGGATGCCGTAGTCGCCGCCGTCGCCCTCGGCCAGGAGCTTGGCCATCTGCGAGGGAACCCCGCCGATCCCGGTCTGAAGCGTCGCGCCGTCGGTGACGAAGCGGCGAGCGTGCTCGGCGATCAGGCGGTCGCTCTCTGTCGCCTCGGTGTCGGGAAACGCGAACGGCTGGGCGTCGGATTCGATCAGGATGTCGATCTCGTCGACGTGAAGCGCGTGGGGATATTCGGGGGGAATTCCCGTGGTGCGGGGGAAGGCCGTGCTCGTCTCGGCCACCAGCAGGCGCGCCGGGTCCGCGCCAGCGGCGTGGAGCTCGTCGATGAAGGCGCCGGCGTGAAGCGAAAGGCTCACGTGTCCCGATTCGTCCGGCGGCGCCGCGGCGGTGGCCATGACCCGCGGGGCCATCGCGGCCATCAGCGGCTCGAAGCCGCGGAAGTCGGCCGGCGCGAAGCTGATGTTCGCGCCCATGTCGCGCAGTGCCCGCTCGATCGGCCCGAAGAACCCACTGAGGTAGTGGACGTTGGGGTGCTGGAAGACCTGCGGGTTGACCGCGAGCAGCCCGGAATAGATCCGCAGCTCGAACCAGTCGTCGCGGCGCCCCAGCGCCTCGATCAGCTTGGCCGGCTGCCCGGTTGCAAGCGGCATCCCGAGCGTGTCGGACGCCTCGACCCGGGCGGCTGCTTCGTCAGCGGTGAGGGCCTGAGCCACGTGCCGAGCCTATTCGACTCCGGCGCCCGCTCCTATACTCGCCCGACCGTGGCCGCCGACGTGATCAGCTTCGCCCGCGGCGCCCCCAGCGCCGACATCCTTCCGCACGAGCTCGTGCGCGAGGCGGCCATGGCCGCGCTCGACAACGACTGGGAGCGCGCGCTCTCCTACGGCACGGGCCGCGGCCATCCGGAGCTGGCCGCCTGGATTGCCGGCCTGCACGACGTCGACCCCTCGCAGGTGATGGTCACGAACGGCTCGATGGAGGCCGCCGCCCTGCTTTTCCAGCATCACCTCGAGCCGGGCGACCGGGTCATCGTCGAGCAGCCCACGTACGACCGCACGCTGCTGCTCCTGCAGCGGCGCGGCGTCGAGCTGGTCCCGGTGCCGCTGGAGGAGGACGGAGTCGACGTCGACGCACTGGAGCGCGCCCTGGACGAGGGGCCGGTGAAGCTCGCGCACCTCATCACCAACTTCCACAACCCGGCGGGCTGCACGCTCTCGCTGCCCAAGCGCGAGCGCATCGCGGCGCTCGCCGCCGAGCGCGACTTCACCGTGCTCGAGGATGACCCGTACCGGCTCATCCGCTTCGAGGGCGACGAGCTGCCGACGCTGCTGTCGCTGGCCGAGGAGGGACGCGTGATCCACGCATCCTCGTTCTCGAAGACGGTCAGCCCCGGCGTGCGGATCGGCTACCTCGCGGCCGCGCCAGACCTCATCGCGACGCTCGCCAAGCGCGCGAACGAGACGTACATCTCGCCCAGCATGATCTCCGAGTCGATCGTCTACGAGCTCTGCCGCTCCGGCGGCCTCGAGCGCAACGTCGAGGTCGTCCGCGAGGCCCTGCGCGACCGGCGCGACGCGCTGGTCGATGCGCTCGGCAGGCACCTGCCCGACGCTGAGTTCGTCGTGCCCGGCGGCGGCTACTTCCTCTGGGTGCGGATGCCCGGCGACGTCGACGCCGTGGCCCTGCTCGAGGCCTCCACCGAGCGCGGCGCGCCGTTCGTCGCGGGTCCGGACTTCCTGATCGACGGCGGGGAGTCGAGCCTGCGGTTCTCGTTTGCGAGCGTTCCCGCCGAGCGCATCGACGAGGGCGTCGAGCGCATCGCCGACGCGCTCGGGCAGATTCGCGACCAGGCCGCCGCTGCATAGACCCTCACGCCGGGTTGAGTTGGCCCTCCATGGGCGAACGAAGGGCACGTCATTTCGGTCGCCCCACCCGGGCCCGATCGGGCTGTCTTCACCTTCGCGTTACAAAGCGTTGAGGAACGGGGTCTACCGTCAACTCGAAGAAGGGAACCGAAGATGGAAGTAGGAGGTAGGAGATGACGCCGGTTTGGATGATCGAGGGGGCCACCAAGCTCGACCCTGTCAGCGAGCGCAACGTCGCCGAGCGCCGCTTCTCGGCCCTGGCCGCGGCAATCCGCGAGCACGAGGCAACCCAGCGCCGGCGCGAGATGTCGATGCGCCCCCAGGACCGGCAGCTCTACAGGCGTCTGCGCCAGATCTGCGGCGAGCTGACCGCGCCCGAGGTCCGGCTCACCAGCGGCTGAAAACCCAATGAACGTCCCTCACTGCCCTGTATAGGCATCAGTCAGGGACGTTCATGGGGGTCAGCGGCCGTAGCGGTCGCTGGAGATGACCAGCTGCTCGGGCAGCGGGGCGCGTGGCGGGGGCGCCGGGTCGGCCCGGACCGAGACGGTCTCCGCGACGCTGCGTGTCACGGAATGGCTGCCGTCGCCGGAGGCGAGGACCACGTCGTCACCCGACGACTCGAGCGTGCCCTCGAGCCCCGGCCGAAGCCCGCGCTCCCTGAGGTGGTGCAACAGCTCCTCGGCCTCGTTCTCGAAGCGCAGCACCAGCACCTTGGCGCCGGGCTCCACGTCCGCGAGCAGGACGCCCTGCTCGCGGATCCCCTCGACGATGGGGTGGCCGTGGGGGCAGGTGGTCGCGTCGCCGATCGCGGCGCGCATGCCCTCCTCGATGGCGGGCGACATGGAGTGCTCCATCCGCTCCGCCTCCTCGTGGACCTGATCCCAGGGGATGCCGAGCACGTCGGTGAGGAAGCGCTCGATCAGCCGATGGCGCCGCACGATCGTCGTGGCCTGCTCGCGTCCCTCCGCGGTGAACGAAAGCGACTTGTCGGCGGCGCGCTCGACGTAGCCGTCGCGCTCCAGCCGGCCGATCATCTCGTGGACGGTGGGCGCCGAGAGCTGCATGGCCCGGGCGATGTTGGCGCCGGTGATCGGCAGCCCCGCCTCCTCGAGCCAGAAGATGATCTGGAGGTACTCCTCCTCAGCGACGGTGGCGGTCTCCGCGGCCATGCGGCGATCCTAGAGGAGAGCCCGCCCGCGGCTCAGTGGAGGAGCGAGCAGGGGAACTTCTGGAAGATGTGCTGCGGGTAGCCGTCCGGGCGGCGCGAGGGGAAGGTGAAGAGCGCGCGCTTGTAGTGCTTGCGCCCGTCCTGGGGGCACTTGGCGATCTTGTGGAGCTCGAGGTTGCCGCGGAACTTGTGGAAGGTCCCTGAGGCGCAGTCGGGCTTGCAGTTGTTCACGTGGGCCTGGCCCTTGGCGTGCGGATGGGGGCGGTTCCAGCCGTGCCAGTCGAGCTTGTTCACGTAGAAGTTGAAGTCGCCGCAGCCGAGCACGACCAACTTGGGGGCGATCTTGGCGTTGTCGCACTTGCTGGGGAAGTAGACGTTCTCGCCCTTGCCCTGGGCTCCGAGCGTCGGACCGACGAGTGCAGCGATGCTGAGCGCCGCCACGAGCGAAGCCAGCAGGAATCCCCTCCTCTTCATGCGCGCCACCCTACTCCCCGCGGCGGGCGAGCGTGGAAACGATCGCCTCGTAGACGCCCTCGCCCATGGACCCCTCGGTCACGGTGACATTGGGGTAGACGCGACAGGGCGGCGCCGAGGCCCGGGTCGCGGCGCGGGCCGTTGGCGACGACGAAGAACTGCCCCACCGCGCCCGCGACGTCGAGGTCCTCCACCGAGTCGCCCGTGGCGATGGTCTCCTCGGGGGAGTAGCCCCTCGCTCGCGCGTGGGCGGCGACGGCCGTCGCCTTGCTGGCGCCGCCGGGGACCAGGTGGTAGGCGTGGACGGTCTCGATGCCCTCCATCGGACGCGAGATCGCGCCGTTGTCCAGAAATCGCAGGTCGTCGTGCCCGCGCTCGGCGAGGAGCGCGTTGGCGGCGGCCACGTCCACGTCGCCGCGCATCAGGTGCGAGAGCTCGCGGCCCGTGTGCCATGGCGAGTGCCACTCGAGCTTGCCCGGAAACGCCGCGAACAGCACGTCCGCAACCCCGGTGGCAAGCAGCTGGTCGTAGACGGTCTGGGTCTCGGTCGGGCGCCAGTCGCCGGTGAGGAGCGTGCGCTCGCCGTCGATCACCATGCCGCAGCCGGCCTCGTAGATGTAGGAGGTCTGCCCGAGCAGGCGCGAGTCGGCGCCGACCGTCGACTCCCGGCGGCCGGACATGATCACCAGCTCGATCTGCGCCCGGTGACAGGCTTCGATCGCGCGCACGGCGGCGTTCGACCAGTTGCCCTCGGCGTCGGCGAAGAGCGAGCCGAAGCGGCCGAGCAGGGTGCCGTCGAGGTCCGTGTAGACGCAGCGGAGAGCCAAGGGCGCTCGCTACCGTAGACGGCGATGGCCGACGAGCGCGTCTGGAGGATCGCAGGAGGCGAGTTGCGCTTTCCGCCCTCGCTCGCGGCCGGCATCGTCAACGTCACGAGCGACTCGTTCTTCGAGGGCGCTCGCAGCGAGACGCCCGAGCGCGCGGTCGCCGACGGGATGGCCCTGGTCGAGGCCGGCTTCGACATCCTCGACGTGGGCGCCGTCGCCGCGCGCAGCGGCCCGCCCGTGAGCCCCCGCGAAGAGGCCGAGCGGCTCGTGCCGGCCGTCGCCGCCCTGGCCGACCAAACCGGCGTTCCGGTGAGCGCCGACACCTTCTCGGCGGAGGTCGCCCGCAAGGCCGCCGACGCGGGCGCAGCGGCGATCAACGACATCGGCGGCGGCGGCGACGAGATGCTCGAGATGGTCGGCGCGGTTGGCTGCGGCTACGTGCTGATGCACATCGAGGGCCGTCCGCGAGCCGACCGCCCGGCGCCGGACTACGGCGACCCCGTCGATCATCTCCGCGCCTGGTTTTCGCGGCGGATCGAGCGCGCGCTCGATCTGGGCGTCGCCGAGGAGCAGATCGCGATCGACCCGGGGCTCGACTTCGACCTCACCACCGACGACGACCTCGAGATCCTGCGGCGGCTCGGCGAGCTGCGCGAACTGGGCCGCCCGCTGTTCCTGGCGCTCTCCCGAAAGGACTTCCTGGGCGCGATCCTCGCCGGCTCGTGGGAGGCGCGGCGCGAGCCTGCTGCGCGCGAGGCGGCGACGCTCGCGGCGACCGCCCTCGCCGTTGCCGACGGGGCTGAGATGCTGCGCCTGCACGATGCCTCCGCGCTCGACTCCCTGCGGGTCGCGGAGCGCATCGCCCGGCCGGTGGCCGCGAGTGGCTGACCCGGCGGCGGCGATCCGTCCGCGCGGCTCCATCGACGCCGCCTGGGCGGGCCTGGCCGACGCCGGGTCCGACGGCCGGCTCGTGGCCGTGAGCGCAGTCGATCCGCGCCCGGCGAGCTACGCCGCGGTCCCGGCCGACCTCCCGGGTCCGCTTCGCGACGGGCTGGCTCGCGCGGGGGTCGAGCGTCTCTACGCCCACCAGCTCGAGGCGCTCGAGGCGGCGCGGGCCGGAAACGTGATCGTCACCAGCGGCACCGCCTCGGGCAAGTCGCTGTCGTTCAACCTGCCGGTCCTCTCGAGCCTGGTCGCCGACCGCCACGCCCGCGCGCTCTACCTCTACCCGACCAAGGCGCTGGCGCAGGACCAGGCCCGCAAGCTGCTCGAGCTGGGCTTGAAAGAGGCGCGACCCGCGATCTACGACGGCGACACCCCCAAGGAGGACCGCCCGGCGATCCGGCGGCGCTCGAACCTGGTCCTCACCAATCCCGACATGCTCAACGTCAGCATGCTGCCCCACCACAAGCAGTGGGCGGACTTCCTGCGCGGCCTGCAGTGGGTGGTGGTCGACGAGGCCCACACCTATCGGGGCGTCTTCGGCTCGCACGTCGCCAACGTCCTTCGCCGCCTGCGCCGGGTGGCGGCCCTCTACGGCGGCGACCCGCGCTTCGTCCTCGCCTCGGCGACGATCGCCAACCCCGGCGAGCTGGCCGAGCGGCTGGTGGGCCAGGACTTCCGCCTCGTCGACTCCGACACGGCTCCGCGCGCCGGCAGGCGGATCGCGATGTGGAACCCGCCCGTCGTCGACGAGCGCCTCCAGACGCGCCGCTCGGTGCTCTCCGAGACTGCCGACCTGGTGGGCGACCTCGTCACCGCGGGCATGCGGACGATCTGCTTTCTGCGGAGCCGCCGCGGCATCGAGCTGATCCTGCGGTTCGTGAGAATGCGGCTGGAGGGCCAGGGCCGCGGCGACCTGGCCGCGCGCATCTCTCCCTACCGCGCCGGCTACACGCCGCAGCAGCGTCGCGAGATCGAGGCCAAGCTCGCGGCTGGGGAACTGCTCGCGGTCATCGCCACCGACGCGCTGGAGCTCGGCATCGACATCGGCGAGCTCGACGCCGCGGTCTGCGCGACCTTCCCCGGCACGGTCGCCAGCCTGCGGCAGATGTGGGGTCGCGCCGGGCGCCGAACCGAGGGCATCGCCGTCTACGTGGCGGGGGAAGACGCCCTGGACCAGTTCTTCTGCCGCCACCCCGACGAGTTCCTTGAACGCCCGGTCGAGGCGGCCATCCTCGACCACTCCAACGAGCGGATCCAGCTCGCCCACACGCTCGCCGCGGCGTTCGAGGCGCCCCTGTCGGACGCCGACACGCCGGTGCTGGGGCCGCGCTGGCGCGAGCGCGCGGAGGCCCTGGTCGGAGCCGGCGAGCTGCGGGTTGGCCGCGATGGGCGCTTCCTGCCGCGCGGCCCCGGCTTTCCCGCGGGCAGCATCGCCCTGCGCTCGGCCTCACCGGACTCGGTTGCCGTGGTCGAGCGCTCCTCGGGCGAGATGCTGGGCTTCGTCGAGGCCGAGCGCGCGTTCACGACGGTGCACCCCGGCGCCGTGTACCTGCACATGGGCCGCTCCTACGAGGTGCGCGAGCTCGACGTCGACGGCCGCCGCGCCATCGTCGAGGCCTTCGACGGCGACTGGTACACGCAGCCCAGGCGCGAGACGGAGGTCTTCATCGAGCGGCTCGGCGACACGGTCCAGGTGTGCGGCGTGGAGCTCAGCTTCGGCGAGGTCTCCGTGACCGAGCAGGTGATCGCCTTCCAGCGAAAGCGCCTCTCCGACCACGGGGTGGTCGACATGGTCGCGCTGGACCTCCCCGAGACCAACTTCCCGACCCAGGCGTTGTGGTACGTGCTTCCCGATTCGATGACCGCTCCCACGGTGATGCCCCCCGAGGTCCTGCTGGGAGCGCTCCACGCGGCCGAGCACTCGCAGATCGCCGTGCTGCCGCTGCTTGCGATGTGCGATCGCTGGGACATCGGCGGCCTCTCGACCAACGTCCACTACCAGACGGGTCGCCCCACGATCTTCATCTACGACGGCCACCCGGGCGGGGTCGGGATTTCGCGCCGCGGGTTCGAGCGCTTCACCGGCCTGGTCGGCGACGCCGCGCGCCTGGTCGCCGAGTGCCCGTGCGCCACCGGCTGCCCCTCGTGCGTGCAGAGCCCGAAGTGCGGCAACCTCAACGAGCCGCTGCACAAGGCCGGGGCCCTCGAGCTGATGGGGCGGATGCTCGGCACGGTGAAGGGATGAGCCTCCCGGCCGACCTCGTGGAGCGCCCCGTCGAGGCCGAGGACATTCCCGGCCTGGTCGCCCTCATCGCTCGTTGCGACGCGACCTACGCGGAGTGGGCGGGAGACTGGTCCGCCCCTGACGCAGACGATGAGGCTCAGCGCTGGACCGATCACCTCGAGCGGCCGGGCCAATGGGATCACCTCGCAGAGTCGCCGGAGGGCATCGTCGGCGTCGTCGCGTGGCGCCGGGCCGTCACCGAGGACGGCTCTGAGATCCCCGGCGTGGCTCACGTGAACGCGGTCTTCACCGACCCCGCGCGCTGGGGCGAGGGCATCGCCGCCCATCTCCTCGGCGCGGCCATGGACGAGGCCGTCAGGCGCCGCTACCGCGTGGCCCGGCTGTGGACGCCCCGCGACGCTCCCGCCCGCGGTTTCTACCTCCGGCAGGGCTGGACGCCCGACGGCCGCGCCAAGTGGGAGCCCAGGTTCCACCTCCACCTGATCGGGTTCGAGAGGCGCCTGCCGGTATGGGGTCGGCGCGGCAGCGAGGGCTCCTAGTAGGAGTAGCCGCCTGACGAGCTCGGGTTGGTGGTGGAGGTCGTCGCCGCCGAGCCACCGCCGCCGGAGCCCGCGCCGGCGCCCTTGGCCCCGGCGCTCGCACCGCTGGGCTGGAGGGCGTGCCAAACAGCCCCGAAGGCGGTCGAGCCGTTGCCGTTCGCGTCGCCCGCGCTCTGGTCGCCCGCGTAGTCGTAGAGCGGGTGCCCGTCGTACGTCACCTGCATGGAGCCGTCGGAGCGCGCCACGGTGCCGAGCTTGGAGTCGTCCGTGTCCGAGCCCGCGGTGGGTTGCCCGTTCGTCGTGTACGGCGGCCAGTTCTGCGCACACGTGCCGCTGCATTGGGACTTTCCGTTCGTGTCCTTGCCGAACAGGTACAGGGTCATGCCCTGCCCGTCGACCAGGATCGTCTGGCCCAGGGCCGAGTTGTCCGCCGTGTCGACGACGGCCGCGCCCCCGGAGGCCGCGCCCCCGGTCGTCTCCGCCGACGTCGAAGTGTTGCTGCTCGAAGCGCCGCTTCCGCATCCGGCGATCACGATCGCCGCAATCGCCGCCGCGCCGTAGCCGAATCGTGTCTGGCGTGGGACCTTCATGCCGTGCCTTTCGTAACGCGCGTCGTTGTTGATCGCGCACCCGGGCCTACGGCCGGCATACCCCCGGGCGTTCAAGGAAGGCACCGGAAATTAGGAGGGATTTACCCGGCGGAGCTGGAGCCGCCGCGGGCCAGCGCCCGGGCCTCGTCGTCGAAGAGGTGACAGCGAACCCGCGCCGGTCCCTGCTCCAGGTCGCGCGGCACGAGGCCCTCGTGGAAACGCATGCGCACCCCGCCGGGCTCGGTGCCGAGCCCGGCGACGCCGGTCCAGAAGGGGTCGTCGGGCGCGTCGGCGCGCAGTGAGTCGAGCACCCTCTTCACGTCGTCGCCGGAGTGGCCGGACGCGGCGCGCAGCACGCACTCGGTCGCAGGCTCGTCGAGGGCCTCGAGGTCGCCGATCACCGCGCGTTCGGCCTCGAAGTCGGCCTCCCCCATGCGGGTCCAACGGGCCTCCAGCAACGCGCGCAGGTCGCGGCTCTCCCAGCCGCAGACCTCGAAAGCCCTGGGGCAGCGAGGGTGGAACGAGCAGCCCAGGGGCGGGCGCGCCGCGTCGGGGACCTCGCCGCGGGGCAGGTCGCGCGGCACGCTGCGACGGGGATCCGGCTCGGGGATGGCCCGCAGCAGGGCCGCGGTGTAAGGATGCTTCGGGTTCGCGTAGATCTCCGCCGCGGGGCCGATCTCGACGATCTTGCCCAGGTACATGATCGCGATCCGGTCGCAGAAGAACTTGGCGGTGGCGAGGTCGTGGGTGATGTACACGTAGGTGAGGTTGAACTCGTCCTTCAGCGCCAGCATCAATTCCAGGATCTTGGCCCGCACGCTCATGTCCAGCATCGACACCGGCTCGTCGGCCACCAGCACGTCGGGGTCGAGGATGATCGCCCGGGCCAGCACGGCTCGCTGCTTCTGACCGCCGGACAGGTCGCTCGGGTACTTGTCGAGGAACTGCTCGGCGGGAGCGAGGCCCACGCGTTCGAGCGCGGCCGCCGCCCGGGTCCGCAACCCGGGCCCGTCGGTCACGAGGCCGTGGAAGCGCAGCGGGTCGGCCACCAGGGCGCCGATCGTCATGGCCGGGTTCAGCGAGGCGTGCGGGTCCTGGAAGACGATCTGAAGGCGCCGGCGCAGGGGGCGCATGGCGCTGTCGGAGAGCCCGGTGATCTCCTCGCCCTCCAGCTCGATCGAGCCAGCCGTTGCCGGGGTGAGGCCGAGGAGCGTGCGCCCGAGCGTGGTCTTGCCCGAGCCCGACTCGCCCACGACGCCGAGCACCTCGCCGCTGCGCAGGTCGAAATCGACGCCGTCGAGGGCGCGAACGGCACCGGCCTCCTTTCCCCGCAGCCGCTGGCCGAACGACCCGCGCAGCGAGAACGTCGTCTTCAGGCCGCGAATCCGCAGCAGCGGCTGCGTGCCGCTCGCCGACGGCTGGGTGCCGCTCGCTGCCACTACGCCTCCTCCGCCACGGCGATCTCCTGGCGCTCCAGGGCCGCCTTTCCGCCGGGTGGGATCTGCGCGTCGGGCCCGTGCAGCCAGCAGGAGACGCGCCGCTCGCCGTTGCGGACCTCAACTGGATTCAACTCGGCGCAGACCTTCATCGCGTTGGGACAGCGCGGATGGAAGCGGCAGCCCTGCGGCGGATCGATCAGGTTCGGGGGCGCGCCGGGGATGTAGTGCAGGCCGGTGGTCTCCAGCGAGATCGTCGAGCGCAGGAGCTCCCGCGTGTAGGGATGGGCGGGCTCGGCGAAGACATCCCGCGCTTCACCCTCCTCGGCGATCTTGCCGGCGTACATCACCGCAACCCGGTCGCAGGCCTCGGCGATGATCCCGAGGTTGTGGGTGATGAGGAGCAGGGCGGTGTCGAAGTTCTTGCGCAGGTCGGCGAGGATCGAGAGGATCTGAGCCTCGACGATCACGTCGAGCGCAGTCGTCGGCTCGTCGGCGATCAGCACCTTGGGGCTCAGCACCAGCGCCAGCGCGATCATGATCCGCTGGCGCATCCCGCCGGAGAACTCGTGCGGATACTGGTTGAAGCGAGTGGGCGGAATGCCCATCCCGGCGAGTGCTTCGAGCGATCGGCGGCGGACCTCGTCGTCGTCGATTCCCTCGACGTGCTCGCGGAGCGTCTCCGAGAAGTGGTTCTCGACGGTCACGAGCGGGTCGAGGCGAGTCATCGGCTCCTGGAAGATCAGGCCGATCTCCGGGCCGCGCATCGCCCGAACCTCCTTGGGAGGCATGTCGATGAGGTCCCGGCCCCGCATTCGCACCTCGCCGGCGGTTGCCGCCGCCTCGGGCAGAAGGCCCATGATCGCCCGGCCGAGCGTGGACTTGCCACACCCCGACTCGCCCACAAGACCGACGGTCTGGCCGGCGGCGACGTCCAGCGACACGCCGTCGACGGCGCGCACCGGGTCGCCGCTGTCCGTCCCGTACCAAACACGCAGGTTGCGCACAGAGAGAATCGCCTCACCACCCGCTGCTCCGTGCTCCGTGCTCATCTCCATCACGGAGTCTCCTCCGTCGGGATCTCCGGTCGCTTCATTCGCCGGTAGCGGATGACCGGGTTCAGCACGTCGTTCAGCCCCTCGCCGACGAGGGTGAAGCCGGTCACGAGCAGCACGATCGCGATCCCCGGCCACAGGCCCGTCCACCAGATTCCCGCGCCGGCGTCGTCGATGGCCCGGCTGATGTCGTAGCCCCACTCCGCGGCCTGCGTCGGCTGGATGCCGTAGCCCAGGAAACCGAGGGCCGCGAGGGTCAGGATCGCGTCGGCGGCGTTCAGGGTCGCGATGACGGGAACGTTCTGGATCACGTTCTGGAACACGTAGCGGCCGACGATCGTCCGCCGCTTGGCGCCCAGCGCGCGCGCCGCCTCGACGTAGGGCTCCTCCCGCACGCTGATCACGTGGTTGCGCACGACGCGGAAGTACTGCGGCACGTACACGACCGTGATGGAGATCGCGGCGGTGAGGATTCCCTGGCCGAACTTGTCGGAGAGCAGGAACGCGATCACGATCGCCAGCAGCAGATAGGGGAAGGCGTAGAGAGCGTCCATCACCAGCACGAGGCCGCGGTCGAGCTTGCCGCCGACGTAGCCGGAGACCAACCCCAGCGGCACGCCGACGATCAGCGAGAAGGTGACCGCGAGGATCACGACCTCCAGCGCCGTCCGCGAGCCCCAGATCACCCGCGACAGCACGTCGGTGGATTGCACCGTGGTCCCGAACACGTGCATGCTCGACGGGTGCGCCTGCTTCGGGAAGCGAACTCCGCCCGACGTGACCTGGTCGAATCCGTAGGGGGCGATCAGCGGCGCGAAGATCGCCAGGAAGACGAAGAACGCGACGATCGCGATTCCGGAGTAGAGGATCCATTTCGGCATCCCGCGAGCGCTGCGGACCTCGTGCAGCGTGCGGCGCAGGCCGGCGAAGCGCCGTGGGCGAACGGATGGCGGTCCGGCGGCGGCCATCAGTAACGCACCCTGGGGTCGATGAAGGCGTTCACGATGTCGATGAGCAGCGAGACCACGACCACCGCCAGGGCGAACACGGTGACGATTCCCTGCACGGCGATGTAGTCGCGCTCGTTTAGGTAGCGGACGAGCTCGGACCCGATCCCCGGCCAGTTGAAGGTCTCCTCGGTGAGGATCGCACCGGAGAGGAGCGCCGCGAACTGCAGGCCGGCAACGGTGACCACCGGCACCAGGGCGTTGCGGAACGCGTGCTTCATGACCACGCGCCGTTCGCCGATGCCGCGCGCCCGGGCCGCCTCGACGTAGTCGCCCTTCATGGTCTGCATGATGTTCACGCGCACCAGGCGGATGAACACGCCGCTGATCACCAGCCCGAGCGTCGTCGCGGGCAGGATGAGGTGCTTGAGGATGTCCCAGAACGCCGACCAGTTCCCGGTCACCACCGAGTCGATCAGGTAGAAGTGGGTCGGCTTGGAGAGCGTGAACTCGGTCACCGGGCTCACCTGCCCGGAACTGGGTAACCAGCCGAGCTTGACGCTGAAGAGCAGCTGCGCCAGGAAGCCCAGGAAGAAAACCGGTGCCGCGTAGATGACGATGCCGAACAATCGGCCGCCGATGTCGATCGGTGTGTCTCGGAAGCGGCCCGCAAGGACCCCGATCGAGATTCCCACCACCAGCGCGATCGTGAAGGCAGCGACCGAGAGCTCGACGGTCGCCGCGCCGTTGTAGGTGATGATGTCGGAGACGGGCCGATGGTCGGTCAGGGTGGTCCCGAGGTCGCCGGTCAGGGCGTTCTTCAGATAGTCGGTGTACTGATCGATCAGTCGGCCGGTCGTAGCCGGCCGCGGCGCTTCGCTTGGCGATCTCCTGCTCGGAGACGTGCCCGCCGAGCGCGGCCTGAATCGGGTTGCCCGGCGCGACCCGCATCAGCAGGAACACCATGGTGAGAAGGATCAGGACCGTCGGGATGGCCAGGACCACCCGCGTCAGGACGTAGGTTCGAAGCGATCCTTGCCTGCTCATCCTGCTTCTTCAGCGCCCATGTCGAGCCGGCGGGCGCGTTGTTCTAGTTCTTGGAGATCAGCCAGTACCTGAAGATGAACGCCGGGTCGAACGTCTTGTCGACGCCCGTGACTCCGTCGCGCACTGCGGCAACCTGGTCGCGCCTGCCAGATGGGAATCATCGGGACCTGCTCGGCGCCGATCTTCTGGATCTGGTCGAAGTCCTTCTGCCGCTGAGCGGTGTCGGTCGACGCCTTCTCGTCGGCGAGGAGCTTCTCCATCTGTGGGTCGTTGTAGCCGATGTTCAGGAAGCTGTCCTTCGAGTAGAAGGAGGCCGTGTAGTCGTCGGCGTCCGGATAGTCCGGGAACCAGCCGAGCTGGTACAGCGGGTACTTGTTCGTGAACGCGGCGGTCGAGTACTGCGTCCACTCCGTGGACTTCAGGGTGACGTCGAAGAGCCCGGAGCTGTCGAGCTGCTGCTTGATCGCCGCGTACTCGTCGCCGGAGGAGGCGCCGTAGTGCGACGGCGTCCACCACACCTCGAGCGGCACCGGAGTCTTCACGCCGGCATCGGCGAGGGTCTTCTTCGCGGCCGCGATGTCGGGACTCGCGCCGTAGGCGGTCTTGAACGACTCGTCGGCGTACTGCAGCCCCTGCGGGACCATCGAGTACAGCGGCTTGACGGTGTCGTCGTAGACGTTCTTCGCGATCGCCTGACGGTTGATCGTCTCGAGCCACCGCCTGGCGGACCGCCAGCTTCTGCGCGTCGCTCCCGCCCGGCTGCAGGCGGGTGTTGACGACCAGATACCGGATCTCCGTGCCGTTGCCCTGGACGATGTTGACGCCGTTCGCGCCCTTCAGCGACGATGATGTCCGTCGGCGAGAGGCTGCGATAGGCAATGTCCACCTCGCCCTGCTGAACGGCGAGCTTCAGCGCCGAGGACTTGTCGAAGTACTGGATGAACACGCGGCTGTTCAGCGCCGGGTCCGCGCCCGTGTACGAGTCGCTCCTCTCGCAGCACGGTCTGCGTGCTCGGCTTGTAGGAGGCCAGCGTGTAGCGGCCTGAGCCGGTGACCTGATCGGAGGGCTCGAGCTTGTCGGCCGGGAACGCGTTCGGCCCGTTGCTCGGGACGATCGCGAACGACGCCGCGGTGAGCACCAGCGGGAAGGTCGCGTCCGGGCGCCTTCAGGTTGAAGACGACGTGCTGTGCGTCGGGAGCGTCGATGGACTTCACGTTCGCGAGCAGCGACGACGCGCCGTTCGGGTCCGCGATCTTGATGTTGCGGTCGAAGGAGAACTTCACGTCCTTCGCGTCGAGTGTGGAGCCGTCGGAGAACTTGGCGCCCGTCACGCATCGTGCACTCGAAGGTGACCGGGTTCTTCGGATCCTTGAAGTCGCAGGACTGCGCCGCCTCGGGCACGGCCTTGTTGCCGCCCGGCGGGACCGTGAGGAGGTTCTGGTAGACGGCGTAGATGACGTCGTACGACGGCAGGTCGTAGGCGCCGGCCGGGTCGTAGGAGATCGGCTTGTCGGTCGTGCCGCGAATGATCGTGACGTTGCCCCCTCCGGAGCTGGAGCTCGAGCCTCCCGAGCTTCCACACCCGCCGACGGCGATTGCGCCGGCGACGGCAAAGGTTGCGATTCCAACGAGCCTGCGATTCATCGAGCCTCCCAGCCCTTCAACCGGTTGCGTCCCCGGCACCGGAACGCAGCCATTCCTCTCTCCTGGGTGCCGCGCAAAGACCCTATACCCAACGGTTCTCGCACGCAGGTCAGCCCGTGAGCAATCGCGCCGCGCCGTAGAGTCCCGGCCACATGTGGCCCATCTTCATAATCGTCATCGTCGTCATTCCGCTGCTCGCCATCGCGTGGTGGCGAACCCGGCAGCGCTAGCCGCCCGCCGGCGCGCGATCAGCCGACGCCCCCGGCGAGGCCCTAGGAGCCCCGCGCGAAGATGCGCAGGAAGAACAGGAAGACGTTGAGGACGTCGAGGAATATCCCCGCCGCAAGCGGGATCGCCTCCTGCTTGCCGGCGCGCCGCAGTCGGTTGAAGTCGAGGACGGTGTAGAGCCCGAAGATCGCCAGGCCCGCGAAGGAATAGAGCGTGTACTTGCCCTGGATGTCGACGAAGATCAGCAGGATCCCCGCTCCCAGCAGCCCCAGGAGCAGGAAGAAGGCGATTCGGTACAGGAACGAGAGGTCGCGGCGGACGGCATACCCCCCGGCTCCGAGCGCCCCGATGAAGAGCGCCGTGGCCCCGAACGCCTGGCGGACCGCGGTCGGGTCGGTCTTGGAGTAGTAGTTGACCGTGGTCGCGACGCTGCCGCCGATCAGCAGGCCGAATGCGAAAAGCAGCGTCAGGGCCAGGCCCGTCTGCCCGCGGCCGTTCGCCACGTTCAAGCCGATCAGGCAGCCGATCGAGAGCAGCCAGGCGATGAACCAGTCGGGGCCGCCGAGGTCCCGGCCCAGGTAGACGCCGACGGTTGCGAAGCCGACGGTCAGCGCGACGAGCGCCATGACGCGACCGAAGAGCGCGGGAGTCGCGACCGCCGGGCGCTCGGCATAGGTGGCTCCGCTCACGCGAGCCACCCTATCCGGAGCACGAGCTAACCCGCTGACGCCGGTGCGGGCGCAGCTGGGGAAGGGGCCAAGGCGAGCGTGCTTTGCACGCCAGCCGCCCGCCGACGCTCGCCCAGGTCGGGTCCGTGGACGAGCCTGTGAGTGGCGAGGGCCAGAATCGAACTGGCGACACCACGATTTTCAGTCGTGTGCTCTACCAACTGAGCTACCTCGCCGCGGCGGCTAAGGCTAGCGGTGAGCGGGTGGGCCGCGGCTCCTGCGGAGCCATCTAGACCAGCCGCTTGACCTTCAGCTGTCGCTGCCCTCGGGGGCTGTCGACCTTCACGGTCTTGCCCACCGGGGCTCCGAGCAGGGCCCTGCCGACGGGGCTCAGGGCCGAGATGCGGCCATCGGCCATGCTCGCCTCGCTTGCGCCCACGATCGACCAGGTGTGGACCTGGCCGGAGTCGAGGTCCTCCACCTCGGCGGTCCGGCCGAAGGCGAACACGTCGTCGGCGCCGGCGTCGACCTCCACCAGCACGGCGTTGCGAAGGCGCTGACGGCGCGCCTTGATCTTGGTCTCCAGGTGCGCCTGGTCCTCCTTGGCGATGTGGTACTCGGCGTTCTCCTTGAGGTCGCCCAGCTCGCGCGCGGCCTTGATGCGCTCGGCGATCGCGCCGCGCGCCGGGCCCTCGAGCTCGGCGATCTCGGCCTCGAGCTGCTCGAGCCCCTCCGCGGTGATCGGCTCGGTGTCGTCGCTGCGGACGGGGCCGGGCTGCTCGGAGGCGTTCATGCGCCGAGGGTAGCCGAGCTCACCCGCCGGGCGGCTTCACTCCGTTGAGCTTGTCGACCGCCTTGAACACGTTGCCCTGCTCGTAGAAGTTGACCGCGACCAGGTTGGGCATGTGGTCGCGGATCCGCTCGCACTCGCGCAGGCGGTCGAGCAGCGGCTTCACCGCGTTCACCTTGGCGGCGTCGGAGGGCTTGGGGACCGGGTCGGTGCTGACCCAGTGGTTCACGAGAAAGAGCGGCGCATTCGCCGGCCCGCGGTTGCGCCGGCAGCTCGCCGCCAGCTTGCTCTTGCGGATGAGCTGCGACGGGCTATTGAAGTTGAAGGGTGTCTCCTCGAGGATCTTCTTGTAGGCGGGCCTGTACCAGGGAGCGGAGCCGGCATGGTTCTCGGCCAGGAACACCACTCGCTGGCCGGAGTCGATCATCTCGCGAAGTGTGGGCCACTCGCCGATGCCGGTTGGCCCGGAATAGGCCATGCCGGCCAGGCCCGCCTTCTCGACGGCGGCCACGAAGTCGGAGGGCTTCACGTAGTCCTCGTTGACGATCACCAGCACCGCGTCCGGGTTTGCGACGAGGAAGTCGTGGATCTGCGTGAGCACCTCTTCCAGCGGCGTCGCGCCCAGCTCGCAGAAGGTGTGGCACAGATAGATGCCGGGCTTCCCCGAGCCCGAGAACCCAAGCCGGTCGCGGATCCTCGTCGCCACCTGCACGGCGGCCTGGCTGGCGGAGTCGTCGGAGAGCTGCGCGAGCTTGGACGTCTCGAGGTTGGTCTTCACCGATCCGTCGGGGAGCTTCTCGCCGTAGTGGGTGTCCAGCAGCAGACCGCGCACCCCGGCGGCGAGCTGCTGCGGGATGGGGTGGCCCTGCTCGGCCGAGTACCAGCCGGAGAGCGGAACCGACATCGCGTTGTGAGTCGCCGGCAGGGCGACCTGCTCGAGGGAGCGGCCGCACAGGGCCTCGAACCCGTTGCACGTCGAGACGGGTGCGGGCGACGGCGCGGAGCCGGAGCCACTGCCGACGAACGCCCCGAGCACCACCACCGCGATCCCGCCCGCGAGGCCCGCAGCGATCACGTGCCGGCGCCGCGACGGACGTTCCCGCGCGGCCCTTGCGGCTGCCTCCTCCGGCCGGTACGTCATCTTCAGCAGGGCCGCAACTCCCTCGTAGACGAGGTAGAGACCGACGATCGTCACCACGAGGTGCATCACGACGTAGGCCTGCGTCAGCAGGAGCAGGCCGGCGACCACGAGCCCGATTGCCCGCGCGACCCGCAGCCCGGGCCGCCGCGGCTCCACGCGCAGCCGCTCGGCGAGGCGGCGAAGCGGATCGCCCAGCTCCGGCGGGCGGATCAGCGAAGCCGACGCGGCGGCCACCACCGCGCCCAGCCCGGCAAGGATCCAAGCCTCGGTCCGCAGGTCCCCGAGGAAGGCATCCCACACGCCGCCGGCGGCGGCCTGGGCCTCGGCCCCCGATACGGAGTGCACGGCCACGGATCGGGCGATCGCGAGGAGCCCGGCGAGCACCCCGCCGGCGGCCGCCGCGCCGACGCCGAGCTGAGAGATCACCCGCCGGCCGTCCGGGGCGATCCGGATCGCCGCCGCCACGGCCAGCGCCCAGAGGGCGACCAGGATCCAGGTCAGCGCCCGGACGGTGTTGGCGAAATGGGCGAAGCCGCTGGTGGCCGTGCCGATGTTGCGCTGGAGGACCTCGACCTTGCCGCCCAGGTCGAGCTTCTTCGCAAGCCCCGGCCTGACCTGTTCCAGCCCGGCCGCCAGCAGCGTGCCGATATCGGGAATCGCCAGCGTGACGGTGCTCTGGTCCTGTTCGAACACGGCGCGGTGGACATCCGCCACGGCCGAGCGGAAGAGGCCGGTGAAGGCGGTGCTGCCGAGCACCCCGGACGCCGCCGACTCGATCAGCGGCCGCGACGCCAGCAGGTCCTGGCTCTGCTCGAGCACGATGTCGTCGGTGATCCTCTGCGCGAGCAGGTTGCGGACGTTCTCGTCGCGCAGGGCGACGGTGGCCCGGTCGGCGAACTGGTCCGTGTTCACGCCCGCGTGAAGCACGTAGCCCACGATCAGCGCGAAGACGGAGGCGATCGAGGCGAACGAGACGAGCGCGACCGAAACGCGCCGGCGCGTCAGGTCATCCACGCCGCAGCCGGGCCTTCCACACCTCTTCGCACGGCCACTGCAGGGCCCAGTCGAGCGAGATGTGCGTGTAGCGGGTGGTCGCCCCCTCGGGCGGCCGCACCTCGACCAGCTCCTCGACCTCGAAGCCGCACTCGCGAAGCAGGCGGATGAGCTCGCCGTGCGGAAGGTGGAACTCCACCGAGTCGTCGTCGGACCACTCCATGCGGTGCAGGCCGAACATCGGGCGGAGAAGACGTTCCTCCGCACGCCCCTCCTCGGTATCGGGTATGCAGAGCATCGACAGCACGGAGTTGACGAGGAAGACCAGCCGCCCGCCGGGGCGCAGCAGCCTCGCCGCCTCGGGGATCCACGCGTACGGATCGCACCAGATGCTCGCGCCGTACTCGGAGATGGCGAGGTCGAAGCTCTCGTCGGGCAGCGGCACCGCCTCGGCGTTGCCGTGAAGCAGGGGGAAGTCGAGGCCGTGCTCGGCCTGCAGGCGCCGCGCCGTGGCGAGCTGCTCCTGGCTGTTGTCGATGCCGACGGGGCTTGCGCCCAGGCGCGCCAACCAGGCAGACACATAGGCAGTGCCGCATCCGAGCTCGATCGCATCCATCCCCGCGGCGTCGGCGGGGAGCATCCGCACGTCGGCCTCGGGGACCCCGAAGATCCCCCAGGTCGGCTCGTGCGCGGCCCAGTTGCGCTCGGCCGCCGCGACGTACTCCCGCGCCCAGCCGTCCCAGCTCTCGCGGTTTCGCTGAACGTGCTCCGGCAGCTCGCTCACGGGCGCAGCCTATGCGCTGCCCCGGCTTGGATTCGGGCGCGGCTCAGCCCGCGGGCTCGGGCTCCAGGGCCGCCCCTGCGCCACCCAGCTCGGTGTGCGCGCGACTGTCGCTTCCGCGAATGAGCACCAGCGTGGCCAGCAGCCCCAGGGCGGCGAAGCCCGCCCCCGCGAGGAAGGCGGTGGAGAAGCCGTCGGTCAGCGTCGCCGGATCGTGCGACGTCCCGATCACCGAGCTCGAGACCGACGCCAGGATGGCGAGGCCCAGCGCTCCGCCCACCTGCTGGCTGGTGTTGATCAGACCGCTCGCGAGGCCCGCCTCGTGCTGATCGACCCCGGCGACCGCGGCGATCGTCGTGGGCACGAAGGAGAACCCGAGGCCGATCGCCGCCAGCAGCGACGGCCCGAGGATGTCGCTCAAGAAGCTACCGCCGGCGGAGATCTGCGAGAACCAGACGAGCCCAACGGCGATGAACGCCATGCCGACGGCGAGCACCGGCTTGAAGCCGATCTTGGTGACGAGCTGCGACGCCACCCCCGCCGCGACGATGATCATCAGCGCCAGCGGCAGGTAGGACAGGCCCGCGTGGATCGGGCTGTAGCCCAGGACCTGCTGCATGTACAGCGAGATGAAGAAGAACATCGAGAACAGGGATGCCCCGACGAGCAGGCCCACGACGTTCGCGCCGGTGAGGGTCCGCAACTTGAAGATGCGGAACGGGACCAGCGGCGCGGCCGATCGCCGTTCGATGGCCACGAACGCGCCCAGCAGCACCGCCGACGCCGCGAGCAGGCCGACGGTACGCGCGGACCCCCAGCCGACGGAGTTGGCGTCGACGATGGCGTAGACAAGCGCCGAGAGGCCGGTGGTGACGGTGACCGCGCCCGCGAAGTCGAAGGTGCGCGACTCGGCCTCGCTGCGGCTCTCGGCGAGCAGGCGAGGGGCGATGGCGGCGGCGATCAGGCCGATGGGGACGTTCACCCACAGCACCCACTCCCAGCCGAGGCCGTCGGTGAGTACGCCGCCGAGCAGGACGCCCGCGGCGCCGCCGCTTCCGGCCACGGCGCCCCACACGCCGAGGGCCCTGTTGCGCTCCGACCCGTCGCGGAAGGTGGTGGTGACGATCGACAGCGCGGCGGGGGAGAGGATCGCCGCGCCCAGTCCCTGAACCGCGCGGGCGGCGATGAGCTGGCCCGAGCTGGTCGCGAGCCCGCCGGCGAGCGACGCCAGCGCGAAGAGCACCAGGCCTCCCATGAACACCCGGCGGCGGCCGAGGAGGTCCGCCATGCGCCCGCCGAGGAGCAGGAAGCCTCCGAACGTGAGGACGTAGGCGTTCACGACCCAGGGAAGGTTCGACTCGGTGAAGTGCAGCGCGCTCCCGATGGTCGGCAGCGCGACGTTCACGATCGAAGCGTCCAGGACGACCACGAACTGGGCGACGCAGAGCAGCACGAGGGCGATCCAGCGGCGGTCTTGGGCGGTGCGGGTGTCTGTCATGTCCTTGCCTTCCGTCTCGGCCTGTGCGTATAATGCGGAATCAGAGTTCCGGTTCCGGATAGTAACAAACGGAAGCCGGGTTCCGGTTCTGAGCACACGATGACGAGTCCAGCCGCCACAGCCGCCACTCCGCGCCGGCAGCGTTGCGACGCCCGCCGAAACCGCGAGCTGGTCATCGCCGCGGCTCGCAAGCGCATGGCGCGGGACGGGCTCGACGCCCAGATGGAGGACATCGCCCGCGACGCGGGGGTGGGGGTCGGCACCGTCTACCGCCACTTCTCCACCAAGGACGCCCTCATCGAGGCGCTGGCCTTCGACCGCTTCGAGCGCCTGCGCGACGCCGCCCTCGCGGCCCTGCGAGGTCGAGGACCCCGGCGAGGCGTTCGAGCGGTTCATCCACGACTCCGCTCACATCCAGACCGAGGACCGAGCCCTCTCCGAGGTGCTGACGTCTCGACCCGAGGTGATGCAGCCTGCGGCCGAAGCGGTCGGGATGCTCGACCTCGTCAAGAAGGTGCTGGGCCGCGCCCAGCGCGCCGGCGCCGTCCGCCACGACGCCCGTGCGGAGGACATCCCGATGATGATGTGCGCCCTCGCCGGGACCTTCAGCGGCCCCTTCGCCAGCACCGAGCGCTACGTCGGGATCATGCTCGACGGCCTGCGCGCCCAGGACGCAAAGCGCTCCCGCCTTCGCTGACCCAAGGAGCCCGCACGGGCTAGCCTCACCGCATCGGATCCGTCTTTGCCTCGATCGCCGCGGTCCTGACCGCGCTCGCCCCGGCGGGTGCGCACCCGCCATCGCCGGACCCGGGGCACCGCATTCCCCGCCCGGCCCTCGCGCGGGACCGAATCCCGTTTCCGGACCAGCGAAGGCGCGAGACCGCCGCGTACTCGAAGCGGCATTACGGCGATCGCGAGTGGCGCCTGCGGCATCCGAAGGTGATCGTCCTGCACTTCACCGCCGGTCCCACCTGGCAGTCGGCACGCTCGACGTTCGCGAGCGACGCCCCCGACCTCGGCGAGGAGCCGGGCGTGTGCAGCCACTACATCGTCGACCAGGGCGGGACGATCCACCTGATCGTGCCGCCCCGGATCCGCTGCCGGCACGCGATCGGCCTCAACCGCGTGGCGATCGGCGTCGAGATGGTGCAGGAGGCGCCGAACGGCTCGCACGCCGCCGACCTCGCGATCCTCCATCGCCGCCCCCAGGTTCGCTCCGCGATGCACCTCGTCGCCTTCCTGGCACCAGAAGTTCGGCATCCCGCTGCGAGAGGTGATCGGCCACGCCATGGCGAACGATGACCGCCATTTCCGGGATCTGGAGGGCTGGAGCAACGACCATACGGACTGGGGGGCCGAGGACGTGCGGGCGTTCAGGCGGCGCCTGGCACACCGGTACTTCCGCCACTGACGCACGTCAGAACGCGAGGTCGTTCAGTGACCCAACAGGGGTGAATCGCCGTCCGAAGTTGCCTCTACCGTGAATCGCATCATGGAGGCCTCGCCACAACTTGCCATCCACGGTCCGCTCGCCCCGGCCGAGGCGGCGGCACGCGTCTTCGTGTCCGAGCTGGGCGAGGGCGATCGCGTCGCAGCGGCCTTCGCCGTGCGCGAGCGCTCGCGGATGTCGCGTCGCAACGGCGAGGACTTCCTGAAGCTCGTCGTGTCCGACCGGACCGGCTCGGTCGAGGCGGTCGCCTGGGAGGACGTCGAGGCCCTGTTCGAAATCTCGGCCCCCGGCTCCGTCGTCGTGGTCGAGGGCCCGTTCAGCGTCCACCCGCAGTACGGCGCCAAGATCACGATCCGAAGCCTGCGCAGCGCAGGCGAGGGGGAGTACGACCCCACGGACCTGACCGAGACCTCGCCGGTGCCCGCCGATCGGCTGGAGGCGGACCTCCGCGAGCTGGTCGGCACCGTTCAGAAGCCGGCGCTGCGGGCGCTGCTCGACCGCTTCTTCGCCCCGGACTCGCGGATCTGGAAGCGCTACCGCTCCGCTCCCGCCGCCAAGTACTACCACCAGGCCTACGCCCACGGGCTCCTCGAGCACAGCCTCTCCGTGGCCCAGGCCGTCGGCACCGCCGCCGCCGTCTTCCCGGGAATCGACCGCGACGTCGCGGTCACCGGCGCGCTGCTTCACGACATCGGCAAGACCCAGGCGTACAACGACGACCCGCTCGCGATCGACCTGACCGACGTCGGCAAGCTGATCGGCGAGATCCCTCTCGGCTACTACCTCGTGCGCCGCGAGATGGAGCGGATCGAGGGCTTCGACCCGGAGCTGGCCAAGGCCGTGCTCCACATCATCCTGTCCCACCACGGCACCCACGCCAACGGCTCGCCGGTCGTCCCGGCCACGCGCGAGGCGACCCTCGTCCACGCCATGGACAACCTCGGCGGCAAGCTCGGCAGCTTCGACCGCATCGAGCGCGAGCTGCCGGCCGGCGAGGCCTGGTCGCGCTTCGACCGCGCGATCGACGGCTCGGCTTACTTCGGCAAGCCGTAGCGGCGAAAGCCGCGGTCTGCCGCGAGCGGACCGCGGGACCGAGCTAGTTCTTGTGGCCCTTGTGGTGGTGGCCGTTGCCGGTTTGCTGGCCGAATTGGTGCTCGGCCTGGTGAAGGCCATGGTTGACGGCGTGGGTCACGCTGTGGCTGATCGAGTCGGTGGTGTGAAGCACCGGCTTGAGGATCAGGAAGTACACCGCGACCAGGATCCCGACGGTCACGATCAGGCGCATGAGCGAGCTTGCGATCACGGCCGGATCATCCCAACTCAGCCGAACAGCAGCTGCTGGGCCTGGTCGCGACAGTGCAGCATCGGCGTGAGCTTGAACCCGGCCCGCTCGACGCACTGGCGGATCGCGCCGGCGGCCGACGCGTTGCCCTCCGACGCCAGGCTCGACGCCCAGGCGACGGCCTGGTTTCGCGGCGAGAACAGGCTCGTGAGGTGCTGGCCGGCGTTCGCGCAGGCGTGCATCTTTCGCCTGTCGTCGCCGGCGGCCTTGACGCAGTGGCGGAGCATCGCGGCGGCGGCGTACCAGGGCTGGCTGCCGGCGAGCGAGCTCTGCGCGTAGCTGAGAGCCCGCTGGCGGTCCCCCTTGAGCTCGGCCTGCTGCTGCGAGCGCTCGATCTGCCTGCGCTGATGGTTCGCCTGGTGGGTCGCGTTGTGCACCACGCTCTCCGTGGTGTTCAGCACCGGCTTGACGATGAGGAAGTAGACCGCGGCGAGAATTCCCACCGTCGTGATGAGACGGATGATGCCGCTGATCGCGGTGTCGGCTCCCAACATTGGGGCGCAGACTACCCAGCGGCAGGGCGCAAATTGCGAAAACGCCCGGCGGGGGCACCTTCCGGCGCTCTCTATCCTCGGGCCGGATGGCCAAAGACACCGAGAAGCTGATCCGCCAGCTCTCACTGATCTCGTTCCTCATGGCGAACCGGCGCCCCGTGTCTGCGCTCGAGATCAAGCAGGAGGTGGAGGGCTACAGCTCGATGAACGAGGACGCCTTCGCGCGCCGGTTCTACGCCGACCGCGCGGAGCTCGAGAGCCTCGGCATCACCCTCCAGGTCCAGAAGCCGTCCGAGGGGTTCTTCGAGGCCGAGCTCTACGCGCTGCCTCCCGAGAACTACTACCTGCCGCGCATCGAGTTCTCCGACCCCGAGCTGGCGGCGCTGCGGACCGCGCTGGGGCTGCTCGACGGAGAGTTCGCGTACGCGGAGCCGCTGCGCCTCGCGCTCCAGCAGGTCTCGTGGGGCCGCCCGAACCCGATGCCTCCCGGCGAGGCGGCGCCCATCGACGTTCGCCTTCAGCCGTCCTCGGGCGGCCGCGAGCTCTCACAGCGGCTGGCGAAGATCGAGACGGCGATCTCGCGCCGCAAGACCGTCGAGTTCAGCTACTACACGATGCAGCGCGGCGACGTGGCCGACCGTGTCGTCGACCCCTACCACCTCGTCTTCCGCGACGGCCAGTTCTATTTGATCGGCCACGCCCACGAGCGCGAGGCGGTTCGCGTGTTCCGCCTCTCGCGGATCCGCGGCAAGGTGTCCTACGCCAGCAAGGCCGAGCACGACTTCACGCCGCCCCGGCGACTTCGACCGCCGCGACTACGCCTCGCGCGCCGATTGGCAGATGGGCGAGATCGAGGGCTCGGCGTCGGTGTTCGTCCGCGAGCGGATCGCCTGGCTCGTCGAGCGCGACTTTGGCTCGTTCGGCGACGATTCGCAAGGCCACGTCGGCCGACGAGCGTCAAGGGCAAGGGCCAGATCTACGAGACCGAGTACGCGACGCGGCGCCAGCTCGTCTCGTGGGTCCTCGCCTGGCGCGAGAACGCGCGCGTCGTCGCTCCTGCCGACCTGGCCGCCGAGGCCGACGGAGCGCGTCGCGATCCTGCGCGAGCGCCACCGCCGGGCTTCGAGCCGGCCGCGGTCGTCGTCGCGCCCCGTCGCCGAGGGAGCCTCGCGCAGCCGCAACGGGCATCTCGCGCAGCAACGGGCGCGGCGAGTCGGTGATCCGCCCGGAGCGCTTCGCTCGCCTCGTCACCCTGGCGGGAACCCTGATCGGCGCCGCCCGCGAGGGCCGTCGCATTCCCGTCGACGAGGTGGCCGACGAGCTGAACCTCTCCTTCGAAGAGCTTCAGGAGGACCTGGAGGTCCTGAACGTCGTGAACTTCGGCGGCGGCACATACGTGCTGTACGCGGAGATCGTCGGCGACGAGATCGAGGTCGACCCCGACACCTACGGCGACAACTTCGCCCGCCCCGCCCGCCTGCTGCCGCTGGAAGCGAAGGCCCTCGTGGCGGCGATCGACCTGTTCGGCGACCACCTGCCGGAGGCCGGGCTGGGCAGCGCGCGCAAGAAGATCGTCGCCGCGCTTGGCCACGACCCCTCGGAGGAGGGGCTGGAGATCGCCCCCGGCAGCGATGACTCCGAGATCGTCGACATCGTCAACGAGGCGATTCGCGACCACCGAGTCCTCGAGCTCCACTACTACAAGGAGAACGAGGACCAGTTCACCAAGCGGGAGGTCGAGCCGTACCAGCTGGTCAGCGGTCCCGAGGGCTGGTACCTGGGCTGCTACGACCTGGCGCGCGACGACACCCGCCACTTCCGCCTGGACCGCATCAAGGAGGCGCGGACCTGGTCGGCGACACCTTCGAGTCGCGCCCCGGCGTGGACGAGCGCCTGGGCGAGCAGGAGTGGCTCGCCCGCGGCGAGGTCGGCACCGCCGGAGTGGCCCGCGTGTGGGTCTCGCCCGAGCGGGCGCGCTGGCTGGTGGAGGAGCGCACGGTCGTCGAAGAGCACGCCGACGGCTCGGTCGTCGTCGAGATTCCCTACGGGTCCGCCGAGTGGCTGGTCCGCGAGATCCTGCGCGGCGCGGGCGACCTGGTGGTGCTCGAGCCGGACGACGCGCGGGCCGCGGTGCTCGAGGCGGTCGGCGCGGGCTAGGAACGCTGTGGACGCCGCGCCCGGCTTCCCCGCGGTCACGCGCATCGTCGCCTCGAACCCCGGGCCGATGACGCTCGAGGGCACCAACACCTATCTCGTGGATTCGGGGCGCGGGTCGTGCTTCGTCATCGATCCCGGCCCCGCCGAGGCCGAGCACGCCAAGCGCATCGAGCTTGCCGGCGAATCGCTGGGTGGCATCGAGGGCGTCCTGCTGACGCACTCGCACGGCGATCACTCCCAGGCCGTCCCGCTGCTCGCCGCGCCGCTGCTGGTGGGAACGGTGAACGTGACCGCCGAGGGAGGCTCGGACCCGCAGCCGGTGGAGCCGCCCGAGCGCATCGGCCCGTTCGAGGTGATCCCGACGCCCGGCCATGCGGCCGACCACCTGGTCTTCGTCCTCGGCGAGGTCTGCTTCTGCGGCGACCTGGTGCTGGGGCACGGCTCGAGCTTCGTCCCGCCCGACGGCGGGTCGCTCGCGGCCTACATGGACTCGCTCGCGATCGTGCGCGAGCTCGACGCCGCGCTCATGTGCCCGGGCCACGGGCCCTGGATCACCGACCCGCGCGCGAAGATCGACGAGTACATCAAGCATCGTCTCGACCGCGAGCGGCGGCTGCTGGAGGCGATCGACGCCGGCGAGCGCTCGCGCTCCGGCCTGCTGGCGGCCGCGTGGTCCGACGTGCCGCAGGCCATGCGCCCGGCCGCCGCCGTGGTGATGGAGGCGCATCTGGAGAAGCTCGCGGCCGAGGGCGCCCTGCCCGACGGCATCGCCGACTGAGCGCGGGATAATCCCGGCGTGTCCCGTCGCGACCAGATCGTCCTGAGCAAGGCGGAGCTGGCCGAACTGCTCGACGCCGAGCGCGTCGTGGCGGTCGCCTCGCTCGGCAAGGACGGCTGGCCCCACGTGATGCCGCTCTGGTACGTCCCCCGCGACGGCGAGATCTGGGTCTACACGTACGCGAAGTCGCAGAAGGTGAGGAACCTCGAGCGCGATCCGCGCGCGACCCTCCTCGTCGAGACGGGCCACGAGTACTCGGAGTTGCGCGGCGTCCAGATCGAGGCCAACGCCGAGATCCATCGCGACCATCCCACCGTGTTCGCGCTGGCCAAGGAGCTGACCCTGCGCTACGCGCCCGGGCTCGAGTCACTGGGCGACGACGCCGCGGCGGCGCTGGAGGCCCAGGCCCGAAAGCGGGTGGCGATCCGCTTCGAGGCGGTGCGGGTCGCCTCCTGGGACCACCGCAAGCTTGGCGGCACCTACTGACCGGCCTCCTCGCCGCCTCTCCACGCTCGTGAAGCGACACGTGCCGGATGGCCTGTTCGGGCCATGTCGAGGCCGCCCACCGCTAGCCTCCGAGCGCGATGGACCTGGGGAGCCTCAAGGGCCTGATCCTCTCGGGCGGCGCCGGAACGCGGCTGCGCCCGATCACCCACACCTCCGCGAAGCAGCTCGTGCCCGTGGCCAACAAGCCCGTCCTGTTCTACGGGATCGACGCGCTCGTGCAGGCCGGCATCACCGAGATCGGCATCGTCATCGCGCCCGAGACGGGCGACGAGATCCGCGCCGCGGTCGGCGACGGCTCGCGCTTCGGGGCGAGCGTCACCTACGTCCCGCAGGCCGAGCCCCTGGGACTTGCGCACGCGGTGCTGACGGCGGAGGAGTTCATCGGCGACTCGGCGTTCGTGATGTACCTGGGCGACAACCTCCTGCGAGAGGGCATCACCGACCTGGTCGGAGCGTTCCGCACCCATGCCCCCGACGCGCTCATCCTGCTCACGCAGGTTCCCGATCCGTGGCACTACGGCGTCGCCGAGCTCAACGGCTCCGAGGTCGTGCGCCTCATCGAGAAGCCGCAGGACCCGCCCAGCGACCTCGCGCTCGTGGGCGTCTACATGTTCACGCCGTCGATCTTCGACGCCGCTCGCGCCATCGAGCCGTCCGCCCGCGGCGAGCTCGAGATCACCGACGCGATCCAGTACCTGATCGACGGCAGCCAGCGGGTGGAGAGCCATCGGGTCTCGGGGTGGTGGAAGGACACCGGCCAGCTCGCGGACATGCTCGAGGCCAACCGCCTCGTCCTCGAGGACGCCACCCGCCGGATCGACGGCGAGCTCGTCGACTCCAAGGTGGAGGGCCGCGTGGTCATCGAGGCGGGAGCGCAAGCTGGAGCGTGCGGTCGTGCGGGGCCCGGCCATCGTGGGAGCGGGCGCGCGCATCGCCGACGCTTACGTCGGGCCCTATACGTCGGTGGGCGAGGGGGTGACGATCGAGCACTGCGAGGTCGAGCACTCCATCCTGCTCGAGGGCGCCAGCGTCGTCGGCCTCGAGGCGCGCCTCGAGGCCAGCCTCCTCGGCCGCAACGTCAAGCTCCGGCGCGGCGACGCGTTCCCGAAGACGCTGCGCATGATCGTCGGGGACAACTCGGAGATCACGATCCCGTGAGGGTCCTCATCGCAGGGGCCGCCGGCATGCTCGGCAGTGACCTCGCGGACGCCTGCCGCTCGCGCCGCCACGACGTCGTCGCGCTCGGCCGCGAGGACCTCGACATCACCGATCCGCAGGCCACCGAGGAGGTCATCGGGGCCGTGCGCCCGGACGCGGTGGCCAACTGCGCGGCGTACACGAACGTCGACGGCGCCGAGGCCGACGAGCCCGAGGCGATGCTGGTGAACGACCAGGGCGCAGCGTTCCTGGCGGGCGCGGCGGCCGCCGCCGGCGCGAAGGTGCTGTACCCCTCGTCGGACTACGTGTTCGACGGGACCAAGCGCCGGCCGTACGTCGAGTCCGACGTGACCGGCGCGATCTCCGCCTACGGCCGCTCCAAGCTCGCCGGCGAGACCTCCGTCGCGGTCGCCAACCCGAGGCACCTGATCGTGCGGGCCTCCTGGCTGTACGGCGTGCATGGGCGCAACTTCGTGGAGACGATGCTGCGGCTGGGCCGCGAGCAGCCGGAGATCATGGTCGTCTCCGACCAGATCGGGCACCCCACCTACACCCGGCACCTCGCCGGGGTGCTCGCGGCGCTGCTCGAGACCGACGACTTCGGCATTCACCATGCCCACGGCGAGGGCCAGTGCTCGTGGTACGAGTTCGCGCAGGAGATCTTCGACCAGGCCGGCGTCGAGTGCCGGGTGCTCTCCGCGAACACCGCGGAGCTCCGACGCCCCGCCTCCCGGCCCGCGTACTCCGTGCTCGGCACCGAGCGCCGTACCCTCGAGGCCATGCCCGACTGGCGCGAGGGTTTGCGCGAGTACCTGGCCGAGCGGCGGCTCGCGGGGGCCGCCGTATGAGGCTGCTGGTCGCCGGGGGCGCCGGCTTCATCGGCTCGGAGTACGTGCGCAGCCACCTCGCCGGCCACCCCGGCGACACGGTCCGGGTGCTCGACAAGCTCACCTACGCGGGCCGCTGGGAGAACCTGGCCGACGCCGGCGCGGAGAGGCTGGAGCTGGTGCAGGGCGACATCGCCGACGCCGATGCGGTTGCGGCAGCTGTCGAGGGTGCGGGGGCGATCGTCAACTTCGCCGCCGAGTCGCACGTCGATCGGTCGATCGAGGCGCCGGGCGAGTTCATCCAGACCGACGTCTTCGGCACCTATGTCCTGCTCGAGGCCGCGCGGCGGGCGGGGATCCGCCACCTCCAGGTCTCCACCGACGAGGTCTACGGGTCGATCGAGTCCGGCTCGTTCACCGAGGCGTCGCCCATCCACCCCAGCTCGCCCTACTCGGCCTCGAAGGCCGGCGGCGACCTGCTCGTAGGCGCCTACCACGAGACCTACGGCGCCGACGCCCTCATCGTCCGCGCTTCCAACAACTACGGCCATCGCCAGCACCCCGAGAAGCTGATTCCCCTCTGCATCCTGAACGCCCTGGCCGGCGACAAGCTGCCCGTCTACGGCGACGGCATGCAGGTGCGCAACTGGCTTCACGTCTCCGACTTCGCGACGGCGATCGACCTCGTGCTCGAGGCGGGAAGGGCCGGCGAGGCCTACAACGCCGGCGGCCCCGACGAGCTGCCGAACATCGAGGTGATCCGCCGCATCCTCGAGCTCACGGGCCGAGACGAGTCGCTGATCGAGCACGTCGACGACCGCCTCGGCCACGATCGGCGCTACTCGCTGGGCTCGGAGAAGATCGCCGGGGAGCTCGGCTGGACGGCGGCCGTACATTTCGAGGAGGGAATCGAGCGCACGGTCGCCTGGTATCGCGAGAACGAGGCCTGGTGGGGGCCGATCCGCTCGGGCGAGTACCGCTCCTACTACGAGCGGCAGTACGGGCGGGCGCTGGGTTAGCCGCTGGTGGGTTGGCCAGGCGGCCCCAGGAAGCGTGGGACGCGCTCGCGATAGCGCCGGTAGCGAGGGCCAAAGGTTCGTGTGAGGTGGGGCTCCTCCACCGCGACCACCCAGAGCCAGAGCGCTGCCGCAATCGCGCACGCGACTGCGAGCGTCAGGCCGGATCGCGACAGTGCCCCGGTCGCGAGGACCACGAGGATCAGCCCGGCGTACTGCGGGTTGCGGCTATAGCGGTAGATCCCGACCTCCACCAGGCTCCCGGTCTCTTCGCCGAAGATCATCGAAGAAGAGTCGAACTGCCTGGCGCCCAGGACCGCAACGAGCGCACCGCCGGCCAGGAGCGCTCCGCCGAGCGCGAGCGCCACGCCTATCGGGACCTCCACGGGCAATGGATGCACCAGGAGTGCGCGAACGACCGTCGTCGACGTCAGGACGTAGAGGGCCGCGATGCCGATCGTCGTGGAGCGCCCAAGACGCGACGACGATCGCCAGTCGTGGCGAGCGCTTGGAACCACCCAGGCGAATGTGACCAGGGATGCAACCGCCGTAACCCAGAAGCTACCCATGAGGAGGCTCTACCCGGATCCGCCGGCGGTACTCATCTCGTGTCGGTCGGAGAACACCCCGCTCCACGTCTCTTGGAAGGGGGAGGCCGTTCGGTAAAGTCGATCGGTTGGCGTCGAAGCGAAATGACAGTGCGAATTCGGCTCTTCAGCCGTTCTCGGCGCCCGTGCGGCGCTGGTTCGAAGCATCCTTCGAGGCGCCCACTCCCGCCCAGACGCAGGGGTGGCCCGCGATCGCCGGAGGCGCCAACACCCTGATCTGCGCCCCCACGGGCTCGGGCAAGACGCTCACCGCCTTCCTGTGGGGAATCGACAAGCTGGCTCGTGAGCCGGAGTCACTTGGCTCGGGCGTGCGCATCGTCTACGTCTCGCCGCTGAAGGCGCTGTCCTACGACGTCGAGCGCAACCTGCGCGCTCCGCTTCGCGGTATTGGCGAGGTCGACATATCCGTGGGCCTGCGCACCGGCGACACGCCGCAGCGCGAGCGCCAGGCGATGCTGCGAAAGCCGCCGGACATCCTCATCACGACGCCGGAGTCGCTCTACCTGATGATGACCTCGCAGGCTCGCGAGATCCTCGGCGGGGTCGAGGCGGTGATCGTCGACGAGATCCACGCGGTCGCGCAGACCAAGCGCGGCGCGCACCTCGCCCTCACGCTCGAGCGCCTGTCGCACCTGGTGAAGGGCAATGGTGGCCCCGAACCGCAGCGCATCGGCCTCTCCGCGACGCAACGTCCGCTCGAGCGGATCGCCCAGTTCCTGGTCGGGCCGCGGCGCGACTGCGAGATCGTCGACGCGGGCATTCGCAAGCAGCTCGACCTGAAGATCCACGTCCCCGTCGAGGACATGAGCGATCCCGGCGCCAACCAGCCGGGACAGCAGCCCGACGAGCTGGCGGCCAGCTTCGACGGCGCCACGAACCCCCGCTCGATCTGGCCGGCGATCTACCCCGAGCTCCTGAAGCTGGTGCAGGAGCACACCTCCACGCTCGTCTTCGTCAACAACCGCCGCGCGGCGGAGCGGATCGCCAAGCGGCTGAACGAGCTCGCCAACGAGGAGCCGGAGCAGGAATTGCCCGCCACTGAACATGCCGGGCACGCGCGAGGGAAGGCTCCGGGCTCCAACGGCGCGCCCGCGGGTCCTGTCGCGGTCCCCGCGCCACCCGCGGGTGGGGAGTTGGTCGAGATTGCGCGGGCTCACCATGGTTCGCTTGCTCATGAGGAGCGGCTGGTCGTCGAGGAGCTGCTGAAGTCCGGGCAGCTGCCCTGCCTCGTCGCGACGTCGTCGCTGGAGCTCGGCATCGACATGGGCGCGATCGACCTGGTGATCCAGATCGAGTCGCCGAAGTCGGTCACCCGCGGCCTGCAGCGGATCGGCCGCTCGGGCCACACGCTGGACGCCGTTTCGGTCGGGAGGATCTTCCCCAAGTTCCGTGGCGACCTCGTGGAGTGCGCCGTGGTCGCCAAGCGCATGCGCGACGGCGATATCGAGGAGACGATCATCCCGCGCAACCCGCTGGACGTCCTCGCCCAGCACCTGGTGTCGATGTGCGCCGACGAGGAGTGGGAGGTCGACACCGCGGAGTCCGTCGTGACCGCGACGGAGTCGTTCTCCGAGCTCGGACGCGAGCAGCTGGAGAACGTGCTCGACATGCTCGACGGCCGCTACCCCTCGGACCGCTTCGCCGAGCTTCGCCCGCGCCTGGTCTGGGACCGCACCGCCGGCACGATCCGCGGCCGCAAGGGCGCGCGCCAGCTCGCCGTCACGAACGCGGGCACCATCCCCGACCGCGGCCTCTACGGCGTGCACCTGCCCGACGGCCGGCGCGTCGGCGAGCTCGACGAGGAGATGGTCTACGAGGCCCGGCCGGGTCAGACGTTCCTGCTGGGCGCGACCACCTGGCGCATCGAGGACATCACCCGCGACCGGGTGATCGTCACGCCAGCGCCCGGCACCCCCGGCGCCGTCCCGTTCTGGAAGGGCGACGGCATCGGGCGCCCCGCCGAGCTGGGCCGCGCCATCGGCGCCTTCGCCCGCGAGGCGGTGTCGATGAAGCCGGCGAAGCTCGAGAAGGAGTACGACCTCGACCGCCGCGCCGCCGAGAACCTCGTCGCCTACCTGCGCGAGCAGCAGTCGGCAACCCGCGTCGTGCCCTCCGACGAGACGATCGTGGTGGAGCGCTTCCGCGACGAGATCGGCGACTGGCGCCTGTGCGTGCTCTCGCCCTTCGGCGGCCGCGTGCACGCGGCCTGGGGCCTCGCCCTCTCGCGCAAGATCCGTTCCGAGCACGACCTCGAGGCCGACGCGATCTGGTCCGACGACGGCATCGTCGTCCACCTGCCCGACGCCGACGAGCCGCCGCCGGCCGACCTGGTGCTGATCGAGCCCGACGAGGTGGAGGACATGGTGGTCGCCGAGCTCTCCGGATCGGCGCTCTTCGGCGCGCGCTTTCGCGAGAACGCGGCGCGCTCGCTGCTGATCCCGCGCGCGTACCCGGGCAAGCGCACGCCGCTGTGGCAGCAGCGCCTGCGTGCCCAGAGCCTGCTGGAGGTGGCGAAGGACTTTCCGCGCTTCCCCGTGATCCTCGAGACCTACCGCGAGTGCCTGCGCGACGTCCTCGACGTCCCGGCGCTGGAGGCGCTGCTGCGCGACCTGCACTCGCGCGCGCATCTCGCTGGTGGAGGTCGAGACGCCCACGGCGTCGCCCTTCGCCTCGTCGCTGCTCTTCGACTACGTAGCCACCTACATGTACGAGGGCGACACGCCCAACGCCGAGCGCCGCGCCGCGGCCCTTGCGCTCGACCGCGAGCTCCTTCGCGAGCTGCTGGGCCAGGAGGAGCTGCGCGACCTGATCGACCCGGAGGCGCTCGACGACGTGGAGGCGTCGCTGCAGCACCTGAAGGACGAGGCCAAGGCGGGCGACCGCGACGCCCTTCAGCAGGTCCTCCGCCGGCTGGGCGACCTCACCCTGGCCGAGGCGCAGGAGCGAACCGCCGAGGGTTACTCGGCCGAGTCGATGCTGGCAAAGCTCGTCTCCGAGCGCCGGGCCGCGAAGGTGCGCATGGCGGGTGAGGAGCGCTGGATCGCCGCCGAGGACGCCGGGATGTACCGCGACGCATTGGGAGTTCCGCCGCCGCCGGGCCTCCCCGAGTCCTACCTGGAGGAGTCCGAGGCGCCGATGCGCGACCTGATGCGCCGATACGCGCGCACCCACGGCCCGTTCGCCACGGCGCGCCCGGCGGAGCGCTACGGGCTCGACCCCTCCTCGGCGCTTCGCGAGCTGGAGCGCGAGGGGGCGCTGGTGCGCGGCGAGCTGCTGCCCGGCGGCTCGGGGCGCGAGTGGTGCGACACGGAGGTTCTGCGCCGCGTGCGCCGGGCGAGCCTGGCCCACCTGCGCAAGGAGGCCGAGGCTGTCGACCAGGTCGAGCTGGCCCGCTTCCTGCCGCACTGGCAGAACGTCGACGCGCACCGACCCGCGGGCGCAGGCCCCGACCGCCTTCGCGAGGCCCTCGTGCCCCTTCAGGGGGTGGCGCTGACGCCGGAGGTGTGGGAACGCGACGTCCTGCCGCGCCGTCTGGGCGCCTACAGCCCGTCCTGGCTCGATCAGCTCTCCACCGCGGGCGAGCTCGTCTGGATCGGCGCCGGCGCCCTGGGCTCGAGCGGTCGCGTCGCGATCTACTTCCGCGAGGACGTCCGCCTGGCCGGCCCGCCGCCGGCCAACGCCAAGCTCACCTCGCCGGCCGGCGAGATCCACGACGCCATCCGCGAGCGGCTCGTGGCGGGCGCCTGCTTCTGGCCGGATCTCGTGGCCGAGCTCGAGCCCTCCGCCGAGGAGCTGCACGCGGCGCTGTGGGATCTCGCGTGGGGCGGCGAGGTCACGAACGACGCGTTCGCCCCGCTCCGGGCTCGTCGCCTGCGCGCGGTCAGCTCGGCCCGGCCCCGCGCGGGCCGGCGCTTTGCCGCGCGCCGTCGCGGCGCCGGCGACGCGGTGCTGGGGCGCTGGTCACTGACCTCGTCGCTCTTCATGGGCGCCCCCGCCGCAGGACCGCGGATGCGCGCGCAGGCCGAGCTGATGCTCGAGCGCCACGGCGTTGTCACCCGCGAGTCGGTGCTGGCCGAGGGCGTGCCGGGCGGGTTCTCCAGCCTCTACGGCGAGCTGTCCAACCTGGAGGTGCTCGGCACCGCCCGCCGCGGCTACTTCGTGGAGGGCCTGGGCGGCGCGCAGTTCGCGCTGGGCGGTGCGATCGAGCGGCTGCGTTCGATCCCGCCGCCCGAGGGGGATCACCTGGTCCTGGCGGCGACCGACCCGGCCAACCCCTACGGGGCCTCGCTGCCCTGGCCCAAGCTCGAGGGCGGCAGGAAGCCCAGTCGCACTCCGGGCGCGTTCGTCCTCACCCGCGACGGGCTGCCGCTGCTCTTCGTCGAGCGTGGCGGGCGCGGGATCCTGCGCCTTGCGCCGATGGACGCCGAGGAGCTCTCCGCCGCGATCGCGGCGCTGGCGGACGCGGCCCGCGAGGGCCGCATGCCGAAGCTGGGGATCGAGCGCGTCGACGGCGAGCCGGTCATCGGCTCGGATCTCGAGGGCGTGCTGGTCGAGGCGGGCTTCAGCCGTCAGCCAAGGCGACTCGTGGCGTCTGCCTGAGATCCAGCTCACGGATGAAGCGGATGAAGGCGGCCGGCGCGGCCGGCTGATGGCGCTCCGCCCTCCAGACGAAGGCGACCGAGCGCCGCATCGCCGGGGAGAGGGGCCGCCACTCGAGGCCAGGGGCGCTCCACGCGGCGACGGTCTCGGGGACCACCGCGACGCCCAGCCCCCTGCTGACAACGGAGCGCATCATGGAGAGGTCGTTGGTCTCGAAGGCGATCCGCGGCTCGACCCCCGCCTCCGCGAATGCGGCGTCGACGACCCTCCGCACGGCGGAGCCCTCCCTGAACGCCACGAACGGATGACCGTGGATCTGGCGCATGCCGATCCGCGCGCGCTTCGCGAGCGGGTCGGTCGAGGCCATGGCGAGCACCAGCCGTTCGTCGCCGAGGCGGCGGGACGCCAGGAAGTCGGGAACCTCCTCCGGCTCGAGCATCGCGACGGCCGCGTCGATCTCGTCTCCCCGCAGGCGCTCGACCATCTCGGAGGCGGTGCCTTCCTGGAGCCTCACCTCGATGTCCGGGTGCAGCAGGCCGAACTCCAGCAGCAGCGCGGGCAGGTCGATGCCGCCCGCGGGAAGCATCCCGCCGACGATCAGCCGGCCGCGGACCACGCCGCGAAGCTCGTCCACGTCGCTCGCGAGCGCCTCGGCCTCCGAGAGCACGCGCGTCGCGCGGGTCAGTGCGACCTCGCCGGCCTGGGTCAGCGCGACCCGGCGGGTCGTCCGCACGAGGAGCTCCGTGCCGAGCTCCTGCTCCAGCCGCTTGACCTGCTGCGAGAGGGCCGACTGGGCGACGTGCAGATCCTCGGCGGCTCGCGTGAAGCTGCGGCGGCGGGCCACGGCGGCGAAGTAGCGAAGTTGGCGAAGCTCCATTCGGCTTATCAGCTTTCGTTATGGGTCGGATAAGAACTTTATCTTGCGTCGATAGACGATCTGCGGGACCATTCTCTCGTGCTGACGCTCTCCCGCATTCCGACACCCGACGGTGTGACGATTCGCCGAGAGCTTCGGCCCGGTGACCTCGAGGCCATTGCCGGCCTGCATTCGCGCGTGTACACGGCCGAGCACGGCATGGGCCCGCACTTCGTCGAGGATGTCGCCGGCGCCCTGCGCGAGGCGGTCGACGCCGGCTGGCCGCAACGGGGTGGGATGTGGCTGGTGGAGTCCGGCGGCGAGCTCGCCGGGACCATGGCCTGGACCGACGAGGGCGACCACGCGCGGATCCGCTGGGTGCTGCTGGACGCTCCACTGAGGGGGCAGGGCCTGGGGCGCGCGCTGATCGAGGAGGCCGTCGCCGAGGTCGACGCGGCGGGCCACGGGCTGACGGTCCTCACGACCTTCAGCGACCTGCGCTTCGCGGCGCGGATCTACCGGTCGCTCGGCTTCGAGATCGTGGACTCCAAAGCTCACGAACACTGGGGCCCGATCGTTGAACTACAGAGATATGAACGCCACCGCTGACATCAACCCGGAGCCCGTGCTCATCCGCGAGGCGACCGCCTGGGACCGCCCAGTGCTGCTGCGCCTGGCCGCTCTCGACTGCTCGCCGGCGCCCGACCGGCCCCGCCCTCATCGCCGAGGTCGCGGGCGACGCGTGCGCGGCCATCGAGCTCACGACGCTGCGCGTCGTCGCCGACCCCTTCCGCCGCACCGCCCATGTCGCCGAGCTGCTCGCGATGCGGGCCGCCCAGGCCGGCGCATCCCTAACTTCTTCCGCGGATGCCCGAGGGCGACACGATTCACCGGATCGCGGACCGCATGCGCGCCGCTCTGGCGGGCAAGAGCATGGATCTGGCCGACGCGCCGAGCCCGCGCTCGCCCCTGCACACTCGCGCGCCTGAGCTGAAGGGGCGCACCCTCGAGGCCGTGGAGGCCCAGGGCAAGAACCTGCTCGTGCACTTCTCGGGGGAGATGGCCCTCCACAGCCATCTGGGGATGAACGGCCGCTGGTTCATTCGCGCCGACGGCCGCCTGCCGCACGGAAAGCCGTGGCTGCGACTGGCGTCCGGGCGGGCGGTGGCCAGCCTGGTGGGCGGCAAGACGCTGCGGCTCGTGAGCGAGTCGCGGATCCGCAACGACCCCGGCCTGGCCCAGCTCGGGCCCGACCCGCTCGCGCCCGGCTTCGACCGCGAGGAGGCCGCAGGCCGCCTGCTGCGCGCCGGGCCGGGCACGGCCGTCGGCGAAGCGCTTCTCGACCAGGGCCTGATTGCGGGTGTCGGCAACGTCATCCGCATCGAGGCCTGCTTTCGCGCCGGGATCAGCCCCTGGCGGCCGGTCGGCGAGCTGGAGCCCGACGAGGCCGTGCGCCTGGTCAAGGAGTGCGAGCGGGTGATGCGCGCGACGCTCCGGACGGGCCGCAGGCCGGCGACCATGTACAAGCCCGCGGGTCGCGCGTGCCCGCGCTGCGGCGGCTCCGTGAGCTCCCGGAGCCAGGGCGATGCGAACCGGGTGACCTACTGGTGCGAGCGTTGTCAGGCCTAGATGGCCGATCCCAAACCCCCACGCACGCGGATGACGCACGGATACCGGCGCTGGATCGGGCGCTCTGAGACTCGCCCGTACCCACCGGTACGGGCTTCGCTCTTCGCGCACGTCCAGCTGGATCCCATGCGCCCCCGCGCACGCGCGGGTTCGAGTTCGACCATCTCAACGCTAAGAAGGCGATAATCGCCCCGTGGGCGCCGCCGAGCTACTCGCAAACGTCCCGCTCTTCTCCGAGCTGTCGCCGGACGAGCTCGAACGCGTCGCGCGCGTGGCGGTGCCGCGCTCCTATCCCAAGGGAGTGAGGGTCTTCCACGAGGGCGACAGCTCCGACGCCTGTTACGTAGTCAGGGAGGGCGACCTTCGGGTCACGCGCGAGCACCCCGACGGCCGGGCGATCTCGCTCGCGACCCTGGGGCCGAACGACTTCTTCGGCGAGCTCGCGATGCTCGACGGCGGCACGCGCTCGGCCAGCATCGAGACGCTCTCCGACTGCGAGCTGCTGGCGCTCCCCGCCGCCGACATGCTGAGGATGATCGCCGACCACGGCGACATCGCCGCGAAGCTCATCGCCGCGCTCAGCAGGCGCCTGCGCGAGACCAACGAGCGCGTCGCACGCCAGTCGTTCCAAACGGTCCCGAGCCGCGTGGCGGGCGTTCTCCTTCAGCTCGTGGCCGAGGAGACGACGTCGGAGGGGCGCGACGGGATCACCCTGCGCATGAACCAGGCCGACCTCGCCCAGCTCGCCGGGACCTCTCGGGAGAGCGTGTCCCGCTTCCTGGCGACGCTCGAGCGCGCCGGAATCGTGCTGGTCGGCCGCGGGCGGGTGACGATCGTCGAGCCCCGCCGGCTGCGGGCCTACATCTTCTAGGTGGGTAGGTGAGGGGCTTTGCCTCGAAAGGGCACCTCGCCTACGGAGCCTGACGCCTACAGCCGCCGGCGCGCCGCCATGGTCCGCCGTCAGCTGCGCCGCCGAGGCATCCGCGACGAGCGGGTCCTGGAGGCCATGGGCGCCGTCCCAAGGGAGCGGTTCGTCCCCGCGGAGTCCCGCCCCGACGCCTACGCCGACGGGGCCCTGGGGATCGGCTTCGAGCAGACGATCTCCCAGCCGTGGATCGTCGCGGCCATCTGCCAGGGCCTCGCGCTTCGCGGCGACGAGCGCGTGCTGGAGGTCGGCGCCGGGTCGGGCTACTCGGCCGCCGTCACGGCGCTGCTCGCCGATTCGGTCGTCGCGGTCGAGCGCATCCCCGAGCTGGCGCAGCGGGCCGCGCGCACGCTTGCGGATCTCGGGATCCGCAACGTCGAGGTGGTGGCGGGCGACGGCAGCGCGGGATTCGGCGAGGAGGCGTTCGATGCCATCGCCGTGCACGCCGCGGCCCCCGAGGTGCCGCGCGGGCTCGTCGCTCTGCTCGCGCCCGGCGGCCGGCTGGTCGTGCCCGTGGCGCACGGGGAGGTCGACGTGCTGACGGTCTTCGGGCGCGACCCGTCCGGCGCGCCGGTGGTGTCCGAGATCATCGGCCCCTGCCGCTTCGTGCCGCTGATCGGCAAACAGGGGTTTGCGGGGTCAGACCCGTAGTACGACGCGCCGCGCTCGGACTCCGCCGCTCCCCGGGGTCTGACCCCGCACGAACACATAGGCTGGCGTCGATGCCAGCGCGAATAGTCGTCTTCGGGGCCACGGGGTACACGGGGCGGGCAACGGCGGAGGCTCTCCTCGGCCGGGGCGCCAGGCCCGTTCTCGCGGCGCGCAACCGCGAGCGGGTGGAGGCCCTCGCGGCCGAGCTCGGCGGTTTGGAGAGCGCGGTCGCCGACGTCTCGGACCCGGCCTCGGTTCGGGCGCTCGTCGGCACCGGCGACGTACTGGTCTCGACGGTCGGGCCGTTCGTGCGCTGGGGGAACCCTGCCGCCGAAGCGGCGGTCGACGCTGGAGCGCACTACTTCGACTCGACCGGCGAGCCGGCGTTCATCCGGCGAGTCTTCGAGGCGTACGGCCCACGGGCCGAGCGGGCAGGGGTCGCGATGCTGACGGCGTTCGGCTACGACTACGTGCCCGGGAACCTGGCCGGCGCGCTGGCCCTGCGCGAGGCGGGCGACGCCGCGGTCAGGGTCGACGTCGCCTACTCCACCAGCGGCAAACCCACCGACCCGATCGAGGGCTCGAGGCTCGCAAAGCTGGCCGGCGGGATGGGCGGCGCGAGCGGCGGGACACTGAGCTCGGCTGTGGGCGTCTTCGCCGAGCCCAGCTTCAGCTTCCGGGAGGGCCAGATCGTCACCGAGCGCGGCGGCAAGCGCGTGGGGACGGTCGGAGGCATCCAGGGCATCAGCGTCGGCGGGTCCGAGCACTTCGCCCTGCCCCGGCTCTCCGGCGGCCTGCGGGAGGTGAACGCGTATCTCGGGTGGTTCGGCCCGTTCTCGCGCGTCGTGCAGGCAACCTCGCTCGCCAACGCCGGCGTGCTCGCTGTCCCCGGCGGCAAGCGGCTTCTGACGAGCATGGCCGCGCGCATCCCAGGCTCGACGGGCGGGCCCTCCGAAGACGCAAGGGCGCAGACGCGCTCGCGCATCGCGGCCGCCGCCTTCGACACGGCGGGCAGGGAGCTCGCGAGCGTCGAGCTGCGGGGGGTCAACGGCTACACCTTCACCTTCGAGATCCTCGCCTGGGGAGCGATCGCCGCCTCGGAGGGCGCGATCAGGGGCGCCGGGGCGCTGGGCCCGGCCGACGGCTTCGGGCTGGACGGGCTGCGCGAGGGCGTCGAGAGCGCCGGGCTGCGCGTACAGTAAGGGCCTCCGCGCGACCACCATGACCCTCCTCGCCCTCAACTTCTTCTCGCCCGCATTCGTCGACCAGCTCAAGCGCGGTCGCAAGACCGCAACGATCCGCCTCGGCGACAAGTCGCGCAAGTACCAGCGCGGGCAGGTCGTCTGGGTCACCGTGGGCTACCAGCACTCCCCCCGGGAGAAGATCTTCGCCGCGGTGATCGACGACGTCGAGGTCAAGCGGATGCGCGAGCTCTCGCCGCGTGACGTCGAGCACGACAACCCCGAGTTCCGCCGCGTCGAGGAGACCATGAGCTTCATGCACCAGATCTACGGCAGGGAGATCTCGCCGGAGGACACGGTCACCGTCGTTCGCTTCTCGCAGATCGTCGAGTCCCATCCGTCACAGCTCGGCAACGGCGGCACGCCCCACCAAAACTGATCCCGCTCGCCGTGGCGCGCGACTACGAGTTCCTGACAACCTGGCTCCTGGCCGCTCCCCGCGAGGATGTGTGGGATGCGATCTACGACTCCGACAGCTGGCCGGGATGGTGGCGAGGTGTGGTCGAGGCGGAACGGCTGGCCGAAGGCGACGAGGCCGGCGTCGGCCAGGTCGGCCGCTACGTCTGGCGATCGAAGCTCCCCTACAACCTCGAGTTCACCATGCGAACCACCAAGGTGGAGGCTCCGCTCCTGCTCGAGGGCGAGGCCTCCGGCGAGCTCGCCGGGATCGGGCGCTGGCGCCTCTTCGAGGACGGGGGCGTGACGGCCGTGGTCTACGAGTGGAACGTCCACACCACGAAGCCGTGGATGAACCTCTTCGCCCCCTTCGCCAAGCCGATCTTCGCCTGGAACCACGACTGGGTCATGCGCAACGGCGGCACCGGCCTCGCCGGGATCCTCGGCTGCGAGCTGCTGGCGAGCGACTAGTAGGGCGGTACTTCGAAAAATCACTGAGGGGCGTCGACCGCGGCGAAATTCCGAGGCTTTGCTGCCTTTGACCCCTATAGGGGGTTCAATCCAGGAAGGCGACGCGAAATCGACGCCCACGGCGGCGCCCACGCCTTGCACCTCGCTTCCTCATTGATTTTCGAGCTACGGCCAGCCCTTGAGTCGCCCCGACTCAGATTCTCCCTTGCGCCGAACCCAACGTTCCGCTAGCCTGCTGGTGCTTGGCACTCTCACCCTGTGAGTGCCAGGAGCCTTACGGAAACCGGACAATCAGAGCGTGCACAGGCACGCACGGAGGTAAAACGAATGAACCTGAAGCCGCTTGGCGATCGCCTGATCGTCAGGGCGATCGAGGAAGAGGAGACCACCGCCAGTGGAATCCTGCTCCCCGACACAGCGAAGGAAAAGCCCCAGAAGGGCAAGGTCGTCGCCGTGGGCGACGGCGTCTTCGAGGACGGCGAGCGCCGACCCCTCGACGTCGCCGAGGGCGATGAGGTCCTGTATTCGAAGTACGGCGGGACCGAGCTCAAGGTCGACGGCGAGGAGGTGCTCGTTCTGCGCGAGTCCGACGTCCTGGCCAAGGTCGTCTGACCGTCGGAAACGACTTAGAGAGAAGGAGAACCACCCATGGCTCATAAGGAGCTCAAGTACGACGCCGAAGCGCGCGCGGCCCTGCAGGCCGGCGTCGACGGCGTCGCCGATGCGGTCAAGGTGACGCTCGGCCCGAAGGGCCGTTACGTCGTCCTCGACAAGAAGTTCGGCGCACCCACCATCACCAACGACGGCGTCACGATCGCTCGTGAGATCGAGCTCGAGGACGTCTTCGAGAATCAGGGCGCTCAGCTCGTTCGCGAGGTCGCCACGGCGACCAACGACGTCGCCGGCGACGGCACGACGACCGCGACGCTGCTGGCCCAGACCATCGTCCGCCACGGCCTCAAGAACGTCGCGGCCGGCGCCAACCCGCTGGCGCTGCGCCGGGGCATCGAGTCCGCGGTCGACCAGGTCGTGTCGGATCTCCGCGACAAGCAGTCGAAGGAGGTCGGCGGCAAGGACCAGATCGCCCGCGTCGCGGCCATCTCGGCTGCCGACGACGAGATCGGCAACATCATCGCCGACGCCATCGAGAAGGTCGGCAAGGACGGCGTGGTGAACGTCGAAGAGGGCCAGACCTTCGGGATGGAGCTCGAGTTCACCGAGGGGATGCAGTTCGACAAGGGCTACATCTCCCCGTACATGATCACCGACCAGGATCGGATGGAGGCGGTGCTCGAGGACCCGTACGTCCTCATCGCCAACCAGAAGATCGGCTCGGTCCGCGACGTCCTGCCCGTTCTGGAGCAGGTCATGCAGTCGGGCAAGCCGCTGGTGATCATTGCCGAGGACGTCGAGGGCGAGTCCCTCGCGACCCTGGTGGTCAACAAGCTCCGCGGCACCTTCACCGGCGTTGCGGTCAAGGCCCCCGGATTCGGCGACCGCCGCAAGCGGATGCTCGAGGACATCGCCATCCTCACCGGTGGTGAGGTCATCACCGAGGAGATGGGCCTCAAGCTGGAGAACACCCAGGTGACCCAGCTCGGTCACGCCCGCCGAGTCGTCGTCTCCAAGGACACGACGACGATCATCGACGGCAACGGCGAGAAGAAGGACATCGAGGGCCGGATCAACCAGATCCGTCAGGAGATCGACAACACCGACTCCGACTTCGATCGCGAGAAGCTCCAGGAGCGCCTCGCCAAGCTCGCCGGAGGCGTTGCCGTCGTCAAGGTCGGCGCCGCCACCGAGACCGAGATGAAGGAGAAGAAGCACCGCGTCGAGGACGCCCTCCAGGCAACTCGCGCGGCGCTCGAGGAGGGCATCGTCCCGGGAGGCGGCGTTGCGCTGCTGAACGCGACGTCCGCCATCGACTCCGACGGCCTCACCGACGGCGACGAGAAGACGGGCGCGGAGATCATCCGCCGCTCGCTCGAGGCGCCGATCCGCCAGATCGCGGAGAACTCGGGTCTCGAGGGCTCCGTCGTCGTCGAGAAGATCCGCGGCCTGAAGACGGGCGAGGGTCTCAACGCGGCCACGGGCGAGTACGGCGACCTCATCAAGGACGGCGTCATCGACCCGACCATGGTGACCCGCTCGGCGCTCCAGAACGCCGCGTCGATCGCCAAGAACATCCTCACGACGGAGGCCATCGTGGCCGAGCCGCCGGAGAAGGACGGCGGCGGCATGCCCGGCGGCGGTATGCCGGACATGGGCGGGATGATGTGAGGACCTTTAGGTCCGAAAGCAGCATGTAAGGACGGCGAAGCCGTCCGCATGTGATTCAGGTAGAACCACTCGCAACAGGCGAGTGACTTGAGAAGGGCCCGGCGTTCGCGCCGGGCCCTTTCTTTGCCCGAGGCGCTACTCGCCGACGAGGATCTTGGCCTCGATCCCGTCCGGTATCTCGCCACTCGCCGTGAACGTGTAAGTCCCCGGCTCGGTCGCGTTGAAGAGTCCGACGGTCGCCTGGCTCGAGCGGCCCATTCCGGTGGACGTCGATTCGCCCATCCCGGCGATGCCGGGGCCCCTGAGCTCGACCGGCTGGCCGCCCGGCGAGGTGATCGTCAACTGGAGCCCGGTCGGAACACCGAACTCGTTGTCGTTGATGACCACGGCGGTGCTCTTCGCCTCCTCGTAGGTGACCCTCACCTTGCCCGGCGCAAGCTCGAGCTGCAGGGTGCCCGGAATCTCGAGGGACCCATGCACGCCCGCCTTCTTTCGACCCCGCATGAGCCAGAGCACTGCGTAGACGTCGATCGCGATGAAGGCGATGACGGCGATGACGATGATGAGAATGCCCATGAGCGCACTCTATGCCGGATGCGGAGCTCGGGGCGCCTGTTGGCCTCACCGTCTGTCGCCGGGCTCCCTCGCCGCGCCCGTGCGCGCCAGGGGGATCCGCGGGCTCAGCAGGTGCTCGATGCCGACGAGCGAGAGGTACAGGCCAATGCCCGCGATTCCGCCCAGTGGCCACGCCACCCAGCTGCCGATCCTGGCGATCAGGGTGACCGCGCCGAGGGCGAGGCCGATCGAGATCCAGTGAAGCAATCCCGTCACGGCCATGTGGGGGCTGGGCGAGGAAGGCCCGGATCGCCGGATCGCCCGCGTCGCCCAGAAAACCCCGGCGCTATATGCGGCCACGCCCCCGAAAACGAAGAGAAAGGCGTCGGATACCTGCGGTCCGCCGCGGAAGTGCGCGAGCAGGGCCCCGGACCCCCACACCGTAAGCGTGATCCCGTAGGGGACCGCCGAGGTCTCCAGGATCGAGGCCATCGACCGCCGGTAACGGCGATTGAGGTTTTCGTCGCTTGGCGGCACCACTACGAACGAAGCGCGAGCGCGGCGCCCGTGCCTGCTGCCAGGGCGGCCACACCCGCCAGGAGGGGGCCCCTGCGCTTGGCGAGCTGGTACTGCGGGCTCACCCCATGAGCCTGGTCGTCGAATGGGCCGTGCGAGCCACGGTCCTCGTCGACCGGCTCGAAGAGGTTGTCGTGTCCGGCGGGGTCGAGATCGTGCTCCGTCATCTGGTTCTTGTAGCCCGTCCTGGCCAGGAATCGGTCGAGGAGCCACGGAGCCGTTCGCTCGCCGAGGATGTTGAGCACGGTGGGGATCCCGACGTAGATCTGGCGCCGCTTGTGGTGAGCCGCGTGATGAATCGCGTCGGCTGCCACCTCCGGCTGGTAGATCGGCGGCACCGGCATCGTTTGCTTCGGCAGCTTGGTTCGTCCCCAGGTGAACTGGGTCGTATTCACGCCGGGAAGCTGGATCATCGACACCTGGACCTTGGAGCGCTTGTGAAGCAGCTCGGTGATGACGCTCTCCGTGAAGCCCTTGCAGGCGTGCTTCGCCCCGCAGTAGGGAGATTGGAGAGGGATCCCGCGGTAGGACATCGCGGAGCAGACCTGGACGACCGACCCGCGATCTCGGGGGATCATTCGCTTCAGCGCCGCCCGGGTTCCCCAGACCATTCCGAGGTAGCTGACCTCGGTCGCGCGGACGAACTCGTCGGGTTCGATGTCGAGGAACTCGGCGTAGACGGTGACCATCGCGTCGTTCACCCAGACGTCGATTTCACCGAACACGTCCTCGACGGATGCCGCTGCCGCCTCGAGCTGGTCGTGGTTGGCGACGTCCACCGGGAGCACGAGCGCATCGCCTCCCTCGCGGCGCACCTCTTCGGCCGCAGCCTCGAGTCCCTTTCGCCCGCGCGCGAGCAGCGCCACCTTCGCCCCATCCCTTGCGAAGCGCCGTGCCGTGACGCGTCCTATTCCACCGGACCCACCGGTGATCACGACCACTTCTCCACTTGGCATTTGAATCGATCGCTCCTCTCTTTTGGCTTGCTTTCCGGGGATACCCCGCGAGCGCCAACCCCCGAACAGAGGTGTATTGCTCGTTACAGCAACGAACTACGAGCCGTGCGGCCGGGTACTGCTTCCACATGGCGTTCGCCCCGGCCGCCCCTCTGCCCGATCTCGCTGCCGAGCGCGCCGGCGGGTTCATTCCCAGCGAATGCAGCGGCGACTCGTGATCGCATCGACTCCGATTTCAGGCCGCGCTCGAGGCGAGGAACGTGGAGACGTTCCGCCGGGCTGGTCGCATAATCCGACCTCCCTCCGCCGTCGGCTCCTCCTTGCCGCGCTCGCCGCCGCCGGATTCCTCGTGGCGCTCTACCTCACCCTCTACCAATGGCGCGCCTGGGACGTCTGGGACCCGTTCTTCGACTCTCGCTCGGTCCTCGATGCCACGCATCCCGTTCCCGACGCGCTGGCGGGCGTCCTCGCCTACGGGACGGAGCTCGTCCTGCTGGCGCTCGGCGGCAGCGACCGCTGGCGGAGCCTGCCCTGGGCCTGCCTTGCGCTCGCCCTGGTCATCACAACGGGCGCCGTGGTCTCCCTGGCCTTGATCGTCGTCCAGCCCACCGTCGTCGGCCACTTGTGCACGCTCTGCCTCGTCTCGGCGGGGCTCTCGCTTGCCATCTTCGCGCTCGGCATCGGCGAGGGACGCGCCGCGCTTCAGCACGTGCGGAGAGCGCGCGCCCAAGGAGTCCCGCTCGGCGACGCCTTCTGGGGCCGCGCGGCGCAGGCGTCGGTGTCGGTGTCGGCACCGCCGGCGCGCTCGCCCGAAGCGAGTGGCTCCTCACCGCGAGTTGCCTCGGCGACGAACGGTGTCACCGGGATGCCGAGCCGTTCTGCTGGAGTCCCACGGGGACCGTAAACGCGTGCGGAAGGACCGCGACGAGACCCGTCGAGGCCCCCTCGCCCTCCCAGGCTCGTCCGGAATGCTCGACTCGTGCCTGACGGGTTGGCCGGCCCCCGGCGTCACGCGCTCGAAGCGGGCCTTCTTGCCCCGGTGAAACCAGATGCGCCGGGCGAGTGCCTGGGGGCCCCTGGCCTTTCCCCCCTTGTCAGCCCGCTTACCAACGACCGGAAACCAACTCGAGTCAAGGGCTTGCGCGCCCTACACTCGCCGCCGCAAAGCGATAGGCCGCGGCCAGATGCCGCGGCCGGCAGGGAGACATTCCTTTGAATCTGAGGATGGGAGGGGTCGTTGCCGTGCTCGGTGCGACCACCGTGCTGGCAGCATGCGGCGGCGGCGGCAACGACACTTCGAGCTTCATCTCGCAGGCCGACGGCATTTGCCAGGATCGCGCCCAGCAGGGCGAGGCCGTGCGGACCGACGTCGGCCCTGTCCAGGACGCTCAGAGCGCGCAGGAACTCGCGACCCGGCTCATCAAGGTCGATGCCCCGTCGCTCGACCGCCTCAAGGCTCTCAATGCGCCAAGCTCGGCCAGCGACTCCTTCCAGCAATACCTGAGCCATCGCGACGACGCACTCGCGGAGCTTCGCAAGGGCGTTACGGCTGCGGGTCGGGACGACCAAGCAGCCTACGCTCAGGCCCAGGCCGCCAGCCGCAAGGCGTCGGACGAAGCCGACGCCGTGGCGGCGAAGATGGGGCTGAAGGCGTGCGCCGAGCAGCTTTCGGCGGACCAGGAGGACGCGGTCCGGGCGGTGGTGGTGCGCACCGCGACCAAGGACGATCCGGACGAGTGCACGGACGACTTCACCGAGTCCTTCGTTAAGGCTCAGTGGGGGTCCGTCAGCGCATGCAAGAAGGCGCAGACCGGCGGCGCGGCCCCGGTCGAGTCCCTGAACATCAAGGACGTCAAGGGCGTCGATGGCGCTTACGCAGAAACGACCGTTCTCGCTCACGGCGGCACCTCCGACGGCCAGACCCTGCTCGCCACGACCGTCTACGAAGGCGGGAGCTGGAAGCTCGACAGCGTCGGTCCTGCCGCGCCGTCCACCTGAGCACTTGGCTGCGGAGAGCTGGGGGCGCCTAGGTTCGCGCGATACGGGCGCTCCAGGCCCGCCGTCCCGCGCACGCCCGGCGCGAAGCGGGGTCAGGCGCCGCTCAGCACCTGGGCCATCGGCGCGGGCTCGACGCCGAGCGACCGGACTTCGGCCGGCCCGTCCTCCGAGACCATCGGCACCTCGAGGAGCTCCGCCTCCTCCCAGGTGGCGAACACCGCTTCGCCCGCGATCCAGCGCGCGGCATTCAGCACCAGCCGCACGACGTTCAACGGGACGTGGATCACCCGCCGCTGGCGCCCGACGGCGCGGGCGATCAGGCGGGCGATCTGCTCGTAGGTGAGCGTGTCCGGCCCCGCGAGCTCGACGCGCTGCGGAAGCTCGGGCGCTCCCAGCGCCGCCAGCACGCAGCTCGCGACGTCCTGCGCCCAGATCGGCTGGTAGAGCGCCCCGCCCGAGCCCGAGATCGGCAGCAGGGGCAGAAGGCTGAGGCGGCGCATGTTCGTGACCCACGGGTCGTCGCGGTCGTAGACGATCGACGGAGCGAAGACCGACGTGGCGAGCGGGGAAGCCTCGACCCCGGCCTCGGCCAGCGACTTGGCGCGGAAGAAGCGAGTGCGCTGAAACGGCGTGGCGCCCATGGCCGAGAAGAACACCAGCCGGTCGACGCCAGCCGACTCGGCTCCCGCGATCACGCGCGAGGTCCCAAGGGCGTTCACTTCCTCCACCGAGCCGCCGGCCTCGTCGCGAATCGAGGCCGCGAGGTGGATCACCGTGTCGACGCCCCGGAAGGCCTGGCGGCGAAGGCGCACGTCGGCGAGGCCGCCCAGATCGCCCAGTGCGAGCTGCACGTCGGCGCGCATGCGGCCGAGCTTGCGCGGGTCGCGCACCAGAACCCGGACCTGCTCCCCGGTCTCGAGCAGGCGGGGCAGGAGGGCCTTGCCGATCGTCCCGGACGCCCCGGTCAGCAGGATCACGCCCTGCAGAGTATCCGCCTAGAATGTGCGCCCAGCCCGCGCGGCATTGCCGGCGGGCGTTGATTTCGAGACAGAAGTTTCCGAGCGCCAGATATGACGGAAGGGAGCCCGACTTGGCTTACGTGATCGCCGAGCCGTGCATCGGCCAGAAGGACAACTCGTGCGTCGAGGTCTGCCCGGTGGACTGCATCCACCCGACCCCCGATGAGCCCGACTACGAGTCCGTCGAGCAGCTCTACATCGATCCCGACGAGTGCATCGACTGCGATGCCTGCGTCGAGGCCTGCCCCGTTGACGCGTGCTTCGCCGAGGACCAGCTCCCCGAGGAGTGGTCGAAGTACTCGCAGGTGAACGTCCAGTACTACTCGAGCCAAGTAGCGGGCGTGTGCACATGACGGGCAGGCGGTTCAGCGTGATCGTCGTGGTCGCGGCTGCGGTAGTGGCAGCGGGCATGGCCGCCGTGGCGCTCGCGCACGGTGTTCCCGGCAACGTCGCCAATTCGGCGACGGTTCGCGCCTTCCACCCGGGTACCGACCTGACCTACCCGACCAAGACGGCCAAGGTCGCCTGCCCGTCGGGCTTCAGCCCCCGAAACGCCGGCTGGGCCGGCGATGTCGATCCCGACTTCTTCGCCGGCAACGCCGAGGTGCTTCCGCAGGCCATGCGCTACAAGGGCGGGACCTGGAAGGTGCAGGGGTCGAACGAGGGCGAGAGCTCCGGGCAGATCGCCGCCATCCAGCTCTGCTCCGCCAAGAGGGCGCTTGAGATGCGCGCGGTGAAGAAGACGAAGAAGCTGAAGCCGGGCACGAAAACCACCGTGACAGCGACCTGTCCGAAGGGCACGGAGGTCCTGGGCGGTGGGTTCGACTCCGGCACGGCGGCCACGATGAAGCCCAGCTCGTTCGTCTACGGCACGAAGCGCACCTCCAACCGCCGGTGGAGGGTCTACACGGAGTTCCCGAGCCCCGCCAAGGCGTGGTTGCAGAAGGGCAACCCGCGTGGCACCGTGTCCTCGATCGCCTACTGCGGAAGGGGCCCGCAGATCTCGGTCGCGTCGCATGCCGCCACGGTTCAGTACGGCCAGACGAACTTCGCAAACGCAACCTGCCCGCCCGGGACGAGCGTCCTGTTCGGCGCGGCGAAGGGCTCTCTCGACTTCGCCAATCTCACGGGGGTGTTCCCGGATGCCAGCGCTGCCTCGAGCGCCCACGCCTGGTCGGCGGAGGGCGTGAACTTCGCCTTCGGTCCCAAGGGGACGCCCTCGAAGATCACCGCCTACGCCTACTGCGCTTAGCTACTGGGCCATCGGGAGCTCGGTCCCGCTGGCCGCGCCCGCGGGCACCATCTGCGGCGCCGCCTGCATCACCGGTAGCTCCTGAGGCGTCGCGGCCACGATGCCGCGCGCGGCCGCGCGGATCGCCTGGGCGGCGGGGGAGTCCGGCTTCTCCAGGACCAACGGCGAGCCCGAGTCGGCGTGCTCGCGCAGCTCCTCGTTCAGCGGCACCTTGCCGAGCAGCGGGACGCCGAGCGAGTCGGCGAGCTGCTGCCCGCCGCCCTCGCCGAAGATCGTGAAGCGCTGGCCGTCGGGCGTGGTGAAGCCCGACATGTTCTCGATCACGCCCAGCACCTCGAGGTCGACCTTGGCCGCCATCTCGGCGGCGCGCGCGGCCACCGTTTGCGCGGCGGGCTGCGGCGTGGTGACGATGAGCATCTTGGCCTGAGGAAGCAGCTGGGCGAGGGTCATCGAGACGTCGCCGGTGCCGGGGGGCAGGTCGAGGAGCAGATAGTCGAGCTCGCCCCAGTCGACGTCCTCGAGGAACTGCTGGATGGCCTTGTGGAGCATCGGCCCGCGCCAGACCACCGCGGCGTTCTCCTCGACGAAGAAGCCGATCGAGATCACCTTCACGCCGGCCGGGCCGTCGAGGGGAATGATCTTGCGCTCGGCGTTGACGTCGGGGCGGCCGCCCAGGCCGAGCATGCGCGGGATCGAGTAGCCGTACACGTCGGCGTCGAGCGCGCCGGAGCGCTGGCCGTCGGCCGCGAGCGCGGCGGCCAGGTTCGCGGTCATCGTCGACTTGCCGACGCCGCCCTTGCCGGACGCCACGCAGATGACGTTCTTGACCTGCGCGAGAGCTCCCTGGGGCAGGCGGCCCCGCCGAGCGCCTGCTGAAGACCCTGCTTCTCGTCGTCGGAGAGGACGTCGAAGCCGACGCCGACGCGGGTGACGCCCTCGAGAGCGCCGACGTTCTGGGTCACTGCCTGCTGGAAGCTGTTGCGGATGGGGCAGCCGGCCGTGGTCAGTGAAACCACGACGTCGACGCCGCCGTCATCGCCGATGTCGATGGACCGCACCATGCCCAGCTCGACGATCGACCGCCGCAGCTCGGGGTCGATCACCGCCCGGAGGGCATCGGTCACCTGTTCGGAAGTCGGAACCATCACTCGCAATTCTCGCAGTTCCGAGAATCGCCGCTCCACCCGCCGGCCCCGTTGCGCATAGATTTGCCTGCGTGAGCACCGAGACGCACCCAGATTCATCCGGATCGGTCGCGGTCGTGACCGACACGACGTGCTGTCTGCCGCCGGATCTGGTGGAGCGCTGGGACATCCGCGAGGTCAGCCTCTACGTGGGCTGGGAGGGCGACCTGCGCCGCGAGGACAGCTACGAGGATCTCGACGCCTTCTACGCCCGCATGAACGAGTCGGCGGACCTGCCGACCACTTCCCAGCCCTCGGTCGGGGACTTCCTTGCCTGCTACGAGCCGCTGGCAAGCGCGGGCCGCGACATCGTGTCCATCCACATGGCGAGCGGCCTCTCGGGCACCCACGAGAGCGCCGTCGAAGCAGCGCGCATCATCGCCGCCGACGGCCACCCGGGGCACGTCGAGGTCATCGACAGCTGCACCGGCGCGGGCGGCCTGGGCTGCATGGTCGTGAGCGCGGCGCGCGCCGTCGAGCAGGGGCGAGGGTGGGAGGACGCCGCCGCCGCGGCCCGCGACGCCCGCGAGCGACTGGAGATGTGGTTCTGCCTCGACAGCCTCGAGAACCTGCGCCGGGGCGGGCGCATCGGCGCCGCCCGCGCGGTGGTGGGCACCGCGCTGAAGATCAAGCCGATCCTCACCTTCGGAACCGAGATCGCCCCGGTCGGACGCGTCCGGACCCACGCGCGGGCCATGGAGCGGATGGAGGAGTACCTGCGGGAGCTGCACGAGCGCGGCGCCACCGACTGGATCGTGCAGCACCTGCAGTCGATGGCCGACGCCGAGCGCCTCGTGGCCGAGGGAGAGAGGGTCTTCGGGGCCGGCCCCCTGTTCTGCACCGAGGTTGGCCCGGTTCTGGGCGCGCACCTCGGCCCCGGGGTCCTGGTGGGCGGGCTCGTCGCAGGCTGACCCGTCTCGAAAAAGACCAACGGGCCCATCATGGGCCCGCTGGTCGGGAGGAGAGGTTGCTGTTTCTGCTCGCGCGGTTATGTACTGCGAGCAGACTTCTCCGGCGTGCCGCCAACCTCAAAGCGCGGCGGCCGGGCTAAGGATGCTCAGCCGAGCGAGGAGACCCGCTCCTGCACGGTTGTCTGCGCCTTCTTGATGCCGTCCTCGACCTGAGTGCGGCCGTCGCGGATGCGCTTCTCGGCCTCGGTGCGGTTCCGCTTGATGGCGGTCTCGACCGAGCGGCGACGCTGCTTGAGGTCGCGCTCGAAGCGGTTCCGCGTGGTGCGGACGCGCTGCGTGGCACGGCGACGGGCGCTGGCGCCACGACGCTCGATCCGGTTGAGCTCCCGGGTGGCCTGCGTGCGGTAGCTCTTCAGCTCGCGCTCGGCGGCCTTGCGGGAGGTCCACGGCTCGACGATCTCGGAGACGCGGTCGACGACGCTCAGAACGGCGCCCACGGGGACGTCCACACCGCGCTCGGCGGTCTCGCGGACGGAGGCGACGCGGCTGTCCGGCTGCGTGGCGGTCGACTGGGTCCTGGTCTTGGTGGAAGTTGTGTTGTTGGTTTTGCTTGTGGCGGTCATTGCTCAAACCCCTCTCGATTGGGTCGTTTCTTCTGTCTTCTAACTTCCTTACTTCTAAGGATATCGAGTATATCAACCCGAACAGGTGTTTGTACCCGGGCGTTCGCCACGGGTTACAGCCACGGGGTGTCGGAAGCGCCTGGGAGGCGCTCAGGCGTGCGCCGGGGCGGCGACCCGGGCGACCCAGTCCGAGGGGGTTTCGAGCTCTCCGAGCGTGGGCAGCGCGGACGGCTCGGCCCAGGCCCGGTTGAGCGCCCCGATGCCGGCCTCGGCGACGACGGCATCGCAGAAGGCCTTGCCGAGCCGGTATTGCTCCATCTTGACCTCGAGCCCCAGGAGCCTGGCGATCACCGTGCCCAGCCCGGTGCGGGACTGCCGTCGCTCCTCCAGCCGCGCGCGCAGCCGGGCGAGCTCGTCGGTGCGCGACGTCGAGGCGTGGTCCATGGCGTGCTCCGCGTAGCCCTCGATCAGGGCCATGGCCGCCTGGATTCGATCGAAGAGCCGGCCCTGCTCCGGGCCGGCGAGCATGCGCGCCGCCTCGCCGCGCAGCAGAGCCCGCACGGTGCGTCGCGGATCCGAGGTAACCAGGCGCCGGGCCAGGTCGCGCAGGGCGGCGGCGTCGACCCCGCCGGCGCCGGAGTCGATCAGCTCGCCGAGGAGCGACGAGAGGTGGTCGCCAAGCCACGGCACGCTCCCGAACTGGAGAGCATGCGTGATCTCGTGGAGGGCTACCCACTCGAGGAAAAGCTCGGGGTCGGCGCCGAGCTCGCGGCAGGTGGACTCCATGTTGACCTCGACGAGGAAGAGGCGGGGGTCGCGCCGCGACTCGCCGAGGGCGATGTCGTACTGGCCGAGCACGCGGCGGGCGGCGAACCCAACCGCGGCGCCGGCCTCGGCGGCCGCGGCGCGCCCGGCGATCGCGCGGACGATCCCGCCGAGCGGGCCCGGCAGCGAGATCCCCTCCTCGATGCGGGCCTCCAGGCGCGAGGCGATGTCGCGCAGGTTCGCGATCCCGGCGCGCGTCCATTCGGCGCGATCGATCGACTCGCCCGCCGGGATCGGCCCCGACGCGTGAAGCCCGGTGTACGCGGCGACCGCGGGCGCCGCGGCGTCGAAGGCAGAGGCGACGGCGCGCGGGCCGAACGGCCGCCCTTCGAGCTCGAGCTCGGGCCCCGTGCCGGCCATCGAGGCGGCGATGCGGTTGGCGAGGCCCCAGTCGACCAGGCCCTCGCTCACGCCCGGGCCTCCATGGCGTCCACGGCGGCCTGCGCCTGGGCCAGCGGCTCGAGCATCTCCTCGGAGAGGGCGGCGATCACGTGGTAGCGGACGTCCAGCCCGAGGCCGGCGGCAAGCCCGTCGCCGGGAATGGCCAGCGCTCCGCCCGCCTCGCGGACGATCAGCTGGGCCGCCGCGAGGTCGACGGAGCGGCAGGGGCGCCCGGTGAGCATCCCGTCGAAACGGCCACCGGCGACGTAACAGAGGGAGATGGCGATCGAGCCGACGCTGCGCAAGCGAAATGCCTTGCCCGACAGCGACCGCGCGGCCTCGGCGACCCGCTCGGGCTTGGCCGACTCCATGCCGACCACCTCGAGGCCGAAGTCGGGGCCGACCGCCCGCAGCTCGGACTCGTTGACGCTGGCGCCCCCGCCGAGGACCGCGACGAACTCCTCCCGGGCGCCGAAGTCGTACACGTAGCCCAGCTCCACGTCGGCGAGCGAGTCGCCCGCGGCGATCGCGATCGACAGGGAGTGGCTCGGCAGCAGCCGGCGGGCGTTCAGCGAGCCGTCGATCGGGTCGATGATGGCCCGGCCCGCTCTGTCGCCCGACCCGATCGCGACCTCGCCGCGCTCCTCGGAAACGGCCGTGAGCGACAGCCCCTCCGCCGCCAGCACGTCGAGCTCGCCGAAGACGACGTCCTCGCAGCGGCGGTCGATGGCGAGCGAGTGGTCGCCGCCCTCCCCGACGCCCTCGTACACCGTGCGCTCGGCAATCGAGCGCGACGCGTCGAAGAGGCCCTGCTGGGCGGCGACGACACGGCGAAACGAGGCGATCCAGCGGTCGACGCCCAACCCCAGGACGGTTCGCGCGCCGGCGCCGGCTGTCGGATGCGAAGCGATCGATGGAGGCTACTCATCTAGGTTTAGGTGGATGGAGGATCACGCCGCCGAGCCCGAGCTGACCGCGGAGCAGCGCCGGGTCGTCGAGCACGACGTCGGCCCCCTGCTGGTGAGCGGTCCGGCCGGCAGCGGACGCAGCGAGGCGCTGGCCCGACGCGCGCAGGCCCTGACCGCTCGCGGGACTCCCATCGACCGCGTTCTCGTGCTGACCTGCTCGCGCGCCGCGGCGGCGGCGCTGCGTGCTCGCATCGAATTGCTGGTGGAGCCGGCTCACGAGGAGCTGGCCGTCGACACCTATGCCGGGATCGCCGAGTCGCTGCTGTTCGAGCATGCCCTGGAGGCCGGCCTGGATCCGTTCCTCGTGAGGGTTTCGCTGGCCGACCGCCTGGCCATCATGCTCGACCGCCTCGACGAGCTGCCCCTGCGCCGTCACGAGATCCGCGGCAATCCGGCCGGTCTGCTCGCCCGGCTGCTCGGGCGGATCGACGCGCTCAAGGCGGAGGCCATCGGACCCGGGCGCCTGCGCCAGTGGGCGGAGGAGCAGGCGCGCGCCGCCGGTGACCCGCCGAGCCGCGAGGCGGCCGCGCGCGAGCTGGAGTTCGCCGAGCTGTACGCCGCGCACGACCGGATCCTGCGCGAGCGCGGGGGCATCGACGCGGGCGACCTCGTCATCGAGCTCAGCCGGCTGCTGCGCGAGAACACCGACGTCCGCAACGCGACCGCCGAGCGCTACCCGTTCGTCCTCGTCGACGAGCTCGAGGACACGGGAGCGGCGCAGCGCGACCTGATCGCCGCTCTCGCTGTGGAGGACAACGTGGTCGCCGCGTGCGACCCCGACCAGGCGCTGCGCGCGCATCGCGGCGCCGGCGCCCAGGTGATCGACGACTTCCGCCGACGCTACCCCGCCCTAGAGGAGGTCGAGCTGCCCGTGCCCGTGCGGTTCGGGTCGGGCATCGCCCGCGCCGCGGCTGCGATCGCCGGCCGGTCGCCGGCCGAGGGCACGGCTCCCGGAAACGTGCGGATGTGGCGCTGCGAGGGCGAGCGTGCGCAGGCCCAGGCGGCGGCCCGTGAGACCGAGAGGCTGGTCGCCTCGGGAGAGGTCAGGCCGGAGCGGATCGGCGTGGTGGCGGGCGGTGGCTGGCGCGAGGCGCGCCTGATCGCGGCCGCCTTCGAGGAGCGCGGGATCCCGGTCCGCTTCCTCGGCGACGGCGCGCTGTTCCAGCGGCCGGAGGTGCGCGACGCGCTGGCGTGGCTGCGCCTGCTGGCCGACTCCAACGACTCGGCCGCCGTCGTCCGCGCTGTTACCCGGCCGCCCATCGACCTGCGCTCGGGCGACCTGGCCCGCTGCACCACGATCGCCCGGCGGCGCAAGCTCGACATGGTGAGCGCCATGGAGGCCGCGCTGGAGAGCCCGCAGCTGGGCCCGGAGGCGCGCGATCGCATCCACGCGTTCCTGCGGCTGCGGGCGGGGGCCGCCGCCGCGATGGAGCAGATGCGCCCCGACGCGTTCGTGCGGCGTCTCGTCGAGCGCATCGGCGTGCGGCGACAGCGGCTGTTCGCCGCCACCCCCGAGACCGCCGAGCGCCTGCAGAGCCTGGCCCGCCTCGCCGAGCGCGCCGCCGACTGGTCGCGGCGCGAGCCCAGCGGATCGGTGCGCGAGTTCGTGCGCGAGCTTGCCGCCGTAGCCGACGCCGGCGACCTCGACGCCGCCGACCCCGAGCCGCCTCCGCCCGGCGCGGCCATCATCGCCGAGGCGGAGCAGCTGAAGGGCATGGAGCTCGACCACGTGCTGGTGCTCGGGCTGGGCCGCGGAGGACTGGAGGCCGAGCCGTGGCGCGAGCGGTGGGTGCCGGACGAGCTGGTCGCCGGCGACTGGCCCGAGCCGAGCCGCGAGCTCGCGGCCACCCGCCGCGCCCAGCTCGCCTACGTCGCCTGCACCCGCGCGCGCGTGGGCGTCGTGATGGCGTGGCCCGCGGGCGGCTCACGCGGCCCCAGCTCCGAGTACGAGGCGGTGGCCGCGGCGCTGGGCGTGGAGGAGGAGGTTCACGGCGAGGAGCTCTTCGGGCCGGCCGAGGGGCTGCACGCGACCTACCGGCTGATTCGCGACGAGGTGCTGGAGGCGTCGTGGCGGGCCGGGTCGGCCCTGTCCGAGATGCGCCTTGACACGGTCGAGGACGTCGACGCCGCGGTGGCTCGTTTCCTCGAGCTGGTGAAGCTCGCGGCGCTGATCCAGCGCCACGGAGAGGAGCCGGTGGGCGAAGCGCTCGCGGCGCTGAACGACCAGATCCGACGCATCGCCACTCCCGAGCAGCGCGCGGCGCTGGACCGCTCGTCGCTGGACGAGTACGTGGCGGGCGAGGAGCACGCGGCGGGGGCGCGGCGCGAGCTCGTGGGCGCGCCCAGCGAGCCGGGCCTGGAGCGCTTCATCCCGCGCCGCGGCGACGGCCTCGCGCTTTCGGCCTCCGACATCGACCTGTACCGCACGTGCCCGCTGAAGTACAAGTTCGCGCGCGTCTTCGCAATTCCGCAGGAGCCGACGATCAACCAGCGCTTCGGGATCCTCATCCACCAGGTCCTCCAGCGCTTCCACCAGGAGGACATGCGCCGGCCCGGAGCGGGCGAGGGGCTCGACCCGCCCGGAAGCCTCGACCGGTTGCTCTCGCTGTTCGAGGGCGGCTGGAGGCGGACCGGGTTCGGCGCGTCCGACGACGAGCTCCAGTACCGCGACCGCGCCGTCGCGGCGCTCGCCCGCTATCACGAGCGCCATACCGCCGCCGAGTCGCGGCCCGTCTGGCTCGAGCGCAGCTTTGCCTTCGCGATCGGCCCGCATCAGCTGCGCGGGCGAATCGACCGCGTGGACCGCCTACCTGACGGCGGCTACGAGCTCATCGACTACAAGACGGGCGGCGCCAAGGATGCGGCGGAGCTGAGCGACGACGTGCAGATCCCGCTCTACCGCCTGGGAGCGCGGGCGGCGTGGGAGGTGGACCCGGAGGGCGGCGCCTACTGGTACGTGCTCGACGACCAGCGCGTCACGGTCCCCACCGCGCCCGACGACGCCGAGCGCGTCGAGCGGACGGTGCTCGAGGTCGCCGGCGGCATCGAGGCGCAGGACTTCGAGCCCAGGCCCTCGTACGAGATCTGCTCCTGGTGCGACTACCGCCTGATCTGCCCTGCGAGTGAAGCCTGAACCTATGAACGTCCCTGACTGCCCTGTATAGGCATCAGTGAGGGACGTTCATCGGGGTGGGCTGATGTAGAGGCGGTAGGAGTAGAGCTCGCGGAAGCCCAGGCGGGGGTAGATGGGCTCGCCCATCTCGGACGCCTCCAGCGTCACGAGCCCTGCACCCCGCTCGAACGCGCGGTTGGTCGCCCAGCTCGTCACCGCGGCCGCGAGGCCGCGCCGGCGGGCGCTCTCCACGGTCCCGACCCAGCCGACGTAGCCGTTGCCGTTCACGTGGCCTGCCAGCGCGCCGGCGACGATCTCGCCGTCGGCTCGAGCGGCGACCACCGCGTCGATCTTCGGCTCGAGCAGCAGCGAGGGCGGGAAGTCGTCGAAGAGGTCGGGCGGGCACCCGAGCGAGACGTAGGCCGCGCTCGACATGTGCCAGTACTCCCGCGCGGTCTCCTCGTCGCTCACCTCGCGCAGCTCGAAGCCGTCGGCGACGCTCGGCTGCGGGGCCGGTCGCTCGCAGACCATCTCGGGGTAGCGCGCCAGCGAGAGCTGAAGGCCCCGGGCAGCGGCCGTGCGCTCGAGCTGGGCGTCGAGGCCAGGTCGCGTCACCAGCATGAAGCCCCGGTCGCCAAGCGCCTCGCGCGCCCGCTCGAGCAGCGCCGTGCCGTCGTCGCGCTCGTGGGCGCGCATCGCCTGGCTGAAGAACGGGAAGGGGTGCGCCGAGACGACGACCAGCTCGTCGTCGGACTCGATCACTCGGGCACCGTCCATGTGCCTGTGGATCCAGGAGTAGAAGCCCATCATGTTGCGATGGGCGGCCGCCTCGACCAAGTCAGGCGTCCTCGGGCTCGTCGCCGCGCTGGCGCAGGAAGGCCTGGAACTCTCGGGCGAGGGCGTCGCCCGAGGGGAGCTCGCCGCCCTCTCCGACCTCCTCCTCCTGCGCGTCCTCGAGCTGACGGACGAGCTCGGCGATCTCCGCGTTGCCCTCGACGGCGCGACTGATCTGCTCCTCGAAGTCGCCCGCGGAGTCCTCGAGCTCCGTTGCCTCGATGGCGATTCCGGTGAACGACTCGAGTCGGCGCAGGAGCGCCAGGGCAGCCTTGGGGTTGGGCACGGTCGCCACGTAGTGCGGGATCGCCGCCCACAGGCTCGCCGAGACGATGCCGTGCTGGCGGCAGGCATCGTGGATCACGCCGACGATCCCGGTGGGGCCCTCGTAGCTCGAGCGCGAGAGGTTGAGGCGCTCGACGAGGTCGGGGTCGGACGCCAGGCCCGTGATCGGCACCGGCCGCGTGTGGGCGACGTCGGCGATGAGCGCGCCCAGGCTCACGACCATCTCCACTTCGAGACGTTCGATGGCGGCAACGACGACCTCGCTGAACCCGCGCCAGCGGTTGTTCGGCTCGATCCCGCTGAGCAGCACCAGGTCGCGCTCGGCAGCCGGCGCCTCGGCGGCGAGGAAGACGTTGGCCGGCCACTCGACGTGGCGGGTCTGGCCGTCGTCGAGGCTGATGTTTGGCCGGTTGACCTGGAAGTCGTAGAACTCCTCCGGGTCGATGTGGGCGATCGGCGTCGCGTCGAGGGCCGACGCGATGGCCGCGAGCGCGTTGGTGGCCGACCCCGCGCCGTCGTTCCAGCCCGAAAAGGCGGCGACCAGGATCGGGGAGCGAAGCACGGGCGGCTCGGAGTCGAAGATCAGCGAGTCTGATTGGGCCACGAGCCGAATCTAGATGATCGCGGGCGGATTCTCGCGTCCAGGTGTGCCGTCCGAGCGCCGGATCAACATCGAAGTGTGGAGGCACAGGCACTTCCCAAGCACGAATCAGCGTCGGCCCAGTCGCCGGCCCCCGAGCGGTCGAGCATCGCCGAGCTGCGCTCGGGACAGCGGTTCGCGGGGCGCTTCGCGTGCGTGCGTCGCGACCGGATGGTCGGCCGCAGCGGCTCGACCTACCTCGCGCTGGAGCTGCGCGACAGCACCGGCACGCTGCCGGCGCGCGTCTTCCGCGACGCCGACCGCATCGGCATGCGCTTCGAGGCCGGCGACGCGGTGGACGTTCGCGGCAAGGTCGAGCGGTTCCGCGGCGAGCTGTCGGCCGAGCTCAGCGAGGTCCGCCGCCTCGCGCCCGGGACCTTCGACCCAGCCGAGTTCCTCCCGTCCGCGTACCGCTCGGTCGAGGAGCTGGAAGGGTTCCTCGAGCACCTGGCGAGCGAGGTCCACGACCCGGGCCTCGCCCTCACCGTCGAGCGCGCCGTCTTTGCCGAGCCGGTGTGGAGCGAGTTCCGCCGCGCTCCCGCAACCAGCTCCGGCCACCACGCCTACCTCGGCGGGCTGATCGAGCACACGGTCTCGGTCGGGACGCTGGTGGGGGAGGTCTGCCAGCTTCATCCCCGGCTGAACTCCGATCTGCTGATGGCCGCGGCGATCGTTCACGACGTCGGCAAGGTCCGCGAGTTCACCCTCGGCGCGGTCATCGGCGAGACCGAGGAGGGCCGCCAGCTCGGCCACCTCGCGATCGGCGCCGAGATCGTGGGCGCCGCGGCGCGCGACCTCGAGCCCACTCGCAGGCTCGCCCTGCTCGGCTGCCTCCTCCAGCACCACGGCCCCGGCAGCGGCCCCGGCCGCGCGTCGGGTTCGGCGCGATCGGGCTTCGGCTCGCCCGAGGCGCTGGCGCTCTACCGGCTGAACTCGCTCGACGCGTCGATCAAGGGCGCTCTCGAGGGGCCGGCCCCAGGGCGCGGCGCGCCATCTGCGCAGCGATGAGCAGCGCGAGGGCGGCGAAGCTCAGCTCGAGCGCCCGCTGACTGAGCGCGTTGGCGGCGATCACCCCGATCGCGGCTCCCGGCGCCGAGAGCAAGCCGATCGCGAGGCCCTCGCGCAGGTTGACGTTGCCATAGCGGTGCTGGCGGGCGGTGCCGACGACGGCGACCGGGACGATCGCCAGCAGCGACGTCGCCTCGGCCCGGATCTGGGGCTCGGAGAGGAACACCGCGAGCGCGGGAACGAAGAGGATTCCGCCGCCCACGCCCAGCAGGCCGCCCACCGTGCCACCGGCGAATCCGAGCAGGGCAGCAAGCACGTAGTCCATCAGGGGATGATCAGCTCGATCGCGACGGCGAGCAGCAGCAGGGAGAAGAGACCCGCGACCACGCGCTCGTCCAAGCGCTGCTGGAGCGCGGTTCCCGCCACCACGCCCCCGACGGCGGGCAGGCCGATCAACGCCCCCTCGGCGATGTCCACGTTGCCATAGAAGCCCTGGATGGCCGCCGCCGCGACGGCGATCAGGGCGATCGCCGCGAGGCTCGTGCCCGTCGCCGCGCGCTCGCCGTATCCGAGCGAGAGGATCAGGAGCGGCACGATCACCGAGCCCCCGCCGACGCCGAAGAGCCCGCTGAAGACGCCGGCCGCTGTAGCGATCGCCCCCAGGCGAAGCAGTCGGTCGCGCTCCACGGCGGCGATACTAGTTGCCGTGAGCGCAATGGCGGACTCCTCGCCGGCTCGGCTGGCCGAGCTGGTCGCCCCCCTTCGCGGCCGGCCCGCGGCCACCGCGGTGCTGTGCGACATCGACGGCACCCTGGCGCCGATCGTCGAGCGGCCCGAGGACGCTGCCGTGCCCGTCGAGACCCGCGAGGTGCTCGAGGCGCTCGCGGCGCGGTACCTGCTGCTCGCCTGCGTGTCGGGGCGCCGGGCGGCGGCCGCTCGCGACATCGTCGGCGTCGACGGGATCCTCTATGCAGGCAACCACGGATTCGAGGTGCTCGAGCCGGGGGCGAAGGAGGCGGCGCTCGATCCCGCCGTGGGCCGCCGCGGCCGGGCGGCGCCGGAGTTCGTCGCCACGCTCGACGAGCGCGAGCTCGATCAGGCCGGTATCCAGCTCGAGGACAAGGGCGCGATCCAGGCTCTGCACTGGCGCCGCGCTCCCGACGGCGAGGCCGCGAGGGCACTCGCACTCACGATCGGAGCGGCCGCCCAGCAGGCCGGGCTGGTGCCGCGCTGGGGACGCAAGGTCCTGGAGCTGCGGCCCGTCTCGGGCATCGACAAGGGCTCGGTGACGGCGCGGCTCGTGCGCTCCTGCGGCGCCCGGGCGGCGATGTTCGGTGGCGACGACGACACCGACCTCGACGCCTTCCAGGCGCTGCGCTGGATGGCGCGCGGCGGGCAGCTCGACGCGATCGCGTGCGTGGGCGTGGGCTCTGACGAGGCACCGTCGGGCCTTGCCGAGCGCACCGACGTGGTGGTCGACGGCACCGACGGCTTCCTCGGCGTCCTGCGACTGCTGGCGGAGGGCTAGATCTAGATGCCCTACGTCGATCTGCTGCGCGCAAACGTGCTCCTTGCCGGAGCCGTCGCGACCGCGCTTGCCGGAGTGGCGGTGGTCGCCGCCCACAACGACGCAAACCAGACCGCCCTCATAGTCGCCGGGGCCTGGTGGGTGGTTGCGGCGCTCGCCGGCATGTGGCTCGGGCGCCCGTCGGCCGCGGCCGATGCCGTGCGAGGCCCGCTCGCCGCCGCGCGCACGACGACCTCGCTTCCACGCGAGACTCCGGCCCGCATCGCCTTCGTCCGCCTGTGGCCCGTCGGCGTGTTCGCCCTTCTCTGCGGCGGCGTGTCGTGGATCTGGCCGCAGGTCCCCGTGATCGGCGCGGGCTACGGCCTTGCCGTCGCGCTCGCCAGCCGTAGCCGCGAGGCGGCGGTGACCGCGGTGGAAGATCGCGACGGAGTGCGCTTCTACGTCGAGCCGACCTCGGCGCTCGAGCCCGTTCGGCTCGTCCGCACTCCCGGCCTGGGCCGCGACCGGGTCAACCCGTCGCACCCCCCGCCGCCCCCACCGTCCGGCCGCTAGGGCCGCCAATGTCGATTTGTAGTCGCTATCCGACTACAAAGCGCCGCTCGCGCCCAAGGCCCGTGAGGATGGCGTCCGTCGAGAGCTGAGGCAACCGCAACCCCTATGCGGCCGGCGTCAAGCCGCGAGCTAGCGGCAGTAGGCGTACCCGGTGAGCTTGCCCTTGACGGCCCTCGGCGTGATCGCCTCCACCTGCCAGTCGCCGAAGCTGGAGATCTCGGCGTCGCGGATGAGGACGAGAGCCTTCTTCTTGGTCACCGTCGCCTTGAACCCGCCGAAGGCGAGCGCCTGACCGGACGGGCAGCCGTTGGTGTCCCCGCCGACCCCCGATGCCGGGAGCTTCACGGAGCTCTTCGTCGTGTGCACCGGCTTGACCTTGCCGCAGTAGGCGATCGCCTTCAGCCGCGCCTTCCCCTTGCCGAGGTTGAGGCCGGAGACGGTCCAGGCTCGAGGGGAAGTGAGCATCATCGCGCTGAGGTAGAGCGCCGGGCGATGGTTCGCCGCAAACTCGCCGGTAAAGCCGCCGAAGGCGACGCGCTTGCCCCGCGGGCAGGTGGCGGTGACCGACGACGGCTTCGTGCGCGCACGCGCGCTCGGAACCTTCACGCTCTTGGTCTTCGCGGTCAATGAAGGCACCGTGCCGCAGTAGGCGATCGCGGTCACCGCCCCGGGCGCGGCGTGATCGTTGTCGGTGGCTCCTGCCCGCAGCACGCCGCTGGAGCGCAGGTCGAGGCGGGTCATCTGCGTGTCCGGCGAACCCCCGGGGCCGATCGTGTTGCGGAATCCGGCGGCGGCGACCGCGGACCCGGAAGGACACGGAGGCGTGGCGGTCGTCGCCTTGCCCTTGGGCGGCACGACGGCGGTGTTCACGTGGGGCGTGAGCCCCGCCCGCGCGACGGTGGCAAGCGCGAGAACCCCCAACAGCCCGATCGCGGCGACGACGATCCATCGCCCGCGTCCATTGCCGCATCCCGTGTCCCTCACACGCTCCTCCAATCGAGTGACTTCCGGCCGCTGCAGCATATTGGTTCCGCGGAACCGTCCGGCGAAGCCCTCGGGCGTTCAAGATGCGTCGGGGCGGCTCAGAAACCGGGCCGAACCAGGGTCCTCGGACGTCGTCTCCATTGGCGGCTCCGGCCCGTTGACGTCGATGCCTGGGCGGTATAGGTTGGGCTCATGGGTGTCCCGAGGGGTCTGGTCGCTGACCCTCCTCGTCGCCTGCACGTTCACCCTCTGGGCCGTCCTCGGGGAGCTAAGCGCGGGGGCTCTGCTGACTTGGGAGCTGGTCGGCGGCGGGACGTCGGGGTGGGTCGGCGTGGCCTGCTTCGCGACCGTGGGCGCCCTCGCGCTGCGCTACTTCGTCCTCAGCACGACCGACATGGTCACCAGAGCGTGGGACACCCCGCCCCCGGTGGCCGAGAAGACGCCCGCTGAATCGGTAGTTCCCTCCCACGGGCCGGGCCAAGGCCGAGTACTCCTAGAACCCCAGCGGAGATGCCTCCTCCGCATGGAATGCGCCCAAGTCCGAGTTCCCGTGATGGACGAGAAACGCTACCCATGCTTGCGTTTCGCGTCCATCGCGTAGAGCTGGCCTAATGGCTGCTCTGGACGAAGAGCGGCCTAGCGCTCGCATGGAATCCGAGGAGCTGCCCGCGGTCCTTGTCGGGTTGGCGGGGGCAGGGGTAATCTGAGTGAGAGGCTCAGCCATGGAACTCACCCGCCTAGCCATCTACCGAATCGCGGTGCTGGTGCTTGCGATCGCGTTGATAGTGGTATGGGCGACCGGCCTACCGCTCGGACTGCGGTTTGGCGTCGCGGCTCTACTGCTCGGGGCAGTCGCCGGGACCATCTATGAGCGCAAGATAGGGAACGCCCTGCCCCCTCCAAAGGGATAGTCGCCAAGAACTGGCGCCTGCGGTCGGACTCTTTGGAGTAGTCGCTTCGGACGAGAAGCAGGCGTGGCCGATCAGAACAGGCCGCGGTGGGACCATTTCACCGCGAGGACCCTCCCGTGCCGATCGAGCGCGGTGATCTTTCGAGGGTGGCGATCACGGGCAAAGAAGTGATCGAAGAACTTGAGGTTGTTGAGCCACGGCTGCGCCTGCCGGTTGGCGATAGGCGCTCGGCGCGGGTGAATTCGGACGTGGCCTCCGCCCGCGAGTTTCACCTTCAAGATATGGACGGCTCGAGACGTCACTCCGCTGAGGTCGGCGGTCCCCCGGCTGTTGAGATCTGAGCCCGCGTCCGCGGTGAAGGCGAATCGTTTGGGGAGCGGTAGCGGAAGGCCGGTCGTGTAGCCGAACGTGTGCTTGGGCCCGGAGGAGTACTTGAAGTCAACGAGGGCAGTTCCGTCGACCCTGCGAGCCTTGATTTCCCAGAGGATGCCGTCGTTGAAGCCTGTAGCGACCACGTCGCGGTCAGGAGGCGCCGGCTCGTTCTGAGCGCCTGGCGAGGCACCGGCCAGCGAGAGCAGCATCGCGACGCTCGCTGCCCCTGCGGCGAAAGCGCCAGCCCACCTGCCCTGAGCCCCCATCGCGGCCAATGTAGCGGTCCGCCGATGGCTGCCGCTCAGGACGAGAAACAGTAGACCTAGCGGCGGGTCGGCTTGCGGAGCTTCTGGAACCTCGAGTAGCTGCGGGTGTTCGCTACGTCGGCCTTTGTGAGCCAGGCGCGGCGCGCGGTCGCGATGCCGTAGATCACGTTCCCCAGCGTGTCGGTGCCGTGCGCGTCGGTGTTGACGCAGATTCGCACGCCCGCGTCGGCGGCAAGCCGCGCGTGGTGCTCGGATAGGTCCCGGCGGTTGGGGTTGCCGTTGATCTCGATCATCGTGCCGGCCTCGGCAGCGGCCTCCGCGACCTTCTCCACGTCGACGTCGTAGGGCTCGCGCTTTCCGATCAGCCGCCCCGTGAGGTGGCCGATGCAGTCGACGAGCGGGTTCTGCGCCGCCGTCACCACGCGCTCGGTCATCCGCTTGCCCGAGATCCGGAAGGAGGTGTGGACGCTCGCCACCACCCAGTCCAGCTCGGCGAGCAGCTCGTCGGGGTAGTCGAGCCCGCCGTCGACGCCGATGTTCACCTCCGAGCCCGCGAGGAGCCTGAAGCCCCTGGGCGCCCGCGAGTTCCACTCGCGGATCTCCTCGATCCGCTCGGAGAGCTGCTCGGGAGTCACGTGGTTGCCGAAGCCGTGCGAGGCGGAGTGGTCGGTGATCGCGAGGTAGCCGTAGCCGCGCGCCCGTGCGGCCTCGGCCATCTCCTCGAGCGAGTTGCGCCCGTCCGACAGCGTCGTGTGGCAATGCAGGTCGCCGCGGATGTCGGCGATGTCGACCAGCTCGGGCAGCGCGCCCTCGGCCGCCGCGGCGATCTCGCCGCGACCCTCGCGCAGCTCGGGCTCGATGTAGGCGAGGCCGAGGCGCTCGTAGACCTCCTCCTCGCTTGCGAAGCGCTCGACCTCGCCGGACTCTGTGTCCTTCATGCCGTGCTCGGAGACCGAGACGCCCATCGACAGCGCCCGCTCGCGCAGCTGCACGTTGTGGGTGGCCGAGCCGGTGAAGTGCTGGAGCAGGTTCCCGTAGGCCTCGGGCTCCACGATCCGCAGGTCCACCTTCAGCCCGGCGTGGGTCACCGCGTGGACGCCCGACGCCGTCGGCCGGCCCGCCTGGGCGATCAGGTGGTGCTCGGCGAGCGCCTTCGCCAGGGCGACCGGGTCGGCAGCGGTGGCGATCAGGTCGACGTCCTTGCAGGTCTCGGCGCGCCGCCGCGCCGAGCCGGCGATCTCGACGGCCTCCGACGCGGGGTCGCCGTGCAGCGCCACGGCCAGCTCGGCCGCCGCCGGCAGGACGTGCGAGAGCAGCAGGCGCTCCGCCGGCCCGTCAGTGCCCAGGCGATCGAGCGCCGCCAGCACGTTCTCCTCGACCTTGGCTCCCAGCCCCTTGACGTGCCTGATCTTCTCGGTGCGGGCTGCCTCGCCGAGGTCCTCCAGCGAGCTGACGCCCAGCTCGTCGAACAGCAACCGGGCTGTCTTGGCGCCGACGCCGGGGATGCGGGTGACCTCCACCAGCGAGGGCGGGAACTTGGCCTTGAGCTTCACGGCCGAGGGGATCTCGCCCGTGTCGAGCAGGGCGACGATCTTCTCCTGGAGCGTCTTGCCGACGCCGGGAAGGTCCGTCGCCTTGCCGGCGCGCGCCAGCTCCTCCACCGAGACCGGGCTCTGGCGGATCACCCGCGCCGCCTCCTTGTAGGCGAGCACGCGGTAGCGGACGGCGCCGTCGAGCTCGTAGAGCGTGCCGAGCTCGGCCAGGGCGTCTGCGATCTCGGCGTTACGCATGCGTCCTCTTCATCGCTCGCTTCGGGACGTTAGAGATCAAGTCCCGGGATACTCATCCGCTCATGGCCCACCGAGTGCTTCATGCCCGCGACGCGTTCTGGCGCCCCTCCAACCAGATGGGCATCGACAACACCGACCTCGGCGCGCAGCTCGAGGCGACCCGGCTCGGCTGCCGCCTCTGGCGCCTGCGGCCGGGGCAGGGGTCGACTCGCCACCGCCACCGCCAACAGGAGGAGCTCTACGTGCTGCTGGAGGGCACCGGGCGAATCCGGGTCGACGACGAGCTTCTGACCCTGGAGCCCCACTCGGCGGTCCTCGTCGAGCCCGCCTCGACGCGCCAGGTCTTCAACGACACCGAGGCCGACGCGCTGTGGCTCGTCGCCGGCGCGCCCCGCGAGCTCGCCAACACCCTCGAGATGACCCCGGAGCAGCTCGCCTCGCTGTATCCCGATGGCCCGAAGGCCCTTCCCCCAGAGCTGGATGGCTGACCCCCGCGAGGCGCGGGCGGTCTGGCTCGTGATCCCGACATACGACGAGGCCGCGAACGTCGAGCCCATCGTCGCCGCGGCCCTCGAGGCGCTTCCCGGCGGGTCCCGCGTGCTGATCGTCGACGACGCCTCGCCCGACGGAACGGGTGTGATCGCGGACCGGATCGCTACCGAGCGGCCCGAGGTGGAGGTGCTGCACCGGCCCGGCAAGGGCGGGCTGGGCCCCGCCTACGTCGCGGGGTTCCGGCGCGTGCTCGCCGCCGGGGCCGGCCTGGTCGCGCAGATGGACGCCGACTTCTCCCACGACCCGGCCGACCTGCCACGTCTGCTCGCCGCGGCCGAGGACGCGGACCTCGTGCTCGGCTCGCGATACGTCGCCGGCGGCGCCGTGAGCGACGACTGGGGCCCTGCCCGCCGGGCGATCAGCCGCCAGGGAAGCGCCTACGCCAGGGCCATTCTGGGCCTGGACATCGCCGACCTCACCGGCGGCTTCAAGGTTTTTCGCCGTGAGGTGCTGGAGGAGATCGACATCGACTCGCTCGAGTCCCTGGGCTACGCGTTCCAGGTCGAGACGACCTTTCGGGCCATCCGGGCGGGGTTCCGGGTCGTCGAGGTCCCGATCACGTTCCACGACCGCGAGGTGGGCGAGTCGAAGATGACCGGCCGGATCGTCGCCGAGGCGGCGCTGCGGGTCCCGATGATGCGCCTCCGCTCGCGCCGTTGAGCCAACCCCCCTCATGGGGTCAGACCCCTTGAGTCGGGTCGGCGCATATATTGGAGGCACGGGCCGCCAGGGATGCCGCGTAACGCTCCGCGGGGGGTCCGTTACTTCAGTATGTATAGTATTGAGGACCTTCTCTCGAATAGGAGACCAACGTGACAGGCAAGCTCCCCGACGTGACCGACGCCACCTTCCAGTCCGACGTGCTCGAGGCCGACGGCGCCGTGCTGGTCGACTTCTGGGCTCCCTGGTGCGGTCCCTGCCGGGTCGTTCACCCGATCCTCGAGGAGATGGCGACGGAGCGCGAGGACGTGAAGATCGTCAGCCTCAATATCGACGAGAACCAGGCGACCGCCGGCCGCTACGAGGTCCTCTCGATTCCGACCCTCATCCTCTTCCGCGGCGGCCAGGAGGCCAAGCGCGTGATCGGTGCGATGCCGAAGCGCCGCCTCGAGGCCGAGCTCGAGCCGGCCCTCGCCTAATACCTAAAGGGGTCTGACCCCTTTAGGTTCAGTTCCGTAACAAGAGGCCGGGGCGGCCCGCCGCTTAGTGAAGCGGCCCTCGCAGGAAGACGTCGAAGTCGGTCCCCGCGTCGGGATTGGCGAACACCCCGAACGAGAAGAACCCGACCCAGTTGCCGTCGCCCGAGATCGCCGGCCCCTGGTGGTCGTACGTGTCCACCTGGTTGCCGTTCGACTTCACGGACTCCTGCTTAGTCTTGCCCGACTGGTTGTCGTGGAGGTAGACGTCGCGGACGCCGTTCGTGTCGCTCGTCGCCAGCGTGGCGTACGACTCGAAGGCGACGTCGCGGCCGTTGCTCGAGAGCACGGGGCGAGTGGCGACGCCGCTCGACTGGTTGCCGGGATTGCCGTTTGAGTCGACGCTCGCCAGCTTGATGCCGGCGCCGTTTCGCTTGGCGACGTACACGTCCTCGTAGAGGTTCGTGTCGTTCGGGTCGAACTTGCCGTTCGAATCGGCGACGAAGGCCACCGTCGAGCCGTCCGCCGAGATCGACGGCATCGTGTTGACCTGCTGGCCGTTGTCGGGCTCGGTGCCGTTGGGCTTGATGCTGACGCGGGTCGTGTGCCCCTTCTTCATGTCGCGGACGAAGACGTCGTAGTCGCGAAGCACGGGCGGGAAGGTCGGCTGGTCGGGCTGCGGGGTCATCGTCTGGTCGTCGGACTGGAAGGCGATGAAGCGCCCGTCTCCCGAGACGGACGGCATCACGGAGAGCCCGAGCGAGTTCCCCGAATCCGTGCCGACGACGTCGCCGTCGCTCTCGCGCGAGACGAGGATCGTCTTGCCCTTCTTCATGTCGCGCACGTAGACGTCCGAGTCACCGTTCTGGTCGGCGCCGATGAATGCACCGGTGCTGTCCCATGCCACCCAGCGCCCATCGGCCGAGATCGAGGGATTGATGCTTTCGGCCGTGCTCTGCACGCCGTCGGTTCGCACGCTCGCGCGCACGGTCTTGCCGGTCTTGCGGTCACGGACGTAGACGTCGTCCACCCCGTTGGAGTCGCTGCCGACGAGCTTCGCGTCCGAGCTGAAGGCCACGTAGCGCCCGTTGGGAGTGATCTGCGGGAACTCGCTGTCGCCGGCGGCCTCCTTGCCGTTCGACTTGACGCTGACGCGCTCGATCTTGTGGGACTTGCGGTTCCAAACGAAGACGTCGGCGTCGGCGCCGCTGTCGTGCTTGGTGAACTTGCCGAGCGAGTCGAAGGCGACCTGGTTGCCGTGCTTCGTGATGCTCGGATCCTCGCTGTCGGTGTTGATCTCCTGGCCGTTCGGCTTCACGCTGACCCGGACCGTCTTCGGCTTGGCCACCGCCCCGGTGGTGAATGCGCTCAGCGCGACGAGCGACGAGAGGACGAGTGCAATTGCGAGGGCTGTTCTCCTGGCTACCTTCATGTGAACGAGGCTACCGCCTGCTGAGGGCTTTTCAGACAAACCCAGGGGTGAATTTCGCCACCCTCAGAAGATCTGGGCCGCCACGAAGCCGGCCAGGAGGACGAGCCAGCCTCCGATCTCCGCGGCGATCAGCGCCGCCATGAAGGCGTGGGTGCCGGGCACCGGGTCGGCGAACTGGTTGGTGGTGTCCCGCCGCCGGCCGTGGATCGCGTAGCCGCCCACCGCCGTGAAGAAGAAGAAGAGCAGGGCGCCGGCGGCCAGCAGGTTGACCAGCTCGCCCCACTTGCCAAGCTCGACGAAAGCCGCGATCAGCAGGCACGCGAAGCTGTAGAGGAGCGCCGCCCGGTGGGCTGTGTCCACGTACGGGTGCGCGAGGTGATCGGGAGCGCTCGCCATCTGCCGGTACTTCCATGCCCCCAGCACGAGCGCCCAGAGAAACATCAGGCCGGCGGCGACGAGCACCACCTTGGTGTCGGCGCCGATGTCAACGGCGGCGGTCATGCGCGCTCCAGCGCGATCCGGAGGGTCTGCCCCTCGATCGCGGCCTCGGCTCCTCCCTCGGCGCCGTCGTAGTCGACGGTGGTGGCGAGGGTCTCCCCGGCCACGTAGGACTCGTGCTCGCGGGCGGCGGCCACCAGCTCGGCGTCGCCGCCGAGGGTGAGCTCGATGCGATCGCTCACCTCAAGGCCCGCGTCGCGCCGGGCGTTCTGGACGGCGTGCACGACCTCGCGGGCGAGGCCCTCGCGGCGAAGGGCGTCGTCGACCTCCAGCTCCAGCGCGACGGCGTGGCCGGCCTCGGCCTCCACCTGGTAGCCCTCGAGCGGCTCGAGGGCGAGCAGCAGGTCCTCCGGCGTGAGCGTGTGGTCGCGGCCGCCGAGGCTGACGCCCACCTCCCGTCCGTCGGCGATCGCCGCCGCGACGTGGGCGGCGTCGAGCGCGGAGATCGCCGCGGCCATCTGCGGCATCTCCTTGCCGAAGCGCGGCCCGAGCGTCCGGTAATTCGGCTTGACCTCGTAGCTGACGAGCTCGGACTCGTCGGAGACGAAGTCGAGCTCCTTGACGTTCAGCTCCTCGCGGACGAGGTCCGCGTGCGAGGCGATTGCCTCGCGCTCGGCGTCGCTGGCGACGATCACCGCCCGGTGAAGGGGCTGGCGAACCTTCCTGCCCGACTGCGCGCGGGCGGCGTGGCCGAGCTCGACGGTGAGCCGAACGGCCGCCATCGCCGATTCCAGCCTGAGATCGATCAGCTCAGGGTCGGCAACGGGGTAGTCGCGCAGGTGGACGGAGTCCTTCGCGTCACCAAAGGCGCCGTCGGCTCCCCCGGCGAGGTTGGTGTGGATCTCCTCGGCGAGGAAGGGGATGAACGGAGCGGCAAGCGCCGCCAGCTCGAGCAGGCAATGGCGAAGCGTCGCGAGGGCCGCACGGTCGCCCTCCCACAGGCGCCGGCGCGAGCGCCGCACGTACCAGTTCGAGAGCTCGTCGACGAATCCCGCGATCGCCCGGGCGGCGGCGGTGCAGTCGTAGGCGTCCATCTCCCGGGTCACCTCGCCGATGAGCCCCTGAAGGCGCGAGAGCGCCCAGCGATCGAGCTCGGCCTCCGGCCTGCCGGCCCCGAGGTCCACCGGGCCGAGCCCCTCCGCGTTCGCGTAGATGGTGCAGATCCGGTACGTGTTCCACAGGGTGTTGAAGAACGAATGGACGCTCTCTCCCAGGGTCTCAGAGGAGAACCGGTAGCCGGCCCAGGGCTGCTGGCTGAGGTAGTACCAGCGAAACGCGTCCGCCCCGTGCGTGGAGATCACCTCCCACGGGTCGACCACGTTGCCACGGCTCTTGGACATCTTCTGGCCCTCGGGATCCGCGATCAGCCCGAGGCACACGCAGTTGCGGTAGCTGGACTCGCCGAAGAGCTGGGTCGAGACCGCCAGCAGCGAGTAGAACCAGCCGCGGGTCTGGTCGATTCCCTCGGAGATGAAGTCGGCCGGGAAGCGCTCCGCGAACAGCTCCTCGCCCTCGAAGGGGTAGTGGAACTGTGCGAACGGCATCGAGCCCGAGTCGTACCAGGCGTCGATGGTCTCCTTGACGCGCAGCATCTCGCCGCCGCAGGCCTCGCAGCGGAGCGCGACCTCGTCGATGTAGGGGCGGTGCAGGTCGTCGGGGACCTCGCCGCCGCGCTCACGCAGGTCGGCGACCGAGCCGGCGCAGAAGCGCTCGTCGCAGTCGGCCTGGAGGCACTCCCATACCGGCAGCGGCGTGCCCCAGTAGCGCTCCCGCGACAGCGCCCAGTCCTGGTTGCCCTCGAGCCATTTGCCGAAGCGCCCGGTCTTGATGTGCTCGGGGTGCCAGCCGATCTTCTGGTTCTCGGCGAGCATCGCCTCGGCGAAGTCCGTGGTCTTCAGATACCAGCTCGACTTTGCGTAGTACAGCAGCGGCGTGTCGCAGCGCCAGCAGTGCGGATAGGAGTGCACGTAGGCCGTGGCTCGAAGGAGCTTGCCGCTCTCGCGAAGGGCCTCGATGATCTCCGGGTCGGCGGCCTTGACGAACTTGCCCTGGAAGTCCGGGACGCGGTCGTCGAAGGTCCCGTCGGGCTTCACCGGGTTCTGAAGCGTGATCCCGTACTGCTCGCCGAGCCTGAAGTCGTCCTCGCCGAAGGCGATGGCGGTGTGCACGAGCCCGGTGCCGTCGTCGGTCGAGACGAAGTCGCCCATCAGCACCGTGTGTCCGCGCGGCCCGTAGTCGTCGATGTAGGCGAACGGCGGCTCGTAGCGCGTGCCCTCGAGCGCCGAGCCGGGGAAGTGGGCCAGCACCTCGGCGTCGGTGCCCAGCACCCGCTCCACCAGCGACCGTGCGAGCACGAAGACCTCGCCATCTGCCCGCGCCCTCACGTACTCGATTTCGGGGCCGGCCGCGATAGCGGCGTTCGAGATGAGGGTCCAGGGCGTCGTCGTCCACACGAGCAGGCTGTCGCCGGCCTCCAGCGGCGACTCCGGGATGTCGTCGCTGGGCGCCGCGCTGAGCACCGGCATCCGCACGTACACGGAGGGGTCCTCGACGTCCTTGTAGCCCAGCGCGACCTCGTGCGAGGAGAGCGCCGTGCCGCAGCGCGAGCAGTAGGGCACGACCTTGTGCCCCTTGTAGAGGCGCTCGCGAGTCCCACGCCTGGCGCAGCGACCACCACACCGACTCGATGTAGTCGTTGGTCATCGTCACGTAGGGGTCGTCGAGGTCGATCCAGAACGCGATCCGCTCGGTCAGCCGGTTCCACTCCTCGACGTAGCGGAACACCGACTCCCGGCAGCGCTCGTTGAACTCGGCGATCCCGAAGGCCTCGATCTCGTCCTTCGAGGAGATCCCCAGCTCGCGCTCGATCTCGAGCTCGACCGGCAGGCCGTGGCAATCCCAGCCCGCCTTGCGGGGCACTCGGTGCCCGCGCATGGTCTGGTAGCGGGGGTAGACGTCCTTGAAGACCCGCGCGAGGACGTGGTGGGAGCCCGGCTTGCCGTTGGCCGTCGGCGGCCCCTCGTAGAAGCTCCACACGGGCGCGCCGGCGCGCTGCTCCAGGGAACGCCTGAAGACCGCGGTCTCGCGCCAGCGATCGAGGATCCGCTCCTCGAGCGCGGGAAACGACTGTCGTGCCTGCACCGGCGTGAATCCACCCATCGACTTCGGATTCTTCCAGTCGGGCGGCGGGCGCTAGGTTCCCGGCCCTCAGTCGAGGTTCGATCGTCAGCCAGATCCGCGGCTCAAAGCGGCCGAACCCTATCCTGAGTGGCATGGAGCAGACGATCGAGCAGCTTTGGGGCTCGGAGACAGAGAAGGCAGTTGACAACTTCCCGGTATCGGGGCAGCCCGTCCCCGTGCCGGTCATCCGCTGGCTCGGCCGGCTGAAGGCCGCCGCGGCCCGGGTGAACGCCGACCTGGGGCTGCTCGACGCGGACCTCGCCGAGAAGATCGCCGCCGCCGGCGACGCGATCGCCGCGGGCGAGCACGACGAGCAGTTCCCGATCGACGTCTTCCAGACCGGCTCAGGGACCTCGTCGAACATGAACGCCAACGAGGTGATCGCCAATCTCGCCGGCGACACGGTCCATCGCAACGACCACGTGAACATGGGCCAGTCGTCGAACGACGTCTTCCCCTCGGCCGTTCACCTGGCGGCCCTCGGCGAGGTCACGAGCGACCTGCTGCCCGCGCTCGATGCGCTCTCCGACTCGCTGGCGATGAAGGCCAACGAGTTCAAGGACGTCGTCAAGTCCGGCCGCACCCACCTGATGGACGCCGTTCCCGTCACCCTCGGCCAGGAGTTCGGCGGCTACGCCGCGCAGGTGCGCCTTGGCGCGGAGCGGGTGCGAGCCACGCTGGAGCGAGTCGGCCAGATCCCCCTCGGCGGCACCGCGATCGGCACCGGCCTCAACACCCATCCGCAGTTCGCAGCGCGCGTCCGGGCGATCCTCGAGCAGGACACGGGCCTGGACGTCTCCGGCCCGGCCGACCCCTTCGAGGCCCAGGGCAACCGCGACGCGCTCGTCGAGCTCTCCGGCGCGCTGAAGGTCGTTGCCGTCTCGCTCAACAAGATCGCCAACGACATCGCGCTCATGGGGTCGGGCCCCCGCTGCGGCCTCGCCGAGCTGCGCCTGCCCGAGCTTCAGAAGGGCTCCTCGATCATGCCCGGCAAGGTCAACCCGGTGATGCCGGAGGTTACGATCCAGGTCGCCTGCCAGGTCGTCGGCAACGACGCGGCGATCACCATGGCCGGGTCGCAGGGCCAGTTCGAGCTGAACGTCCGCGTGCCGTTGATCGCCCGCAACCTGCTCGACTCGATCAAGCTGCTGGCTTCCGCATCGCGCCTCCTCAAGGAAAAGTGCATCGACGGGGTGGAGGCGAACCTCGAGGCCAACGAGGCGCACGCCGAGGCCACGCTGGCGGCCGCCACGGCCCTCAACCCCTACATCGGCTACGACCGCGCCGCGGAGATCGTCAAGGAGGCCGCCGACTCAGGCCGCACGCTGCGCGAGGTCGCCACCGAGAAGGGCGTCGACTCCGAGACGCTGGCCAAGGCGCTCGACTACAACGGGATGGCCCACCCGCACGACTGACCTGTGGCTCAGGCGCGCCGCGGGCGCGCCTCCTCGAAGCCCGGCAGCTCGATCACAATCCGGGCGCCGCCCAGCGGCGACGCGTCGGCCCGGATGCTCCCGCCGTGGGCGGTGACGATCGCCCGCGCGATCGGCAGCCCGAGCCCGCTGCCGCCCGCCCTGCGGTCGCGCGAGGAGTCGGAGCGGTGGAATCGCTCGAAGACCAGCTCGCGCTCGGCAGGCGCGATCCCGTCGCCGTCGTCATCGACGACGAGGCGCGCCAGGCCCCGGCGGGCGGACCCCGACACGTCGACCCTGCCCCCGGGGTCGGTGTGCTGGACGGCGTTCTGCACCACGTTGGCGACAGCTCGCAGAAGCTGATCGTGGTCGCCGCGCACGACGCCGGCCGGGAGGGCCTCGACCTGCACCCGGCGCGCGCCGTCCGGCTCGAGCGCGGCAACGGCCTCGTCCGCGAGCGCCCGCAGCTCGACGCTCTCGATCCGGGCCGGTCCGTCCTCGTCGGTACGGGCCATAAGCAGCATGTCCTCGACCAGCCGATCCATCCGGGTCACCTGTCGCGCGATCTGCCTCGTGGTGGCGCGGACGGACTCGGCGTCGGGATCCGGCTCGCGCTCCAGCACCTCCGCCTGTCCGCGGATCGCCGTGAGCGGGGTCCGCAGCTCGTGCGAGGCGTCGGAGACGAACTGGCGCTGGCGCGCGACGTGGCCCTCGATGCGGTCGAGCATGTGGTTGAACGAGCGCGCGAGGGTGCGGGTCTCACGCGCGCCGGTCTCCGGCATGCGCAGCGATGGGTCGCCCGCGTCCACCGCCCCGGCAGTGCGCTCCATCTGCCGCAGCGGCGCCGTCGTGCGCAGGGCGGCGATCAGCACCGCGCCCAGCACCAGCACGAGCGCGATCGACCCGGCGATCAAGAACGCCGTTTCCACGCCGTCCTGGGCGTCGGCAACCGGCGCCAGGGGGCCGCCCACGGTGACGCTCGCCTTGCTACCGCCGGCCAGCGCAACGGGTTCGCCGTAGAGCTCCACCGAGCCGGCGTCCTCGAGATGCGTCGTGGAGTAACCGGGGCCGGCAGCGAGCAGCGAGCGGGCCTCGCCGGCCTCGCGGTGCACGTCGGCGGGGGTCTCGTCGGTGCCCGCCGAGCGCGGCGCATTGCCCAGCAGCTCCGGCTCGTTGGTGACGGGCGGGTGGCCGGGAACCTGTACGAGGAAGAGCAGGGAGGAGGGGCCAAACGCGGGCTGCCCGCGGATGGCGGTGCGAGCCAGCGCCTGCGCCGCGCCGGGGGTTGGCACTCCGTCGGCGAGGAGCTCGCCGCGCACGGTGGCCGCGCTCGAGTGGAGGTTGGTCCGGATCTGGTCGTGCACCCGCGCCCCGGTGCCGCGGTACACGGCGACGAAGGTGCCGGCGAACGCCAGCACCACGATCGCCCCGATCGCGATCGCCAGGCGGACGCCCAGGCCGCCCAGCCGCGAGCGGTCAGGCATCGGCGCGCAGCCTGTAGCCCACCGAGCGCACTGTCTCGATGGGATCCGGCTCGCCGAGCTTGCGGCGCAGGTAGCCGATGTAGACGCCCAGGGCGTTGGTGCCCGGGTCGTGCTCGTAGCCCCAGACCGAGCGCAGGGCCTGCTCGCGGGTGACAACGACCCCGGCGTTGCGGGCAAGCAGCGCGAGCAGGTCCACCTCGCGGCCCGAGAGCGGCACCGAGTGCCCCGACCTAGTCACCTGCCGGCGCACGAGATCGACCTCGATGTCTCCAACGGTGATCCGCGGCCGCTCCTCGGCCGGGGCCCGCAGGGCGGCGCGCACGCGCGCCGCCAGCTCGTCGAACGCAAATGGCTTGGTTATGTAGTCGCTGGCGCCCGCGTCGAGTCCCCGGACCCGGTCGGCGACGTCGCCGCGCGCGGTGAGCATGATCACCGGCAGCGCCGGCTGGGCCACCCGCACCGCCGCGAGGACGTCGAAGCCGTCGCGGCCCGGAAGCATGGCGTCGAGCAGCACCAGGTCGAAGCCCCCGCCGCTCGCCAGCGCCTCGCCCGCCAGGCCGTCGGCGGCCGCCTCGACCTCGTAGCCCTCGCCCTCCAGACCACGCTGGATGAAATCGGCGATCGACGGCTCGTCCTCTACGACCAGGATTCGCATTCGGCCGTGATCGTAGGGTGCGCCGTCCGCGGGATCGCGCGCGTAAGGAAACTCTGTTGCTGTCCTTAGGGCGGGCTTCGCGGGTCGGGTCAGAGTGCTTTCCATGACGGAATCAACCGCCGACCCCAAGGTTCTTGCTCAGGCGCGCCTGACGGCGATTCGCCGGCGAGTGAGCACCATTCGCGTGCGTGTGGCGATGACGGCGCTGGCGATGTTCGGGGTTGTGTGGACCGTGATCGCCGCGCAGCTCGTCGCGGGGCATGACCCGGCCCTCGGTGCCCAGGCATCGACGACCCACTCCGGCGCCTCGAGCACGCGGACCCATCGAGTCCTGACTTCGACCTCGAGCGCCGGCTCCTCAGGGACCTCGAGCTCCACGACCGCCCCCGCAACGACCACCGTCGCCACCAACCCGGCGCCGGTGGTGACCAGCACGTCGTGAACTTGGTATCTCCAGCAACGCACGTCTTCTGGATCACGAGCCGCGCCGCCGGAATGACAGCGCTGATCGCCTCGAGCGCTGCTGTGCTCGCGGGGCTGCTCCAATCGGGCGGAGTCGTGCGGTTGCGAAAGCGCGGCCCGGAGCTGCGCGCGCTCCACGAGGCGCTCTCGCTGGCCACGATCGTCGCCATCGCAATCCACGGCGTCTCGCTGCTCGGGGACTCCTGGCTGAATCCCGGCCTCGCGGGAGTGACGATCCCCTTTGCCGGCTCGTATCGCACCTTCTTCACGGGCATCGGGATCGTGGCCGGCTACGGGCTCACCGGACTCGGGCTGAGCTACTACCTGCGCAAGCACATCGGCCCCGCCCGCTGGCGCTCGGTCCACCGCCTCACGGCGCTCTTCTGGGTAGCCGGGATCGCGCACTCGCTTGGGTCGGGAACCGACGCCGGAACCTGGTGGTTCCTCGGCCTCACGGCGGCGACCTGCGGTCCCGCGCTCATGCTGCTGATCTACCGACATCTCCCCCGAAGCCGCGCGACGCCGGCGCCCGCCATGGCCATGCGCGCGGGTGTAACGACCGGCGGCGTAAGCTGACCAATGAGCATGGAGAACGAGACTCAGGTTCAAACGGAGAAGGCGACCTTCGGCGCGGGCTGCTTCTGGCAGGTGGAGGAGGCGTTCCGCGAGCTTCCCGGCGTCATGGACACCGCCGTCGGCTACGAGGGCGGCCACGTCGACAACCCCACCTACGAGCAGGTCTGCACCGGCAAGACCGGGCACACCGAGGTCGTCCAGGTCGAGTTCGACCCCAAGCGCACGACCTTCGACGAGATCCTGGCCAAGTACTTCGCCACCCACGACCCGACCCAGCTCAACCGACAGGGGCCCGACGTGGGCTTTCAGTACCGGTCGGTGATCTTCGCCCACTCCGACGAGCAGGCCGAGGCGGCGCGCCGCGCGATCGAGCGCGCGCAGGAGTCCTACCCCGAGCCGGTCGTCACGGTCATCGAGCCCGCGGCCACCTTCTGGCGCGCCGAGGAGTACCACCAGTGCTACCTCCAGAAGCGCGGGGAGCGCGGCGGCCTGTTCAGCATGCTGACGGGCCGCTGAGCCCGCGCGGCTGCGCCCTCAGCCCACGGCAAGGGCCCGAAAGCTCTGCTTCGCGCCGTGGCACCTGCCGTCGGCGGCGTCGATGACCCGCACCTTCACGAGGCCGGGCTTCAGCTCGCCCCTGTAGCGGGTCCTCGCGCCGCCGGTGCGTCGTGAGGCCCTGAAGCTTCCGCCGGCGTCCACGGAGATCGGGCTCGGGCTCAGCGAGTTCGGCTGCACGAGCTGATGGCGCCCTCCCGGGCGGCAGCCCTCCCACAGTCGCGCGGCGGTGACCTTCACCCCGTTTCGGCTGAGCTTCAGCGTGACGTACTGCCCCCTGCCGGCGACTCCGTGATACGCGCGCACCGCGGCGGCCGCGGGTGCGGCTGCGCCGAGCGAGGTGGCGATGGCGAGCGCGGCGCAGACCCTGGGTGCCCGGCGCCTGCGCACGGTTGCTCGCCCGGTGGCGTGTGGCTTGGCGTCCCCCATGGGGACGGCCAAGCTAGCGAATCTTCTTGAGGTGGAAGGTGACCTTGCTGCCTTCGCACAGGCCGTTCTGGCCATTCTCGTCGTCGACGGTCACCCTCGCCCTGTTTCTCTTGACGACGCCCTTGTAGGTCGTGGTGAGCTTGCCGAGCTTCATGGTCCGCGAGAACGATCCATGCTTGTTCAGCGAGGCGAAGTTGAGCAGGACCGCCGGGTTGACGAGCAGGTGGATGCCGCCCGGGTGGCACTTCTCCCACAGCCGCGTGAAGCTGACCAGGGCCGAGTGCGAACTGACCGTGAGGTTCAGATACTGGCCGTTGGAGAGCGTGCCGTGGTAGTAGTGCAGCTTGCTCTTGCCTGCCGTGGCGCCGCCCGGAAGGGCCAGCGCGCAGGCGGCCACGAGCGCTGCCAATGCCACGGCGATACGCCGTGCGGGGTTCTGTCGCTGTTGACTCAGGCGTCCCATGCCGCTCTTTACATCGACAATTCCGAGGCCGCCTCCTTACCCCTGCAAGGGATCTGGACGGATTGCCGATGCCGTGGTCGCGAAGACGCAAAATGGCCTGGGGGCGGACACTGGGGCGCTTCGCGGGCGCCTGGTCGTCGAGTGCGACCGACGCCGGACTGAGGCGGGCCGTCCGGGCACGCCGCGGAGCCTGCTGCGGGGCTCTACTGAGCGGTATACGTGGAAACCCGAAGTGGGGTCATACGGACGTCCACTTCGACTCTCCTAGGGGTTGCTGGAGCCGAATTCGGGACCGATTGAGTGGGTGTGAGGATGCCCCGAACATCGATTGCCGCCCTCGTGGCCTTCGCGCTCTGCGCGCTCGCCGTCGGGGTGGCGTCGAGCGCCGCGCGATCGCATCGCCCCTGCGCGCACGGGTGCGTGGCCAGCCTGGTCGCCACCCCGAACGCCAAGAACTGGGTCTCCCCCCGCCGCTACCACGGCAACCTGAAGGTGAACGTGCTGGTCGACGGCCACAAGACGACGCCGACCTACTACCGCCGCGGCGGCGAGCTCTGCCTGGGCTACTTCGCCGGGTTCGGGACGACCACCAAGGTGAACGTCTGTGGCAACCCCTACCGCCTCCACGTCAGGACGCAGGCCTTCAGCGGCCACCGTCACGTGGCGGTGCGCTACCGCATCGCGTACCCGCGCGGCTGAGCCAACGGGCCTGATCGACTGTCGGAACCTGCCGGGCTAGCCGGCCGTGGGGTCGGCTTGGGCCGTGGGGTCAGCTTGGGCCGTGGGGTCGGCCCGGGCGTCTGCGGCCGCCTGCTTGCGCGCAACCTTGCGGGCCTGCTTGTCCTGCCGGCGCTCGAGGAGCTTCCGTTCACGATTCAGCTTCGCCATCGTCGTCTTGCGCTTGCTGGTGGAGGCCATGGCCCTAAGCCTCCGGGCCCAGCCGGCCGCTCGCTCTCAGCGCAGCGCGAACGGGAGGGACCGTGCGAGTCGCGCACTTGGCGCGCCTGGCGATGACCTGATCTGATGCCGAGGGCTCACGCAGGAGCTCGAACTCGGTGAGCGCCCAGCGGCGGCGCTTGCCGGAGTCGGCGGTGCCGGCGGGCGCTGCGGCGTCCTGTACCTCGGAACGGCGGCAGCCGAGGCAGCGCCACTCCCCATCGGTGCACTCCCAGCCGACGGGCGCGGTCGGTTCGACGCCCGATGCGAAGCTCGCCGTCACTCCGCAGCGAGAGCAGGCCCATGTTGCCTCCACGTCGCTGCTCAGAACCAGGCTCATACGACGAAAAGTATAACGGCGATTCATGAAATCTAGTTCCATAGAAGGGGTGCGGGTGGGCGCAGCCGATTCGCGAACAGCCGGCTATAGGACTCGCGCTCGCCGTCGACGGCAAGGAGCGGTCCCTACTGCTTCGGCACCAGGATCTGCGCAAGGGCTCCGCTTCGGAAGCGCTCCTCTTCGACGACGTCCAGCTTCAGGTGCGCTTCCAGCTCGGCGAACGGGCTGTTTCCGGCGCCGATCGCGATCGGGACCGTCGTCAACTGGTATTCGTCGACGAGCCCCAGGCGGGTAAGCGACTTGGCGAAGTCGGGGCCGCCGTGGACCAGGACCGTCCCCTCGTCGTCTCGAGCCTTGAGTTCCGCGATCTCTGCGCCCAGGTCCCCGCCGAAGATCTCGGCCGGCCCCCATTCCGCCTTCTCCAGCGTGCGGGAAAAGACGGCCTTCGGCTTTTCGTTCATAGCGGTTGCGATCGGCCCTTCCGACGCGGCCCAGTGCGGGCCCATGATCTCGTAGCTGCGGCGGCCCATCGCGTGGACGCCGGCAGCATCGAGCGCGCGGCGGTTCCACTCACCCGAGTCGCCGCCGAAGAACTCGAACATCCATTCATGGGTCCCGTCGGGGCTGGTGACGAAGCCGTCGAGGGACATAACCATCTTGAGAATCACTTTTCTATCGCTCATGTGGATAGAGACCTACCCGCTCGCGCAAGTTCATCGGCCGGCGAGCTCGCGATCCGGAAGAATGGCCGCGTGGCGCTTCAACGGATGGACAACGTCGGGATCGTGGTGGAATCGCTGGACGCCGCCATCGCGTTCTTCACCGAGCTGGGCCTCGAGCTCGAGGGGCGATTCACGATCGAGGGAGAATGGTCGGGTCGCGTGACCGGGCTCCGCGACCAGCGCGTCGAGGTCGCCATGATGCGGATGCCGGACGGCCACGGACGGATCGAGCTCTCGAGATTTCTCGCGCCACCGGTGGTCGCCGATCACCGCAACGCCCCGGTGAACGCCCTGGGCTACCTGCGCGTCATGTTCGCGGTGGACGACCTCGACGACACGCTCGCCCGGCTCCGCAAGCACGGCGCCGAGCTCGTCGACGAGGTGGTCGATTACGAAGACGTGTATCGGCTCTGTTACGTCCGAGGCCCCGAGGGCATTCTCATCGGGCTGGCCGAGCGAATCGGCTGATTGCCCGCCGGCTAGGGGTTGATCGCCACGTACTTCGTCTCGAGGTACTCGTGGATGCCCTCGTTGCCGCCCTCGCGACCGACTCCGGAGGCCTTGACGCCGCCGAAGGGCGCGCCGGCGTTCGAGACCAGGCCCTGGTTGAGGCCGATCATCCCGGTCTCCAGGCGCTCGCACACGCGAAGGGCGCGCTTGACATCGCGGGTGAACACGTAGGAGACGAGGCCGTACTCGGTGTCGTTGGCGGCCGCGATCGCCTCGTCTTCCGAGTCGAACGTCGCGACCGGGGCGACGGGGCCGAAGATCTCCTCGGTCAGAACGCGCGCGTCGTCCGGCACGTCGGCGAGCACGGTGGGCTCGTAGAAGTAGCCCGGGCCGTCGACCGGGCCGCCGCCGCAGAGGGCCCTGGCGCCCTTGCCGACGGCGTCCTCGACCAGCTCGGCCACCTTCGAGCGCTGGTCGTCGTCGATCAGCGGCCCGACCTCGGTGCCGTCCTGCATGCCTGGTCCGATCCTCAGCGCGCCCATGCGCTCGGCGAGCTTGGAGGTGAACTCCTCGGCGACCGACGAGTGCACGTGGAAGCGGTTGGCCGAGGTGCAGGCCTCGCCGACGTTGCGCATCTTGGCCGATCATCGCGCCCTCGACGGCGGCGTCCATGTCGGCGTCCTCGAAGACCAGGAACGGGGCGTTGCCGCCGAGCTCCATCGAGACCTTCAGCACGCCCTCCGCGGCCTGCGCGATCAGCTTCTGCCCGACCTCGGTCGATCCGGTGAAGCTGAGCTTGCGAAGCCTCGGGTCCTCGATGATGGGCTTGGCCACGTCGCCGGAGGAGGTCGCCGTGATCACGTTGAGCACGCCCTTCGGCAATCCGGCCTCCTCGAGGAGCTGGGCGAGGGCGATCATCGAGAGCGGTGTCAGCTTCGCGGGCTTGACCACCATGGTGCAGCCGGCGGCGATCGCCGGGCCGATCTTGCGGGTGCCCATCGCGTTGGGGAAGTTCCAGGGGGTGATGAAGAAGCAGGGCCCCACGGGCTGGCGCATCACGAGGACGCGGCTCGCGCCGTTGCCGGCGGTCTTGTAGTAGCCGTCGATCCGCAGCGCCTCGCCGGAGAACCAGCGGAAGAACTCCGCGGCGTAGGCGATCTCGGCCTTGGACTCGGCCACGGCCTTGCCCATCTCCAGGGTCATCAGCGTCGCGAGCTCGTCGGAGCGCTCGCCGAGCAGCTCGAAGGCGCGGTAGAGGATCTCGCTGCGCTCGTTGGGCGAGGTGGCGGCCCAGTCCTCCTGGGCGGCAACGGCGGCGTCGAGGGCGGCGCGGGCGTCGTCGGGCGTGCCGTCGGCGATCTCGCAGAGCGTCTCGCCGCTGGCCGGATCCTCGACCGCAAAGGTCTCGCCACCGGAGGCGTCGCGCCACTCGCCGCCTATGAACAGGCGCTTCTCGACCTTGTCGATGACGGGTTCTCCTGCATGGAAACGCTCACGTTGAAGCCTCCTGCTGTTCTAGCCTTCTCCTCGAGAGCCAGGGTACCCACGCGGGCAGGGAAGCACCGCGACGTGCCGCTCTCAAAGGAAGGCCCAGGGATGCCGAAGGGGATAGCGTGGAGTCGGCTTTCGATTGCGCACACGTCGGCGCGGCGCGAACCGCCCGTCGCCTTCGTGCTCTCGTCGCGACGCTCGCGGTCGCGAGCGCGGCCGGCGCGGCGGCGCCGTCGGCGGAAGCGCACCTGGGTCATCCACGGCCGGCGGCTTCGGCCACGGCATCGGCATGAGCCAGTACGGCGCCTACGGGCTCGCCCAGCACGGCAAGAGCTTCTCGCAGCATCCTGCACCACTACTACCGCCACACCTAGATCGGCACGACCGGCGGCGGCCACGTGAAGGTCCTGCTCACGTCCGGCCTGTCCTCGGTCGGCTTCTCGGGGCGCCAAGAAAGCCTGCGGGCGCTCGGTCTCCCCGCACAAGTAGTACGCGTTCTCGCTCTCGGGTTCGGGCGTCTCGCTCGTCAACCACTCGGGCCACGCGATCGATCGTGCGGCGGCAAGGGCAGCGCCTCGGGTGGGGCGTCGATTGCGGTGTCCGGGCAGGGGACCTACCGGGGCAAGCTCGTCGCCGACTCGTCGAGCGGCGGCCTGCTGGTCGATCAATCGCGTGTCGATCGACGACTACGCGCGCGGCGTCGTGCCCAACGAGATGCCCGCGAGCTGGTCGAGGCAGGCGCTCGAGGCGCAGGCCGTGGCCTGCCGCTCCTACGCGCTCTCCACCCGCCAGTCGGGCGCCTTCGACCTCTACGACGACACCCGCAGCCAGGTCTACGGCGGCAAGGGCACCGAGCTCGCCGCCTCCAACGCGGCCGTTCGGGCGACCAAGGGCCTGGTCGTCGAGAGCGGCAAGCGGATCGCCACGACCTACTTCTTCTCGACCTCCGGCGGGCATACGGAGAACATCGAGGACTCCTTCGTCGGCTCGCCCCGGTCGAGCTACCTCAAGGGCGTGCGCGATCCCTACGACGGCATCTCGCCCGACCACAAGTGGACGGTGCGCATGTCAGAAGTCGACGGTCGCTTCGGCGCTGTCGGGGCTCTACTCCGGAAAGCTGAAGAAGATCCGGGTGCTGAAGCGCGGCACCTCGCCGCGCATCGTCTACGCGCGGGTCGTGGGGTCCGCCGGGTCGACCAAGGTCACCGGCGACACGCTGAAGGCCCGGCTGGGAGCGCTCGACAGCTGGATGAGCTTCGGCAAGCACGAGACGCGGAGTGCCGGCGAGCGGCGGCGGGGGCGGGCATCACCACCACGGCGGCAGCAGCGGCGGCGGCGGCAGCGGCGGGACGGGGCCGGGAAGCGGCGGCATCGGCGCCGGCGGCAAGGCCGCGGAGCCTGGCGCGCTCACGAAGCCCGGCCCAGCCGTCCAACCCTAACCAGGTGGGGTCAGACCCCTTTAGGAACACTTCCGTCACATTGGGGTCAGACCCCTTTGTGACGAGACTGAAACTAAAGGGGTCTGACCCCTTTAGGTTTCAGCCGTCGGGGTAGGGCTGAAGCGGGATGCCGTGATCGAGGTCGCGCGAGCCGAATTCGTACGCGGCGGCGCCCCTGACCTCGATCGTCGCGGTCTTGTGGCCGGGGCGCTCGACCTCCAGATCCAGGTCCGAGATCGAGCAGTTGAGCGTGTGGTGCTCGGGGCCCTTCGGGTCGGCGTAGACCCAGGCAACCAGGTCCTTGCGGCCCGGGGGGGCGATGCGGCCGCGGATCCGCGCGGTCTTGCCGGGGAGCTGAAAGCCGCACGAGTCGGGCTGCGGCTCGTACTCGGTGCCGTACGTGTTGAGGAGGCCGCCGACGCGATGGGGCTCGCCGTCGAGGACGATCTGCCCGTTGGCCACCCAGGGCGAGGTCCAGAACCCGATTCGGATGCGGCCCGCGGCGACGTCGAGGTAGTCGCCCTCGCGACCGTTCAGGTTCGAGGCCTGAAGCCACACCCAGCGCTCGGCGTGCTCGGTGCCCCAGTTGTGGCCGATCATCCCGGGCCAGCCCGATACGTCGATGCGCTCGCCGCCCACGGTCAGGTGGCCGTCGAAGGAGCTGTCGGGGTAGGGGCTCAGGAGCTTGGTGCGGGGAAGCCTGGCGCTGTACATCCGCTCGGAGGGGAGGTGGCGCAGCGCCTCGGCGCCGTCGGAGAACTTCAGGTCCCAGCTCGCCTCCAGCTCGGGCGTCGCGACCCGGCCGCTCGCCGTGCCTGGAGCGAGGGTCGTCTCGCCGATCCGGATGAACGCACCGTCGGGCGCCGACAGGGAGTCGGCGCCGGTCGTCGACTTGGTGGCACGGGGCCCCGGTGCCGCCGCGTCGAAGCACGTGAACCACAGCGAGGCCGTCCGCGGCTCACCCGGTCGCTGGTGGACGGTGTGCCGGATCCACACGCCACGCCCGCCGGCCGGGTCGCTCGCCTTGACGTAGAAGCTCTCGTAGTGCCCCGCGCTTGGTGCGACGTCGGGGAAGCGGGCGCTCGTTCTCACCCCGCGGAACCTACAGCGCGCCGCGAGTGCCCACCGCGATGCGCCCGTCGCTGCGAGGCCAGAACCGAAAGGGCGTGGCGGCCTCCCAGCGCTCGACGACGGCGCGCTCGCCTGGCCGGTGCACGTCGTCCAGGACCACGATCGCGTCGTCGGCGAGGCGCCCGAGGAGCGCCCCGAGCGCCGGTTCCCGCGCGAGCTCCGCCCCAGGCTCGCCCGCGGGCGGCCCGTCGACCAGCAGCAGGTCGATTCGCCGGGGCAGCTTCTCCAGCGCCGCCCGTGAGTACCAGGGCGGCCCGTCCGGGCGCGGCTCCAGCGGCGCCTCGACGACGCGCGCGACGCCGCCCAGGCCGGCCTCGCGGATGCGCGAGCCCGCGACCTCGGCCCACAGCGGATCGTGCTCCACCGAGGCGAGCGTCCCGCCCAAGTCCGCGAGCCCGCGGGCGAGCTCCACCGTGCCCTCGCCGGCGCCGAGCTCCACGACGACGGGCGCCGAGCGGCGCGCCACGAGCTGGAGGACCCGCTCGCGGTCGCCGGCGCCGAGCGCCCAGCCGAAGCCCTCGCCCCCCACGTTCAGAAGCGGATGGTGATGACTTCGCCGTCGGCCATCGTGTAGTCGCGTCCCTCGGTGCGAAGCAGCCCGCGATCGCGAGCACCGGCGTAGCCGTTCGCGTCGACCAGGTCCTTCCAGCCGACAACCTCGGCGCGCACGAAGCGCTGCTGGATGTCGCTGTGGACCTTGCCCGCCGCGTCCCAGGCCGACGAGCCGCGCTCCAAGGCGTGCGCGACGGCCTCCTTGTCCTCGCCCGCGGTGAAGAAGCTGATCAGGTCGAGCAGGCCGAACGCCGCGCGGATCACCATCGCCAGGCCCGACTCCGGGACGCCCAGCTCGGCGCGCAGCTCGGCGGCCTCCTCGGGGTCGTCGATCTCGGCGAGCTCGGCCTCCACCCGGGCGCTGATCGCGACGGCGACGTCGCCGCGAGCCTCGGCGTGGAGGCGGACGGACTCGGGCACCTCGATCTCGCCCTCGTCGACGTTGGCGACGAAGAGCACCGGCTTGGAGGTGAGAGCGCCGAGCTGTCGCGGGCCGGCGACGGCCGCCTGCGGCACCGCGACGTCGCGGACCGGCGTGCCGGCGCCGAGCGCGTCGACGACGCTCTGCAGCCAGTCGCGCTCCGCCATGGCGGCCTTGTCCAGCGACTTCGCCTGCTTGGCGACGCGCTCGAGGCGCCGCTCGGCCTGCTCGAGGTCGGCGGCCAGCAGCTCGGTCTCGATCAGGTCGATGTCGGCGCCGGGGTCGACGCGGCCCTCGGGGTGGGGAACGCCGCCGGACCCGTGCGTGCGAACGACGTGGCAGATGGCGTCGGTCTCGCGAATGGCCGCCAGGAAGCGATTGCCCAGGCCCTCACCGGCCGAGGCGCCTCGCACCAGGCCGGCGATGTCGTGGAACGAGATGGTCTCCGGCACGACCTCGGAGGAGCCCACGGTCTCCGCCACCGCCTCGAGCCGCTCGTCGGGCACGCCCACGATCGCGACGTTGGGGTCGATGGTGGTGAAGGGATAGTCGCCCGTCTCGGCGCCGGCCTTGGTGAGGGCGTTGAAGAGGGTCGACTTGCCCGCGTTGGGCAGGCCGACGATGCCGACCTTCACTCTTCCTCGCTCCGGGCGACGAGGTCGATGAGCCGCTCCTCCAGTGAGCGCTCGCCGAGCTTGGGCACGAGCCCTCCGATTGCGATCCCCAGGGTGGCGCCGGCGAGCACGTCGGAGGGGTAGTGCATGCCGAGGTAGGGGCGGGTGAGGCAGATCGCCGCGGCGAGGGCGTGCAGCGGCAGTCGCGTTCGGGGCGCGACGCGGCCGAACGCCGTGGCGGCCGCGACCGACGAGGTGGCGTGCGCCGAGGGAAAGGAGAGGGCGCTGGGCGCCGTGCCCAGCGGCGGCAATCCGCGGAGCTTCGGTCTGGGACGGCGCACGACGAGCTTCACCGCGTAGTTGGCGATCACGGCACCCGGGGCGACGGCGGCGCCGCGCAGCCAGCGCGATCGCCGGGCCGGGTCGGCGATCGCACCGGCCAGGCCGATCGCGGCCCACACCGCACCCCACTCGCCGAGGGTCGCGAACCCCCGCGCGGCCGCCTCGGCGGCGGGCGGGTGGCCGCGCGTGCGCATCGCGCGCAGCAGGCGGATATCGGCGGATGCGGCTCCCATCGGCGGCTGAGGATAGGCGCGGCGCTGACCGTCCGCCGCACCGGCTGGAATTGACCCGTGCCCGACTCCGCCGCCCTGGCCGACTACGAGCGCCGCTTTCGCCGCGCGGGGCTCCCCCTCTTCATCGCCGGCTACTCGGCTTCGACCGACGTGTTCAACCGCGCGGTGCCGCTGATGGCGCTGGTCTTCGTCGGCGAGCTCTTCGGCGCGCTCAACCTGGACTGGTCGGTGGCGGCGAACCTCGCCGCCATCGCCGGGGCGGTGGCGCTCGTGCTGGTCGCCATTGCGGCGGCCAATCACGCCAGGGGGCGCCCCGCCATCGCCATCCCGCAGGACTTCGGCAGGGTCGAGCTCGCCGTGTTCGTGCTGGTGCCGGCGGTGTTGCCGCTGATCTTCGGGGGCCAGTGGCGCAGCGCCCTGGTGACGGCCGGGGCCAACGCGCTTCTCGTGCTCCTGATCTGGGCGACCTTCGGTTACGGCCTGCCGTCGATCGTGCGCTGGGCGCTCTCACGCCTCGTCTCGCAGCTCGGCGCGTCGCTGTCGCTGCTCACCCGGGCGATCCCGCTGCTGATGATCTTCTCGGTGGTGCTCTTCCTGACCACCGAGATGTGGCAGGTGTTCACGCACCTCTCGGGCGCCTCCCTGGCGGTCCTGGGAGGGCTCTTCGTCGCCCTCGGCGTCGCCTTCCTCGCGGCCCGCCTGCCCAACGAGGTGCGAGACCTCGAGCGCGAGGCGGGGGAGGGGCCCGCCCTCGAGCGGCGCCAGCGCGTGAACGTCGGGCTGGTGCTCTTCGTCAGCCAGTCGCTCACGGTGCTGACGGTAAGCCTGGCGGTGGGCCTGTTCTTCGTGGCGGTGGGCGCGATCACGGTGGACGAGCACGTGATCCACGAGTGGCTCGGCGGCGGCTACACGCCGAACGTCCTGCTGCACCTCGACATCCTCGGCCAGCACGACGTCATCACGGAGGAGCTCCTGCGCGTCTCCGGGGCCATCGCCGCCTTCACGGGCCTCTACTTCGCGATCTCGATGCTCACCGACGACGTCTATCGCCGCGAGTTCCTCGGCGAGCTCACCTCCGAGATGCGGGCGACCTTCGCCTCCCGCGCCGAGTATCTGAGGGCGCTGTCCTCGTAGAGTCCCGCCGGTGAGCGCCGGCGCAACCATGGTTCCCGGCTACCGGCACGTGCCGGGCAACCACTGCGGCTCGACGGCCCTGCGAAACCTCCTGACGTTCGCCGGACTCGAGATCACCGAGGAGATGGCATTCGGCCTCGGAGCCGGGGCGTGCTTCTACTTCGTGCCGATGGACGGCCAGTCGCCGTCGCGGTTCACCAACGGCAGGACCTCAAAGCTCGAGGAGCAGTTCATCGAGCTCACGGGGGCGCCGATCGAGCTGCGAACGTTCGATGATCCCGCGTCGAGCTGGGAGGCGGCGCGCGCGAGCGTCGCCGGCGGCCGGCCCGTGCTGCTGCTGTCCGACCTCTACTACCTCGACCACTACGGCAAGTCCGCGCACTTCCCGGGCCATGCGATCGTCCTCGCCGGCTACGACTCCGATACCGCCTATCTCTCCGACACCGGTTTCGAGGAGCTGCAGACGACGGCCCTCGAGAACCTGGCGAAGGCCCGCCACGCCCAGCACCCGGTGTTTCCGCTGGCCGGCCACATGTTCAGCGTCGGGAGCCTCGAGGGCTTCGACCCCGAGTCGGCGATTCCCCGAGCGGTCGAGCGATGCGCGCAGCGCATGATCGATCCGCCGCTTGGCGACTACGAGGGTCTGCCTGGGCTGCGGCAGCTCGCAGCTGAGGTCGGGCGCTGGCCCGAGGTGCTCGAGGACTGGCAGTGGAGCGCGCGCTTCAACTACCAGGTGATCGAGCGCCGCGGCACCGGCGGGGGCAACTTCCGCCTCATGTACTCGCGATTCCTGGAGGAGGCGGGGTATGGGGAGGCGCAGCTCGCCGCGGACGCGTCCTCCGCGTGGACCGCTCTGGCGGGGGCGCTGAAGGCGGCGAGCGAGAGCGACAGCCCGGAGCCGAAGCTCTGGACCGAGGTGGGGTCGCGGGCTCAGGCCGTGCTGGAGGCCGAGGAAGCCCTCTGGCCAGCCCTCGCCCGATGAACGTCCGTCAGACCCCTCTATAGAGGGGTGTCCGGGACGTTCTTGGGCCGGATCAGCCCTGGGAGAAGCCGATGGAGGATCCCTGGTCGGGGATCCGGATGAAGACCACGGTCTTGACGTTGATGACGAGCGTGCCGTCGTCCGTGGTGATCTCGTGCCAGCCCTCGCCGGACTCGATCGCCTTGCGCAGGTTCTTCAGCTCGCCGTCGTCGAGGCGGGCGCTCACCACCTGGCCGATGCCCATCCCGATCTCGACTCGGCTGCGCTCGGTCATCAGTGCCCCTCCGCCGGCTCGACGATCTCGGTCAGCACGCGCCCGGTCGAGCGGGGGTTGACGAAGGCCACCCGGCTGCCGCGGATGCCGACGCGGGCGGTGGCGTCGATCATCTCGACCCCCTCGCCGGCGAGCTTGGAGAGCGTCGCGTCGATGTCGTCCACGCGGTAGGCGACGTGATGGAGGCCCGCGCCGTTGCGGGCCATGAACTTGCCGACCGGCGTGTCGGAGCCAAGGGGGCTCAGCAACTCCACGTGGCCGTCGCCGACGTCGAGCAGCGCGGCCTCCACTCCCTGCTCCTCCACGGTCTCGCGGTGCACCAGTGGCATGCCGAAGGTGCCCTCGTACAGCCCGAGGGCGGAGTCGATGTCGTCGACGGCGACGCCGATGTGATCGATGAGCCCGAACACGCGGACCAGTCTATTGAGTGGCCCTGCGCGGCCGCCGGCGCGCAGCTAGGAGGCGTCGGGGGGCGGCTCGGAGGCCACCGCGCTCGCCTGCTCGCTCGCCTGGGGGAGCGGCTCGATGCGGGGCAGAGGCGTGGGGCGCGTGACCGGGTCGCCGACGCTGTCCATCAGCTCCTGGATCTCGTCGCGCTCGATGACCTCGTTGTCCAGCAGGCGCTGGCCGATGTCGTCGAGCAGGTTGCGATGGTCCATCAGCAGCCGGTGAGCCCCGCGATAGGCCTCCTCGGCGATCGCCTGGACCTCCTCGTCGCGCGTGCGGCGCAGGGCCTCGGACGTGTTGACGTCGTCGGCGGGGAGCTGGTGGGAGCGGATCTGGGTGCCCATCGCGTAGTCGTAGACCATTGACCTGGCGATCTCGGTGACCCGGCGCAGGTCGTCGGCGGCGCCCGTGGTGACCCGGCCGAAGGTGATCTGCTCGGCGACGCGGCCGGCCAGCAGCACCTTCATGTAGTCGATGAGCTCCTCACGCGACTTCAGATACCGGTCCTCCTGGGGCAGGTTCAGCGTGTAGCCGAGCGCCTTGCCGCGAGGCACGATCGACACCTTCTCGACCTTGTCCACGGTCGGCAGCAGCTCGGAGACCAGCGCGTGCCCGGCCTCGTGCCAGGCGACCACTCGCTTCTCGTGGGCGGTGATGACCTTGCGGGTCTGAAGCCCGGCGACCACGCGCTCGAAGGCGTCGTCGAAATCGGCCTGGACGATGAACTCGCGGCGCGCGCGCCCGGCCAGGATCGCCGCCTCGTTCGCGAGGTTTGCGAGGTCGGCTCCCGTGAGGCCGGCGGCGTGCCGGGCGACCCGGTCGAGGTCGACGTCGTGGCCGATCGGCTTGCCCTGGGAGTGCACATCCAGGATCTGCCGGCGGCCGCGCATGTCAGGCGGCGGCACGAACACCTGGCGGTCGAAGCGGCCAGGGCGAAGCAGGGCCTTGTCGAGCTTCTCGAGGAGGTTCGAGGCGGCCATGACGATCACGGTGTCGCGGGAGTCGAAGCCGTCCATCTCCACGAGCAGCTGGTTCAGCGTCTGGTCGCGCTCGCCCGAGATGTCCGAGCCGCGCTGGGCGCCGACCGCATCGAGCTCGTCGATGAAGATGATCGCCGGGGCGTTCTCGCGCGCCTCCTTGAAGAGGCGGCGGATGCGCGCCGCGCCGAGGCCCGCGAACATCTCGATGAAGGACGACGCCGACTGGCTGAAGAACGTGGCGCCCGACTCGTGGGCGACCGCCTTGGCGAGCAGGGTCTTGCCGGTTCCGGGAGGGCCGTGGAGAAGGATGCCCTTCGGCACCTTGGCCCCCAGCTTCTTGAAGCGCTTGGGGTCGGAGAGGAACTCCACGACCTCGCGCAGCTCGGCCTTGGTCTCGTCGATGCCGGCGACCTCGTCCCAGTTGACGGAGCTCTTCGAGCGGGGCGTGATCTCCTGCGGCTTGGTCCGGGGCATGAGCCGGAACGTGCGCCAGACCAGGTAGACGAGGACTCCCATGAGGATGAGCGGCCCCCAGAGCTGGATCTGGTACTCGAGGTAGTTCCAGTCGATGCCGAGAATGCCGAGTTGACTCATGGAGTGAAGGTCCGGGGTAAAGGGTGTCACCTAGACGCTATCGGCAGCCTGGGCAGCGCCCTGAAAGCTGGCACCCTCGGCGTCCAGGATGGCGTCGAGAGCTGCGCGGCCAACCTCGAGCTGCTCCGGGGTGGGCTCGCGCGTTGAGACGACCCGCTGGATCTCGTGGCCGGCAGCGTGGAGGGCCCTGCCGATCGGCGATGCGGGCTTGCGATCGGCGTAGACGAAGAGCTCGACCGCGCCGGAGACGCCGCCGAGCGCCGCGGCCGCCCGGGGCGCCGGGCCGGGGCTCTCCAGCAGTCGCTCGACGATCACCTGCCCGGCGGTCGAGAGGATGAGCATCGGGGCGATCAGGTTGGAGCCGCAGCGGTCGTGCTCCTTCGGTGCGGTGGCGGGATCGAGCGAGCCCTTCTCGTAGGCCCCGATGGCCTTGTGCTCGACCCCGTGGTAGGCGGCGAGGTCGCGATCGCGAAGCGCCGCGAGCGCGGGGACCACGCCGAGCACCGCCACCGCGGCCTCGCGAGCGGCGGTGCGGGTCCCCAGGCGACGCACCAGGGCGGTGGCCGCCGTCGCCCCGACGGCGGCGACGACTACGCGCGCGTCCTCATAGGGCAGCCGGGCGCCGGGCAGGGCGCGGCGCACCACCGGCAGCACCGCGAACGCTTCGGCCAGCCGCAGGGGCCCGCGCAGCGCGGGGGTGGTGCCGAGCCTGCCCTTGGCGAGCACCGGCTTGCGCCCCGAGGCGGCCTGGATCGAGCCGTCGCGGGCGCGGATCGCGGCCGACCACGACGTCGGGCCGTGGATGAGCAGGCCGTTTCGAAGCGCCATGCCGCCCAGGCGAAGTGGCTCGGCCTGCTCGGCGCTCACCCGAGGACCCTCATCGCCACATCGCGGAAGAACCGCGCGGCGTAGCCCACGTCGGAGGTGAGGATGCGCTCGTCGGCGCCGTGGATCAGCGGCTCGGCCTGCTCCAGCACCATGTCCCTCTGCGGGCAGAACCCGTAGACGATCGCCTCGGGGAAGGCATTGCGAAACCAGTTGGAGTCGCTGAAGCCGGGCATCACGATAGGAACCACCTGTGCGCCCGGGTCCGCGTCCCCGACCCAGCTCGAGATGGCGTCGGCGAGGTCGCCCTGAGGGTCGGAGCGATTGCCCATGTCGGTCTCGGTGAACTCGATCTCGTGCTCGGGAACGTCCTCGCCGCCCAGCACCGCCTCGAGCCGGTCGGTCACATCGGCCTGGCCGAGCCCCGGCGGAACCCGGCAGTCGACCAGAACCTCCGCGCGAGCGGGGATCACGTTTGCCTTCTCGGAGGCAGAGGCGCGGGTGGGGGTCAGGGTCACCCGCAGCATCGGCTCGGCCAGCCAGGCGGCGGCCGTCGGGCTTGCCGCCCGCAGCCGTTCCAGTGCCGTCTCGATCTCGTCGCTGCCGGCTTCGCGAAGGTCCTGCCCGGTCAGCGCCCCAAGAAACGCCACGCCCTCCGGAGTCGCCTCCACCGGCGGCTGCGCGGAGAGCCGCGAGAGGAGCGGCGCCAGCTTCAGCAGGGCGTTGTCGCCCATCGAGGGGATCGAGGCGTGTCCGGCGACGCCACGGGTGCGGACCTTGAAGCGGAAGACCCCCTTCTCACCCACGCAGAGGGGGTAGAAGCGCCTCCCCGAGACCTCGAAGGCGATGCCGCCGCCCTCGTTCAGCACGTAGTCCGACCGAACCTTCTCGGGGTGCTCGGAGCACAGCCAGCGCGCGCCAAGGTAGCCGCCGGTCTCCTCGTCGGCCACCGCGGCGACCAGCAGCTCGCCGCGGGCCGGGCGCCAGCCGTCGCGGCCCAGGGAGACGGCGGCGGCGACCTCCGAGGCCACCTGGCCCTTCATGTCCTGCGCGCCGCGACCGCGGACGAAGCCGTCGGCGACGTCGCCCGCCCAGGGGTCGAAGGTCCAGTCGGCCGGGTCGGCCTTGACCGTGTCCGTGTGACCGAGCAGGCACATCGTGGGCCCTTCGGCCTCGCCGCGAAGGCGAGCGAGGAGATTCGTGCGGCCCGGCTCGGCCTCGAGCGTCTCGCACTCGAAGCCCGCATCGGCCAGCGCGTCGCCGAGCAGCTCTGCGGCAGGCGCCTCCTCGCCGGGTGGGTTCACGGTGTTGAGGGAGATCAGCGACCCGAGCAGGTCGACCGCCTCGCGCTCCAGGCGCTCGTCGGGGCTCGTCGCGGTGGCCTCCTCCACCCAGCTGAGGTTAGGGGGTCAGACCCCTTTAGTTTCAGCTCAGTCACAAAGGGGTCAGACCCCTTTAGTTTCAATTGCGGCACAAAGGTGCCTGACCCCAATGTGACGAGAGTGTTCCTAAAGGGGTCTGACCCCTGGGTGGGGGGATACTGGGGGCCTATGGCAAAGCTGTTCGAGCCAGGGGGCCCGGGAGGGGGCGAGGCGGGGGCGTTCGCAACCGGGCCCGAGGCGACTCCGCTGGCCGCTCGCATGCGCCCCCGCGAGCTGGACGAGCTGGCCGGGCAGGGACACCTGCTGGGCGAGGGGTCGGCGCTTCGGACCGCAATCGAGACCGGCGAACCGCACTCGGCGATCCTCTACGGCCCGCCCGGGACGGGCAAGACGACCCTGGCCCGGATCATCGCGAGCGCCTCGAACGGGGTGTTCGAGGAGCGCTCGGCCGTGTCCGCCGGGCGCGCGGAGGTCCGCGAGGTGATCTCCCGCGCGCAGGAGCGCCGCGAGTCGGGGGTGGCGACGATCTTCTTCCTCGACGAGATCCACCGCTTCAACAAGGCCCAGCAGGACGCCCTGCTGCCCGCGGTCGAGGACGGGCTGGTGACCCTCATCGGCGCCACCACCGAGAACCCTTACTTCGAGGTCAACGGGGCGCTCCTGTCCCGGTGCCAGATCTACGAGTTGCGAGAGCTCCAGCCGGCGGACCTCGAAGCTCTGCTGCGGCGAGCGCTCGCCGACCCCGAGCGGGGCATCGAGGGATCGCCCGAGGTGGCGGACGATGCGATCGAGCTCATGGCCGAGCGCTCGGGCGGCGACGCGCGCGTCGCCCTGACCGCCCTGGAGCGCGCCGTCGAAGCTGCGCGCGCGGCCGGCGGCGCCGTCGGCATCGCGGAGGCCGAGGACGCCCTGCAGCGCAAGGCGATCCTCTACGACCGCCAGGGCGATCGCCACTACGACTACATCTCGGCCTTCATCAAGTCGATGCGCGGCTCCGACCCCGACGCGGCCGTCTACTACCTCGCGGCGATGCTCGAAGGCGGTGAGGACCCGCGCTTCATCGCCCGGCGCCTGGTCATCTTCGCCTCGGAGGACGTCGGCAACGCCGACCCGACGGCGCTGGCGGTTGCGACCGCGGCCGGGCAGGCGGTGGACCGCGTCGGCCTGCCCGAGTGCGCGCTCAACCTCTCGCAGGCCACGGCGTACCTGGCGCTCGCGCCGAAGTCCAACGCCTCGACGACGGCGATCTCGCGCGCCTCGGCCCACATCCGCGAGCACGGCGCCCAGCTTCCGCCCGACCACCTGCGCGACGCGCACTATCCCGGGGCGGGCAAGCTCGGCCGCGGCCAGGGCTACGTCTACCCGCACGACGAGCCCGGCGCGGTGTCCGACCAGCCACTAGCGCCGGCCGGGCTCGAGGGGGAGCGCTTCTACGAGCCCACGGACCGGGGGCTCGAAGCGGAGCTGGGTAAGCGGCTCGACGAGCTCAGGCGCCGCCGGGGCTGAGCCCCGCAACTCCTCCTGCGCGGGAGTGTTTCGAAAGAACGCAAACCACCAAGCCAGGGAGGTGTGCGAATGCGCGCACTACGGACAAGGGTGGGGCTCGCGGCGGCCGTTGGGCTGCTCGCGTTTGCCTCGACGGCGGCGGCGTTGACCATCATCGGCACGCCGAGAAACGATCACATCGTCGGGTCGCGGGGCCCGGACCGGATCGCGGGCAGGGGCGGTGATGACACCGTCCATGCCCGAAACGGGCAGGACCTCGTCCGCGGCGGCACCGGGGCGGACAGGCTCCTGGGCGGCGAGGACGAGGACCGCGTGCTGGGCGGCGCCGGCGACGACCACGTCTACGGCAACGACGACGAGGACTTCGTCGACGGCGGCCCGGGCAACGACACTGTCTACGGCGGCCCCGGCGACGATCGAGTCAGGGCGGGCCTGGGGGCGGACACACTCGTGGGCGGGGGCGGTGACGACTTCCTCACCGCGCGCGCCTACAGGGACGTGGCGCTCGACGGCGTGGACACCGTCGACGGCGGTCCCGGCGACGACACCATCCACGCCCGCGACGGCGAGGCCGACGTCATCACCTGCGGCGAGGGTGCGCACGATCGCGCGCGGCTCGACATGGTCGACGTCATCTCCGACGCAACACCGGAGAACCCCAACGGCTCGTGCGAGAAGGTGGATCGAGCCGATCCGCCCCCGCCCCCGCCGGCCGGGTAGCGGTCCCCCACACAGTCCCAGGGCGAGACGGGGGTCGTGGTGGCCCCCGTCTCCCTGTTGGGGCTCGGCTCCAAGGCGCATAGAATCGCCCGCCATGGGAAGCCTGGACTCGTTCAACCCCGCAACCGGTGAGCTCATCGGTTCCGTCGAGACGATCTCCCCCGCCGACGTCGAGGGCATTGCGGCCGAGGTCGCGAAGGTCCAGCCCTTCTGGGCGGAGCTGTCCCTCGCTGACCGCGCGCGCTACCTGCGCCGGGCCGCGGACGTGCTGGTCGAGGAGGTCGACGACGTGGCCGCCCTGCTCACCCGCGAGCAGGGCAAGCCCATCACCGAGAGCTACACGATGGAGGTCGTGCCCACGATCGACGTCCTGCGCTGGTGCGCCGACCACGGGCCGCGGATCCTCGCCGACGAGCCGCTCTCGATGGGCCAGGCCCTGTTCGCAACCAAGAAGGCGAAGCTCTCCTACGAGCCGCTCGGCGTCATCGGGGTCATCTCGCCGTGGAACTACCCCTGGTCGATCCCGTTCGACGAGGTGGTCATCGCCCTCGCGGCCGGCAACGGCGTGGTGCTGAAGCCCGCCAGCCTGACTCCGCTCCTGGGCGAGCGGATCCGCGACGTGCTCGAGCGCGCCGGGGTTCCCGAGGGCCTGGTGCGTGTGGTGCACGGCGGCGGCAAGATCGGCGAGGCGCTGTGCGAGGCGCCGAGCATCGCCAAGGTGTTCTTCACGGGCTCGGTCGAGGTGGGCCGCCACGTCGGCGAGGTCTGCGCGCGCAATCTCAAGGGCTCGGTGCTGGAGCTCGGCGGCAAGGACCCGCAGATCGTCTGCGCCGACGCCGACATGCCGAACGCGGTCTCGGGCGCGGTGTGGGGCGGCTTCGCAAACGCCGGGCAGACCTGCTCTGGCATCGAGCGCACCTACGTCGTGGCCGACGTCGCCGAGCGCTTCCTCTCCGGGCGTCGTCGCGGAGACCGAGCGCCTCGAGGTCGGCGACCCGTCGAGCTGGGACACCGAGATCGGGCCGATGGTCTCCGAGGACCAGTACGACATCGTCTGCGAGCTGATCGACGACGCCGTGAAGAACGGTGCCGAGCTCGTGTGCGGCGGCCCGCGAACCGTCGACGGATATTCGGGCAAGTTCATCGCGCCCGCGATCCTCACGGGCGTCGAGCCAGGCATGCGGATCATGCGCGAGGAGATCTTCGGGCCGGTCCTGCCGATCACGGTCGTCGCCGACGAGGCCGAGGCGCTCGAGCGCGCCAACGACTCGCAGTTCGGCCTCGGCGCCTCGGTGTGGACGCGCGACCGCGCCAAGGGCGAGCGGATCGCTCGCCGCCTGGAGTCGGGGATGGTCTGGATCAACGACCACTCCTTCACCCACGCGGCATGCCAGTGCTCGTGGGGCGGGGTGAAGGAATCGGGGATCGGCCGCTCGCACTCCAAGTTCGGCTTCTACGAGTGCGTGAACGTGAAGACCGTCGCCTGGGAGCCGGGGATGACCCGCGACCTGTGGTGGCAGCCCTACGATCGCACCCTCGGCGAGGCGCTTCAGGCCTCGGTCAAGCTGCTGTACGGGCGCAACGGCGCCCGCCTGAAGGCGCTCGGCGAGGGCGCCGTGCCGCTTGCGAAGGTCACCGCCAAGACCCTGCGCAAGGGGCGTTGAGGGCCGCGGCGTGAACCGCGTCCACAACCTCATCTGCTCCTCGGGCCGCTGGGCGCGTCGCGTCGAGGACGAGCTCATCCCGTTCGGCATCGGCAGCGTCGAGCTGGGCGAGGACGTGCTGGAGATCGGCCCCGGGTTCGGCGCCACAACCAGGGTCCTTGCGCGGCGGCCGGGCCGCCTGAGCGTCCTCGAGCTCGATCCCGGCTACTGCGAGCACCTGCGCCGCGAGGTGGGCGAGGGCGCGGAGGTGACTCAGGGCGACGCCACCGCAATGCCCTTTGCCGACGGGGCGTTCAGCGGCGCCGTGTGCTTCACGATGCTCCACCACATCCCCAGGGCCGAGCTCCAGGACAGGGCGTTCGCCGAGGTCGCTCGGGTACTGCGCCCGGGCGGCGTCTTCGCGGGCACCGACAGCGTCGGCACGGGGATCGTCTTCAGGGCGATCCACATCGGCGACACGCTCATGCCGATCGACCCCGACGGCCTCCCCGAGCGCCTCGAGGCGGCCGGCTTCGAGGACGTGAAGGTGGGCCGCAGCGACGGCACGTTTCGCTTCCGGGCGAAAAAGCCCGGTAGCTAGCGCCCTTTCCGCGACAATCGTCGGGTGTCCGCAACGGCAGTCAGCCGCGAGGCCGAGCCGGGACGGGAGTCCTCGCCCAGCCCCGCCGTAGCCCTGCGGGGCCTGTGGCGCGAATACGACGAGCGCCCGGTGCTCCGCGACCTGAGCCTTGCGCTCGAGCCCGGCTCGACCCTGGCCGTGCTCGGGCCCAACGGAGCGGGCAAGACCACGCTGCTGCGGATCCTCGCGACGCTGCTTCGCCCCACCGCGGGCTCGGTCCGCGTGCTGGGCAGCGAGATCCCCGCACGCCGCCACGAGGTGCGCGGCCGCATCGGCTACCTCGGGCACGAGGCGATGCTCTACCGCGATCTCACCATCGCCGAGAACCTCCAGCTCCAGGCGCGGCTGCACGGCATGGCCGATCCCGGCGCGCGCATCGCCGAGCTCACCGAGCGTGCCGGCATCGCCGTCCGCGCGAGCACCCGCGCCCGCGACTGCTCCGCCGGCATGCTCCAGCGCGCCGCGGCCTGCCGCGCGCTGCTGCACGACCCCGCGCTGCTGCTGCTCGACGAGCCCCTCTCGCATCTCGACCCTCGCGGCGCGGCCGACGTGGGGGCCCTGCTGGGGTCGGCGCCGGGACGCACGCGGGTGATCGTCAGCCACGACGTGGAGGCGGCGATCGCCGACTCCGACCGGGCGCTGGTTCTCGGCCCCGCCGGCGCGGTCGCCTACGAGGGGCCGGCCGGAGCCGTGTCGCCCGCCGAGGCGCGGGCCCTGTACGGGGGAGTCGCATGAGCGCGCTGCGAGCGATGCTGGCCAAGGACCTGCGGGTCGAGCTGCGAACGCTCGAGTCCGTGCCGGCGATGACGCTGTTCGCCGTCACCACCTTCATCGTCTTCCGCTACGGCCTGGACCGCCAGAGCCTGGCGGGCAGCCTCGCGGCCGGCGTGCTGCTGGCGACGGTGCTGTTCGCGGCCATCCTCGCGATCAACCGCCTGTTCCTGGCCGAGCGCGACGAGGGCGGTTTCGACGCCTTCCGCCTCTCGCCGTCGGACCCGACGTCGCTGCTGGGCGCCAAGGCGGCGGCGATCGTGATCTACCTCGGCGCCCTTCAGCTCATCGCCGTGCCGATCTTCGCCGCGTTCTTCCTCGACGGCGTGGCGGGCCTGGCGCCGCTTGCGGGCATCCTGGCCCTGGTCGACGTCGGCATCGCGGTCACCGGGACGCTCATCTCCTGCATGGCCGCCAACTCGCGGGCCCGCGACGTCCTGGTGCCCCTGCTGCTGCTCCCGCTGCTCGTTCCGCTGGTGGTCGCGGCGGCCAAGGCGTCGGCCCTGGCGCTGGCTGCGGGAGGCCCTTCATACGACGGCTTCGGCAAGTGGCTGGCCGTGCTCGCTCTCTACGATATGACGTTCGCGGCGATCGCCTACGGGGTCTTCGAATTCGTCATCGAGGATTGATCTCCGCGCCCAAGTGACGGTCCGATGAAGGCACCCAGCCTGCGCACCATTTCGATCCTCACCGTCGCCGCGATCGCGGTGGGGTACTCGCTCGCCTTCTTCTACGCCCCTAACGACGCCGACCAGGGCTTCCTGCAGAAGATCTTCTACCTGCACGTGCCGCTGGCGATCTGCGCGCTCGCCGGCTTCATGATCGGCGCCTACCACGCGGTCCAGCACCTGCGCACCGGCGACGCCAAGCACGACGCCCGCTCCTACGTGTCGATCCACGTCTCGGTGATCTTCGGCGTGGCCGTGCTGATCACCGGCTCCATCTGGGCCCGGGCCTCGTGGGGCAAGTGGTGGGTGTGGCAGGAGCCGACGCTCGTCAGCTTCCTCATCGTCTTTCTCCTCTACTGCACCTACTACCCGCTGCGCTACGCCATCGCCGACCGCGAGCGCCAGGGCCGCTACGCCTCCGTGTTCGCGATCACCGCCGGCGCCTTCGTGCCGCTGAACTTCCTCGCGGTGCGGCTCGCGCAGCCGCTGGTCCATCCCCGGGTGTTCGCCTCGGCCGAGGGCGGCCTGCCGCCGAAGATGAAGGTCACCTTCTACGTGTGCCTCCTCGCCGCGGCGCTGCTGTGGACCACGCTGGTGCGCTTCGAGCTCCAGGCCAAGGCGACCCGCGGCAAGGTCTCGCGGCTTCGCCGCGCGCTGGAGGGCGACCTGGGCGCGCCCGTGCCCGGCTCGCGGATCGCCCCGCCCGTGCCCGCCGACGCGGCCTCTCGCTGATGCCCGCGCTGCCTCTCGACGAGGCCGGCAAGTACGTCGCCGGCGCCTACATCGTCTTCCTCGTGCTGCTGCTGGTCTACGTCTCGATCATGGCGGCGCGCCTTGCGAGAGTCGACCGCGAGCTGGGCGAGCTGGCCGACCTGGCGGAACGACAAAGGACGAAGGATGTTCTCCGGAATGAGCCCGAGGCCGCCGGAACCGGACGCGAAGCGGAGGATTCCGGCGAAGTCGGCGACACCGGACGCGAAGCGGAGGATGTCGCCGGAGGTGTGTCCGTATGACCCGCTTGCTCGCCCTCGGCGTCTCCCACAAGACCGCGCCCCTCGAGCTCCGCGAGCGCCTGGCGCTCACGGAGGGTCGCGCGGCCGGCGTGGTTCGCGAGCTGGCCGACTCGCCGGCGATCCGCGAGGCGGCGGCGATCTCCACCTGCAACCGCACCGAGCTGTACGCCTACGTCCTCGATCCGGTCGAGGCGGAGTCGCTGGCCCTGGGCGTCCTGGCCCGCGAGGCCGGGATCGGCCCCACCGAGCTGGTCCCGCACCTCTACACCCTCCACTCGGCCGAGGCCACCACGCACCTCTTCAACGTCACGGCCGGGCTCGACTCGATGATCGTCGGCGAGGCGGAGATCCAGGGCCAGGTCAAGCGCGCCTACGAGCTCGCCCTGGTGGAGGGGACGACGGGGGCGATCCTCAACCGCCTCTTCCGCGGCGCCCTGGCCGCGGGAAAGCGCGCCCGCGCCGAAACGGGGATCTCCGAGGGCGCGATGTCCGTTCCGTCGATGGCCGTTGAGATGGCCCAGCGGACCCTCGGCGACCTGGTCAAGCGCCGGGTGCTCGTGGTGGGCGCCGGCGAGACCGCCGAGCTCACCGCCCGCTCGCTCGCGGCCCGCGGGGTCGAGGCCGTGTTCATCGCGAACCGCCGCTACGACCGCGCGATCGGCCTGGCCGACCGCTTCGGGGGCGCGGCGGTTCGCTTCGAGGATCTTCCCGAGGAGCTCGCGGCCGCCGACATCGTCGTCGCCTCCACGAGCTCGCCGCACCACGTGATCGAGCCCGACGCCCTGGCCGACGTCATGGCCGGCCGCGATGGCTCGCCCCTCCTGCTGATCGACCTCGCCGTGCCCCGCGACATCCACCCCGGCTGCCGCGACCTCGACGGCACCCGCCTCTACGACATGGACGACCTCCAGCAGCTTGTCGAGCGAAACGCGTCCGGCCGCCAGGCCGAGGCGCGGCGCGCCGAGCAGATCGTGCGCTCCGAGGCGAACCGCTTCGAGGCCTGGCTGGCGACTCACGACGTGGCGCCCACCATCGCCGCCATGCGAAAGCGCGCGGATGCGATCGTGGAGGGCGTGCTGGCTGAGAACGAATCGCGCTGGGAGGGCATGACGCCCGCCGACCGCGAGCGCGTGGTCAAGCTCGCCAACGCGATCGCCAGCCGCATGCTCCACGAGCCGACCGCCCGCCTCAAGCGGGCCGCGGGCGAGGAGGGCGACACCCACATCCAGGTCGACGTCCTGCGCCAGCTCTTCGCCCTCGACAAGAGCACCGAGGCCTCGCGCGAGTCCGACGCCGAGGTGCGCGAGCTTCGCCCGGCCCGCGCCGACTCCAACCAGTGAGGCTTGCAAGCAGGGGGAGCGCGCTCGCGCTCGCGCAGGCCGAGCTCGTCGCCGACGCCCTCGGCGGGGCGGAGGTTGTGGTGGTCAGGTCGCGCGACGCGGACCTCGGCGACAAGTCCAGGTTCGTGAGCGCCGTGGAGGAGGCGCTGCTGGCCGGCGAGGCCGACATCGGCGTCCACTCCGCCAAGGACCTTCCGTCGGTGCTTGCCGAGGGCCTGACCATCGGCGGCGTCCCCGCCCGCGAGGACCCGCGCGACGCGTTCGTCGGCGCGGGCGCCGGCACCCTGGACGACGTGCCCGAGGCCGCGCGCGTCGGCACCGCGAGCCTGCGGCGCCGCTCGCAGCTGCTCGCCCTGCGGCCCGACCTCGAGGTCGCGGACCTGCACGGCAACGTCGACACGCGAGTGGGGCGGGTGGCGGCGGGCGACTACGCCGGCGCGGTCCTGGCGGTCGCCGGCCTTCGCCGGCTCGGCCGCGAGGGCGAGATCTCGTTTCCGTTCGGCCTCGACGCCCTGGTGCCGGCGCCGGGGCAGGGGTCGCTGGCGCTCGAGGTCCGCACCGACGACGATGAGGCACGAGCGGCCGTCGCCGAGCTGACCGACGTCGCGGCCCTGGCGGAGCTGACGGCGGAACGCGCCGCGGTCGCGGCGCTTGGCGCCGACTGCTTCACGCCCGTCGGCGTCAACGCGCGACTCGACGGCTCCGAGCTGGAGTGCAGCGGCTACGCCGGACTGCGCGACGGCTCGGAGTGGGTGCGCGACACCGTGCGCGGCGAGGCGGCCGGCGCCGCGGCCCTCGGCGCGATGCTCGCTCAGCGAATGCTCGCCGCCGGCGCGGGCGACGTGCTGGAGCGGGCCGGGGCGCAGGCGTGAGCGCGCGTGGGGGGGTCGTGTATCTCGTGGGCGCCGGGCCCGGCGACCCGGGCCTGATGACCGCCCGCGCGCTGGAGCTCGTCGCGACCGCCGACGTGATCGCCCACGACCGGCTCATCCCGCCGCAGGCTCTCGACGGCGCTCGGCCCGACGCGGAGATCGTCGACGTCGGCAAGCCCCCCGGCCACGACGACGGCAGGCTCGACGCCACGGCGGCGCAGCGCGCCATCGAGGAGCTCATCCTCGAGCGAGCGCGCGCCGGGCGCAGCGTGGTGCGGCTCAAGGGCGGCGACCCGTTCGTCTTCGGGCGCGGGGGCGAGGAGGCCGAGGCGCTCGCGGCGGCGGGCGTGGACTTCGAGGTCGTGCCGGGCGTGACCGCCGGTGTGGCCGTTCCGGCCTATGCCGGCATCCCGGTCACCCACCGCGATGACTCCTCCGCCGTCGCCTTCGTCACCGGCCATGAGGACCCGTCGAAGCCCGACTCCGCCCTCGACTGGGGGGCCCTGGCCCGCTTCCCCGGGACGCTCGTGATCTACATGGGCGTGAAGGGCCTGCCGGCCATCGCCGAGAGCCTCATCGCCGCCGGCCGCGACCCCGCCGAGCCGGCGGCGGTGATCCAGGATGGGACGATGCCCGGCCAGCGCGAGGTTCGCGCACCCCTCGCCGGAATCGCCGCCGCCGCGGACGAGGCCGGGGTCCGCGCGCCGGCGATCGTCGCCGTCGGGCAGGTCACCGCGCGCGAGGGCATCTCGTGGCTGGCCCGGCGGCCGCTGCACGGCCGCAGCGTGGTCGTGACTCGCGCCCGCGCGCAGGCCAGCGGGCTCGCCCGCCGCCTCGCCGACCTCGGCGCGCGGGTGGTCGAGCTTCCGGCGATCCGCATCGAGCCCCGCCTCGACTCTCGCGAGGTGGCGGAGGCGGTCGCCTCCATCCACACCTACGCGCTCGTCTGCGTCACCAGCCCCAACGGCGCGGACCTGCTCTTCGAGGCGCTCGGAGCCGCGGGCATGGACGCTCGCGCGCTGGCGGGCGCGACGCTCGCCGCCATCGGGCCCGGCACGGCGGCGGCGCTGCGAGGCGCACGGCGTGCGCCCCGACGTCGTGCCCGAGCGCTTCGTCGCCGAGGCGCTGGTGGAGGCCCTGGCCGAGGTTCCGGTGCAGGGCAGGCCCGTGCTGGTCGCGCGCGCCGCAGAGGCCCGCGACGTCCTGCCGGACGCGCTGCGCGAGCGTGGCGCGCAGGTCGACGTCGTCGCCCTCTACGAGACCCTCGCCGAGGCTCCAGGTGATGAGGCGCTGGAGGCGGCGGCGAGCGCCGACTACGTGACCTTCACCTCCTCGTCCACCGTGCGGAACCTCATGGACGCCGCCGGGGACAGGCTGCCGGGATCGGCGCGCGTCGTCTCGATCGGCCCGGTCACCAGCCAGAGCGCGCGCGATGCCGGCCTGGAGGTCGCGGTGGAGGCCGAGCGCCACGACGTCGACGGCCTGATCGAGGCGCTGCTGGCCGACGCCGCGAAGCCGGCGGGATGACCCTCCCGGTCGGCCTGCTCACCGACTACGGGTACGCCGACGAGTTCGCGGGCGTCTGCCGCGGCGTGATCGCCCGCATCGCCCCCGACGCGACCATCATCGACATCACCCATGGGATCCCCCGCCAGGACGTCGGCGCCGGCGCCCGGGCTCTCGCGGCCGCGGTCCCCTTCGGGCCGGTGGGCGTGAGCGTCGCCGTCGTCGATCCCGGGCGTCGGCACGGACCGCCGTGCCATCGCGGCTCGCGCCGCCGACGGGCGCCTGTTCACCGGTCCCGACAACGGGCTGCTCTGGCCCGCGCTCGAGGCATGCGGCGGCGTCGCCGAGCTGGCCGACGTCTCGAGCTCGCCCTTTCGCCTGGAGCCCGTCCACGCGACCTTCCACGGGCGCGACATCTTCGCTCCCGTCGGTGCCCACCTGGCCCTGGGCGCCCCGCTCGCCGAGGCGGGAGAGCCCCTGGACCCGCGACCATCGTGCGGCTCGAGTCCCCGCCGGCGCGGGTCGGAGAGGGCTTTGCCGCGGCCACGGTCGCCGGCGCGGACGCGTTCGGCAACCTCGCCCTGCACCTGAGCGCCGAGGAGGCGGCCCCCGCCGCCATCCGGCCCGGCGGGGCGGTCGAGGTCGAGGCCGCGGGAACCACGGCGAGCGCCGTCTACGGCCGTGCGTTCGCCGACGTCGCCCCGGGCGAGCTCCTGCTCTACCCGGACTCCTCCGCGGCGCTCGCGCTCGCCGTCAACCTCGGCAGCGCGGCGGCGCTCCTCGGCGTCGGCCCCGGCGACGAGGTGGTGTTGCGGCCGCGATGAGCGGTTTCGGGGCACCGCGCCGCCACCTGCGCGTGGCGGGCTCCACCAACGACGTCGGCCGCGAGCTGGCGCTGTGCCGGCGCGCCGTCGGGCACCCTGGTCACCGCGGCCGAGCAGACGGCGGGTCGCGGCCGGCGCGGGCGGGTGTGGAGCGCGCCGCCGGGAACGGCCCTGCTGGCGTCGGCCGTGCTGCGCCCGCTCGAGGCGCGCCACCGGCTGCTGCCGCTCGCGGTCCCGGTGGCCGCGTGCGAGGCGATCGAGTCGCTCGCCCCGGTGACGTGCGCGGTCAAGTGGCCCAACGACCTGTGGATCGGCGAGCGCAAGGCCGGCGGCGTCCTGATCGAGGCCCGCCCGCCGGAGTGGGCCGTGATCGGCGTCGGGATCAACGTCGCCGTGGGGCCCGACGACTTCCCGGCCGACGTGCGCTGGCCGGCGACGTCGGTGGGCCACGGCGTTTCCGTCGAGGCCATGCTCGGCGCCCTGTGCGAGTCGCTGTCGCGCTGGACCGAGGCCGAGCCGGCGGCGGTGCTCGACTCGTTTCGAGGGCGCGACGCCCTCGCGGGCCGCGACGTCTCCTGGGACGCGGGCTCGGGACGAGCGGCGGGCGTCGACGACGACGGCAACCTCGTGGTCGGGCTCGAGGGGGGCCGCACCGAGTCGCTCGGCGCGGGCGAGGTCACGCTGCGGCTCTAGGGGGCTCAGGCGGTGTTCTCGGCCTCGGTCGGCTCGTCCGACCCGGCCTCGCCCGGACTCGTCCGACTGCGCCTCGATCTCGAGCTCGGTGTCCTCGGCTCCGAGCTTCTCGCGCTGGCGGCTGCCGTTGCCGTTGGCGCCGGACGCGGCGCCCCCGCTCTCGTCCTTGCCGCGCTTGCGGCGGCGCTTGCCGCCCGGCTTGGGGAAGTTGCGGAGCAGCTCGCGGGCGACGGCCGAGGGCTTGCGGGCCATGCGCATGCGGGCGCCGCGCAGCACCTCCTCGGCCTCCGGCGTGTGAGCCACGGCGGCCGCGAGCAGGGCGACCGCCAGGCGGCGGTCCTGCTGGCGCGCGGCGGTGACGAGGCGGCGGGCGTTGCGCCCGTGGGCGCGGCCGGAGGAGTTGACGAAGAGGCCCAGCAGTCGCTTGGTCTCGGGCCAGCGCTGCACGGCGTACTGCTCGTGGAGCTCGCGCGTGGCCTCGGCGAGCCTCCACACCCAGGCCTGGGCCTGGTCGCGGCGGCCGATCCGCCGCTCGGCGAGCGCCTGCAGCAGCACCTTGGCGCCCGAGCGGCGCTCCTCGCGGGACCAGGTTGCGACCACGTCGACGGCGTCGTCGAAGGCCTCCGGATGTCTCAGCGCGGAGATCTCGGCCAGCGCCTTGAGGCGAAGCTGGTGGTTGCGATTGCGCTGCACGCAGGTGAGCAGGAAGCGGCGGCGCAGCTCCTTGGCCTCGTCGTGCTGGATCATCGCCTTCGCGCGGCGCCAGTTGGCCGCGTTCACGCGCGATCCGGCCAGCGCCGCCCAGGCGTGCTGCTCGGAGTAGTTGAGGTTCTCGACCGCGATCCGCCACAGCTCGCGCTCGAGCACCGCGAGACGGCGCTCGGGGTCGTCGGAGACCGGGACAACCCGGCGCTCGACCCGCACCCTGCGCCCGCGGCCGCGGCGCACGGGGCCCACCACGATGGCGCCGCCGCGGTAGACGTCGCGGTCGAGCAGGCTGTGCAGGGTCACGATCGTCTCGTCGTGGGTGGTGGCGGGATGGACGAAGTCGATGACGAGCCCGGACTCCTTGCCGGGGTTGCGGCGGGTCACGCGGCCGACGCGCTGCTGGTAGACGCGCTTGGAGGCCGTGGGCGCCAGGTGCATGCAGAGGGTTGCGCGCGGCGAGTTCCAGCCCTCGGCCAGGAGCATCGCGTTGCAGAGGACATCGACCTCGCCGCGCTCGAAGGCGGCCAGGATCTCGGCCAGCTCGCGCTTGGGCGTCTCGCCGGACACGGCCTGCGCGTTGATCCCCTGCTCGCGCAGGGCCGCGGCGACGTTGCCGGCGTGCTTGACGCCGGCGGTGTAGAGGACGCCGGGCATCTTGCGAAAGCGCGACTTGTAGAGGTCGGCGATCGCGACGTTGAACGGCCCCTGGTCGAGGAGCTTGGCCAGCTCCTCCTGGTCGAAGTCCTGGTCGACCTCGCCGCGTCGCAGGGGGACCTTGGCGAGCGTGCGGACCCCCGGGCCGGGAGGAATCCGGATGCAGCGCAGCGGCGAGATGACGCCGCGCCGCGCCGCCTGGGCGAGGTCGAAGCGCGAGGTCTGCGTTGGGAAGAGGTCGGCGACGTGGCGGGCGATCAGGGCGCCCGTGGCCGTCATGCCGATGAACACCGGCCCCGGCCACTGGCGGATGCACGCGCTGGTCTTCTCGCCCAGGGCGGTGTGGGCCTCGTCGCAGATGACGATCGAATAGGCGTCGGAGACGCGGCCCGCGTTCCGCACGAACCACTGATAGGTCTCGACGGTCACCGGGCCGTACGGATGGTCGGCGCCGTCGAGCAATGGCGGGCAGAGGCGGTCGGAGTAGCCGCGATCGGAGATCTCGCCGATGAACTGGTCGACCAGGTTGCGGCGGTGCGTGAGGATGAGGACGCCGCCCGTGCGGGAGGCGTCGATGAAGCCCACCGCGGCGACGGTCTTGCCGGCGCCGGTGGCGTGCTCGAACCAGAAGCGGTGGTTGGCGCCGGGGTCCTCGGGCGCCTCGGCGATGACGTCCTCGTCCTCGGCCTCGGGCTCCTCCCAGTCCTGGGGCTCCTCGTCGGGAGCGAGCTCGTCGGGCTCGTCGTCCTCTTCGGAGGCCTCGGGACCGGAGGAGGCCCCGTTGACACTGGGGCGCTCGGAGTGGGCAGCGTGGCCGTTGTCCTCGGACGCCCCGTTCTTGCGGGCGCCGTTGGCGCGGCCGTTGGAGCCGGGGTCCTCGATTTCGGAGACCAGCGCCGCCAGGGTGCCCGACAGGGCGTCCACCTGGTGCTCGTTGAGGGTGGCGCCGTCGTTGAGCGAGGGGACCTCGGCGGCCAGCAGGCGCTCGAGGCCGAGCATCAGGGAGTAGTTGCGGCGCCACTCCATCGACGGGGTCTCGTTGCCCGCCTCGATCTCGGCCAGCGCCGCGTCGACCGCCAGGCGCCGTGCGGTGCCCGGCGCCAGCGCCGAGGAGTCCTCGTCGCCGAGCAGGAGCGTTTCGCGGGCGAATTTCGCCGCGCGATCGATCTCGTCGCTTGAGAGCCGCGTGGCCTTGCCCGCGGCGCGTCCGGATGTGTCAGACATGAGACTCGTTCGGGGCGCTCGCCGCACGCGGGATTGCGGGCGGGGAGCGCGGTAAGCTCGATGGAGCGCCGGCGGCTCGCTGCAAACCCCTCTGCGAGACGCCGCCCCTCCGCGGCCCGTGAACACTGGGCCACCTAGAAAAGTACCACCCGGATACCTCGTATGAAAGCCCGCAGCCACAGGCAACTTTTCCTGCTCGCAGCCGCGGCGCTGTGCGCGGTGCTCCTGGCGGCGTGCGGTTCGGGCTCGACTTCGGCCTCGCAGGCGCCCAACTACGCGACCGCGCTGAAGGGCGCGCCGGCGCCGATGGCGGGCCTCTACGAGCAGACCGGGTACGGCGACCACCCGGCGCTCGTTGCGGGCGGCGTCGACGGCTTCGCCTCGGAGCTCGCAAAGCTGAAGGGCACCCCGGTCGTCGCCAACGTATGGGGCTCGTGGTGCGGACCGTGTCGCGTCGAGTACCCATATCTGCAGCAGGCGGCTGCCAAGTTCGGCAAGCGGGTCGCCTTCGTCGGCGTCGACGCGCTCGACCAGGACGCGGCGGCGAAGACCTTCCTCGACTCAAACGAGGTCCCGTATCCGAGCTACACGGACCCCAACGGCGACGCGAAGGACTACTTCCACGTCGTGGGCCTCCCGGCGACGGTCATCTACGACTCCTCGGGCAAGCTCGTCCACACGAACCAGGGCGGCTACGCCTCGCAGTCGGCGCTCTTCGCCGACATCCAGAAGTACGCGAACTAGCCCCCGGCCCTCCACCGCCCGCCCACCAGCCGCCGAGATGCGAAAAAGAGCCGCTCTGAGGGCGCAAATTCGCATCTCAGCGCGGTATGAGCGGATAATCGGCAGGGTGCGAGCCCGCGTCGCCTTCATTGCCCTTCTGGCCGTTGGCGCCACGCTGACACCGGCGCTGAACGCCACGTGCGCCCGCGCAGACCTCGGGCGAGACCTCGGACGTCGCCTATTCCATTCAGCTGCAGGCGACAATCGACCCCGCCACCCAGAGGTGGATCTCCAGCGCCCTCGACGATGCGGCCTCCAGCCACGCGGCCATCGCGATCATCCGGCTCGACACGCCGGGCGGGCTCGTCGACTCGCTGCGCGCGATCGTTCAGGACATCGAGTCGGCGCCGATGCCCGTCGTCGTCTACGTCTCGCCCAACGGCGCCCGCGCCGCCTCGGCGGGCGCGTACATCACCGAGGCGGCAGACGTCGCCGCGATGGCGCCGGAGACCAACATCGGCTCGGCCACGCCGATCGGGCTCTCGCCGACTGGCGGCGAATCCGACCTGGACCGCAAGATCGTCAACGACGCCGCCGCCTCGATGCGGGCGCTCGCCACGGTTCACGGCCGCAACCCCGACCTGGCCCAGGAGCTCGTCCGCAACGCCACCAACGTCACGGCGCAGGAGGCAAAGCGCGCGGGCTTGATCGACGTCATCGCCCCGACCGAGGAGGACCTGCTCACCCAGCTCGACGGGTTCCAGGTGAAGGGGCCGAAGGCGCAGACGCTCCACACGGCCGGCCTGGCCATCGAGCACCACGACATGCCGCTGACCTATCAGCTGCTGGAGGTCATCGTCAACCCCAGCGTCTCCTATCTGCTGCTGATCGCGGGGATCATCGGCATCGCCATCGAGCTCTTCATGCCGGGCGCGATCATTCCCGGGGCGTTCGGAGCCGTTTCGCTCCTGCTCGGCCTGTACGCGACCGCGCAGCTGCCGGTCGCGCCGGCGGGCGTGGCCCTGCTGATCCTCGGCTTCGGGCTCATCGTCGCCGAGGCTCATCTGCCGACGCACGGGATCCTGGGCATCGCGGGGGTGTTGTCGCTGGTCGCCTCCGGCCTCCTTCTCTACGACACCCACACCTCGGCGTTCGAGGTGTCCCCGGTGGTGGTGATTCTCGTGGCCGTGATCCTCGGCGGCGGCATGGCCGTCGCGGTCCAGAGGGCGGTCGCCGCGAGGCACCTGCCGAAGCGAACCGGCTGGGAGGAGCTCGTGGGCGCCGTGGCCGAGGTGCGCCAGCCGGTGGACCCAGAGGGCCAGGTATTCATAAACGGGGCTCTGTGGCGCGCGGTGCCGGCGGGGTCTGCGCGAGGCCTGGGCGGCGCGAGTAGAGTCCGCGTCGATTCCGTGCAGGGTCTGACTCTCAGGGTGAAGCCGGTAGAGGCCGGCGATGAAGAGGCCGTCCCAACGGGCGCAAGCGATCAGGAAGGAACTTCGTAGATGGGTGTAGCTATCGCCGTGGTGGTCGTGATCGCGATCATCGTCGTCTTCTTTCTCACGGCCTCGATCAGGATCCTCCGCGAGTACGAGCGCGGCGTCATCTTCCGCCTCGGCCGCCTGATCGCCCAGAAGGGCCCGGGCCTGATCATCCTCATCCCGATCATCGACCAGATGGTGCGGGTCGACCTGCGCACGGTCACGCTGAACGTCCCGCCCCAGGAGGTCATCACCAAGGACAACGTGACCGTCCGGGTAACCGCCGTCGCCTACTTCCGCGTGATCGACCCCAACATGGCCGTGACCGAGATCGAGAACTTCCTGGTCGCGACGACCCAGGTGTCGCAGACCACCCTGCGCTCGGTGCTCGGCAAGGCCGAGCTCGACACCCTGCTCTCCGAGCGCGACCGCCTGAACGCGGAGCTCCAGCAGATCATCGACACCCAGACCGAGCCCTGGGGGGTCAAGGTCACCTCGGTCGAGGTCAAGGACGTCGAGCTTCCGCAGGACATGCAGAGGGCCATCGCCCGCCAGGCCGAGGCCGAGCGCGAGCGTCGCGCGAAGGTGATCGCCGCCGACGGCGAGTTCCAGGCCGCCGAGAAGCTCTCCCAGGCGGCGAAGATCATCTCCAGCGAGCCGGCCACCCTCCAGCTTCGCTACCTGCAGACGCTCCTGGATCTGGGCGTCACCCAGAACTCGACGATCGTCTTCCCGCTGCCAATCGACCTGCTGACGGCCTTCCTCCCGAAGGGCGACCCCAGGGGCGGCTCGTTCGGCTGAGCTCACCCGAGGTCAGGATCGACCAGCTGACCGGCCTGCGGGCCGTGCTGGCCCCTGGGCGCTCCGAGCGCCCCGACGCCTTCGCGCGCGAGCCGGCCGCGTCCGCCCCCGGCGCCGCCGAGCGCTGTCCCTTCTGCGAAGGCCGCGAGGACCGCACGCCGCCCGAGGTGTGGGCCGACCGCCCCGGCGGCGGCGCCCCTGACACGCCGGGGTGGCGCACGCGAAGCGTCCCCAACCTCTACCCCGTGCTGAGCGAGGCCGACGCGCCGCACGCCGCACCGGGCGCCGGCGAGAGCGGCGTCTCGAGCGGCATCGACCCGCTGGGCGGTTCGCGGCGCCAGTCCGGCGTCGACCTCTTCGCCTCGCAGCCCGCGGCGGGCGCGCACGAGGTGATCGTCAACACGCCGCGTCACGCGACGACCCTCGCGGCGCTCAGCGAGGCCGAGCTGGCGGTTGCGATCTCGGCCTGGCGGGAGCGAATGCGCGCGCGAGCGCAGGAGGCCGCCTACGTTCACCTGATCGTCAACGAAGGCCCCGACGCGGGCGCCTCGCTGGAGCACACGCATGCGCAGCTGTACGCGCTCGGCTTCGTCCCGGCCACCGTCGCCCGCGAGCGCGAGCGCGCCGGCGCCTACAACGAGCGCACGATGGGCGGGCACCTGCTCGGCGACGTGGCCGTGGAGGAGGTGCGCCGCCGCGAGCGCCTGGTGGCCATCGACGACGAGGCCATGCTCATCTGCCCCTGGGCCTCGGGCTCGCCCTTCGAGCTGCGCGTCGTGCCCCGCACCCCGGCGCCGTCGTTCGAGGACGACGGCGAGACGGGCACGGCGATGATCGCCACGGCCATCCGTGCGCTCGCCGGAGCCCTTGGCGCACCGCCCCAGCTGAACCTCTGGGTGCGCACGGCGCCGCGCGGGGCGGGCGAGTTCTGCTGGCACGTCGACATCGTCCCCAGGCTCACGATTCGCGCCGGCTTCGAGCTCGGGACGGGCGTTGACATCAACGTCTACCCGCCCGAGCGCGCGGCCGCCGACCTTCGCGAGGCGCTCACCTAGCCGCGCCCGGCTACGCTGCCCGCGCGTGAGCGTCGCCCCCACAGCCCGCCCGTTCCCCGCCTTTATCGCCGACGCGTCCCAGGAGGGCGCGCCCGTACGGGCGCTGGGGCGAGCAGCTGACCGAGGCGTTCGCGGCCGCCTGCGCGCCCTACGTCGAGGAGGCCGGAGCGGCGATGGAGCCCACCGAGATCCGCTGGTTTCCCGAGCGCGGCTGGGGCGGGCGCGTGTACATCCCGGCGAGCGCGCGCACCGAGACCGCCGCCGGCACGCCCATCGAGTACTTCGGCCACGTCTCGTTCGTGCGCCCAGGCGACGAAGAGCCCGGCGAGGTGCGGGCGACCGCCGACTTCACCGACGTGACGGCCGACGACAACCCCGACTGGAAGATCGACCTGAACGACGACGTCGTCGGGCGCTGGCTCTCCGAGGCCGAGCGCGGCGGCGACGTGACCCTCGTCTGGGGCCTGCCGCTTGTGCGCGGGGCCGTGGCCGCCACCGCCGAGCTCGACGGCGTCCTCGTCGACCAGTCGCCGGTTGTCGAGGGCCGCTTCACGCTCGTCGCCGTCGACGCCATGCACGGCTTCGGCGACCAGCTCTTCCTCGAGGTCCGCCTCTGGGACCGCGAGCTGCGCGAGCTGGCGGCCGAGAGCCTCTACGTCGAGGACGACGACGAGCCGGAGGAAGCTGCCGCCGCCGAGCCGGCAGGGGATGGCGAGTAGCGCCTAGCGCCCGGCTCGCGCGCCGCCGCCGAGGCGCCTGACCCTCAGGTGCGGATCGCGGGAGATCTGGCCCGAGCAGAAGCGGTCGCGCACCCAGCGCTTCTTCGAGAACAGGCGCGTCTGGTCGTCGTAGTGCGGCGAGGCGGGGTTCTCCGTCTGCGAGTAGGTGAGGATCGTGAACGCCTTCGGGCAGCGACCTGCCATGTGCGCGGCCATCACGAAGCTCGACCCGTGCGGGACGTTGGGATACCCCTTGCCCGGCACGAACGGAGCGTTGATGGCGTTGAAGACGCCGTTGGGGTCGCCGGGCCCGCCATGGATCGGGATGCGCCGGCCGTTGCGGACCACGTACTGGTAGGCGCCGAGCTTGGCGTTCAGCGGGATGTTGGAGGAGCGCAGGTCGGTCACAGCATCGGCCAGCGCCTGCTGCACGAGCGGGTTCGCCGTGTTCAGGCCGCTGGGGGTGTCGACCGGGTCGGCGGCGTCGAACTGCGTGGTGTAGATGCCGGGCGGCCCCACGACCGGGACCGACCCGAGCAGCCGGCTCGCGAACCGCTGGAAGAGGACGTCTCCGCGGGAGCCGAGGTTGGCGTGCAGGTCCCAGTGCTTCAGCACCGGGCAGGCGTCGCTCACGTCGACCGGGCCGCTCGAGCCGATCATCGTCGGGTTCGCCTCGCAGTAGGAGACGAGCTCGTCGCGCCAGAGCTCGCCCGAGTAGACGCGGTCGTTGAAGACCATCCTGCGCAGGTAGCCCAGGGTGAACTTCTTCCCGGGCACGCCGTGGCGTCCGTGCAGCCGCTGGCGGACCATCGTCAGGCCCAGGCGCGTGCGCAGCGTCCGGGCGGTGCGCTCGTCCCCGATGATGCGGGCGAAGCCCTCGAGAGGATGCGCGGGGTTCGACAGCCAGTAGCTGTCGTTGGAGTTGGTGACGTAGTCGCTTCGCATCAGGTGGGGGAGGTTCGACGGGCCGAAGATGCCCGGCTCGACCGCGTCCGGGTCCGAGCCCCACTCGCACGACGAGCGCGAGCCGTCGAGGATCGGCAGGCCGAGCGCCTGGAACGTCGTCGCGCCGAGCGCGGTGTCGCAGGCCTGCGCCTCGGCGTTCGTCACGTGCGGAACCACCGAGATGTCGGCGTAGAGGGCTCGGCCCTTCGAGTCCGAGGCCAGGGTGTTGACCCATGGGACCCCCTGGTCGTGCTCGAGGATGTGCAGCGCCTGGGGAGTCGACTGCGCCCTGTCGACGTCGAAGAAGTGGTTGAGGTAGCGGAAGTTGTCGGCGTTGGCATCGCGCATGGCAAACGCGGCGACGGGCGTCCAGGGCAGCGGGATCCCCACCAGGCTGGAGATCATCGGGCCCTGGATCGTCGAGTAGAAGGTGTGGGTTCGCTTCTCGAGGCCCGAGGGAGTCCTGACCTTCACGGTCACGTCCTGGCTCTTCATCTGCTTCGGCTGCCCGTCGTAGAGGTAGGTCGTGGGCGATCCGGGGACGAGCGTCAGCTGGTAGGGGGTGAAGCGGTAGGCGGTCGACACCGTGTGGCTCCACGCCAGGTGCCGCGTGTGGCCGATCAGCACCAGCGGCACGCCGTAGAGGCTCGCGCCGGAGACGTTCATCTTCCCCGGCACGGTCAGCTGCGACTCGAAGAAGCGCTCCGAGCCCTGCCAGGGAAAGTGCGGGTTGCCCAGCATCAGGCCGTGGCCGTCGCTCGTGGCGTCCTTGCCGAGAGCCACGGCGTTCGAGCCGATGTCCGGGTGCAGGCGCTCGCCGAGCTGCTCGATCTGATCCGGAGTCAGCGACGGCTGCGCGCTTCCGGCGCCGGACTTCATCACCGGCGGCGTGGGCGGCGCGGCCTGCGAGATGCCGTCGATCGCCACGCCCTGGCTCGCGAGAAGGCCGAGCTGGTAGAAGCGCCGGAAGACCTCCTTCGTGGTGATGGGATGCACCCACTTCGCGCCGCGGCAGCGCGGGTCGGGAAGGTTGTTCACCCCGGTCTTGCGGAGGTAGGCGTCATAGCCGGCCGCGTAGCCGCGGGCGATCCGGATCACCTGCGGCTTCGGGCCCCGAGGCGGCTTGCGCTTCAGGAGCTTCTCGACGGTCCGGTCGTCGATGACCTTCTGGAAGAAGAAGTCCGAATCGAGGTTGTTGAAGGTGAAGCCGTTGCCCTGGAACGTCCAGCTCTCGTCGGGCCCGAAGTAGCGGGAGCGCTGCGCGTCGACCGTCACGTAGGAGTCGGCGATGGTGCAGATGTCCTGGCTTGCGAACGCGTAGCCGTAGCCGTAGCCGAGGTCACCCCAGTTGTCGGCGAGGATCCGCGGGACTCCGTAGCTGGTCGTGCGGATCGTTGCGCGGTAGCGGTGCGCCCCGGCGTTCGCGGGCCATGCGGCGAGCGCCACCACCATCGCCAGCCCTGCGACGAGCTTTCCCCGAGTCCCCATCGGCCGGCGAGTCTAGATGTGCCGCCCGGGCGCCGCGCCACCTCCCGGGCGGCCCCGGGGCCTACGCGACGGCGCCGCCCAGCGAGCCGGGGATCGGCTCCTCGCTCGGCTCCGTCGCCGTCCGGGGCACGCGGATGCGGCCGATGAAGGCGGCGGCAACGGCGGCGGCAAGGGACGCTCCGAGCATCACGTACCAGCCGCGCTGGAAGGCGACAACCGCCTCGTCGGACGCCGGGTTGCCGAGCACCGCGATCAGGATCGCGATGCCCATCGCGGACCCGATCTGGCGCGACATGCCGAACACGGCGCTGCCCGTCGCGAAGCGCGCGGCCGGCAGCGAGGCCGCCGCGGCGCTTGCCAGCGACGGGATCACCAGGCCGACGCCGGCGCCGCCGATGATCATCCCCGGCAGGAAGTCGGCCGCGTAATCGGGGGTGGTGCCGACGTTGGCGATCCACCACACGCCGCCCAGGGCGAACACCAGGGCGCCCGGCAGCGCCACGGCGCGCTGGCCGAAGCGGGCGGACAGCAGCCCCGCCGGCACCGAGAAGAGCGCCGCCGTCAGGGGCCCGGGAGCGATCTGAAGGCCGGCGGTGAGGATGTCCTCGCCCCACACGCGGGTCAGGAACAGGACGCTCGCCAGCAGCATCGAGCCGAACGCGGTGAAGAACAGGAACGAGGAGACGTTGGCGGCCGCGAACGAGCGCACCTCCAGAAGCGAAAGCTCGATCACCGGCACCGGGTGGCGGGCCGAGCGCCGCACGAATCCGGCGAGCAGGAGCAGCGCCGCGGCCGCGAGGCCGATCACCCGGGTGCTGCCCCAGCCCCAGTCCGGTCCCTCGACGATCGCCGCGGTCAGGCTGGCGATGCCGAGCGTCAGCATCAGCGCGCCGATGAGGTCGGGCAGGGCGTGCGGCCCCGGCTCGCGCGACTCGCGCAGGACGCGGGCCGCGATCGTCCCGACGACCAGCCCGATCGGGATGTTGACCAGGAACACCCAGTGCCAGCTGAGCTGAACGAGCAGCCCGCCCACCGGGGGGCCCGCCGCCGCGGCGACGGCGCCCGACGCCGACCACATGGCGACCGCCGGGGCGCGCTTCTCGGGCGGGAACTCGGGCAGCAGCAGGGCGAGCGATGTGGGCAGCAGCGCCGCGCCGCCCATCGCCTGGACCACGCGGGCTGCGATCAGGAAGCCCACGCTCGGCGCCGCGGCGCAGAGCGCGGAGCCCGCGAGGAAGACCGCCAGGCCGGTCAGGAATACCCGCCGGCGCCCCACCATGTCGGCGAGCCTGCCGAACGGGACCAGCAGCGCGGCGAAGACGATCGCGTAGGCGTTGAGGATCCACGAGAGGGTGGCGTCGCTGGCGCCGCCGAAGTCCGCCTGGATGCTGGGGAAGGCGACGTTGACGATGAAGAGGTCGAGGCTGGCGACGAACGTCGCGATCGAGACGACTGCCAGGACCTTGTTTCGCTGCTGCATTTCGCGCTCCCGGAAGGTAGGTTGCTTGACGCAACGCACGCTAGCAGCTTTTGCAAAGGCGAGTTGCGTGACACTACTCACACCGCTACACTCGCTCCGTGCTTCGCAGGACCTACGACGAACAGCACTGCTCGATCGCCTCGTCGCTCGAGTTGCTCGGCGAGCGCTGGACGCTGCTCGTAATCCGCGACGCCTTCCTCGGCGTCCGTCGCTTCGACGAGTTCCAGCGCCGGCTGGGGATCGCCCGCAACGTCCTCACCGACCGTCTCAACCGCCTGGTCGACGAGGGGGTTCTCGAGCGCCGCCGCTACCAGGAGCGCCCCGAGCGCTTCGAGTACCGCCTCACCGACAAGGGCCTCGAGCTCTGGCCGATCCTCAACGAGATCATGCGCTGGGGCGACAGGCACGCGATCGACGGGCCGCCGCCCATGGTGGTTCGCCATCGCGACTGCGGCGGCGAGGTCGGCGAGCGCCGCATCTGCACTCGCTGCGGCGCCGAGCTCACCGCGCGCGACGTCCGCGCAGAGCCCGGCCCCGGCGCTCGACCCGACAAGCTCCCACTCGCGGCTGCCCAGACTCGCTCAGCCCCGAGGGTGGGAGCGGGCTGACCTCGAGGGCGCGCCTAGCGGAAGTAGGTCGCCTGGAGAGCGGTGCCGAACGAATCGACGAGCCACCGCCAGGTTCCGTCCGGTCCGTCTCGATAGACGAAGACCCGGCGCGGATTGACGAGGCTCTGGGCCCCCACGGTCGCCCGATGTCTGGCCACGAACTGGGTCTGCGCCGGGGTGAGTGTCAGGACGGCTTCGTTCATCAAGCGCAGCATCGCCACTGGAGCGGTGAGCTGCATCGGCGCCTATTGCCTAACCGCCTGCGTAATTTCCCGCACGGCGCAGGGATGGCTTCGCAGAGCGCATGTTCGCTCGCATGAAGGGCCCGGCCGAGGGCACCGCGCCGCGACCCCGCGGTGCAGTTGTTACGCGCGCTCGTCGGCGATGCCGACCGCGGCGAGAGCGTCCTTTCGCTGCATGACGCACTCGAGCCGCACGACGGACGGTCCGCGGAAGGGCCAGACGTGGAAGTAGCGCATGTTGACCGCCGCGCCGCTCCTCGGCCCGGTGGCCCGCTGTTCGATCCCGACGACGACGCTGCTGCCGATCCGCCCCCACGGCGGCTTCCCGGGTCCGGCCGTGACCTTCGGTGCCCTCGCTCGGCACGGCAGTTGCGGGCCCGCTTCATCGTCATCTTTCTGACGTTCGGCCTCCGGGCCAGAGGCCGGCTGGTAGGGTCGCCGCAAAGGCGGTTTCTGCTGCTGTGATCCGAGAGGGCGGATCACGACGACCGAGACCCCCCCGAATTGGGGCCCTTCCGAACGCCGCCGGCGTTAGGAGGGAGCAAGGAGGCTTGTCTTGTCCGCCCGCCCGTCTCGTCCAGCGTGCGCCCGCGCGGTCGCACCCGTTTCGCCGCTGAGTGCGGCGATTCGTGTGTGGCCACCGCATCGTCGATCGGTCGGCGGCCTCGCCGTGGGACTCGCGGTCGCGGCCCTGACCTGGCCCGGCGCCGCGGCCGCCTCGGCGCCGACCTTCGCGACCGCGGCGAGCTATAACGCCCACAACACCCCGTACTCAGTCGCGATCGGCGACCTGAACGGCGACGGCAAGCGCGACTTGGCGGTCGCCAACTACGTCTCGAACGATGTGTCGATACTGATCGCAAACGGCGACGGCACCTTTGCGACCCACGTGGACTACGCGACCCACACCGGCCCGTTTTCAGTCGCAATCGGAGACCTGAACCGCGACGGCAAGTCCGACGTGGCGACTGCCAACGTCGGCTCGAACGACGTCTCAGTTCTGCTCGGAAACGGTGATGGAACATTCGCGACCCACGTTGATCACTCTGCCCATGGCCAGCCGCGTTCAGTCGCGATTGGCGACCTGAACCGCGATGGCAATCCTGACCTCGCTACCGCCAACTACGGGACGAATGACGTCTCGATCCTGATCGGAAACGGCGACGGCACCTTTGCGTCCCACGCCGATTTCACCGCTCACACTGAGCCACAATCCGTCGCAATCGGCGACCTCAACCGCGACGGCAAGCCCGATCTCGTGACTGCCAACCTCGGTTCGGACGATCTTTCGATCTTGCTCGGCAACGGCGACGGCACGTTCGCGACTCACGTTGACTCTGCCGTTGGCTCTGCCCCATATTCCGTCGCGATCGGCGATCTGAACAACGACGGAAAGCCGGACCTTGCAACCGCGAACTGGCTCTCGGACGATCTCTCGGTCCTGCTTGGCAATGGGGACGGCACGTTTGCAACCCACGTCGACTACGCGACCCACACCACCCCATATTCGGTCGCGATCGGCGACCTGAACGGCGACGGCACACGCGACCTCGCGACTGCCAACGGCAACTCATACGACGTTTCAGTCCTACCTGGAAACGGCGACGGAACCTTCGGGAACCATCTTGACTTTCCAGTGTCTGGCCAAGCGCACTCGATTGCGATCGGCGATCTGAACGGCGACGGGGCGCCCGACCTTGCGACCGCAGCGACGTTCGCCGCGGTGCTTCTCCAGACCGGGAGCACCAGCTCCTCCGGCAGGTTCGCGCCGGCGGAGAATTACGCGGCCAACGCCGCCCCGGAATCCGTCGCAATCGGCGACCTGAACGGCGACGGCAAGCCCGACCTGGCGACCGCCGACTACGGCTCGAACGACGTCTCGGTCTTGCTCGGCAACGGCGACGGCACCTTTGCGACCCACGTCGACTACGCGACCCACACCACCCCCCAAACGATCGCGATCGGCGACCTGAACGGTGACGGCAGGCCCGACCTGGCAGTCGGCAACGAGAACTCGAACGACGTCTCGGTCCTGCTCGGCAACGGCGACGGCACCTTCGCGACCCACGTCGACTACGCCGCCCACACCACCCCGGAGTCGATCGCGATCGGCGACCTCAACGGCGACGGCAAGCCCGACCTGGCCGTCGCCAACGCCAACTCTCACGACGTATCGGTCCTGCTCGGCAACGGCGACGGCACCTTCGCGACCCACGTCGAGTACGCGGTTGATGGGAACCCCGGCTCCGTGGCGATCGGCGACCTGAACGGCGACGGCAAACTGGATCTAGCGACCGCCAGTGGCGGGTCGAACGACGTCTCGGTCCTGCTCGGCAACGGCGATGGCACCTTCGCGACCCATGTCGACTATGCCGCGAATGGGTACCCCGGCTCCGTGGCCATTGGCGACCTGAACCACGACGGCAAGCCAGACCTGGCGACCGCCAACGAGAACACGAGCATCTCGGTCCTGCTCGGAACCGGCGACGGCACCTTCGCGACCCATGTTGACTACGCCGCAGGCCTCGGCCCCGCGGCGATAGCGATCGGCGACCTGAACAGCGACGGCAAGCCCGACCTGGCGAGCGCCAACGTCTTCTCGAACGACGTCTCGGTCCTGCTCGGCAACGGCACCAGCACCTTCGCGACCCACATCGACTACGCGACCCACGCCGTCCCGGTCTCGGTCGCGATCGGCGACCTGAACCGCGACGGCGAGCCAGACCTGGCGACCGCCAACGAGAGCACGGGCGACGTTTCGGTGCTGCTCCAGGACTCCACCGCCCCCACCGCCCCCACGATCGACTCAACCCAGCCCGCCTCGCCGGCCCACGACACCGACCCCGAGGTCTCGGGCTCGGGCGCCGAGCCAGGCTCGACGGTGAGGATCTACGACAACTCCGCCTGCACCGGCTCGCCGATCGGCTCCGGCAGCGCCGCCGACTTCAACGCCACCACTCCGAAGGTCGGCATCGCCGCCACCGTCCCTGCCGACCAGACCACCCACCTCTACGCCACCGCCACCGACCAGGCCGGAAACGACTCAGCCTGCTCGACGCCCGGGTTCGACTATGTCGAGGACTCCGCCGCCCCCGACGCCCCCGAGATCTCCGCCTCGACACCCGCCTCGCCGGCCAACGAGAACTCCCCCAAGCTCGCCGGCTCGGGCGAGTCGGGCGCGACGATCAAGCTCTACAAGACATCGGACTGCTCGGGAAGCCCCGCCGCCTCCGGCACCGAGGCCGACTTCGAGAGCCCCGGGATCGCCGTCTCGGTCGCCGACGACACCACCACCACCTTCAAGGCCACCGCCACCGACGACGCCGCCAACACCTCCGCCTGCTCGGCCGGCTTCGACTACACCGAGGACTCGACGGCGCCCAGCGCCGCGATCGACAGCCATCCCACCGACCCCTCCGCCGACGCCTCGCCCGCCTTCGAGTTCTCCGCCGATGAGAGCGCTTCCTTCGAATGCAAGCTCGACGGCCAAAGCTACGGCGCCTGCGCCTCGCCGAAGTCCTACTCCGGCGTCGGCGACGGCCCCCACAGCTTCTCGGTCCGCGCCAGCGACGCCGCCGCCAACACCGGCGCCGCCGCCAGCTTTAGCTGGACGATCGACTCGAGTCGCCCCCGACGCCCCCGAGATCTCCGCCTCCACACCCGCCTCGCCGGCCAACGAGAACTCCCCCAAGCTCGCCGGCTCGGGCGAGTCGGGCTCGACGATCAAGCTCTACAAGACATCGGACTGCTCGGGAAGCCCCGCCGCCTCCGGCACCGAGGCCGACTTCGAGAGCCCCGGGATCGCCGTCTCGGTCGCCGACGACACCACCACCACCTTCAAGGCCACCGCCACCGACGACGCCGCCAACACCTCCGCCTGCTCGGCCGGCTTCGACTACACCGAGGACTCGACGGCGCCGCAGACGACGATCGACACTGGTCCCAACGGCCTGATCAACGACGCCACACCGACGTTCACCTTCTCCGGCGGCGAGGCCGGCCTGGGCTTCCGATGCAGCGTCGACGGCTCGCCCGCGGACGTTTGCACGAGCCCGGACGAGCTGGACACCCTGGCGGAGGGCGCGCACTCATTCTCGGTCGCCGCGCAGGACGCTGTGGGCAACGCCGACACCACGCCCGCCAGCCGCGAATTCACCGTCGACACGGTTGCTCCCAAGGTGAGGATCACGAAGGGTCCGCAGCGAAAGAGCACGGATCGCACGCCGACCTTCAAGTTCAAGTCCAGCGAGTCCGGCTCCAAGTTTGCGTGTGCGCTCGACGCGAAACGGTTCAAGCACTGCGCCTCGCCGAAGACCTACCACAAGCTCTCCTACGGCCGACACGTCTTCCGCGTCGTCGCTACCGACCGGGCCGGCAACAGCGGCCCGAAGAAGACGAAGCGCAAGTTCAAGATCGTCAAGCCGACCTGATCGCGAGCCGACGGGCAGACGAAGGGTCGCGACCCGCAGGTCACGTCCTCTAGCCCGTCGAATGAGTTTCAGGCCCCAAGTAGATCCCCGCAGACCTTCCGCGGGCTGGTTTCGAGGAGCTGCATTCTGGGAACGCCAATACCACTGGACCGCCACCCTGGGAAGGAGGTCCGGTGGAACTGAGGCCAGAGTCCGCCCTTGGCGAAGCGGGGAGGGTTTCCCACGCCGAGTTGCTGGACGCGTCGATCACCGTCTTGATCGCGCTCGTCGACCTGCGGGGACGCGTCGCCTATGTCAACTGCGCGTCGCGGGCGCTCCTGGGCTACGAGCCCGAGGAGCTCGTTGGGCATCCGGCGGATGAGCTGATCCCGCCCGGCCTGGCCGCGGAGGCGGCACACACCTTCCAGACGGCGCTCACGGGGCGCCCGCGGCTCTCGAAGCGGATCCTCGTGCGGCGCAGCGACGGCACCCACGCGCACCTGCACTCCGACCTCATGCCGATGCTCGGCCCCGAGCGCGAGGTATCAGGAGTCGTGGTCGTCGCGCACGTGATCGACGAGGGGACGCACGGGCACGGAGCGTCGCCCGCGCCCGCGCCCGAGTCCGCGCTCATCGATCGGCTGCCCGCGGTCGTCTACGTCGCCGAGCCGGGCGAGAGGGGGCGGTGGCGCTACGTCTCCCCCCATATCGAGCGGCTGCTGGGCTACTCGCCCAGCGAATGGATCGAAGACCAGAGCCTCTGGGCCGACCGCCTGCATCCCGAGGATCGCCAGCGCGTCCTCGAGGAGGAGAGCCGAGATGTCGTCGGCGACGCCCCGCTCGCTTCCGAATACCGTCTCCTCACGCGCGACGGCCAGATCGTCTGGGTCCACGACGAGGCGATCCTGCTGGTTGACGAGGGCGGCGATAGCTACTACGACGGGCTGCTGACCGACATCACCGAGCGCAAGCGCTTCGAGTTCCAGCTCGAGTACTTCGCCGATCACGACCATCTGACCGGCCTCTGCAACCGCCGCCGCTTCATGGCCGATCTCGAGGTGGAGCTGAAGCGGCGCCGGAGCCACGGTGAGCGCACGGCGATTCTGCTGTTCGACCTCGACGGCCTGAAGGAGGTCAACGACCTCCTGGGGCATCACATCGGCGACGAGCTGCTCCGCAGGACAGCAGAGGCGACCAGGAGCAGGCTGCGCGACAGCGACACGGTCTCGAGACTTGGCGGTGACGAGTTTGCCGCCATCCTGCGCGGCGCCGACGAGCGGCACGCCGCAATGGTCGCGACGGAGCTCCTCGAAGCCATCCGGTCTCAGTCCATGAGCTTCGTTGAAGAGCTTCGAGGCCGGAGCGCCAGCGCCGGCATCGTCGAGATCCCAGGTGACTTCCGCAGCGCCGAGGAGGTCCTCGACGCGCGGACAGGGCGATGTACGAGGCGAAAAGAAAGGGCGGCGGCAGGGTGGAGGCCTTCGCGAGTCGCGACCTCCAGCCAGGCCCCGATAGCTGAGCTGGATAGAGCGACCTTCTCCTCAGGCGAGGTCCCACGGATCCTGTCAGCATGCCGCCGATCAGCACAGCTTCCGCCTCGCCTCCAGCACCTACGACCCGCACCGAACGTCGCAAGGCCCGCAGGGCATTCGCGAAGAGACCGAGCGGATCGACAGGCTCCCCTCCTCTGGCCTGCCTGGGACGGGGCCATCGCCTGCCCCCTCGGTCCGGCGAACATGAACCTCACCGACGCCGAGTTCGAGGCCGTGTTGGATAGGGCCTGGGGAGTCCTCGCCCCGGGCTCGCTCGCACCAGCCACCTCAAGCGAGGGGAGCGAGCGATGATCGAGACCATTCCGGCTAATGGGGACTACGGTCTCCCCGCCACCCCGGATTGGCGCCAGGGCGAATGGCCCATTCGAGAGCGTCAGGTGGAGATCGATGGGCGACGGCTCAACTTCGCCGAGATAGGTGGAGGTTCGCCCGCCTTCGTGCTGATTCACGGCATGGGAGGGTGCTGGCAGCATTGGCGGGAGACGATTCCCTTCCTGGCGCAGCGGGGCCGGGTACTGAGCATCGACTTGCCCGGGTTCGGTCGCTCAGAGCCGCCCGCGGGCGGTATCTCGCTTGATGGCTATGCCGATACAGCCGCAGCGCTTTGTCGTGCACTCGACGTCGAGCGAGCGGTGATCCTCGGCCACTCGATGGGTGGCCCCATCGCACTGCGCTTCGCCACGAGACACGTTGACCTCACCGAGGCACTCGTCCTGGTCGCCGGGGCCATCGACACCTTCAGCGCGGTACTCAGGCTGCGCACTACCGCCAAGCTTGCCCTGCAGAAGCCGAAAATCACTGCCGCCACGTTAACCGAGGTGTTGACGGTCGGCATCCGAACGCCTCGCTTTCTTCAGCGCCAGATTGTGGCGCGTAGCTGGCTTCGCCAGGCGCTCTTGTGGCCATACATGTACCGGCCGCGCGCAGTCCTCGCCGACAGCCTGGCGTCGATGCTCGCCGGCAGCGGTACGCGAGGGGTCTTCCCCGCTGCCAGGGCCGTTGGTCGCTCCGATCCACGCGAGGGACTTAGCGATGTGGAGTGTCCCATTCTCTCGATCGGTGCTCGCCACGATCACATCTGTCCTCCCGCGGATCTCGAAGCGTGGGCAGAGCTGACGCCCAGGGCCAGAACCGTGATTCTGGAGGAATGCGGGCATATGCCGATGATTGAGCGTCCTCAAGCCTTCAATGCGCAGTTCGAGGCGTTTCTGGCCGAGGCAAGAATCGCGCCCGCGACGCCCGCTGGCTGACTGGATCCGAGGCCTCGCCAGGCACCGGTGACTCCAGAAACGGCCTGGCAGAGCCGTATCCTCAGCCCAGGCCCCGATAGCTCAGCTGGATAGAGCGACTCCCTCCTAAGGAGTAGGCCGCAGGTTCGAATCCTGCTCGGGGCGCTCGCGGCCTCTTGCGTGTGATGCTTGGGGAGTGTGGGTTCAGCGTGAGATCCGGCTCGCCGCTCGCGACCGCGGCTTTCATCTCGTCGGCGGCGAGGTCGAGCGGGCGCTTCCCGAGCTCGGCGACGTCCGCGTCGGCGTGCTGCACCTGCACATCCTCCACACCTCTGCCTCGCTCGCCCTCAACGAGAACGCCAGCCCGGACGTTCGGCGCGACCTCGAGGAGTGGTTTCGCCGGGCCGTCCCGGAGGGCGCCGACTACTGGCGCCACACGCTCGAGGGCGCCGACGACATGCCGGCGCACGTCAAGTCGGTGCTGATCGGCCCGTCGCTGACGCTCCCCGTCCGTGACGGCGAGCTCGCGCTCGGCACCTGGCAGGGGATCTACCTGTGCGAGCACCGCGATCGCGGCGGCGAGCGCCGGCTGATCGCGACTCTCAACGGCGAGGGCTGAGCGGGTCGGCCTGCGGGGGAGTAGGGTGGATCGCGGTTGCTGAGGCTGCGTGTCGTGTCGAGTCGGCCGTGCAGCGGTGTCCCCTGAGGATTCAGCGCCCGGGCCTGCCACCGGGTCGCGAAGGAGAGCACCGATGCACCCAGCCCGCGTCAGCGATCTCAGCCGCCACGAGTAGTCCTCAGCGCGTTCAGACCAAGGGTCACGCCGACCGGTGTGGCCCACCGCCCCCAGCAAGGAGGACAGAGATGTTCCTGGCAACGACGACGGTCGAGGACTTCGACCGCTTTATCGAGATCTTTTCGACGACGGGCGCCGCGAAGCGCGCCGAGCACGGGTCCAAGGGCTCGACGGTGTTCCGCGACCCGGCCGAGGAGGATCGCGTGTGGGTGCTCTTCGATTGGGACGCAGCCGGCTGGCAGGCCTTCGTGTCCGACCCGGAGGTCCCGGCGATCCTCAAGGAGGCGGGGCACAAGAGCAAGCCCGAGATGGCGGAGCTCGGCGGCACGTACGACGCCTAGCAACGCCAACCGACCAAGCATCGAACGAGGAGAGAAGTCATGGAAGCACGGGAAAACGTCGCGATCATGCAGCGCGCCTACGACGCCTTCAACACGGGCGACATGGAGACGCTGAACGAGATCTTCGACGACGGCATCGTCTGGCACCTGCCCGGTAAGAGCAAGTTCGCCGACGACTACGAGAGCCGCGACGCGGTCCTCGGATACTTCGGCCAGCTGGGACAGGAGACCGGAGGCACCTTCCGGGCCGAGTTGCAGCAACTGACGGCCGATGACGACGACCGCGTGGTGGGCATCCAGCGCAGCACCGGCGACCGCAACGGCAAGCATCTCGACGTCGGCAACTGCATCGTCTTCCAGATGAAGGACGGCAGGGTGACGGACGGTCGCGAGCACTTCAACGACCTCTACGCCTGGGACGAGTTCTGGTCGTAGCGCAGGCGTCGCGAGCCCGGCGATCAGGCCGGGTTCGCGACCTGCCGCTCGAGCGAGCGGCGCCAATCGGAGAGCAGCCCGTGGATCGACGCTGCCCCGATCAGGGGCTCGTCGGGCAGCGCCAGCCGGCTGGGGTAGAGGACGAAGGGCCGCGTCTGCGGTCCGCCCAGGCCGCCGTGGAAGGAGATCAGCTCCTCGAACGCGCAGCCCTCGTCGAGCTCGGGGTCGTAGAAGCTGCCGACCATGATGTCGGCGACGTGCGAGAAGCCGTCGGTACGCAGCAGATGGCTCGCCGCGGTCGGTGAAAACGCAGCCAGCGGGTCCTCGCCCCGGATGCGGTCGTCCTCCAGGCGCCGGCTGCCCCGTGGCCCCAGGGCCATCGGCCCGTCCTTCGAGGAGTGCACCAGAAGCCAGCCGACGTGCGGATGCTCGCGCAGCGCGCCGATCAGGTCGGGATGGCGCTCGTCGATCTCCTCCAGCGTGAGGCGGTGCTTCTCCTCCATCAGGTAGATGAGGCCGAGGTTGCCCGAGCCGAGGACGACCACGTGGCGGTCGGAGACGTCGTTCTTGGCGCGCTTCGGCTCCCTTCTGCCGGTTGCCTCCGCGGCCGCGTGCCCGACCATCGCGCTCTGCTCGTCGCCGCCGGCGAACGAGGCGACGTCGGCGCCGCGCAGCGAGCGCTCCACCAGGTCCTCCAGGCCGTAGCCGTTGCGCTGCTTGAAGGTCGCTCCCTGGGTCTGCCCGTGATCGGAGAGGACGACGATCTCGTAGGGACGGGCGGCGTAGCGGCGCGCCCGCTCGATGCGACCGAACTGCTGGTCGAGCTTGCGCAGCGCCTCCATCGTGTCGGCGCGCTCCAGGCCGGAGTGGTGGGCGACCTCGTCGTAGCTGGAGAAGGTGGCGTACACCGCCGGGCGCCCGGCCATCATGTCGGTGAGGACGCCGTAGACGATCAGGTCGCGGACGATCACGCACATCGCGCCTCGGAGCAGCGGGTAGATGCCGCCCCGGTGACCGCGGGGCCGCACGTCGCGACGCGCGGCGCGGATCGAAGCGGTGTACTCGAGCATGACCTCCCAGACGAAGAGGACGAGCGCGCGCGTGACGTTGAAGCCGTTGGCCAGGAACGCCCGGTAGCCGGGGTTCGCCCGCTTCTCGCCCTCCATCCGGCTGACGGTCAGGATCGCCTCGTCGGCCTCGCCCGAGAGCAGGTTCCCGCGGCTGGCGCCCCCGTTCGTCAGCAGCCCCGCGCCGGTGGCGAGGCGCCGCTCGATCTCGGCGCAGTCGCCGGGTGCGGAGCAGGCCACGACCGTCCCCGTTTCCTTCTCGACCCAGCGGAAGGCCGGGATGTCCTCGTTGGATCCGAGCAGGATCCCGGCCTGGCTGGCGCCCGTCTGCGAGGAGAGGTCGGGCTCCCATTCGGCGAGGTGGTAGCCCTCCTCGGCGATCCAGCGCGCCATGTTCGGTGCGCTTCCGTCGCGCATGGCGTTGCGCAGCACCGGCAGGGCGAGCCCGTCGATCTCGAGGAAGATGATCCCCGGCACCGAGCTGGTCTTCGACCCCTGGCGGCGGGCGACCCGCCGCACCACCCGCAGGCTGTACTCGTCGTCGTCGTTGGTTCCCAGCAGGACCTGCAGCACGATCGAGATCGCCGCGATCACCAGGGCCATGGCGAAGGCGCTGCCGAACGAATTGACCGCGATCCCCGCCGGGTCCCAGTGATGGGCGAGCCGCAGGGCCAGCGCATCGACGAAGAGGATCGCCAGGAAGCCCAGGGGCAGGGTGAAGGGAATCCGCAGCGCGGCGATCACCGGCGGCAGGATCGCGTTGATGACCGCCAGCAGGGCCGCGACGACGAACGCCTCGGCCGGGTCGCGAAGGTCCACGCCGGCGACGAGAGCGTCGGCCAGGTACACCGAGGCCGCGGCGACGACCCACGAGGTCACCAGCCGGGTCGGCTTGAACTTCGGCTTGGCAGGCTTCCACTCGAACCCCGAGCCGTAGGCCGGCGAGGCGCTCATCGGCCGACCGTCATCGTCAGCTCTTCACCCGGCGCCAGGATGCGAACGTCGACGCCGGGAGCCACCTTGGAGGCTTGCGCGGCGAAGCGGCGGGGCGGATCGGCCAGCGGCCCCGGCCGCAGGCGCCGAAGGCCCATGGGGTAGATGGTTCCCCAGTGGATCGGCACGGCGATCCGCGGCTTCAGCATGGCCACGGCCTGGGCGGCCCGCTCGGGGTCGAGGTGTCCCGCTCCCAGGTTGGGGCCCCAGCCCCAGACGGGGACGAGCGCCAGGTCGAGGCCGGGCGAGAGCTCGGCCATCGCGTCGAACAGGTCGGTGTCACCGGCGAAGTAGATCCGATTCGAGCCCTCCACGACATAGCCGACGCTCTCGGCCTCCACTCCCCAGGGCGATCTGCGCCCGGGGTGCACGGCCGCGACAGCCGTGATCGTGAGGCGCCCCACCCGGGTCGATTCGCCCATCTCGAGCTCGCGAACGGCCGTGAACCCCTTGCCCCGCGCGAACGCGCCGGCGCCCGAGGGCACGAGCAGAGGAGTGCCGTATCCAAGCCGCCTGAGCGTGGGGAGGTCGAAGTGATCGCCGTGCAGGTGCGAGATGAGGACCGCGTCCGGGGGCTCGACCGAAGCCGCGGTGATGCGGGGCCGGCGCGTGAGCGGCCCGAGCCGGCTGCGGAGAAGCGGGTCGGTGAGCAGGCGAGTGCCGAGCTGGAAGATCTCGACCGTTGCGTGACCGACGAACCGGACTCGGTCGGCCTGCGGTAGCTCATCGATCGACTCAGTCTGGCGCAGGCAGGGCGGTGTCGCTTTGCGCGGAGCCGGCTAGTAGCCCTGGCGCAGGCGGCTGGCCAGCGACCCGATGGCGACGAAGATGGGGTTGGGGAGGTCGTTGGGGTTGACCAGGACGTCGACGGTTGCTCCCTCGGGAGCGAGCCGGCGGACCCGTTCGGCGAGCTGCTCGGCCTGCTCCTCCGTGGCGGCGCCGACCATCAGGTACTTCCAGCGGCGCTCGACGTGGAAGCCCTCGGCGCGCAGAACCCGGTCGAAGTCGCGCATGTCGCCGATCGACTCGACGTGGACGGAGACTTCCCAGTCCGGCCTGCCCGTCTCGTCCTCCTCCGCGAGCTCGGCGGCCGCGTGGCGGGCGCGCTCCGCGGCCTCCTCGTCGGGCGTCTTCGGCAGCGGGGTCGCCGCGTCCTTCCAGGCCTCCTCGACGGGGTGCCAGCGGGTGACTGCGACGTTCGCGTCGACCTCGTCCTCGTCGAGGAGATTTCGGATCTGCTCCTCGGCCGCGCGCGCCGAGCCCTCGCTCGTCGCGTAGGCGAAGAGGTGGTTGCCGTCGCGAGTGACGACGAGACGGTTGCCGAACTTCTGGCGGGCGTCCTCGTCGAGGCGAACCGCCTCGAGGCGGGTGCCCAGCGAGGCTCCCTCCTCGTCGCCGATCTCGACCTCGACCCGCCACTCGTCGCTGGGCATCGCGTGCTCGTCCATCGGTGCGCAACCTAGCGGTTCGGCGCGAAGGCGGGCTCGCCGTGGGGGACAATCGGCGCCGATGCGATCTCGTGCAGCCCACGTCCTCTTCGCGGTGACCGTGCTGGCCCTCGCGGCGCCCGGCTGCGGGCCCGGGCCGACCACCGCGCAGCAGAGCACCCGAGCGGAGACTCCGCAGAAGCCGGCGAAGCCCCCGGGCGGCTGGCACCGGCGGTTCGACCGCACCCACGGCTACTCGATCTCGGTCCCGCCGGGCTGGGCTACCCACTCGGGTGGCTCGGCGAGCCTCTACCGCTCGCCCGACGGCCTTGTCGCGGTCTCGGTCTCCGTCGATCGCACCCCGGGCGCCTTCCGGGTTTCGCCGGCGGCGTTCGCCCGCCGGACTCTCCGGGCGCTGAAGGGGTATCGCAGGAAGCTCGAGCCGGGGCCGGCGCATGACATCTCGCACACGCCCCTCGACGCCGCCATCGCCGGCGCCACGGGGGTGACGAAGAAGGGCGGCGTGAGGGAGGAGGTGGAGGCGGCCGTCCTGCGCCGTGACCACCTCGTCAACTACACGGCGGTGATCGTCGCCAACGGCGCGGCGCCGCCGCAGGAGCTGGCCGACGCGCGGGTCTTCGCCGCGTCGATTCGCGACCAGCCGCTGGGCTAGTTCTGGCCGCGGTCCGGGCGGTCGGGGTAGATCTCGTCGATCGTCACGAGCGACCTGCACGAGCCGGCCGCCTCGGCGATGGCGTCGGCGCCGCCGGCCAGCCGGTCCACCACGCACACGGCGCCGATCACGTCGAGACCCTCCTCGCGGATCCGCTCGATCGCCTGCACGGTGGAGCCGCCGGTCGTGACGGTGTCCTCGACCACGAGGCAGCGGGCGCCGGGCTCGACCGCGCCCTCCACCCAGCGCTGCAGCCCGTGCTCCTTGCGGGCCGAGCGCACGAAGAAGCCCGTGAGCGCCCGGCCTCCCTCGACCGCGAGCGCGGCGCAGGTCGGCGGGATGGCCGCGGTGGCGGGCCCGCCGACGGCGTCGGCCCCGATCTCGGCCGCGTACGCGGCGATCAGCTCGCCCGCTGCGCGGAAGCCCGCCGGGCGCATGAGCGTCCGGCGCGCGTCGACGTAGTAGTCGGCCTCACGGCCCGAGGAGAGCGTGACCCTGCCGATCACGAGCGCGTGCTCGCGAAGCTCGGCGACCAGTGTGCCCTTGGCCGCCTGCAGGTCGGGCTCGCTCAACGCTCGGCGCTCAGTAGTACGTGTAGATCGACTCGCCGAGGTCGATCCAGTTGTAGATGAAGATCGCCTCGGAGATCGGGGTGCGCACGCAACCGTGGCTGGCGTTGTAGGTGGGAACGCTCGCGTAGCCGTGCACGGCGTAGCCGTTGTGCCAGTACGAGGAGTAGTACATCCCCTCCGAGTTGTAGCCCGGGTCCTTCCGGTAGAAGGAGTAATGCCCGGTGATCGTCGGCGTCGCCGGCGCCCCGGTCGAGACGTGGAAGATGTACTGAGCCTTCCCGTGATCCGCCAGCGCCATCACCTGGCGGGAGATGTCAACCTCGACATGACGGCCCGCATTCGGATAGCGGAGCTTGAAGCCGCCCTTGTGCTTGGCCAGCGCCTTGAATATCCCGGGCGTCGCATTGGTTATGCGCTCCATCCCGTTGACCTTGCGGAAGGCCAGCACCGAGAGCTGCATCGTGCTGTTGTAGCTCGATGTGTGCGGCGAGTAGTAGCCGCGGGCGCGCAGCAGCCTCGAGAACAGCGAGACGAGGGGGCCGTGGTCACCCGGATCGAGGTCGGGGTAGCGCACCGAGACGCCTGAGGAGACGACCTTGGCGCGCCTCTGGTTCTTCGTCTCGTTGTGCACCGCCGTGACCTTGAACGGCCCGGGCCGCACGAGCTCGGGCGTGCTCATGTGGAAGCGCCCGACGCCCGAATGGCCGATCTCGGTGACCTTGAAGTAGCGCTTGCGAAGCACGTGGCCGTTGTGGGCGACCCGGATCTGGACCTTCTGGTGAGGCACGTAGGGCGCGATCCGGCCGATGGCCTGGAACTTGTCCCCGACCTTGACCTTGTGGTTGCTCACTCCCTGAAGTTCGGTGAGCCACAGGCGCGCCGGGGCTGGGTTGTTGTGCCCGGCCGCCGGAGAGGCGGTGGTCGCGGTGGTCGGAACCCCCTGCGTTCCGGTGGCGCCGGTGTCGGGCTGGACTACCTGGGCGGTGGCTGGAGCGGCGACCGCGGCGAAGGCGACGGCGACGCTCAGGACGAAACGGCGACTCATGGGCTGCAGTGTGACAAACCGAACGGCAGTCCGGTGGGAATCAGTGCGTCAGGAGCGCGAAGGCGATGGCGTTGTTCACCAGATGCACGGCCATCGTCGGCAGGATCGAGCCGGACCGCTGGTAGAGCCAGGCGAGCGCCAGGCCGAGGAAGGCGAGCTGGGGGAGGACCCCCAGGCTGGACGCACCGGTGAAGTGGAAGGCGCCGAAGATCGCCGCCGAGATCACCGCCGCCCACACCCAGGTAAGCCGGTTGCGAAGCCCGCCGAACACGAAGCCGCGGAAGAAGATCTCCTCGGAGATCGGGGCCACCAGCACGACCAGCAGCCCGACGAGGATCGAGATCGCGACGTTGTGGCCGTACCCGAGGTCCCGCGTCAGGTCCTTCTGATGCGGGCTCACGATCGCCGAGTAGGCCAGGGCGAAGGCGAAGTACGCGGCGTATGCCTGCAGCGCCAGCTTCCACCAGCCGGCCAGCGGCGCCCGCAGGCCCAGCATCCACGGCTCCACGCGGCGCCCGTGGGTGGAGGCCATCGCGAACGAGACCGCCACCAGGGTGACCGCCAGCATCGCCTGCAGCACGAGCTTCGCGGCCAGCGACTTCAGGTCGGGGTCGAAGATGGAGACGAGCGCCGCCTCGATGCTGACGAGCACGAGGAGGATCAGGATCCCGCCGAAGACGCGACCGGTCCCCCATGGCCGCGGCGGGCTCGCCTCGGACGCCTCCGCCGAGGCCGTGATCGGCGGCGGGGGCGGCGGGGGCGGCTTGGAACGCGCGGTCTCCACGGCGGGCATCGTTGCGGATCGTGGCTACAGGCGGCCGGCGATCTCCTCGAGCGAGGCGATGTCGCCGCCTCCCGTGCGGTCGAGCAGGAGCGCCCGGATGCCGGCCGCCCTGGCCCCGGCGACGTCCTCGGCCTCGGTGTCGCCCACGTGCAGAGCCGCTTCCGGGGGGCAGCCGGCCGCCTCGAGGGCCGCGGCGAAGATCGCCGGGTCGGGCTTGGCGGCGCCGGCGCCGGCCGAGGTGACCACGGCGTCCAGGTGGCCCGCCAGCCCGACGCGCTCCAGCACCTCGCCCAGCGCGTAGTCCCAGTTGGAGACGCAGACCAGCCGCGCCCCGGCGGCGCGAATGGCCCGCAGCGCCGGCTCGGCGTCGGCGAAGGCGCGAAAGCGGATGGCGCTCATCATCGAATCGACATCCACGTGGGCTCCCAGCTCGCTCGAGAGGACCTCGGCGCAGCGTTGCCGCAGGCACTCCAGCGACACGGCGTCGGCCGCGGACCCGGCGTGCTCGCGGTAGAAGGCCATCTCGGCGAGGAAGGCACGCCGCGCCGCGCCCTGTTCGACGCCGAGGGCGGGCGCCAGGTGCTCCCACGGCGGCTCGAGCTCCACCAGGGTTCCCATGGCGTCGAGCAGGACCGCTTGCGTTCCGCGCTGCACGTGGGGGATTGTGGACGCCGGGAGCGAAGCTACGACCGATGCCCATCGCGGCCATTCACGGCAGCCCGCTCGCGGCCCTGATCACCTTCGGCGTGACGCTGATCGTCGCCTTCGTCGTCGACCGCTTCGTCATCGCCCGCGGAAGCCGCGTCGCCTCGCGCTTCGGCGCGGACGTCGGCGCCTCGCGGGCGGCTCAGACCCGCATGCGCGTGGTGCGTCGCCTCGTCTTCGCGGGGATCATCGTCATTGGCGGCGCCCTGGCGCTGTCGAAGTTCGCCAACTTCGAGCGCCTCGCCGCAGGAATCCTCGCCTCCAGCGCCGTGCTGACCCTCGTTATCGGACTCGCCGCGCGCCAGGTCCTCGCCAACCCGATGGCCGGGCTCATGATCGCCATCACCCAGCCCATCCGGATCGGCGACTCCATCACCGTCGACGATCAAACCGGGCGCGTCGACGACCTGACGCTCTCCTACACGTACATCGACACCGGCGACGGGCGGCTGATGATCGTGCCCAACGAGCAGATGGTCACGAGGGTCGTCTTCAACCGCTCCACCGGTGACCGCGAGGCGCCAGCGGCCGCGGCGGTGTGGCTGCCCGCCGGCGCCGACCTGGGCGCCGCGCGCTCGGCGCTGGAGGCCGCCGGCGTCGAATCCGTCGAGGTCGCCGAGCTCGCCTCCGACGGCGTCCGCCTGGCGGTCCACGACAAGCGCGAGCCGGGACGCACGAAGACGGGCGAGGAAGAGGCCGCCCTTCGCGAGCGCTCGTACGGCGCCCTGCGCGCCGCCGGGCTCCTCGCCGCCGAGTCGTAGATGCCCGGCCGGCGTCCGGTGACGGCTACCCTTTCTGGTCCTCGATGAGCCCGCGCGAACGCAGACTCAAGCGGCGGAGGTCCAAGAAGGGCTCCGCCGGCAAGAAGATCCTCCTGGGCGTGGGGGTCGTCGTTCTGATTGCCGCGATCGGCGTGGCCGGCGCCGTGGCCTGGGCGCTCAAGGTGTACAACGACGCGCCGTCGATCGACTCGCTGCCGAAGATCAACCGCGGCGCAAGCTCGGCCATCTACGCCGCGGACGGCACGCGCTTGGCGTTCATCCACGCCGATATCGTGCGCGAGCCGGTGTCCAAGAAGGATCTGCCGGACGTCCTGCGGCAGGCGACCATCTCCATCGAGGACCGCAACTTCTACAACCACGGCGGCATCGACCCCGCGGCGATCATCCGGGCCGGAGTCAAGGACCTCGCCGCGGGCGGGCAGGCCGTGCAGGGCGGCTCGACGATCACCCAGCAGCTCGTTCGCAACCTCTACCGCACCGATCCGCACGACACCATCGAGCGCAAGCTCCAGGAGGCCCACGAGGCCAACCAGCTCGAGGACGAGCACTCCAAGGACTGGATCCTGCGGCAGTACCTGAACACCGCGCCGTACGGGACCAACAACGGCTCGACCGCGATCGGCGTGCAGGCGGCCGCGGAGACCTACTTCTCCAAGCCGGCCAAGGACCTCAACCTCACCGAAGCTGCGCTGATCGCCGGCCTTCCCCAGGCGCCCACCGATTACAACCCGCTGCTCAACCCGAAGGCGGCAAAGGACCGGCGCAACGAGGTTCTCCAGGCGATGGAGAGCCAGGGCTACATCTCCCAGTCCGGCTACCAGCAGGCGGCCCACTCCGACCTCGGCCTGGATCCGAGCAGCCGCTATCAGGCGGTCAAGGATCCGCTCCTGGTCAACCTCGTCGAGCAGGAGCTCATCGACAAGTACGGCCTGCGGACCGTCCGCTACGGAGGCCTGAAGGTCTATACGACGATTCAGCCGCGGTTGCAGGCCGCGGCTCAGAACGCCGTCGACACCCAGTGCAGCGTTTGCGCGAGCGACCCCACCGCGGCCTCTGCCCTGGCCTCGGTCGAGCCGAAGACCGGCGCGATCGTCGCCCTGGCCTCCTCCTCCAGCTACTCGAGCGCGAACCAGTTCAACCTCGCCGCCCAGGGCCAGAAGCAGCCCGGCTCATCCTTCAAGACCTACGTGCTGACCACGGCGATCAAGCAGGGGATCGACCCGGACAGCACCTTCTACAACGGCGTCGGGCCGCTGGACCTCAGCAGCGTGTGCGGATGCGGCCCATGGGACGTCAACAACTCGGCGGACGGCGAGGGCAGCGGGGCGATGTCGATCCGCGACGCGACGGTGCAGTCGATCAACGTGGTCTTCGCGCAGCTGGGGCTCGACGTCGGGCCGCAGAACTTCGCCGACACCGCGTATTCGATGGGTATCACCACGCCGCTCGGAGTCGACGCGAACGGCTCCCCCTGTCGGTCCGGCAACGGCTGCTTCATCCCGCCGGCGGACGCCATCGGGGGCCTGACGATCGGCGTGTCTCCCCTGGAGCAGGCCGACGCCTACGCGACGCTGGCGAGCGGCGGCGTCCACCACGACGCGACCGCGATCGCCAAGGTCGAGTTCCCCGACGGAAAGGTCGACGCGGCAGATTCGGATCCGGGCACGCGCGTCCTCAGCCCGGGGGTCGCCTACGACGTGACCGACATCCTCAAGAGTGTGATCACGAGCGGCACAGGTGCGGGGTACACGTACATGGGCTGCCCGGACGAGGCCGGCAAGACCGGGACGTCGGAGGACGAGTCCGACGCCTGGTTCGTCGGCTACACGCCCAAGTATTCGACCGCGGTCTGGACCGGGCACCCGAACTCGCGCGTGACGACAGGATTCGGCGGTCCCACCTCCGGACCGATCTGGCGCAGCTACATGGAGGCGGCGCAGGGAACCAACTGCCCCAGCTTCAACGTGCCCGGCGTGCTGCCGTCGCTCTCGCCCTTCACCAGCGACCTGACGACCTCGGCCTCCTCGAAGAACTCCGGAGGCACGAGCGCGACGACCAGCTCGACCACACCGAACGACCGGCACCGACACGACCGGCGGCAACGCGGGCGCCTGTGACCCGGCCGTCTTCGATTGCTCCGGCGGCGGCTTCCAGGGACCGCCCAACACACCGACCCCGCCCGACAACGGCGGCGGCAACAACGGCGGCGGGCCACCCACCGGCGGCCACACCGGCGGCGGCGGCGTCGGCACGGGCTAGCCCCCTCCGCCGATAGCCCGCTCCGCCGAATCCCGCCTGCCCCGGCTACCGGGCGTGGCCGCCCTGCTCGTCCTCGCGACGAGCCTGGTGCCGCTTGCCGCGCCGGGCCCCGCACTGGTTCCCGGCATCGACGCCGGCGCGCCGCGCTGGCTGCTTGGCGTCTACGGCGACGGGCTCCAGGTGGGGCCGCTCGAGTACCGCACCTGGATGTGGGTCGCGTTCGCCGCCTACATCGGCGTCGTCGCATTCGCTCCCGCGATCGGCGAGCGGACCCTGTGGCTCGCGGCCTGCGCAGCGACCGTCGCGTTCGTCCTGGCTCCGCCGCTCCTCTCCCTCGACGTCTTCAGCTACATCTCCTACGCCCGCCTGGACGTGCTGCACGGCCTCAGCCCCTATGACCACGCGCCGTCGGCGATCCCCCACGACGAGGCGGCGATGCGGGTGCGGGACTTCCGCGACGCCACCACGGTCTACGGCCCCCTCTTCACCCTCGGCTCCTATCCCCTTGCCCTGATCGGCGTGCCCGCCGCGCTGTGGGCCCTGAAGGCCGCATGCGGGGCGGCCGTGCTGGGGATCGGCCTGCTGCTCCGCCGCCTCGCCGCGATCCGGGGCATCGCTCCGGCGCGCGCCCTGGCGCTGGTGGCGCTCAACCCGCTGGTGCTGGTGCACGTGGTGGGTGGGCCGCACAACGACGCATTGATGATGCTGGGGGTGGTCGCGGCGGCGGCGGCGATCCTCGAGGGCCGCGTGGCGAGCGGGGGCGCGATGCTCGTCGCCGCGTGGGCGGTCAAGGCGGCGGGCGCCTTCGCTGCCCCGTTCGCATTGCTCGGCGAGCGAGGGAACAGGCGCCGGCTGATCCTCGGCGGCGTCGCGGCGGCGGCGGTGATCGGGATCGCCGCGCTCGCGGCGTTCGGCACCACGTTCGGCTCGGGCCTCTACGCCGGGCCGGGAACCCAGGCGCACACGAGCTACCACAGCGTTCCCGCCCTGATCGCCCGCGCAACCGGCCTGGACTCCGACGTCGCCAAGGGAGTGCCGCTGGGAGCGTTCGCGCTGCTCGTCGCCTGGCTCGGAGCCTGGACCGCACGCGGCGGCGACTGGGTGCGGGCCGCGGGGTGGGCGGCGGCGGGGCTTCTCGCCACCAGCGCCTACGTGACCCCCTGGTACGTGATCTGGCCGCTGCCGTTCGCCGCCGTCTCGCGCGACCGCGCGCTCGTGCTCGTCACGCTGGCGCTCTGCGCATACCAGTTGCCGGCGGCCCTCTAGAGGGGTCAGACCCCTTTAGACACACCCCCGGCACAAAGGGGTCAGACCCCTTTAGACACACCCCCGGCACAAAGGGGTCAGACCCCTCTGTCACGAAACTGAACCTAAAGGGGTCTGACCCCTTTAGGTTGATGACATGGACAGCGAGCTCGACCTGATCGCCCGGCTGCGAGCCGTGCTCGAGAGCGACGCTCCGGCCGAGGGCCCGGCACGCGTGGTCATCGCCTCGGGCGACGACGCGGCCGTGACCGTCCCGCCCGGGGCGACGGTGACCTCCGTCGACTCGGTCGTGGAGGGGGTCCACTTCACGCGCGAGGCCTTCGGCCTGCGAAGCATCGGGAGCAAGGCGCTGGCGGGCGCGCTCTCAGACCTCGCCGCGATGGGCGCTCGCGCCGGCGAGGCGTACGTGCAGCTCGGGCTTCCCGGGCCGCTCTCCGAGGAGGAAGCGGACGAGCTGGCGAGCGGCCTCGCCGACCGCGCGCGCGAGACCGGGGTTCGCGTCCTCGGCGGCGACGTCACCCGCGCCCCCGCCCTGTGGATCGCGGTGACGGTGGTGGGCCATGCCGCGTCGGAGGACGATCTCGTCTCCCGCGCCGGAGCCCGGCCGGGCGACGTGGTGGTCGTCACCGGCGAGCTCGGCGGCGCCGGCGCCGGCCTGCGCCTGCTGGAGGAGCCCGCCCTCGGGGCGGAGCTCGATCCGGGCGACGCGGCCGCCATGCGCTCGCGCCAGCTCGAGCCGCGCCCGCGCCTGGCGGAGGGCGCGGCGCTCGCCGTGGCGGGAGCCACCTCGATGATCGACCTCAGCGACGGCCTTGCCACCGACGCCGCGCACGTCGCCCGAGCCTCGAGCTCACGGCTCGCGATCGACGCGCAGCGGCTGCCGCTCGCGCCCGGTCTGGAGCAGCTGGCCGCGGCGCTGGGCGAGCACCCCGCGAGTCTCGCCGCGGCCGGCGGGGAGGACTACGAGCTGCTCGCCACCTTGCCGCCGGACAGGATCGACGCGGCGCGCGAGCTGCTGGGCAAGGCAGCCGCGACGCCGATCACCGCGATCGGCGTCGTGGAGGCCGGTGCAGGGTTCAGCCTGCGGGGTCCTTCCGGTGAGGAGATCCCAGCCCGTCCGGGCTTCGACCACCTTGCCGGAAGTCGTTCGCCATCGCCTGGCGACCGCGCTTGATCAAGAGCAGCTTTTCGATGATCGCCTCTGCGACTGCGCTCGAATCAACTTTGTAACCGGGCATCAACATGGTGTGCATTGCCCCCACCCTTTGGGATGTCGTGTGGTTGCGTTTCGGGCCATTCATTTCCAAGCCCGCTGCTTCCTACCCCGATCATCGGTCCGGCAAGCTGGCGGCGCGATAGAGAATTCGTCCAGAACGCCCGTTCCGGTCATGCTCTTGCAGCCACCACCAGCGATGCGAGCCAGCCGCCCACGAGGGCCGCGGCGAGCATCGAGATAGGGGATACCCCCCAGTCCCCGACTGCGACGAGCGCCTGCCACGGGATCGATTCTCCCAGGTGCAGGCGCGACGCCTGGCTGAGCACCGCGAGGACGAGAGGGAGCGCGGCAATCGCGACGGCGAGGAGCGCCCTTCCGTGCCGTCGGCCCCCCGGTCGCGCCTGGGGGATCCACGCGTGCGCGAGGGGTGTGGCCAGGAGGCCCAGGAACGGGTTGAAGGCCCAGGCCAGCAGCACTCCGAGAACCGTCAGGAGCCCGAGGGCGCTGGCGGCGGCCTGCCCGTCCAGGTCGTCGGGCAGGCGGTTCCCGCCCAGCGCGAGCCATACGCCCGCGGCCACGCCGGCGATGACGAGCATCATCAGGACCTCGCCGGGACCGATCCCGATCGATCGCGGCTCGAACGGGAAGGAGGGCCGGGCGATGATTCCCACGAGCGCAAGGAGGTAGACGAACGCCAGGACCGCGACGAGTGGCGCGGGCCGGACCGCCGCCCATCGCAGGGCGACCACGGCCAGGCCCTGCCGCGCCGCACGCGCCATCGCGTCCACGGCGGCGACCAGCGCCGGCAGGATCAGGGCGAGGGCGATCAGGCGGATCGCCCAGCCCGGCACGATGTTGCCGCCGATCTCGATGTAGGAGTCCGGGCCGTGGTCGATGGTGGCGGTCGAGTCCAGCGACAGCACAACGTCCAGGCCGGCGCGACCAAACCGGGTCAGGGTTTGGCGCGAGAGGTCCTCGGCCGCCCCGGCGCTCACCGGCAGCTCGCCGCCGGCCGACAGCGTGACGGCGTCGATGCCGCGCGCGATGAGGGGCGCCTGTTCGCCCAGGCCGTTCGGCAGGGCCAGCCGCACGAGCTGCTGGATCAGTCCCGGTCGCGAGACGCCGAGGCCGGCCTGCTCGCGCAGCGCGCGCTCGGCGGTTCGCTCGAGCTGTACGCCGCCGCGCCGCGGCCCGTCGGCCGTGTCGATGAGGTACGGCGGCATGGGGTCAGCGAGCCCCGCGTTGGCCAGGGCCACAACGCCGTCGGTGTCGTGCCCCTCCAGGAACCCGGACGACAGCTCCTTGGCTCCCGCCGCACCGAGGGTGCCGCCGTCGGTGGAGACGATCAGGATCGTGGCTGCGTGGGTGACGCCGCCCAGCTCCACCGCCGCCTCCATGAGCGCCCCTGTGGAGGCGGCGCTCGTGGCGGCCCCCGGGCCCGTGGTGCTGTCGCGCGCGGCGATGAGCGCCACGATGCGGTCCGAGCGACCGGGCAGGCGCAGGATCACGTTCTTCATGGCGGCGCCGTCGGCGGTGAACGACTGCGTCAGCACGTCCGCGTCGCGGATGGACTTGAAAGAGCGCTCGACGATGTCCGCGGCGCGCGCGTCGCCCTCGCTGCCCGGGGCTCGCGGGCCCACCGCGGCGATCTGTCGCGCGAAGCGCATCGCTCCGGCGCCGTCGAACGAGCCCGGCGAAACCAGGGGCCGCAGCGGCTCCGGCAGCGACTGCAGGGAGAAGAGCAGCGCCACCAATGCCGCGAGCGCAGGAATGAAAGCGACTCTGTAGAGGCGGAGATCGACCACGAATGCGAGGTCCCCGACACTAACCTTCAACAATGGCCGACGCCGTCGCGCGAGTTCTCCTGGTCGACGACGAACAGGCGATTCAGACGCTTCTCTCCTATCCGCTTCGTCGCGATGGCTACGAGGTGGTCCCCGCCGTGGACGGCCGCCAGGCCCTCGACCTCTTCGCCGCGGAGCGCTTCGACCTCGTGGTGCTCGACGTGATGCTGCCGCGCATCGACGGGATGGAGGTGTGCCGGCGCCTTCGCAGCCGCAGCCAGGTCCCGATCATCATGCTCACTGCGCGCGACGATGAGGGCGACAAGGTTCTGGGCCTCGAGATCGGCGCCGACGACTACATCACCAAGCCGTTCTCGGTGCGGGAGTTCCGCAGCCGCGTGCGTGCGCTGCTTCGCCGCTCGGAGTTTGGGCGGGCCTCCGAGTCCCGCGAACCGATCGAGGCTGGGGAGCTGCGCCTGGACTTCGAGCGGCGCAGCGTCGCCGTGGCCGGCACGCCGGTCGAGCTCACCTATGTGGAGTTCGAGATCCTCGCGGCGCTTGCAAGCGGGGCCGGCCGCGTCCTGTCGCGCCCCGACCTGCTCGCCGCGATATGGGGGGACGCCACCTACCGGGACCCAAGGACCGTCGACGTCCACATCCGTCACCTGCGGGAGAAGATCGAGACCGACCCGGCTAACCCCAAATATCTCCTGACCGTGAGAGGGGCCGGTTACCGATTTGTGGAGCTATGAGCCGGGTGCCTGCCCCGCGCATGAGGCCCTAACCCGATGACGGCGGACGCGAAGCGGAGCAGTCATCGGAGTTGTTCTCGGAGCAGTCATCGGAGTCGTTCTCGGAGCAGTCATCGGACTTGTTCCTCATGAACAGTGTTCGCACGCGCCTCGTCCTGCTGTTCTTCGCGATCACGGCGGCGGCGATCGGCTTCGTCTACCTGTACGTCGTCCCGCAGCTGCGCTCGAGCCTGACCTCGCAGAAGCTCCAGCGCCTGGAGGCCTCGGCCATCGCCTCGACCCCGCGCTTCGAGCAGGCGCTGCGCGATCAGGCGCCTTCGCGAGAGCTCGGGCGCCTCGTGCACGCCGCGGCGCAGCGCTCCGACGCCCGCGCCACCCTGCTCGGCGTTCGTAGCGGCCCGCAGGGCCCGCGCCCGGAGTTCGTCATCACCGACTCGGGCCTTGACCGCACGGCCTTTGCCCCCGACTTCCCCGCCGCGGCCGTGGCGGCCGCCACCGGCCACCCCGGCACGGCGGTGGAGGGCGTTGGCGGCGGGCGCATCGGCGAGAGCGCCGTGGTGATCACCCGCCGCGGCAGTCCCGAGTGGGTGCTGGCGCTCACTGCTCCCCTCGCCGAGGTCGACGACAGCGTCGCCCTCATCCAGCGCCAGATCCTGATCGCCGGCGCGATTGCTCTGGTCCTGGCGCTCGCGGCCGCGTGGTTCGCGGCGCGCGCGCACGCGCAGCGCCTGCGCCGGCTTGAGGTCGCGGCGGGGCGGGTGGCCGACGGGGACTTCGACACCCCCATCCCCGACGAGGGCAGCGACGAGGTGGGGCAGCTCGCCTCGACCCTGGACGAGATGCAGACGCGACTGGCCCGCCTGGACAGCGCGCGGCGGGACTTCATCGCCAACGCCTCGCATGAGCTGCGCACGCCGATCTTCTCGCTGGCGGGCTTCGTGGAGCTGCTGGAGGAGGACGAGCTCGACCCGGATGCCCGCGCGGAGTTCATGAGGAACATGCAGGAGCAGGTCGAGCGGCTGAAGAACCTCACCACCGAGCTGCTCGACCTTTCCAAGCTCGACTCCGACGCGATCGAGCTGCGCCCGGCCCGCGTGAACCTGGCCGTTCTCGCCGCCAGGGTGGCCAAGGAGTTCGGCCCGGCGGCCGAGCGGCACTCCTCCCAGCTGGACGTCCGGTCCTCGGGCTCGCCCCAGGCGAAGGCCGACCCGGATCGTGTCGCCCAGATCATGCGTATCCTGCTCGACAACGCCCTGACCCACACTCCGGCGGGAACCTCGATAGCAGTGACAGCGCAGACCTCAAATGGCCACGCGGGGCTCGCGGTCGTCGACGACGGCCCGGGCGTACCCGCGCAGGATCGCGAGCGGATCTTCGAGCGCTTCTTCACCGGCGACCGCGTCGGCGGCTCCGGCCTGGGGCTCGCCATCGCCCGTGAGCTGGCGCGCAGGATGGACGGTGAGCTGCGGGTCGCCTCGCACCGCGGTCGCACCGAGTTCGCGTTGAGCCTCCCGGTCGCCCCGGAGGCCAGGGCGTGAGGCGCCACGCCGCGGCCTTCGCGAGCGCGTGCGCGCTCGCGGTGGCCCTTGCGGCCTGCGGCTCCGGCGGCGGCGACACGAACACGGGCGGCGGCGGCTCAACCGGCGCCGGCGCGAGCGTCCCCACGCACGTGATCCAGTCCACCGTGCCGGGATTCAACGCCGAGAGCATCTACAAGGAGGCCGAGGCCGGAGTGGTCACGATCACGTCGGTGTTCGGCGGCTCCTCCTCGGCCAGCATCTTCTCCTCCGGCGCGCAGGCCGCCGTCGGCGCCGGCTTCGTGGTCGATACCGACGGCCACATAGCCACGAACGCACACGTGGTCACCACAGTCGACATCAACAGCTCGGCTCCGGTGCAGGCGGCCAAGGAGCTGTACGTCCAATTCGCCGATCGCAACCGAGTCCCGGCCACGCTCGTGGGCTACGACCTCAACGACGACGTCGCCCTCATCAAGGTCGATCCCGACGGACTCGATCTGAAGCCGCTGGATCTCGCGACCGACGAGAAGCTCCAGGTCGGTCAGCCCGTCGCCGCGATCGGCTCGCCGTTCGAGCAGAACGAGTCGCTGTCGGTGGGGGTTGTCTCGGCGCTCGACCGCGCGCTTCAATCCTTCACGCATTTCCGCATCGAGGGCGGCATCCAGACCGACGCCTCCATCAACCCCGGCAACTCCGGCGGCCCGCTGCTCGACGCCGAGGGCAGGGTGGTCGGCATCAACCGCCAGATCCAGACGACCAGCGGCGCGAACCAGGGCGTCGCGTTTGCGATCCCGGTCGACGCGGCCGCGCGCTCGATCGACCAGCTCGAGAAGACCGGCCAGGTGACCTACGCCTATATCGGGGTCCGCAGCACCGCGCTCTACCCGCAGCTCGCCGAGAAGCTCCACCTGCCGAGCGACACGGGGGCTCTGGTCGCCAGCGTGGTGAGCGGCGGCCCGGCAGACGACGCCGGCATCAGGGGCGGCGACACGTCCGTGCACTTCCAGGGAGTCGACTTCCGCGCAGGGGGCGACGTGATCACGGCCGTCAACGGCCAGCCGATCATCGACGCCAGCGACCTACCCAACGCCATCGCGGCGCTCGACCCGGGCGACGTCGCCCACCTCGAGATCATCCGCGACGGTCACCACCAGAACGTCGACGTCACCCTTGGAACCAGGCCCTCCGGGAGGGGGTAACCGATGCTTCAGGACGTGCCCCTCGGCCAGCGTTCGCTGGCGGACTACACGCATATCGCCGGGAAGCCGCTGATCGAGAAGATACGCGAGCTCGCGAAGCCTCTCGAGGGCAAGCGGATCCTCCACGTCAGCGCCACGGCCTACGGCGGCGGCGTCTCGGAGATCCTCTACACGCTCGTCCCGCTGATGCGCGACGTCGGCCTCGACGCGCACTGGCAGGTGATCCTGGGCCGCGAGGAGTTCTTCAACGTCACCAAGCTGATGCACAATTCTCTTCAGGGCGACCCCCAGGCGATCTCCGCCGAGGAGTGGGAGGTCTTCGAGGCCTACAACGTCATGAACGCCCAGAGCCTCGAGGGAGACTGGGACCTGGTGATCGTCCACGACCCGCAGCCGGCGGGCCTGCGCGCGAACGCGCTGGAGCGCTCCCGCCACTGGGTGTGGCGCTGCCACATCGACCTCTCCACGCCCAACCCTTCGACGCTCGGGCGGCTGCTGCCCCTGATCAGCGAGTACGAGGCGAGCGTCTGGCACATGCAGCAGTACGTCCCCGAAGCGGTGGACGGCGGCGTGAAGCTGGTGCCCCCGGCAATCGACCCGCTCTCGCCGAAGAACATGGCTCTCTCACCCGACGACGCCGCCTTCGTCTGCGATCAGTTCGGCATCGACCCCGACCGCCCGCTGATCTGCCAGGTCTCCCGCTTCGACCCCTGGAAGGACCCGATGGGGGTGATCGACGCCTACCGGGCCGTGCGCAAGGAGCTCCCGAACGTGCAGCTCGCGCTCGTCGGCTCGATGGCCACGGACGACCCCGAGGGCTGGGAGTTCTTCAACGCGACCATGCGCTATGCCGACGGCGATCCGGACATCAAGATCCTCAACAACCTCAACAACGTCGGCGCCATCGAGGTGAACGCGTTTCAGTCGCAGGCCGACGTGTGCATGCAGAAGTCCACCCGCGAGGGCTTCGGCCTCACGGTCACCGAAGCCCTGTGGAAGGGCCGGCCCACCATCGGCGGTGACGTCGGCGGCATCCCGCTTCAGATCGAGGACGGCGTCTCGGGATATCTCGTCTCCTCCGCGGAGGAGGCGGCCGAGCGGGCCCTCGGGATCCTGAAGGACCCCGAGCTGGCCAAGAGCTTGGGCAAGGCCGGCAAGGAGCACGCCCGCGAGCGGTTCCTGACGCCCCGCCTGCTTCGAGACTGGCTTGACATCTGCCACGAGATCGGGGTCTAGCGGGCGCCCCGCGCGCCGCTTCTTCAGCCGGTCTCGCCGCCGAGCCAGCGCTCGCGAAAGCGACCGTTGCGCAAAGGCCGGGTCAGACTCGAAAGGATCCCTGCGTGCCGCCTCCAGGATGGGTTGGCGACCACCACCCGGGCGCCGCCACCATGCTTCGCGCCGATCAGAGCCCGGTCGGCAGCGTCCAGGAGGTCAAGCGCGGAGTCAACGTGGCCCCACTCGGCGACGCCGACCGAGATGGGCACCGACATTCCCGTCGAGGCCGCCACCTGCGCGCCGATCCTGATCTGGATCCGTTCGACCATGCGCCTGGCGGCGGCAGCACCGGCGTAGGGCAGGACGATCACGAACTCGTCTCCGCCGAAGCGCCCGACGGCGTCGTAGGGCCGCACGCCGCCGAGCAGCGCCGTGCCCGCGGCCGCGAGCACCCGGTTTCCGGCAAGGTGGCCGTGAGTGTCGTTGATCGCCTTGAAGCCGTCGAGGTCGATGAAGCAGCAGGCCAACGCGTGCTTCTCACGCTGGGCGCGCTCGACCTCGGTCATGAGGATGTCGAACAGGCCCTCGTGGTTGAGGCAGCCGGTGAGCCGGTCCCGCTGCGAGTCGACCAGGGCGGCCGAGAGCCCATCGCCACCCTCCATGCAGAGGGTCGCCAGGCGTGCGTAGGAGTCGGTGATCCAGCGAAGCTGCCCCGACTGGATCTCCGGCTCGGCCGCGAACTCCGCGTAGATCGCTCCCAGGGAGCCGCCCGAGCCCGGGATCGGGCCCGCGACGGCGCTCGTGGGGGGGCGAACCCGGTCGCGATACGAGCCGGGCACCGGCATCTCTCCCGGAACGGTCTGAAGCTCGATGGATGTCTCGGATCCGCGCAGCGCTCGCCCGAGCAGGCTGCCGGACGCCCAGGACACTCGCGGATGCTCGCCGCCAAGGCCCCAGATCGCGACGGCTCGGGTGCGATCGTCGGGTCCCCGGGCAACGACCATGCCGCCACGGGCGCCGATCTCGCCGAGATAGCAGCGCAAGATCACATCCAGCGCGGAGCGCTCGCCGCCTGGCGCAAGGGCATCGTCGCTACGGGGTTGTTCGTTGTCGGACACGCTCGGACTTGGGATCGCTACGTGACTCCAATCCGAGGCTCCGGTGGCACGGCCCGCCCTCGATGCCCGTCTTGTGCGGTGTGGTGACGCTCTGGACTACCGCGGTGCGATATCCCCGGCGCCGGTAAGAGCCTACACCGCGGCCGGTCCGTCCCCGTCTCCGCCCAGCACATCGTGGAAATTCTCCAGTGCCTCCGCCGTCCCCAGATAGCGGTCGCGCAGCTCCTGGCTGTCGTCCTCCACGGCCTCCGCGAGGACGCGGAGCTCGGCGGTCAGCGAGGCCTCCTGGCCGGTTTCGAGCCGATCGGCGAGGTCCCGCGACTGCGTTGCCAGGTCGGTCGAGGTCCGCACGATGGCCTGCGCCGCAAGCGACCATGAGTTGGCAGCGCGCACCCATGCGGTCATCTCAACCGCCTCTTCGTCGTTCAGCATGCATCCAGCCGTCTTCCTGACCACTCGGCATTCGGACCGCGACGATGGTTGAGCGGGCATAGAGTTCCGCCGGGCGGCTGCTGGTCCCGATGGTACGCTCATCTGACTCGAACGGCTTGAAGTTGGTGTTGATGGGATGAGCGATGAAGCCCTCGCGCAGGGCGGGGAAGTGCAGGACAAACGACAGCTGGGCGGTGGCGAGTTGCTCGCCGCGATCTCGACCCGCATCGTGGCGATGCTTCGCGAGCATTACGGCCGCGGGCCGATGAAGGCCAAGACCTATGCCCTCGACGATCTGATCGTCTGCGTGCTTCGAAACGGCCACACCCCGATCGAGCACACGATGATGAGCGAGGGCGAGCCCGACAAGGTCCTGGACATGCGCCGCGACTTCCAGCGGATGATGGGCCGCCGCTACAGGGAGACGATCGAGGAGCTCACCGGCCGCAAGGTCGTCGCCTTCCTCAGCCAAACGCACATCGATCCGGACATCACGATGGAGATCTTCTTCGTGGACAGCCCGCTCGACGGCTTCGGGGCGGCCGAGGTGATCGAGCCCTCGCGCATCGACGAGTAGCCCCGGCCTGAGAAGATCGGTCCGATGGCAGGTGACCAAAGGCTCGTAATCGTCTCCAACCGCGGCCCGGCCGAGTACCGCCTCTCCGAGCAGGGCGAGCGTGAGGTGCGCCGCGGGGGCGGCGGGCTGGTCACGGCTCTCGCCGGACTCGTCGCGCATCGCGGCGCGCTGTGGATCGCCTCGGCCATGACCGACGAGGACGTCGAGGTCTCGCGGGAGGCCGACGGGCGCCCGGTCGAGGTCGAGCTGGACGGAGTCGCCTACGAGGTTCTCCTCGTGGAGAGCGATCCGGGCGCCTACGACGGCTTCTACAACGTCATCGCCAACCCCATCCTCTGGTTCATCCAGCACTACCTGTGGGACCTCTCGAACGCGCCGGACATCCGCGTCGAGGAGGCCGCCGCCTGGCGTGAGGGCTACACGGTGGTCAACGAGGACATCGCCCAGGCGGTCATCGAGGCGATCGCCGGCGACTCCGAGCCGCTCGTGATGCTCCACGACTACCACCTCTACACCTGTCCGGCGCTCATCCGCAAGGCGCGCCCGGACGTCTTCCTCCAGCACTTCGTCCACATCCCGTGGTCGCAGCCCGACTCGTGGCGCATCCTGCCCGCTCACATGCGCGAGGCGATCTATCTCGGCCTTCTGGCCAACGACATCATCGGCTTCCACACCCAGGCCTACTGCCGCAACTTCCTGCACTGCTGTCAGGAGCTCCTCGAGATCGAGGTCGACCACGAGCGCGGCGCGGTGCTCCACGAGGGCCGCGAGATCTGGGTGCGCGCCTACCCGCTGGCCATCGACGCGAGCCGCCTCGAGCGCGCCGCCGCGAGCGAGGAGGTTGCGGAGTACGAGCAGGAGCTGCTTCGCCGCCGCCGCGATCACCTGATCCTGCGCGTCGACCGGGCGGACCTCTCCAAGAACGTGCTTCGCGGGTTCACCGCCTTCGACGTCTTCCTCCAGGACCACCCCGAGTTCCGCGAGCGCGTCACCTTCATCGCGCACCTCCAGCCGTCGCGAACGGACGTGCCCGAGTACCAGGAATATCTGGACCGCATCGAGGCGCTGGTGGCCGTCGTCAACCACCGCCACGGGACCACCGACTGGATGCCGATCGACCTGCGGATCTACGAGAACTTCCCCGAGGCCGTCGCCCGCTACAAGCACTTCGACCTGCTGGTCGTCAACTCCTGTTCGACGGCATGAACCTGGTCGCCAAGGAGGCGCCGGCCGTGAACACCCGCGACGGCGTGGTGATGCTCTCGGAGAACACCGGTTCCCACGAGGAGCTCGGGGACTGCACGCTCACCGTCAACCCGTTCGACATCCAGGAGCAGGCCGACACGATGCACCGCGCTCTCACCATGAGCGCCGACGAGCGGCGCCTGCGCGCCACGCGCCTGCGCGAGATCGTCCGTCAGCGCGACCCGGGCGTGTGGATCAACGAGCAGCTCGCCGACGTCCGCGCCAAGGGCGGCCCGGTCGACTGACCCAAGAACGTCCCTCGCTGATGGCTATACGGGGCAGCGAGGGACGTTCATCGGGTTTGGTCAGCCGTGGACGCGAGCGCGCTTCACCGGGGAGGCGCCCTGGGCGTAGGGGTAGCCGGCCTGGTGGGGGACCAGCGCCCGGAACCCATACGAGCGCGACCCGCTCGTCGCGTGGAACCGATACCTCCCCCGGTAGGTGCCGCCGGAGCCGGTGCGTCCTCCGGTCACGGGCACCCATCGATGGCGAAGGCGCGCCTCGATCCGCACCTGGCGATGCGAGGCCCTTGGCCCGGGCAGGTGGACGAGGAACCGCAGCCGGTCGCCGTTGCCGAGGCCGCGATGCGGGCGCAGAGCCAGCCGCGGGCGGGCGCGGAAGCGGATCCGCGAGAAGCGCTGAAGGGCGCCCGAGTCGCCGGGCCAGTAGGCGATGCGAAGCCGCTGCGCGGGGCCGCGGCGAAGAGGCACCCTGAAGCGCCCGTCGGCTCCGGTGAGCGGGCTTGCGATCACGCGCTCCGGGGCATGGGCGCTGAGCGGCTGGCCGGCTACGCATACCCGCGCGCCGGCCACCGGGTTGCCGGCGGCGTCGACAAGCCGCCCGGCGACGCGCGGGCGGTCGCCGCGTCCGGCGACGAAGCCGCGATGCACCCCGCGCACGCCGGCGCTCAGGTGGGCGCCCGTGGTCACGGCGGACACGGGGCATTCGTTGTCGACCCGCAGCTTGCGCGTCGCGCAGCTCACGTTCGCGTTGCGGTTGCCCGCGTAGTCGCGCGCGCAGACCTGGACGACGTTCGTCCCTTGACGAAACGGCGCCGAGGACGTGCGCTCCGCCACCGAGACAGCGGCGCTCGGGGGGCACGGCGCGAGCCGCAGGGCCATGCGCCCGTGGACCGAGCAGACGGACGCTCGCGTCGCGGCGTGCGTGCCGTTGACCTCGAGCGCGATGCCGGCGACTCCCGACCCCGTGTCGCTCGCCAGGGCGGTCAGGGGCTGGGTGCCCCGCACGACCTCCTGCTGGGCGAACGGGCCGATCAGCCCGGCGTCGGGCTTGAGCGGATCGATCAGGCGCAGGCGGACGCGATTGAGCGCAACCCGCGCGTCGCCTGAGGGGGCGCAGTGCGGGCTGCGCCGGCACTCCAGCCGCGCGGAGACCGCCCGCGCGCTCCCGGTCCAGCGCACCCGATGTGGCTTGCCCGCGGCGGCGCCGGCCGAGCGCATCGCCCCCGGGACGCCCGCGACGACCGCGGGGGCGAGGCCGCCGTCCGCACGCCCCCACACACGCAGCGTCGCGCGCAGGATGGCGGTGCCCGTGGGAGCCGTGAAGGTCCAGCTGCCCCGGCGGCCGGCCAGCGTCGTCGAGGCGGCGTGGCGGACCCGAAGCCCGCCGGCGCCATGGGTGCAGCCGGCGGAGCTCGTGAAGTCCGAGGAGCTGCGGCCGAAGACGGCGTCGTCGTGTCCGGCGCCGTAGCCCGGATGGCACTGCGCGACGACGTAGGTCCCGGCGCCGGCGCGCTCGGGCATGCCCGCGGCCGCGAGGGCCACGGCGGCCAGGGTGAGGGCGGCGGTCTTTGCGGCCGGGCGGGGGTGCGGACGCGGATGATTCATGAGCTTCCTTTCAGCGTTCGAATCCGAATTCAGTGGGGGAGGCGTGCGACGGAGGTGGTGAAGCCGGGGCGGGTGGAGGCGGCGGCGGTGGGGGCGCGACGGTCGCCGGCGCCGGGGTGGCCACCGGAGTAGGTGCCGGCGCAGGAGCCGGCCGGAGCCGGGGCGGGTGTGGGCGTCGCTCCCCCCTCACGGGGGGAGGCGGGAGGGGCCGGGGCATTCGTCCCCGACGAGGCAGCCCGGCCGGGCGCGGGATGGGCCGGCGCGCTCGGATCGTGGCGGGCCCTGCGGAGGGGGCTCCGCGCTGGCTCGTGCCTTGGGACATGCGGCCGTTCCGGGGCCGAGTGCACGAGCTGCGGCGCCCGGGGGATTCCGACGTCGGCCGCGAGCGGGGGCGGGTCCGGACGGCGAAGCAGCGAGGGCACGAGGACGGCGCTCAGGCCAATCGCAAGGGCCACGGCGGCCGCCCTGGCGACGTTGGGCCATCTGATCGCGGGAAGTCCGTCCACCGGCGATTCCAAGCCCGCAAGCGGGATTCGCGCCCCCGGAGGCCCGGGGCGGCCCAGGGTGCTCCGCTATAGTCCCGCGCCGCTTGAGCCCTGCACCCGCAACCGAGTACGAGCTCGTCCTGATGCTCGACCCCGAGGCGCCCGACGCCCAGCGCGACAAGATCGTCGCCGACGCGCGCGGGCGCATCCAGTCGTCCGGCGAGGTCAAGCAGGACACCGACTGGGGCGTGCGCAAGATGGCCTACGAGATCAAGCAGCGAAACGAGGCCGACTACCGCTTCTTCCGCTTCCAGGGTCAGGCCGAGCTGCTCAACGCGCTCGACCACGAGCTGAAGATCGCCGACGGCGTTCTTCGCTTCCGGATCTTCAAGGTCGACGCTCGCCTGCCCGTCACGGTCCCGCCGGCTCCGACTCCGGGCTCCGCGCCCGTCGGACGCCCCGGACGCCGCGACGGCGACGAATCGGTTCCGGCGGCTGCCGAGCCGGCCGGCGATGCTTCCGCTGCCGAGGCTCCCGAGGCGCCCGCACCCGAGGCGCCGGTCGCCGATGCCGCCGAGGCGCCCGCCGAGGTTGCGAGCGAGCCCGCCGCCGAAGCGCCGGAGGCGCCGCCCGCGTCAGCGCCGGAGCCCGCGCCCGAGGCCACCGAGGAGCCGGTCGCCGAGCCTGCCCCCGCGGAGCCCCAGCCCGACGCCGCTCCCGACGGCGGCGAAGAGGGCGAACCCGCCGCCTAGGCTCGCGCGAAGGGCGCCGCAACGGCGCCTTTCTCGCCGGAAGCCGGGTTTTGCGGCTTCGGATTCCCCGCCAGGGGGAGAGAACGCGCCGGTCCCCTGCTTAGACTGGAAGTCGTAGCTGAGCAATGAAAGGAAGGGCCAGATGGCCGCGAGCAACATCAACCGCGTGACGATCACCGGCAACCTCACCAAGGACCCCGAGCTGCGCTCCCTGCAGAGCGGCACCGCGGTCTGCAAGCTTCGCATTGCGGTCAACACCCGTCGCAAGGACCAGAGCGGCCAGTGGGTCGACAAGCCGAACTACTTCGACGTCACGGTCTGGGGCGCGCAGGGCGAGAACTGCGCCAACTACCTCTCCAAGGGCAGGCCTGTCGCGATCGACGGCCGCCTCGAGTGGCGCGAGTGGGAGGCGCAGGATGGCTCCGGCAAGCGCCAGGCGGTCGAGATCGTCGCCGACACCGTGCAGTTCCTGGGCAGCCGCGACGGCGCCCCGTCGGGAGGCGGCGGCTTCACGGCTCAGTCCGACGTCCCGGCCGACACCTCGGACTTCACGAATCCCGAGCCGGCCGGCGTCGGCGCGACCGACGACGACATCCCGTTCTAGCCGAGCGGCGCTCCACGCGTCGTCCTCATCGAGAGTCAAGAACCCGCCGCCGGCCTGACGGCGGGCTAGCTCAGCCGTAGTTCCGGTGTCCCGTTCCGACGATCAGAGGGCGCTGCTGGAATCGGCCGAGCGCGTCGCGCAGATCGGCAGCTGGGAGTGGACGCCCGAAACCGGCGAGCTTCTCTGGTCCGACAACCTCTTCCGGCTATTTGGGTCTGGCGCCGGGATCGGTGACGCCGTCGCCGACCTGGTGATGGAGATGACCCACCCGGACGACCGGGAGCGACAGGCGCGGGAGGTCGAGCGGGTCCGGGCGGGCGCGACCTATCAGCGATTCGACTATCGGATCGTTCGCCCGGACGGCTCGACCCGGCACCTGCGCTCCACGCTGGCCGAGATCACGGAGCGAGGGAGGCCACACAGGATCCTGGGCACGGTCCAGGACGTCACCGACCAGCGACGCGCCGAGGGCGAGATCGCCGCCCACGTCGCTGTCTCGGAGGCGCTGATCGAGTGGGAATCGTTTGAACAGGGCGTCGAGAACCTGCTTCGAAAGCTCGCCGAGGCGCTGGACTGCGTCATCGGCGTTCTCTGGGTGCCGGACGGGGAGAAGCTGATCGCACGCGTCCTTCTGGCGCAGGCGCGACTTCGGCGAGGGCGACGATTTCGAGACTGCCACCTGGAAGGCTCCGGCTTGGTGCGGGTGAAGGTCTTCCGGGTCGCGTCTGGCAGGCGAGAGCCCCGACGGCGCTGAACGACCTCGGCGATTTCCATGGGTACCTGCGCACCGAGGAGGCCGGCATCGCCGGCCTGCGCGGGGCGGTGGCCTTCGCCGTGCTCGATGGCGAGGAGGTGCTGGCGGTGTCGAGCTCTACTCCTGCGAGGACGCCGAGCCGAGCGAGCGGCTGTTGCGCTGCCTGGTCGGCATCGGCCACGAGCTGGGCCAGTTCCTCGCGCGACATCGCGGTGAGCTGGGTCGCGCCCCGCTGACGGCGCGCGAGATCGAGGTGCTCCAGCTCGCCGCGCGAGGCAACTCGGCGGCGCAGATCGCCGAGCGGCTGACGATCAGCTCCTCGACGGTGAAGACCCACTTCGAGCATGTCTACGCGAAGCTCGAGGTTCGGGGATCGCGTCGCGGCCGTGGCGAAGGCCATTCGCGAGGGTTTCGTCGAGTAGTTGTCCGATCCGTCCAAAGATCGGCCGATCGACCGATAGCCGAACGGTTCCGGGGGGCTTGGCTATGTACGCACGTGCGCGTCATCGGCGCAGGACCAGACGCAGAGTCGTCAAGGCACCACACATATGGCAATGCCCAGAACCGACACGAGCGGTTCGCCGAAGGACAGCGCTCAACCGGGTTCGCATGAAGCAGGACAGGGCAGCCCCCGAGCGCTCCGTGCTCGATCAAGCCGAGCAGCTCGCCCGAACCGGGAGCTGGGATTGGGACCTCGGGACAGATGTGCTCCGGTGGTCGGACAACATGTTCCGCCTCCTGGGCCTCGAGCCCGGCGAGGTCACCCCGACCCCCGACTATGTCCTCGGGCGGATACATCCGGAGGATCGCGAGGACGTCGCGCGGGAGCTGGATTCAGCCAGAGCGGTGGGTGCTCTTCCCCGGGTCACCTACCGAATCACCTGGCCTGACGGCAGCGTCCGGGTCCTCCGCGCCTATTCCGCTGTTGCGGCGGCGGATGAGGGTCGCCCGACGCGGCTCTCGGCTGCGTTCAGGACATCACCGAGCTCGCCGAGGCGCAGCGACAGACGGCTGAATCACTGACCCTCGTCGAAACGCTGCAGTCGACGGCGCCGGTGGGGTTTGCGTTCGTGGACCGCGACTTTCGCATCGTTCGCGTCAACGAGACTCTCGCCGAGGTGAACGGCGCTCCGGTGGAGGAGCAGATCGGTCGGACCGTCGCCGAGGTCGTTCCCGACGTCTGGGCCCGGATGGAGCCCGTTTACCGTCGCGTGCTGGAGGCCGGCGAAGCCGTGGTCAACCTGGAGGTCGACCGCGAGCGCAGCGAGACCCGGGATCGTCGTCACTGGCTCGCCAGCTACTACCCGGTCCGCATCGACGACGAGGTGATTGGAGTCGGCGTCGTGGTGGTCGACATCACCGACCGCGAGGAGGCCGAGCACTTTCGCTCGGCCGTGATGGACACCATGGTGGAGGGCTCTACACGCTCGATGGCGAAGGCCGCCTGACGTTCATGAACTCCGCAGCCTCGAGGATTCTGGGTTGGACGAGGAGGAACTGCGCGGGAAGGACATGCACTCCGCCATCCATTTCCAGACGCCGACGGAGCGCCGCACCCGCCTGAGGATTGCGAGCTGCTGAAGGTCAGGACGGAGGGCCGGGCCGTTCGAGTGGCTCATGACGCTTTCACGCGCAAGGACGGCTCGATCTGTCCGGTCGCCTATTCGTCCGCGCCTCTGCTGGACGGGACGAGGGTCCGTGGGGTCGTCGTCGTGTTTCGCGACATCAGCGCGGAGCAGGCCGAGGAGGACCGGGTCAAGCGCGAGTTGGACACCCTCGCCTGGGTCGGCCGGGTCAGGGACGCGCTCGATGAAGACAGGATGGTGCTGTACTCCCAGCCGATCGTTCCCCTGGCGGGTGGGCCGCCGAGCCAGGAGCTGCTGCTGCGAATGGTCGGCCAGGGCGGCGAGATCATCCCGCCGGGGAGCTTCCTTCCGGTGGCTGAGAAATATGGGCTGATCGGTGAGATCGATCGCTGGGTCATCCGCCAGGCGATGCGCTTGGCTGCCGACGGTCAGCGCCTCGAAGCGAATCTCTCGGCGGAGTCCATCGGCGATCTGGATCTGCTCCCCTGATCGAGCGGGAGCTGCGCAATGCGCATGCCGATCCATCGAACATCGTCTTCGAGATCACCGAGACGGCCTTGATGAGAATGCCGAGGCGGGGCAGGCGTTCGTTCGTGGCTTGAGCGAGATCGGTTGTGGCGTGGCGCTCGACGACTTCGGCACGGGGTTCGGAACCTTCACCTACCTGAAGGAGCTTGCCAATCGACTATCTGAAGATCGACATCGAGTTCGTGCGGGACCTGGCGACTAATAAGGCGAACGATCACCTGGTCAAGGCGATCGTCGGCCTGGCGCGGGACTTCGGCTATCAGACGATCGCCGAGGGGGTCGAGGACGCAGAAACGCTGGCCCTTCTGGAGGGGCATGGCGTTGACTTTGCGCAAGGCTTCCACCTCGGACGGCCGGCGCCGATCTAGCCGACCAAACCGCTCGACCACCTCGTACTTCGATCGGCAGGTCACCCTCTACGGGTCAGTCCTGGAGGCGGGGGTGGCGACCGGCGCGTTTTCCCTGCGCGGGCCCGCCGCGGAGCTCGCCCGGAGCATGGTCGCCCTCGAGGACGGCGGCAGCAGCCAGGCTCTGCGAGCTGGTCGAAGCCTGGCGCTCGCGGCTATCATCCCGGTTCGGTGTGCCGCCCCTGCGGGCGGCGCGTTGCCGATAGGGACCATGAACGACGCACGTGACCACTTCCGGAGGAACGCCTGATGGCGCCTCGTGAGCGACCCGGCCAGAGCGGCCCGGGCGGCGCGCGCCGCCGCCGCGGGCCCTCCGATCGCTTTCGCCCGCGGAAGTACACGCGCATCAACGTCGCGGAGATCGACTACAAGGATCTGACGCTGCTGCGCCGGTTCATCTCCGACCGCGGCAAGGTCCGCTCCCGTCGCGTAACCGGCCTCTCGAGGCTCCATCAGCGCCAGCTTGCGCTGGCGGTGAAGCGCGCCCGGGAGATCGCCCTGCTCCCCTACGTCGGCGAGAGGTAGGCGGTGGCTCAGGCCATCCTGCTGAAGGACGTCGAGGACCTGGGCCAGGCGGGCGACGCCATCGACGTCTCGTCCGGCTACCTGCGCAACTACCTCCAGCCGCGCAAGCTGGCTCAGCCGGCGACGCGCGCCGCGCTGGAGGACGCCGCTCGCCGTCGCGATGCCGCGGAGAAGGCGGCAACCGAGGCCGCAGAGCGCGCGGGCGAAACCGCGGCGCTGCTCTCGAAGACCGTTCTCACCATCCAGCACCGCGCCGGCGAGGACGGCAAGCTCTTCGGCTCCGTCACGGCCAAGGAGATCGCCGACGCGATCGCCGAGGCGCGCAACATCCGTATCGAGCGCAAGAAGATCCGGCTCGACGAGCCGATTCGCTCGACCGGCACCTACATGGTCGACGTCGAGGTCGCCACCGACTCGGTGGCCCGCGTGAAGACCATCGTGGCCGAGCTGCATTAGACGCTGGGGGGCTCAGACCCCCCGGAACAACAGCCGCAAATCGCGCCTTCTCGCCTTTCGGGGCGCCCGGCCATGTGCTTTTCTCGAACGGGGAGCGTTCCGCCGCCCCGATGCCTCTAATTGAGGGAGTGAGGCTCCCCCACCCGAAGCAGCGAATGGCCACCGCCGAGACCAACCTTCCCCCCCAGAACCTCGAGGCCGAGGAGTCCGTGCTGGGGGCAATGATGGTCTCCGAGAGCGCCATCGAGCCCGTGCTCCTCGACGTCCGCCTGCGCGAGGAGGACTTCTACCGCGAGCGCAACCGCCTGGTCTTCAAGGCGATCAGGACCCTCGACGAGCGCGGGCAGGCGGTCGACGCGCTCACGGTCGCCGAGCAGCTGACGCAGTCGGGCGAGCTCAGCGAGGCCGGCGGCCGTGACGCGGTCGTCTCGCTCGCCTCCACCACGCCGGCCCCCGGGAACGCCCGTCACTACGCGGGCATCGTCAAGCAGAACGCGCTGCTGCGACGCCTCCTCACCACGGCACAGCGCATCGAGCGCTCTGTCCACGAGCACGAGGGCGAGCCGCAGGAGCTCGTCGAGCGCGCGGAGGCGGCGCTGTTCAAGGTGGCCCACTCCGAGCAGGCGGAGGACTTCCACGAGCTCGCCGAGATCCTCGAGAGCGAGGTCGCCCGCCTCGAGGAGATCGCCCGCACGGGCGGCGGGATCACCGGCACCGCGTCCGGATTCCACGACCTCGACACCATCACCGGCGGCTTCCAGCCCGGCAACCTGATCATCATGGCCGCCCGCCCGGGCATGGGCAAGTCGGGCCTCGTGGCCAACATCGCCGAGCACGTGGCGACCAAGGAGCACCGGCCGGTCGCCTTCTTCTCCCTCGAGATGTCGGAGATGGAGCTGGCCCAGCGGCTCATCGCCAAGCGGGCGAAGATCTCCTCGGACAAGTTGCGCAAGGGCAAGGTCTCCGAGAGCGACTGGAAGCGCGTGCTGCGGGTCTGCAACGAGCTGGAGTCGGCGCCGCTCTGGATCGACGAGTCCTCCGATCTGTCGATCCTCGACCTGCGCGGCAAGGCCAGGCGCCTGCACGCCCGCGAGATCGACGCCGGCCGCGGGGGCCTGGCGTTGATCATCGTCGACTACATCCAGCTCATGCGCGCGGAGGACCCGCGGATCAACCGCGTCGAGCAGGTCGGCCAGATGAGCCGCGGGCTGAAGCTCCTGGCCCGCGACCTCAAGGTCCCGGTCATCGCGCTGTCCCAGCTCTCGCGGGCGCCCGAGCAGCGATCGGGCCGGGACAAGCGCCCGATCCTCTCGGACCTGCGCGAGTCGGGGAACCTGGAGCAGGACGCCGACATGGTCGCCTTCATCTTCCGCGAGGACTACTACGCGAACTTCGACACCGAGGACGAGTCCGAGGAGCGCCGCCAGGAGCGCGAGGAGCTCCAGGGGATCGCCGAGCTCATCGTCCGCAAGAACCGCAATGGCCCCACCGACACGGTGAAGCTCGCGTTCAACCAGGAATACGCCTCGTTCGCCACCCTGGCGCACGCCGATCGCCATGCCGGCGCCCCGCCGGCAGCCGACGACGCGCCCCCGATCATCAGCGCCGCCGACGAGTGAGCGGCCAGGTCGAGAGGCTCCCGCGGACCTGTCCGCTGGGCCGTTGCGACGGCGGCGGCTGGATCATCGACGACGACAACGTCGCGACCCCATGCGAGTGCCGCGAGCGGCGCCTGGTGCAGGCGCGCTCGCGCGGCGTCAACAAGACGCTTCCGCCCCGGTACCGCGACGTTTCGTTCAACGCTCCCCCGGTCAGCGACATGGCTCGAGCTGCGGAGTCCCGCCTCGCGGTGTCTTTTGTGCAGGATTTCGCGGACCAGATTCATGAGCGCCTCGATGAAGGACGGGGTCTTTGGCTCTGGGGGGATGTCGGGACCGGGAAGACGACGCTCGCAATGCTCGTGTCGAAGTGCGCGATCGAGGCGGGCCGCACTGTCGCCGTTTACTCGCTCCCCCGACTCCTCGCCCGAATTCGCCGCACCTACGATGCGACCGACGAGTCCTACCTCGGGTTCTTCAGGCGACTGACGTCAGTCGATCTGCTGCACATCGACGATCTGGGAGCTGAGAAGCAGAGTGAATGGGTGCTGGAGCAGCTCTATTCGATCGTCGACGAGCGTTACGTCACCAAGAGGTCCCTGGTGGTCACAACCAACCTCAACGAGGAAAAGCTCAGAGAGCAGATAGGTGAACGAACGGTCTCGCGCCTTGTGGAGATATGTGGCGACCCGTGGCCGCTACACGGGAAAGACCGCCGCTACGCTGCGTAGCGAATGGCCCTCGTCTCCGGCACCGACTTCATCACCCTCGGCACGCGCGACATCGCCGCCGCCGAGAAGTTCTACACCGAGGTCCTCGAGCTGCCGATCGGCAAGCGCTGGGGCCAGATGCCCGGCGTCGAGTTCGAGACGGGCAACCTCACCATCGCGGTGATGCAGACCGACGCCTTCGGGTTCGACTTCGAGCCTCACTCGCTGCCGGTTGAGTTCCACGTCGACGACTTCGAGGCGGCCAAGGCCCAGCTCGAGTCGCGGGGAGTCGAGTTTCGGGGCGAGACGATCGACTCCGGCGTCTGCTTCCAGGCGTTCTTCTCGGATCCCGACGGGAATGCGCTGGCAATACATCATCGGTATGCCCCAGCGGCCTAGGCGCCGCCCCCGACCCTCATAATCCCCCGGCCATGCCAGCGAAGGTCATAGTCGGCGCCCAATGGGGCGACGAGGGCAAGGGCAAGGTCACCGACCTGCTCGCCGAGGACGCGGACCTGATCGTCCGCTTCCAGGGCGGCAACAACGCCGGCCACACGATCGTCCGTGGCGACGAGGAGTTCAAGTTCCACCTGATCCCCTCGGGCATCCTCTACCCGGGCAAGACCTGCATCATCGGCAACGGCGTCGTCGTCGATCCCGCCGTCCTCAACTCGGAGCTCGACGGGCTGCGCCAGCGCGGCATCGACGTCTCCGGCCTGCGGGTCTCGGCCAACGCGCACGTGATCATGCCCTACCACGTGATGCTCGACGCCGCGGGCGAGCAGCGCCTCGGCAAGCTCGAGATCGGCACGACCAAGCGGGGCATCGGCCCCGCCTACGCCGACAAGGCCTCGCGCCTTGGCATCCGTGTGCAGGACCTCCTCGACGGCAAGATCCTGCGCAAGAAGATCCTGGCGGCGCTCGAGCCCAAGAAGCAGATGCTGCGGCCCTTCGAGCGCGACCTGGACCTGCACACGATCGCCGAGGAGTATCTGCGCTACGGCCACCGCCTCGAGCCCTACGTCGCCGACACCGCGCGCCTGTGCTGGGACGCGATCGACTCGGGCAAGTCCGTGATCTTCGAGGGCGCCCAGGCGGCCCTGCTCGACCTCGACCACGGCACCTATCCCTTCGTCACCTCGTCGAATCCCATCGCCGGGGCAGCGTGCGTCGGGGCCGGAGTGGCGCCGACCGACATCGACGAGGTTTGGGGAGTGCTCAAGGCCTACGCCACCCGCGTCGGCGCCGGGCCGTTCCCCACCGAGCTCGACGACGAGACGGGCCGCCGCCTTCTCGAGGCCGGCCACGAGTACGGCACCACCACCGGGCGCGAGCGCCGCACCGGCTGGCTGGATCTGGTCGCCCTGCGCTACGCGGCGCGCCTCAACGGGCTGGCCGCCCTCGCCGTCACCAAGCTCGACGTGCTGGCCGGCATCGACCCGCTGCGCGTCGCGGTGCGGTACCGCTCGCGTGAGGGCGCCGTGCTCGAGGAGTTCCCCTACCACCAGTCGGTCCTCCACTCGGCCACGCCCGAGTACGAGGAGCTCCCCGGCTTCGAAGGGGACATCGGCAACGCCCGCAAGGCCGCCGACCTCCCCAAGGCGGCCCGCGACTACCTCGACTTCATCGCGGAGTACGCGAAGACCCCCGTGCGGCTGGTCGGCGTGGGCCCTGGCCGCGACCAGGTCGTGTGGATGGACGAGCCCGCCGGCTCGAGCCTGCGCGCGGCCTGAGCCGATCAGTCGACGACCAGGTGGGTGAAGACCCAGTAGACGAACGCCAGGCCGATGGCGGCCGTCACCAGGCCTGATGCCACCGCCCAGCCCGGGATCACCTTCGGGTCATCGCCAACCAGGCGCCGGCTGACGTAGATGCTGAGCAGGGCAGCCGCGAGGACGGAGCCGAAAATCGCGCCCATCGCCCAGCTGCCCGGCTGAGCGAGGACCAAGAACGCCGCGAGGATCGCGAACGCGGTCGCCAGCGCGCCCACCGGCAGGGTGAACAGCAGCACGACGATCCGAGCGGGCCGGGAGAGCCGGCGCGCAGCGTCTGGATCGCTCTTCATCGACATTGCCTACACCAACCCCGGCAACGCGTTTCCGGCCCCGCAAGGGGCTCCGGCGGCGCCGCGAGCCCGCCCCCCGGACACATACACTCCGCCGCCGTGTTTCAGAAGGTCCTGATCGCCAACCGCGGCGAGATCGCGATCCGCGTCGCCCGCACGCTGCGGGAGATGGGCATCGGCTCCGTCGCCGTCTACTCCGAGGCAGATCGCGACACGCCCGCCGTGCGCTTCGCCGACGAGGCGTTCCTGCTGGGCCCGGCGACGCCCGCCGAGAGCTACCTCAACATCGAGAAGATCATCGAGGTCGCCAACGAGTCCGGGGCCGAGGCAATCCATCCCGGGTACGGCTTCCTCGCCGAGAACGCGGCGTTCGCCCAGGCGTGCGACGACGCCGGGATCGTCTGGATCGGCCCGCCGCCGAGCGCGATCGAGGCGATGGGCTCCAAGACCAAGGCCCGCGAGCTGATGCAGGATGCGGGCGTGCCGATCGTCCCCGGCGCCACCGAGCCCTCGCCCGACGTCGCGGCGGCGAAGAAGGCAGCCAAGGAGATCGGCTACCCGATTGCCTGCAAGGCGGCCGGCGGGGGCGGTGGCAAGGGCTTTCGCGTCGCGCAGACGGCCGACGACCTCGAGGAGGCCTTCGAGGGCGCCGCCCGCGAGGGCGAGAAGTTCTTCTCCGACCCCACCGTCTACCTCGAGCGCTACCTCGACGACCCCCGTCATGTCGAGGTCCAGATCCTCGCCGACTCCCACGGCAACGTCATCCACCTCGGCGAACGCGACTGCTCGATCCAGCGCCGCCACCAGAAGCTGATCGAGGAGGCCCCCGGCCCGCACGTGGACGAGGAGATGCGCGCACGCATCGGCCGCATCGCCAAGGAGGCGGCGCGCGCGGTGGACTACCGCAGCGCCGGGACGATCGAGGGCATGCAGGTGGGCGACGAGTACTTCTTCCTCGAGATGAACACCCGCATCCAGGTCGAGCATTGCGTGACCGAGATGGTCACCGGCGTCGACATCGTCCGCGAACAGGTGCTGATCGCCGCCGGCGAGGAGCTCTCGATCTTCCAGGAGCAGGTGGAGGTCCGCGGGCACGCCATCGAGTGCCGGATCAACGCCGAGGCGGCCCACAAGAACTTCGCACCCGCGCCGGGCAAGATCGAGAGCTACATCGAGCCCGCGGGCCCGGGGGTCCGCGTCGACTCGGGCCTCGAGGCGGGCTCGGAGGTGACGCCGCTGTACGACCCGATGGTCGCCAAATTGATCGTCTGGGACGTCGATCGCGAGAAGGCGACGCGCCGCATGCTGCGTGCCCTGGGCGAGTACCGGATCCAGCCCCTGACGACGCTCATCCCCTTCCACAAGGAGATCCTCTCCACGGAGCAATGGGCCAAGGCCGAGACCTGCCGGGACCTCACCGAGGACAAGAAGTGGCTGAAGGAGATCACCCCGCACACGCATGCCTCGCCGCCCCCTCCGGAGTCCTCCGAAGAGGAGGAGGCCGAGCTGGTCGAGCGCCAGTACACCGTGGAGGTCAACGGCCGCCACCACCGCGTGAGGGTGATCGGCGCCGCGCCCGCGGGCGGCGCCGCGGCCCCCGCGGGCGGCGCCAAGAAGCCCAAGCGCGAGCGCAAGGCCGGCGGTGGGTCGTCCGCGTCGAGCGAAGCGCTCGTCTCGCCGCTTCAGGGAACGGTGCTGAAGGTCGCCGTCGAGGAGGGCGACGAGGTCGCCGAGGGCGACCTCGTCTGCGTCATCGAGGCGATGAAGATGGAGAACGAGATCACGGCGCACCGGTCCGGAAAGGTGACCTCGCTCCCAGCCGCACAGGGCGCCGCGGTCGCCGCCGGCGACCTCCTCGCGAAGATCGAATAGCCGGTGCGAAAGCGCTGGCGCTACGTCGCGGCGTTCTCGGACGAGCTCATGCTCTGCGCCGCGCGGGTGCAGGTGGGGGCGATGGGGCAGACCTTCTTCGCGCTCCTGGACCGCCCGAGCGGCCGGCTCATCGAGCGCACGCGGGTGCGGATGCCCGGGGCTGCCGGCGAGGTGCGGCTGCCCGATCCCGGAGGAGCGGTCAGGGCATTCGAGGTGGTCGTCGACTCGAAATCGCTGAAGGGGCGGTTGGAGGTGGGCCTCGGCGCGCCCTGGGAGGCCCGATGCCGGAATGGCGGCAATGAAGTTTGGACTCGCAAGCAGGCGGGGGTGGCAGTGCGGGGCGAGTTGCGCTCCCCGGATGGACGGTCGTGGCGGGTGGACGCCCTCGGCGTGATCGACGAGACCGACGGCCGTCATCCCCGGCACACGGTCTGGAACTGGTCGGCGGGAGTGGGAATGAGCACCGAGGGACGCGCGGTCGGCTGGAACCTGGTCGAGGGCGTCAACGATCCCGAGACGGGCTCCGAGCGCGCGGTCTGGCTCGACGGCGAGCCCCGCGAGGCCCCGCCATGCCGCTTCGACGGGCTCGACGCCATCGGCTTCGCCGACGGGTCGCGCCTGGGCTTCACGGCGGAGGCCGAGCGCAGCCGCGCCGAGAACAAGCTCCTGGTCCGCTACTCCTACCGCCAGCCCTTCGGCACCTTCGCCGGCACCCTGCCGGGGGGCATCGAGCTGGCGAGCGGCACGGGAGTGATGGAGCACCACGACGCCGTCTGGTGACCCCCCACACGTCCCGCCATGGACGCGAAACGCTACCCATGTCCGCGTTTCTCGTCCATGAAAGCGCGCCCCGACCTTCAGCCGGGAAGCTCGGGATAAACGCTCCGCACGAGCCCAAGCCAAGGCGGCTGTTCTCTCGCTGAAAACGGATACGAGTCGCGCCCAGGCAACGTCTCGAGCGGAACGAGGATCGGTATGTCGGAGTCGAGCAGAGGCGTCGAGGCGTAGCGCTCGACCTCGGCCGAGCCGATCCTCCGGGTGACCCGCGACCACCCGAGCCCGGGGCGGTAGAGCCAGTAGTCGATCTCGGCAGCGCCGCCCGCCCTGCGGCGGTCGGTCACCGAGACGAACGCGGTCATCCGCCGGTTGGAGGCTGTCAGACCCGGCCTGGACCCCGGAACCGCGCAGGTCTCGTGGCGGCAGTAGCGGAAGTCGACCGGCGCGACGCGCAGTCCGTCGGGCGCCCGGACGGCGACGGGAGCCGGCGCCAGCGCGCGGACCGCACCGGCGAGCGCGCGCCCGTAGGCCAGGGTAAGCGGGTCGCGCCAGCAGGGCCCGGGCTCGGCCGGGGCGCAGCGCAGGCGCCGGGCGAGCGTCTCGTCGAGCGAGCGCGCGGCGTCGCCGGGCGGCGCGGAGGCGAACTGGGCGATCAGTCCCGCGAGGATCGCGGCGAGCAGCAGCGAGAGCCCCAGGGACTCCACGGATGCGCTGCCCCGGTCACGATGCACGCGCCGAAGCTAGGCGGGCGGCTTCGACGGGTGGCGCGCTGAATGCTAGGAAAGGCCCTCGCGGGCCTCGCGCACGAGGGTCACGGCCTCCGGAAAGACGATCCTGATCGCGTCGCGAACCTGCACGGCCTGCTCGTCGCTGCCGCCGGCGAGGTCGAGGCGGTTGATCGCCGCGACGGTCATGTCCACGGCGAGCTTGATCGCGTTGTCAGCCCAGGCGACCTTCTGCGCGCCCTGCATCTGCTCGGCCATCTCGCTGAGACGCTCCCGGAGCTCATCGGGATCGCCGAAGAGGTTGAACTCGGAACCTTCCATGGCACCGATCATAGGGAGGTGCGCGCCTCGGCCCCCAAACCTCGTGGCGCCGCTTTCGGCTAGCCTGCGCGCCCCGATGGCGCTTCCCCCGCCCAGCGAATCGACTGCGGCGCTTGTCACGGGCGCGTCGTCCGGCATCGGCGCCGCCCTCGCTCGCGAGCTGGCCGGCCGCGGCTACGCCACCATCCTGTCCGCCCGGCGCGAGGATCAGCTCCGCGCGCTCGCCGGCGAGATCTCGGCCGACCATGGGACCCGCTCGGAGGTGGTCGTCGCCGACCTCGCCACCGACGCCGGCCTCAAGAAGCTCACCGACGCGGTCGACGGCCTGGGCCTGAACGTCGAGATCCTGATCAACAACGCGGGCTTCGGCGGCTTCGGCCAGGCGCACGAGACCAGCCCCGAGCGCCAGTCGCGCATGGTCCGCCTCAACTGCGAGACGCTCGTGCACCTTCAGGCGCTCTACACAGCGAAAATGGCGGAGCGCGGTCGAGGCGCGGTGCTGAACCTGGCCTCCACGGCGAGCTTTCAGCCGCTGCCCGGCTCGGCGACCTACGCTGCCTCCAAGGCCTTCGTGCTGAGCCTCAGCGAGGCCACCCACGCCGAGCTGAGCACCGCCGGCGTCACCGTGACCGCGCTGTGCCCCGGCCCAGTCCATACCGAGTTCGGCGAGGTCGCCGGCGCCGGCAGCGCCGAGGAGCGCCTGCCCGAGCCGTTCTGGCTCGACGCGGACGAGGTCGCGAGCCAGGCCATCGCGGGCATGGGCAAGGGCAAGCGCGTGATCGTCCCGGGGCTGCTGAACCGCGCCGGCGCCCTCGGCGGGCACCACATGCCCCGTGCGCTGATGCTGCCGATCATGGGCCGCGCCGCCCGGAGGATCTTCTAGGTGAGCCCCACCCAGGTCCTCGAGCGCGAGCGGCGATGGGCGCAACCCGTCGCGATCCTTGGCTTCCTCTCCGCGCTGCTTCTGATCACGGGCGTGGTCGTGCGCCAGCTCATCCCGGCGAAGGACAACGCCTCCGATCAGATCATCGAGTTCGCGCACCACGGCAACGCGCTCGGCCTCTCGTCGATCCTGATGGCCCTCGGCTTCCTCGCCGCCGCCGCCCCGTTCACGTATCTCTTCCTCGCCTCGGCGGCGCGAAACCCCCGCGTTCGCCGCGGGCTGGTCTTCCTCTGCGTGCTCGGCCCGCTGCTGTTCGGCGTGCGACTGGTGATGGCGAGCTACGCGCTGAAGGACGCCGGCGAGAAGTTCATCGTCGAGGCGCCGAGCGAGCCCAAGCCCAAGCACGACCTGGCCACGCTCAAGAAGGCGATCAGCTCCCATCCGGACACGCTGAACCAGGTCTCGCTCTACAACACCGACACCCCGGGCAACGTGGCCGAGGTGGAGCTCGACGACGGCACCTTCTACACCGTGTCGTTCCCCGCGAGCGCCGAGGCGGACCTGCAGGACAGCCTCGACAAGGCCGGCGTCGACAACAGCGAGGACTCCTCGGGGAAGGCGGGCGACGCCTTCGCGACCCATCTCGCGGTCAATTCCTCCGGCTTCAAGGCGGCCGGCGCCCTGGCGCTGCCCGCCGGGCTGGCGATGATCTTCGCCATCGTCTATCCGGCGCTGCAGGCATTCCGCGTCGGGCTGATCAGCCGCATGTACAGCACGATCGGGGCGATCGTGGGCGCCTCGCTGATCATCCTGCCGCAGGCGCCCCTCCTGATCGGGCTGTGGCTCGTGTACTTCTCGCTGCTCCTGCTCGACCGCCTCCCAGGCGAGCGTCCGGCCGCCTGGTCGACGGGCACGGCGGTGCCGTGGCCGCGTCCCGGAGAGCCGCCGCCCGACGCGCCCGTCGAGGGCACGGCGCGCGAGATCGACCCGGATCAGCCCGCCGCCAACGCGCCGCGCCAGCGCGGCGAGCGCCGCAAGCGCAAGCGCCGCGGCTAGCGCCCGCCTTCCCAGGCGCGCCGCAGCGCCAGGCCGCCCGCGACGAGAAGGGCGCCGGCGAAGCCGAGCGCGAGGAGGTCCAGGCCGGTCTGCGGAAGTGTCGAGCTGGTGCCGGCCGCGGTCGGCGAGGTGCCTGCCGCGGACTCGGAGGTCGGGTCGGTCGGCGGAGTGGTCGGGACGTCCTGGGCCGGTGCCGCCGCTGTTCGGGTCCGGGCCGCCATTGCCGCCGCCGGCGGCGTCGCGGCCTGCACGGTGACCGTGCCCTTCATGAACGGGTGGACGGAGCAGATGTAGTTGAACGTCCCCGCCGAGGAGAACGTCTGCGTGAAGGACTTGCCCGGGGAGAGCGTCCCCGAGTCGAAGGAGTCGCCGGTGGCGGTGTGCGGAAGCTTGCCGTTGTTCGTCCAGGTGACCGAGTCGCCCGTGCTGATGGTGATCGAGCTGGGCGCGAAGGCGTAGGAGCTGGTGTTGGCGCCGTCGACGATCGACACCGAGCTGCCGCTCTTGCCGTGGGGCGGGGCGGACGTGTATGAGGCCGGGGCGGGCGCGCTGGTCACGGTCGGCGCCGTCGTGGTGGTCGAAGTGGTCGTCGTCGCCGGCGTGGTGGGGGTTGCGCCGGCGGTCGTCGTCGTGGTGCTCACGGCTCCCGGCGCTGGGATCGCCGGCGGGCCGCTCGGCTGCGGGTTCGCGGCGAGCAGCGAGGCCGGCACGGCCAGGCCGACCACCGCCAGCACGAGGAAGACGCTCACGAGCCAACCACGTCCTTGCGGAGACTCCATGCCCAGGACATACGCGGCGGGCGCGGAAAGGTTCAATCCGGGCAGGACGGCGCACCGCCCCGGCCGCGGCGGTTTCGAAGCGGGGCTAGCCCTTCGAGGCCGCGGCGATGCGCTTGCGGTGGGTGCGGATCTCGCTCATGATCCGCTCCAGGCGGGGCTCGGTGGTGGAGTCCACGTGGCTCATGGCAGCGGCGATCGCGGGATGCACTGCGGCGATGCGCTCATGCATGGCCTGGGCGACCGCCCGGTAGGTGGGATGGCCCTCCCGGCCCGAGCGCAGCTCGCAGAGGTGCATCGCCTCCCGCGCGTTCAGGTCGAGCACGTAGCGGATCCGGTAGCCGAGGCAGAGCGCGTAGGGCGCGGCGTCGGGCATGCCGGAGGCCTCGAGGCGATCGAACTCTGCGTGCGAGAGCTCGAGCGCCCGCGAGTAGTCGTCGCCGCAGCCGGCCTCGCGGACCTCCTCGGGCACACCCGCTCCCAGATCCGGGCCCAGGCGCTGCCATTGGCAGGTCAGCATCCGGTGGCGCTGAAGGTCGCGGAAGCCGCCGTAGTCGGAGACGATCTCGAAGCGGTAGCGCACGCGCTCCCATCCCCGCCCGGGGCGATGGCGGCGGTTGGCGCGCTCGCCGACGAGCTCGGCGATCAGCTCGCCGCGCTCGATGGGATCGAGCGAGGCGACGCGCTCGGCGATGGCCGCCTCGCTGGCGCCGGAGCTCTCGTACAGGCTCGCCGCCAGCAGGTCGCCCTCGTCGCCGTCGACGCTCGTGAGCTCGACCGAGGGCGCGTCGGCGGGCTCGCGGGCGTCGAGGCCCAGGCGCGCTGCGACGGCCTGCGGTGGCCTCGCGGCGCTCCGCCATCCAGCTGATCCAGGCGCCGCCGCGCTCGGGGTTGTCGATGCGCGCGACGAAGCTGGGGATGATCTTCGCGAGCTCGGCGTGGATCATCTCGCCGTAGGCGCGGGCCTCCGGCAGGGGCGAGGCGAGCAGCCGCATCACGAGCTGCTCGTAGGCCTGGCCCGAGGCGAAGATGCCCACGTGGCTGAGCGTCGCGGCGGGCAGCAGGCCGCGCAGCAGGTCGAGCGCCTTCGCGCGGATCGAGCTGCGCCATGCGCCCTCGGGCTCGGAGTCGCCTCGCGGCCAGCGCTCGGCGGCCCAGGCCTGAACTCGCTCCAGCGATGCGGAGTAGATGGTGAAGAGCTCGTCCATGACGCCGCGGAACTCGGGGCCAAGGCCGGCGTCGGAGTAGTAGCGGTAGCCCCCGCCGGGCATGGGCTGGTCGTAGGCGATGTAGCGGGTCGACTGCTCCAGGTAGGCGGCCAGGCGCCCGCGCTGCAGGACCTTTGTGAGCACGTTCGAGGCCCATTCGCAGGCGAGGTGCGCGCCGCCGACCTGGGCGATCGAATCGTCGCCGTAGCCGATGAAGACCCGCTCGTAGAGGCCCGCGGCCCGCTCGCCCTCCACGCCGTCGAGCGGGCGCCCGCCCTCCGGGATGTCGGCGGCGAACTCGTCGAGGAACAGGCGGCGCAGGCTGCCCCCGTAGCGCGAGTAGCGCGCGAAGAGCGCGCCCTTCACCGTCTCGGGCAGGTTCACGAGGCCGAAGACGGGGCCGTCGAGGTTGGTGAAGTGCCGGGCGAGAAGCTCTCTCTCGGCGGCGGTGAAGTCCTCGACGGGGTAACGCATTGGGCGAAGCACTCTAGCCCCGGCCGCCGACGGTCTGAGGGCCCTCGAAGCGCCCTATTTGCGGGCTCGCTCGAGCAGCTCCCCGATCACGTCGGCGAGCAGATCGACGTCGCCCTCGGTGGTCTGCCAGTTGACGATCGCCGGGCGAAACGCGACCCGGCCGTCGTACACGGTGGTCCCCGCGAAGACGCGTCCGTCCGCCAGCAGCTCGGCGCCGAGGCGGGTGTTGAGCTCGTCGAGCTCGTCCTCCGCGGCCCAGTCGGGACGCGCCCGGAAGCACACGATGTTCAGCGGCACGTCGGCGAGCCGCTCCAGCCCGGGCTCGGAGTCGACGCGGTCGGCCAGGCGCTGCGCCAGGGCCAGGTGGCGCTCCACCATCGAGCGGTAGCCCGAGCGTCCGTAGGCGCGCAGGGTCGCCCAGACCGCGATCGCGCGGGCGCGGCGTGAGTTCTCCGGCGTGAGCATTCCGAAGTTGGGGTGCGGGTCGTCGGGGGCCGGCAGGTACGCGGCGCCCACGTTCAGCGCCCCCGCCAGCCGGGCCGGATCGCGCGTGAAGGCGAAGCCGCAGTCGTAGGGCACGTTCAGCCACTTGTGGGCGTCGGCCGCGACGGAGTCGGCGCGCTCGATCCCGTCGGTGAGCGCGCGCGTGGCCGGCGCCAGGCGCGCGAACAGGCCGAACGCGCCATCGACATGAAGCCAGGCGTTGCGGCCGTCCAGCAGCGCGGCGATGTCGGCGATGGGGTCGAAGTCGCCCGCGTTCACCTCGCCCGCGTTCGCGATGACGATGGCCGGGGCCCCGCCCAGTGCGTCGAGCTCGCGCTCGAGGGCCGCCAGGTCCAGGCGGCCGACGGCGTCGCGCGCGAGCGTGGCCGTGCGGGCGCGGCCAAAGCCGAGCATCCCGATGGCCTGCCTGGCGCTCGGGTGCAGATAGCCGCTGGAGAACACCGGAGCCTGCTCGCGCCCGGCCAGGCCCTCCTCGTCGGCGTCGAAGCCGTGCTCGCCGGCCCACCAGGAACGCGCCGCCACCAGGCCCGAGAAGTTCGCCATCGTCGCGCCCGTCACCAGCGTCCCCGTCATCTCCTCGGGAAGCTCGAAGAGCTCGCGAAGCCAGTCGGTCGCGACCCGCTCCATCGTCGCCGCCAGGGGCGAGGAGGCCCACGCGTAGCCGACCTGGTCGTAGGCGGAGGCGAGCCAATCGGCGCCGAGCGCCGCGGGTGTGCCGCCGCCCATCACGAAGTGGAAGAAGCGCGGCCCCGAGGAGCGCGTGGCGGCAACCTCGGCGAGCTCCGTGAGCTCGCGAAGGGCGGAAAGCGCGCCGTCGCCCGCCTCCGGGATCCGGCCGCCGAGCCCGGCCAGGGCCTCCTCGGCGCCGGGGTCGAGGACCCGCCGCTCGCCGATGCCGTCCAGATAGGCGGCGGCCTCGCGCGCCGCCAGCTCGAGCGCCTCGTTCAGCTCGCCGCGCAGCGCAAGCGGGTCGGTTGGGGCGGGCGCAGACATCAGCCTGCCGACCCCGGCTCGGGAGGAGCCGCCATGACCTCGACGCGATGCCCCCCCGGCGCGATGGCGAAGCCCCGGCGCTTGCCCCACAGCTGGTGGGACTCCTCGAACTCGAAGCCGGCCGCCCGCAGGGCGGCGACCGCCGGCTCGAATCCGGCGGGCGCGACGATCGCGGCGTGGCCCAGGACCGGGATGCCCGGCTCCGGGGTGTGGATCAGATGGATCTGACTTCGCCCGCGCTCGAGCCAGGTCACGTACTCGGCGATCTCGGGCGGCGCCGGCAGTCGCTCGAAGCCCAGCACCCCCCAGAACTCGACGGTGCGCTCGACGTCACCCGGCCGGACCTCGAGGGAGACGTGGTGAAGGGCAAGCCCGCTCACGCCCCCAGCATACGAGCGCGCGCTCGAGGCGGGCCCTAGCCCAGCGAGGACGCGATCGCGCCGCCCGCGTGCTGCGCCCAGTCGACCAGCGGCGAGGGGATGATCCCGAAGAAGAGCGTCGCGGCGGCCGCGGCGATCGCGATGACCACCAGCGGGGTCTGACCCGTAGGGCCGTTCTCGTCGGCTGTGTTGCCGGCAGGGGTCTGACCCCACTCGGGTGACCCCCCGGCGATGGCGGGGATCCCGCCCTCGGCCGCCAGGTTGCGCTCGGCGGTGTTCGGCGCCGCCGCGGGTCGCATCCACACGGCCGCGACCACGCGCAGGTAGTAGGCCAGCGAAACCATCGTCCCGATCGCGATCATCACGCCCAGCCAGGTGTAATCGGAGCCCACGGAGCCCTCGATCAGATAGAGCTTGCCGATGAAGCCCGCCGTGCCGGGCAGGCCGGCCAGAGCGAGCATGGAGAGGGTCAGCGGCCAGGCGAGCAGCGGCCGGTCGCGGCCCAGGCCCTGCACGGAGCGGATGTCGTCGCCCAGCGCCGTCTCGCGCTCGCGGACGATGATCACCGCGAACGCGGCCGTGTTCATGAACAGGTACGCGGCGAGGTAGAAGAACAGCGAGTCAACGCCCGAGCTGGACGCGGCGACGAGCCCGACCATCATGTAGCCGGCCTGGGCGATCCCCGAGTAGCCCAGCATTCGCTTGAGCGAGTCCTGGCGCAGGGCGCCGATGTTGCCGACCACGATCGACACTGCCGCCAGCGCCGCGAGCGCGGGCTGCCAGTTGTCGATCGCCGGGCCGAGCGCGACGAGGAAGAAGCGCGTGAACACCGCGAAGGCGGCGGCCTTGGTGGCGACGGCCATGAACGCCGTGACGGGGGTGGGGGCGCCCTGGTAGACGTCGGGCGTCCACTGGTGGAAGGGCGCGATGGAGATCTTGAACGCCATCCCCGTGGCGGCCAGGCCGATGCCCATGAGCACCAGCGGGTCGTCGGCCAGGCTGCCCCCGATCGCCGACCGGATGCCGAGGAAGTCGGTCGACCCCGAGCCGCCGTAGATGAACGACAGCCCATAGAGGAGCGTCGCCGAGCCGAGCGAGCCGACGATCAGGTACTTCAGCCCGGCCTCCAGGGAGCGCGGGTTGCGCAGGGCCGAGCCGCACAGCGCGTAGAGCGGCACCGAGAGCAGCTCGAGCGAGACGAACACCGCCACCAGGTTCTGCGACTGGGCCAGCAGCGTCATGCCGAGGACGGAGGAGAGCAGGAGCGCCTGGAACTCGCCGTGGCCGACGGGCCCGACCGCATTCTCCACAGAGTCCTCGTGCCAGGACATCGGGATCGTGGCCGCCGCCGAGGCGATGCAGATGAACGTGGCGGCGAGGCCCAGGCCGTCGACGCGAAGCGCGCCGGCGACAAGGTCCTTGGGCGCCCCGGTCCACTGCCAGATCGCGAGGCCCGCGGCGGCGCCGAGCGTGATGAAGCTGAGGGCCGAGACGACGCCGCGCTGGCGGCGGCCGCTCGTGACCGAGCCGATGAGCACCGCGACGATCCCGGCAGTCAGCGCGATGATCGGCGAGACCCCGGCGTAGTCGATGTGCGGGGCGGTGAAGGTCATCGAGGCTTCACCTCGGCGACCGTGGTTTGCGCCGGCGCGACCGCCCCGATCTTGTCCTGCACGGCCGTGTCGGCGCGCTTGGTGATGAGGCCCGGATACAGGGCGAGGCCGACGATCACCGCCACCAGCGGCACCAGCACCACGGCGTCGCGGCCGGTCAGCTCGCGCGAGGTTGCGCCCTCGGGCAGGCGGTTGTGCATCGAGCGCTGGTAGAGGCGAAGCGAGTAGAAGGCGGCCAGCGGCACGCCGATCGCGGCCACGAACGCGTAGACGATCTTGGACTGGAAGACGCCGATGAGGATGTCGAACTCGCCGATGAAGTTGGCGGAGCCGGGCATCGCCAGCGTTGCCAGCGTGACGACGAGGAAGAGGGCGGCGAGCATCGGCGCACGGGTCGCGAGCCCGCCGAGCCGCGTGAGGTCCTCGGTGCCGGCGCGCTCCGCGATCACCGCGATGATGAGGAAGATCGGCGCCACGACGAGCCCGTGGTTGACCATCTGGAGGATCGCGCCGTCGGCGCCCACCGCCTTCAGCGAGAAGATCCCGAGGGTGATGAAGCCGAGCTGCGCCACCGAGGAGTAGCCGGCGACCAGGCGCACGTTGGTCTGGGTGAACGCCATCGCCGAGCCGTAGAGGATCGAGGCGAGGGCGATCAGCATGATCGTCTCCTGGAAGTGCACCGTCGCTGCGGGGTAGAGCGGCAGCACGATCCGCAGGAAGCCGTAGGCGGCAACCTTCGGCAGCACGCCCGAGAGCAGCGCGAGCACCGGCAGCGGCGCAGCGCGGTAGGCGTCGGGCATCCAGCCGTGCACCGGGAACGACGGCATCTTGATCAGGAAGGCCGCGGCGAAGAAGCAGAAGATCCACTCCTGGCTGCCGAGCGAGAGCTGGGCCGAGCGGAGCTCGGCGATGGAGAAGGTGAGATGCCCGATCTCGCCCGACGCGATGACCGCCGTGGCGATCGCCGCGACCAGCATCAGCAGCGAGCCGACGAGGGTGTAGACGATCATCTTCATCGTCGCCGCGATCCGGTTCTCGCCGCCGAACACCCCGATCAGAAAGAAGAACGGAATCAGCATGAGGTCGAAGAACAGGACGAAGAGCAGCAGGTCCTGAGCCAGGAAGGCGCCGAGCGTGGCGGACTCGGCCAGCCCGAGCATGAGGAAGTACACGCGCTCGCGGCCCACCGGCGGGCGCATCGCCGACCAGGCCGTGGAGCCAGTCCACAGCAGCGCGGTGAGGAGCACCAGGAAGACGCTGAGGCCGTCGACGCCGAGCTGGTAGCGGACGCCCAGCCCGGGGATCCAGCTCGCGTCAACAGAGTGCTGGAGCGCCGGGGTGCCCAGGTGGAAGTCGGCCACCAGGCCGATTGCGAGCCCCAGCGGCAGCAGCGAGCCCACGGTCGCGACCCAGCCCACCGCGCGGCGGGGAACCAGGCAGGCGACGAGCGCGAAGAAGAGCGGCGACCAGAGGAGAACGTTCAGCATCGGCTCAGTTGCTCACGATCAGGAAGTAGAGGCCGAGCGCCGCGAACCCGCCCACGAGGAGCAGCGCGTAGGCACGCACGAAGCCCGATTGCGCGCCCCGGACGATCACGCCGCCGGCGCGCACCACCCCGGTTGCGCCGTTCACGATTCCCTGCACGACCACCCGCTCGAAGACGTCGTTGGCGAAGCGCCCGAAGCCGGTGACGGGCCTGTAGACGAGCGTGTCGTAGGCCTCGTCGAAGTACCACTTGTTCTTCAGGAAGGTGTGGATCGGGCCGAAGCGCGCGATCAGCTTCGCCGTGGTCCCGGGCCGTGCGACGTAGCAGTAGTAGGCCAGGCTGATCCCGAGGATCGAGATGATTGCGCCGATCCCGAGCCCGGTCCAGTCCTCGCTGACCGAGGGCGTAAGCGACGCGAGCGGCGAGGCCGCGAACGTGCCGTCGAGGAAGTTGGTGATCGCGTCGTCGACGCCGGGAACCTGGAGCAGGCCGCTGAACAGGGCGAGAAAGCCCAGGATCGACATCGCGATGCGCATCGGCACCTCGCGCTCGGCGATGTGGTGCTCGGGGCCGGGGAAGCCGACGTCGGTGTCCTCGGGCTCGCCCGTCGCCGGGTTCTCGGGCTCGGCGTGAGCGAGGTGGCCCTCCTCGAGCTCGCGGGCCTCCGGGCACGGCTTGCCGGTCGTGACCCGGAAGCCGATCCGGAAGGCGTAGAAGGCCGTGAGGAACGCCCCGAGGTAGCCCCCCACCGCGAAGATCGTGTACATGCCGCCGCGGTTGGCGGCGTAGGCGAGGATCTCGTCCTTCGAGAAGAAGCCCGAGGTCCCCATGAAGCCGGCCAGGGCAAGGCCCCCGACGATGAACGCCGCCGACGTGAACGGCATCGACTTGCGGAATCCCGACATTCGGTCGATGTCCTGGTTCCCGGCCATCGCGCCGATCACCGAGCCCGCCGCCATGAACAGGAGCGCCTTGAAGAAGGCGTGCGTCATGAGCTGGAACAGGCCTGCCGAGTAGGCCCCGATCGACACTCCCATGATCATGTAGCCGATCTGGCTGCAGGTCGAGTAGGCGATGATCCGCTTGAGGTCGGTCACCGCCAGGGCGACGGTGCCCGCGAACAGCAGCGTCGCCAGGCCCACGAACCCCGCGATGTCGGAGGCCGTGGGCGACAGCACGAACAGCGGCCACATGCGGGCGATCAGATACACGCCGGCGGTGACCATGGTCGCCGCGTGGATCAGGGCGGAGACCGGCGTCGGGCCCTCCATCGCGTCGGGCAGCCACGTGTGGAGCGGGAGCTGCGCGGACTTGGCGAAGGCGCCGACGCACAGCAGCAGGCAGATCGCCGTCACGACGCCCTGGTTGGTGTGGAAGTGCTGCGGCGCGGCGCTGAAGACGGCCGGGTAGTCGAACGAGCCCAGCTCGCGGAAGACGAAGAACGTGGCGAACACCAGGCCGACGTCACCGATGACGTTGATGACGAAGGCCTTCATCCCGGCCCTGGTCGCCGTCTCGCGCCGGTACCAGAAGCTGATCAACGCGTAGGAGGCGAAACCCACGAACGCCCAGCCGACGATCAGGATCACGAAGTTGCCGGCCAGGATCAGCAGCAGCATCGAGAAGACGAAGAAGTTGAGGTAGCTGAAGTACCGGTTGAAGCCGCGGTCGGAGGTGATGTAGCTGACCGAGTACAGGTGGATCAGCGTGGAGACCCCGGTGACGACGAGGATCATGAACACCGAGAGCGGATCGACGTAGATCCCGAGCTTGACGTCGAGCCCGCCGCCCTGCGCGTAGTCGTAGAGGCTCGAGGTCAGGTGGCGCGCGTCCTCCGGCTCGCCGAGGAGCTGGATCAGCGCTCCGATCGAGCAGGCGAACGCCAGGCCGATTGCCCCGGTGGCGATCCAGCCGGCGCTACGACCGGGGAGCGCGCGATAGCCGAAGGCGATCACCAGGCTCCCCGCGAGCGGGAATGCCAGGACCAGCCAGGCGTAGGTCGTGGCGCTCACCCCGTCAGCCCCTCATGTTCCGCAGATCGTCGACGTTCAGCGGCACGCGCCGGCGGAACATGGCCACGATCAGCCCCAGTCCCACGACGACCTCGCACGCGGCGACGACCATCACGATCAGGGCGAAGATCTGGCCGTCCTCGTTGCCGACCGAGCGCGAGAACGCGACGAGCGCGAGGTTGCCCGCGTTCAGCATCAGCTCGAGGCACAGCAGGATCACGATCGGGCTGCGCCGGATCAGCACTCCCACGGCGCCGACGGCAAACAGCAGCGCGCTCAGGACCAAGTACCAGGCAACGTCCACTAGCGAACCTCGACCACGTCGTCGGAAGGCGCGGCGGGCGCGACGGTCTCGATGGCTGGCCCGGTGCCGGAGGGGTTTTGCTCACTCCGGCGGCCGGCCAGGACGACGGCCGCCACGGCGGCGACGAGGAGGAGCATCGAGGCGCCCTCGAAGGCGATCAGGAACTTCTCGAGGAGCAGGTTGCCGATCGACGACGGGCTGCCGAAGCCCTCGGGGATGGACGGCCCGCGGCTCGACAGCGAGCTGAGAGCGGTGCCGAGGATCGCGATCGAGAGCTCGACGAACAGCGCCACTCCCAGCAGGGGCGCGAGGAACCGCTGTCCGGCGATCGGCTCGTAGAGGGGCTCCTCGACCTCGCCCACGTAGGAGGCGACGAACACGTAGAGCACCATCACCGCCCCGGCGTAGACGACCACCTGCGCCGCCGCGATGAACTGCGCATGCAGCAGCAGGAAGAGGCCGGCGAGCGCAACGAGGTGGACGATGAGCGCCAGCACCGAGTAGAAGGGGTTGCGCAGGGCGACCACGGCGATTGCGCCGCCCAGGGCGCCGATGGCGCCGAAGAAGAACGCGACCTGGATCACTCGCCCTCGTTTCGGAGTGGTGTGCGCTCGACGGGCTCCGCGAGCAGCATCTCCTTGGTGAAGATCAGGTCGGTGCGGTTGTAGTCGGCCATCTCGTACTCGTGGCCCATCGTGATCGCGTCGAAGGGGCAGGCGACCTCGCAGTAGCCGCAGAAGATGCAGCGCGAGAGGTTGATCTCGTAGACGGCCGCATAGCGCTCGCCGGCCGAGACGCGGTCGGCGGGGTCGTTCTCGGCCGCGACCACGCGGATGCAGTCGGCCGGGCAGGCCGCCGCGCACAGCGAGCAGCCGACGCACTTCTCCAGGCCGGTGTCCTCGAAGCGGTGGAGCTTGTGGCGGCCGCGGAAGCGGGGGTACACGGGCGTCTTCTGCTCCGGGTACTCGATCGTGACCGTGCCCTCCATCAGGCGGCCCATGGTCGTGCGCAGCCCGCGCAGGGTCTCGCCGAATGCGCGGTAGGCGCCCTTCGCGCCGCCCGGCTCAGGCCCGCGCTGGACCTCCACGACCGAATCGTCGGGCAGGTAGGGAAACTCACTCACGTCAACGTCACCAGCACGGCCGTGACCATCACGTTCAGCGTCGCCAGCGGCAGCAGCACCTTCCAGCCGAGCGACATCAGCTGGTCGTAGCGGAGGCGCGGCAGGGTGGCGCGGATCCACATGAAGAAGAGGATCACGCCGATGATCTTCGTGAGCACCCAGATCGGATCGAGCCAGCCGGGGCCGGGGCCGTGCCAGCCGCCGAGGAAGAACGTCACCGCGATGCCGGAGATCACGAACATCTCGATGTACTCGGTCATGGCGTAGGTGCCGTAGCGCATGCCGCCGTACTCGGTCTGGTAGCCGGCGACGAGCTCGGCGTCGGCCTCGGGAAGGTCGAAGGGCGCGCGGTTGGCCTCGGCGAAGCCGGCGATCAGGAAGACGACGAACCCGACGAACTGCGGGATGACGTACCAGATCTGGTCCTGCGCGTAGACGACCCCCGTCAGGGAGAGCGTGCCCGACATCATGATCGCGCCGAGCAGCGCCAGGCCCATCGAGATCTCATAGGAGATGAGCTGGGCGGCCGAGCGCATCGCGCCCAGGAAGCTGTACTTCGAGCCCGAGGCCCAGCCCCCGAGCAGCAGGCCGTAGAAGGCAAACGAGCCGAAGGCGAAGAAGTAGAGAACGCCGATCGGCACGTCGATCCCGTAGAAGCCGACGCCGTTCTTGACGTCGCCGAACGGGAGGATCGCCAGGGCCGCCAGGCCCGAGAAGACGACCAGCAGCGGGCCGGCGGCCCAGAGGATGCCCTGCGCGTTGGCCGGCTTGTAGGCCTCCTTCGAGACCAGCTTCACGGCGTCGGCGAGCGGCTGGAGCAGGCCCTTGGGGCCGACCCGGTTCGGGCCGTAGCGGTGCTGGAAGCGGCCGAGGAGCTTGCGCTCGACCACGGTCAGCAGCGGCACGATGCCCATCACCACGGCGAAGATCACGATCGACTTCACGACGAGGATCCAGCTCGACTCGACGAACGTTGTGTCGGCGAGGGGGATCACTCGGAGCCATCCTTCGCGAGCTCGACCGTCTCGGCGCCCGCGAGCTCGTTGGCGAGCGAGTGCCTCAGGAACACGGCGCCGGCGGCGACGCGCTCCTTGATCTGCACCGCGGCGACGACGCTGTGGCCGTTCGAGCCGACCTTCACGAGATCGCCATCGCCCACGCCGAGCTTCTGCGCGTCGTCAAGAGCGATCTCCACGACGGCTTCGGGGCTTAGGAAGCTGAGAGCCGGATTGCGCTCGGTGACCTCGCTGTCCCAAAGGTCCGCGTACGTGCCGAGGCGCAGACCGCCGTAACCGTTCGAGGGGGGTGGTGGGCGTCGGGGGCCCGTCAGACGGGCTCCGTTGGGCTCCGGCGCGGCGCCTGCCAGCTGGCGGGCCGACAGTGCCCGGCCGACGGGCCTACCGGCGCTTCGCCCCAGCCTCGGCCGGCGCATCGGAGGGCTCACGCGTCTGCCACCTCACTCCACGGCCGCCGATCTCCTCATGCGTCAGGCCGGCGAGGATCGGGGCGTCGGCGGCGAGCGCCGCGAGCGCCTCGGGGGCGGAGTCGACGCCGGTCTCGTCGCCCAGCCGGGCGGCGAGCTCGGCCAGCACCTGCCAGCCGTGGCGGACCGACCCGGGCGCGCCGACGCTGGCGCGCAGCCGCTGCACGCGGCCGTCGGGGTGGGTGACCGTGCCCTCCTTCTCGGGGTAGCCCTGGGCGGGCAGCACCACGTCGGCCTGGCCGCCGGAGGCGTTGCCGAACATCGAGACGGACACGACGAAGTTGGCGGCGCCCAGCGCGGTCTGCCAGGCCTTGGGGTCGGGGAGGTCGCGAATGGGGTCGGCCTCCCAGAGGATCAGGCCCTCGAGCTCACCGGACTCCAGCGCGGCGCGGATCTCGTCGGCGCTGCGCCCCTCGGGGGCCTCGGTGAGGCCGGGGCCGACGCCCGGCAGGCAGCCGGCCTCGCGCAGGCCGCGCCCGTTGGGAGAGCTCGGCACCTCGATCAGGCCCGAGCCCTCGCCGTCGAGGTTGAGACCCTTGGCGAGGGCGACCAGCGCCGCCGCCGCGGCGTCGGCGCCGGGGCCGGCAATGACGCGCTCGCCGTAGATCACGATGACCTTCCCGGCGTCTCGCAGCACCCGGCCGCCGTCGGAGTCCAGCGAGAACGACGCGGCCTCGCCGGGGGCGAAGCGCTCGACCTCCTCGGCGCCGCCGTCGAGGGCCGTTGGCCGCGCCGAGGCCACGACCAGCTTCAGCCCGTTGCGGCGGATCGCCTTGCGCAGGCGCAGGTCGAGGATGGGCATCTCGTTCAGCGGGTCGCAGTCGAGCAGCAGCACGGCGCCGGCGGCGTCGATGTCGTCCATCGCGGCCGCCCGCGCGGGCTGCGCGAGCTCCAGCAGCCGGCTGCGTGAGGGCCCGCCGAGCGGAAGCGAGTCGACGTCGGCCGACGCCAGCGCCCCGCGGACGATGCGCTGGACCAGATAGCCCTCCTCGTTGGTGGCGCCGCCGCTCACGATCGCGGCGACCCTGCCCTTCGCCGCAGACAGGCCGGCGGCGGCCCTGTCGAGGGCCTCCTCCCAGCTGGCGGGGTCGAGGGCGCCACCGGAGCGGATCTGCGCCTGGGTGAGGCGGTCCTCGGAGGCGAGCATCTGGAACCCGAAGCGGCCCTTGTCGCAGAGCCAGCCGTCGTCGACGTGGGGGTTGTCGCGGGCGAGGACGCGCTTGACCTCGTCGTCGCGGACGGTGTGCCTGACGTTGCACTGCGACGGGCAGAGGGTGCACACCGATCCGGCGTCCTCGATGTCCCAGGGGCGGGCGCGAAAGCGGTAGGCCTCGGAGGTGAGCGCGCCCACCGGGCACAGCTCGATGACGTTGCCGTGGAACGGGGCGATGTAGGGGCGGTCGTCGAAGGTGCCGACGAACGTGTTCGCGCCGCGCTCCAGGAGCTGGAGCTGCTCGTCCTCGGCGACCTCCTGGCTGAAGCGCACGCAGCGGTAGCAGAGGATGCAGCGCTCGCGGTCGATCCGCACCAGCGGCGAGAGCGGCACCGGCTTCTGGAAGTGGCGCTTGGGGTCGGTCATGCGGCTGCGGCCGGCGCCCCAGCCCATGGCGATGTCCTGGAGCGGGCACTCGCCGCCCTTGTCGCAGACCGGGCAGTCGAGCGGGTGGTTGACCAGCAGGAACTCGACGACCGCGTTCTGGGCCTCGCTGCACGCGGTCGGACTGCGTGTAGACGACCATCCCGTCGCGCACCGGCGTCGAGCACGCCGTCTGGAGCTTCGGGATGCCCTCGACCTCCACCAGGCACATGCGGCAGGCGCCGACGGGCTTGCCGAGCTTGGGCTCGTAACAGAAGACCGGGATCTCGACGTCGCCGCCCTTCGCGGCGTCGACCAGCATCGCGCCCTCGCGCGCCTCGATCTCGACGCCGTCGACGACGAGCGTGATGGCCGCGCTCACGCGGCCACCGTCCCGGCAGCTGACCCGGCCGCCCCCGGACGCGAAGCGGAGGAGGCGGGCGGAACGTTGTAGAGGAAGTCTTCGAACTCAGAGCGGAACTTCTTGACCATGCTGCCGACGGGCATCGCCATGGCGTCGCCCAGCACGCACAGGCAGTTGCCGATGATGTTGTCCTGGACCGAGGAGATGATGTCCAGGTCCATCGGGGTGGCCTCGCCCGTCACGACACGCTCGAGCATCTTCACCGTCCAGTTCGTGCCCTCCCGGCAGGGGGTGCACTTGCCGCAGGACTCGTGGTGGTAGAAGCGCGCGGTCCGCAGCGCCAGCTCCGGGACCGAGACCGTGTCGTCGCCCACGATGATCGCGCCCGAGCCGAGCATCGAGCCGGCGTCGGCGAGCGCCTCGAAGCTATAGGGGATGTCGAGGTCGTCGCCGGTCAGCACGGGTGCCGACGACCCGCCGGGGAACCACACCTTCACCTCATGGCCCTCGCTGGGGCCTCCGGCGAGGCCATAGATGATCTCCCGCGAGGGGATGCCCAGCTCGATCTCGTAGTTGCCGGGCCGCTGCACGCAGCCGGAGACCGAGACGACCTTGGTGCCCGTGGACTGCTCGGTGCCGAAGCCCTTGAACCAGTTGGCGCCGTGCTCGACCACCAGCGGCACGTTCATCAGCGTCTCGACGTTGTTGATGAGCGTCGGCCCGCCGTAGAGGCCCTGGATCGCCGGGAACGGGGGCTTCAGCCGCGGGTTGCCGCGCTTGCCCTCCAGCGAGTCGAGCAGCGCGGTCTCCTCGCCGCAGATGTAGGCGCCCGCGCCGCGGTGCACGACCAGCTCGACGCCGAAGCCGGAGCCCAGGACGTTCTCGCCCAGGAAGCCGGCGTCGTAAGCCTCCTCGACGGCGGTCTCGAGGATGTCGGCCTGCTCGGCGTACTCGCCGCGGATGAAGATGAAGGCGCGCGTCGCGTCGACCGCGAGCGCCGCGATGGCGATGCCCTCGACCAGCAGGTGCGGGTTCTTCTGCATGAGCTCGCGGTCCTTGAAGGTGCCGGGCTCGGACTCGTCGGCGTTGCAGCACAGGTACTTGTCCATGTCGCCGCGCGGCAGGAACGAGCCCTTCTTGCCCATGGAGAACCCGGCGCCGCCGCGGCCGCGCAGGCCCGACTCCTCCAGCTGGCCCAGCAGGAAGTCGGGCTCGAGGTCGCGGTAGGCGCGCTCGAGCGAGCTGTAGCCGCCGCGCTTGCGGTAGCCGTCGATCGTCCGCAGCTGCGGATCGTCGAGGTCGCGGAAGAGGACCCTTGTTTCAGCCACGGGGCAGCTCCGGGACCCTGGGGTCGTCGGTGGCGTCGGCCCCGCCGGCGAGCTCGCGGTTGCGCAGGGCCTTCGCCGGGACGGGCTCGGAATCGGAGCGCAGCGCCGAGACGATCGAATCGACCTCGCCCATCTCCAGGGGGCCGTAGTAGCGCTCGTCGATGGAGGCCATCGGCGCGATGTCGCACGCGCCCAGGCACTCGAAGCCGGAGAGGAAGACCTTGCCGTCGGGCGAGGTCGCGCCGCCATGGTGGGCGGCCTCGGCGTCGGTGCCCGTCGCCTCGCACAGCGCGTCGAGCAGCTCGTCCGCGCCGTTCATCCAGCACGAGATGTTGGTGCACACCAGCACGCGGTGATCGCCGACCGGGCGCAGGCGGAAGAGGTCGTAGAAGCTGGCGACCGACTGCAGGTACGCCGGCGAGAGCCCCATCACCGCGGCCGCCTGGCGAATGCCCTCGGGGCTGCACCAGCCGTAGCGACGCTGCACCGACCACAGCGCCGGGATCGACGCGGAGCGCAGCTCGGGGTAGCGGCCCATCGCCGCCTCGATCTCCTCCTTCAGCTCGTCCGGAACGTCGACCTCGTGCAGCTCGGGGATGCGCTCGGCGTCGCCGGGCCGCATGGATGCGATCAGCTCGGTGCGTTCGTGCGCCGTCAGCTCGTCGGTGGGGCGGTACTCCGTCACCTGTCAATACCTCCCAGGATCGGGTCGAGCATCGCCAGCGTCGAGATGAGGTCGGCGACGTAGCCCCCGACGCACATGTCGCGCAGCGCCTGGAGGTTCACGAACGACGGCTCGCGAAAGTGCACCCGCGCCGGCTTGGCCGAGCCGTCGGCGACCACGAAGCACCCCAGCTCGCCGCGCGGCGACTCGATGGGGTAGTAGGCCTCGCCGGGTGGCACGCGGAAGCCCTCGGTGACGAGCTTGAAGTGGTGGATGAGCGCCTCCATCGAGGTCGCGAGCTCGTGGCGCGGGGGCAGCACGATCTTGCGGTCGGCGGCCAGGTACGGGCCCTCCGGGATGCCCGCGACGGCCTGCTTGACCATCTTCGCCGACTCTCGCATCTCCTCGATGCGCACCCGGAAGCGGTCCCACCCGTCGCCGACCGTGCCGACGGGGATGTTGAAGTCGAGGTCGCCGTAGGCGAGATAGGGGGTGATCTTGCGCAGGTCCCACGGCTCGCCGGCGGCGCGCAGCAGCGGGCCGGTGACGCCCAGGGCCAGCAGCCGCTCGCGCGAGACGACGCCGACGCCCTTGGTGCGGTGCAGGAAGATCTCGTTGTTCGTCAGCAGGGCCTCGAACTGGTCGACGCGCGTGAGGAACTCGTCGCAGAAGTCCACGACCTTGCGCTCGAAGCCCACCGGGATGTCCTCGGCGACGCCGCCGACCTGGAAGTAGCGGGTGTGCATCCGCTGGCCGGAGGACATCTCGAAGATGTCGAGGATCCGGTCGCGGTCGCGGAAGCAGTAGAAGAACATCGACATCGCGCCCAGGTCGAGGGCCGACGTGCCCAGCCACACCAGGTGGGAGTGGATGCGGTTGAGCTCCATGTGGATCGTGCGCAGGTACTTCGCGCGCGGCGGGATCTCGAGCTCCAGCAGGGTCTCGACACACCCGCAGAAGGCCTCCATGTTGAAGTAGTAGGAGAGGTAGTCCATCCGCTCCACGAAGGGGATGGCCTTCCAGTAGCTCTTGTCCTCGCAGCTCTTCTCGATGCCGGTGTGGACGTAGCCCATGACCGGCTTGAGGTCGCGCACCAGCTCGCCCTCGAGGCTCACCAGCAGCCGCAGCACTCCGTGCGTGGCGGGGTGGTGGGGGCCCATGTTGACCGTGAAGAGCTCCTCGGAGGTGTCGAACGCGTCGCCGGCCGCCGTGGCCTCGACGGCCGACGCCCCGATGACGTCGGCGTAGGAGCCGGCGGTGATGTCGCGCCCGCTCGCCGGGGAGTGCCAGCGCCCGGTCTCCGTACTCATTGCGTCCACCTCGGGACCTCGAGCTCGTCGGCGGTGAAGATCACCGGGTCGCCGCCGACCGGGAAGTCGCGGCGCTGCGGCCAGCCGACGTAGGTCTCCGGCATCAGGATCCGGCGCAGGTCGGGGTGGTCGCGGAAGACGATCCCGAAGAAGTCGTAGACCTCGCGCTCCTGGTGGTCGGCGGTGGGGAAGAGGTCGGTGACGGAGTCGATCTCCGGCAGCGAGCCGTCCTCCGGATCCTCGAGCGCGGCCCGCACACGGATGCGCTCCGCCCGGGCCATGCAGAGCATCTCGTAGTGCACGCCGAAGCGCGGCTCGGCCGGCAGGTAGTCGGCGCCGTGAACGCTCGACAGGAACGTGTACTCCTGCCCCGGCGTGTCGCGCAGGAAACGCAGCACGTCGCGGATGCGCTGCGGGTCGACCACCAGGCAGGCCTGGCCGTGCTCGTGGTAGGTGGTGAGCACGCAGCCGGGGTGGGCCTCCCCGAGCTCTCCTGCGATCAGCTCGAGTCCGGGGGCGTCAGGCACTCGATCCGCCCTCGGGGACCGTCAGCCCCAGCGACGCTCGCGCCTTTGCATATGCCTCCTGCTCGCTCTCCGTCGGCTCCTTCGCGAAGCGGGCCCACTCCTCGGTGCCCTCCGCGTTGTAGCGCCGCCGCCAACCCGGGTCGGGGTTGCCCTGGATCTTCTTCTGGAGCTTCGAGAAGCCGTACATGAGCGCTTCGGGGCGCGGCGGGCAGCCCGGCACGTGAACGTCGACAGGCATGAACTTGTCGGCGCCCTGGACCACGGCGTAGTTGGCGAACATTCCGCCCGACGACGAGCAGGCGCCCATCGCGATGGCCCATTTGGGCTCCAGCATCTGGTCGTAGATGCGGCGGACGACCGGCGCCATCTTGATCGAGACGCGGCCCGACAGGATGATGAAGTCGGCCTGGCGCGGAGAGGCGCGCATGTTCTCGGCGCCGAACCGCGCCACGTCGTAGCGCGGCGAGACGATCGACATCATCTCGATGGCGCAGCAGGCAAGGCCGAAGGTGGCCGGCCACATGGAGTTGGTGCGCCCCCAGGCCTGGAGCTTGTCGAGGGTGGTGGTGAGCACCGACTCCTCGACGTGGGCGTCCAGCTCGGGGCCCTCCAGGTCGCCGCGCAGCAGATCGCGAGCGCGGAGCTGGCGGACGCGAAGCTCGGAGGCCGACTTCGGCTGGTCGAGCGGGGCGAGCGCCCGGATGCGCTCCCGCCTCACTTCCAATCGAGCGCACCCTTTCGCCACACGTAGACCAGCCCCATCAGGAGGAGGGCGACGAACACGCCCACCTCGACGAGGACGAACACCGAGTGGGCGGCCTTGAGGATCACGCCCACCGGATAGAGGAAGACGACCTCGATATCGAAGAGGATGAAGAGCATCGCGACCATGTAGAAGCTGACGCCGAAGCGGAAGGTGCGCGAGACCTCGCTCGGCAGCCCGCACTCGTACGGCTCGGACTTCACCTTGCTCGGGCGCTTGGGGCCGATGAGCCCGTTGACGGCGACGAGGGCTCCTCCGGTGAGGAGCCCCAGGCCGGCGAAGACGATGACTGGAAGGTAGGCGCGGAGCATGCTGGGACAGGTCGAGTGCGGCCTTTATACAACCACTTTGTAGCGCCTTGCTACATAGTGATCTTCCGCATCAGAAAGCCATATATCCGACCCTTTGAGGCGGCTTTGCGCCGCAACCGGCATCCTTCAGGCTCACATGCTCGCCATCCACGTCGCCAACGGCATCCTCGTCCTCGCCGCGAATCTCGTCGCCGGCGCCTGGGGCGGCTGGGCCTGGTGGCGAAGCCGGCCCGCGGTCGGGTTCTGGTACGCGCTGCGGGTCGCGCAGGTCGCGGTGGTGCTCCAGGTCGCCCTCGGGTCGATCCTGCTGCTCGCCGGGCGCGAGGCCGGCAATGGCCTTCACTACCTCTACGGCGTCCTGCCGCTGCTCGTCTCGCTCTCGGCGGAGGCGCTGCGGGCAGGCATCTCCGAGCGGGAGCTCGAGGGCCTCGACTTCGAGGCGCTGCCGGCCGCGCGCCGCCGCGACCTCGCGATGGCGATCACCCGCCGCGAGACGGGCGTGATGGCGGTCTCGGCGCTGGTGGTCTTCCTCCTGGCCCTGCGAGCCGCCGGCACCGCCTAACCCAAGAACGTCCCTCCTTGATGCCTATACGGGGTAGTGAGGGACGTTCTCAGGGTCTGAGGGGGCGGTAGGTGCCCTCGTGGAAGATCAGCGGCTCGAGGTTCGCCCTCTCCAGGTCCGTCACCGATCCCACCAGGATCGCGTGGTCGCCGCCGTCGAGCTCGTCGCGCAGCTCGCAGGCCATCGCCAGCGTCGCACCGTCCAGCGCCGGGACGCCGCCGAGCTCTCGCCAGGCGACCCCCTCCCACTTCACCGGATGCGGCTCCTTCGTCGAAAACCGCAATGCCAGCTCGGCCTGAGGGGCGGCAAGGACCGAGACACCGAACCGTGCCGTTGCCTGCAGCGCCCCGAGGGTGCGGCTGCGCTGATCGAGCGCGACCAGCATCAGCGGCGGGTCCACCGACAGCGAGACCACGGCGTTGGCGGTGGCCCCGAGCGGCTCGTTGCCTGCCATCGCAGTGATCACGGTGACCGCGGTCGGCACCGTGCTCATGGCGTTGCGGAAGCTGTCTCGGTCCGGGGGCGGCATCGAATCCCGGTCCGAAAGTATGATGCCGCCCGCGTGCGCCCCTTTCTCACGCTGACAGCCGTCGCCGCCCTCGGGTTGGCACTAGCCGCGTGCGGGACCCAGAAGGTCTCCGTTTCGCAGTCCGATCCCGCCTACCAGGGCGCCGAGCTCTTCTCGCAGCGCTGCGGGGGCTGCCACACGCTCGCGCCCGCCGGGACTCAGGGCTCCGACGCGCGCTCGGTTCGTGCCCAGGGGCCGAACCTCGACGCCCGGGTGGAGAACAAGGCCGACGTCCTCTTCGCCATCCGCAACGGCGGCTACTCGGGCGGGATCATGCCCCAGAACATCGTCACCGGCGCCCAGGCGCAGAAGGTCGCCGAGTTCGTCGCGGAGTACGCGGGGACCAAGGAACAGTCGAGCCCGCGCCCGGGCGAGACCTCGACCACTCCGTAGCGAGAGGCTGCCGCGCTAGATCTGAGGCGCATCCGCGACGACCCGGCTCCGGCGCGCGAGGCGCTGGCGCGGCGCGGCGCGGCCGAGAAGCTCGACGAGGCGCTGGCGCTCGACGCGCGCCGGCGGGAGCTGCTGCCCCAGGTCGAGGAGCGCCGCGCCCGTCAGAACAGGGCGTCCGATGCGATCGCCGAGGCCAAGCGCTCGGGCGACGACGCCGACGAGGCGATCGCCGCCATGCGCGAGGTCGCGGCCGAGGCGAAGGCCCTCACGGCCGAGATCGCCAAGATCGAGGAGCGCCGCGACGCGCTGGTCACCGACCTCCCGAACCTCCCGCACCCCGATGCGCCCGACGGCGACACCGACGAGGACGCGGTCACCCTGCGCGAGGTCGGCGCGCCGCGCGACTTCGGCTTCGAGCCGCGCGACCACCTCGACATCGGCCTCGAGCACGGCTGGATCGAGATGGAGAAGGCGGCCGCAGCGTCGGGCGCGCGCTTCTCCTACCTGCTGGGCGACCTGGTGATGGTGGAGCTGGCCCTCATCCGCTTCGCCGTCGAGCGCACGCGCGCCGAGGGATATGAGCCCGTCGTCCCGCCCGTGCTCGTTCGCGACGCGCCCCTGTTCGGCACCGGCTTCTTCCCCGGCGAGCGCGAGCAGATCTACGAGGTCGAGCGCGACGAGCTGTTCCTGGTGGGCACGTCCGAGGTGCCTCTCGCGGCGCTCCACGCCGGCGACATCCTGGGTCCCGGCGAGGTCCCGCGCCGCTACTGCGGCATCTCCACGTGCTTTCGCCGCGAGGCCGGCGCCGCCGGCAAGGACACCCGCGGCATCTTCCGCGTGCACCAGTTCGACAAGGTCGAGATGTTCGCCTTCGTCGAGCCCGATGCCTCCGACGCCGAGCACGAGCGCCTCCTGGCCGTCGAGGAGGGGATCCTCCAGGCGCTCGAGATCCCGTACCGCGTGGTCGACATCCCCGTCGGCGACCTGGGCGCGCCCGCCGCGCGCAAGTTCGACTGCGAGGCGTGGATCCCCAGCCAGCAGCGCTACCGCGAGCTGACCTCGTGCTCCAACACGACCGACTTCCAGGCCCGCCGGATCGACTGCCGCTACCGGCCCAAGTCAGAGGCAGCGCCGCTGCACGTCCACACGCTGAACGGGACCGCGGTCGCCGTCAGCCGCACGCTGATCGCCCTGATGGAGAACGGCCAGCAGGAGGACGGCTCGGTCGCCCTGCCGCAGGCCCTCGTCGACGCGGGCGCGCCCGCGGTCATCGGCGGTGCGGCGGGCTGAACGCCCGCCGCGCGCCGGTCAGTCCTCGTTCTCGTCGAACTCCAGCGAGCAGCTGTTGATGCAGTAGCGCTGCCCCGTGGGGTTCGGCCCGTCGTCGAACACGTGGCCCAGGTGGCCGCCGCACTTCGAGCAGTGGACCTCGGTGCGCTTCATGAAGAAGCCGCGGTCCTCCTCGGTGTCGACCGGGGCCTCGTCCATGGGGGCGTAGAAGCTGGGCCAGCCCGTGCCCGAGTCGAACTTGGTGTCCGAGCTGAAGAGCTCCGCGCCGCAGCCGGCGCAGCGATAGACGCCCTCGCCCTTCTGGTCCCAGTAGGCGCCGGTGAAGGCGCGCTCGGTGCCCTTCTCGCGCAGCACCTCGTACTGCTCGGGCGTGAGCTCGGTGCGCCACTCGGCGTCTGACTTCTGAACCTTCTCCATCGGTGGATTCTCCTTCGAATCGGTCGCTTGTTGAGTCCTCCGCGCCCGTCTGACGTTACGCGTACCTGGCAGGATCCCGCCCGTGCCCGAGTCCTTCTACCAGCCCGATGGCGGCCGTTACGTCGCGACCGAGCTGACCCGCGGGCCCTGGGAGCCGGGCTCTCAGCACGCGGGTCCGCCGGCGGCGCTCCTGGCCCGCGAGGTCGAGCTTCTGCCTGCCGACGGCCCCCGCCGGGTGGGCCGCATCACCTTCGAGATCCTGAAGCCCGTGCCGATCGCGCGGCTTCGGGCGAGCGCCAGGATCGTGCGCCCCGGGCGCTCGGTCGAGCTGGCCGAGGCAACCCTTTCCAGCGACGAGGGGGAGGTGATGGTCGCGCGGGCCTGGCGCATCCGCACCGACGAGGTCGACCTGCCGGCCGGGCTCGGCAGCGAGGAGCTGGCGGGGGGCTCGGGCTCGGTGCTAGCGCGCAGGCACGTCGCCGGGCCGCAGGAGGGCCGCGACACGGGGTTCTTCGCGACCGGCCAGGACGTCGGCTACCACACGGCCATGGAGTACCGGTTCGTCACCGGCGAGTTCACCCGGCCGGGACCGGCGATCGCCTGGATGCGGATGCGCCATCCCCTGGTCGCCGGGGAGGAGCCCACGCCGCTTCAGCGCGTGGCGATCGCCGCCGACTCCGGCAACGGGATCAGCGGCCCCCTCGACTACCGGCGCTTCATCTTCATCAACGTCGACCTGACCATCCACCTGGTCCGGCCTCCGGAGGGCGAGTGGGTGGGCCTCGAGTCGGTGACGATCCCCGAGCGCGACGGCCTCGGGCTCACCGACACGGCGCTGCACGACGAGCGCGGGCCGATCGGCCGCGCCGCCCAGACCCTGCTGATCGCAGAGCGCGGCGCCTAGCGCGCCCCGCGGCTTTGCCAAGCTATCCACCCGTGCTGAGCCGCCTGCGTTCATTCACGCTCACGCCGGAGCGCTACTTCCTGGTCGCCGCCGTCGCCCTGGCGGCGCTCGCGGCGATCGTCGTCACCGGCGCGGCGGTGCGCCTCACCGGCTCGGGGCTCGGGTGCCCGGACTGGCCCAAGTGCTACGGCGGCACCGTCCCCCCGCTCGACGCGCACGCGGTCATCGAGTACGCGAACCGGATCTTCACCGGCTTCGTCGGCATCGCAGTGATCGCCGCGAGCGTGCTCGCCTTTCGCCGGCGCCCCTACCGCTGGCACCTCGCCCTGTTCGGGGCGCTGCTGCCGGTCGGCGTGATCGCCCAGGCGATCCTGGGCGGGCTCGTGGTGCGCTACCACCTCGCCCCGGGGCTCGTGATGAGCCACTTCATCGTCTCGATGATGCTGCTCGACGCGTCCTTTGCCCTGATGTGGTGCTCGCGCTACGAGCCGGGCGAGCGGCCCCGCTCGCCCGACCGCCTCGGCGTCTGGGCAGTGCGCGGGCTGATCCCGCTCGGCCAGCTCACGATCCTGGCCGGCACGGTCACCACGGCATCGGGCCCGCACGCCGGCGCCCACGCCGGCCAGCTCGTTCATCGCTTCACCTTCGAGGGCACCGGGACGCTCGAGTGGGCGGTTCAGCGCCACGCGGCGATCGCCGGGATCTTCGGCCTGGCCGGGGTGGGCGTGTGGCTCCTGCTTCGCCGCGAGGGCGGCGAGCGCCGCGCGCTGAGGCCACTGACATACGTGCTCGTCCTGCTCGCGGCGCAGGGGGCAGTGGGCGCCGTCCAGTGGTTCGCGAAGCTGCCCGGCGAGCTGGTCTGGGTCCACGTCGTCCTCGCCACCGCGACGTGGCTGGCCACGCTCTGGGCGGTCGCCGCCGCCGGGCGCCTCGAGCCCGCGCGCGAGGCCTCGCGCGCCCGCCCCGCTCCCGGCGTGGTTTAGGCGGCGAGCGGCCTAGGACTCGCTGGACCCGCCCCGCCTGCGCTCCTCCTCGATCTCGCCGTCCTCGCGGGCGGCGCGGATCAGGAAGCGCACGAAGACGATCGCGGGACCGAAGACGACGATCGCAGCGATGACCTTCAGCGGCAGCGCGACCTCGGCGAGCAGGACCTCCATCACCGCGCAGTGAAGCAAGCCGGGCCCCTCAGGAGATATGGGCGGCCAGGACGAAGATGGCGATCGTCCCCACGAGCATCAGCACCGACGTCGCGCCGGACAGCGCCAGCGTGCGGCGAAGCGCCGCTGCTTCCGCCTCGTCGCCGGGGTCGGCCAGCGCGCGCTGTCGCAGCTCGCGGATGCGCGGACCGAGGCGCAGGCCGTGCACGGCCGCCAGCGCGAGGACGGTCGCGAAGACGACGGTCTTCGCGAAGATGAGCTTGCCGTCGGCGCCGGTGGAGAGCAGGCGCAGCGAGCCCAGGTGGTCGTGGGTGAGCGCGATCCCGGTTGCGAGCAGGGTCAGCGCGGCGCCGAGCGACACGTAGAGGAACCGCATGCCGATCGCGCGGAAGAACTCGATGCGCTCGCGCTCGGGGATCGTCCTGCGCGCGACGCCCGCGGCCACGCCGAGGAAGACCACGCCGCCTCCCCAAACCGCTGCGGCCATCAGGTGAAGGGCAAGGAGTGTCGGCATGGCCCCAAGCTTGACCGATCCGCAGCCGCTCGTCAGAGCACCGTGAGCCGGGCGATCGCCGCGATCCCGACGACGACGATCAGCACGCGAAGCGCGGCGGGGTCGAGGCGCCTGCCGTAGCGTGCCCCGAGGTAGCCGCCCACCACCGAGCCGGCGGCGATCAGGCCGGCAACGCCCCAGTTCACGTGAGCGGCGAACACGAAGATCAGGCCGGCCACGAGGTTCACCAGCATGGCGAGGACGTTCTTCAGCGCGTTCGCGCGCTGCAGGTGCTCGCGCAGCCCGAGCGACAGCAGGGAGATGAGGATGATCCCCTGCGCGGCGCCGAAGTACCCGCCGTAGATGCCGGTGCCGAATACCATCGCTCGCATGCCGGCCCCGCCGTGCGGCGAGCCGGCCTCGCGCCCCTCCAGGCGCTTGGTCAGCCGCGGCTGCATGACGACCAGGACGAGCGCCACGGCGATGAACACGGGGACGATCGCCTCGAACGTCGACGCCGGAAGCTCGAGCAGGGCGACCGCGCCGCATACGGCGCCCGCGGCGGAGAACCCGGCCAGGCTGCGCACGCGCCGGCGCTGGCCTCTGAGCTCGCGGCGGTAGCCCCACGAGCCCGCCACGGCTCCCGGGACCAGGCCGATGTTGTTTGAGACGTTCGCCGTGACCGGCGCATAGCCCAGGCCGATCAGGACGGGGAAGGTGATGAGCGTGCCGCTGCCGACCACCGCGTTGATGGTCCCGGCGCCGATGCCGGCGGCGAAGATCGCGAGTGCTTCCAGCGGTCCCAAGGGAGTCGGCAGGTTAGGCCCAAGCGCCGGCGCCGCGATCACGTCCAGCGGGCGCGTGTAGCTTCACGGGGTGTCGAAGCGTGACGAGCGAAGCGCCGTGGGGCCGGCGAAGCCCGCGGCGGCGGCAGCGTTCGTCGGGGCCCTGGGGGTGGTGTTCGGCGACATCGGGACGAGCCCGCTGTACACGATCCCGACCGTCTTCAGCCCGAACGACCCGCACCCGGTCCAGGCCAGCCTCGACAACATCTACGGCGTCGTCTCGCTGATCTTCTGGTCGGTCACCGTGCTCGTGACCTGCAAGTACGTCCTGCTGGTGATGCGGGCCGACAACGACGGCGAGGGCGGGATCATGGCCCTGATCTCGCTGATCCGGGGGCTCAACGTGCGCAGGCGGCGGACGGTCCTGGCCCTGTCCGCCCTGGGCATCTTCGGGGCCTCGCTGTTCTTCGGGGACAGCATGATCACGCCGGCCATCTCGGTCCTGTCGGCCGTGGAGGGGCTGAAGGTCGTCGAGCCGTCGCTGCACGACATCGTCATCCCGGTCACGGTCGTGATCATCGTCGCCCTCTTTGTGGTGCAGCGCCGCGGGACGAGCGTGGTGGGCCGCTTCTTCGGGCCGGTCATGGTCGTGTGGTTCGCGACCATCGCGGCCCTTGGGATCCACGGGATCGCCGGCCATCCCGAGGTCCTCAAGGGGCTCTCGCCCTCCTACGCGGCGAGCTTCGTCGTCAACGACACCGCGACCGCGTTCTTCTCGCTGGCCGCCGTGGTCCTCGCGGTGACCGGGGCGGAGGCGCTGTACGCCGACATGGGCCATTTCGGGCGCCCGGCGATCACCCGAGCCTGGCTGGTGCTGGTGTTCCCGGCCTGCATTCTCAACTACCTGGGGCAGGGGGCGCTGCTGATCGGGGGCGCCGACGTCACCGCCGGCGCACCCTTCTTCCAGCTCGTGCCGCACTGGGGCCAGATCCCCATGGTCGTCCTCGCAACGGTTGCGACGGTCATCGCATCTCAGGCGGTGATCTCGGGCGCCTTCTCGGTGGCCCACCAGGCCGTCCAGCTCGGCTATCTGCCGCGGCTGCGCATCCGCCACACCTCCGACAGCGAGATCGGGCAGGTCTACGTGCCGCTGGTGAACTGGCTGCTGATGGTGTCGGTGCTGGCGCTGATCTTTGCCTTCCGCAGCTCGACGCGCCTCGCGTTTGCCTACGGGACCGCGGTCACGGGCACCTTCATCATCACGACCATCCTCTTCTTCTATCTGGCCCGCAACCGCGGGCGAAAGCCGATGTGGATGGTCGCCGGCGGAGCAGCGTTCTTCCTGTTCTTCGACCTCTCGTTCTTCTCGGCGAACCTCACCAAGTTCGGCCACGGCGGGTGGCTGCCGCTGCTGATCGGCGTCGCCGCGTACACGGTCATGAGCACCTGGGCACGGGGGCGCGCGCTCGTCACCGCCGAGCGTCGGCGCGAGGAGGGGCCGCTGGAGGACTTCGTCACGTCGATCAGAGAGCTGGATCCGCCTCTCATCCGGGTGCCGGGGACCGCGGTGTTCCTCAACCGCGGCCGCACGACGGCGCCGCTGGCCATGCGCGAGACGGTCGAGCATCACCATTCACTGCACGAGCACGTGGTGATCCTCTGGGTCGAGACGATCCCCGTGCCCCGGGTTGCCGACGACGAGCGGATCCTGGTCGACGACCTCGGCTACAGCGACGACGGCATCTCGTTCGTGACGGCCCGTTTCGGCTACGCCGAGGAGCCCGACGTGCCCGCGGTCCTCAGTCGAGCGAACGAGGCCGGCCTCGAGTGCCCGCTGGAAGTCGACCAGGCCTCCTACTTCCTCTCGCGGATCGAGCTGCGCCGAACGGACGCGCCCGGGATGGCCGCCTGGCGCAAGGGCCTGTTCGAGGTGACGGCGGAGAGCTCGGCGGACGCCGCCGACTACTTCCACCTGCCGCGCCACCGCACGGTGCTGATGGGGTCGCAGATCGAGTTCTGAGGCCGGGCGCTCCGGGGAGTACACGCAGATGGCCTTCGAGGTCGACGACCTGCGCGCGACGGTCGCCGAGCTGCGCAGCGCGGCGTCGTGTTCGAGGAATACGACCTGCCGGGAATGACCACGGTCGACGGCGTCGCCGAGATCCAGGGCAACTATTCCCACAAGGGCACCCGCGAGCTGGGCGCGTGGTTTCGCGACAGCGAGGGCGACATGCTCGGAGTCGGCCTTCCGGCGGACGGGCCCGTATCCGTGGAGTAGGATGGCCTCGTGGCAAAGGTAACGAAGGGCCCGCGTTTCGCTCTCGGCTTCTTTGTTGTCCTTGCGGTCTCTGCGGCGGTCCTTGCCGGCGCGGCCGTAGCGTCGGCCCCCGTCATCAAGAACGGCGGCTTCGAAACGGGCGACTTCACGGGATGGGCAGCCAACACGGACACGGGCTTCGCCCTCTGGCAGGTCTATACGGATGCGGACCCCGGGCTGCCGCCTCCGCCCAGGGGTGGCCACGCTGCGACGGAATCGCAGGGAGGCCCGGCCACGCCGATCCTTTCTCAAGGGTTCAAGGTCCCCAAGCACGCGAAGCTGACGCTGATTTCGGGCTACCACAACCTCGCGCCAGGCTTCGCCACGCCCCACGACCTCAACGCGAGGGCTGACGCCAACCATGGCATCGACAACCAGCAATACCGAATCGACTTGATACGGGCGCACGCACGACTCCATTCCGTGGACAATTCCGACGTCCTCAAGAACCTCTTTCGCACCAAGGTCGGCGACCCCCAGACAATGCACCCGAAGGCGATCAGCGCCGACCTCGCCAAGTTCGATGGGCAGAGCGTCAAGCTCCGCTTCGCGGTTGCCGCCAATCAGGGCGGACTGCAGATCGAGGTGGACGGGGTCAAGGTCAAGACATCAAAGTGACCTTGGGCTGGCGCGACCATGTCTACCGCGTTGGACAAGAAGCGCAATAGCGCTTCGGTGGAAAGCGCAACCTTCGTGAGACACTGACGGCGATGTCGCAGGAGAACGTCGTCAGTGCCGCGAGTTATCTGTCACGTGAGGGGGCTCTGCGGGCGGCGGGCGTAGTGGAGTAGCGCTTCGGACGAACAGCAGCCAAAGCTGCGCCGGTATCAATCAGCCGAGCAACCGCATGAGGCCGCGTCCGATGAAGAAGAGCCCGGCGGCGCTGAGTATCCCGACGGTGACCGTGCGACCGTGCCTAGAGATCTGATCGCGCACAGCCGCGAGCCCACGCTGGCTGGGATCTGGGGCAACTCTGGTCAGGACGAGGGGGACCCATGCCGGCATCGAAACCAGGCCGACGAGCACGATGACGAGCACCGCTTCAGCTGCGATCGCGACGTCGGCTCTGGAGATTTCTTTGGAGGCCGGTGCGATCAGGGCCAGTGTCGTGACATTCGTCGCCATGGCGAACACGCCGAACGCAAACGCCGCTCGAGCCCGGCGCGAACCACTCGCACCCGGGTCGTCACGGCTCTTGTGACTCGGTGACTCGCCCCGACGCCGCCCGGAGACGAAAACGAGAACTGCCACGTTGACCAAGACCAGGCCGAGAACGAGGTCGAGCGTCGCATCGAGGTTCGGCTCGGTCGGGAGCGAGATCGCGCGTCCGAACAGCACGATGGCGACGACGATCAGGAGCGTGGTGAGGATTACGCCGGCGGCGTAGCGCGCCGCGCTCCTGCCACCGCTGGGGCCGGCGAGGAGCACGCTTTGCTCGGTCAACATCACGGGGCTAATCGCGCCGCCCAAGCCGAGCGGGATGACGACTGCGAGTGCCGCCAGCATCGACACGACTATAGGCTCTCGGCCCTGCCAGTCGCTCTGGCGCGTGGGATCATCTTCGCCCCTGTTTGGCTGATCGCAGCGACAAGCTCCGCCTGAACGACGAAGGGCGCCCGCAGGCGCCCTTCGATCAGCTCAGACGGTGGTGAGGCTCAACCGCAACCGGTGTTCTGGCCGCAGCTCGAGCACGTGTAGCACGAGCCCGTGCGCTGCATCATGCCCCCGCACTGGTCGCAGGCCGGGCCGAGGTCGAGGCCGGACATCTTGGCCGGGACCACCGGCGGAGTGTCGGTGAGCGCCGCCGTCGGCGCGACCGAGCCGCCGTTGCCGCTGCTCTCGGTGTGGCCGTTCGTCCCGTTGCCGCCGTTGGAGGGCGCCGGGCCCTCCTGCACGTACATCGCGGCGTCGGCCTCCTTGCGGGCGCGAACCTCGGGGGTGAGGATTCCGAGCTCCTCCTGGAGGTCGGCATCCCCGAACCGTGAGGCGAGCCAGCGCATGATGTAGTCGGGCAGCGACTTGGCGAAGGGGATCTCCGGGTTGTTGGTGATGCCCTCCGGCTCGAACCGCATGTAGCTGAACTTGCGGACCAGCGACTCGAGCGGCACGCCGTACTGCAGGCCGATCGAGACCGACGTCGCGAACGCGTTCATCAACCCCTTGATCGTCGAGCCCTCCTTGCCGATGTCGGTCAGGAAGATCTCGCCGGGAGTGCCGTCCTCGTACATGCCAGCCGTGATGTAGCCCTCGTGGCCGGCGATCGAGAACTTGTGCGTGATCGACTGCCGCTCGCGGGGCATTCGCCGGCGGTACGGCCGGGTGGCATCCTCGGGAGCCTCGTCCTTCTTGTCCTGGGCGTCCGTGCGCAGGGCCTGGGCGGTCTTGGAGCCGTCGCGGTAGATGGCCAGCGCCTTCAGGCCGTGCTTCCAGCCCTCGGTGTAGGCCTCGGCGATGTCGTCGACGCCGGCCGTCTGCGGCAGATTCACCGTCTTCGAGATCGCCCCGGACAGGAACGGCTGCGCCGCGGCCATCATCTTGATGTGGCCCATGTGCGAGATGGCCCGCTCGCCGACCGCCACGTCGAACACCGGCAGGTGGGCATCCTTCAGGCCCGGCGCGCCGACGATCGTGCTCTTCTCGTTGATGTAGGCCTCGATCTGGTCGACCTCGGTCTCGGTGTAGCCCAGGGTTGTGAGGGCCATCGGGACGGTGCGGTTGACGATCGTCATCTGGCCGCCGCCGACCAGCTCCTTGAACTTGACGAGCGAGAAGTCGGGCTCGATGCCCGTCGTGTCGCAGTCCATGAGGAACGAGATCGTCCCCGTGGGCGCGAGCACCGTCGCCTGGGCGTTGCGGTAGCCGTGCTCGTCGCCGAGCTCGACCGCCTCGTCCCATGCGCGGCGAGCCGCCTCGACCAGGTCGCCCTTGACGCCCTCGTCGTCGAGCTTGTAGGCGGCGTCGCGGTGCATGCCCATCACGGCGTTGTGAGCCTCGCGGTTCTTGAAGTACTCCGCGTAGGGCCCGACGGCCGCGGCGATCTCGGCCGACTTGCGGTAGCCGCGCCCGGTCATCAGCGCGGTGATCGCGCCGGCGACGTTGCGACCGTCGTCGGAGTCGTAGGGCAGCCCGTCCGACATCAGCAGCGCGCCGAGGTTGGCGTAGCCCAGGCCGAGCTGGCGGAACGCGCGGGCGTTGTCGCCGATCTCGCTCGTCGGGTAGCTCGACGGGGACACGACGATCTCCTGAGCCAGGAACACCGTGTCGACCACGTGCTCGAAGTCCGCGGTGTCGAAGGACCCGTCGTCGCGGCGGAACTTCATGAGGTTGATCGACGCGAGGTTGCAGGCCGAGTCGTCGACGTGCATGTACTCCGAGCACGGGTTGGACGCGTTGATCCGGCCCGACTCGGGGCAGGTGTGCCAGCGGTTGATGATCGTGTCGTACTGCACGCCCGGGTCCGCGCACTGCCAGGCCGCCTCGGCGATCTGGCCCATCAGGTCACGAGCCTTGACGGTCTTCGTCACGCCGCCGCCGTTGCGGGCGACGAGCTCCCAGTCGGCGTCGGCCTCGACGGCCTCCATGAAAGCGTCGGAGACGCGAACCGAGTTGTTGGCGTTCTGGTACTGAATGGAGGTGAAGCCCTCGCCGTCGATCGACATGTCGAAGCCTGCGTCGCGCAGGGCGTTGGCCTTCTTCTCCTCCTTGGCCTTGCACCAGATGAAGTGCTCGATGTCGGGATGGTCGACGTCGAGGACGACCATCTTGGCCGCGCGCCGGGTCTTGCCGCCCGACTTGATCGTGCCGGCCCAGGCGTCGGCGCCGCGCATGAACGAGACGGGGCCCGAGGCGAGGCCACCCTTGGAGAGGTGCTCGACGGAGCCGCGGATGTTGGAGAGGTTGATCCCGGAGCCGGAGCCACCGCGGAAGATCTGGCCCTCCTTGGTGTTCCAGTCGAGGATCGACTCCATCGTGTCGTCCACGGAGAGGATGAAGCAGGCGGAGCACTGCGGGTGCTCCTCGAAGCCGACGTTGAACCACACCGGGCTGTTGAAGGCGGCCTGCTGGTGGAGCAGGATGTGGGTGAGCTCGGCCTCGAAGGCGTCGGCGTCCTCGGACGTGGCGAAGTAGCCGCCGTCGCGACCCCAGCCGGCGATCGTCCCGGCGACGCGGGTGATCATCTGCTTGACGGAGCTCTCGCGCTCGTCGGAGCCGAGACGGCCGCGGAAATACTTCTGGGCGACGATGTTCGTCGCGTTCTGCGACCACGACTTCGGGAACTCGACGCCGCGCTGCTCGAACGCGGGGTTCTCGGGGTCGCCGATCAGGGCGTCGCGGATCTCCCACTCGATCTGGTCGTAGGGATGGACACCAGGGGTGGTGTAGCGGCGCTCGACGGTCAGTCCCGCGACGTCCGGATTTGCTTGCTTTGCAGCGGTTTCAGCCATCAAGTCCTCTCCTCGTCCTGGCTTTGGGGGTGGACTACCCATGGTTGCTCGGCTCCCGGACGGAACCCCTCCGGCCGTCGCCGCCCCCCGAGCCCGCAAAATCCGGGTTCGGCTCGGGCAGCGTGCCGGCGAACTGCAGATAGGCGCCGTGGTCGACTCGGCCGAGGTGATCCAGGCAATGAGACGCGATCAGCTCGGAGCTCAGCTCGCCCCCGTTCGCCACGATCAGCGGCTCGACGGCGCTGACGATCTCGTTGATGTCGCGGCGGGAGACCGGCCGCTTGTGCGCCGCCCTGGTGAGGGCGGCGTTGAGCTTGCCGGCATCGAAGCGCTGACGGGCGCCGTCGCGCTTTCGCACCCACAGCGGCTCGGCCTCCTGGCGCTCGTACGTGGTGAAGCGGTGCCCGCAGTCCGAGCACGATCGACGCCGGCGAACGGCGAGGCCGTCGTCGGCGGGGCGGCTCTCGATGACCCGCGTCGAGCGCTTGCACTGAGGACAATCCACTCCCACAATTATACCCACACATAGCGTTTACCGTGTCCAACGACGCGCTACATATAGCGTCCCCACGCGGCACCTGTCATCGATGGACGAGAAACGCTACCCATGTCCGCGTTTCGCGTCCACGAGCGAATTCGGACGTTGCGGGAAGGGGGGGCGCAGCGGCGCCGCGCGCTGTACGATCGGCGTGGTGAGCATGCGGGAGCACACCTTCGGCGGGGCACGCCGCGCGGCGCTGGCGGTGGCGACCGTGGCGCTGCTGGCGGCGCCCGCCGCGGCGCAGGCCAAGCAGGCGAAGCTGACCCCGCTCAGCGCGTTCATGCGCGAGGGCGATTCCGGCACCCACAACCTGAAGTTCGAGCTGCTCGACTCCAAGCCGGGGCGCAAGCCCGTGAAGGTGGACTACGCCACGTCCGCCGGCACGGCGAGCGCGGCCGACTACACCGACGTGACCGGCACCGCGAAGATCAAGCACAAGGCGGCCTCGGCCTTCATCAAGGTCCCGGTCCATGGCGACCTCAACGACGAGTACGCCGAGACCGTGAAGCTCAAGCTCTCCAACCCGCGCGGAGCGAAGCTCACCCGCAATCACGTGACCGGCTTCATCCTCGACGACGATCCGGCGCCGACAGTCTCGATCCACGGAACCTCCCAGGACGAGGGCAACAGCGGCAGCGGCAACGAGACCCTTCCGGTGACTTTGTCGCGTCCGAGCGGCAAGCCCATCAGCGTCGACGCGCAGACTGTTCCCGGGGGCAACGCCACGCCCGGCAGCGACTACACCACCACGGGCCCCACCCAGCTGAACTTTGCGCCCGGCGACACCGAGCAGGACTTCACGGTGCCGATCCTCGGTGATGCCACCTACGAGAACGACGAGGTCTTCGTGGCCACGGTCTCCAACCCGTCGCCCACGGTGAGCATGGGCACCGCGGGGGCCGTCGGCTTCATCACCAACGACGACGACCCGCCCAGCCTTGCGATCGACGACGTCCAGGTGCACGAGGGCGACACCGGAACGGTCGACGCCGTGTTCACGGTCACGCTCACAGGGGCAACGGACCTCCCCGCGAGCGTGGACTTCGCGACCGGAGGTCAGGGCGACACCGCGACGCCCGGCGCTGACTACGTTTCGACCAGCGGCACTCTCGACTTCGCCGCGGGCGAGACCAGCAAGCAGATCACGGTCCAAATCATCGGCGACACGACCGCCGAATCGGACGAGATCTTCACCGTCGGCCTCTCGGGCGCGACGGCAGCCACGATTGCCGACTCCAGCGGCATCGGCCAGATAATCGACAACGATCCCTGATCGCCGCCGCGGCGGGGTACGCTTCCTATGTGGTCGATGACCTGAGGCGCGGGGCGGCGGACAAGGTGGCCACCGCCAGGGAGAACGTCGTTGCCGCGCGTGAGAACGCGGCGGGGGCGATGGCGAGCGCGCGAGAGAACGCGGCCGAGACGATCGCGACCGCCAGGGGGAACGCGGCGGATGCGATGGCGAGCGCCAAGGAGAACGCGGCGGATGCCATCGCCAAGGTCAAGCCGAAGCTTCGCGGCGTGTTCCACGAATGGGCGTTCCCCGTTGCCGTCCTCGCCGGCGTGATCCTGGTCCTCGCCGCCCCCTCCGACAAGGCCAAGCTCGCCGCCGGCGTCTACGCCTTCTGCCTGGCGGGGCTGCTCGGCACCAGTGCGCTCTATCACCGGGTGAACTGGCGGCGGCCGCGGGCGCGCCTGTGGATGCGCCGCCTGGACCACTCGATGATCTTCCTGCTGATCGCGGGCACGCTGACGCCGTTCGCCCTGCTCGTCCTGCACGGCGCCTTCGCGGCCGCAATCCTCATCGCGGTCTGGGCGGGCGCCGCGGTCGGCATCGTCGTCGAGCTGATCTGGGTCGACGCCCCCAAGTGGGTCGCCGCGCTGGTCTACGTCGGCGTCGGCTGGATCGGCGCGGTTGCCTTCCCGGCGATCGCAATCGACGCCGGAATCGGAGCGGCCGTGCTCATCGCGGTGGGCGGCGCGCTCTACACCACCGGAGCCGTGATCTACGCACGCGAGCGGCCCGACCCCAACCCGGCCGTGTTCGGCTACCACGAGATCTTCCACGTGCTCGTGCTGGGCGCCGCCGCCGCGCACTTCGCGGCGATTGCGATCTACGCGCTGCCCGCCGGCTGAGGGGCCCGTGGCGGAGTCGACCCTCTCGCTGTGGTCGGAGGACTCGGTTCTCTCGATCGCGTCGAAGGGGTCCTTCCTCTCGATCGGCTCGGTCGGCTCGGCCCTGTCGTTCGCCAGCATCGGTTCCGCCGCCTCTGCCCTCTCCGTCGGGTCGGCCGCCTCGTTCGGCTCGGCCCTATCGGCTGCGGCCAGGGGGTCGGTGATGTCGGCGGGCCAGGCCGGCGGCGTCCTCGGCGAGCAGAACCCGCGCGCCGCACTCCTCGCGGGGGCGATCGTCGCGGCCAGCGCCGCAGCCGTCGTCGCGCTCGCTCTGGCTGCTCGGCGTTAGGGAGCTACGACCGGCACGGAGGCCTTCGCCGCCTCCACGAGCTCGACGACCTCGCGGTCGCGGCCCTCGCGAAGCAGCTCGATGGGGTCGGGATCGCCGTTGACGATGCCCTCGAAGAACTGCTTGCGGTCCTGGTAGGTGGGGAGGGTCCCCTTCGCCCAGCCGCGGGCGTCGTTGAGGATGATCGCCAGGCGCGCGTACGGCTCGCCATAGGTGTCTGCGATCTCGCGCTTCATGCGCTTGGCGAGCGCGGGGGAGGCGCCGGCCGTGGAGATCGCGATCGCCAGGGGGCCCGTCCGCACGATCGCGGGCAGGATGAAGTTGCACAGGGGCGGCACGTCGACCACGTTGACCAGCATCGCCCGCTCCTCGGCAGCGTCGTAGACGGAGATGTTGACGTCGGTGTCGTTCGTGGCGGCGATGGCCATGAACTTGCCCTGGAGGTCGGAGGCCTCGAACTCGCGCCGCTCCCAGTCGATCGAGCCCTCCGCGGCGAGCCGCTCGAGCTCGGGATGGGCCTGCGGCGCCACCAGCGTCACATGGCCGTCGCAGGCGAGCAGGCCCTCGACCTTCTCGAGGCCGATGTCGCCGCCGCCGACCACCAGGCAGTTGCGGCCCGACAGTCGCAGGCACGCGATGTAGAGCGGGGTCTCGAGCATTCCCCGGACGCAGGACTGGTCGCAGATCCCCTTGCGGAGCTGGCAGACGCATTCCTTGCCGGCATAGGCCTGGGCGGGCATGGCCGAAGGGTAGAGCGTGGGCTGTGCGCCCTGCGAGCCGCCGGCGAGTCGCGCGGGTCGGCCGGCGAGCGCCGAGAGTAGGATCTCCCGCAGGGCATGGAGCACCCGGATGATTCCCCGGCGGGAGGGCTCCCAGGTCAGGAGCCCTCGACGCGTGGTCAAGACCTCGGACCCGCCTTTGCACGCGGGCTGACGCAGCCGCGCCTGTCGCGGCGCCGGCTTCTCCAGTCCGCGGCCGCAGCCGGCCTGGGGCTCAGCGCGGCGCCGCTGCTCTCAGCCTGCGGCATCTCGGGGACGCGCGACACCGGCTGGCAGGCCGGCTTCAACTGGGACGACTGGTGGAAGCAGCAGCAGCGCACCGGCACCCTCGACTTCGCGAACTGGCCGCTCTACATCGACCAGTCCCACGGCACGCATCCGTCGATCGACAAGTTCACCGCGCAGACCGGGATCAACGTGAACTACCGGCCGGTGATCGAGGAGAACGCCTCGTTCTTCGCCCAGATCAGCCCCGTTCTCCAGGCCAAGCAGGGCATCGGCTACGACATCGTGGTCTTCAGCGACGGCTGGGAGCTGACGCAGATGATCGCCAACCGGTGGCTGGTCCCGCTGGACCACTCGCGCCTCCCCAACTTCGCTCGCTACGCCGGCCCGATCGCCAAGCACCCGGTGTTCGACCCCAAGAACACCTACACGGTCACCTGGCAGGCGGGGATGACGGGCATCGGCTACGACCCCCGCGCCACGGGCCGCAAGATCACGAGCGTCCACGACCTCTTCGACCCGGCGTTCAAGGGCAAGGTCGGGATGATGTCCGACGACACCGAGCTCGGCACCGTGGGCATGCTGGCCCTGGGCATCGACCCGCCGACCTCGACGCCGGCGGACTGGAAGAAGTCCGCGGACCTCCTGGTGAAGCAGCGCGACGACGGCATCGTCCGCCAGTACTACGACCAGAGCTACATCAAGGCCCTCGAGGACGGCGACACCTGGATCACGCAGGCCTGGTCCGGGGACATCTTCCAGGCGCAGAACTCGGGGTTCGGGCACCTCGAGTTCGTCGTGCCGAAGGAGGGCGCGATGCTCTGGCACGACAACTGCATGATCCCCCTGCGCGCCCAGAACCCGGTCGACGCGCTGGACTGGATGAACTTCTACTACCAGCCTCACGTCGAGGGCCTGATCGAGGATTGGGTCAACTACATCTGCCCGGTCCCCGCCGCGCAGCAGGTCATCGCGGGACCTCTCGACGACGGCACGGTTGCGAACAGCCCGCTCGTCTTCCCGCCGCCCGCGATGCAGAAGCGCCTGCGCGCCTACTACGACTTCAAGGGAGTCGACGACCACGAGGAGTGGACGTCGATCTTCGACCCGGTGATCCAGTCGTGACGACACGGACGGCACGTTTGCGGGGGGCGGCCCCGCCGTACCTTCTCGGGCTGCCCGCGGGCGCGTGGCTCGGGATCTTCTTCGTCACCCCGCTGGTCGCGATCCTGGCCGTCTCACTGATGACGGGCAACTCGATCGACGGGTACAAGCTGACCTGGAACTTCAGCATCTTCGGCGACGTCATCTCGACCTACAAGACCCAGTTCGGGCGCTCCTTCTACTACGGGCTTGCCTCGACGGCGATCGCGCTGGTCGTGATGTACCCGGTCGCGTACTGGATCGCGTTCCACGGCGGCCGGCGCAAGTCGGTGCTGCTCTTCTTCGTGCTCCTGCCGTTCTTCGTCTCGTTCGTGATCCGGATCATCTCCTGGCAGTTCATTCTGGCCGACCGGGGCATCGTCCTCGGCTCGCTCAAGGACATCGGCCTCCTGCCTCAGAGCTTCCATGTTCTCTCGACGCCGGTTGCCGTGATCGCGGGGCTCACCTACGACGCGCTGCCGTTCATGTGCCTGCCCATCTACGTGGCGCTCGAGAGCATCGACCGCTCCCACATCGAGGCGGCGGCGGACCTCTACGCGAGTCCGTGGACGCAGTTCTGGCGGGTGGTCTGGCCGCAGTCGCTCCCGGGCGTGTACGCCGGGATCCTCCTCGTGGCGATCACCAACATCGGCGACTACGTCAGCGCCGCGATCCTCGGCGGGCCGTCCACGACGATGATCGGGAACGTCATCCAGACCCAGTACGTGGAGAACGCCAACTACCCGGTGGCGTCGGCGCTTGCCCTCGTGCTGATGGCAGCGCTCCTCGGGGCGATGTTCGTCTACGCGCGGGCCTTCGGGGCGCGCGCCGTCCAGGACTACGTGTGAGCTCCGTGCCGGCGACCCGCGGAGCGCCAGGGATCCTCGGCGGGCGTGCCCAGGGCAGGCGCGGGGCGTCGCGGTACGCGCTGCCCGGCTACGTCGGCGTGGTCATCCTCTACACGCTGGTCCCGATCGCGGTGATGATCCTCTACGGCTTCAACCAGGCGCCATCGGGTCGCCTGACCTTCGCCTGGAAGGGCTTCACCCTCGATTGGTACCGCCAGCTCTTCGACATCCCCGACCTGACGACGGCGCTGGTCCACTCCCTCGAGATCGCGGCGCTCTCGACGCTGATCGCGGTGGCGCTCGGCACCCCGGCAGCCCTTGCCCTGGCGCGCTACCGCTTCCGCGGTCGCGGGGTCTCCGACGTCGTGATCCTGGCCGACATCGCCGCGCCGTCGGTCGTGGTCGGCGCCTCGCTGCTGGGCTTCTACGTCTACTTCGGGATCCCGCGGGGCTTCGGGACGATCCTGATCGCCCACGTCGCCTTCAACATCGCCTTCGTGGTAGTCGTGATCCAGGCCCGCCTGCGCGACCTCGACCAGTCCCTGATCGACGCCGCCAACGACCTTGGCGCGAACCCGTGGACGGCCTTCTGGAAGGTGACGCTGCCGCTCATCTTTCCGGGGATCCTCGCCGCTGCCCTGCTCGCGTTCGCGCTCTCGATCGACGACTTCATCATCACCAGCTTCGTCGCGGGGCAGACGCTCACGTTCCCGCTGTGGGTGTACGGGGCGGTCAAGGTGGGCATCCCGCCGCAGGTCTTCGTGATGGGCACGCTGATCTTCGTCACGGGCGTCGCCCTTGCCGTCGCGAGCCTGATCGCGCAGCGCTGGCGCCCGGTCGAAACCGCCTGAGCGCAGGGGCGCAGCGGTAACTGAGACGGCCGGCGACGCGCCGCGCAGACCTACAGGCAGCGCTAGGCTCGGCGAGCCCAGACGGAGCAGGAAGCGCCGCGCCAGTGGGTCGGCCTGCTCCCCAGCGAAAGGAGCAGACATGCTCAAGCCCGCCCGCACCCTGGCGCTCGCTGCCGCGATTGCCATCCTCACCACCGCGGCCGCGGCCGCGGCCGCGAGGACCGCCCCCAAGAACTCGGTCGTCTCGAGTTCGATCAAGAACGGCCAGGTGAAGTCCCAGGACCTCGCCAAGAAGGCAATCTCCGCAGCGAACGTGAAGCCGAACTCGCTCGGCGGCAACCAGGTCGACGAGTCGACGCTCGATCGAGCGATCCTGCAGGCGCGTATCAGCGGCTCCTGCTCCTCGGGACAAGCGCTCGACGCCGTCAACCAAGACGGCAGCGTGAGCTGCACGGTCGCCGGCGGACCGCCCTCGGGTCCGGCCGGCGGCGACCTCAGCGGTACCTACCCCGATCCAACGCTCGCGAATGGCGTCCGCCTGCCGCAGGGCTGCGCAAGCGGGCAGGTGGCCAAGTCGAACGGCTCGAGCTCCTGGAGCTGCGCCGACGACACCGACACGACTGGCAGCGATTGGTCGCGAACCGGCAACGCCGGGACCACCGCGGGCACCAACTTCCTCGGGACCACCGACAACCAGGCGCTCGAGCTCAAGGTCAACTCGGCACGCGCGCTTCGAATCGAGCCCCATCCGCTCTCGCCGAACCTGATCGGCGGCTACTCCGGCAACTCGGTCACCGCCGGCGCCTTTGGCGCGACGATCGCAGGCGGCGGCCAGTCCGGCTTCAGCAACCGGGTCACCGACGACGACGGGACGGTCTCAGGCGGCTACGGCAACCGTGCGGGCGACGATGCCGGGACGACCTCGGACACCCCCAGCGCGACGGTCGGCGGGGGCCGAAGCAACACCGCCAGCGGCAACTACTCCGTGATCGGGGGAGGTTTCATGAACACGGCCAGCGGCGACAACGCCTCGGTCGGCGGAGGCTCCTTGAACACCGCCAGCGCCAGCCAAGCCGCGGTTGGCGGTGGCTTTGGCAACACCGCGAGCGGCGGCAGTGCGACGGTGGCCGGTGGCCTTGCCAACTTCGCCACCAGCGGCAGTGCGACGGTGGCCGGCGGCAACGCGAACATCGCCAGCGGCGCGGCCGCCACCGTTGGCGGAGGCGGCGGCAACACCGCAGCCGGCGATGGGAGCTTCGTCGCGGGTCAATTCGCGGACGACGCCGCGGCCCACGACGGTACGTTCCTGTTCGCGGACGGAAGCAACGGCAACGACTTCAACTCCGCCGCCGCCAACGAGTTCGCCGCGCGGGCCACGGGCGGAGTGCGCTTCGTCTCGGCGGTCGACGCCGACACCGGGGCGCCGACAGCTGGGGTGACTCTCGCCTCGGGCGCCGGCTCCTGGACCTCGCTTTCGGACCGCCACGCCAAGGACCGCGTTCGGCCGGTGTCGGGACGCACCGTGCTGAGGAAGGTCGCGAGCCTGCCGGTGCGCACCTGGTCGTACAAGGCCCAGCCTCGCCGAATCCGCCACATGGGCCCGATGGCTCAGGCCTTTTATCGGCGCTTCGGGCTCGGCGAGACCAACAGGGGAATCGACGACGTCGACGCCCAGGGGGTGGCGCTATCGGCCCTGCGGGGAGCGGCACACAGGCTCAAGGCGGAGCACGCGGCGCTCGCCGAGCAGCGCCGCGCCCTGCGATCCGCGAGGGCCGCGAACCGCCGCCAGGACACGCGGATCGCGGCGCTCACCCGGGAGGTTCGGGGCCTGGCGGCGCGCGTCCGCTAGGTGAGCGCGTAGGCGAGCAGGATGCCGCGCGCCTCGCCGGTGAGGCCCGCCCAGCCACCCGGCGTGGCCGCGATCCGGTCGAAATAAAGGCGCGCTGCCGCCTCGAGCTCCCCTGCCTCGAGGTCGGCCGCGACCGTGGCGAGGAGAGCACGCAGGTCGGTCAGCTCGCGCGGGCTTGCGTCTCGGCCTCGAGCAGGTCGAAGAGCGGCGGCTCGTGGGCGCTCACGCTGCGCACCAGGTCCGGGCGGGCAGGCGCCAGCCGCAGGGCGATCGTGCCACCCCAGGAGGTGCCGGCGACGTGCGCCGGCCCGAGGCCGAGGCATTCGATCAGCCCCGCCGTGTCGGCGACGTCGTCACGGATGCTCCCCTGTCCCGGCGGGCAGGAGCTGCGACTGTGCCCCCGGCGGTCGTAGGCGACGACGTCGAGGGACCGCGAGAGCAGGGGCACGACGGCGTCCCAGACGCGGGCGTCCACCCACGACCCGTGGACCAGCACGAGCGGCTCCCCGGCGCCCTCGCGCTCGTAGAAAAGCCGGGCTCCGTCCGCGTCCGCGAGGGGCATACAGCCATTGTGCCGCCATTGCGGCGCGCGCCTGCTTGCGCGCGAAAGCCGACGGAGCCGCTTGGACCCCCTGCTACCCTCGCCGCCCTTTATGCGACTCATCGTCACCGAGAAGAACAACTCCGCCAAAAAGATCGCGGACATCCTGAGCGGCGGCTCGGCGAAGGCCGACGCCGCCTACAAGGTGCCGTTCTACACCTGGTCCGACGCCGGGGGCGAGCACATGGCCATCGGCCTGAAGGGCCACGTCATGGGCCCGGCGTTCACGGAGGGCTACTCCAACTGGCAGCAGACCGACCTGCACGACCTGATCGACGCGCAGATCGTCAAGGAGCCCACCGACAAGAACGTCGTCAAGGCGGTTCGCAAGGTCGCGAAGGACGCCTCGGAGATCATCATCGCCACCGACTTCGACCGCGAGGGCGAGCTCATCGGCCTGGAGGCGCTCGAGCAGATCGTCGACTCCAACCCCACGGTGGCCGGCTCCGAGCTGGAAGCCCGCCCGCCCGTCAAGCGCGCCCGCTACTCCGCGCTCACGAAGGACGAGATCGAGCGGGCCTTCGGTGAGATCGACGAGCTCGACTACGACCTCGCCGGCGCCGGCGCGGCCCGCCAGGACATCGACCTGATCTGGGGCGCCACGCTCACCCGCGCCGTCTCGCTGGCCACGCGGCGCTTCGGCTCCAACTTCCTGTCGGTCGGCCGCGTGCAGAGCCCGACTCTGGCGATCATCGTCGAGCGCGAGCTCGAGCGCCGCGCCCACGTGCCCAAGCCCTACTGGGAGATCTTCGCCAAGTTCGCTCACCCCGACGGCTCCTTCGAGGCCCACCACGCCACCGACAAGTTCTGGGAGAGGGCGGAGGCAGACGCGGCCCTCGCCGGCACCACGAGCCCGGGTGTCGTCAAGGAGGTCAGCTCGCGTCGCAACACGCGCAAGCCGCCCACGCCGCTCAACACCACCGCGTTCACGACCGACGCGTCGAGCCGCCTGGGCATCACCCCTGCGGCGGCCATGCGCTACGCGGAGGACCTCTACATGGACGGGTTCATCTCCTACCCGCGCACCGACAACACCGTCTACCCCAAGTCGCTCAACACGCGCGAGCTGGTGCAGTCGCTGGTGCGGATCCCCGACTTCCAAGCGGCGGCGCCGATCCTCGACAGGGGCCCGCTGACGGCGACGCGCGGCAAGAAGGAGACCACCGACCACCCCCCGATCTACCCGACGCAGGCCGTCTACCCCGGCGCCCTCGAGGGCGCCAAGCGCCGCGTCTACGAGCTCGTCGTTCGGCGCTTCCTCGCGACCTTCGCCGAGCCGATGATCACCGAGTCCACGCGCGCCGACATCGAGGCCGGCTCGGAGACCTACTTCGTGCGCGGCTCCGTGGTCGTCGACCCGGGCTTCGCCGCGATCTACACCTACGCGCGCTCCTCCGACGAGGAGATCCCGAAGCTGGCCCGTGGCCAGAAGCTGGACCTCGACGGCGAGCCATGGATGGTCGACAAGGAGACCCAGCCGCCCTCGCGCATCAGCCAGGGCAAGCTGATCGAGCTGATGGAGGAGCAGGGCCTCGGCACCAAGGCGACGCGCGCCGACATCATCCAGAAGCTCTACGACCGCGGCTACGTGTTCGCCAACCCGCCCGAGCCGTCGGAGACCGGGATCGCGCTCTACAAGGCCTTCAAGGCCCACTGCCAGGAGATGGCGACGCCCCAGATGACCGCGGAGCTGGAGCGCGACATGGACCAGATCGCCGCCGGCGAGACCTCCAAGGACGAGGTCCTGAAGATCAGCCGCGAGATGCTCCACAAGACCACGACGGAGCTCCAGGACAACACCGAGGGGTTCGCCAAGCAGGTCTGGGCTGGAATGGACGAGGACAAGTTCCTCGGCCCCTGCAAGGTCTGCGAGGCCGCCGGCCGAAAGCGCGAGGACGGCTCGCCGAACCGCCTGCGGATCATCGAGCTGAAGGGCGGCAAACGCATGTACGGCTGCGAGGGCTGGATCCGCCCGCCGGCGGTGGAGGAAGGACAGGAGCCGCCCCCGCCCAACCCCGACTCGTGCCCCGTCTCCGGCCCACTGCCCGGCCGCGGCTACGAGCTGTGGCGGCTCGAGGAGCGCTGTTCTGTGTGCGACGAGATGCCGCGCCTCACCGTCAAGGGCTTCCGCGGGCGCCCCTGGAAGCTCTGCCTGAACGACGACTGCCCGACCATGGTCGAGATGCGCGCCAAGCGCGCCGAGCGCGATGCCGCTCGCGCCGCTCGCGAGGCGGCCAAGGCCAACGGGGAGGCGCCGGCCGACGCCGAGTCGCCCGGCGACGCCAAGGTCGGCTCGAAGCGCTCCGGCAACGGCTCGCGCGGGCGGCGCCCGAAGAAGCCGGCACCCACCACCGCTCGCACCAAGCGCGCCCGCTCCGCCAAGTAGAGAGCGCGGCCGTGTTCATCTCGCTCGAGGGCATCGACCGTTCGGGCAAGACGACGCAGGCGACGCTGCTCGCCGCGGCGCTGGGCCCCGAGACGCTGCTGCTGCGCGAGCCCGGCGGTACGCCTCTGGGCGAGCGGGTGCGCGACATCCTCAAAGACGCGAGCCTCGAGCTGAGCGCGGCGACCGAGCTGCTGCTCTTCTCCGCGGCGCGGGCCGAGCTGGCCGGGAACGTGATCGGCCCGGCGGTGGAGGCCGGCCGCGACGTCGTCTGCGACCGCTTCATCGACTCCACCACCGCCTACCAGGGCGCCGGGCGGGAGCTCGGCATCGAGCACGTGGAGCAGTTCAACCAGGTGGTGATCGCGGGCTGCGTTCCAGACCTCACGCTGTATCTGCGCGTCGATCCCCGCCGTGCGCAGGAGCGGGGCCACACCCGTGCGGCCGCCGGCCACGCCGACGGCTCCGACCGCTTCGAGGCCGAGGGAATCGAGCTTCAGCGGGTCGTCGCCAGGGCCTACGACGAGATCGCCGCGCGCCACCCCGAGCGGATCGTCGTGATCGACGGCAGCGGCGACACGGCAGTCGTCCACGCGCGGATCATGGACGCGGTCAGCGCACGCTGATGAGCGAGGTCCCCACGACCCTCGCCGCCGCCATGGAGCATCAGGCCCCCGCGCGCGCGGCGCTGTGCGCCGCCCTCGCCGAGCCCCGCCACGCCTATCTCTTCACGGGGCCCCGAGGCGCGGGCAAGGCGGCGGCGGCGCGCGCGTTCGCGGCGGAGCTCCTCGCGGAGGGCTCGCCCGATCCCGCCGACGCGCGCCGGCGGGTCCTCGCCGACCCCTCTCCCCACCCCGACCTCACCTGGATCCGCCCGCCGGGCAACCAGCACCTCGTCGAGGAGCTGCGGACCAGGGTCATCGCCGCGGCGGCATACCGGCCGTTCGAGGCCTCGCGCCGGACGTTCGTGATCGAGGCGGCGGAGGCGATGGCCGAGGAGAGCCAGAACGCGCTGCTGAAGACGCTCGAGGAGCCGGCCGCCGACGTTCACATCCTCCTGCTGACGGCAGAGCCGTCGGCGCTGCTCGACACGGTGCGCTCGCGCTGCCAGGCGGTGCGCTTCAACTCGCTTGCGCCCGAGGCGATCGAGGCGCGCCTCGAGAGCGTCGCTCCGCAGGCCGGCCCAGAAAGCCGCCGCGCGGCCGCGCGGCTGTGCGCCGGCGACGCGGCGCTGGCGCAGGAGCTGCTGGTCTCGCCGGGCAGCGACATCCGCGAGGCCGCCTCGAGCCTGGTGGAGGCCGCGGCCGCGGGCAGCCTGGAGGATTCACCGTGGTCGGCGCTGGCGGCGCTCGCCGAGGACTCGGGTGAGCTGGCGGCCGGCCGAACGCGAGAGGCCCTTCTCGCGCAGATCGAGGACGGCGGGCTCTCCGGCCCCGACGCAAAGCGGGCGGAGAAGCAGGCCGAGGAGGCCGCCAAGCGCGCCGGCCGCCAGGCTCGGACGGCGGCGCTCGACCTGGGGCTGGCCCTGGTGGGAGCGTGGCTTCGCGACATGGTGGCGGTGGCTTCCGGAGCCGAGGACCTGGTGCTGAACGCCGACCGGATCGAATCGCTGCGGGCGCACTCCGGCGCCGACCCCCGCCGCGCGCGGCGCGCGGGCGAGCTGGTGATGGACACCCGCCGCCGCCTCGAGGTCAACGTCAGCGAGGAGCTGGCACTCGAGGCACTTTCGTACCGGCTCGAAGCGCTTTTGGCGAGCTAGATGGAGGGCGAATCGCGGGAACGTCCCGAGGGGGCTCGTAACATCCGCCGCGAGAGGATCGCGGTGAGCTCAAGGTCGTCGATCAGCGCACGTCGCCCGCACCGCCGCCGGGTCGGCGTCCGCCTGTACCTCGCGCTGGCGTTCGCCGCCGTCGCCCTGATCGCCGCCGGGCTCTCCTACCTGCTGTCGGCGGCCTCCAGCAACGACGCCGCGAGCCAGAGCGCGGAGGAGATCGCGGTCGGGCGGACCGTGCGACTCGCCGACCGCGTTGGCGCCAAGGCGCCCTCGCAGGCGGGCGGGGTCGTCGCCTCGTTCGCCGACCCGTCGTTCGCGGCCTGGGCGTTCGACGCCCATGGCAAGCTCCTGACGCCGCGCCTCGCCGCGGGCATCGACCTCGGTTCGGTCCAGGGCCGCCAGCCCGCGCTCGCCGCAGCGCTTGCAGGCAACCGGGCCACCGACCGGCTGCCCGGCTCGCTCACGGTGGTCTCGCTGCCGGTGTTCCGCAGGGGCCGGCTCGAGGGCGCGGTCCTCGCGCGGGCGGAGCGCGCCGGGACCGTGGCGAAGGCCCTGCACTCGTTGCGCGGTGACCGCCTGACCGCGACGATCATCGCCGTCATCGTCGCTGTGATCCTGGGCGCCCTGATTGCGAGCCTCATCACCACGCGCGTCAAGCGCTTGGCGGCCGGCGCCTCGCGGATCGCGGAGGGCCGGCTGGACGAGCCGCTCGCCGAGGTGAGCGGCAGGGACGAGATCAGCGACCTCGGCTCGGCGCTCGAGACCATGCGAATAGCCCTCTCCGAGACCTTCCTGGCGCTGCGCTCGGAGCGCGACCGCCTCGCGGCGATCTTCGACGCGCTGGACGACGCCGTGATCGTCGCCGCGCCCGACGGCGAGTCGCGCTTTCAGAACGCCGCGGCGGCCGACCTGGTGCTGGCCGACGGGAAGGTGCTGGAGGCGCTGATGCCGTGGATCAGGCGGGCGGGCTCGCGCGGCACCGTCGAGAGCGACGGCGTGCGTGTCGGCGATCGCGTGCTGGCGCTGCAGATCACGAAGCTCCCGGCGGAGGGCGCGGTCCTCGCCGTGGTGCGCGACCGCACCGAGGAGCTTCGCCGCGAGCTCGCCGAGCGCGACTTCGTCTCCAACGCGGCCCACGAGCTGCGCAACCCGATCGCGGGGCTGTCGGGCGCAATCGAGGTGCTGCGTGCGGGCGCCAAGGACGACCCGAGCGCCCGCGAGCACTTCCTCAAGCGCCTGGCCGCCGACTCGGAGCGGATCACCCGCCTCACCGAGTCGCTGCTCACCCTCGCGCGCATGGAGGCCGTGGGCGAGGGCGGGGCAGAGCCGCTCGACGTCGGGATCGTCGTCGTGGACTCGGCCCAGGCGGTGACGGCGCCGGAGGGCATCGAGGTTCGCTTCGAGCTCGAGCCCGATCTGGCCGCCGAGGGGGACTCGGTGCTGCTTCGCCAGGTGCTCATCGGCCTGCTCACGAACGCATTCAAGAACACGGCCCCGCCCGGCACGGTTACGCTTCGCGCGCGAAGCGACGGCGCGGACGAGGTATTGATCGAGGTGGCAGACACGGGCAAGGGCATTGCACCCGAAGAGGTGGGGCGGATCTTCGAGCGCTTCTACCGCGGCTCCGGCTCGCTCGAGCAGGAGGGTTTCGGCCTCGGGCTGTCGATCGCACGGCGCATGGTCGACGTGATGGGCGGCGAGATCGGCGTGGACTCCCGCGTCGGCATCGGCAGCACCTTCTGGGTGCGCCTGGCCGCGGCAAAGCCGGCGCCGACGCCGGTGGCGTGATGGCAGGAGGCAACGCATGAGCAGCGGGCGGATCCTCGTCGCCGACGACGAGCCGTCGGTCCGCGACGCGGTCGGCTACGCCCTCCAGCAGGAGGGGTTCGACGTCACGGTCGCCGAGGACGGCGACGACGCCGACGGCAAGCTGGCGGGCGAGGGCCTCGACTTCGACCTGCTGATCCTGGACATCATGATGCCCGGCCGCTCCGGCCTCGACCTGTGCCGTGACGTGCGCTCGCGCAGCCCGGTTCCGATCATCCTGCTCACCGCCAAGGACGCCGAGGTCGACAAGGTCGTCGGGCTCGAGGTCGGCGCCGACGACTACGTGACCAAGCCGTTCTCCGTGCGCGAGCTGCTGGGCCGGGTCCGCGCGCAGCTCCGCCGTCGCGAGCTCGATCGAGGGGTCTCGGTCACCGAGGCCAAGACGATCGAGGCGGGCGCGGTGCGCATCGACCTGGCCCGCCACCTCGTCACCGTTCGCGGCGAGCCGGTCAACCTGACCCGTTCGGAGTTTCAGGTGCTGCGCCTGCTGGCGGAGCGCCCCGGACAGGTCTTCAGCCGCCTGGAGATCATGGAGGAGCTCTGGCAGTCGGAGTTCTCGGGCGACGTCCGCGCCTGCGACGTCCACATCTCGAACCTGCGCCAGAAGATCGAGCGTGACCCGCAGGACCCCGAGCTCGTGCTGACGGTGCGCGGCGTCGGCTACCGCCTGGCCGAGGGCTGATTGCTCGCGTATGCGTGGGGAGCCGCCGGTGAGTGGCTCACTAGACTCAGGCCGAGGCGCCGGCGTAGCTCAGCTGGTAGAGCACTTCACTCGTAATGAAGGGGTCAGCGGTTCAAATCCGCTCGCCGGCTTTGCGCCACACCGAATGCGATAGAACACCGCCGGGAGAGACGGGATGGCAGACAACGTCGATGTGATCGAGAAGCTCTGGGATGCGTTCGCCTCCGGCGACGTCGACAAGGTCGCGGCGCGCTTCGCGCCCGACGGCGAGGTCGTCTTCCCGGAGAGCCTGCCCTGGGGCGGGACGCATCAGGGCCACGAGGGAGTGAGCGATGCGATGCTCCTCCTGCGAGGCAGCTTCGACGAGTTCAACGCGAAGCCGGAGATGATCCTCGGCTCCGACGACGACCACGTCACCGTCATCGCCAAGTTCAGCGCCCGGGCGAAGGGCGGGCGCCTGGAGGGCACGATCTGCTGGCTCTACAAGCTGCGCGACGGCAAGATCGCCCGCGCCGAGGCCTTCCCGGACACTGCCGCGATCCGCGAGGCCCTGGGCAAGGCCTAGGCGCCTCCGGGACCCATGAACGTCCCGGACTACCCCGTATAGCCATCAGCGCGGGACGTTCATCGTGAGTTCCCTCTCCGTCGTCATCGTCACCCATGACAGCGCCGCCGCACTGGGGCGCACGCTCCCCGCGTTGGGGGTGGAGCTGCTGGGCGGCGACGAGCTGATCGTCGTCGACAACGACTCCTCCGACGGCTCGGCCCAGCGCGCGCGCGAGCTCGTTCCCGGCGCGACGGTGATCGAGACCGGCACGAACCTGGGTTACGGCGAGGGGTGCAACCGCGGCGCTGCGGCAGCCACCGGCGACGTGGTCGTCTTCCTCAATCCGGACGCGGCTCCCCAGCAGGGATTTCGCGACGCGATCGCCGCACCGGCCGACGACGGCAGCGGCTGGGCCGCATGGCAGGGGCTGGTTACCGCGGAGCGGGGAGCGGAGGTGAACACCCGCGGGGGCGTGGTGCACTTCACGGGCATCGCCTGGGCCGGCGGGGCGGGTGAGCCGCGCTCCTCGGTTCCCGCCGAGCCGGCGGAACCCGCCTTCGCGTCGGGGGCCTGCTTGGCCGTCCGTCGCGACGAGCTGGAGCGCCTCGGCGGCTTCGCCGAGGGCTTCTTCCTCTACCACGAGGACGTGGACCTCTCGCTTCGCGTCCGCCTTCGCGGTGGCAGGCTGGGGGTGGCGAGCGACGCGGTCGTCGACCACGACTACGACTTCGACAAGGGCAGGGCAAAGTGGCGCTACCTGGAGCGAAACCGCTGGGCGACGATCATCCGGACCTACCCGGCGGCGTTGCTGGCCCTGGTGATGCCGGCCCTGATCGCAACCGACCTCGCCCTGTGGCCGGTCGCCATCGCCGGCGGCTGGGCCGGCCCGCGGCTTCGCGCCCTCGGCGAGACCCTGCGCGACCTGCCGCGCAACCTGCGCGCCCGCCGCCGCATCCAGGCGGAGCGCGAGATCACGGCCGCCGAGTTCGCGGCTCACCTCACGCCGCGTCTCGATTCCGCCTACCTCGGCGCCGCCTCGCGCTCGCGGGTGCTCGCCGCGCTGCTCGGCGGCTACTGGCGGGTCGTCACGTCGCTGCTCCCCTAACCACCAATGAACGTCCCGCACTGATGGCTATACGGGGTAGTGAAGGACGTTCTCGGGGTTCGGGCGTCAGGCGCGCGCCGACTCTTCGGCCGACTCGCCCTCGCCTCGCCCGCGCGACTTGCCGTTGCGCTCGCGCCTGAGCTCGAGGTCGAGGCGGGCCACGTCTTGGGCCAGCATCTTCGCCTCCTCGGAGAGTCGCGAGATCGCGACCGAGAAATGCAGGAGCAGGAAGAAGACGACTCCGAAGGCGGCCGCGAACAGGAAGTTGGCGGGCACCTGGAAGCCCGAGAGGTTGGTCAGCCAGTTCAGCAGCTGGTTCCACACGGCGAGGACGAGCAGGGCGATCGAGACGAGCATCCACAGCAGCGCGTAGCGCTCGACCAGCCGGCGGCGCCGGACGAGCTCGAGCACGATGCCGAAGCCGATGGCCGTGAGGATCAGCGCGGCGATGCGCGACGTCGACGAGAGGTTGTGGAGGGCCTGGGCGCCGAGGACGTTCATGAGCCGGCCTTGGGAACCGGGCGCCGCCGGAAGAGCCCGATGAAGATCGCCAGCAGGACCTTGGCCATGTAGTAGGCGCTCCGCGGGTAGTCGATCGAGCTGCGCCCGTAGCCGCGGGCGTTCATGCGGACGTGGACCTCGTGCAGGCGCAGGCGGTGCGCGTTCAGCATCAGGATCGCCTCGACCTCGGGGTAGTCGTGGGGGTAGTCGCGGGCGAAGAGCTCGATGCCGCGGCGGTTGGTCATCCGAAAGCCGGACGTCGGGTCGGTGATCCGCTGGCGCGTGATCACCGTCAGCACGACGGAGAAGATCAGGTTGCCGATGCGCCGGCCGAGCGGGACCTTGTAGCCGGGCTCGCCGCGGAAGCGGCTGCCGGTGACCATGTCGGCCTTGCCGCCGGTGTGGAGGGCCTTGAGGAGCTTGGGCAGGTACGAGGGCTTGTGCTGACCGTCGCCGTCCACCTGCACCGCGACGTCGTAGTTCTCGCGCAAGGCGTACTTGTAGCCCGACTGGACCGCGCCGCCGATGCCGAGGTTGAAGGGATGGCGGATGACGGTGGCGCCCTCGGCCTCCGCCTCGGCCGCCGTGGCGTCGGATGAGCCGTCGTCGACGACGAGCACGTCGAACCCGGGCGCCTCGCGCTGGATGTCGCGCACCACGCGGGCGACCATGCCGCCCTCGTTGTAGGCGGGAACGATCGCGAGCTTGCGCAGGTTGGAGGTCTCGCTGTCTGACATTGGGACGGCCTCCGGTGGGCCGAGCGGTCGCCCGGAGCCGACCGGACGTCAGGGTCAGGTTAGCGCCAGCCCACCGCTCCGCGGGCGGGCTCGAACCTCGCGAAACCGACTCTTCACGGGCGGCTCAGTCGCCCGAGCGGTTCCCGAGGATCTGATCGCGCTCGGCCAGGCGGTTGCGCCGGCGAAGCTCCGCCTCCTCCTGGCGGCGGATCTCCGCGGCCGATTCGGCGACCAGGTCGGGCACCGGCGTGGGGCGCCCCTCCTCGTCGAGGGCGACCATCGTCACGTAGGCGGTCGAGCTGTGGGCGCGTTCCCCCGTGCGGGGGTTCTCGGCCTCGACCCGGACCCCCACCTCCATCGAGCTGCGCCACGCCGCGTTCACCGAGGCCCGGCAGGTGATCAGCATCCCGATGTTCACCGGGTTGATGAAGGTCATCCGGTCCATGCCGGCCGTCACGACGCGGCAGCCGGAGTGGCGGATGGCCGAAATCCCCGCCGCCTCGTCGCAGAGCTTCATCACGACCCCGCCGTGCACGAACCCCGCCGAGTTGGAGTCGCCGATGCCCATCCACTTGACGAGGACGGAGTGGGAGTCGCTGGCGGGCTTGGAGACCACGCCGCGACTCTATTTGCGAACGCTGCTGAGTGCTCTGGCGCACCAAGAATCACTTGCGGACGGCTTCGCCGTCCTTACGTGCTGCTTTCGGGGCAAAGCCCCTCACTTCACGACCACCGTCCCGTGCATGAACGGGTGGAAGCGGCAGAAGTACGTGTACGTGCCCGGCTTCGAGAAGGTCACCGTCTTCGAGTCCCCCTTCTGGAGCGTGCCCGTGTCGAACGTCTTCTGATCGTCCGCCGTCGCGGTGTGCGGGGCGGCGTCGGTGTTCGTCCAGGTCACCGAGCCTCCGGTCTCCACGTTCACCGGCGTGGGTTCGAAGGCGAAGTCGGCCATGTCGGCCTTCGCGTGCTCGGCGGCCGGACCGCCCGCCCGTGTACCGGTCGTCGCGGTCGAGCCGCCCCCGCCGCCGCATCCTGCGGCGGCGGGGAGGCTCAGTGACACCAGGGCGAGGGAGAGAGGCGCCCTCATGCGCCCGAATGCCGTCTTCATCGGAGATTCCCTTCTCTGCCGAGCCTAGGACGACTTGATCAGCGGCTGGACCGCCTTTTGGACCTCGGCCATCGACTTGGTGGGGTCGAACGCCGCCGGGGCCGGGGGCTGGCCGTTCAGCAGCCGGATGATCCCGGCGTGACGCCCTTCGATCTGGACGATGCTGCCGGCCGCCGCGAGCACGTCGGGGCTCTGGATGGCCGGGCCGGCGCCGTTGTACGCCGACACCCCGGTGTCCTCCAAGGTCGAGGCGAGCTTCAGGAAGCTTGCCTCGTCGTTCATCGGGAACGCGAACGTGGGCTTGGCGGCGGGCTTGCCGCCGAGCTTCTTCACCGTTGCCGTGAGCGCGTCGACGTGCTGGGCCTCGTCATCCCCGAACTCCTTCGCGAACGTCTTCACGTCGCTCGAGAGGCCGAGGCTCGCCGCCTTGGCGTAGAAGTCGGCCTCCAGGTACTCGAGGGTCAGCGCGAAGTTGAGGATGTCGACATCCCCGCTCCCCGACTTGCCGAGCGCTGACGAGACGAACGGAGCGACTGCTCCGCCTCCCGCGAACGCGGCGCTCGCCAGCATTCCGCGTACGAGGAACGAGCCGCGGCTCATCCCGTGGACTTCGACGGCCTCGAGCTCCGGGGCCGCCAGCTTGTGATTGGACATCTTCATGTTCCTTTCTGCTTTGGGTGGTCCGGTCAGCTCTTGATGAACGGCTGAACGGCCGCGAGGACGGCGTCGGCCGGAGCGCCCTTGCCGAAGGCGCCATCGGGCAGGATCCCCAGGTAGGCCCCCTTGCCCTTGAACGTGCCGGGCGAGAGGACCTGGTTGAGGGCGGCGGCGTGGCGGGCCTCCACCGTGTGGATGGCGAGCGCGGACGCGAGGATGTCCTTGCTCTGGATGTTGGTCGCCTGTCCCAGGTAGGCGGCGGCGCCGAGGTTCTCGACCATGGCGGCGTTCAGCACGACCGTGTCGGCGCTCTTCAGCGCCGCCGTGAAGTCGCTCTTGGGCTTCGGCGCGGGCTTGCCGAGGGAGCTCGCGACCTTCTCGAGGGCGGCGACGTGCTCGGCCTCCTCCTCGCCGAACTTCTGGAGCGTGGGGAGGTACTTGCTGCCCTTGAACAGGCCGCTGTCGACCACCTGCCGGTAGAAGTCGGCCTCCAGGTACTCGAGCGTCAGGGCGTAGTTGACGATGCCCAGGTCACCCTTTCCGAACGTGGATGCGGGCGGGGCGCCGGGCGCGGGAGCGCCGCCGGCGGAGCCCATCTGGGTGGTGCTGCTGGAGGTGGTGGACGTCGTGCTGCTGCTGGAGCCGCACGCGGCGATCAGCACAGACAGGGCGCCGGCCCCGCCGGCGCCGGCCATCTTCAGGAAGCGCCGCCGCGCGACGTCGTCGCGCGCGAGCTCCTCGACGGCGGACTCAGCCTGCCGCGGGTTCTCGACCTTGGAACTGGCCATGGAGGTATCTCCTTCATGCATTTGCGGGCAGGGCGGCGCGCGGCCTCCTGTCCGGGTTATGGCTCGCGCGCGGGGCTGATTTCCCTACCCCTGCGGCCGCGCGAGCTTCTTTCACCTCCCACTACGGCGGGTCCCGGGGGGCGGATCAGTCCGCGCCTCGCGGTCGTAGGCTGGCCGGGTGAGCAGCCGAGCTGGACCGCCTGGAGGACCGGATCACCCGCTGCCGGCGCTGCCCGCGGCTGGTCGAGTGGCGCGAGCAGACGGCGGCCCTCGCCCCTCCGCGCCGCTACCGGGGCGAGGAGTACTGGGCGCGGCCCGTGCCCGGGTTCGGCGACCCGGACGGCGCGGCTGGTGATCGTCGGGCCTGGCGCCGGCCGCTCACGGCGGCAACCGCACGGGGCGGATGTTCACCGGCGACCGCTCGGGCGACTGGCTGTACGCGGCGCTTCACCGCGCCGGCCTCGCGAACCAGCCCGCGCTCGGCGGCGCGCGGCGACGGCCTGGGGCTGCGCGGCGCCTAGATCACGGCGGTCAACCGCTGCGCGCCGCCCGCCAACAAGCCGACGCCGGCAGGAGCGCGACAACTGCCTGCCGTTCCTGGCCGAGGAGATCCGCCTGCTGCGAACGTGCCCGCGCGATCCTCACGCTCGGCGCCTACGCGTGGGATGGGACGCTGCGGGCCCTGCGCGGCGCTCGGCGAGCAGATCCCGCGCCCGCGCCCGCGGTTCGGGCACGGCGGCGAGGCGAGCGACGGGCGCGTACACGCTGGTCGGCTCCTTCCACCCGAGCCAGCAGAACACGTTCACCGGGAAGCTGACCGAGCCGATGCTGGACGCCGCGTTCGCCCGCGCGCGCGAGCGGCCGCAGGCCTGGACCGGGCGGGCACGCTCCGCCGTCCGGCGCGGTCTCGCCCTTAACCTAGGACGCACGCGATGTTCCCGCTCAACGTCCCCAACGTGCTCACGCTCATTCGGATCCTGGCGGTGCCGGTGGTCGTGGTGGCGCTCCTGGGGGAGACCCCAGGGCGACGTCTCGCCGCCGGCGTGTTCGCGCTCGCGGCGATGACCGACGGGCTCGACGGCTACATCGCCCGCCGGCGCCAGGAGTGACGACCTTCGGCAAGCTCATGGACCCGCTCGCCGACAAGCTCCTGATCGCCGCGGCGCTGGTCTCGCTGGTCTCGCTCGACCGCTCCGGCCTGGATCGCCATGGTCATCATCGCCAGCGAGCTCGCGGTGACGGTCCTGCGCGCGCTGGCCGCTCGAGCAGGGCGTCGTGATCTCCGCGAGCTGGCTCGGCAAGGTCAAGACCGCGCTTCAGGTGGCGGCCGTGTTCGCGCTGATCGTCTGAACGCCCACGCCGTGGCCGGTGGACGTCGCCCGTCTACCGGCGGTGGCGGCGACGGTGATCTCCGGGGTCGACTACTTCTTCGGGCTGCGCAAGCGGATCGCCGAGGCGAGGCGACCGCCGCGCCGCGCGTGCTCCCGAGCGGCACGACGAGACACGAGCGCGGGCCGGTCTAGGATCCGCCGCAGGGCGCCTCGAGCCACTCGCGCTCGTCATGTGGTGGCGGGAGTGCTCGCCGGTCTCGAGCTCCGTCGACGATCTCCGAGAGCTGCCCGGAGCGCTCGGCGATGACCGAGTGGCGGTGGATGGTCTCGAGGTTCTCCTGGCGGGCGAGGATGAAGCCGTCTCCCGCGATCGCCGGGAGGCGTCGGTAGACGCGCCGGACCATCTCGCGGACGCAGTCCTCAACGAAGCGGGGGTGCAGGTGCGCCTTCTCGACGACGGCGACCTCGTCGGAGCGCTTCATCAGCTCGTAGATCTCCGAGCTCATCGACTGCTCGACGATGTGCAGCAGCTCGCGCGGCGTCGACGTCCAGGTCGACCTGCTCCGGTGCAGCCGATGTGCAGCGAGCCGATCCCGCGCTGGTTGTGGGTCGCGACCGGCACGGCGCGAAGAACGCGCTCGATCTCGTCGTCGGTGAAGCCGTCGGCAGCAGGCGATCGCGCGAGCGCTCGGTCAGGAGCTCCTGGGCGCATGGGCAGGCGGTCATGCCCTGGGCCTCCACGCCGGTCAGCGTGCGGGTGCCACGCGCGGAGGCGACAGCGGTGCCGTGCAGGGTGTAGATCTCCTGCGTCGGGAGCCGGACGCCGGGGTCGCGACGGTCTCGGGGTAGCGGGCGGAGATCGTGACCTCGGCCCGCAGGCCCTCTGCTGCTCGCGGATCTGCTCGGCGATGTGGGCGGCCAGCGCCTCGGCGCGCAGCGCCTCGCCCAGGACGACGCCGTCGATGGCCTCGCTGACGACCTCCTCGAAGCGCGACATGTGGACGCCGGCCTGGCGCGGGTTGAGGTCGACGAGGCACTCGAGCTCGGCGAAGTAGGGCCCCTCGCCGTTGGCCACGCGGATGACCTTCTCGACGCCCTTGACGCCGACGCGGGTGAGGCTCACCTCGGTGCGCGGCCGGCCCGCCTGGACGTCGGGAGCTGGAGGCCGAGAGCACTGACTCGCTCGGTTCCATGTCCAGAGGCTACCGGGCGGCGCCCGCGCGGCCTTTCGGCCAGGCGGCCAGAGAACTTTTCGGCACGAACCCACGTATCAGCCCGCACGAGTGTCATACTCCCGCGCGCCAGAGGCATACCGTGGAGGAGGCGGGGGCAAGTGGCAGCAAAGGGAAATTCTTTGGTCGTGGAGGACCGCGAGGCGGAAGGCGGGGCGACGGCCATCGGCGAGGCCAACGCCGCCCCGATTTTCGGATCGAGCGAGGAGCTGAAGGACTCTCCTCGCCCGAGGGCAGGACCAGGGGCATCTGACGTTCGAGGAGATCGCAGCGACGCTCGAGGAGGTCGAGGTCTCGAAGGAGCAGGTGCGCGACCTGCACACCTACCTGATCGAGCACGGCGTGGACGTCATCGCCGCGGATGGCCTCACCGCCTACAAGGAGGCGAAGGGGGAGGCCGACGAGAAGCGAAAAGCCCGAGCTCGACCTGACGGTCGAGCCCAGCCTCGACTCGCTGCGGCTGTACCTGCGCTCGATCGGGCGCGTCGACGCTGCTCACCGCCCCCCAGGAGGTCGAGCTCGCCAAGCGCATCGAGCGCGGCGACGTCGGCGCCAAGCAGCACATGGTCGAGGCCAACCTCCGGCTCGTCGTCTCGATCGCCAAGGGATATCTGGGCCGCGGGCTCACCTTCCTCGACCTGATCCAGGAGGGGTCCCTCGGGCTGATCCGGCGCGTCGAGAAGTTCGACTACAGGCGCGGCTACAAGTTCTCAACCTACGCGACATGGTGGATCCGGCAGGCCGTCACCCGGGCGATCGCCGACAAGGCCAGGACGATCCGCATCCCCGTCCACATGGTCGAGAAGCTCAATCGCGTCAACCAGGTCGAGCGCCAGCTCGTGCAGCGCCTCGGCCGCGAGCCCGAGCCGGCGGAGACTGCGGCCGAGCTCGGCTGGACGGTTCAGGAGGTGCGCGACATCCTGCGCGTCGCCCAGATGCCGGTCTCGCTGGAGAAGCCGGTGGGCGACGAGGACGAATCAGAGCTGGGCGACTTCGTCGCCGACGACTCGGTCGAGGAGCCGTACGAGACCACCAGCGAGAACCTGCGCCGCGAGGGCGTGCAGCGCGCCCTCGACGCGCTGCCCGAGCGCGAACGCCAGGTCATCGAGCTGCGCTACGGCCTGCGCGGGCACGAGCCGCTCACGCTCGAGGAGGTGGGCCGCGCCTTCGGGGTCACCCGCGAGCGGATCCGCCAGATCGAGACGAACACGCTGAAGAAGCTGAAGGCGCTGCCTGAGACGCAGACCCTGCGCGATCGGGTCTGAGGCCTCATCCCATCGAACCGTTTTACCCCTCCGATTGGGGGGTACCTCGATGTTGCGGGGTCGGCAGGGGCCCAGCCCACCAGCGCCCCCTAACGGGGACGACTGGGCGGCCCCGCATGTTTGAAGTGTCCTCGTCCTCGGGCGCGACTGCCGGACCCCGAAGGTGGGAACGGGGCCGGCCGTCGCGCCCGGACAGTCATGGGGGAGGCAGGATTCGAACCTGCGAAGGCATAGCCAACGCGTTTACAGCGCGTCCCGTTTGACCGCTTCGGTACTCCCCCTCGGCGGAGCGGTGCATTCTAGGGCGACGGGGGCCGCTCCTAGACTCGTCGGATGCGCGCGCCGGCCGGCAGACTCATGCGCCCGGCCCTCGCGGTCGCGGCCCTCGTCGGGGCGGCCTACCTGATCCTCGCCCCCGGCTCGGCCCCTGCCGTCCCGGGCCCGGTGTCGGTCGCGGGCAATCGCCTGGTGGGCGAGGGGGATGCGACGATTCGGCTGCTGGGCGTCGACCGCTCCGGCACCGAGTACGCCTGCGCGCAGGGTTACGGGTTCACCGACTCGGCCGACTACGAGCGCCCGGACTCCGCGCGGATGGTGGCCGCAATCGCCTCGTGGGGCGTCAACGCCGTTCGCATTCCGCTGAACGAGGCTTGCTGGCTCGGGCTCCCGGGCACGAAGGCGCGCTGGAGCGGGGCGGCCTACCGGGCGAAGGTGGACACCTACGTCGAGCGGCTCGAGGACGCCGGGATCCACCCGATCCTCGACCTGCACGTCGTCGACCCGAAGGGGCTCTCGCCGCGCCGGGCCACGCAGGGCCTGCGCCCCGCGCCGGACGCGGCCCACTCGGTCGGCTTCTGGCGCTCGCTCGCGCAGCGCTACGGCCAGGACCGGGCGATCGTCTTCGACCTCTACAACGAGCCGAACGCCATCGGCTGGCGCTGCCTGCGCGACGGGTGCAGGATCCGCGTGGACGCGTACCTGAAGGACCCACCGGTCTACCGCTCCGCCGGCACCCAGCAGCTGGTGGACGCCATCCGGCGCTCGGGCGCCCAGAACGTGATCATGGTGCCCGGCATCGACTTCGCCTCGAACCTGTCGAAGTGGATGGCCTACCGCCCCGACGATCCGCTGCACCGCCTCGCCGCCTCTCTGCACACCTACGAGCCCAACGGCCCGCACCCGCTGGCCGGCTGCGACGGCGCGTGCCGCGAGTCCGAGTTGGTTCCCCTCGTCGCGCGCTACCCGCTGGTCATCGGCGAGTTCGGCGACACCGACTGCGACTCCGGCTACTCCGAGACGCTCATGCGCTGGGCTGACTCCCACGGGGTCTCGTACCTGGCCTGGGCCTGGGACGCGACCTCGCTGGGGCACTGGAACTGCTCTCGCGGCCCGGCTCTGATCAGGCGCTACGACGGCACCCCCACTGCCTACGGGGCCGGCGTGCGCGCCCATCTACTGGCGGTGGGCGGCTAGGCCTAGCGGACCGCGGAGCCGCTCGCGACCAGCCGCGACAGGACGACCTGCGAGCGCGTCCGCTCGACGAGGCCGTTTCGCTGCAGGTCGATGATCAGCCGCTCCAGGTCCGTGTTGTCCGCGGTGCGCACGCGGGCAATCGTGTCGGCCTCGCCGGTGACGCTCCAGGCCTCGACCACCTCGGGGTGGCCGCGAAGCACCTCCGCGACCTCGTCGAGCCGGGTTCCGGCCCGGAAGAAGAGCTCCACCAGCGCCTCGGTGTTCCAGCCGAGCGCGGCGTGGTCGACCACCGCCGTGAACCCCTCGATCGCGCCCTCGGCCCGCAGCCGGTCCACCCGGCGCTTGACCGAGGGCGAGGTCAGGCCGACGTGTCCGGCGATGTCGCCGTAGGTGCGCCGGCCGTCCTCGAGCAGCAACGCAACTATCTTGCGATCCAAGGCATCCATGCGCAAGATTATTGCTTAAAGGCGCCAGATAGTGGCATTGACAGCCGTCAGGGGCCCCAGGTAGCCTGAACCCATGCCCGACCGAGCCAGAAGCGCCCGGGTCGTGTTCGACGAGGCCCACTCCGAGGCCTGGACGATCCGGCCCGAGGTCGCCGCACAGATGCAGCCCGCACACCCGGCCGACTCCTCGTACGCCGAGGCGGCAGCGGCGATCGCCGCTCGCGACTTCGACGTCGTCGCCAACCCCTCCGGTGCGCTCGACGCCGGCGTGCTCGACGACGCGGCGCTCCTCGTGATCGCCCATCCCTCCGAGGACCGCTGGGAGGCGACGGTCCCGGGCGGCTCGCCCGTGCTGACCGCTGCCGAGCTCGACGCGGTCGAGGCGTTCGTCGAGCGGGGCGGAGGGCTGATCGTCCTCGCCGAGACCGAGCAGGACAAGTACGGCAACAACATCCGGGAGCTCTTGCTCCGCTTCGGCATCGACGTCGAGAACACAACGGTCCAGGACTACGAGCATCACCTCGGCGCTCCGTCCTGGGTGCTCGCCGAGCTTCCTGACTTCGACGGCGCCGCGCCGGTCGATCTGCTGGCGCGCGTCGATTCCGCCTGCTTTTACCGCGCGGGAACGCTCGCCCTGCAGAACGGAGCCCGGCCGATCGCGCGCGCCGGCTCGGCCTCGACGGCTCCCGGCGCGCCGCTGGCCGCGGTCGCGTCCCACGGCGCCGGCCGCGTGGTGGCCGTCGCCGACTCGGACCTCTTCGGCGACGACTGCATCGGCCAGCTCGGCCATCGCGAGCTGTGGCAGAACCTCGTCTACTGGGCCGCCGAGCCCTCGTTCGCGGGCGACGACGGAGGGATCGACTCCCCCGCCCTGCGCGACCCGCATTGGCAGGACCTCCACGACGCGGTCTCCGAGCTGCGCCTCGCACAGGAGCCCGACGGATCCGTGGACACGGACCGTCACGAACCGGCGAAGCTGGCCGCCCTGACCGAGCGGGTCGTCCGCGCCGTCGGTGGGCTGCGCCGCCACTTCCCCCACCAGGAGGCCTACCTCGACGCCCTTGTCGCCGACCTCGGCGCGTGGCCGGCGTCGGGCTTCGGCAAGCCGGACTTCACCGCCTCCATCGATGCCTTCCGTCCCGAGCGCGACCGCCGCGACGGGATCGAGCACCTGGTCGTGTTCCCCATGTACAAGCAGAACGCGTCGCCCGACACGTGCTTCGAGGCCCTCCTCGTCCGCGTGCCGTGGCCGGGCTTCGTCGCCGACCTCGAGGGCGGGCGCTACGACAACCCGAAGTTCCTGCCGGTGGAGCTCGTCGCGTACACGGAGGGCTACGAGTCCGAGTGCGCCGTGCTCTTCCCGGAGACCTTCGCGGCTCCCGGGCGGCCGCCGGCGCACTTCGGCGCGATCTTCTGCGACCGCGAGGCCGAGCGCTTCCGGCGCGTCTGCGGAGCGGCAGCCGAGACCCTGCGGCTGAACCTCCCGCCCGACGCGGCATGCCTGTTGCGCTCGCCGTCGCTTTCGCGCGACGCGTACATCCTCTGGGACCTCATCCACGACCGCACGCACATGCACGGCGACCTGCCGTTCGACCCGTTCATGATCCGTCAGCGCAGCCCGTACTGGATGTACTCGCTCGAGGAGCTCCGCTGCGACCTGAACGCCTTCTCAGAGGCCGTGGACCTGGAGGCGGAGGGCTTCGCCTTCGCCCGCTACGTGCAGTACGCGATCGTCTTCGACCGGCTGTTCCGGTTCCCGGTGACCGGCAGCCGGGTCCGCAACTACGACGGGCTGGGGGGCCAGCTGCTGTTCGCGTTCCTGCACAAGGAGGGCTACCTGCACTGGACCGACAACGCCCTGCGCATCGACTGGGAGCGCCTGGCCGACGGGGTCCGCGCGCTGCGCGGCCAGGTGCAGGAGCTCTACCACTCCGGCATCGACCGCTCGAAGCTCGCCCAGTGGGAGGCGGCCCACGACCTGGTCGCCCGCTACGTCCCCGCGGCCGAGGGATCGCGCTGGGTCCGCGATGCGCGGGACCTGCCCGAGGTCGAGGAGCCGAAGGAGCTGGTCGACCTCGTCAAGCCCGACGAGTTCCCGCTCTCGCTGTTCTACACGCAGCTTCTCCCGAAGCTCGAGCCGGCGCTGGCGCGCCCGGCGCGCGAGCCGGTCGCCGCCTGAGCAGCTGGGCTCCATCCACCCTGTAGGCCGAGGCGGATCGAGCCCACTTGCGGGGTGGTTGCGGTGGTGCCCGTGCGCCTGTAGGGTCGCATCGTGGGAGGAATCGCCGGCGTCGTCGCTGCGGCGGGGGCGTCCCCTCGCGACGCCCGCCTGCGGAAACTGAGGCTGGCCCTGGCCCATCGCAATCCGGGTGGCTCGCGCGTCGACGCCGTGGGCGGCGTCGCGGTGATCGGTCCGGCCGGCCCGGACGCGGCGTTGCTGACCGGTGACCCGCCTTCGCTTCGCAACGAGGTCGCGTTCGCGGCCCTGGGCGACTCCGGGCGCTCGCTGCTGCTCGGGTCGGGCGGGCTTGGCCTGCGGCGCCTGTTCTGGGCGCGCGTGGACGACGAGCTGGCCTTCGCGAGCGAGCCCGAGGCCCTGCTCGAGGCGGGCGTCCCGGCGGAGATCCGCGCCGATTCGCTGCGGAAGATCCTGAGCACCGGGTTCGATGCGCGCGAGCGGACGGCCCTCGCGGGAGTCCGTAGGGTCCTGCCGGGATCGCTGCTGCGCGTCGACCTGGCGACGCTGGAGTGCGAGGCGAGCACCGCGTACGAGCCGGGGGACGAGGTTGATCCGGGCCTCAGGCGCGAGCTCGCCGGGCGCAGCAGACGCGAGCTGGCCGAGATGCTGGAGGAGCGGCTTCGGGCGACCGTCCACGCGCAGATGGGCGACGGCCCCGTCGCCCTCTTCTGCTCCGGGGGCCTGGACTCGGCCCTGCTCACCGCCCTCGCCTGCGAGGCCGGCCGCGACGGCAACGTGGCGTTCGTCGGCTCGGTCCGTCTGCCGGGCGTCATCGACGAGGCCCCCGCGGCCCGGCAGGTGGCGCGAAAGCTCGGCGTCGAGCTCGAGGAGGTGAGGATCACGGCGGCGTCGCTTCGCTCCAATCTGGTGGGGGCCGTCCACCGTCACGGCCCGATGGAGGTGGCGATCGGCGTCGGTGTGGCCCACGTCGCGGCCGCGGCGGCTCGCAGAGGCCTGCACACGGCGATCGCGGGGGACATCGCCGACGCTCAGTACGGCGGAGACTGGGGCCGAAACGGCGACGCGATTCGCGCCTGCCTGTCGACGGCCGAGCTGCGGCGCCGGAGGCTCCGAACCTTCGCCTCGCTGAGGCCGCGCGACTTCCGCAGCTCGGTCCTGCGCCGCCGCTCGCGCGCGACGCTCATGCCGAGGCCATGGGTGGACGTGGCCGGCGAATGGAGCTGGGAGGCCGAGCGGGCGATGCGCGCCCGTGCCGCCTACGGCGACGGTGACGCCGGGTGCCGCCTCGCAGGCGAGATGCTCGGCGACCTGTATCTGGTCCCTGCGCTGCCGCGTGTGGACGCCAACGCCATGCAGCACGGCGTCGAGGTCCGGCTGCCGTTCATCGAGCCGGACGTCCTGCGTCTCACCCTCAACCTGCCGATGCAGGCAAGGGTGAGCGGCGCTCCCAAGGGGATCCTCTCCGAGGTGGCCGACCGGCGCCTGCCGCGGAGCATCGCGCGGCGCCGCAAGGTGGGCGGGATGCTCACCGCCGACAACGCCTGGCTGACCGAGCACGCCCGCCCGGAGTTCCTCCGCGACAGCATCGCCCGCGAGCTCGCCGAGATCGACGCGCAGACCTGGGCTCGCCTGCTGGCGAGCGCGCCCGTGAGCCAGGCCTTCACGCTGTGGACGGCCGAGATCTGGGCCCGGCTCACCGCAGGCGGGCGGACGGTGGACGAGGTTGACGCCGAGCTCTGGGCGGCCGCGTCTTGCAAGCGGTAGCGTGACCGCCATGGAGCTGAACCACAGGGTCTACGCGATCGCGGGCGCCGCGGGCGGCCTGGGCCCGGCGGTTGCCCGGAGGCTCGCAGGCGCCGGCGCGTCACTCGCCCTCACCGACGTCAGCCAGGAGCGGCTCGACACCCTCGTGACCGATCTCGGGCTGGCCGAGGACCGCGTCGACGCGCGGTCGGTCGACCTGCTCGATGGCGACGCGACGCAGGCCTGGGCGGGAGCGCTTACCGAGCGGTTCGGCCGAGTCGACGGCCTCATGCACCTGGTCGGCGGCTGGAAGGGCGGCGATCCCATCGCGACCACGCCGCTGGACGACTACGAGTGGCTCCACAACCTGCTGGTGCGAACGGTGCAGCACGCGACGCGGGCGTTCCACGACGCCCTCGCCCAGTCGGGGCGCGGGCGCTTCGTGCTCGTCTCCTCCTCCCAGGCGCAGGCGCCCGAGGCCACCAACGCCTCCTACGCAGCGGCAAAAGCCGCGGCCGAGGCGTGGACCCTCGCGCTCGCCGACTCGCTCGCGGGAACCGGCGGGACCGCGAACGTCGTGGTCGTCAACGCGATCGAGACCCCGGCGATGCGCGAGGCCAATCCCGACAAGGAGCGCCCGACCTTCACCCCCGTCGAGCATATCGCCGAAGCCATCGCCTTCCTCTGCTCCGACGAGGGCGGGCGCATGAACGGCAAGCGCCTCGCCCTCCATCCGTGAGCCCCCCGCACGACTTCGCCTCCGACAACCACGCCGGCGCCCACCCGGATGTGGTTGCCGCCATCGCCGCCGCGAACGCGGGCCACTCGGGCTCCTACGGCGCCGACGAGTGGACCACGCGCACAGGCGATGTCTTCCGGCGCCATTTCGGTCCCGCCGCGAAGGCCTACCCGGTCTTCAACGGCACCGCGGCGAACGTGCTGGCCGTCGACGCCGCCACCGGGCGCCACGAAGCCGTGATCTGCGCCGAGACGGCGCACCTCAACATCGACGAGTGCGGGGCACCCGAGCGGATCGCGGGCGTCAAGCTCCTCACGGTCGCGACCGAGCACGGCAAGCTGGCGCCGGAGGACCTGCGGCGCTGGGAGCCCCGGCGCGGCGACGAGCACCACGTGCAGCCCCGGGTCGTCTCGATCACCCAGGCGACCGAGCTTGGAACGGTCTACACGGCCGCTGAGACGGCGGGCATCTGCCGCGCCGCCCATGAGCTGGGGATGTCGGTGCACCTCGACGGCGCCCGCCTCGCAAACGCCGCGGCGACCCTCGACGAGCCCCTTGCGGCCCTCACGACCGACGCCGGCGTCGACGTCGTGTCCTTCGGCGGAACGAAGAACGGGCTGATCGGCGCCGACGCCGTGGTCTTTCTCAACCCCGGCCTCGCCCGCGACTTCCAGTACGCGCGCAAGCAGCTCATGCAGCTCGCGTCGAAGATGCGGTTTCTGTCCGCCCAGCTCGAGGCGCTGCTCGGCGGCCGAGCTCTGGCTGGAGAACGCCCGCAACGCGAACGCCATGGCCGCCCGCCTCGCCGAGCAGGTCGATGGCGTCGAGGGCGTTGAGATCGTCCATCCGGTGCAGGCGAACGCCGTCTTCGCGCGGCTGCCGCGAGCGGCGACGGACGCCCTGTTGGCGGATCTGCCCGGCGACGACCCGTTCTACATCTGGGACGACGCGACGGGCGTCGTCAGGTGGATGTGCTCGTGGGACACCACGCCGGCGGACGTCGATTCCTTCGCGGAAGCGCTAAGGGCGGTACTTATGTCCCACGTTGCGGAGTCGCTCTGATAGGACTAGGTGTGCCTTCGGCCCAATCAGGGGCCATCAAGGGCGCAACGAAAGGACAGGGACATGGGAAGGCTCACCGCCCGGGCGCGTGCGAATGCACGCTTCCTAACACTGGGCGTCGCAATCTTGGTGGTCGCCGCCGGCGGCACCGCGGTCGCAGCGTCGCTGATCACCAGCAAGGACATCAAGAACCACGCCGTCAAGTCGGTCGACCTCGGCCACAAGGTGCTGAAGAAGCTCAAGCGCCACGGCGCGACCGGCGCGAGCGGCGCGACCGGAACCGGCGGTGCGACAGGCGCAACCGGAGCGACCGGCCCGAGCGGCACGTTCGCCGGCGCCAACTGGGGCATCATCGACCGCAACACCGAGGGCTCCCCGGTCGCGGCGCTGCGCGCCGGCCCGACGGAGGGCACCGCGCACCCGCCGCTCGGCATCGGCAGCCTCGGCATCGAGACCGCCAGCAACCAGGAGAAGGTCGCCTACGGCAACGAGGTGGACTTCGCGGGCGATCCCGTTTCGGGTCTCGACCAGGTCGGGTTCTCCTATGCGGTCACCGGCGAGGACCTGGGGCGTTTCTCCAGCAACACCCCGAACATCTCGCTGGAGATCAACCCGCACGTGGCCAACAAGGGCTACACGTCGATGGTCTACGTCCCGTCGCCGCCCCCGGCGCTGCCCAACGGCGGCCTCGAGTGGGTCGACGACGACGCCGACCAGAACCCCGGCGGCGCCAGCGGCTGGTACTTCACCAACGGAACCGTCGGCACTGCGACCGGCTGCAACCAGGTGACGTTCTGCTCGCTCGCCGACGCGAAGGCGGCCCTGGTCACCCAGAACGACGGATCGGGCACCGCCAGCATCGGCTCGGTCGCGGTCGCGAAGGGCAAGGACTACCAGTACCAGGGAGCGGTCGACGCGCTGCGCATCAACGGCAGCGTGTTCGACTTCGAGCCGCTCGGCGTCACCGAGCAGCCCGCCTCCTAGTTTCGTAGCGGTAACCGGGCGGGGGACTCATCTAGAGTGGGTCTCCCGCCCGGATAGCTCAGTTGGTAGAGCACCTCCATGGTAAGGAGGGGGTCACGAGTTCGAGTCTCGTTCCGGGCTTCGCCGTCTCGGCGTCGACCCTCCCGCGGAGCCTGCACCGTACCCGTGGGGCCCTTATCTAAGAGCTCGGCTTAGCTAACGGCGCCCAAACGGCGCCGATCATCCCGCAGCTTGGGGATTTTTAGAGGGGTCCCGGCCCGCAGTCAGAACACCCCGGGCGTGAATCCCAATCCGGGGACATGCGTACCGGTACGTCCGGAGGCGAAGGAATACTCGCGCTTCGTTCGCTTCCCGGGTGCCCCAATCGTGAAGCATGGAAGGTGATCTTCGCGTGACTGCCGAAGATGTCCGCGTCAGCGGGCGTGAAGACCCCATGTCCGAGTTGCAGCGGGAACTGGTCGACAAGACGGGGTCGGTGCTGGTCGCCGAGGAGGTCTCCAAGCGCGTCACGTCGATTCTCGAAGCGGTCGAGAAGGAGGCCGCCCGGCTTCGCGAGGAGGCGCGGGACGAGGCCCGCCGCTACATGGAGTACGCGAAGCGCCGCGCCGATGGGTTGGTCGCCGAGCGTCAGCGCCGGATCGCCGAGCTGAGCGACTCGATGCTGCGAAACGCCGAGGCGGTCCTCGCCAAGCTCGAGGGCGCCCAGCCCGTGCGGGCGGGATTCGAAGACCTGGTTCGCTCCCTCGGCGACGCCGCCGAGCGCCTCGCCGAGGAGGTCGGCACCGGCGATGGATTCGACGCCGTCACCCTCGATGAGCCCGCGGGGCGCGCCCCCGTTCCCGTGCAGCCGCCTCAGATGCCGGCGCCGGATGCGGAGCCTGCGCCCGCGCCCGAGCCCGACGCGGGGCTCGCCGCCCATGCCGGCGCCATGCCGGTGCACACCGCCCCGGCCTCCGCGCCGGAGGCTGAGGCGCCCCCCGAGCAGCACGACCCGGCGCCCACGCTCGTCGCCATCCAGATGGCTGCGGACGGGAGCACCCGCGGCGAGGTCGAAACGCATCTGCGCAACCTCTCGAGCGAGGACCCGGCCCCGGTCCTCGACCGCCTCTTCGGCGCGGGCACGGCCGGCGACGCCCACGTCCCCTGGACGAACCCCCAGGAGGCTCAGGAGTGAGCGGTGACCGGCACGACCGGACGGCCCTCGGCGATGCCCTGGACGAGCTCGAAAGCGTCGCCGGGAGCTTCAGCCTGCGCGTGGGCGAGCTGACCAACGCCGCGGAGCGGGCTCCGCTCGCCTCGGTGCCCGAGCCCGCCACGGCCACGGCAGCCACGGAGGCCCCGCCAGGCCGTCAGACCCTTCTGGAGCTCCCCCTCGACCCCGCGCCGCCGGTCGTCGATCGGGCCCCGGCGCGCCGCTTCGCTCGCGACCACGACGACGCGGCCGCGGCCATGGAGGAGGAGATGCGCGAGCACCTCGTGGCGGCCAAGCGCCGCGCCGACGCGATGGTGCGCTCGATGCTCGCCGCGGTCGAGAGCGAGGCGAACGCGATGCGCGCGGAGGCCGAGGCCGGCATCCGCGCCCGCTGGGCCGAGGTCGATCGCGACACCGATCGCCAGCTCGAGGTTGCGGAGGTGCAGGCCGAGGCCATCGTGGAGCGCCGCAAGGAGCGGCTCGAGGTAATGAGCGGCGACATCACGGAGATGGGCGAGCGCCTCACGGCGCAGATGGCCGACGCGGAGGAGACCCGGCTGCAGTTCCTGGCGTTCGTCGAGGCCCTCTCGGCGACGGCCTCTCGGATCGCCCGGGGAGATGAGGGTCCCGAGCCCGGCGGCCCGACCTCCTCCAGAGCGGTCGGCGAGTAGGAGTGCGGGTGCGCGCGCCCCGAAAGCACCTGGCCGCGTTCGCGGCCGCGATCCTCGCGGCGGGCGTCGCCGGCTGCGGTGGAGTGGGCACGAGCGGCGAGGGCGCCGCTCCGACTGCGGCCGCGCCGACGACCACGTCCACGGTGACGGTCGCGAGCGCCCCCGCGACGACGACGAGCGACCCCGCCGCGGTGACCACCCCGGCGACGACCACGACCGCCGAGCCGCAGGCCATCTCGGCGACCGGCGCCACGACGGCGCAGGCAACGACCGTGCCGGCGACGACCGCCGCCGCGACCGAGACCGTGCCCGCGACCACGACCACCACCGCAGCGCCGGCCACGACGACCGCTGCCGTCGCCGCCGCGCCGACCACCACGACTTCGGCCGCCACGGCGCCCGTAACCGGCTCGAGCGGGTTCGCGGCGGCGAGCGCGGACGTGACCGGGGTCTCGACCGCGACCCTGGCGAGCACTCCGCAGAGCACGACCGCGCTCACCCGCTTCTTCCGGAGCAACAGCCCCTGGAACACCCAGGTCACGGGTCAGCCCGTGGATCCCGGCTCGGACAGGATGCTTCGCCTGGCCCACCTGCGCACAGCGGTGGTCGAGGATCCCGACGGCACCCTGCGGCCGATCAAGAGGGCGATCGGCGTGGGGCTGACGATCAACGTCAGCCGGTGGACCGACCCCGTCTTCGGCGACATCGGCGGCGAGCCAACCGTCGCCCAGTGCCGCCAGGTCGACTGCGGCCCCGACGCGGTCACCTCCATCTCGATCCCCACGAGCGCCGCTCCGGATCCGCGCTTCGACGGCTGGATGACGACGATCGACACGGGCGAGCGCGTCGCAAGGGACTTCTGGCGGGCTCGGCGCGAGCCCAACGGCACCATCTCCTACCACTACGTCAAGGCGTGGAACCTCGACGGCCGCGGCTACCAGGCGCCGGGAGGCGTCAGCGCGCGCGGCTCGGGCCTGCCTCTCTTCGCCGGCCTCATCACCCCGCAGGAGATCAAGTCGGGGGTCATCGACCACGCGCTTGCGATCTCGGTGCCGGGGGCGGCAAGCCGTCGCTACGTCCAGCCGGCCTCGCGCACGGACGGCAACGGCGACCCGCGCTCGCTCCCCGAGGGCGCGCGCATCCGCCTGCGCCCCGGCGCGGTGGATCTGCTCACCCACAAGTTCGTGCGCAACGGCCGCGAGCGCCGGGCGGCCGACACCGTGATCGCAGCGCTTCAGCGCTATGGCGCGATCGTCGTCGACCGCTCCGCCGCCCCGACCCTCTACGCGCAGCGAAACGCCGACTGGCGCAACACGTTGCCCCTCAACGTGCTCCAGGACATCCACCTGAAGGATTTCGAGGTGATGCGCCTCGGCCGCATCCTGCGCGATCCCCCCCGCGCCCAGCCGGAGCTCGCGCCCAGCGGCCTGCCGCAGGACGGACCGTCCAGCATCCCGGCGACCGGCAGCGGCGTCGAGGTGACCCCGTGAGCGCGCTGCGCCGGGCGGTTCTCGCGCTCGCCTGCGCGACCGCCCTCGGAGGCCTCTCCGGATGCGGGGGGCTGGCCGCCGGCGAGGGCGGCGCGACCGCGGCGGTCGTGACCCAGCCCGAGCCGCAGAGCGGCAACGGCGGCAAGCAGCAGCCCAAGGTGCAGCTGGCCAAGCCCGCGGAGGGTGTGGTGAGCGTCGAGGGCGACGTCGGGTCCTCCCTCACCCCCGCGATCGTCGACCACTTCCAGAGGGCGCGCGGACACACTGGTCTCGCGATCAGCGTCGATCCCCACCCCACCGACGAGAGCGTCGCCTACGGCGACCTCTGCCGCGGGGCGACCGACGTCGTCGACTCGGTGCGGCTTCCCACCGCCGACGAGCTCACGGAGTGCCAGCGCGCCGGCCTGCAGGTGGTCGAGCTCGTGTCGGGATTCGCCCCGATCGTCCTCGCCACGCGCAACGAGCGCGACGTCGGCACCGACTGCCTGACGCTCGGGCAGGTCCGCGCAGCATTCCGCGTGGGGTCCCCCATCCGGGCCTGGAACCAACTCGACCCCCGCGCGTTCCCGCTGCGCCTGCGCCCGGTCGGCCCCGACGTCAACGCCCGCGACTTCAAGGTCTTCGGCGCCAGCGTCTTCGGGCTCGGCGCCGGCCAGGCGGCTGCGGTTCGCGGCGACTACCACCAGTTCGGCGCCGAGGACGACATCCGCACAGCGGTGGTCGACCACCCGCCGGGCGCGCTCGGGATCTTCGGGTTCTCCTACTACGAGCAGTACGAGGACCAGCTGCGGCCGCTGGAGATCGACGGCGGGGCCGGCGACGCCTGCGTCTTCCCCTCCGAGGAGACGATCGCGAGCGGGCTCTACCCGCTCCAGACCACTCTGCACCTCACGACCACGACACGCAGCCTGAAGCGACCGGAGGCGAACGCCTTCCTCAAGACCTACCTCGAGCAGGCCCCGGCGGAGGCGACCAAGGCCGAGCTGGTGCCGCTGCCCGCGCAGCTTCAGCAGCAGGAACTTGCCCTGCTGAACCCGAATGGGGATACGTCGGCGCAGGCATCTGGGTCTGCCGCCGGCACCACCGCGTCGTCGGAGACCTCGACAACGACGTCGACGAGCCCCGCAACCAGCACGGAAGCAACCACGACCGCCGTCCCCACCACCACAACCACCGCGCCCGCCACCACGACTCCCGCTGGAGGCGGCGGATGACCGTGCAGCCGCCCAGGAGACCCACGATCGACGCCGGCGCCGGCGGCTTCGAGGAGGACGACGCCGACGAGCGCCTGCGCTCCCTCGGCGAGCGAATCGAGGAGCTGCGCGGCCGCGTGGGCGACCTCGACCCACGGCGCCGCTCGCAGGCCGCCGCGGCTGGCGGGGATCCCAGCGAGCCCACGGTCGCGATCCCGTCGTCCGCATGGCGCCTGGCCAACCAGGGCCAGGGCGCGACGCCGCGGCCCGCCCCGAACTTCGAGCCCGTGCCCGACGCCCCCGCGCCTGCGCCGCAGGGCGAGGAGCCGCCCGCGGACACCGAGCTGCCGGACGAGATCCCGACGGCGCAGAAGCTGATGCTCGGTACTCCCACGCCGCCCTCCCAACCGGCGCCGCCGCGCCCCGAGGTCGCCGCGACGGCCGAGGCGGCCGATGACGGGGGCGGCGAAACGGACGAGGCCCTTGCCGAGCCCAAGGCCAAGGTGGCGTTCCTCGACGCCGGACCGTTTGCCGGGCTGTCGCACCTGCGTTCCTTCCAGGAGGCCATCAACCGCCTGCCCGCGGTCGAGGCGGCGCGCGTGCGGCGCTTCAAGGGCCGGCGGGCGCAGATCGAGATGCGGATGCTCGCGCCCGTGCCGGTGCCGCGCGAGCTCCAGCGCCTGTCGACTCGCCTCGACGTCAGGGCGCGCGACTTCAGGAACTACAGGGTCGAGATCCCCGCCGCCGAGGTCGTCGGCGCGGGCAACGAGGAGGAGGGCGAATGATCTCAGCCATCGGCAACACCCTCGTGGCGATCGCCGTGCTCGTGGCCTTCGTCCTGTTCTACGTCGGCTTCATCCTCGCCCCGCTGATCGTCGTGGTGCTCGGCTACGCCGTGTTCGCCTACGGGGGGAGGTAGGGCGTGTCGACGATCAGGGGACGGTCGAGCTTCGCGCCGCCGGGCGAGACCGAGGTGGTCCACGTAACCCTCGAGCCCGACTGGGTCGACGGGACGGACCCGGTGGACGCCATGGCCGCCCAGGCCCTGCCGTACAAGGTCTGCCGCCACTTCGGGATGCTCCCCGTCTCCTACGCCGACGGCGTCCTCACCGTCGCGGTCACGGATCCGCAGGACATGCTCGCCCAGAGCGTCGCCCGCGCCCTCGCCCACGAGCAGCTGCGGGTCGTCGTCGCCCCCAGCGACGAGATCGATCGCGCGATCGATCGTGTCTATGCCGGTCACGAGGACGACGCCGTGCCCGAGACCGTCGTCGACGTCACCGGCACCGTCGCCGAGAAGGGCAAGCTTGGCGGCTTGCTCGTCTCACGCGAGCTCGTCGACGAGTCGCAGCTGGCCGATGCCCTTCAGACGCAGGACCGCACCGGGTCGAAGCTGGGCGAGATCCTCATCCACGAGCGGCTGATCCGCGAGGTCGACCTCGTTGCCGCCCTCGCCGACCAGCTCGAGATCCCCCTGATCGACCTCGAGGAGCTCGAGCCCCAGCCCGAGGCGCTGGCGGAGATCCCGGAGTCGATCCAGCGGGCGCTGCGCGCCGTCCCTCTCGAGCTCGACGACGAGTACGTCTACATCGCGGTCGCCGAGCCCCTCGACGATGACGCCATGGCGGCGATCGCCGAGCACACGGAGCTCGAGCCGAGCCTGTTCCTTGCCCCGGGCAAGGATGTCGACCAGCTGCTGCGCGACGTGCACCGCGAGGAGTACATCCGCGCCTCTCGCACCGAGCTGCTCGAGACCAACCCCGAGGACTGCGCGAACCGGGTGATCTCCGACGGGCAGCGTGCCTTCCTGATCGCGCTCGGCATCCTCACCGTCGTCTGTGCCGTCATCAACCCCCTGGCCACCGCGGTCGGGTTCGTGGTCGCCTCGTCGGCGATCTACGGGATCACGTCGCTGTACAAGTTCAAGCTCTTCTTCGACTCGTTCGGCCGGCGCCAGGAGGCGGTCGTCTCCGCGGAGGAGGTCGCCGCGCTCGACGAGCGCGACTGCCCGGTCTACACGATCCTCGTCCCGCTGTACGACGAGGCCGAGGTGATCCCGCGCCTCACCCAGAACCTGGGCTCCCTCGACTACCCGAAGGAGAAGCTCGAGATCCTGCTGCTGAACGAGGAGGACGACGAGGCGACTCGCGAGGCGATCCTGGCGATGGACTTGCCGCCGCAGTTCAAGCTCCTGATCGTTCCCGACAGCCTGCCCAAGACGAAGCCCAAGGCCTGCAACTACGGGCTGCTCCAGGCGACGGGCGACTACGTCGTCATCTTCGACGCCGAGGACAAGCCCGACCCCGACCAGCTCAAGAAGGTGCTGATCGCGTGGCGGCAGTCCGACGACGACAACGTCGCCTGCGTCCAGTGCAAGCTCAACTACTTCAACACCGACCAGAACATCCTCACGCGCTTCTTCGCGACGGAGTACGCGCTGTGGTTCGACCTGCTGCTGCCCGGCCTCGACGCCAGCGGCGCGCCGATCCCCCTGGGCGGCACGTCAAATCACTTCGACCGTCAGATCCTGCTCGAGCTGGGCGCCTGGGACCCATTCAACGTGACCGAGGACGCGGACCTCGGGATGCGCCTGCACAAGGCCGGCTACAAGACCGGGATGCTGGACTCCACCACGCTGGAGGAGGCCAACTCGGACCTCTCCAACTGGATCCGCCAGCGCTCGCGCTGGGTCAAGGGGTACCTGCAGACCTACCTGGTGCACATGCGCCACCCGGTCAAGCTCTTCCGCACCGTGGGGTGGAAGGCCTTCCTGTCGTTCCAGTGCATCGTCGGCGGCACGGTGATCTTCCTGCTGAACCCCATCTTCTGGGCGCTCACGACCGTGTGGATCCTCACGCAGGCGGGGGTGATCGAGTCGCTGTTCCCGGGCTTTCTCTACTACGCGGCCTCGGCGCAGCTGCTGATCGGGAACTTCGTGTTCACCTACCTCGCGGTCGCCGGCTCGCTGCAGCGGCGCATGTTCTCCCTCACCAAGTACGCGCTGTTCTCGCCGATCTACTGGGGCCTCATGTCCATCGGCGCCTACCGCGGGTTCTGGCAGCTGATGACGAAGCCCTTCTACTGGGAGAAGACCATCCACGGCCTCGACGCCGGGGAGCACTGAGCCATGGAAGCGGCAACCGGAACAGCCCAGCCCCAGGTCTTCGCGCCCCGTCCCATCTACGACGCGAAGGAGCACGGCCCCGCCATCCCGGTCACGCGCCGGGAGAGCGCGTTCGTGTTCTTCGTCACGGGGATCTTCTACGCGCTCGTGGGCTACCACGTGATCGTCGGCCTGCACGTGGTGCCGTTCGAGGCGCTCGACCGCATGACCCGCGGCCTGATGGTGTGGCACAACAACCCGCCGAAGCTGGCGGCGATCGGGTTCTCGGTCAGCCCGGTTCCCACGATCACCCTGCTGCCGTTCACCGCGTTCCGCGGCGCGGTCACCAGCGGCTTGGCGCTTCCTGTCAGCTCCGCAATCTTCGCCGCGGGGGCCCTGGTCTTCATCAACCGCCTCTTCGCGATCGCCGACATGAGCCGCCCGCTTCGCTTCGTCCTCGTGACGCTGGTCGCGCTGAATCCGATGTTCGTCTTCTACGCGACGAACGGCACCGGGGTCGCCGTCTACATGTTCTTCGTCGCCATCGTCCTCTACTGCCTGCTGGCGTGGGTGCGCACGCTGTCCGCGCGCTTTCTCATCGGCGGCGGCATGGCCATGTCGATGGCCTGCTTGGCGCGCTACGAGTTCATGGTGTGGGCGCTGCTGATCGCCTTCATCATCGCCGCGGTCCTCGTTTCGAACAAGCGCCAGGGCGACGAGGTCCAGGGGTCGGTGATCGCCTACGCCGCGCCGATCCTCTACGCGATCGGCCTGTGGCTCTTCTTCAACTCGACGGTCCTTGGCGATCCGTTCGCCTGGATCGACCAGACCCGCAGCGCACAGGTGAACTCCGCGCTCACGCCGTTCCCGGCGTTCGACCTCGGCGACGCCGTGGCCAACGCCCTGCGGATCCAGCTCATCTTCCCGGCGACGCTCTTCGTGCTGCCGGCGCTGGCGATTCGCCTCTTCGGCTCCCGTACGGCCTCGGCGGCGGGATTCACGCTGCTGCTGTTGCTCGCCGTGGCCTTCCCTGTGTTCGCCGCGGCCAGCGCCGGGCGGGTCGACGTCATCGAGCTCAGCGACGCCCTCCCCGCCATGCTCGCGGCGCTCGCGGGCATCGCCTGGCTGTACATGAGCTCACCTGACGGGCGGGGGCTGATCGCTGCGATCGCCGTGATCCTCAGCGTCATCGCGCTGCCCCTCGCGTTCGCGCAGATGCAGAGCTTCCCCCACCAGAACCTCGAGCAGGCCTTCGCGCGCGCCATCTCGACCGGCGACGACCAGGAGGGTGTCGGCTCTCGCGGTGGCTTCACCGCCGGCATCGCCCCCGAGCGGGCCATGGCGCAGAGCATCGACGGGAAGCACACCGGCACCGGGGACATCCTCACCGACAACGCCCGGACCTTCGGCGTGATCGCGATGACCGGCCGGCCGGAGCTCTTCTTCGATCGCGTCGACCAGGGCGACACCCTCTGGAACGAGGCGCTCGCGGATCCCGCTGCGGCCGACGTCGGCTATCTGCTGGCGGAGCGCTCAGGCTCCGACCGGGTGCTCGCGCGCTACCCCGGCGCCGACAGCGGCAAGTACTCGTTCCTGCAGGTCGTTGCCGAGAACGACCGCTACGTGCTGCTCAAGGTCCTGGGCCCGCCGACCTCGCCCGGGACCGGATCGGGCCCCGCCGGCAATGCGACGGCCACGGCGCCCGGCATCACGACGATCCCCGGCGCGGGCCCCGCGCTGGGAGGCACGGCGCCGGCGGGCGCCGCGTCCGGTGGAGGCTGATCGTGAGCGTCGCCGAGCGGGAGAGCTCAGGCGGTCGCGCCGGCGAGCCCGGCGCCCTGGCCGTAATGGGCGTTGAGCTCAACGGCAAGCGAGGCGGGAAGGCCACCGAGCGGGTGGACCAGCGGCGCGGACCTGATGACCTCGCGCTCGTAGGGCACCCACACATGGCCGGCACCCGCGGTCGCGTCCTCGAAGGGAATGAGCGTGTGGTGGCGACCACCGCCGAAGCGACCCTCGCGCACGAGGATCCAGCTCGGCTCACCGGTTCGCCGGATCGACCCAGATGTCCTCGACGCGGCCGACGCTGGCGCCCACCACGTCGTCGACACGGAAGCCGACCCACTTCATGACCTCGGACAGCAGCGGCTTGCGGCTTCCTCGAAGATCGATGGCGGCGGTAGTGGTGATGGCAACTCCTTCCGTGGGAGCCTCGAATCCTGCGTGAGGCCCGCGACGGCTGGAACGTACCACCGGGCGTGGCGGGCTCCTGCCGGTTACCGGGGTTATCCACAGGGATACGCTCGGCTGCGCGACAATTACCCGATATGGGTTACTTCAAACGGGCGAAGATCCCTGCCCGAGATGCAAGGAATCTCTCTTTCCGAAGCCAAATCGGAGGGTCATGGCCCGCTCCGCTGAGCGCCTCGCGCGACGCCTCGCGCTCGCCGGGATCGCGGCGCTCGTGACGTTGCCGGCAATGGCGAGCCCGGCGGCGGCGTCGCCCGCCGGACCAGGCGGCAAGGCCGCGCAGATGCGCTCCTGCGGCCGCCACCTGCCCGTGGACTTCTCCGTCGTCAGCCGCTTCCCCCGCCTGTACTCGAGCCAGTACTCCAAGCGCGTGCCGGTGCAGGTCACCGACACGGGTGGAGCGCCCATCAAGGACTGGCGGATGCAGCTCTACACCTTCGGCGGCAACAAGATCGGGCAGAGCGCGCGCGACTCGCGCATCGAGGGGACCGAGAAGCACGCGGTGCGGATGCGGTTCCCGATGCAGCCCGGCAAGCTCACCCTCGTCATCAAGGGCGAGTTCGCTGACTGCGGCGAGCGCGAGCTGGACACGGTCGTCCACTTCGTGGGCTGCCGCTCGCGGCTGCCGCTCAAGCTTCACGATCCGCCCGGGGGCTTCGCGGCGGACTATCACAACTACCTCTCCGTCGAGGCCGGAAGCAGGGACGGGTCGCTGATCAGGGACGTGAGCAGCCGCCTCTACGACTTCAAGGGCAGGCTCTTCGGCCGCAGCCAGACGGTTAAGGCGCTCTTCGGGTTCGTCTCCTTCGACAACAAGCTCAAGCGCACCCTCAAGCCGGGCAAATACGCCGTCGTGTTCAGCGGCCGAATCGACCAGCCGAAATCATGTGGGCCAAAGACCTACACAAAAACACTGACTTTCAAGTAGGCGCGCTGGTGGCGGCAGTGGCGATCCTCACCGGGGCGCTGGCCTCCTCCACCGTGCCCGGCGGCCGCGTGGCCACGGGCCTAGGCCGCTACGTTGAGGCCGGTTATCGGCCCGGCCCGGCCGGTCCGACTGGCCCCAGGGGGTCGCGCGGACCGCACGGCCTCACCGGCTTCGCGGGCTCCACGGGGCCGCGCGGGCGCTCCGGGCCCGACGCCGCCGCCTCGCGGCTGCGCAAGCAGAACGTCTCCATCAACTGGCAGAACGGCGACTTCTCCGGGCGCGATCGCGAGAGCTTCGAGGCGCCGGGAATCGGCCACGGAGTGGTGCGCTGCAGCCCCCCGACCTCCGCGGAGCCCAACGGCACCCAGTGGGTGCGCTTCTTCCCCAACGACCAGAAGGACGACACGGTGATGTGGACGGTGCGCGCCGGCGGCCCTCCGGGTGACGAGGAGGTCAGCGTGGTGCGCACGGCGCGGCGCGAGGGCAACACGGGCCCCGATTTCTACGAGGGGATGAACACGAGCCCCACCGGCATCGACGCGACGAGCACCGGAACCTTCACGGGGATCATCTCCTCGCGCGCGACGCGCAACTCGAACGGCGCGGCGCCCAACTCGGCGCCCGCTGCCACGACATTCCAGCTGTCGTGGCACTGGAGCTTCTTCGACCAGTTCGGCCCGCGCTGCTACGTGGCGGGCTCCTTCTACACGGACCGCGGCTGATGGGACGCAGGCTGACAACCATGCTGGCCGGGGCCGCCGCCGCGGCGGTCGTCGCGACTCCGATCGCCATCGCCCTCACCGGCTCCGGCGGCGGCGGGCGCTCGCCGGCCGCGGGTGGCAAGGCGGCCGGCGCTCCGCCCCGCGTCGCCCTCGACTCCTTCAAGCGCGGCGTGCACCGCGGCCCCACCGGGCCAACGGGCCCAACGGGCCTGAGGGGCAGGCGCGGCAAGCGCGGCCCAACCGGGCCGCTCGGGCCGCGCGGAGCCACGGGCCCGGCCGGGACCCCGTCCTCCGACGAGGTCGCGAACATCAGCCTCAACTGGCGCAACGGGGCCTACACCGGTCGCGACGTGGCGACCACCAATGTCCCCGGCCTCGGCACCCTCGTCGCTCGCTGCAACCCCAGTGCCCAGACCCTCACGCTGACCCCGGCCAACGACGGCGTCCGCACCGTTGCCAGCCTCACCAGCTTCCAGGGCGCCGGTCAGAGCGGCGCCTCCTCGCACGACCGCTTCGCGTCGGAGGGACCGTCGGATCCGATGGTCATCCCCGTCCCCACCAACGGGATGATCAGCGGCACCTTCAGCATCGAGCCGATCGCCGGCGACGGCACAACGCCCGGGCCCTCCCCGGCGACGCTGGTCCTCTCGTCCGAGTGGAAGCTGAACGACCCGGACTCCACGCAGAACTTCTGCTTCGTGGCCGGCCAGCTCATCCGCCAGGGCGACTGACCCGCAGATCCCGCGTTTTGCGGGGTGCGACGCGACGCTGGCCGGGAGGCCGCCGACGCGCGTCCTAGACTCGGCGCCGCCGGCCCGGGTTACGTCCCAAACCCGGTCCGGCAGCGATATGGGGACCGAGGAGCAGCGACAGCAGCAACAGGCTGGCCAGGGCAGCGGCAAGCGGTCGCTTCGCGTGGTCGACCGCGAGCGCGAGCGCTCGCGGCTGCTCCGCACCGAGGTGAGCGACCTCACCGAGGCGCTCGTCGACCGCGACGCCGAGCTCGCCGAGCTCGAGGCCGAGCGGGAGGCGCTGGAATCGTCGCTCGCCGAGCGCGGCGCCGACCCCCAGGAGCAGGAGCTTCGCGCTCGCACGAAGGAGCTCCAGGACCGTAGCCGCCAGCTGCAGGACCACAGCCGCAAGCTCCAGGTGCGCAGCGCCAAGCTCCAGGCGCGCACGGAGCAGCTCACCCAGGTGCTTGCCCACCGCGATGCCGAGCTGCGCAACGCGCGCGCCCAGCTGACCGAGCTCGACAAGGAGCTCCGCGCCGCCCGCGTCAGAGTCGAGCGCAGCGCCGAGACGGTCCGCAACGCGCTGGCCGCCCTCGAGGCTCAGGACGCACCGGCCTCCACTGGCCTGCGAAAGCGTGCCGAGTCGGCGCGAGCCGCGCTCGAGCGCCTCGACGAGTCGGCCTAGCTTCCGTCCGGGCCCGCTGCGGCGCGCCTAGACTCACGGCCCCGTGAGCACGCCCTACCTGTTCGTTCGCAACGGCCCCGCCGCCGGCGCCCTGCACCCGATTTCGGGTGGCGCCGTGACCCTGGGCCGCGGCACGGCGGCTGACCTGATGCTTCCCGACGCCGCCGTCTCCCGAATGCACGCCGCGATCCGGGTCGACGGCCACACCGTCGTCGTCGAGGACCTCGACTCGTCCAACGGCACGCGCGTCAACGGCGCGACCGTGAGTCAGGCGCGCCTTGCCCACGGCGACGTGATCGAGGTCGGCGCGACCGAGCTGGAGGTCAGGGTCGAGGAGGACGGCGCCTCGCTGCCGACGCCGAGCGAACCGACCGAGATCCACCCGCCGCGCTGAGGGGCGACCCGGCTACTTCCTGTTGATGTAGACGTCGATCGACTTGTCGGTGCCGACGACCACGTCCGGCGCCCTGTCGCCGTTGACCCTGCCGGACGCGACCCACTCCGCCGGCTTCGAGCCGTCGTAGGTCCCGCTCGCGCCGAGCGAGAACTCACCGAGGTCGTTCTTCGAGGTCAGCAGGTCGAACCCGGACTCGCCGGCGCCGGATCGGCCGACCGCGACGTCGTCCACCCCGTCGCCGTTGAAGTCACCCGCGGCGATTCCGCTGGGGGTGTCGGGGACGGGCGTCGGGTTGCCGACGATCACGAGCCCCGGCGCGCCCGGGTCGCGGATGGGAAAGACCTCGCCGCCGCCGCTCAGCTTCACCGGCACCGCCGCGTCCCGATACGGCGTGTCGAACTCGCCTGCGGCCACGCCGTAGCCCATCCCGAGGAACCCGGGCTCCGTGGTCAGGTCGAAGTTGGTCACCGGCGCCCCGAAGGTGCCGTCCGCCTTGCCCTTCAAGTAACTGATCTGGCCGCTTCGCGACACGACCACGTCCGGGTGCTTGTCGGGGCCGAGCTTCGCGAGCGCGATTCCGTCCGTATTCGTACCGGGGGTCGCGTAGTCGGTTCCGGGCCGGAAGCCGCCGCCCTTCTTCGATAGGAAGACCGTGAACGCCTCGGTGGGAGCGCCGGTGTAGTTGCCCGCGACCAGGTCGGCGTGCCCGTCTCGGTTCAGATCTGCGCTCGCGAGGAGCCATGGCCCTGCGCTGTCGTCGAGCGTCCGCCCGCGGCGGAACCTCCCGCTCTTCGATCCGAGCCAGATGCTGATGTCGTTCGCCTCGTAGTCGGCGGCCGCGAAGTCGGGGATCTTGTCGCCATTGAACCGGCCGACGACGATTCCCTCCGCCCCACCCTTGTCGGGAATCTTGATCGCCTTCTTCAGTTTCCCGTCTCCGCGGCCCCGGAAGTAGGAGATGTGGTTCTTCGGCGAGTCCAGCGCGACGTCGCCGCCCGCCAGGACGTCCGGCTTCCCGTCGCGGTTCATGTCCGCGACGGCAATGCCGAAGACCGTCGCCCCCGTCCTGTAGGTGTGGGCGGGCTTGAACACCCGGGCGCCGGAGGCAGGCGCCGCCAGGCCGCCCAGTCCCGCGACCGCCGCCGCCCCCAAGCCGAGCATCACTCTGGACCGCCGCCTCATGCCGTCAGCCTATCCCAGGCGGGGCTCGTAGACTGGCCGCGCTCATGGACTTCTCCCTCAGCCCCGAGCAGCAGGACTTCGCCGCCGCGATCCGCGACTTCTGCCGCCGCGAGTGCGGGACCCGCGAGCAGCGCGAGCGCCTGACCGACGGCCACGCCGAGCATCACTCCGACGAGATCTACCGCAAGATGGCCGACCTCGGATGGCTCGGGGTCTCGATTCCGGAGGAGCTGGGCGGCTCGGGCGGAGGAATGGTCGACGCCTGCATCTTCATGGAGGAGACCTCGCGCGGGATGGCGCCGATCGGGGCCTACGCGACCACCCTCATCGTGGCCAAGGCGACCCAGCGGTTCGGCACCGACGAGCAGAAGGAACGGATCCTCGGCGGCATCGCCCGCGGGGCGGTCGAGGCAATCGCGATGACCGAGCCCGAATCCGGGTCCGACGTCGGGTCCCTGCAGACGTCCGCAGTGCGCTCCAACGGCGGCTACGTCCTGAACGGCCAGAAGGTCTTCATCTCCAACGCGCACATCTCCGATCACATCCTCGTCGTCGCCCGCACGACCAAGACCGAGCGCAAGCACGACGGCCTGACGATGATCTGGGTTCCGCGCGACGCGCCCGGGCTCGAGACCAAGCCGATCGAGACGATGGGCGGGCACGAGACCAACTACCTCTACCTCACCGACTGCGAGGCGCCTGCCGCCGACGTCCTGGGCGAGGTCGACCGCGGCTGGACGCAGCTCATGGCCGGCCTGAACGTCGAGCGCCTGATCCTGGCGGCGACCATGCTCGGCCTTGCCGAGCGCGCCTTCGACGACGCCCTCGCCTACGCCAAGGAGCGCAGGCAGTTCGGCAAGCCGATCGGCTCGTTCCAGGCCCTCCAGCACCGCTTCGCGGACCTCGCCACGGACCTCGAGGCGGCGCGCCTGATGACCTATTGGGTCGCCGGCGAAGGTCGACGAGGACCCCGACCGCATGCTGCCGCGCGAGGCCTCCATGGTGAAGCTCTTCGTGACCGAGACGACCAAGCGGGTCACCCTCGAGTGCATGCAGATGATGGGCGGCTACGGCTACTCGTCGGAGTACGACATGGAACGTCTCGTCCGCACCGCGCTCGTCTCCACGATCTACGGCGGCACGTCGGAGATCCAGCGCGGGATCATCGCCAAGACGCTGGGTTTGTAGCCGCCATGTGCGGCATCGGCGGTGTCGTGATGCCGGCCGGGGCCACCCCCGACCCGGCGCGCCTCGAACGGCTGGCCGCCGCGCTCTCGCATCGCGGGCCCGACGGGACGGGGGTCCTGGTCCAGGGCCAGGTGGGGCTCGTCAACACCCGGCTGGCGATCATGGGCCGGGGCCCGCGGGGCGACCAGCCGATGCGCGACGAGGTGACCGGCTGGGCGCTCACCTACAACGGCGAGATCTACAACCACCGCGAGCTGCGTGGCAGGCTATCCGGACCGGCCCTTCGCCGGCGCCAGCGACACCGAGACGCTGCTGCGCGCACTGGGCGAGCTGGGGACCGATTCGCTCGCTCTCCAGAACGGGATGTTCGCGTTCGCCGCCCTCGACGGGCGCTCCGGGCGCGTGGTCCTGGCCCGCGACCGGATGGGAACCAAGCCGTTGCACTGGGCCCGGCGGGGAGACGAGCTCTGGTTTGCGAGCGAGGTTCGCGCGCTCCTCGAGATCGGGGTGGCGAGGACCCCGAATCGCGGTGCGCTGGCGCGCGCGGTGAGCTTCGGCTGGGCCGCGGGCGAGGAGGCGCTCATCAGCGGCGTCCGCAGGGTTTCCCCCGGACAGGTCGTGGAGATCGAGCTGGCGACCTCGAAGGTCAGCTCGCGGACCTGGCACTCGCTGCCGGCTGACGTCGACCCGTCGCTCGCGAGCGAGCTGGCGGGCCGGTCCAGGGCGGATCTGCGCCGACTTCTGGACGGCGCGCTCGGCCGGGCGGTGGAGGAACGGCTGCTCGCGGAGGTCCCCGTGGGGGTGCTGTGCTCGGGCGGAATCGATTCCGGCGTCGTCACCGCCATGGCGGCGCGCAATGCCCCCGATGCCGCGGCGTTCGTGGCCGGGATGGTCCCCGAGGGAACGGTGGACGAGAGTCCAGCCGCCGAGGTCGTTGCAAGGGCGGCCGGCCTGGAGCTCGAGACGGTGAGGATCGGGCCCGACGATTGGCGCGGCGAGGTGGTCACCGCCATCGATCATTACGACCAGCCGCTGCCGACCCCCACCCCGGTGGCGATATCCCTCGTGGCCCGCGCAGCCCGCGAGCGCGGGGTTCCGGTCCTGCTCGCCGGCGAGGGCGCGGACGAAATGTTCGCCGGCTACACCGGGCGCCATCGCGCCGCGCTTCGCGAGCTCGCCACAGCAGGCGACCGGGCTCGTCAGCTGGCGGCCGCGTGCGCCGACCCGGGCCGCCTCGCGCAGGCCGCGTGGGCCCGCATTCGGCGGCGTCCGCCGGCTCCGTGGGCCGCTCCGGAGATCGGCGCCGAGACGTCGATCGAGGATGCCATTCACATCGAGTCCGCCGCCGCCTACCGCGCGGAGCGGCCGGCCGCGGCGCGCGTGGCGGGGGAGCTCCTGGCCGATCTGCGGCTCATCCTGCCGCACCTGCTGAACCGCATGGACGCCAACGGCATGCAGCACGGGGTGGAGGTGCGCCTCCCCTTCCTGTCCTCCGAGGTCGTCGGCTTGGCCCTCAACATGCCGGTGGCGCCGAGGGTCCTGCCGCAACAGAAGGGCGTGTTGCGCGAAGTCGCGCACCAATACCTTCCGGCCCGCATCGCCCGCCGGCCGAAAGTCGGTGGGCTCATGTTCGACACGGGCGCCTGGATCACCGATGCCGCCCGCCCCGACTTCTTGCTTCGCGGCATGCTGGCCGACACGCTGGAGATCCCGGCGACCCGGTGGGCGGCGACGGTCGAGCCGGTGGCGGGGAACCCGGAGGTGACGCTGTGGTCGGCCGAGGTGTGGGCGCGGTTGGCCCTCGGCGGGCAGTCGATCGCCGCTGTGGAGGCGGAGATGTGGGGCTAGAGAGAATCGCCGCCGAGGCGCTATTCTTCGCTCCGCCTCAGGCCTTCGGCCGGAGGTCTTTTTTCTCAGTGGCGCGCCTTCGTCCATAAGGCCGCCAGGACCACGAGGGGAAGATTGGCCCGCGGAGAAGTCCGAATCGCCGTCACGCTCGCCTGCGAGGACTGCAAACGGCGTAACTACCAGACCAACAAGTCTCGGCGCAACTCGCCGGACCGCATCGAGATGCGCAAGTACTGCCGCTGGTGTGGTCACCACACGGCGCATAAGGAGACGCGATAGCGGCTCCGGTCCTGTGAGGACCTTTAGGTCCGAAAGCAGCAGGTCAGGACGTCGAAGGCGTCCGCAAGTTATTCAGGAAGAACCACGAACGAATGGCGAAGACGAGAGCACAGCGCAAGGCCGAGCAGCGCCGCCGCGCTGCTGCGGGCGTGCCCGCCCAGCGCGACGCCGAGTCGCGGGCCCAGCGGCGCACCCAGGCGCCCGAGTCGGCGGACGTCGTCGAGGCCGAGCTCGCCGAGGCCGGCGCCAGCATCCCGGCTCCCTCGCACGACGGCCGAGCCGGAGTCGCCCGCGCCTTCGCGCGCCGACGTCGGCCGTCCCGACCAGGCCGCCGAGCTCGGCCGACAGCATCAGCCGCCGCGAGCGCAAGCGCGCCGAGCGCGAGCGCCAGGCCCGAGCCAAGGCTTCGCAGGAGCGCCGCGCGCCGCGCGAGGCGCCCAAGGCCGAGCGCCGTCGCGGCGGGGTCATGGGCTTCTTCGCCTCCTGCTGGGCCGAGCTCAAGAAGGTCCAGTGGCCCGACCGCGAGACGCTGGTTCAGGCCTCCGCCGTGACCGTCCTCTTCATCGCCGTCGCCGCGGCCTACCTCGGCGCTCTCGACTCAGTGTTCAACTTCCTCGTCCAGCATCTGCTTTAGGAGCCGCCCAAAATGTTCCGCTGGTACGTCATCAACACATACTCGGGCCATGAGAACAAGGTCCGCCAGAACCTCGAGCACCGCATCGAGACGATGGGGCAGCGCAACCGCGTGCGCCAGGTCCTCGTCCCGACCGAGTCGGTGTCCGAGCTCAAGGACGGCCAGCGCGTGCAGGTCGAGAAGCGCACCATGCCCGGTTACGTGCTGGTCCAGATGGAGATGACCGACGACGCCTGGGGCCTGGTCAAGAACACTCCCGGCGTCACCGGGTTCGTCGGCTCCCGCAACAAGCCGGTGCCGCTCTCCCAGCCGGAGGTCGACAGGCTTCTCCACAAGGACGCCCCGGTCGCCGCGGGCGTCGGTGGCGGCGGCCAGGCGGAGCGCCCGCGCCCGCGCGCCCAGTTCGAGATGGGGGAGACGGTCAAGGTCATCTCCGGCCCACTCTCCGACTTCTCGGGCGAGATTGCCGAGATCAACGAGGACGCCGCCAAGCTCAAGGTGCTGGTCTCGATCTTCGGCCGCGAGACCCCGGTCGAAGTCACCTACGACCAGGTGAAGAAGCTCTGAAAGAGCTTCTGGTCCGGTGAGACGGCGTTAGCCCCGAAAGCAGCATGTAAGGACGGCGAAGCCGTCCGCAAGTTATTCAGGTACAACCACCAGCGACACATGGCCAAGAAAGTCCTCACCCTCATCAAGCTCCAGATCCCCGCGGGCGCCGCGAACCCGGCGCCCGCCGGTCGGCCCTGCGCTGGGCCAGCACGGCGTCAACATCATGGAGTTCTGCAAGGCCTTCAACGCGCAGACCCAGGCGGACGCCGGCACGATCATCCCGGTCGAGATCACGGTCTACGAGGACCGCTCGTTCACCTTCATCACCAAGACTCCTCCGGCCGCCGTCCTCATCAAGGAGGCGCTCGGGATCCCCAAGGGCTCCGGCATTCCCAACCGCGAGAAGGTCGGCAAGATCAGCGCCGCCCAGATCCGCGCGATCGCCGAGCGCAAGATGCCCGACCTGAACGCCAACGACCTCGACGCCGCCTCGAAGATCATCGCCGGCACCGCCCGCTCGATGGGCGTCGACGTGGAAGGTCTGTCGTGAGGCGCTTTAGCGCCGAAAGCAGCGTGTCAGGCGGCGAAGCCGCCGCAGGTGGTTGCTGATGGCGAGAGGCAAGCGCTACAGCGCCGCATACGAGCAGATCGATCGCACCAAGGCCTACCCGCCCGCGGAGGCCGTGGGCCTGCTCAAGGCGACCGCCGGCGCGAAGTTCGACGAGAGCGTCGAGCTTCACATGAAGCTCGGCCTGAACGTCCGCCACGCCGACGAGCAGCTTCGCGGCACGCTCGCGCTGCCCAACGGGCTCGGCAAGGCCGTGACCGTCGCCGTCTTCGCCGAGGGAGATCAGGCCCGCGCCGCCGAGGAGGCGGGCGCCGACATGGTGGGCGCCGCCGACCTGGCCGAGAAGGTCGAGGGCGGCTTCATGGACTTCGACGTGGCGATCTCGACGCCGGCGCTCATGGGCCCGGTCGTTTCGAAGCTCGGCCGCGTGCTCGGGCCGCAGGGCAAGATGCCGAACCCGAAGGTGGGCACGGTCACGGACGATGTCGCCAAGGCGGTCGGCGAGGCCAAGGCCGGAAAGATCGAGTACCGCACCGATCGCCAGGCCAACGTGCACCTCACGATCGGCAAGGCGAGCTTCGCCGAGCGCCCCCTGCTCGAGAATTACGCCGCGGTGATCGACGAGATCGTCCGCGCCAAGCCGGCGGCCGCCAAGGGCCGCTATATCGAGTCGATCACGCTGACGACGACGATGGGGCCGGGCGTCCGAGTCGACTCCAGTCGCACTCGCGAGTCGGAGATCCTGGGCGACGGCGCCGCCGGCAACGGAGCATCTGCGCAGGGCGATGACGGCGCCGAGGCTGAGGCTCAGGCCCCGGCCGAGGGCTGAGGAGGCCTGTCCGCTACCATCGCGCGCCGCATAACTTCGCCTGCCGAAGACCGCTGGCCGCAATCGCGTAAGCCCAGCCGAGGTGGCGCCCGGAGACTCCGTGTCCGAGCCCGCCCCTGTGGCGGGTTTTTCATTGGGAATTTCGAACTGCCATGAACAAAGAGCAAAAGACAGAACAGATCGAGGAGATCGCCGCGGCGCTCAGGGAGTCGTCCGCGGTGTTCGCCGTCGACTACCGCGGGATCAGCGTCCCCCAGGCCGCCGACCTGCGAACCAAGCTTCGCGACGCCGACGCCAGCTTCAAGGTCGTCAAGAACCGCCTCGCCAAGCGAGCGATTGACGAGACGAAGACCGACGGGCTCGACGAGCTCCTCGACGGCCCCACCGCCCTGACCCTCATCAAGGGCGACCCGGTCGTCGCCGCCAAGGCGATCGCCGGCTTCGCCCGCGAGCACGAGGTCCTCGTCTTCAAGGGCGGGATCATGGACGGCAAGCCGCTTGCTCCCGACGAGTTCGTCGCGATCTCGCGCCTGCCCGCCGTCGAGGTCCTGCACGGCCAGCTCGTCGGCCTCGTCGCCAGCCCGATCACCGGGCTCGCCGCCGGCCTGAACAACCTCATCTCCGGCCTGGGCCGCCAGCTCGCGCAGATCGCCGAGCAGGGCCTGGTGTCGGGCGAAGCCCCGGCCGAGCCCGAAGCTACGCCGGCCGAGGAGGCCCCGGCCGCAGCGGGGTCTGACCCCGAAACCACCGACGCCGAAAGCGACGGCGACGCCGCAGGGGGGTCTGACCCCGAGCCCGAGGCCGAAGCTACGGCCGAGGACACCGAAACTTCAGAAACCGAAACCGAGAACAACGACGCGGGGTCTGACCCCGAGACCACTGACGCTGCGGAGGACGCCGACGGCGCAGGGGGGTCTGACCCCACAGAAGAAGCTTCCAACGAAACCGAGGAGGACGAAGCGAGTGGCTGACACCAAGCTCTCAACTGAAGATTGGATCGCGGAGCTCAAGGAGATCTCCGTGCTCGAGCTCTCCGAGCGCATCAAGGCGCTCGAGGAGGAGTTCGGCGTGTCCGCGACCGCTGTCGCGGCTGCGGCGCCGGCGGCCGGAGGCGGCGGCGACGGCGCTGCCGAAGAGGAGGACTCGGGCACCGTCGACGTCGTGCTGACCGCTCCGGGCGAGAAGAAGATCCAGGTGATCAAGGCCGTCCGCGCTGCGACCGGCCTGGGCCTCAAGGAGGCGAAGGCGCTCGTCGACGCGGCTCCGAAGGCCGTCAAGGAGGGCATCGACCGCGAGGAGGCCGAGAAGCTCAAGGGCGAGCTCGAAGAGGCCGGCGGCGCCGTCGAGCTGAAGTAGCGTGCTCGGGCCCGCACCGCCGGGTCCGGACCGAGGAGGAGGGAGTCGCGATTCGCCTCCGTGTTCGCCTTCCTCTGTGGCTATCGTGGATGTCAGGCCGGTGAGCATGTCTTGCCGGTTGAGGGTCCCTGCACTTGACGGATCCGCCGCGTGTCTCGATGATGTGCGGCGTGAAGAGGAGGGGGCCCGTGAACGAGGGGGCCGGGGAGTTCGCCGAAGCGCTGCGGGAGATGCTGCGCTCGGCCTCGGGACGGATCGCGCTGCTCAAGCGCTCGGCTCCGTTCTTGGTGCTTGTCGGCGTCGCGATCTGGCTCTCGACGATCAACCTCGGCGACGGCGCGCAGGCGCAATCGTTCGAGGGCTCCCTGCTGCCGGGGCTCTTGAGCTGGATCGCAGTCTTCTGGGTCGGGACGATCATCGTTGGCCGCCTGCGGCGCGAAGGGGCGCGGCTGGCGAGGCTGCGGCGCACGGAGCTCGAGGGGGCGCCGCCGGCCGCGATCGCCGCTGCGCGGCCGATACCAGGACCCTCCGTTGCCGGTGTCGTCTCCGGGGTGGGGCAGAAAGCCGCCGTCCTCATCGCCGGAGCAGGCGCGCTGATCATGCTGTTCCTGCCCTTCGGCTGGTGGTCCTCGGCGACCTCGGCGATCCGCGCCGTGCTCGAGGCGCTGCCGCTGGGCTCGGCCGTGGCAGTGACCCCAGCCGAGCACGGCAACCCATGGCTTGTGGCCGCCCTGACCGGGCTTTTCGTGCTCTTCGCGATCTTTGCCGCAAGCGGTTGGCGACTTGGCGCGATGCGGGGCTACCTATACGGCGGGACCGACTTCATGATCCTGTTCTTCATCGGGCTCATCCGCACCGTCGCGATCTTTGGCGGGCTGACCCTGGTTCCCGTTGTGGCCGTGATCGCCGCGGGCACCGACCTGAGAGAGGAGCCGAGCTACACGTTCACGGGGCCTGTCTGGCCGATCCTCGTCGTGCTCGCCTGGTGCGCTTTCGACTTCGTCACCCTCCAGCGGCTACACGACCGCGAAGCCCGCATTCCGCCCGGGAGCGCCTGAGGCGGAAGAAGGCGCGATGAGTCACCCCAGCCTGCTCGCGCATAAGAGCACCGGCTCGCCGGCGGCGATCGTGTTCGTGCACGGGTTCGGCTCAAGCGGACGCCCCTTCGGCCGCCTCCCCGAGGTCCTCGCCCGCGCCCCGGGACTCGAGGATTGGGACATCTACTCCCTCAGCTACAGCACCGGGATGCTCCCCGATCTTCGCGGGCTGTGGCGCGCCGACCCTTCGATCCCGGTGCTGTCGACCTACCTTCGAACGCAGACGGGGCACGAGCCCCTCCGCGAGTACGGGGGTCTGGCGCTGATCGCGCACAGCATGGGCGGCCTCGTCTGCCAGCGTGCGCTCCTCGACGACGCCGAGCTCGCCGACCGCGTAAGCCACCTGATCATGTTCGGCACCCCGAGCAACGGCCTGCGCAAGGCTCGCTGGGGCCGCTTCCTGAAGCAACAGATCAGCGACATGGCCGAGGGCGGCGAGTTCATCGGCGATCTGCGATGGCGCTGGAGCCGGCTTTTCGGCGCGCACCCGCCCTTCGAGCTCTTCGCCATCGCCGGGGACGAGGACGCCTTCGTGCCCCCCGAGTCTTCCCTGGAGCCCTTCCCGGATCAGTGTCGTGTGGTCGTGCCGGGCGATCACCTCCAGATTGTGGATGTCGTGAGCGCCGGTTCGATGAGCTGCCGCGTGATCACCGAGGCGATGGGCGGAGGCGAGGAGGTCGGTGGGCCCTGGAACTCAGCGCGCCTGGCCGTCGAGAGCACCGACTTCGATCGAGCGGTTCGCGAGCTCGGTGGCCATGCCGAGGAGCTCGACGAGTGTCACCTGGTCGACCTCGCGCTCGCCCTCGACGGGTGTCATCGCCGCGACGAGGCGATCGCGGTGCTGGAGCGCCACGGCGGCATGCACGGCACCGACGCTGCTGGCACCCTTGCCGGGCGTCACAAGCGCAACTGGCTCGCCGGCGGACGCCGCGAAGACGGCCAGGCCGCGCTTTCCCTCTACTCCTCGGCGCTCGCGCGGGCGCGGGCTGCCGACGACGACGACCAGGTCCTGTACCTGGCGATCAACGTCGCCTTCCTCGAAGTGGCGATGGAGCATGATCTCGAAGCGTGTCGCGCCGCCGCCACCGAGGCAATCGCAGCGTGCGGACGGGTCCCTGACGGTTACTGGCGGGCGGCAACCGAGGCGGAGGCGATGCTCTACCTCGACCAGCCGGCGCAGGCGCTTGCCCGCTACGAGCAGGCGCTGAAGTTTGCGCCCGAGCCCCGCCAGGCCGAATCGACGCACCAGCAGGCGATCAACGCCACCGAGGCGCTCGGCCGGCGCGATCTAGCGAAGCAGATCACGAATCTCTTCGGTGCCGGCGCGTGATCGGGCGGGCTGCGGTCGGCGAGTTTGCCCGGCGCGCGCTCCGATAGCCTGCTCCGCAGACAGACCGTCCGACCCTGGGGAGGAGGGGGAGCGTGGATTCCGAGCTCGCGGACCTCGAGCAGGCCGCTGAGGCGCTGCGGGCGGAAGGTGACTTGGCGCGCCTCGCCGAGAACCTCCGGGCGCAGGTCCTGATTCACCTCGAGGCCGACCGCCTCACGCCGGCGGCGGAGCTGCTGGCCGAGAAGGCGGAGATCCATCGCGAGACGAACGATCCGGCGCAGCTGCAGGAGTGCCTGCGCAGCACGGTCGTGGTCCTGCGCGTGCTCGAGCGCTTCGGCGACGCGCGCGAACCGGCGAGCGAGCGTGTGGAGATCTGCCGCGGGCACGGCTGGCTGCCGGAGCTCAGGGAGGCGCTCGACGACGCGGCGCTGCTGTGGAGCGCCGGCTCGGATCGTCGCTCGCTCGAGTACGTCGAGGAGCTGCTGTCGCTGCCCGAGGCGGCCGGCGAGGAGCAGTCGCCGACGCGCTCCGAGCTGTACGAACGCTGGGTCTCGAGCGTGGATCGGCAGCGCTGGATGGAGTCGCGGTTCGAGGTTCACTACGAAGGTGGCGACCGAGAGTTTTGGCGCGAGCGCATCGAGCGACTGCCGGAGATGATCGCCGAGGGCGTTGAGATCGCACGTCGACAGGGCGAGGACGGGATGCGGGCCAAGCTGCTGGCGCGCGCCGGCCCCGTGGCGCTCGCACGCGGCGCCGCGGGCGAGCTGATCGCGAGCCAGATCGAGCGCGAGGAGCTCGCGCTCCAGCAGGACGATCGCGACGCGGTCGCCGAGGCGAGGGTGTTGCGCGCGGCCGCGCTCGCCCTTCTGGAAGAGGTCACGGACGCGAACAAGGCGGTTGAGGCAGCGATCAGGCTGGCTCCGGGGGCCGCCCTGCGTGCCTACTACGACTGCCTGGACCCGAGGGCGGAGCTCGGCATGACGAAAGCCGAGGCGCGCGAGGAGCGCTGGGTGCACCTTTTCAGCGCCTACCTGGCCGCCGACGCGTCGGCGGCAACGCGAGCGCGGCTGAAGGAGCGCCTCGGGGACGGAGAGCGGGTCAGCGTGGTATCTGGATGCTGGTTCGGCCAGGCGAACTACTCGCGACCTTACGACGCTGTCGTAGCGCTCACCGACCGGCGCCTGCTCTGGGTCGACGAGCGGGGGACCGGAGGAGAGCTAGGGCACGATGAGCCCGCCACGATCCGCCTGCTTCGTGACGGGCGCAAGGTGGTGCTGCGGGTCTTCGGCGCCGAGGCCGCGGCGCAGGACCTGGTTCGCGCGCCGCCGAGGGCGCACGATGACCGCGAGCCGTTTCTGGCGCTTGCGCAGGAGGCCGAAAGGCGGCGGGACGGGAAGGGGGAGGCCCCGGCGTCCCCGGGCGCCGATCCCAAAGCCGAGCTCGGCGAGATCAGGGTGTTCGTTTCCTCCACCTTCCGTGACATGGAGGCCGAGCGCGATCTGCTCCTGCGTGAGGTGTTCCCGCAGCTGCGGGCGATTTGCGAGGGCCGCGGAGTGCAGTGGAGCGCCGTCGACCTGCGCTGGGGGGTCACCGACGAGGAGGAGGCCGAGGGCCAGGTGCTCCCCATCTGCCTGCGCGAGATCGAGCGATGCCGTCCCTACTTCATCGGCCTGCTCGGGGAGCGCTACGGCTGGGTGCCGGACAGGTTTCCGCCCGAGGCGGAGGCGCTGGCCGAGTGGCTGCCCGAGTACCGAGGGCGCTCGGTGACCGAGATCGAGATCGTGCACGGGGTGCTGCGCAACCCGGAGATGGCCGGGCATGCGTTCTTCTATTTCCGCGACCCCGGCTACGTCGAGCGAACGCCCGACGAACGGCGCGGTGAGTTCATCGAGCAGGATGGGGAGTCAACAGGAGCGTCTTCGTCTGCCCCTGTTGCGGCCGAGGAGCGCCGCGAGCGGCTGCGCGACCTCAAGCGCAGGATCCTCGAGAGCGAGTTCCCCGTGCGCGAGAACTACCGCGACCCCCAGGAGCTCGGCCGGGTCGTGCTCGAGGACTTCAAGCGGGTGATCGACGAACGCTTTCCGGAGTCGCGCTCGCTGACGGTCGCGGACGTCGAGCACGTCCGCCAGCGCAGCTTCGTTCGCTCGAAGACGCGCGGATACGTCCAGACCGGCGCCGGGGCCGAGGCTCTCGAGCGGCTCCTGGCCGGCGAACGTCAGGCGCTGGTGGTCAGCGGCGCAGACGGGCTCGGGAAGTCCTCGCTGCTCGCCGACTGGTCCCTGAGCTGCGAAGAAGACTCGCGCGTCGTCGTCGCGTCGCACTTCGCCGGAGCCACCGCTGAAAGCACCCGCCTCGACACGGCGCTCGACCAGCTCTGCGTGGAGCTGGCGACCGTCGCAAGCCTCGAGCGCAAGGACCGCGTCCAGCCGGCCGGGCTCGCGAGCCTTCGCGACGAGCTCGGCGATCTGCTCGCCCAGGCGACGGCGTCAGGGCGCGTGATACTGATGGTCGACGGCGTCGACGAGCTCAGCCTCGGCTCCACGAGCGAGATCCTGAGCTGGATCCCCGAGCTACCGGAGGCCGTCGGCGTCGTGCTCTCGGCCCAGTCGGCGAAACTCGCCGACGCCGTGAGGGACCGGGGCTGGAGCTTCGACCACGTCGAGCTCGCCGACCTCGATCCGGAAGTCCGGCTACGGCTGATCCGCGAGTACCTCTCGGTGTTCGCGAAGGGGCTGCCGCAGTCGACGGCAGAGCGGATCGCCGGCCACCGGCTGGCCGGGCACCCCATGTTCCTGCGCGTGCTGCTCGACGAGCTCTGCGTGGCCGCTCAGCACGAGACGCTCGACCAGATGCTCGACCGGATGCTGGCCGCCGCATCGATCGACGATCTGATTCAGCTTGTCTTCGAGCGCTGGGAGGGGGACTACGAGCACCGCCGGGAGGGGCTGGTCGGGGACGCGCTCCGTCTCCTCGCCGCCGCGCGCGCGGGCCTCGAGGAAGAGGAGCTGCTGACCCTGTTGGGGACGGGGTCGGGCGAGGTCCGCACACCCCTTCCCATGGGTTCTTGGGCGCCGCTGCGCCATGCCGCGCACACCATGCTCGCCGAGCGCGGCGGGCTTGTGATCCCCGCAGACGCTCACGTCCGTGCTGCGATCGCCGACCGTTACGCGGCCCGGGCGGACGCGCAGCGGCGCATCCACGCACGGATCGCGGATCTGATGCACGAGCGGGGCGCTGAGGATCTGCGGGCGCTCGAGGAGCTTCCGTACCAGCTCATGGAGGCGGGTGATTGGACCCGACTTGCGGCCGTGCTCCGGGACGAGACGTGGCTAACCGCCCTCTGTCGCCACGACAGGGTCGCGACCCGGCATGCCTGGGAGCGCCTGGAAGCCCAGACCTCGCACCGTCTCGACGAGGCGATTCCCCTCGACTCCGCCCGACGTCCGACGGACGAGCGGATCCGCGCCGTCGTCGCCGTCGTCGACCTGCTCCTGGACCTTGGCCGCGCTGACGCAGTCGATCGCCGCCTCGGACCCCTGGCCGAGGCAGCCGCCGCCCTCGGCGACCCCGAGGTGCAGGAGATGGTCCGCATGACCGAGCTGGAGCGTCAGCTGGTGGCGGGCGACGCCGAAGCCGCGCTTACGGTGGTGGACGAGATGCGCTCGGAGGGCGATCTCGGAGACGAGGAGAGTCTCTCCTTGAGCGCGTTCTTCCATGCCCAGCGGCAGGACTCGGTGAGCTATGGCCAGGCAATGGACGAGATCGCCGCCCGCCAGGGAGAAGCAGGCCCCTTGGACCGGGCTCAGCGCCTCGCCGCCAAGGCCGGCGTCATGGGGCGCGAGGGCGAGTACGACGGGATGCTCGAGTTGGGCGAGGCCGCGATTCGCGACGGTAATGCATCCGGGGAAACGCCGATCGTGATCGTCGGCCTGAGCGCGAGGATGTCCGCGCTGCTGGGGCTACGTCGTCATCAGGAGGCAATCGAGACCGCACGTGAGCTCAGGCGCGTGGCCGACGTCGCCGGCGATCGGCTCTCGGCGGCTTACGCGCTGGCCCTCGAAGGGAAGGCTGTGATGCAGGCCGGAGACGCCGAGGCGGGCGAGCGACTCTTCGAGCAGGCGGTCGCGTCGGCACCCAGCGCTTCGGGGCGGTCGTTCATCGAGGGCTTCTGGGGGATAGACACAACCCCCGGCGCCGCTGACACCGGCGCCCTTGGTGCCGCGCTCGAGCGCAGCGGGCTCGAGCGGGATCAATGGCTCGAGCTCGCGCAGGCGGCGCTCGGAGCCGGCGACGAGCCGCTGTTGATGGTTCCGTTCGTCGGCAATTTCATGGCCGAGGACTCGCTGCTGATCGCGACCGCCGAGGAGCTCGTCTGGCATGGTCCCAACCCGAGAGACGATGGCCGCGTGGCCTGGGCCGACCGCCCTCGGATCAAGGTGCCAAGGCTGCGGATGGTCGCTGCGGAGATCGTCGTCAAGCTGGCTGGCGATGAGATCAACTTCCCGATCTGGGGCAAGCGCAAGCAACTGGCCCGCGAGCTCGAGGAGCTGGCCGAGAAGCGGATCAAGGCAGCACGTGGGTAGGTGGGCCCTGCAGCTCGTTTGGATACGGTCGTAGGAGTCGCGCCACCGATGACCGATCTCTCCCAGCACCAGCTGAGTCAATACGCCGAGAACCTCGAGCCGGACCCGAAGGTGGTCGGCTTCGATGCGGCTATCGACAAGGTGGTCGCCCTGCTCGGGCTGCGCGGCTACCGGCCGCCGATCCTGGCCGGGGCGCGCGGCTGCGGGCGGACCGCGGCGTTGAGGGCGCTGCGACAGCGGCTCGACGGCGGCAGTGAGGGGGTTGATCGCGAGAGCGTGCTGCGGATCGATTGCGCTCGGCTCGTCGCCTTCGGCGCGCAGTCCCTGCAGGGCGCGCGCGAGCTGGCGGGAGAGACGGAGCTGATCGCATTCGACGACCTCGACCTGCTGATGGGGCTGGGCGCGAGCACGGCGAACACCGACATGATCGCGCTCGCCCGGGCGATGCTGCATGACCCCGACCTGCGGCTGGTCGGGACCGTCGACGCGGCGAACCTGGCGTCGCTCCGGGCCCGCGAGCCCGAGCTCACCCAAACGGTCGAGATCATCGAGTTGCCTGAGCTCGGAGCGGACGAGCTTGCTGCGATCGCCGAGGATCAGGCGAACCAGCTCGAGAAGCATCACGGCGTGGCCCTCATACCGCCGATCATCGAGCTCGCGGCCAGGCCGCCCGAGCCCGGAAGCAAGCTGGTTCACCCGGGCCTGCTCGTGACCAGGCTCGACGCAGCGTGCGTGCACGCCAGGATGCGCGGTGCCTCGCTGGTCGAGGTCGAAGACGTCGACCTCACTCACGCCGACCCGCAGGGCGAGCTCGTCGACCGCGATGAGCTCGCCGCCATGCTTCGCGAGCGGGTTTCCGGCCAGGAGGAAACGGTCGAGACGGTGAGCAGGCGCCTTGCCATGACCAGTCGCAAGCTCGACCTCAACGCCCACCGACCCGACGGCGTGTTTCTCTTCGTCGGGCCGACCGGGGTCGGTAAGACCGAGTTCGCCCTCGCCCTCGCCGAGGCCAGATTCGGCGATGAGAAACGGGTGATCCGCCTCGACATGAGCGAGTTCAGCGAGTCGCAGAACATCTCCAGGCTGATCGGCCCGCCCCCCGGCTACATCGGCTCCGACGAGCCAGGCGGCTGGCTGACCACACGGGTCAACCAGCAGCCGCGGTCCGTTGTCCTCTTCGACGAGATCGAGAAGGCTCACCCGCAGGTGTGGATGACACTGCTGCAGATCCTCGACGCGGGGAGGCTCACCGACGGCCGCGGCGAGGTCGCCTCGTTCTCCGATGCGGTGGTGATCATGACCTCGAACATCGGAACCGGTGATGCCGGCTCCCGACCGGTCGGCTTCGCAGCGGGCGAATCTGACCCGGGGGACCTCTCGCGCGAGCGGATCATGGAGGCCGTCAAGGAGCAGCTGCCGCCCGAGCTCGTCAACCGGATCGACAACGTGCTCGTGTTCAGCACGCTTCCGATCGATGTGATCGAGACGATCGCGGCGGCCATGATCCGCAAGGCGACCACCACGCTCGCCGGTCGCGGATGGTCGCTCGAGGTCCCGGAGGAAGTGGTGGCCCACATCGCTCGCAAGGGCTACGACCCCGCCTACGGAGCGCGGCACGTGAAGCGCGCGATCGAGGACGGGCTGCTCGCCGGTCTGGCGCAGCTCACGCCCGGTGGGTATCGAGGCCGGATCGAAGGGGGAGAGATCGTGTGGGATGCGACCACAGCGACGCCGCAACCGCTAAAGGAGGACGGTCCCGCGGCCGAGCACGAGGACGTCGACGATCGGTCTTCGGGGGATCACGAAGGGGCGGATGACGGCCGCGCCCTCGACAGGACGCTCGACGCGCTCTCCCGCGAGTCGCTTCCCTCCGGGCTTCGGCCGGTGAGGCTTCAGGCTTCGCTGCGCCACGGCACCGGGCGGGGGTCAGAGCGTGCCCTTCTCATCACGGGAGCCGGTTCCGATCTCGACGCGGCGGCGGAGATCCTCGTCGATGCGGTCTCGGAGCGGATCGTGCGCGCCGAGGCGGCCGAGCTGCTGCGCGAATGCGAAACTCGGCCACTCGTCATCGAGGGGCTCGCGGCGACCGCCGGCCTCAACCTGATGGAGCGCCTGACGGAGATCGGCGTCGAGGTGACGCTCAACGCTGCCCCCGCTCGGATCGGTCAACGGGAATAGATTCGAAGGGCTCGGCGCGCCGCCCGTGGGCTCAGCCACGCTCCGTCGGCTCGGGCTCCGACGGGGCGGCCCGGCGGCGCACCTCGTAGCCCATCTTCGCGAGCAGCTTCGGGATCGCCTCGATTCGCTCGCGATCCTTGCGCTTCTCGTCGTCGGGAAGCTGGTCAAAGGGCACCAGCGAGGCGTGGATCTTGCGCTCGCGATCGGTTGTCTCTCCGTGCCTGAATCCATGTGCCCGCTTCTCTCGGCACCAGCGGTCGTGCTCGATCTCGGCGAGCTCGGCCACGCGGTCCTTGCTGAACAGCTCCGAGGTCTGTGCCGGAGGGCCCCTCAACGGCACGAGCTCGGCGCCGAGGTCGGCGAGCCGCTCGCCGATCGCGTCGGCGAACGCCCGGTTGGCTTCGTGCAACCACGGCGGCGCATCGCTCCAGTCGACCAGCGAGGGATTCTCTTCGATCTTCTCGCCCCGCCGGCGCTTCTCTTCGTTCGCGGCGAGCTCCTTGGCGACGTAGTCGTCGTGGTTCGCGCGAGCGAGCAGCTCCCGCGCGGAGATCTCGATCGTGCCGACGCCGAGCGCGCGCTCTTCGGCGTTGATCAGGGTGACCCTGTCGACCGGGAAGCCGCTGCGCTCGAGCGCGATCCGCCCCCCACCACGTGGCACCTCGACGAGGATCCTCGCCCGGGGTAGCCGGTCGACGAGCTGCGAGGCGCCCTCGAGCCCGTCGGCGTGTGATGGGCAGACGACGAAGGCGTAGCGGACATCGCGATCATCCGACTCTCCCTGCCGGCTTGCGAGCCGCTCGGTCAGCCATGGCTCGCGCTCGAGCAGCTCGGAGCGAAGCTGCCCGCGCAGCTCGGTGGGTCCGGAGAGGACCAGCTCGGGCTCCCGCCCTCCGATCAACACCGCGCGGGCGGCGTGAACGGCGGTTCGAACCGCCTTCGGGCCGGCGCCCCAGATGAGGATCCGCTCGCTCTCGGGATCGTCGAGCTCCTCGAGCTCCCGCGACACGGGCTCGACCATCGCCAGGCCAACGCGGTCGGGAATGAACAGGTACTCGACGGCGCCGCCCCCCTGGCTCCACGTAAAGGAGCGACGGTGCAGGGCTCGCCAGAGCTCCTCGTCCTCGAGGATCGCATGCAGGGAGGGCTGCTCCTCGCGGTCGCCGAGCCTCTCGGTCAGATGCTGGACCGCAACTTCGAGTGCCTGCACGTTCAGCGAGTCGTCGCCGAGCGCGAGCACCACGTGCGCGGCACGCGAGGCAGCGGCGTTCTTGTATGCGCCGGCGGTCGTGGCGTCCAGTGGTAGGAACGCAATCGTGGGTCCTTTGTCTTCGGCCCGGACCCGTCCCTCCGGGTCCCTGTCGACGCCGACCACCTTGAAGCCGCCGAGCCGCAGGTCCCGGGCTATCGATGCGCCGCGCAGGCCGAGGCCGTAGACGACCACGTGGCCTCGCTTCACCGCACTGATCCAGAGGTTGGTGGCGGTGTCGCGGATGAGGGCCCCGAGGATCAGGATGACGGTGAGGCCGAGGGAGAGAACTCCCAGAAAGCGGGCGATCTCGAGGAGCGCCGGCGGTGACGGCGGCCCGCTGTACTGGATCCCAAGCAGCTCGATCGCCCGGTAAACGGAGTCGAGGCCGCTCGGCCGTGGCTCGACCTGCTGAAGGCCCAAATAGCCGAGCACGATCGTGACCAGCCCGATCGCAGCGGTCACGGCGGTCAGTCGCTTGCTGGCGGTCAAACCTCAACCCCGGCCTTTACCCAGCTCACTGCTCGGCCGTTCACACTGGCCTTGAGGTCCCTGTCCTCCATGGCCGCGAGCGGCTGCAGCAGCAGGCGCTCGACGTTCCGATGCAGGTGGCGCGCGCCGTAGGCGGGGTCGTACCCAGTCTCGGCAACCAGGTCGATGACTTCGGCCGGGATCGCCAGCCGGTAGCCACGCTCGCGGAGCCGGCCGACGATCTGATCGCAGACGAGCTCGGCGATCACCCGGATGCTCTCGCGGCCGAGCGGGCGGAATGGCACGATCTCGTCGATGCGGTTGATCAGCTCCGGTGGCATCGCCTTCTCGATCGCCTCGATCACGCCGGTGTCCTCGTACGCGGCCTGGCTCTTCTCGTCGCGCTCCCCGAAGCCGATGGGCATCGAGCCGAAGATCTCCGAGCCGAGGTTGGAGGTCATCACGATCACCACCGCGGAGAAGTCGGCTACCTGCCCGCGCGAGTCCGAGAGGCGGCCGGCATCGAAGACCTGAAGGAAGGCGTTCCACACGTCGGGGTGGGCCTTCTCGATCTCGTCGAGCAGCAGCACGGTGTCCGGGCGCTCGATGATCCTCGTCGTCAGCCAGGCGCTCGGCTCCGTGAAACCGACGTAGCCGGGCTGCGGGCCGGTCAGGCGAGCGATCGACCAAGGCTGCGCGTACTCGCTCATGTCGAGGCGAATCAGCCGATCCTCCTCCCCGTAGAGCGCCTCGCAGATCGCCTTCGCGAGCTCGGTCTTGCCGACTCCGGTGGGCCCTGCGAAGAGGAAGATCCCGTCGGGACGATCGGGGCTCAGGTCGAGCCGGGCACGCGCGAGTGCCAGCCGATCGGCGACGATCTCGATCGCCTGCTCCTGCGCCTTCACCCGCTTCGCGAGCGCTTCTTTGAGTGTCGCGCCGTCGGGCGGGGCGATCTCCGCGGGCAGCTCGAGATCGGCGTCCCGAGTGGTGCGATCGTCGCGCAGCGCAGCCCACGCGCAGGCGGCGTCGAGCCGGTCGATCAGCAGGCCGGGGTGCGCTCGATTGTCACCGCTTGCTGCCGGGGCGGCAGCCAGGCGGAGCACCTCGGCCGGCAGCTCGACCCCGTGGTGCGATGCGAGCTGCGGCCCACGGTCCTCCCCGATGCGGTCGAGATCCTCGCCCTCCAGCGGCTCAACACGAACCCGCGCGAGCTCGTCGGTGAGCTCGCCGTGCGCCGCCTCCAAGTCGCCCACGTACCGGGAGTCGATCAGCAGGACGAGGCGGACGTTCGGGTTGTCGACCGCCGCCCGGATTCGCGTCAGCACGGCCAGGAGCGCACTGCCCGAGCTGAGCACAGAGACCGTCTCGAGGTCGTCGATTGCAACGATCTCGCCGCTGTCGAGGCCGTCGAGCGAGCGGTCGAGCGCATCGATTGGGTTGTCGGCGAGGATCGCTTCCGGGCGAATCCGGATGACCGGGAGCCCGGCCAGCGGCCCGTCGTAGTCGTCGGCGCCGAGCCGGGTGGCGAGGGCGGTAAGCGCCGACGTCTTCCCGGATCCCTCGTCGCCGCTCAGCAAGACGCTGGCGGGACGCTGGCGGGAAAGGAGCGCGACCAGCTCATCGACGAGGTCGTCGCGGCCGATCATCGCCGGGTCCGGGGAGACGATCTCGACGAGCTCTGAGATCCCCTCGGGAGGTCCGTAGGCCCCGAGATTCCCCGCGTCCTCCCCGGCCTGCGTCCGCGCGGGAGCCTCGGACGGTGCCGCCTTGGCGGCGGCCAGGACCTCGGGGAGCCAGTCGAGCCGCTCCTCGAGCGCCGCAACGATCGCCGCCGCTCCCTTCGAGTCGAGTCCGCCGAGGATCTCGACCACATCGGCGCGATCGCCCTTCGGGCCGATCGACGGCAGGCGCCGGCGCAGGCGGTCGGCGCTGCCCTCCCCGAAGACGTGGTCGAACTCCTGCTCGTCTCTCGCCGCTATCGCGGCGGCGAGATCGGCGGGACCCGGCTCCTCGTGCCCGGCTCGCTTCGCCTCCGCCTCCGCGCGGTCCAGAAGTGTCAGCAGGCTGGGGTCGAGCTCGCTCACCTATCAGTCTTCGTGGAAGCGCTTTCCGCCGAACCTACTCCGGATCTCGTCGTCGAGCTCGTTCGCCGTCCACAGCACCGCGCCCACGGCCGCCTCCAACTCCTGGGGGTCGAGGTAGTTCCCCAGCAGCGAGTGCGCGAAGATGACGGTCAGGGTCCCGTCGTCACGCTCCTTCGCGCTCAACTGCCCGAAGGTGTACCGGCCACCCTCGATCGCGATGTAGCGAAAGAGATCGTCGCTGGGCGGAACCTCGGTGACTACCTGAGCAAAGGCCTGGACCAAGGTCTCGTCCTCGGTGAAGTCAATGCACCTGACGAACACGCGCGCCGACTCGTGCCGAAGCGTGAAGTCCCCGTCTTTGTCGACTCCGACGCTCGTTGAACATATCGGTGAGGTAACGCTGCACCTTGTCCTTGACACTGAGCAGCTGCTGACTGGCCATCGTCTTCCTCCCTATGGATGACCGCGCGAGTGTATGTCACCCATCCCGGGTGTGGCCGCCACGCCCCGGCGGAGGCCTAGATGACTAGGCGAGGTTGCCGGACAGCCAGATCAATGACGGGTAGGTGGCGGCGAATGCCAGGGTGAAGCGGTTCAGTCCCATCGTCGCCCCGACGCCGAGGTGGAAGATGAACGCCAAAGCGAGGGCCGAAACCAGCACCCAGCCTCCCACGAGGACGCTGCATGGGACCAGGAGTTCGACCGCGATCACCGTGTAACCCGCGAGCCGCCCGAACGTCCTGTGTTTGGAGATGAGACGGCCGGCCGACGCGGAACCGTAGGTGTTGGTCTTCAGGATGCTCTCCAGAGCACTCCCACTTCGCCAGCGCCGACCCGCCAGCTTGGCAAACCCAGCCACCGAGTAGGCGATCATCGCCGTCCCCGCGATGCCCACCAATGCAGCCTGCGTCGCCCAGTCACGATTGACAGCCAGAGCGGCACCGGCCATGAAGGCGACGATCCAGGTCATGTCGTCGGATCCGTCTCGACCCGGTCCGAACGTGACGTACAGAATCGAGGCAGTGGCGAGCGAGCCGAACCCCCCGGCCGCGCGGGCGGCCGGTGATTCCCATGCGGCCAGAGAGCCTGCCAGTAGAACTGTCAGAGCCACCGACAGCTCGGGGATCCTTCTCGAGACGCGAGCCCTCCAGGGTTTACGATGCCCTCGAAAGGACAACCGCGGGTCGAGAATCCCTCCGTCGGCGAACTCGGAGCGGATCGACCAGAGCTCACCGGCAAGTAGGCCGCTGGCGAGCAGCAGCGCGACGAGGGTGGCGCGCTGCGCCTCGTATGCGGTGATCTCCAACAGCGACTTCGATCATATGTGGGAGACTCGGAACCCGTGAGAGAGCGGGTGCCGGTCTGGCGGGGTCAGGGGTGACCGCCGTGGCGATCGCCTTTGTATGCGCATGGCTGGGACTGTGCGTGTTTGCGAACGCGCTCCCGCGCTCAGCGGCACTTCTCGGCGGCAGCCGCTGGTTCGTTCCCAGCTGGCGCCTCTTTGCCCCTGACCCACCCGTTGCCGACCGCTACCTCTGCTCGAGAGTGAAGGGGAAGGGTGGCCGGCCGGGTCCGTTGGAGAAGGTGATGGTTCCGTCGCACAGGTGGTGGATGGCCGTTTGGAACCCTGGCGGTCGCCGTACGTCGATGATCCAGGGTCTGATCCGGCTCCTGTCGGAGGAGCTCGAGTTGGGGGAGCGGCAGATGACGGGCTCGATCGAAGTTGGGCCGCGCGAGGTCACAGATCGAATCGCTCGTTCCGAGCCATATCTGCGCTTGCTCAGGGCGTGTTGTCGCGGCCACACCCGAGGGACGAGCGTTCAATTCGGGATCGTGCTCGAGGAGGACTCTGAAGAGCGGCTTCTGTTGCTCTCGCGCTGGCACGAGGTCGCAGAACTGACACCTGGCCTGGGCCGCCTTGCGCCCCCGGACGGAATGCGGTAGGTTCGCCGGGTCGGAGGGTTGTGTGGAGAATCTAGGGAAGGAGACACTGTGGAAACTAAGGTTCGGACCAGTGGAGACTTGGCGTGGGAGCTCTTGGAGCGCCGTGCGTCGAGTTCTGGGCCGCTGACGATTTCCAACGACGACGAGTCGATCGGCGACGGTGAGATCGACGAGCGAATCGAGCGCCTTCGCAAGGAGGGCGGCGAGCCGAGCGCCGGCAACTGCTGCGGCGTGATGGGGGGCTGGGGCAACTAGACAGGAGCCGGCCTCGACCTGGTCGGCCCGGTCATCCCGGTCCTTGGGAAACGCGGAAGCCAGACCCGGGACCGGGCAGATCCCTCTGCGTGACGGCGTGCGGGTAGCGCTCGCCTCGGCGGGTTGCCCGCCCGAGTTGCTCTCGATCAGCCCGGGCACCACTTGCCTCGATGGGCCCGACGTAGCTCCGAACTGCGTGGTCCCGCGCGACGGTTTTCGCCCCCTCGACGCGGGCGAGCTCTCGGCCCTGCTCGCGACCGGCCCGGCCTCGGTCCGGACAGACTTGATCGTGTTCGACATCGGCTCCGGGGTACTCGAGGAGAGTCATGCGCGACTCCTTCCCCTGGCCAGTGAGACCGAAGCCGACTCCGTCTCGGTCCGTGACGCTGTGCAGGGGTTTCGCACCCTGCTCATCAACAGGGTCGCGGAAGTCTGCGGCCTGCGCGCTCCCGCTGCGGGTCGCGGTGACGTGGTGGTCCACGGCCCCGGCCAGCTCTCGACCGCGTTCAACTACGACGCGGGCGTGTTCATGGGCCTTCACATCGACAACCACCAACGCCTTCCGCTGGACGAGCGCGACCGCGCGAACACACTCTGCGCCGCCAACGTCGGGTTCGGCGAGCGTTACCTGCACTTCGTGAACCTGCCGGCGTCCGGCTTGCTGGCGATGCTCGCCGAGCGGGGCATTTCAGCTCCGAACACGGCCGAGGCGCTCAAGGACGCGTTCCTGGCCCGGTTTCCGGACTATCCCGTCATCAGGCTGACGCTCCTGCCCGGACATGCATACCTGTGCAACACGCAGAACACGATCCATGACGGTGCGACCCCGGAGGGAGATCTCCCCGACGTCTCGTTCTTGACCATGAACCGGCTGGAGCCGGTCGGCGAGAGCAGCGAGGCACTGGCGCCACAATGAGTTCCACCGGTCAGCTGGGCCCTCTGCGACGAGTGATCCTTCAGCCGACGGGCTTCTGCAACATCGACTGCGACTACTGCTACCTGCCGAACCGCACGAGCCCATCCCGGATGTCGATCGAGGTGGTCGAGGCGGTTGGCGCGCTGCTCGCCCGCTCAGAGCTTCTTGCCGACCAGGTTGAGATCCGCTGGCACGCGGGAGAGCCGCTGACGGTGCGCCCGGACTTCTACCGGCGCGCATGCGAGGTGCTGCGGGAGCTGCTTGAGGCCCGCGCCGACGTGAGTTACTCGTTGCAGACGAACGGCATGCTCATCGACGAGGGCTGGTGCGACCTGTTCGAGGGAGAGGGCATCGAAGTGGGAGTCAGCATCGACGGGCCCGCCATGATCCACGATGCGCACAGGCGGAGCCGCACCGGCAAGGGCACCTTCGAGCGGGCGATGCGCGGCGTGGAGCAGCTGCGGCAGCGATCGCTGGACTTCGACCTGATCTCCGTGGTCACCGAGGCGACGCTGCGACACCAGGACGAGTACCTGGAGTTCGTTGCCGATCTGCGGCCCCGCTCGGTCGGAGTGAACCCGGAGGAAACCGAGGGCGACCATGTCTCCGACCTGTTCGCCCGCGATTATCGGAGGCGCTACCGAGAGTTCCTGCGGGCGATGTTCGAGCTTCAGCTCGAGACGGGGATCGTGATCAGGCAGCTCGCCGCGATGGCGGACCGGATCGCGCACGCCGAGTTGCCAACTCGCAGCGAAGAAATCGAGCCGCTGATGATGCTCAGCGTGGACGTGGCCGGCAACATGAGCACCTTCTCGCCCGAGCTGCTCGGATGGCACGAGGACTTCGTCTTCGGCAACGCGCTCAGCGCGGGCGCCTCGCTCGAGCGATGGAGCCAGAGCTTCGAACACCTCAGCGGGCAGATCGCCGAGGGTCGTGAGATGTGCCGGCAGGAGTGCCCCTACTTCTCGGTCTGCGGAGGCGGGGCTGCCGTCAACAAATGGGCGGAGAACGGGACGTTCGCGAGCACCGAGACCGAAGCTTGCAGGAGCCGCGTGATGGCGGTCTGCGACGTTGTGCTCGCCGAGCTCGAGGAGCAGGCCCAAGGCGCCCGCAATGCCGCCGCACCCTGATCCGGGCGGTTCGCAAATCGACGTACACGGCCACTGCGGGCTGAGCGGAGGCCTGATCGCGGAGCGATTGAGAGCCGGGCGGGCGGGGGATCTGGTCGATGCCGACGGGGACTTCGTGATCGCCTCCCTGCGGGCGGGGCTCAGCACGATCATCTCGTCGAGGTCCGGAATCGTCAACTACTACTGGGCGCCGAACGCGGCCGGAGCCGGGATCAGCCACGGTCCGGACGTGGCACAGGTGCTCAGGGCGAGCGGGCACGGCGTCGAGTGGAATCACCGAGCGGTGGCGGATCACCTTGTCTTCGACCATCCGCTCGGATGCGATACCACCCAGGCAAAGGTGACAAGGGTTCCGGCCGGCGCCGTGCTCACGGCCGGACCCGGGTCGGTCGAGCCCGAGATCGAGTGCCCGCGTGCCCCGGAGCCGACGCCGGGCCGGCCCCACGAGGCGGTTGACGCCCTGCGGGAGGCAGCCGGGGCGTGCGGCACCACCTGTTCGCTCTCGATGTCAGGAGGGCTGGACTCCCGGATCCTGCTCGCGGCGCTGCTCAGCCAGGGAGTCCGGCCCCGCCTGCTGCTCTCCGGAGTGGCCGGCTCGTTCGACCGCGAGGTGGGCACCGCGATCGCCAGAAGGTTCAATCTGGAGTTGGAGGCGGCCGCCGTTCGCCCAGAGCAGGTCGCGGAGGGTGCCCGGGCGATCGTTGCAGCCAGCAACGGCCAACTTCCCGCCACCAACTGGGCCGGGCTCGAGCACCTTCGTCTGCTCAGGGAGTGCACCGACGGCCCGGTGCTGATCGGCTTCAACGGGGAGCTCGCCCGCGGCTCTTACGCATCCGCAGCGGGGTGGCGCGCGATGGCGCAGGCCACGCTGCCGCGATCACTGTTCCCTCGCCTCCTGCTTCGCCGCGTGGGGATGCCGCTCGAGCCCGGCGACGCGAGCGCGCTGCATCCGAAGCTTGCAGCGGCATCGGCGCCCGAAGCGATCCGCGGACGCGTCGCCGCCGCGAGCGCGGGGCTCCCCGGCCGGGGAGCGCTCGCCGTCGCCGACGGATTCTTCCTCACCCAGCACGGGCGCCAGAAGCTGAGCGCCGATCTTGCCGCGGTGGGGACCTTTGTTGACTGGCGGGCGCCATTGTTCGCCAATCGTTGGGTCGGTGCCGTCCGCTCTCTCCCCAGGCGCTGGAAGCTGGGCGACAGGCTGCACCGGTACACGATCGAGCGCCTGTTCCCGGCGCTCTTGGAGTTTCCCGACGAGGGATACGGCAAGCTCACCACGAGCCGACTTTCGCTCCCCCATCTGCTTGCCGGACCGCGCAAACCGGTTGGCCCCTACTACGTGGACCCGGCGACGGCAACCGCGGACACGCTGCTAGAAGACGTTCACCACCACCGTGAAGCGCTCAGCGACATCGTCGATCCCGCCTTGATCGACAGGCTCGTGGCGGAGATGCGGCACGGCCGCGGACGCTCCCAGCTGTGCTTCAAGCTCGGCGCGCTCGCCCGCTGGCGGGCGCAGGTCGATGCGCCCCTCGAGGAATAGGCTCGTCCACATGGCTGGGATCGATGCCCCGATCGGGCAGTTGAGGCCGCTCGTCCACCGGTTCGGCGCCGAGCAGGAGGGCGAGCTCGTCTTCCGCGCCGGAGCGGACGAGTTGGCGATCCGTGGGAACCTCGACTTCGTCAACGGCGTCCTCTCCCGCTGCGATGGACAGCGAACGGTGGCCGAGATCGCCGCGCAGTTGGGCGTCGAGACGATCGAGGTGAGCCGGCTGCTCGCTCCGCTGCTCGAGCGCGACATCGTCACAGACCGCACGCTGGCGTGGCGCAACTTCCACGGGCAGAGCTCGGTCGGATCGGGGCTGTTTGCGGAGCCCGATCCAGCGGCGGTCGACGAGCCGGGGCAAAGGCTCATGCCGCCTCATGGGCCGATTTTTCACGAGCTGCTGCCCCTGAGGTCCCCATTGCGGGAGCTCGCCGGCCGTCGTCGCTCATCGCTCCCGCAGGGCGGTGGGCACACCGTCGGGTTCGAGCAGCTCTCCTCCGTGCTCGCGGTGATGTATGGAGACCCGGCTCGCGGCGACCGGCCAGTGCCCTCCGGCGGGGGCCTGTATCCGCTCCACTTTCACGTTCTCGTCCGTCGGCCGCTCGCCCCTCTGGATCCGGGTCTCTGGTGGTACGAGCCCTCCCGAGGCCTGTGGCTGGCACGCGCCGGCGAGCTCGACACAGGGGGCCTGTTCGTCTCCGATCCGCTCACCGACGAGCTGATCGCGAGCGGCCTTCCGATCGTCTTCGTCTCCGCGGATCTCACCAGGCCCAGCCGAAAATACGCCAATCGGGGCTACCGGCTGACTCTCATCGAGGTCGGGGCGTCGATGCAGAACGCCTACTTGCTGGGCGCGGAACTCGGCGTGCCCGTTCGGGCCTTCGCCGGTGTCGTCGAATCGGAGGTCGACGCGTTCCTGGAGCACTCCGGCGATACCCACGCTTTCCTGGCGATGCTGCTCGGCAGCTGACGGCGAGCTCGATGCTGTACGCCGACCCGCGCTGGCTCCTGGCTGAGGTCGAAGGTGGGCTCCTCGCCGCCGGAGATGGCAAGGAGATGGAGATCGAGATCGAGGCTCCGACCGACGCGCGGCTTCGCCTGCTCGACTGCCTCATGAATGGCGCCGACGCCGCCTCGGTCGGGCGGCTCGCGGGCGTTGGACGCGCGGAGGCCGGCGAACTGCTGAAGAGGCTTCGGGAGGCTGGTGCCCTGTGCGACGTGCCGGTTTCGAGGGCTCGCCCGCGCGGCATCGCGCTGCGCGATGCGATCCTCGCCGGCGCCCGAGGTGAACCCATCAGCGGTCACGTCTGGACGGCGGAGGAGCTGCTGGTCCTCCCCGGAGGGCTCGGGCCCGACCTGGTGCGAGAGACGGTCCGGGCGTTCGTCGCCGGTCTGCGAAACGACGCGCGCCTGCGCGCGTACTGCCGGGTTGCGGAGCATGGGGCGCCGACGACGCGGGGTGATCGCCCGGATTCCGAGCCTCTTCGGCGCGCCCTCGACGTCATCAAGAACGGGAGCCGGGCGATCCAGGTGGTTCGTCTCGCCGACGGCCACCTGGAGAGCGTGTCGGCCGGTAGCGTCGGATCGCTCGGAGCCTCCAGCGTGCACCGCCTGGGCACGGTGATCGCAGAGACGGGACGCGAGATCCTCCCCGGACTCCACCACCGGGCGGCGATGCACGCGATCCCCGGCCTGCGTCGGCCGCGTGCCGCGGCGGAGAGGATCTGCCGGGGGACCGCCTCGAGTCCTTCCCGGGCGACGCTCATCGCCCGGGCCGAGGCAGCAGAGCGTTATGCGGCGGGGGACATCGAGGATCGGGAGCCCGTCAGAGCCCGCGGCGCAGAGCTCCCGCGCTCGGTGGGCATGGATGAGCTCGTGTGCTTCAACACCCGGCAACTCGCGTCGTCGCCGGACATCGAGCGGTACTCCCAGGACGAGGCCTACCTCTGGATCCGTGCGGAGACGCTGAGGGGTGCCGAGTGCTGGGCGCCCGCCGAGGCCGTGTTCTGCCCCTTTACCGACCCCGAGCGCGAGCGCTCGTTGTCCGCTGGGACCACCACCTCTGGAGCTGCCGCTCACGGAAGCCGCGCGCTGGCGGTCGAGCACGCCCTGTGCGAGGTGGTGGAGCGCGATGCGTTCGTATGGCACTGGCTCCAGCGGGTCTCCCGCGAGCGGCTGGAGCCCAAGAGCTTGCCGGATCGCGAGCGGCAGCTGATCGGGCAGATCGAGCGGCAGGGGCTCCAGGTGGACTTGGTGAACCTGACCCTCGAGACGCTGCCGGTCGTGCTCTGCGCTCTCACTGGCGAGAGCGGCCTCTTCCTTGGCTGCGCTTGCCGGCGCGATGCTCCCAGTGCGGCGGCCAAAGCGTTGACAGAGGCCTATGCGGTTGCCTGGACCGAGCTGGTCGGTCGTCCCCGGCCCGAGCCGATCAGCGCCGAGCAGGTGCGCGGTCCCGGCGATCACCTGCGGTTTCATCGTCAATCGCCGGCTCGCGCCGGCGCGGAATTTCTCCGCTCGTCGCCGGAAGCGGTCAAGGCCGACGAGATCGAAATCTCGCGCGGCCCGATCGCCGACAAGGTCGCGCCCCTTGGCGAGCCGCTCGTGATCGATCTGGGATCACCCGCGACGCGGCCCTTCCACGTCGTCCGAGCCCTCGTCCCCGGAGCGATACCGCTGACGTTCGGGTATGACCGCGAGCCTCTGGGGATGCCCGGACTGGCGCGGCCCCGTACGATCCGAAACGGAGCAACGGTGGGAGGGTTCATCGACATGAGCAGAAGTGGACCGATCGCCCCCCACCCGTTCGGCTGAGTGACCGCCAGCCCCGACTCGGTTGAGGTCGAGACGCGCAGGCATGAGGCCCTGGCTTGGTCTGAGTCGAAGAGGCCGGATGAGTGGACGAGCAGCTTCGCCGGGCTCGTCGACCACGCCCGCTGTGCGAGGACGCCGTCGGAAGTCGTCGCGTTGCGGGGGTCGCTCGGACACGAAGCTGAGGCACCTGCGGCAGCGAGATGCGAGCACGGCGGCCGACTACCCAATCCCGAACGATGAGCTTCGGCGGCCGGCCCGGAGTGGAGGATCGCGCCATCCGCGTCTTCATCTCCTCGACCTTCAGCGACATGGAGGCCGAACGCGACGTCCTCGTGCGCTCGGTCTTCCCGAAGCTGCGCGACCTCTGCGAGAAGCGCGGCGTCGCCTTTACCGAGATCGACCTGCGCTGGGGCCTGACCGACCAGGAGGTCGCCGAGGGCAAGGTGCTGGCCCGCTGCCTGAAGGAGATCGAGGATTGCCGCCCATATTTCATCGGCCTGCTCGGCGAGCGCTACGGCTGGGTCCCCTCCGAGATCCCCGCCGAGCTTCGCGAGCGCCACGAGTGGCTTTACGGCGCCGCCGGCAAGTCGGTCACCGAGCTCGAGATCCAGCATGGCGTCCTGCGCGACCCGGAGATGCACGGCCGCGCTCTCTTTTACATGCGCGACCCCGACTACGTGCACTCCGACCGCTACCGCGAGGACGCGAAGCCCGACCGCCGCAGCATCGATCTGTGGCGCGAGAGCAGTCCCGAGGCGCAGAAGAAGCTCGCCGACCTAAAGGGGCAGGTCGAGGCGGTGGTCCCCGCAACTCGCGGCTACAGCGATCCTCGAGAGCTCGGCGAGAAGGTGCTCGCCGACCTCACCGCCCGCATCGACGCCGAGTTCCCCGCCGATGGGGCCCTCGACCCGCTGGCGGCCGAATCTCGCCAGCACGAGTACTTCGCCCGCTCGCGCTCGCACGCCTACGTGCGTCGCCCCGACTACTTCCGCAGGCTCGATGAGTTCGCCTCCATCGATGAGGGCGGGGTGATGACCGTTCTCGGCTACTCGGGCTCGGGCAAGTCGGCGCTGCTCGCCAACTGGGCGCTGGGCTATCGCTCCCGCCACCCCGACGACCTCGTCTTGATGCACTTCAGCGGCAGCTCGCAGAAGTCGACCGAGCTCGGCCCCCTTCTGGCCCGGCTCAGCTACGAGCTCGGCCGCAGCCTCGGGATCGACGAGGCCGAAGAGCAGGGCCCAGCGGCGAGCGCGGCGAGCGACGAGGCCGCCACCGGCCCCGACGATCAGGCACGGATCTTCAAGCAGCGCCTGCGCGCCGCCGGTGCAAGCGGCAAGGTGATCCTCGTCCTCGACGCGCTGAACCAGCTCTCCGCCGAGGAGGATGCTCAGGAGCTGGGCTGGCTGCCGAGCGAGCTTCCCCAGGGGGTGCGGCTCATCGTTTCCACCCTCGACTCGCCCGCCCGCGAGGAGCTCGAGCGCCGCGGCTGGCTCGAGGACGCCCTCGAGGTGGAGCCCCTGGAGGCGGACGAGCGCCGCGAGCTCGTCGAGCGCTACCTCGGCCGCGGGCAGGCCAAGAACCTGAGCGACTCCCAGCTGGATGAGATCGTCTACCTGCCCGAAGCCGAGTCGCCGCTTTATTTGCGGATCCTGCTCGAGGAGCTGCGGATCTGGGGCCGCCACGAGACGCTCGGGGCGCAGATCAGAAAGCTGACCGCGGCGGGACCTCTGGCCGAGCTCTTAGAGCAGGTCCTCGCCCGCTTCGAAGCCGAGCAGGATCAGGCTTTCCCCGGCATTCGCCCCGGCCTCGTGGCCGACTCGATGCGGCTGATCTGGGCCTCGCGCCAGGGCCTCGAGGAGAGCGAGCTGCTCGACCTGCTGGGGCAGGACGGCGAGCGGCTGCCGCCGGCGCTTTGGTCGCCGCTTCGGATCAACGCCTCCGAGCTGCTCGTCGACCGCGACGGCCTGCTCGACTTCGCTCATGAGTTCATCCGCAAGGCGGTGAAGCGGCGCTATCTCGCCGACGCGGCGAGCCTCGACGCCGCCCGCCGGACGCTCGCCGACTATTTCCGCGGCGAGCCCGACGCCGGGCCGAGCGCGAGGGCGCTGGAGGAGCGCCCGCACCAGCTGCTGCGCCTCGGAGCCTGGCGCGAGCTTGCCGACCTGCTGACGGCGCCGGATTGGTTCCTTTCGCTTTGGGAGCACGATGCCTTCGAGGTCAGAAGGCTCTGGGCGCGGATCCAGGGGGAATCGGAAATTCGCGCCGCAGATGCCTACGGCGAGCTCGGGGACGAGTTGCTGCGCGAGGTCTCGACCCGGTTCCTGCTTTCGACGGGGTCGTTGCTGCGCATGCTCGCATCCCGCGAACAGGCGCTGCGGTTTCTGCGCCTCGCCGAGGAGCGCGCCCGTCAAGCCGGCGACGACGACCGCAACATTCCGACGTCCCTGCTGGGTCAAGCGATGATCCATCGGGATCTCGGCCAGGCGGAGCGGGCGATCGAGCTGCTGAGAGAGGCCGAGGACATCTACCGACGGGTTGGGGACCTTGACGGCCTGCAGCGTTCGCTCGGATATCACGCGAACATTCATCTCGACCGCGAGGAGATCGAAGATGCGCTGGAGCTGTGCGAGCGGCAGGCGCAGGTCTGTCGGAAGCTCGAAGCTCCGGCCGGCCCCACCGGCCTTGCGCGTTCACTTGGGACCCGGGCAGCGATCCACCTGCAGCGCAACGAGCTGGACGAGGCGCTGGGGCTTCGCGTTGAACAGGCGGACATCAGCCGCAAGTACGGCGACCTCGACGGCCTGGCAGCTGCTCTCGGGAATCAGGCAACAGTCCACCGTGCACGCGGAGAGTCGGAGGAGGCCATGAAGCTTCTCTCCGAACAGGAGGCGATCTACGAGAACCTTGGGCACACCCCCGGCAAGGCGTCCGTCCTCGGGAATCGGGCCGCGATCCACCTCGAGCGCGAAGAGCTCGACGAGGCCATGAGACTTTGCACGGACATGGAGCTGATCTGGCGGGAGCTGAAGGAACCAAGCGGCATCGCGGCGGCGCTGGGCATCCGGGCCCAAATCCACCGGGGTCGCAACGAGCTGGAGGAGGCGCTGTCGCTGCTCGGCGAGCAGGAGCGAATTTGCAGGGAACAACAACTGCCCGCTGGTCTTCGGGCATCGCTCGCGAGCCAGGCCGACATCCGCCGCGAGCGTGGCGAGTCCGACGAAGCGGACAAGGTTCTCGCAGAGCTGGAGCAGGTCGACGAGGGGAATGACGAACGCGCCGGCTAAGCTTCCGGGGGGCACGCCGCCGGCGCCACGCTTGACACAGGCGTCGTGCCTGTGTTATTTTCTACGGTCGCGCGCCGGCCCTGTTGTCCTGCTCGAATCTGTCGCGCGGATTCGAGCATTCAGTTCTTCCAAGAGGAGTCGCCCACTTGGCACGAGTTCACGCTGCCCCCGTCACGCGGAGGTCATTTTCCCGTCTTGAAACCCCGGCTGAAGTCCCACATCTGATCGATATCCAGCGTCGTTCCTTCGCGGCCCTCACGGACCCGAAGAGCGGAATGCTGCGGGAGACCATCAACGATGTCTCCCCGATCGAGGACTACACCGGCAACCTGGCGATCGTCTTCGGCGAGTTCCGGTTCGACGATCCCACGCACTCGATCCACGAGTGCCGTGAGAAGGACATCACCTACTCGAGGCCGCTGAACGTCACGGTCTCGTTCCAGAACCGCGACACGGGTGAGATCCGCGAGCAGACCGTCTTCATGGGCGACTTCCCGTGGATGACGGAGCGCGGCACGTTCATCATCAACGGCACCGAGCGCGTCGTCGTGACGCAGCTCGTGCGCTCCCCCGGGGCCTACGTGATGGAGCCGAAGGACCGCGAGAAGCAGGTCTTCATCGCCAACCTGATGCCGGCCCGCGGCTCGTGGCTCGAGCTCGAGATCGACAAGAAGGGGCGCGTCTACGCCCGCATCGACCGCAAGCGCAAGCTGCCGGTCACGGTGCTGCTGCGCGCGATGGGCTACGTGGCGGACGAGGAGCTCCTCGAGCTGTTCGAGAACTCGGTCTACATGCGCAACACGATCGATTCCGACACCGAGCCCACCAAGACGGAGGAGGGCGCCCTCATCGAGCTGTTCAAAAAGCAGCGCCCGGGCGAGCCGCCGTCGGTCGACGCCGCGAAGAACCTGCTCAACCAGCTCTTCTTCGATCCCAAGCGCTACGACCTCACCCGAGTCGGCCGCTACAAGCTGAACGCAAGGCTCGACCTCGACGTCGACCTCGACACGCGCGTCCTCACCAAGGACGACATCGTCGCCCTCATCAAGGAGCTCATCAGCCTGCCGAAGCTCCTGGGGATCCCCGAGGAGATCGACGAGGAGAACCCGATCAAGGACTACGCGGCGGAGGCGATCACCTACGCCCGCGACCCGGTCGCAGAGCACCTCGACGAGTACGAGCACTTCGGCAACCGCCGTCTGCGGACCGTGGGCGAGCTGATCCAGGACGCGTTCCGGGTCGGCCTCTACCGGATGGAGCGAGTGGTTCGCGAGCGCCTCACAACCGAGGACTCCGACGCGATCACGCCCCAGACGATCATCAACATCCGTCCCGTCGTTGCGGCGCTGAAGGAGTTCTTCGGCTCGTCGCAGCTGTCGCAGTTCATGGACCAGACGAACTCGCTGGCCGGCCTGACCCACCGCCGCCGCCTCTCGGCACTCGGCGCGGGCGGGCTCACCCGCGAGCGCGCGCCCATCGAGGTTCGCGACGTGCACCCGACCCACTACGGCCGCATGTGCCCGATCGAGACCCCGGAGGGCCCGAACATCGGCCTGATGGGCTCGCTGTCGTCCTACGCGCAGGTCTCCGAGCACGGCTTCGTCACCACCCCGTACCGGATCGTGAAGGACGGCGTGGTCACCGACGAGATCGTCCACCTGGACGCAACCCAGGAGGAGGAGCGCGTCATCGCCCAGGCAAACGCCGAGGTCGACCAGAAGACCAAGCGCCTCAAGGGGCCGCAGGTCATCTGCCGCGCCGCCGACGCCGACCTGGTCGCCGTGGCGCCCAAGCAGGTGGAGCTGATGGACGTGTCGCCGACCCAGATCTGGTCGGTCGCGACCGCGCTCATCCCGTTCCTGGAGCACGACGACGCGAACCGCGCCCTCATGGGCTCGAACATGCAGCGCCAGGCCGTGCCGCTGCTCAAGCCCGAGGCGCCGCTCATCGGCACGGGCATGGAGCGCCGCGCGGCGGTCGATACCGGCGACGTCGTCATCGCGATCGACGGCGGCGACGTGACCTACGTGGACGCCGAGCGCATCGTCGTCTCGCACGGCTCGAAGAAGGACGAGTACGAGCTCGACAAGTTCATGCGCTCGAACCAGGGCACGGTAATCCACCAGGTGCCGATCGTCTCCGAGGGCCAGAAGGTCAAGGCCGGGGACGTCCTGGCCGACGGATCCTCCACGGCCGGCGGCGAGATCGCCCTGGGCAAGAACTGCACCGTGGCCTTCATGTCCTGGGAGGGCTACAACTTCGAGGACGCGATCATCCTGTCCCAGCGCCTCGTGAAGGACGACGAGCTCACCTCGATCCACATCGAGGAGTACGAGATCGACGCCCGCACGACGAAGCTCGGCGACGAGGAGATCACCCGCGACATCCCGAACCGCTCGGAGGAGTCGCTGCGCAACCTCGACGAGCGCGGGATCGTCCGCGTGGGCGCCGAGGTGATCTCGGGCGACCTGCTCGTCGGCAAGGTGACGCCGAAGGGCGAGACCGAGCTGACGGCCGAGGAGAAGCTGATCCGCGCGATCTTCAAGGAGAAGGCGCGCGAGGTCCGCGACACCTCGCTGAAGGTGCCGCACGGCGAGGGCGGCGTCGTCATCGACGTCCTCACCTTCGACCGTGAGAACGGCGACGACCTGCCGCCCGGCGTCAACAACCTGGTTCGCGTCTACGTCGCGACCAAGCGCAAGATCGCGGAGGGCGACAAGCTTGCCGGCCGCCACGGCAACAAGGGCGTGATCTCGAAGATCGTGCCCGAGGAGGACATGCCCTTCCTCGCCGACGGCACGCCGGTCGACGTCATCCTCAACCCGCTCGGCGTCCCGAGCCGTATGAACATCGGCCAGGTGCTGGAGACCCACCTCGGGTGGGCCGCGGCCAACGGCTGGTACGACGACGGCACGAAGGCCTACAAGGAGAAGGGCGATCACGACAACCGCGTCTACGTCGCGACCTCGGTCTTCGACGGCGCGCGAGTGGAGGACGTGGACACAGCCCTCGTCAGCTGGCAGAAGGAGAACGAGGCGCGAGGCATCGACCTCGGCGTCGACGACAGCGCTCGCGCAGGCGAGCGCGCCTCGGGGACCATGCAGCTCTACAACGGCCGCACCGGCGAGCCGTACGGCGGCAAGGTCACGGTGGGCAGCATGTACATCCTCAAGCTGAACCACCTCGTCGACGACAAGATCCACGCCCGCTCGACCGGCCCGTACTCGCTCGTCACCCAGCAGCCGCTGGGCGGCAAGGCGCAGTTCGGCGGCCAGCGCTTCGGCGAGATGGAGGTCTGGGCGCTCGAGGCATACGGCGCGGCGTACACCCTCCAGGAGATGCTCACCGTCAAGTCCGACGACACCGTCGGCCGCGTCAAGGCCTACGAGTCGATCGTCAAGTCGGAGAACATCCCCGAGCCGTCGATCCCCGAGTCGTTCAAGGTCCTCCTGAAGGAGATCCAGAGCCTCGGCCTCGACGTCAACCTCGTCGCCGACGAGGGCACCGTCGAAATGGGCGAGGAGGACGACGAGCTCCTCCGCGCCGCCGAGGAGCTCGGCATCGACCTCTCTGGCGTGAGGGCCGACGGCGACGGCGACGGAGCCGCCGACGAGCAGGAGGAGCAGGTGGTCGACGGCGAAGGCGCGGCCAACGGAGACGGAGCCGAGGTGGCCAAGGAAGCCACCGTCGAGGACTAGGAGTCAACCCGGCGCGGGGTCAGACCTGAGCGCGCGCCACGGCCAGAGGCACGATCCGACCGGGGTCTGACCCCACGAGAGCAAGAAAAGAAGGAACAGATTTTGGACATAAACAACTTCGATGCAATCGAGATCGGCCTCGCGTCCTCCAAGAAGATCCGGGGCTGGAGCTCCGGCGAGGTCACGAAGCCGGAGACCATCAACTACCGCACGCTGAAGCCCGAGAAGGACGGGCTCTTCTGCGAGCGCATCTTCGGTCCCACCAAGGACTGGGAGTGCTACTGCGGCAAGTACAAGCGAGTCCGCTACAAGGGCATCGTCTGCGAGCGCTGCGGCGTCGAGGTCACTCGCTCGAAGGTTCGCCGCGAGCGCATGGGCCACGTCGACCTGGCCGCGCCGGTCTCCCACATCTGGTTCTTCAAGGGCGTGCCCAGCCGCATCGGCTACCTGATCGACATGGCTCCGAAGGAGCTCGAGAAGGTCCTCTACTTCGCGGCGTCCATCGTCACGTGGATCGACGAGGAGGCCCGCACCAAGGATCTCGGCAAGCTCGAGAAGGAGGTCCAGAAGGTCCTCGACTCCTATACGGCCGAGCGCGAGCAGCGCACGCAGGAGCTGCGCGAGTCGCTCGAGCGCCGCACCGCGTGGCTGGAGGGCGAGGGCTCGATGGAGAAGTTCGCCGACGACGATCACCTCTGGGCCGACTCCCTCGACGTCAACCCCCGCAAGATGGAGGACGCCGAGCGCACCAAGCTGATCAAGGACACGAAGAAGTCCCTGGAGTCGGAGATCTCCGACACCGAGGCCTACATCGACGACGCCATCGAGCGCATGGAAGAGGTCTGGAAGACCTTCCAGGAGATGAAGGTCAAGGACGTCATCAACGACGAGGCCGTGTTCCGCGAGCTGAAGGACCGCTTCGGCTCCCCGTTCGGCTGGGGCGAGTACTTCCGCGGCGGCATGGGCGCCGAGTCCATCCGCGACCTGCTCGAGCAGGTCGACCTCGCGGCCACCTGCGAGGAGCTGGAGCAGACGATCAACACGTCGAAGGGCCAGAAGCAGGCCCGCGCCGTGAAGCGCCTGAAGGTCGCGTCGTCGTTCCTCAACTCGGTCAACAAGCCCGAGTGGATGGTGCTCGACTGTGTGCCGGTCATCCCGCCGGAGCTCCGCCCGATGGTGCAGCTCGACGGCGGCCGGTTCGCCACCTCGGACCTCAACGACCTGTACCGGCGCGTCATCAACCGCAACAACCGCCTCAAGCGGCTGCTCGACCTCGGCGCGCCCGAGATCATCGTCAACAACGAGAAGCGCATGCTCCAGGAGGCCGTCGACGCCCTGTTCGACAACGGCCGCCGCGGGCGCCCGGTCACGGGCCCCGGCAACCGGGCGCTGAAGTCGCTGTCCGACATGCTCAAGGGCAAGCAGGGGCGCTTCCGCCAGAACCTGCTCGGCAAGCGAGTCGACTACTCGGGCCGTTCGGTCATCGTGGCCGGCCCGAGCCTGAAGCTGCACCAGTGCGGGCTGCCGAAGCTCATGGCGCTGGAGCTCTTCAAGCCGTTCATCATGGCCCGCCTCGTCGAGCGCAAGGCCGTCCAGAACATCAAGGCCGCCAAGAAGATGGTGGACTCGATGATCCCGGAGGTCTGGGACGTGCTCGAGGAGGTCATCCACGAGCACCCGGTGCTGCTGAACCGCGCGCCGACGCTCCACCGCCTGGGCATCCAGGCGTTCGAGCCGGTGCTGGTCGAGGGCAAGGCGATCCAGGTGCACCCGCTGGTCTGCCACGCCTTCAACGCGGACTTCGACGGCGACCAGATGGCCGTCCACGTCCCGCTGTCGGCGGAGGCCCAGGCCGAGGCGCGCATCCTGATGCTCTCCTCGAACAACATCCTCTCGCCGGCCAGCGGCCTGCCGCTTGCCACCCCGAGCCAGGACATGGTGCTGGGCATCTACTACCTCACGTACACGGCCGAGGACGTCACCGCCCTCGACCCGACGTCGCTGAAGGAGGTCCCGCACCCGTTCCGGACCGCCCAGGAGGCCGAGCTCGCCTATGAGAACGGCATCGTCGGGCTCCAGGACTACGCGGAGTACCGCCGCCACGGCCACGAGCACTTCCTGACCACGGTCGGGCGGATCATCTTCAACGACCGTGTCGAGCGAGCGCTCGCCGACGCCCTCGGGGACGAGTTCGATCCGGATACCTACGAGTTCGTCAACCGGCCGCTGAAGAAGCGCGACATCAACGAGATGGTCTCGCAGCTGGTCGAGACGTACGGAGCAGGCGCGATCTCCCAGGCGCTCGACGCCTTCAAGGAGCTCGGCTTCCACTACGCGAGCCAGGCCGGCGTGACGATCGCCAAGAACCACATCGTCTCGCCTCCCGACAAGGAGCAGATCCTCGACGGTTACGAGGAGCGGGTCGCCGCGATCCAGTCCGAGTACGAGGAGGGCTACATCACGGCCGAGGAGCGGCGCGAGCGGGTCACCGACCAGTGGAACGCCGCGACCGACGAGGTCGCGACGGCCATGGAGCGCAACCTCCACGAGCTGAACCCCATCTTCATGATGGCCAACTCGGGAGCGCGCGGCTCGTTCAAGCAGATCCGCCAGCTGGCCGGCATGCGAGGCCTGATGGCGAATCCGAAGGGCGAGATCATCGAGCGTCCGATCAAGGCCAACTTCATGGAGGGCCTGTCGGTGTCGGAGTACTTCATCTCCACGCACGGCGCCCGCAAGGGCCTGGCCGACACGGCGCTTCGCACCGCCGACTCGGGCTACCTGACGCGGCGTCTGGTCGACGTCTCCCAGGACGTGATCATCCGCTCCGACGACTGCAAGACGAAGGACTACATCGAGGCTCCGCTGCTGGCAGAGGACGGCTCGCTGAACGACAACCTGATCGGCCGCCTGGCCGCCAAGAAGTTCACGACCAAGCGCGGTCGCGAGCTGCTGAAGCGTGGCCAGCAGATCGAGCTTGAGCACCTCGAGGAGATCCGCGAGGCATTCGGCGACGAGGAGGTCACCGTCCCCGTCCGCTCGGTGCTCAAGTGCGATCTCGAGACCGGGGTGTGCCGCTCCTGCTACGGCCGCTCGCTGGCCACGGGCTCTCCCGTCGAGCTCGGCGACGCGGTCGGCATCATCGCCGCCCAGTCGATCGGCGAGCCGGGCACGCAGCTGACCATGCGGACTTTCCACACCGGCGGCGTCGCCGGCCAGGACATCACCCAGGGTCTGCCGCGAGTCGTGGAGCTCTTCGAGGCTCGCAAGCCGAAGGGCCACTCGCCGCTGGCGCCCGCCGAGGGCAAGGTCGGCGTCGAGGAGACCGACAAGGCCATCAAGGTCACGATTCTCGACGGCAAGGGCGAGGAGCACGCCTTCTCGTTCCCGCCGCGCACTCGCCTGCACGTGAAGAACGGCGAGCGGGTCGAGGCCGGCGCGCAGCTGGCCGAGGGCTCGCTGCACCCCACCGAGCTGCTGGACATCCGGGGCCGGACGGGCACCGAGGTCTACATCGTCGCCGAGGTCCAGAAGGTCTACAAGGCTCAGGGCGTCGACATCAACGACAAGCACATCGAGCTGATCGTGCGTCAGATGATGAAGAAGGTCCGCATCGAGTCGAAGGGCTCGACGTCGCTGCTGCCCGGCGCGCTGGAGGACAGGCACAAGCTCAAGCGCACCAACAAGCAGGTCAAGGACGAGGGCGGCACGCCGGCGCGCGCCGAGGAGGTGATCCTCGGGATCACCAAGGCGTCACTCGCGACGGAGTCGTTCCTGTCGGCGGCCTCCTTCCAGGAGACCACCAAGGTCCTCACGGACGCCGCTCTGGAGGGCAAGCGCGACACGCTGCGCGGCCTGAAGGAGAACGTGATCATCGGCAAGCTGATCCCGGCGGCGACCGGCCTCAAGCATTACCGCTCGCTCGAGATCGAGCCCGTCGAGCCCGCCCAGCGGCCCGACGAGGAGATCCTCGACTCCGAGGACCTCGCCGCCGAGCTCGGCCTCACCGAGGACGGCGAGAACGCCGCGGAGCTCGAGGGCTTCGGCCCCTCGTTCGCCGAGGAGCTCGAGGAGCTCGCGCAGGAGATCGAGTCCGGAAACCCGGCCGACTCCGAGTAGGCCGTCCGAGACGCCGTAGCGGTTCTGCGGAGCCGCTGCGAATCAGTGAGGGGGCGTGAGGCCGCCACGAAAGGCGCATTCCGTAGCGCTCTCCGCGGTGGGTGGCGCGAAAGTTCCGCTATGCGGAAGCAAGTCGCCAGCGCGGCGGCGAGGTGTGACGTAAGGCATACGGGCGGCCGCCCTCACTGCCTTTGAACCGCCTGCGCCGCCCTAGGTGCCGGCGGCAGACCGTGTGCGTGGGCGGCAGACCGTCTACGGCTGCTCGGTCTCGGCTGCGCCCCGCGCGTGGGCGAGGCCGGCGCGGATTGGCGCCGGCGGCCCGAGGATCCGCCGCCGGCCGCCGGGCGGGCAGCCGGGCAGCGGCGCGGCGTCAGGGGCGTGGGGGCCGCGTCGCGGGCCGCGCGGATTGCGGGGCTCTGGATCGAATCGCCGGAAGCCGTGTCCATCCTCGCCCGTCTGCGGAGCCTCCTCCACCTCTGGCGTCGCCTTGATCGCCCAGTAGACGGTGTAGAGCAGGAAGCCGACGGGGATCTTGAGGATCACCGCGAGGAAGATGATCGGCCAGGCACCGCCCATCTCAGCCCCGCTCCTCGCCAGTCGGCCTGAAAGCCCTCACTGAGCGGCAGTGTACCCGGCGCTCACCCAGTCCAACAGCGCGTCGACGTGGGCCTCGGTGAGCCCCTGATCGGACTCGGTGGGCACCAGCAGGGTGGGTCCGCGGCGGTCGGCGGCCCAGGCGTGGCAGGTCTCGTCGAGGCAGTCGTCGACCCAGGCAACCGGGCGGTCGCCCGCGTATTCGTCGATCGCCTCGACCTTCCAGTGCGCGGTCCCGAAGCGGGCGCGCCCGTCGAAGGTGAGAAAGGGAAGGTCGTCGGCCAGTCCGAGGATGTTGGGCAGCATCTCGTTGGCGCGTTCCTCCCAGCCGGTGGCCCAGACGACCTCGTAGACATCGGCCAGCCGGGCGATTCGCGCGCCCGATGCCGTCCGGGATGCAGTGCGCCATGCCGCTGATGAGATGAAACCGGCCCGGGGCCTGGTCGATCGGGCCGTCGAAGCCGAACAGGCTGATGACGCCGTCGACGTCGAGCGCGAGGATGGGCCTCTCCGCGGACACGGCCGCAGCGTAGCGAGGGCATTCTCCCGCTACCATGCGCGCCCGTGCCCAGCACCAACCAGCTGATTCGCAAGGGCCGTGTGCGCCCGCAGAAGAAGGTTTCGACGCCCGGACTCAAGTCCGGCGCCGGCGCCAAGCGCCGCGTTGCGGCGCCGCAGCGGCGTGGGGTCTGCACCCGCGTGGCCACGGTCACGCCCAAGAAGCCGAATTCGGCGCTGCGCAAGATCGCTCGTGTGCGCCTGACCAACGGGATGGAGGTCACCTCCTACATCCCCGGCGAAGGCCACAACCTCCAGGAGCACTCCGTCGTGCTGGTCCGCGGCGGCCGCGTCAAGGATCTTCCGGGCGTTCGCTACAAGGTCGTGCGCGGCACCCTCGACGCCGCCGGCGTCTCCGACCGCAAGCAGTCGCGCTCGCTCTACGGCGTCAAGAAGTAATGCCCCGCCGCGCCCGAGCCGCAATCCGGACCATCGAGCCCGACTCCCGCGAGCGGAGCCGGCTGGTCCAGCAGGTCATCAACAAGGTCATGCTCGACGGCAAGAAGTCCCGCGCCGAGGGCATCGTCTACGACGCCCTCGCGATCGTCGGCGAGCGCACATCGCGCCCGCCCGTCGAGGTGCTCGAGGAGGCCGTCAAGGAGCTCACCCCCTCGCTCGAGGTTCGCTCGCGCCGCGTCGGCGGTGCCACCTACCAGGTGCCCGTCGAGGTTCCGGCCCGCCGTGCCCGCACGCTCGCGGTTCGCTGGCTCGTCAGCTTCGCCCGAGGCCGTCGCGAGAAGTCGATGGCCGACCGCCTCGCCCGCGAGATCCTCGACGCCACGCAGCAGCAGGGCGCTGCCTGGAAGCGCAAGGACGACATCTACCGCATGGCGCAGGCCAACAAGGCCTTCGCCCACTACCGCTGGTAGCCCGGCGCCAGGCCGCTGCAAAGCTGCGCCTGGCGGCGTCCTCGGCTGATCGTCTCGCTCACGTACTCGGCACGTACGCTCGCTTCGCCGATCAGCCTGCGTCCTTGCCAGGCTTGCTTTTCGCGGCCTGACATCCGGCAGAGCGTCCGGGCGCGAAAGTTCCGCTATGCGGAAGCAAGTCGCCAGTGCGGCGGCGAGGTGTGACCATAGGCACACGGGCGCTCGCCTTCATTGCCCTCCCTGCGGGCGTTTGCGACCGCGCCGGCGTTCGCGCTGAGCGCCCCTACCGCTTGCGCTGCGCCCGCCGGCGGGCCGCGCGCTCGGCCCTGCGCCTCGCGAGGTCGTCCAGCTCGGTCTCGTCGTCCTCGCTCTCGTCGTCTCGATCAGGCGGCTCGGTCTCCTCGTCCCGATCTGAGGGCTCGCTGTCCGTCGCCGCCTTCCCGGACCCCACCAGCCACTTCGGGCGCAGGGAGACGAGCTGCTCCGCGGTCAGCGTCGCCATCGCCGCGCCGCCCAGCGCGAGGCCCAGCGAGCCGATCAGCTCCAGCCAGAACCCGGGCTGCGGCTGCGCCTTGGCGTTGAAGAACGATTGCGTGGGGTCGCTGAAGGCGCCGACGCTGTTGGCGTCGGGCAGGTCGACGATGAGGAAGATGAGCAGCCCCATCGCTCCGGCGACGCCGGCTGCCGCCGCAGCCGGCTTGGAGCCGTCGAGGACGGCGACGATCGTGGCGACGATCGCGAAGGCGGCGAGCACCAGGAGCGCGTAGTGGTGGCGGTCGTAGGCGTAGATGTTCTTGAGGGGGTCGCCGCCGGCTTCCACGAGGGTGAAGGTCTTCATCAGCTCCGAGGCGCCCATCACGAAGGCGCCGGCGATGCAGGCGAAAGGCAGCAGCCGCTCGCCGCGCCGCAGCCGGTCCCCGCCTCGTCTCGGGTCATCCCGCGGCCCTCGCCGGCCGTGAGCGAGCGCGCCCACGGCGCTTCGGCATGCGGAGCTTGAGCTTCGACCTGGACCGCGTGCCCGAGGCGCTCGCCGCGGCTCGGGCGTCGCGGAACAGCAGGGGACCGCACGCGGCGAGGACGGCGCCCGCGGCGATCTCCGCGGAGTAGCCGCCGAGCAGCACCGGCGTCGCTCCCTGGTAGGCAAGCGCGAGGCCGCCCGCCTGCAGGCCGGTGTCGTGATCGTGCAGGATCGCGACGGCCACGGCGGTCAATCCGAGGGGAGACGAGGGCGAGGGCGGCCCGCGGCCGTCCACGCGCGGCCAGGCCGATCGCCACCAGGCCTCCCGCGGCCAGGATCAGCAGCCAGGCGCCGTGCGCGGAGCGGGGGTCGTGCGTTCCGAGGTCGGGGGCGGGGGCGACGCTCTGCACGCTCTGGTACTGATCGCCCGCCGATCTCCACGGTCCGGTAGTCGGCGAACTGGGAGGCGCCGAGCGCCAGCGCCGCCGCGATGGACACCGCGGTGGTTGCCCGCATGGGGGTCACCACCCGAGCCGCCCAGGCCAGCAGTCGCCTGATCAGGCGCCATGTGGCGACCAGCCTGGGCCACGCCCAGAGCGCGGCCGCGAGCACGACCGCCCCGAGGGCCTCGGCGACCCGCATCCACAGCCGCGCCGGGATGGCCAGCATCTCGCCGGCGATCGCGACCAGCTCGAACCCGATCCTGCCGAGCAGGGCGAGCGGGTTGGCGGACGCCCCGGCGCCCGGCTTCCGGGCCTTTCCGCGAGCCTCGTCCGAGGGCCGCCGATCGCGCCGCCGGCGCGGCTTCCGGGGCTCTTCGGGGCCGCTCAAATCGCCCATGAAGCGCCCCTGAGGCCTGCCTGGCCTTTGCTATAGTCGTCGGTCGCCCGAGGGTCGGTGAAGACCGGCGCAAGGGCAAAGATCCATTCCATGGAGAGCCGCACGATATAGGCGTTTCGGGCTGAGAACGACGGAGTCGGTCGGGCCCTCACGGGCCTTTTTTTTGCCCCGACGCCGGACACGTCAGACGCCTCTCCGCGGCACAGCACCAATCGGTTTCAAAACACTCTCTCCACGACCTGAAGACTTCTCGACATGCCACGCAGCTTTCCACTGGCCAAGACCCGCAACATCGGGATCATGGCGCACATCGACGCCGGTAAGACGACCACCACCGAGCGCATCCTCTATTACACGGGTCGTACCCACAAGATGGGCGAGGTCCACGAGGGCGGCGCCGTCATGGACTGGATGGAGCAGGAGCAGGAGCGCGGCATCACCATCACCTCCGCCGCGACCGCCTGCGAGTGGGACGGCCACCGGATCAACATCATCGACACGCCGGGCCACGTCGACTTCACCGTCGAGGTCGAGCGCTCGCTGCGCGTCCTCGACGGCGCCATCGCCCTCTTCGACTCCGTCGCCGGCGTCGAGCCGCAGTCGGAGACCGTCTGGCGCCAGGCCGACAAGTACGCGGTCCCCCGCATCGCCTACGTCAACAAGATGGACCGCATCGGCGCCGACTTTGACAAGGCCGTGCGGACCATGCGCGAGCGCCTGGGGGCCAACCCGCTCCCGATCCAGCTTCCGATCGGCGCCGAGGACGGCTTCGAGGGCGTCGTCGACCTGATCGAGAACAAGGCGCAGGTCTGGACCGACGAGCTCGGCACTTCCTTCGAGTACCGCGAGATCCCCGATGACCTGGCCGACGCCGCCCACGAGGCGCGCACCCACCTGATCGAGGCCTGCGCGGACTACGACGACGAGCTCATGGAGATGTACCTCGGCGACGAGGAGATCCCCCACGAGCGCATCGCCAAGTCGCTGCACCGCGCGACCCTGGACACCAAGGTCACCCCGGTCCTTTGCGGCTCGTCCTTCAAGAACAAGGGCGTGCAGCCCCTGCTGGACGCGATCGTCGAGCTCCTGCCCTCCCCGCTCGAGGTCCCCCCGGTCACCGGGATCGAGGTCGGCAAGGGCGGCAAGGCGCTGCAGGCCGACGACGAGGAGGGCACGCGGATCGAGCGGCCGGCCGACGAAGACGCCCCGCTCGCGGCGCTCGCCTTCAAGGTCATGGCCGACCCCTACGTCGGCAAGCTCACCTACTTCCGCATCTACTCCGGAAAGCTCAGCGCCGGCGCCCGCGTGCTGAACGTGACGACCGGCCGCACCGAGCGCATCGGCCGCATCCTGATGATGCACGCCAACCACCGCGAGGAGATCGAGGAGGCGTACGCGGGCGACATCGTCGCGGGCGTGGGCCTCAAGCAGACCTCCACCGGCGACACGCTGGCCGCCCCGGACGCGCCGATCATGCTCGAGACGATCACCTTCCCCGACCCCGTGATCGCGGTCGCCATCGAGCCGAAGACCAAGGCCGACCAGGAGAAGCTCTCCGAGAGCCTCGCCCGCCTCTCCGAGGAGGACCCCACCTTCCGCGTCCAGACCGACGACGAGACGGGGCAGACCCTCATCCACGGGATGGGCGAGCTGCACCTCGAGGTCATCGTCGACCGGCTCCTGCGGGAGTTCAAGGTCGACGCGACGGTCGGCCGCCCGCAGGTCGCCTACCGCGAGACCGTGCGCAAGCGCGTCGACAAGGTCGAGGGCCGCTTCGTGCGCCAGACCGGCGGCCGCGGCCAGTTCGGCCACGTCGTCATCAACCTGGAGCCCGCGCCGGAGGAGAGCTTCGACTTCGTCAACAAGATCAAGGGCGGCGCCATCCCCAGCGAGTTCATCCCCGCCGTCGAGCAGGGGATCGAGGAGGCGCTCGCCAGCGGCATCCACGCCGGCTACCCCATGGTCGACGTGCGGGTCGAGCTGGTGGACGGCTCCTTCCACGACGTCGACTCCTCGGAGATGGCCTTCAAGATCGCCGGCTCCATGGCCATCCAGAAGGCCGCCGCCAAGGCCGACCCCGTGCTGCTCGAGCCGGTGATGGACGTCGAGGTGGTCACCCCCGAGGAGTTCCTCGGCGACGTGATCGGCGACCTCTCGCGCCGCCGCGGCAAGGTCCAGGGCCAGGAGCCGCGCGGCAACGCCGTCGCGATCAAGGCCTACGTCCCGCTGGGCGAGATGTTCGGCTACGCGACCGACGTGCGCAGCTCGACCCAGGGCCGCGCCAGCTTCACCATGCAGTTCGACCGCTACGAGGAGGTCCCCGCGAACATCGCGGAGTCGATCATCGAGGGGCGGTCCGCCGAGCCGGTCGGCGCGGGCGCATGACTACGCACTTTCCGTATATTCCCCAGGTTCGCCCGTTGGGAGCGCGCAGCAGCGCGCGCGCCTGCGGGCCGAGCACCACGAATCTAGACAACCACCCGGACACGACCAACACTCACAAGGAGCGAAATGGCCAAGGAGAAGTTCGAGCGCGATAAGCCGCATGTCAACGTCGGCACGATCGGTCACATCGACCACGGCAAGACGACGCTGACCGCGGCGATCACGAACGTGCTCGCGGAGAAGTTCGGGGGCGGCACTGAGGCCAGAAGCTTCGAGTCGATCGACAACGCGCCGGAGGAGAAGGAGCGCGGGATCACGATCGCTACGTCGCACGTGGAGTACGAGACGGACAACCGTCACTACGCCCACGTCGACTGCCCGGGCCACGCCGACTACGTGAAGAACATGATCACGGGCGCCGCCCAGATGGATGGCGCGATCCTGGTCGTATCGGCCGCCGACGGCCCGATGCCGCAGACGCGCGAGCACATCCTGCTGGCCCGCCAGGTGAACGTGCCCTACGTCGTCGTCTTCCTCAACAAGGTCGACATGGTCGACGACGAGGAGATCGTCGAGCTGGTCGAGGAGGAGGTCAAGGACCTGCTCAACGAGTACGACTTCCCCGGCGACGACACGCCGATCATCAAGGGCTCCGCGCTGAAGGCGCTGGAGGGCGACGAGGACGCCAAGAACGCCATCCTCGAGCTCGCCTCCACGCTCGACAGCTACATCCCGGAGCCGGAGCGCGACCTGGACAAGCCGTTCCTGATGCCGGTCGAGGACATCTTCTCGATCACGGGCCGCGGCACGGTCGCCACCGGCCGCATCGAGCAGGGCATCGTCAACACGGGCGACGAGGTCGAGATCGTCGGGATCCACGACACGACGAAGACGGTCGTCACCGGCGTCGAGATGTTCCGCAAGATCCTCGACCAGGGCCAGGCCGGCGACAACGTCGGCTGCCTGCTTCGAGGCACCAAGCGCGAGGAGATCGAGCGCGGCCAGGTGCTGTGCAAGCCCGGCTCGATCACGCCGCACACCAAGTTCAAGGCTGAGGTCTACTGCCTGAAGAAGGAAGAGGGTGGACGCCACACCCCGTTCTTCCCGGGCTACCGGCCGCAGTTCTACTTCCGGACCACCGACGTCACCGGCGTCGCCCACGAGTTCACTGGCTCGGACGGGTCGACGGCCGAGATGACGATGCCGGGAGACAACGTCCAGATGTCGATCGAGCTGATTCAGCCGATCGCCATGGACAAGGGCCTTCGGTTCGCCATCCGCGAGGGTGGACGCACCGTCGGCTCGGGAGTCGTTACCGAGATCATCGAGTAGCGACGGAAGGCCGGGCTCCTACGGGGCCCGGCCTTTTCGCGGCCCCCCTCAAGGCCGCAGGAATTTGAGACAGATACGACCGGGGCGCGGCCCCACCCAAAGGGGCGGCGCCCCGACTGCGCCCTGAGGGGCAAACGAAAAGCAAGGAAGAAGACGCAGATATATGGCCTCACTGGCCGCAACCAGAATCAGGATCAGGCTCAAGGCCTACGACCACGACGCCGTGGATCGCGCCGCGCGCGAGATCGTCGAGACCGCGCAGCGCACCGGTGCGCGCGTGGCCGGGCCCGTGCCCCTGCCCACGGAGAAGAACGTCTATTGCGTCATCCGCTCGCCCTTCAAGGACAAGGACTCGCGCGAGCACTTCGAGATCCGCACGCACAAGCGGCTGATCGACATCCACGAGCCCACCCCGAAGACCATCGATTCGCTGCAGCGCCTCGACGCCCTGCCGGCGGGAGTGGACATCGAGATCAAGACCTGATGGCCGCGATCATCGGCAAGAAGCTCGGCATGACCCAGGTCTTCCAGGAGGACGGCACCCGCGTGCCCGTCACCGTGATCGAGGCCGGTCCCTGCCCCGTCACCGCCGTGCGCAACGCCGATCGCGACGGCTACGTCGCCGTGCAGCTCGCCTTCGGCGAGGTCGCCGAGCGCAAGATCACCAAGGGCCAGCTTGGGCACCTGAAGAAGGCCGGCGCGCCGCCGATGCGCACCCTGGTGGAGTTCCGCGACGAGACCCTCGGCGCGGAGGAGGGCCCGAAGGTGGGCGACTCCGCCACCGTCGAGCAGTTCGAGCCGGGCCAGCGGGTGAAGGTCGCCGGCATCGGCGTGGGCAAGGGCTTCCAGGGCACGGTCAAGCGCCACAACTTCGGTCGCGGCCCCGTGACGCACGGCTCGCACAACGTCCGCGCGCCGGGCTCGATCGGCGCCAGCGCCGACCCGGCCCGCGTGTTCAAGGGCATGAAGCTTCCCGGCCGCATGGGCGGCAGGCGCGTCACCCAGCGCAAGCTCGAGGTCGTCGAGATCGACGCCGAGCGCAACCTGCTTCTCATTCGCGGCTCGGTCCCCGGCCCCAAGAACGGCACCGTGGAGGTGCGAACGCGATGCCTAGCGTCAAGGCCACGACCCTCGGCAAGCAGGCCAAGTCGGACCTGCCCTCCGAGCTCTTCGGCGAGACGCTGCACCGCGCGCTCGTGTTCGAGGTCGCCCGCGCCGAGGCCGCCGCGCGCCGCCGCGGCACCGCCTCCACCCTCGGGCGCGGCGAGGTCTCGATGACCGGCGCCAAGGCCTGGCGCCAGAAGGGCACCGGCCGCGCCCGCGTCGGCGCGCTCAGCGTGCCGCATCGCCGCGGCGGCGGCGTCGCGTTCGGCCCCAAGCCGCGCAAGCACACCTTCAAGGTCAACCGCAAGGCCCGCCGCCGCGCCCTGCGCTCGGCGCTGTCGGTCCACTCCGAGCGCGGCAGCGTCGCCGTGCTCGACCCGGGCGCCCTCACCGAGCCGTCGACGAAGACGGCCGCCGGGCTCCTCGGCAAGTGGGGCGCAAACGAGCCCACGCTCGTGGTCGTCGACCCCGAGGAGACGGCGGTGACCCTCAGCTTCCGCAACCTCCCGCGCGTCGACGTGCTGCCCGCCAGCGCGGTCGGGGTCGGCGACATCGTCGGCCACGCCTCGCTGGTGCTCACGCAGCAGGCCCTCGAGGTCCTGGAGGCCCGCGCCGGCGACGTCGAGCGCGTGGGGTCAGACACGCAGGCTCTGAGCCCGCCGGCGCCGCGGCGGCCAAGGGGCCAGACCCGCTCGGGACCGGACGCCGAAGCGGCGGACCCCGGGGGCAAGGACGAAGACGGAGGTGCGTCCTGATGGACCCCCGCCAGGTGATCCTCGAGCCCGTGGTCTCGGAGAAGAGCTACGCGCTCATGGCCGACGGCAAGTACACCTTCCGGGTCGACGACCGGGTCCACAAGACCCAGATCGCGGCCGCGGTGGAGCAGGTCTTCGACGTCCATGTCGTTGCCGTCCGCACCGCGCAGGTGCGCGCCAAGCCAAAGCGCCGCGGCGTCCACAAGGGCAAGACCCGCGCCTGGAAGAAGGCGATCGTCCAGCTCGCCCCGGGCGACCGGATCGAGCTGTTCGAGGGCGCAGCGGTCGAGTGAGCAGGAGCAGGTAGATGGCACTCAAGAAGACGAAACCCACGAGTCCCGGACGTCGCTTTGCGACGTACCAGACGCGCGACGAGGTCACCAAGGCCAAGCCGCACAAGCCCCTCACCAAGGGCGCCGCGAAGAGCGGCGGGCGCAACACGCACGGCCGCGTGACCTCGCGCCATCGCGGCGGCGGGGCCAAGCGCCGCTACCGCGAGATCGACTTCAAGCGCCTGAAGGACGGCGTGGACGCCAAGGTCGCGAGCATCGAGTACGACCCCAACCGCACCTGCTACATCGCGCTGCTGCACTACGCCGACGGCGCCAAGAGCTACGTGCTCGCCCCGGCCGGCGTGGGCGTGGGAACCGTGCTCGCCTCGGGGCCCGGAGCCGACATCCGGCCCGGCAACGCCCTGCCGCTGCGCGCGATCCCGACCGGCACCGTGGTCCACAACGTCGAGATGATCCCCGGCCAGGGCGGCCGCATGGGCCGCTCGGCGGGCGCCGCGATCCAGGTGGTCGCGAAGGAGGGCGACACGGTCACGCTGCGCCTCCCCTCCAGCGAGATGCGGATGGTCCGCGCCGACTGCCGAGCGACCGTCGGCAACCTCTCCAACGCAGAGCACCAGAACGTCACGATCGGCAAGGCCGGCCGCAAGCGTCACAAGGGCGTCCGCCCGCAGACGCGCGGCATCGCCATGAACCCGGTCGACCACCCGCACGGCGGCGGCGAGGCGCACAAGACGCCCGGCGGCCACCCCGTGACCCCGTGGGGCAAGCCGACGCTCGGCTACCGCACGCGCAAGAAGGGCAAGGCCTCCGACGCGATGATCGTCAGGGCCCGGCGCCGCGGTAAGAAGAAGTCGAGGTAAAGCCAGATGGGTAGATCAACCAAGAAGGGACCCTGGGTCGAGGAGCGCCTGATGAGCCGCATCGAGGCGATGAACAAGTCGAACCAGAAGCAGATGGTCAAGACCTGGTCGCGTGCGTCCGTGGTCTTCCCCGAGATGGTGGGCCACACCATCGCCGTGCACGACGGGCGCAAGCACGTCCCGGTCTTCATCTCCGAGTCCATGGTCGGCCACAAGCTCGGCGAGTTCGCGCCCACGCGCAGCTTCCGAGGCCACGGAGGCAAGGAGCGCTGATGGCGACCGCGGCCACCGACGCTCCGGTCGTCGTGCGGGCGAAGGCCCGCTACGTGCGCGTCGCCCCGCGCAAGGCGCGACTGATCGCCGATCAGGTGCGCGGCATGCCCGTGCCCGAGGCGCGGACCCTGCTGCAGTTCTCCAGCCGCACCGCTGCCGAGGACATCGCGAAGCTTCTCAACTCCGCCTCCGCCAACGCCGAGGCCAACCACGACCTGGTCGCCGAGGACCTGCGCATCGCGGCCATCACGGTCGACGAGGGCCCAACGCTCAAGCGCTGGCGCCCCCGTGCCCGCGGCCGTGCGACCCGCATCGACAAGCGAACGTGCCACATCACCGTGGCCCTGACCCCGACCGACTAGGCGTGATGATGGTGAGCGCTCTGCGCGAAACGAGATTTGCCGCCCTGGCAAGGGAGATTGTGTAATGGGACAGAAGATCCATCCGGAGGGCTTTCGCGTCGGCTACATCCACGACTGGAAGTCGACTTGGTTCAACGAGCGCTCCTACGCGGACTACCTCAACGAGGACCTGGAGATCCGCAACCACATCGAGCGCAAGCTCGCGCATGCCGGCCTGTCCGACATCCGCATCGTCAAGCAGCCCGGCGAGATCACCGTGGACATCCATACCGCCCGCCCGGGCATCGTCATCGGCAAGTCGGGCGCCGAGGTCGACGCGCTGCGCCGCGACCTCCACAAGCTCACCGGCAAGCCGGTCAAGGTCAACATCCGCGAGATCAAGCGGCCCGAGCTCGATGCCAAGCTCGTTGCCCAGTCGATCGCCGAGCAGCTCCAGAACCGCGTGGCGTTCCGCCGCGCGATGAAGCGCGCCCTGACCTCCGCCATGCGCTCCGGCGCCAAGGGCGTGAAGGTCCAGGTCTCGGGCCGCCTGGGCGGCGCCGAGATGGCGCGCACCGAGGGCTACTCCGACGGCCGCGTCCCGCTGCACACGCTTCGCGCCGACATCGACTACGGCTTCGTCGAGGCCCGCACCACCACGGGGCGGATCGGCGTCAAGTGCTGGATCAACAAGGGCGAGGTCATGCCCGAGGGCTACCGCTCCGAGCAGATCGAGGACCTCGACGAGGGCCTCGCGCGCGGCCGCGCCGCGCGTGCGCGCCGCCAGGATCGCCGTGACGCGCAGAATCGCGCCGGCGGCCAGCGCCCGTCCGGCCGCCCGCAGCAGGGCGGCGGCGCCCCGCCCGCGCCACGCGCGCCCGCGCCCCAGGCTCAGCCGCCCGCTCCACCGGCCCCGGCAGCCCCCGCCCCCCAGTCCCAGCAGCCCGCACCGGCGACCACCGGCGAGCCGGCCGAGGCCGCACAGCCCGCGACGGGGTCTGACCCCTCAACCGCGCCCGCTCCGCAGCCTCCGGCCGCATCAGGGGGGTCTGACCCCGCGCCTGAGGCCGCTCCGCCGCCCGAAGGGGGTGCTTCCTGATGCTGATGCCGAAGCGCGTCAAGCACCGCAAGGTCCATCGCGGCCGTCGCCGTGGCTACACCAAGGGCGGCAGCCGGGTGGCGTTCGGCGAGTACGGGCTGAAGGCCCTCGAGCGCGGCTGGATCACCAACCGCCAGATCGAGGCTGCTCGAGTCGCGATGACGCGCAAGATCAAGCGCGGCGGGAAGGTGTGGATCAACGTCTTCCCCGACAAGCCCGTCACCAAGAAGCCGGCCGAGACCCGCATGGGATCCGGCAAGGGCAACCCCGAGGGCTGGGTCGCCGTGGTCAAGCCCGGCAAGGTGATGTTCGAGCTCGCCGGGGTCCCCGAGGACCTGGCCAAGGAGGCCATCGCCCTCGCCGGCCACAAGCTCCCCATCAAGACGAAGTTCGTCACGCGCGAGAGTTCGGCACAATGAAGGGTCCCGACGCACACGCCCTGGGCGACCACGACCTCGTGGAGGCGCTCAAGGAAGCCCGCAAGGAAGCGTTCAACCTGCGCTTCCGGCACGCCACGGGCGAGCTCGAGAACACCTCCGGGCTGGGTGATGCGAGGCGCGACGTCGCTCGCCTGCTGACGATCGCCCGCCAGCGCGGGATCGACCTGGACAAGGAACTGAGGAACTAGCCGCCATGGCTGACGAAGAGAAGAACGAAGAGACAACCGAAGACCTGGCCGAGGAGACCCCTGCCGCAACGGGGTCTGACCCCGAAGCCGAAGCTGCGCCGCCGAGGAGCCGAAGCCGCCGGCGAGGACTGCCGCCGGAGTCTGACCCCGAAGCCAGCGCCGCCGAGGAGTCCCCGGAAGCCGCAGGGGGGTCTGACCCCGAGCCCGATGCCGAAGCTACGCCCGAGGAGCCAGCCGCCGCCGCTGAAGCCCCCCCGCCGCCGAGCCTCAGGCCGAGCCCGAGGAGATCCTCTCGGCCAAGCAGCTTCGCAAGGCCAAGCGCTCCCGCCACACCGGCGAGGCGGGCGACGAGCGCTCCGGCGAGCAGCGCGCCGCCGACCGCAAGGAGGTCCGCCGCGCCAAGGCCGCCGCTCGCCGCCGCTACCGCGCCCGCTCCCGCGAGCGCCGCGGCCCCGAGCGCGGGGAGGGCACCGCGCCCGCCGAGCACGAGGCCGGCAACCGCAAGGTCCGCCAGGGAACGGTCGTCTCGGCGAAGCCGGACAAGACGATCACCGTTCGCGTCGAGATCACCCGCCGCCATCGCACCTACGAGAAGGTCATTCGCCGCTCGAACACCGTGCACGTGCACGACGAGCGCAACGAGGCCGGCGAGGGCGACACCGTCCGGGTCATCGAGACCCGGCCGATGTCGCGCCTCAAGCGCTGGCGCCTGCTCGAGATCGTGGAGAGGGCCCGCTAGCCATGATCCAGCAGGAGTCCCGTCTGAAGGTTGCCGACAACTCCGGCGCCCGCGAGATCCTCTGCATCCGCGTCAAGGGCGGCTCCCACCGCCGCTACGCGGGAGTTGGCGACGTGATCACGGCCACCGTCAAGCAGGCCACGCCCCACGGCGGCGTGCGCAAGGGCGAGGTCGTCCAGGCCGTCGTCGTTCGCACGCGCAAGCAGCTTGGCCGCCGCGACGGCACCTACATCGCCTTCGACGAGAACGCTGCCGTCCTGATCGACGACGCCGGCGCGCCGCGCGGCACCCGCATCTTCGGCCCCGTCGCCCGCGAGCTTCGCGATCGCAACTTCATGCGCATCGTTTCCCTCGCGCCGGAGGTGCTCTAGATGGGCAAGGGACTGCGCATCCGCGAGGGCGACACGGTGCTCGTGATCTCGGGCAAGGACAAGGGCAAGACGGGCCGCGTGCTGCGCACCGAGCCTGGCCGCAGTCGCCTCTTCGTCGAGGGCCTG
>CAWJJU010000003.1:0-367329 GCA_963843315.1 uncultured Actinomycetes bacterium
CGATCGAGGCCGAGCGCGCCGACATGGTCTGGTCCGTCGCCGAGGTGCTGGGCCCGAAGGGGACCCGGACCCGCCGCCTCAGCGGGCTGAGCGCGACGGGGACGCGTGAGATGGGCACCTGGTTTCCGCCCTGCACGATCCTTCACCGAACCGAGCTGGGCCGGCGAATCGGCGGCTGGGGCGACTGGCGCCGGCTGGCCGAACCGGTGGACGTCGAGTTCATCGACCGCGCACAGGCCTCGGGGGCGCGGATGCTCGCCGTGCCTTCGCTCACCGCCTTCAAGTTCCCGGCCACCGCTCGCCCGCGCTCGTACGTGGAGCGCCCCAGCCACGAGCAGGCGGAGTACGTGCGCCGAATCGCGACGCGACGATGGTTCGTGGCGGGCGAGCTCGCTCGCGCCCTGGCGCGCCAGGTCTCGCCGCTGCCCGAGCGCCCGCACACCGACCCGGCGGCGCTGCAGCCCGGAGAGCCCGGCGAGCTGACCCGCCGGCTTCGCCGCATCCGGGGCCTGGAGTGACGGACCCGCCCGCCGACGCGCCACGTCATCAGGAGGGCGCCACGCCGGAGGCGGGCCTCAGCGTCGACCTCACGCCGAGCGAGCTCGTGGGCGGCGCCGTGAGGGGCGCGGTGATCCTCGTCGCGCGCAACCTCGGGGTCCAGGCCCTGGCGCTCGCCGTGACCGTGCCGCTGGCCCGGCTGCTCTCGCCCAGCCAGTTCGGCGACTTCGCCGTCGCCTCGGCGGTACAGCAGGTCGGGATCGTCGTCGTCAACTTCGGGCTCCCGGCGGCGCTGATCCGGCGCAAACCGGATCCAACTCGCGAGGAGATGCGATCGGCGAGCGGGCTCATCCTCGCCCTGGGAACGGCGGTCTTTGCGCTGGCCGTCCTGAGCGCGTTCGTCGTGCTGCCCGCTCTCGGCGAGTCCCTCGAGATCGCCCGCCTCGCCGCCGTCGCGTGCGCCGCGCTTCCGATCCTCGGCCTTCAGATCGCTCCGGTGGTGCGGCTCAACCGCAACCTCGACTTCAGGGGCATCGCCTATATCGAGGTCGGCGAGGCGATCGCCTTCTACGGCGTAGCGCTCGCCGGCGCGGCCGCCGGGCTGGGGCCGTACAGCCTCGCCGGCGCCGTCGTGGTGGGCTCCGCGACGGGGCGGTGATCGCCTACCGCATCTCGCCTCGGCGCGAGGGGTTCTCGCTGGACCCCCGGCCGATGCGCCGCCTGGCCGCGTTCGGGCTGCAGATCGGCGCGCTTCAGACCGCGACGATCGTCAGGGAGCTGGGGCTGATCGGCCTGCTTGCCGCGATCGGAGGTCCGGCGCTCGCCGGGTTCTACGGGATGGCGCGCAGGCTCTTCTCGCTGCCGTTCGCCGCCATGGCGGCTCTTCAGCGAGTCGGCATGACCGCCCTGGCCAGGCTTCCGGAGGGCGGGGAGCGAACGCGCCAGACGGCGAACGCGGTCGCCGTGGGCATGCTCGCCGTGGGCCTGCCGATGGCGCTCATCGCCGGCGCGGCCGAGCCGCTGGTCGCATTCGCGTTCGGGAGCCGCTGGCTTCCCGCCGCCCACATGACCGCGATCGCTTCGCCCGGGGTGCTGCTGTTCGCCGGCGCGGGAACCTTGGTCATGAGCCGGCGGCTCGCCGACGGCGAGGCGCGTCTGCCGCTGCTCGGGATGGCGCTGCAGATCGGCGTCCTGATCGGCATGTGCGCGGCGTTGGTCCCGGACCACGGCGCCGACGCCGCCGGGCTCGCGATCGGCGTCAGCTTCGCGGTCTTCACGCTCACCGTGATCCTCCCGCGGCCCGACGAGGCCCGCGCGATGGCGACGCCCATCCTGCGCGCCCTCCTGCTCTCGACGGCCGCCGCGCTGGCCGGCCGAATGGCCCAGTCCGGGCCCGACGCCGTGGCCGCGGCCCTCGCGCTTCTTACGACGGCGGCGGCGTGGCTGGCCCTGGCCTTCTTCGTCAGCCGCACGGAGCTGCGGCTGCTGGTCTCGCTGCTGCTGCGCTACCTGCGTCCGGCGGCGGCCTGAGGGTTACGCCCGTCTACCCTCCGAGAGTGGCCACGAGGGACAGAGGGCCGGCGCGCGCAGACGCCGTCTCGCAGCTGGGCGCATACGACGGCGACGTTTCCCCCGCGGTTCTCAACGCATCGCACCGATTGCAACTGGCCGCGATCCCGCGTGGCTCGCGCGTGCTCGACGCCGGGTGCGCCTCCGGAGCGACCGCGAGGCTCCTGACGGAGCGCGGGTGCTCGGTGACCGGGTTCGAGATGTCGCCGGAGCGCGGGGCGCTCGCCGAGCGGCACTGCGAACGGGTCGTCGTGGGCGACCTGGAGAGCGGCGAGGACCGGGCGCGCATCGAGGGCCCATTCGACGTCATCGTGCTGGGCGACGTTCTCGAGCACGTCAGGCGACCCACCGAGGTGCTGGCCGGACTGCGCGCGCTGCTGGCGCCGGAGGGCTGTGCGGTGGTCTCCATCCCCAACGTCGGCGTGTGGCGAGGCCGTCTCACGATCCTTCGCGGGCGCTTTCCGCACGACGACAGCGGCCTGTTCGACCGCACCCACCTGCGCTTCTTCACGCGCGCGGGCATCCACGAGCTGGTGCGCGACGCCGGCTACCGAATCGTCTCGGAGGAATTCGCCGGCGACCAGCTTCCCCGTCCGCTCTTCTGGCGGCGCTTCCTTTCGCCCGGGCGGATGGAGGCATTGCGAGGGCGGTTGGCTGCCGCGTGGCCTGAGTTCTTCGCCATCCAGATCATCCTGGTCCTCGTTCCAGCCTGAGCGTGTACTCGATCGTCGTCGTCGCCTGGGAGTGCGCGCCGTTCGTCGAGACGCTGGTCGCCTCGATGAACGAGCACCTCGACGGCTCGCAGGAGCTGGTCCTGGTCGACAACGCCTCCTCGGACGAGCCGGACGCCGCCGGCTCTCGCTGGAAGGGGCCATACGCCTTCGTGCCCCTGGCCGAGAACGTGGGGTTCGGCGCCGGCAACAACGTGGGCGTGCGCAGGGCGCGCGGCACGGAGATCGTGATGCTGAACCCCGACTGCGAGCTTCTCGACGGCGGGCTGGATCGCCTCGCCGCCCGGGCGCGCGAGCTCGGCGCCCTCGCCGGGCCGCGCGTGCTGCACGCCGACCGGACCGTGCAGGCCTCCGCCAGCGGCAGCGAGGTCGGGGCCTGGCCGTGGGTGCGCGCGCTGGTCCCGGGAGCGGTCTCGCCGGGAGCGATCCGCCGCCACACGGAGCCGTACCGGCTGGAGGCGGAGACCCGGGTGAGCTGGCTGACGGGTGCCTGCGTCGCCGGCACGCGCGAGGACCTCCTGCGCCTCGGCCCCTTCGACGAGGGGCTTCACATGTACGGCGAGGACCTGGACCTCGGCCTGAGGGGCGCTGCCGCCGGAGTGCCCTCGTACTTCTGCCCGCAGACGGCTCGCGTCGTGCACCACGGCGCGGGGTCGTCCAGCACCGCATACGGCTCGCGCGACGGATGGCGGCCTCAGGGAGCCGTCCAGTGGCGCTCCGTCCTGCGCCGCAGCTTCGGCCCCGGGCCCGAGCGCCGCGCCTGGCTGGCCCTCAGGCTCAACCTCTCCCTGCGCCTCGCCGCCAAGCGCCTCCTGGGCCGAGCGAACGATCGGGATCGCGCTGCGGCCGCCGCAGTGGCGGCCGCGCGAACCGCTCCCGATCTATCCCCGCCCCGCATGGGACCCGGCGCACCGTGAGGGGGTGGCTCAGCTCGTCAGCGCAGCGCGCAGATACGCGTGCGCGTCGAGCCGAGGATCTGGGCGCGCCACTGCTGATCGGACCCGTCTGGAGGGATCCTGAGCCGCGAGACGCCCGCTATCGCTCCGAGGTCCACCGGGAACTCGGAGGCGGAGTAGCGCGCGAGATGAACTGCAAGCTCGCCTCCGGAGGGTTTGAGCGTCATGCCACCCGGCGGTACGTCTACCGTGGCTGTCTCCGGGGGCGGCCTTGACCACCACGCATCTTCCATGTCCCTGCCTGCTTGCGGGGATGCCCGTGAGGCGCAGGCCCAGCGCCGCCCCGAAGACCCCGTCGGCCAGGATTCGATCGGACTCGGACGCGGCAGCGAGGTCGGGCAGCGGGTTCACCGGGGAGTCCCACTGATCGATGGCGGAGAAGTAGTTGCCGGCCACTACGGCATCGGCGAAGTGGACCAGGGGCCTCGGCCAGAAGGAACCCGGGCGAGACGTGACCGCGGCTCAGCTGCAGCGCCGAGAGCTCCGCCTTCGTCTCGCTCGTCTGCGTCCTAAAGAAGTCGGCGCCACCCTTCAGCGAGATCAGGTTCGACGAGATGGCCGCCACGCCGATGACCCCCGCGAGAACCAGGCCGTCGCGCGAAAGACGGCGACCGCGCAACAGCTCGGCTGCGATCAACATGACCAGGACCACGCCGATCAACTGGTAGCGGCTCTGCGTTGGCTCGCGTCCGGGTATCCCGTTGACTGCGGAAGAAATCCAGAAGCTCCCAGCGATCGCCAGCACTGCCCAGAACCGGGGAGTCGACGCCGCGATCGCGCGATGCGAGCGCTATCGCGCCGATCGTTGCTGCGATCGCGAGCGGCCGTCCCCACAGGAGCGGATCATCGCCGTAGAGCCCTAGCGCCCCTGCCAGGGATGAGGCGACGGCCTCCGCGACATAGCGGGGCGCTGCCAGGACGTTCTGCAACGACGCAGCGCTGCTCGCTTCGTGACCGTATGCGAGATACCACAGCGCGTACAGGAGCAGCGGTATGAGTGCGGGCTTGAGGCTCGCCCATTTGCGATCTCGCAACCAAAGTTCGAGTCCAGCGCCGAGCGCGAACATCACACCGAGCGTGGAGAAGGAGATCGACACGACCAGGAGCACCGCGACCCACCAGCGACTTGCGGCGTCTCTTCGATCGAGCATCACCAGGGCGCCCAAGCCCCCGGCGAGGGCGCCGACGAAGCTGATGCCGCCAGGCCAAACGAGGTCCTCCTGCGCCGAACCTAGGAACAGGAGCACGCAGGCCGCGAGTAGTGCAAGCCAGGGCCCCAGTCGTCGGCGCGTATAGACGAACATCAGGACCGCCACACACAGGACCAGAAGAATGTTCACCACTTCGTAGGGGGCCTGCGAGCGCAGGCCGAGTGTGGCCAGCAGAACCTTGTAGATCAGAACCGGGCCAAGGTAGATGTGCTCGTTGTGGGGCCTCAGCAGGGAGTGCGGGGACCAGCCTGGCCGGTTGAGAATTACGTCCCACTCGTCGTTGAAGAAGGTGAGGCCAGAGGTCAGGGCGAGCAGGAGCACCGCAGCCGCTGCACACGCGATCACCAGCGGCCATGCCCCCGGACCGGCACGCGAAGTGATCCGGCTCATCGCGTTTGCGGGAAAGCTTCGAACCCGCGGCTCAAACAAGACCACGGACCACAGCACGTATACAGCTCCGCAGGCGAGCAATCCAACCGCGACGATCCAGAGGGTGCTCGGCCGAGGCGGGAACGGCCCCGGAAGCGAGTCGACCGCGTTATCAACTCGCGTCATGGGCTGACCTTGCGACGTCGCGGGGCCGAGCTGAAGCAGTCGGGAGGGGTCCTCGTGGAGATCACGGGCGACGCTCCCCGCCAGATTGACGCCAAACGACGACGCCAGTAGCCGGGCCCGTGCAGGTGTGTTCGCCGGCGCGACGATGGCAAAGGAGAACGGCGATCGGCTGTCTTGCTTCAGTCGAATGCGCGAGATCCAGTCGTAGCTCGAGTCAGTCGGGAGCAGCGTGCGTGTGACAAACGCCACCCCCGGATCGCGTGCAAGCCGCCGCCACTTCCTCATGTCGGCCGACTGACCGAGGGCCGCGGAATGTGACGGCGCGGCCTCGACGCTGGCCGTGTAGGTCGAGTGTCGCGATCCGTTGACCATGGCGAGCACCACCGTCACTACGCCCAAGGCAACGATGGCCGCCCACCTCATCCGGGCTGAGCGCCGACTGAGCCGTTCGCGGCCGAGCCGGGGATCAGGAGGCGCGACTCGAACGGGCGGCCTCTCGGCGAACACCTGTCCTATTGCCACCCCCAGAAGAATCCATGCCAGGGCTTTGCCTGGCTGCTCGATGTACTCGCCGGCAAGGCCCAGGAGGAGCCAGGCAATAAACCCGGCGAGCGCAGCCCCGCCGATGACGCGCTGTGGAGGTGGAGCGCGGGAGAGTCGGCTGCCGGCCACCGCCACAAGTCCGAGCAGCGCGAACACGTAGACCGGAAAACCTAGGATTCCCTGCTCGACCAAGACCTTCAGGAAGCTGTTGTCGGTTATGAGCGCGTGAGAGCCGTTCAGCTCCGTGGCGTGGCCCACCTGGCCAAGGCCCCGACCAAGGGGATTCGCCGAGAATTCGTCGAGGGCGTGATGCCAGGTGTCGAAGCGGATCTGGAGTGACGCATCGCTGCCCGGGTCGAGGAGGGTGTCGAAGCGGCTCTTTGCGTAGGGGACGCTGAAGCTCGCCACTGCCGCCAGCCCGATGACCACGGATCCGATTGCCACGGCCGATCCGATGGATCTCGCCGTGGACCCGCGCGTCGAACGCGCCCTGGTCAGGAATACACCCGCCGCGGCGGCGACGACGATTGCAAGGAGCGAGATGCGCACGTATGACCCCAGCACCGCGACCAAGCCAACGGCAGCGACAAAGAAGCCGAGCAACCGATCCTCTTGATTTCGGAGGCCCATCACCAAGCCGAAGACCGCGGCCGGGGTAGCGAAGCTTGCGAGGCCCACAGCGCTCTGAAACGAACCCACCGCTCGAAACGTGGTTCCAAAGATGGCGGCTGGGTCACCGCTCACCACGAAAGCCCGCTCGACTTCGAGTGGACCCGTGATGATCCGAAGGACCGCATAGGCGCACACGGCGAGGGATACCCAGAGCACCGCCGCGCCGTCAGCTGCGCTTCCCTCATACCGAGAAGGTCAGGCCCACTGGGACGAGAAGCGTAGAGCTGGCTGAGCCGGAACCCTTCGACCCCTGACTCGAGCCGCGCGAAGAAGACCTGAATCAGCGATATCGCGAGCCAGAGGATCAAAGCGACGGAGCACGGCGCGTTCCCAGCGGGTCGACTCCTCTGCCAGGACCCGGCAATGCGAGCCGGTCCTCGGCCAGAAGAGCCACGATGGGACGGCCAGCCCGAGGTCCAAGCGACCGCTCCACCGATTTTGCGTCGCCGCGCCGAGCGGATCCCCTGCCGCGGCGATCGCCCCCTTTAGGACGCCCCCGCATTCGAAGAAGAGCCCGGCGCGGCCAACAGGCCGGGCAAGGGCGCCGAGCCGCGATGAGGCAGACCCCGGGGCCGCCACACGAGGAGGCCGTCGCCGGGTAGACGGCGATAAGAGCAACGGCCAAGGCGGCACAACGAGGAGAAGGCCGGGGCGCGCGGAGGCGGCACGCTGGGCGGTGGGATACGCGACAAGTCGCGCAGCGCAGGCGACGGCGCTCAACTCCTCAGCACCTCGGCCGCCAGTTCGACGAACTCCTGAGCGCTCGCAGCGGGGTCGAGCTCGCTGCGGGCGAAGCGCGCGGCGGCGGCGGCCAGGTCCTCGCCGAGGTCCGGGTCGCCGAGCAGGCGGAGGATCGCGCGTGCCATCGCGGGCGGGTCGTCCTTCGCCACCAGCAGGGCGCTCTCGCCGTTGCGCAGGTAGGCGGTGACCGCGCCGACGGTCGTCGAGACCGTGGGACGCCCGGCGAGGGCGGCCTCGAAGGCCACCCGCCCGAAGGCCTCCTCGCAACGGGCGGGATTGACGACCACGTCCGCCGCCGCATAGGCGTCGGCAACCGACATCAGGCTGCCCGCGAAGACGACGAACCCGGACGGCCCCAGGGCACCGGCGAGCGTGCGCAGGCCGTCCGCAAAGCGCCGGTCCTGGGGCCTGGGGTGCGGCGCGCCGACGATCAGGCAGCGCGCGCCCGGGCGGGTTCGGCGGACCTCCGCCATGGCCCGGATCAGCGTGTCCTGACCACGGCCCGCGCTGATGCTGCCGACGGCGAGCACGCAGTCGGCCTCGGGCCCGATCGCGAGGGCCTCGCGGCCACGGGCTCGGTCGCCGCTGCCGTAGGCGGGGTCGATGGGCGGCAGGATGGTCCGCACACGGGCCCTGCGGCTCCGGAACTGCCTCGCGACGGGCTCGGAGCAGGCCGCCACGCCCGAGGCGGAGCGAGCCGTCGCCGAGGCGACGAGGCGGCCCCCGAGCGCGCGGACTCCGGTGCGCGGGAAGAGCTCGCCCGCGTGGACGATCACGGGCACCTTCTCCCGTCGCGCGGCGACGGCGACCGCGGGCAACAGCAGGGTCGTCTGCACCACGAGGTCCGGCCGGCGTGCCCGGATCAGGCGGCGAAGCTCGCCGACGGCGGCGCCGAGCCGCCGCACCCGGCGGGCGAGCGCGAGCGGCCCGCCCTGGAGCGTCAGGGCTTCGATCGGGGCGACCTCGACCCTCGCGAACCTGCCGTAGCGGTCGGCGGCAGCGCCGGGCCCGGGAACGAGCACGTCGACCTGCCCCGCCTCCGCAAGCCGGCGGATCGCCGGTTCGAGGGAGACCGATGGACCGGACATCTCGGCCAGGTGCAGCACCAGCAGGGTTCGAGCCGGCAGGCCCTCAGCCGGCATCGGAGGCACCGTCTCGGATCAGATCGTCGATCCGGCCCATCACGTCGTCGCCGAGCGCGCCGTCCCAGTTGCGGCTCCACTCGAACCGGGCGCCGGAGGCTCGCCGCTCGCGATCACCGGCCGCCGCAACGGCATCGCCGATGCCCGCGGCCACCCCCGCCACCGTCGGCTCCACCGGGATGAGGTTCGGGGAGATCGCGCGAAGCGTCTCGGCGTCCTTGCCGCGAAAGACCGTGGTCACGGTGAGCAGGCCCGCGCCGGCCATCTCGAGCGGCACCAGGCTCGGATGCGGGGCGTGCATGAGCGAGACGCCGACCGAGTAACGCGCCAGGAGCTCGGCGTAGGCGGCCTCGCCGACCCTCGCCATGAGTGCCATGGAGCGCCCTCCGACCAGATCGATGCGGCGGCCATGCGAAACCGATCCGATCCCGTCCAGCTCCCAGTCGGCCGGCAGCGCGCCCGTCGCGAGCGCCCGCTCGAGCGCCAGGATGCCCAGCTCGAACATGTTGCGAGCAGCGTGCATCTCGGGCCGGGCGTAGAAGAGCAGCCGGCGCGCGTCGCTTGGCTCCCGGGAGCCCGGCCCGCCCGTCGGCGTCATCGCGTGCTCGAAGGCGACGCTTCGGCGCTCGCCCTCCCGCTGCGATCCCGCGAACACGCCGAGGCGCTCGTCGCGGAAGTGCGAGCGCAGGATCTCGGTGGAGAAGATCGCGGCGTGCGGGAGGCGGTATGCCTCCTCCGCGAGGGCGCTGCGACTGCCGGCCGGGAAGAACGACGGCTCGTACTCCTGAATCAGGAACAGAAACGGCCCGCTTGTCTCGCGGGCCGCATGGTGCGCCAGGTGGGCTCCCCACCAGCTCGTCGCAAGCCAGGCGTCGTCCGGGCTCGCCTCGAGGGCCCGGCCACGGTCGAAGGCGGACGCGACCTCGACCGATTCGAAGATCCCGCGAAGGCCCGCGAAGGCCTCGACGCCCTCGCGGACGCTCGGCAGGAAGCGCGGGCTGGGCTCGACGGTGACGATGCGGACGCGGTGGCCCCGCTCGGCGAGCCGGCGCGCGAGGTTGAGGCTGCCGACGAAGCCCGCGAAGGCGTGGCGGGGGTCGAGCTTTCCCATGATCACGTTCACCCGCCGTGGCGCCGCCTCCGAGACCTGAAGGCGAAGGGGCTCCAGCCGCTCGCGCAGCCAGTCGATCTCCTCGAACGCCGAACCGCGATCGCCGAGCAGCAGCCAGAGGCCCAGGGCGCCCGCCGCGGCGCCGGCGATCAGCGCCGTCGCGACCACGATCGCCGCCGGGGCGCCGGCGAGCGCGGCCAGCGACGCCCCCGCCGCGGCTGACACGATCGCGAGCAGCAGCGCGGTGGCCTTCACCCGGCGCTCGGACGGAGATCGCAGCCAGCTGAGCCACGCCCCCGGGTCGAGCCGGGCGCTCACCCGGCGGCGCTCCCCTGCGCGGCGAAGATCGGCGCGTTCGGGTTGAGGCGGCGGGCCTCGGAGAGCGCCGCGCGGCCGCCGTGAACGTCGCCGGCCTTCACGTCCAGGCGCGCCTCGACGAGGCGCAGTCGCCAGTCCTGCGGCGCTTCGCCGATCGCGTCGCGGATGGACGCCCAGGCGCCGCCCAGGTCGCCCGCCCGCTCCCGCACCAGCGCCTGCTGGAGGTCGGACGCCGCCGACCACGGCTCGAGCGCGTGAGCGTCGGCCGCGGCGCGCGCGGCGGCGGCGAGGTCGTGGTCGCGCACCGCCGACTGGCTGTCGGCCAGCCGCTGCTGGGATGCGAATACGAGGGCGCCAGCCCAGATCGCCGTCACCCCGAAGGCCACGGCCGCGGCGCCGGACCACCGGGGGGCGACGCGGCGGGGAATGCCCGTGCGGGTGGCGCCGCCGGCCAGCAGCCCCGCCGCCAGGACGACGGGCGCGAACGCCGCCGGCACCTGAAATGTCCAGTCGATCGCCGCGGAGGTCGCACCGGCGGCCAGGACGGCCAGGCCGGCGGCGACGTCTCGCCGCGACTCCCCGCCGAGGCGCCGGACCCCCGTGACCGCCGGGATGGCGAAGAAGGCGATCGGAAATGCGATCCCGAGGATGCCGAGCTCGGCCAGGGTCTCGAGGAACAGCGAGTGGGCGTTGCGCGCGGGCGTCGTCAGCGAGCCGTGCTGGTTCCAGTAGGCCTCGTAGCCGCCGGCGCCGATGCCCCGCAGCGGCTCGCCCTCCCACGCGCTCGCGGCCGCGGACCAGTACTGCCAGCGTCCGCTGCCGTTGCCGCTCGCGAAGTGGCTCGACACGAAGTCGCTTCCCACCTGGGCGCCCGATGGCGGCGCGCGAAACTCGTCGAACCGCTCGGCGGGGTCTGCGGCCACAAGGGCTCCGACGGCGAGCGCCGCCGCGACTGCCCCCAGGGCCAGCCCGGCGCCTCGCGGCAGCGCGATCCGCGCGATCGCCCGGTCGAGGGCCAGCCTGGCCAGACCGACGGCCGCGGTGACGGCAAGGGTGGCGATGAGGATCTGGGTGCCCTGGTCGCCCGCGCCGGGGTGATCAAGGCCGTCGAGCAGCGCGTGGCGGCGCGAGGCGAGGAGCACCAGGATGCCGGCGCCCACCGCGGACAGCGCGCCGGATGCGAGGGTCCGCGAGCGCGCGCGCCCGGCCGCTAGCAGGACCGCCAGGCCCACCGCGGCGGCGAGGACGCCACCGCGCGAGGAGGTCAGGTACAGGGCGAGCGCCTCCATCGGGATCGCCGCGGCGGCAAGGGCACGAGGGATCGCGCTCCGGGCCTCGGCCGCGAGGTGGGCGAGCGTCACGATGCCAATCGCGAGGAGCGCCGCTAGGGCATTCCAGTAGCCCAGCGGATAGCTCAGGCGGCCGGCGGCCGAAGGGAGGTACCGGGCGATCTCGGTGTCGCCGCCGGGGAGCCCGGACTCGAGCCGGCTGCCCAGGGCCAGCGCCGCGGCGAGGGCAATGCCGATCGCCAGGCCGTCGATCCATGGTCGCGGGCCTCCGCGGCCGGAGGCGACCACGACCAGGGCGAGGATCCCCGCGTAGAGGGCGGAGCGGACCGCTGCGTTGAACGCCGCGCCGCCGTCGGAAGCCCACCCCATCGACAGCGCCGAGACAATGGCCAGCCCCGCCAGCGATCCGATCGCGAGCGCCGCGGGCACCGGCACCGATGCGCGATCCCAGCGGCGGGCCAGAGCGCCGGCGGCGACCGCCCACCAGACGACCGCGCACGCGGCGCCGAGGAACCGAGCCGAATATCCACCCTGCGCCAGAGCCAGGCCGAAGACCGCGGCCGCCACCGCAGTGCGCTGAAGTCGGGGCATGGCCGCGCCAGCCTACCCGTCTCGGCTGCGAGCCTCGACTACCATGGCAGCATGGTCTCCGAACGAGCGCGCAGGGCGTCCGGGACGGCTCTCGCGGTGCTGGCGGCGGCGTTTCTGGCGCCGGCAGCCGCACTCGCCAGCGGACCCGGGGTGGACGAGTACACGCTCAACATCCCCGGCGCGGGCGGCAACCACCCGCAGGGCGGTGGACCGCCGACCGCCGACCCCGGCTCGCTGCCGCCCCAGGTCCAGCGCCAGCTCACCGGCCCGCAGGGGCGCCTGCTGGCGACGGTGGCAACCGCTCCAGAGCTCGGCGCCCCGCACCCCACGGGTGCCTCGGGCCATCAGGTGTCGCCGAACGACGGCTCGGTCAACCAGGGCCCCGGTGGCGGCCAGACGCAGCCCGGCAGCAGCGTCGCGGGCGCAGCGCTGCGAACGGCCGGCGACGGGACGACGCTGGTGCTCCTCGCCGGCGCGATCCTCGTCGCGCTCGCCGCGAGCGGGGCGCTGCTTCGCCGCCGCGGCGCGGCCGCCTAGAACGCGCCCCTGCCGCGCACGATCACGGGCACGGTCAGCAGCATGATGCGCAGGTCGCGCGCCAGCGACATGTGCTCGATGTAGTCGCGCTCGACCGCCATGCGCCCCTCGAAGGGAAGGTCGCCGCGGCCGGCGATCTGCATCGGGCCCGTCACGCCGGGCTTCACGCCCAGGCGAAAGCGGTGCTCGGCGGAGTAGCGCTCGACCAGCGGCATCTCCTCGGGCCGCGGGCCGACGAAGCTCATCTCTCCGCGCAGCACGTTGACAAGCTGGGGAAGCTCGTCGAGGCTGAAGCGGCGCAGGAAGCGCCCGACGCGGGTGACACGTGGATCGTTTCGCAGCTTGAACATCGGCTGCGCCAGGTCGTCGATCCGAACCAGGTCGGCCAGCCTGGCCTCGGCGTCGCGATCCATCGTGCGCAGCTTGTACATGCGAAACGGCCTGCCGCCGATCCCCGCGCGCAGCTGCGAGAAGAATGCGGGGCCCGAGCTGTCCAGGCGCACGGCGAGCGCCATCAGGGCGATCGCGGGAGCGAAGAGCACGAGCATGACCGCCGCGCCGGCGACGTCGAAGGCCCGCTTGATGACGAGGGTGGAGCGCGAGATGTCCCACGTCTCGCAGTCGACGATCGCCAGATTCGCGACCTGGGCCAGCTGCTGGCCCGGCCCACCGGAGCCGCCGATCGGCGACACCACCCCGAGCTTGGCCTCGGCGTCGCGGCAGGAGTCGGCGACATGGGCCAGCACGTCGGGCTCGATCGTGTCCGCGGCGATGAGAAGACGATCCACCCGGCTCGCCAGCCCGGCGATGTCCTCGCGGCTGGCGGTGCCGTCCAGCACGCCCGCGGGCGCCGGTTCCTCGACGGGCTCGAGATGCATGTCGGCGAACAGCCCGAGTTGGCTGCGAAGCGACTCCGCGACGACGCCCTCGCCCAGCACCACCGTGACCTCGGCGGGAGTGAAGCGCCGCCACAGCCGCCTCGCCTCGGCGCGCAGGACCAGTGCCGCCAGCAACCCCGTGACGAGGCCCGCGAAGACCCTGACCGGGTCGAGCGAATCCGGGGAGACGGCGGCGACCAGGACCCCGCTCACCGACATGCAGGCCACCACCCAGGCCCCGAGGGCCCCGGCCTCGTCGATCGTCAGGTGCCGCAGGACGCGATGGTCGCGGTCGTAGAGGTCCACGACCTTGGCGAGGAGGACCCACACCGGCAGGGCTGCGAAGGCGATGGGCGTGCCGAAGCCGACGAGGAGCGCGAGCGCCGCGGTGCAGAGGTCGGCGAGCGCGAGCATCCGGCGCCTGCGGGCGTCGCGCCACCAGCGGGTACGGCCACTCGCACGGGCCAAGCTCTCCCGGCTGCCCGCGTCTGTCTGGCTTGCCTGCCTTAGCGCTTCTACTGGCATGGTGCTCTCCCTGCGCCCACCGTGAGGATATTGCCCTGACGCTCGCCGCGCGGGCGGAGCGGGCTAACCTCCTCTGCGTGACCAGGGGACTGTGGGCACGCTTCGGGGCGCCGATGTGCGCCGTTTTCGCGGTGGCCTGCCTCGCGCCCGCGGGGCTGGCGACGGCGCGCGGCCATCACCACTCGCTGAACATCGGCGTCGTCTCGATCGACGCGCCCTCCGGCAAGGACTTCGGGCGAATGCACCGGGGCAAGGTCGGCGTCGACCGCTTCCTCGTCTACTGGCCCAACGTCCAGGCAAGCGCGGGCGGCTGCACGGCCCAGGGCGACAGCGCCTGCGACTGGACCGCGATCGACCAGATCGTCTCGCGCGCGGCATCGCACCATGTGCCCCTGCTGCCCTTCCTCTACGGGACGCCCGGCTGGGCGAGCAATCGCTCGGGTCCCCAGGCGGCCCGCTTCGACCCGATGCTGACGCTCAAGGGTCGTAAGGGGTGGCGCGCCTTCGTGACCGCCGCGGTCCAGCGCTACGGGACCGGCGGCGTGTTTTGGTCGCAGCATCCCGGCATCCCCTCGGAGCCCATCCGCCGCTGGCAGGTGTGGAACGAGCAGAACAGCTCCAACTCGTTCAAGCCGCACCCCAGCGCCAAGGCATACGCGAAGCTCCTGAACGCAACCGCCACGAGGATCCGAAAGGCGGAGCCGAAGGCGCAGATCTTCCTGGGCGGCATGTTCGGCACGCCGGGAGGCGGCGGGAGCCCCGCGCAGTCGGCCTGGCGCTTCCTGGCCCAGCTCTACTCCGCCGGCGGAGCGAAGCGGAGCTTCGACGCCGTGGCGCTGCACCCTTACTCACGCAACGTGGCGGGGATCAGGTACCAGCTCGACAAGACCCGTCACGTCATCGCCAAGCACGGCGACGGCTCCACGCCCATCTGGATCACCGAGCTCGGGTGGGGCTCGGACGCCAAGCACGTCAGCAACCCGCTGGTGAAGACGCCGAAGGGCCAGAAGAAGCTCTTGCACAAGTCCTTTCGCATGCTGAGGCGCAACCGCGGGCGCTGGCACCTCGGGGGCGTGACCTGGTTCAGCTGGCGCGACCCCTCGCCGGCAGGGTTCAGTTGCGAGTTCTGCCGCTCCACCGGGCTGTTCACGCTCCACGGCAAGGCGAAGCCGGCATGGAGGGCCTACACCGGCTTCACCGGCGGCAGGCCATAGCCTGACGCTGGTAATCGTGAGCACAGAGGCTGCACCAAAACCCACCGGGGCGCGCAGCGACGAGCCCGGCTCGCCGCTGCGGGCCCGCCTGGACTTCGCGCTTCCGCCCGAGGTGGCGGTCGGCGCAGGCACGGCGCTGGTGGTCTGCGGGTCCTGCTATTCGCCCGGCGCGACGATCGACGAGCTCTGGATCACCGTCGGCGCAGCCGAGGCCCCGGCCGCGTTTGCGGGCATGCCCCGGATCGACGTCCTGCGCGCGGCGCACCCCGGCCTCGATCCCTACGACGGCGTCCCTCCCGCGGGCTCCGACGACCCGGGGCTGCACAGCTTTCGCAGCGGCTTCTGGGGGATCGCCGAGATCGAGCCGCCCGCGACCGACGGCGAGCTCGAGGTCGGCGTGCGCGCCCGCTTCGCCGACGGCACCATTGCCGCCGCCGTGATCGCGACGATCCGCGTCGCCCGCGCCCTCCAGGCGCCGGCGGCGACGCACATCAACGGCGCCGCGCCGGGACCGCCCGTGGCGATCGCGATGGCCACATACGAGGCGCCGCTGGCGCTGTTCGAGAAGCAGATCGAGTCGATCCGCGAGCAGACGCACCGCAACTGGATCTGCCTGATCAGCGACGACTGCTCGAGCCCGAAGCGCTTCGAGGCGATGCTCGGCGTGCTCGGCGACGACCCCAGGTTCGTCGTCTCCCGCTCCCCGCGGAGGCTGGGCTTCTTCCACAACTTCGAGCGGGCGCTGGCGATGGTCCCCGAGGGCGCGCGCTACGTCGCGATGGCCGACCAGGACGACAGTTGGCACCGCGACAAGCTCGAGGTGCTGGTCGAGGCGATCGGCGACGCCCAGCTCGCCTACAGCGACGCCCGCGTGGTCGCCCCGGATGGCGAGCAGATTGCGCCGACCTACTGGAGCCTTCGCCGCAACAACTACGAGAGCCTCGCGTCGCTCTTCTACGCCAACTCGGTCACCGGCGCGGCGTCGCTCTTCCGCCGTGACCTGCTCGAACGCGCCCTGCCGTTCCCTCCCCGCTACGGCTCGCCCTTCCACGACCACTGGATCGCCCTCTGCGCCCTGGCCTGCGGCGAGATCGCCTATGTCGACCGCCCCCTCTACGACTACGTGCAGCACCGCGCGGCGACCCTTGGGCACGCGGGCGCGAACGAGGTCGCACCCCTGCGCACGAGGCTGACCTCTATGCGCCACGACCCGCGGGCGTTCTTCGCGCTGTGGCGCGCCCGCTACTTCGCCGACAACCTGCGCCTGGAGCAGCTCGCCACGGTCCTGCTTCGCCGCTGCGGCGATGCGATGACCTCGGCCAAGCGGCGCGCGATCCGCCGCTACCTGAAGGCCGACACGTCGCTGTGGGCGCTGGCCTGGCTCACCGCACGCGGCATCAAGGAGCTCGTCGGGCCTACCGAGACGCTTCGCGCCGAGATGCGGCTGGCGTGCGGCTTCGGCTGGCGCCGGGTGATGAGCGTCGCCGCCGGAGGGCGCGGGCGGCCCCGGCGGCGCCTGCGGATCGACTCGCGCCCGCCGCCGATCGGCGCCGGCGCCCCGGCGCGGCGCGAGCCGGCCAGCCCCGAGACGCGAACACTCGCCGAGAAGATCGCCCCGATCAGCCTGGCGGTTCGCGACGACGCTCCGGCGAGGGTGAACATCCTCATCCCCACCATCGACCTGAAGCACACGTTCGGCGGCTACATCGCCAAGCTCAACCTCGCGCGGCGGCTGGCAGAGCGCGGCGCCCGGGTGCGGGTCGTCACGACGGACCGCACAGGGGTCCTCGAGCGCGGGTGGCAGGGCACGCTCGAGTCCTACAGCGGGCTCGACGGGCTCTTCGACCGCGTCGAGGTGGAGTTCGGCCGCGAGTCCCAGGGCATCGAGGTCAGCCGCGACGACGCCTTCGTCGCGAGCACCTGGTGGACCGCGCACGTCGCCCACCGGGCCGCCGCCGAGCTGGGCGGCGACGGGTTCCTCTACTTGGTCCAGGAGCACGAGCCCTTCACGTTCGCGATGGGGTCGCTCGCTGCGATGGCGGCCGCCTCGTACACGCTCCCCCACCGCGCGCTGTTCTCGACCGAGCTGCTGCGCGACTACTTCCGCCGGCACGCGCTGGGTGTCTATGCCGGCGATACCGAGCGAGGCGACCGCGACTCCGCCTCCTTCCAGAACGCGATCACCCGCGTCGAGCCGCCGACGGCCGCCGAGCTCTCGGCCCGCCGGCCGCGCCGGCTCCTGTTCTACGCGCGCCCGGAGCAGCACGCGGCGCGCAACATGTACGAGCTGGGAGTGCTCGCCCTCGCCAGGGCGGTGGAGTCGGGCGTGATCGACCGCGATTGGGAGCTCCACGGCATCGGCACGGTCGAGTCGCGTCGCTCGGTCGACCTTGGCGGCGACAAGCCCCTCGAGCTGTTGCCGCGGCGCCCGCAGCGCGCCTACGGCGAGGTCCTGACCGGCCACGACGTCGGCCTGGCGCTGATGTACTCCCCCCACCCCAGCCTGGTCCCGATCGAGATGGCCTCGGCGGGGATGCTCACGGTCACCAACACCTTCGAGAACAAGACCGCCGAGGCCCTGGGCGATATCTCGCCGAACCTGATCGCGGCCGACCCGACGGTCGACGGGATCGTGGCGGCGCTCGCCGAGGCGATCGCCGCCTCCTCCGACGCCGAGCGCCGGGTGGCGGGCGCCGCGGTGAACTGGAGCCGCAGCTGGGACGAGTCCTTCGACGACGCCAGGATGGACTGGGTCGAGGGGCTCTTGCGAGCCTCAGCCTGAGGCGGCGGACTCGCCTCGCGCTCGGCCAGAGCGCCAGCGTCGCAGGCGGCTCTGCTCGAACGCCATGGCCCCAGCGTCGGGGAACGAAGCGTGGACGGGATGTGGGCCCGGCGTCTCTCGGCGACCCGCTCTTGCGACGGCGATCCGCCGCCACAGAGGCCCGGTAGCAAGCTGAAGCTCACTGCCGAGGGTGTCGTTGCGGCCCATGAGGCGCCGGACGGGCCGCAGCACCAGCCACGCGAGCGCGGCGGCCGAGCGGTCGGCCGCGACGAAGCGCTCCAGCGCGCGGCGCTTCGCCGGCTCCATGCCCTCGCCGCAGCGAGCGAGCAGCACCTGCGCCTGCACCTCACGGCCGAGGTAACCGTAGAAGTACGCCATCCGCCAGCGCTCCACGAGGGCGCGCCACGGCGGGCCCGACCCGAGTTTCGCCACCCTGCCGTCGACCGAGACCTCGGAGAACACCGCACCCTCGTGCTGCACGTAGTCATAGAGCGCCCGATCGACGTATCCGACGTCGCCGGCGGCCAGCCCCACCAGGCCAAGCCAGTGGTCGTGGAACTGCAGACCGGGGCTATCGGGGAACGGGACCATCAGATCGGCCACCCCTCGCCGGAACAGTGACGCCGCGCCCGTCACCGAGTTCGCGACCAGCATCGAAGCGATGTCGGTGTGGTTGTTGTCGCGCCCGCGCCAGAGCGTCTCGGCCAGGACCCGCCCGGTCGGGTCGACCAGCCGCTGGTCGGAGTAGACGAGGCCCATGGATCCGATCGCGCCGCGGAGAGTCGCGAGCTTGTCCGGGTGCCAGCTGTCGTCCTGGTCACACCACGCCAGCAGGGGCGCGCTGCCGGGAGCGAGGCGGATCGCACGCTCGAAGTTGCGATAGAAGCCAAGCCTCGACTCGGATCTCGACGCCGCGAAGCGCTCGTCGCCCGCGATCAGTCGCTCGACCTCTGCGAAGCTCTCCGGCGGCGAGCAGTCGTCGGAAATCACGCAGACCCACGCGGTGTCGGTCTGGGCGCGCAGCGACTCGATCTGCGCTCGCAGGAGCTCGGGGTCGGGCTCGTACGTGGCCATGCAGACGGCGATGAGCTCGCCCTCGCCGGCGGGGACGGGAGCGAGCGCCATCCCCTGAGTCTCCGCGACCTCCAACTGAGCGAGCGATGCGAGCTCCTCCCCGCCACCGTCGTAGCGGACGGCCAGCTCGATGGCGACCCTCCCACCAGCGGCCCCGGCGAAGACGGGGACCGTTCCCCACCACCCGCTCCGGTACGACCCCGCCGCGCCGCCGAAGCGCTCATGGGCGTCGGGACGGGGCATCCGCCACGCGGCCGGGCGATGGCGCGCGCCGTCGACGACGATCTCGACCCCGCGGACGCGGCGGGAGCCGTGGAAGCAGACTCCCGAGCAGAAGAGCCCGGTCGCCTGCCCGGCCTCGAGTTGCGGCGGAAGCGGGCTCTCGAGCTCGGCACGCAGCGTCGCCGGGGCGTCGGGTGGGCTCATCTGGGGCAATCTACGGCCCCGGTCCCGCTAACTTGCCCCTCCATGATCGCCAAGCGGGAGCAGACGCATCCCGGGCTGCTCGCCGCGCGCCGTCCCACCGCGCAGGGCCCCGGACCCGATGCCGCATCCCTGCGCACCGCCTACCTCGATCTGCTGAAGCTCGCGCTGTGCGACCTCGCCGGCCAGGGCACGACGTCCGTGGGACGGATCCAGGGCGGCGCCACCTTCAACCGGGAGGTCGAGGGCGAGGGCCTCGCCATCCGCTCGGCCGGCATGGATTGGCCCCTGCACGGCCTGACCATGGTGGGCCTGGGCCGGCTGGACGACGTGCAGGCATGCGTCGAGACGCTTGTCGCGGACGGCATCCCCGGCGACCTCATCGAGACGGGGACCTGGCGCGGGGGCTCATCGATCCTCATGCGGGCGACCCTCGACAGCCTGGGTGCGGACGAGCGGGACGTGTGGCTCGCCGATTCGTTCGCGGGCTTCGCGCCCGACCAGGCCCGCCGCGGCGCCGGCCAGGGCGAGCTGGACGACCTCTCCGCCTACGGGTTCCTGCAGGCCCCGCTCGCCGACGTGAAGGCTTCGTTCGCGCGCTTCGGAATCGACCGGGGCGTGCGCTTCCTCGAGGGCTACGTGGAACAGACGCTCGCGGAGGTGGCCGGCCGGCGCTGGTCGCTCATCCGCGTCGACGTCGACACGCACGACTCCACGGTCTGTGTGCTCGAGTCCCTCTATCCCCAGCTCGAGCCGGGCGGCTACGTCGTGATCGACGACTACGGAGCCCTGGACGAGTGCCGCAGCGCGGTCGACGCGTTCCGCGAGCGCCACGGCATCACCGAGCCGCTCGTCGAGATCGACTGGACCGGTGTCCGCTGGCGCCGCAAGGCTGGACGATGATCGCCTTCGGCAGCTCGATCACAGAGCCCGAGACCTACACACGCCGTGCCCAGAAGGGGATCGAGCTCGCGGCGGAGCCCGACTCCAAGGTCCTGGCCATCGCAGCCGCCGGGTCCATCTACCGCAGCTACAACTACATGCTCGACGAGGCCGCCAAGATCGACGACCTGGAGGCCCTGGTCCTCGTCCACCAGGACGCCGAGATCGTCGACACCCAGTTCTGCTCGAAGGTCCGGAAGGCGCTCGCCGACCCCGAGGTCGCGCTGGCCGGCTGCGTCGGCGCCGTGGGCGTGCGAAGCATCGCCTGGTGGGAGGGGTCGGTCACCTGGGCCTCGTTCACGCACAGCTTCAAGGAGCTCGGCGGCGGCGAGTACCCGGGCTTCACGTTTCCGGGATCGAACCCGCCCGCCTACGCGCACATCGGCGAGGTCGACACCATCGACGGCTTCGTCATGTGCTTCTCCCCCTGGGCCGTCCACAACGTCCGCTTCGACGAGGGCCTTGGCGAGCGGATCCACGGCTACGACTTCGACTACTGCCTGCAGGTGCGCGAGGCCGGCCGCAAGATCATGACCGCCGACCTCCACGTGATCCACCACCACTCGCTCGACCTCATCGGCGACCCGGACTCGTGGATCGCCGCCCACATGAAGGTCGCGGAGAAGTGGGACGGGCGCATGGGCAAGATCGGCCAGGAGGGCGGCGACTGGAAGCAGCGGGCGCGCCGGGCCGAGGCCACCGCCGCGGCGGCGCACGCGAAGACGGTCTCGGCCGAGATGAAGGGGGAGGCCCGGATACTCGGCCTCCAGAGGGCGCTCGACGAGGTCACCGGGACGCTCAGCTGGCGCATCACCAAGCCCATCCGCTGGTTGCGCAAGCGCTTCGGGCCGGCCCCGCCCGAGCCGGAGCACGTGCGGATCACGAAGTTCACGGGCCACCTCGACGCAGACCCCGCCAGCGAGCGCTAGTCGCCGTCCTCCAGGGCCCGGCGGATCTCCTCGCGCGAGAAGAGCGGCTCGCCCCCCTGGCGCATCCCGGAGATCCTCTCGCCGACCGAGAAGGCCTTCGACTCGAGCATCTTCCGCAGCAGGTGCTCGAGTTGGTCGGCACGCTCACGCAGCCGGTTGGCCTCCATCGCGCTCGCGATCCCGTTGGCGACGTGGAGGACCCTGTTCGCTTCCAGGCGGGCGACCAGCGGGTTGCGATCCCAGGGCGCCAGCAGAGCCTCGAGGTCTGCCGAGTAGGAGGCGGCCGAGCGCCAAACGACGCCGAGGCCGAAGAATGCGGGCACGAGGACGTAGCGCAGGTCGTCGCGGCCCTCCACGAAGTCCTCGATGGCCGTGCCCACGCCGTTGCGCTCACCTCCCTCCGTCGCTGCGGCGTACTTGTAGGGCAGCCCCCCGTGATGGACTCCCTCGATCCCGGGGAAGAGATGCGCCCCCTCGGCCATGGGCCGGCGTGCCTTTGGCGGGATCGCCTCAGGCGCGTAGTAGGTGTCGCGCCGCGCGTGCGGCCACGCGACGTCGTGGAGGATGACCAGCGGAAGCCCGGCGTCCCCGGCCCGCTCCTGCACGAGCCGCAGCTCCGATGAGACGGTGTAGTAGTTGTGATCGCCGTCGAGGATTACCGCGTCGCGCGGCTCGATCTCGCCCAGGGCCTTCAGACTCGGCTCGCGAATCAGCTCCAGGGCGGGTGACGTGGCCGCCAGTTCCTCCAGCTCGGGCTGCGGCTCTGGATCGATCGCCGCCACCGTCGAGCCATGGCTGTCCGCCCAGCGAAGGAGCAGCACCGTGAGATCCCCCGCGTAGGCACCCACCTCGATCACGGATCGTGGGCGCGCGGCGTCCAAGCAGGCGAAGAAGACCTCGGAGAGTGTCGCTAGGGACGAGCCCCACCGACCCGGGTCATTTTGGAAGGGGTCGGCCTCCTGTCCTCCGACCACCGGCATCGGCGCAGTCTGACATAGGCATCGCAGGGATCGGGACTCGGCGGGACTAGAGCGCCTCGGCGATCCGCGGCGCCTCGCGGTTGAACACCACAACCGCGGCGACGCCGATGGCCACCGTGATCCCGATCGGCGCCGCGAGCAACCAGTCGTGGCCCAGGAGCGCCGCCGGCAACGGCGCGGACTGGTCGATCACCGACCAGCGCGCGAGCTCCAGCAGTGAGGCGAGTGGGTTCAGCGCGAAGATGATGCGCTGCATGGTTTCCGGGACGATCGGCGAGCCGGCGACGTAGACGATGGGCGTCGCGTAGAAGAGCGTTGCGACAAACACGCCCCAGATGATCCGCGTGTCCCGGAATCGCGGGAAGAGCGCAGCGACGAGCATCGACACCAGGCCGGTGAAGCCAAACAGCGCGGCGATCACGAGCGGGAACGCGAGCCAGGACCAGGCCGGTGTGATGCCGAACGCGAACAGGAAGACGAAGACGACCAGAAGGTTCAGCGCCAGGTTGAAAAACGCGGTCATCACGACCGCGAGCGGGATGACCAGGCGCGGGAACTGCGTCTTGCGGACCACGCCCTCCTGGGCGACGATGGAGACGACCGCGCTCAGCGTCCCCTCCTGGAAGAAGCCGAAGAGCACGATGTTCATCAGCAGGACCACCGGATAGTGGTTGACCACGTTGCCGAGCCCAAAGATCTGCGTGAACACGGTGAGGAGGACCGCGTAGAGCATCAGCGGGCGCATCAGCGTCCACAGGTAGCCGAGCGCGGTGTCGAAGTAGGTGCGTTTGAACTCGACCACGGAGATGATGTAGAGGAGGTCGAAGAACCGCCGCCAGCCGCCGCCGACGGCCGACGGGCCGCGGACCTCGCGCAGCACGGGCGTCTCCTGCGCGGCGCTCACGATGCCGCCGGCGGGTCGTCGGGGATGGCCTCGCCGTCGACCTCGACGCTCACGATCCCCGGGCCCTGACGGGTGCCGAAGACCACGAAGTCCAGAAGCTGGAGAATTTGGAGGGCCACGTCTCCCTGCGTGCGGTTGCGGGAGATCCAGCAGTTCACGTAGTAGCGGCCGGGGAGCAGCGGGTTCTCCATCGTGGCGCTCACCCGCGCCCGCTGGCCGGGAAGGAGGCGATCGGGCTCCCCGTCGGCAATCGTGAGCTCCTGGTTGAAGCCGAAGACGCGGACGCCCGCCGAGTCGAGGAAATGCAGGCCGAAGACGGGCTCGATCAGCTCGTCGCGGGCGCGGACGACCATGTTGATCTTGATCGGCTCGCCCTGCTCGACGTTCTCGGTCGGCGTGCCGTCGGCGCCCTCCAGCCAGACCTCCTCCACGGTCGCGTGGACGTCGGGCACGCCGCTGTACTGGGGGCGCTGGTCGCCGTCGCCGGCGAAGTTGAGCCGGTAGTAGCGCAGCGCGGCCTCCTCAGGATCGCCGATGAACTGCACCTCGCTGTCGTGGATCAGCATGGCGCGGTGGCAGAATGCCTCCACCAGGCCCATGTCGTGGGTGACGAGCACCACGGTCTTTCCCGCGCGCCGGCGCTCTCGAAAGACGTCGGTGCACTTCTGCGCGAAGGCGGCGTCGCCCACCGCCAGGACCTCGTCGACCAGCAGGATGTCGGCATCGGCCTGGACCATCACCGCGAACGCCAGCCGCACGAGCATGCCCGACGAGTAGTTCTTCAGCTTCATGTCGGTGAAGTCACGGAGCTCGGCGAAGTCGAGCACCGCGTCAAGCCTCCGCGCCGCGTCGCGGCGCGAGAGGCCCATCATCACCCCGTTCAGGGCCACGTTCTCGCGGGCGGTGAGGTCGTTGTTGAAGCCCACTCCCAATTCGATGAACGGCGCGAGACGGCCCGCGATGCGGATCGTGCCGGCGTCGGCCCGGTAGATGCTCGCGAGAACCTTCAGCAGCGTGCTCTTGCCGGAGCCGTTGCGCCCGACGATCCCGAAGAACTCGCCCCTGTGGATGTCGAACGACACTCCTCGGAGGGCGTGAAGGTCCGTGAACTCAGCGCGACGAAAGGGGTGCGTGGCGCGCTCTCGAAACGAGTTCGCAAGGTGCTTGGGAATCCGGAACGTCTTGTCTATCCCCCGCGCCTCGATGACCACCGGGGCGTCCAGGCGACTGGAGGCGTCCTCATTTCGCCTGGGGGCGGTGGGGGAAGCGGTCGCGTCGCTCATCGCAAACTAGAGTCTCGCGTCTTGAGCGCTGCAGCGGGGTTTCGGTTCGCATGATTGGGCGTCGCAGGGACCGCCCCGGCGAGGTCGAGGAGCGAATGGTCTGGATCCTCGGCGGGCCGCGCACGGGCTCGAGCTGGCTGATGAACCTCATCACCCACCCGCTGGTGGCGGTGGCCGCGGGATCGGGGTCCGCCCCGAGGCCCGGCCAGAGCGGTGCCACTGCCTACGCCATTCCCATCAATGAGCCCTACCTGGGGGCCCACCTGGCCCCGATCGAGACGCTTCACCCCGTCGGTGTCTTCACCCCCGCCGAGGTGCGCGAGGGCGACCCGAGCTACTTCTTCTCCCCGCAGTTCGAGGCGGTCTGGCGGCCGCGGCTGCGAGAGCTGATCGTCGCCAGGATCGGCGCGCAGGCCACAGCGGCGGCGGCCGAACACGGCCTCATAAACCCCCTCGTGATCTGCAAGGAGCCCAACGGCTCCCAGGCCGCGCCGGTGATCGCCTCCACCCTGCCGGGCTGCCGGCTGCTCTTCCTCGTGCGCGACGGCCGCGATGTCCTGGACTCGCTGCTCGACGCGGTCGCCCCGGGCTCGTGGCTTGCGGGCTCGCTTGACACCGAGGCGGTCGCCACGCCCGCGGGCCGCCTGGATTTCCTGCGGCGAAACGCCTGGCTGTGGCTGCACCGCACCACCATGATCCAGCGCGCGGTCGGCGCCCACGCGCCCGCCCTCACCCACACCGTTCGCTACGAGAACCTGCTGGCCGACACGCCGGCGACCCTGGGCGCGATCGCCGGCTGGCTCGGCGCGAATCCGGGTGAGAGCGCCTTGGCCGAGGCCGTTCAGGCGAACGCCTTCGCGGCGCTGCCGGCCGAGGCCCGCGGGCGCGGCAAGGCATCGCGCTTCGCCGAGCCGGGTCATTGGCGCGAGGGCCTGAGCAAGGACGAGCGCGAGCTCGTCAACGAGATCCTGGGCCCAAAGCTGGACGAGCTCGGCTACCCGACCTGACGGTGCAGGCGGCGGCGCCGCGAGACTCGCCGCGTGACCATACGAAGCGGACCGTCGCCCGCCGGGGAAGCCAGCAGCGCCTCGCCGGGGAATGGCCTGGACCGGGTCACGGCCCGGTAGCCGGCAAGCCTGCCCGCCACACCCGCGAGGTTGCGGTCGGCGAGCGCCTGGCCGCTACAGACGACCAGGTCGGCCAGGAGGACGCGCAGCATCCGGCCCGGGCTCTTCAGCACGGACCATTTGCGGACCGTGTAACCGCGCGCGAAGCCGGCCAGATAGTTCTTGCGCGCCGAGCCCGTGCCGAGCGTGGATGAGTGGGCATGGGTGCCCATGGCGTCGATCGCGAGGGCACACGTGCCTCCGTCGGCGCGCATGCGAAGGGCGAGATCGAGGTCCTCGCCGTACGCGAAGAGCGCGTCGTCGAACCCACCAACGCGCAGGAACGCCTCGCGATCGAAAGCCGCCGCCGCTCCGGCCGGCCCCACGGGCGGAGAGGCGATCTCCGCCGCCGCCAGCGGCTCGCCATTCAGGTACGGGAAGGCCATCAGGGTCAGGCCGCAGCCGATTCCGGCGAGATCGATCCGCCAGGGCTGGCCGGCCTCGCGCAACACTCCGGAGACCATCGTCACTCCCGCTCGTGCACTCAGCGGGCGCAGGATCGCCTCGACGAACCCGGGGTCGGCGACGCAGTCGTCGTTCAGCAGCACGATGGCCCTGCCGCGCGCCTGCTCTGCCGCCAGGTTGACCGCGCGCCCGAAACCGGCGTTCTCCTCCAGCGCGATGACCCTCACGTGGGCGAACCCGCCTGCGAGCGCCGTGATGGTGCCGTTCGCCGAGCCGTTGTCGACGACGATCACCTCCGTCTCGTCGGGCACGGTCTCGATGGAGCGAAGCAGCCGTTCCAGGGGAGCGCCGCCGCTCGTGGACGGGATGATCACCGACGCCCGAAGGGTCGGTTCGGCCCCGTTGCCGGCCGGGGCTTGCGCCGCAGTGTCGTCCGCGGCTCCCTCCGCGGAAATTACCTTTGCCACGATGCTCACGGTACCAACGGGAACGCCCGATCCCTCATCGCGGAAGCGGCGCCGGGGCAAGGGCTTTGGCGACCAGCCGGTCGTCGTGAGAGAGCTTGCGATCGCCCTGCCGCCGGGCGATCTCCGAGGCGACGATCCATCCCTGCCAGTCGAGGCTCGCCCGCGCCACGGCCTCGCCGGCGGCCAGCTGCGCCGCGGTGAGGTTTCCGGCCGCCTCCTGCACCAGCGCCAGCTGGATCCGTGGCGCCGCGGCGAAGGGCTCCACGTCAGCGGCGCTCTGCGCCTCCTCCGCCGCGGATGCCAGGTCCCCTCGCGCCGCCGCGTCGCGGCTTGTCGACAGGTGATGGTTGGCGAGCAGGGTCGTTCCCGCCGCCCACAGGCATATCCACGCCGCCGCGACCACGCCGGCGAGCGCCGCCGCGGTCCATGCTCCTCGCCGTGGGCTCGCCGCCGGGCGCGCCACCAGCAGCGCCGCCGCCGCGATGACCGGAGCGAAGACGGCGACCAGCTGGAACGTCCAGTCGACGCCGGCGCCGAGTGCCCCGGCCACCACGACCGCGAGCAGCGCCGCGGCCTCGGCCTCACCGCGGTAGGCGCGACGCCATCCCGCGAGCAGGGTGATCGCCAGGAACGCCGCCAGGAGGGCGAGCCCGATGACGCCGAGCTCGGCCAGCGTCTCCAGATAGAGGGAGTGGGCGTTGTGGACCGCCGTCGGCAGCTTGGGCTGGACGTTCCAGTAGAGCTCCCAGTTGCCGCCCCCGATCCCGTGGACCGGACTGGATCCGAACGCGTCGAGGGCGGACTGCCAGTACTGGTAGCGGCCGCTGCCCGACGAGTTGAGCAGGTCGCGCTGCCCCGGGCTGGCGCTCGTTCCCGGGTCGCCCATGTGGGCGAAGGCGATGCTGAGGACCACGACGAGCACGGCGCCGCCGGCGGCGATGACCCGGGGATGCCACGGCGCCCCGCTCCTGACGCCGTCGAGGCGACGCTCGACAAGCGCGTAGGCCAGACCTGCGACGGCGCACACAGCAACCGTGGCGAACGCGTCGACGACGCCCTGGTCGCGCGCGGCGGAGGTCACCAGCGCGTGCAGGAGGTCGGGCTGCGCCTGGGCGATCGCGCTCAGGACGACGGCGCCCAGCCCACCGATCGCCGCCCCCACGACGACCCTTGCCCGGCGCGAGTCGAGCCACGCGAGGACGGCCACGCCGGCGATCGCCTGGCCGATCCCGCCTCGCGAGGCGGTGAGGTAGAGCACCAGCCCGTAGGCGGGGATCGTGGCGACCGCCAGCGCGCGGACCAGGCGCGAGGCGGCGTGCGCGCTCCACCACGTCGAGAGCACGACGCCCGTGGCGACGAACGCCGCCAGCCCGTTCCAGTAGCCGATCGGATAGCTCAGCCGGCCCGCGGCGCCGGGGATGCGCGCGAAGATGTCGCGGTCCGCCCCGCCGAAGAGCGAGGGGTCGAGGCGCCCCGCCAGGGAGGCGACGACGACGATCGCGATGCCACCGGCGATTCCCCCCAGCCATGCCCGCGCTCCCGCCTTCGGCGTCCAGGCGAGCACGCCGGCGAAGATCCCGACGTAGGTGGCCGCCCTCACGGCCGCCGTGAAGGCGCGACCCGCGTCGTTGGCCCAGATCATCGACAGGGCCGCGAGCGCCGCGAGCGCGGCGAGCGCTCCCCCGGCGGCGAGAGCCGAGCCTGCGGCCGCCGGCAGGCCGCGGCAGACGACCAGCCCGCCGAGCGTGGCGAACCACGCCACGACGCACACGATCGCGACCGTGTTGGACGAATAGCCTCCCTGCGCGAAGGCAAGCGCTGCCACCCCGGCGGCGATCGCGCTGGCCGCTGCGGCGTCCGGGGAGCGGGGGTGGCTATTCAGGGCCCATCCCTTTCATTCACTAACCTTCAGCCCGGATGCGGCGGCTTACCGGGCGGCGACAGTCTAGGCAGCGCATGCGCGGGCGAACGCTCGCGCTGCTGGCGTGTGTTGCCGGCCTCGCGCTGGCCGCGCCCGCCGCGCAGGCCTCGCCCCCGGCCGTCGGCCAGTACCACCTCCACAATCCCAGCTCGGGAACCGCCGGACCGGGCGGCGGCACAACTCCCGCGTCGGACAGCTCCGGCGGGGGGTCGAGCGCGGCCGTGATCATTCTCGGCGCCGGCCTGGTCGCGATCGCCGGCGGCGCCGGCTTGGTGCTGTGGAGGCGCCGCCCGACGGATCCGCGCGACGCCTCATGAGGCGTCGCATCTCGCGTCTGGGGGTCGGCGCCGCGACCCTCCTCACACTGGTGCTCGCGGCTTGTGGCAGCACCTCCTCGGCGGCGACTCCCGCGCGCTTCTTCGGCATGGTCCCCGAGACCACGCTCACCCAGGACGACTTCACCCGCATGCAGCAGGCAGGGGTGGGAAGCCTGCGCTTCCAGATCCCTTGGGCCTACGACCAGACGAGCAGGAACGGCGCCTACGACTGGGACAGCACCGATGCGGTCGTCCTTGGGGCGGCCGAGCGCGGGATCTCGCTGCTCCCCTACCTCGACACCACTCCGATGTGGGCGAGCGGCCGTAGCGGCGAGCACGCCCTGCGCTACGACCCGCTGATGACCCCGGCCGGCCAGCCCGCCTGGCCGGCGTTCGTGGCCGCAGCGGTCCACCGCTACGGGCCGAAGGGCACCTTCTGGCAGGAGAACCCCGACGTACCGAAGGACACCATCCACACGTGGATGGTGTGGAACGAGCAGAACTCCTCGAACGCCTATCGGCCGGCGGCGAGCCCCACCCGCTACGAGCACCTCCTGGAGGTCACGAGCAGCACCATCAAGGCGGTGGACCCGTCGGCCAAGGTCGTGCTGGGCGGAATGTTCGGCACGCCGGGCGCCGGGGGCGCGGTCGCCCATTCGGCGTGGGGCTTCCTTCAGCTCCTCTACGACAAGGGCGCCAAGCCGTATTTCGACGGGGTCGCGCTGCACCCGTACTCGCCCGACATCGACGGCGTGCGCTACCAGGTGAAGGCCATCCGCAAGACGATGGCCAAGAATGGCGATCGCTCGCTGCCGCTCTACATCACCGAGCTGGGATGGGGCTCCGACCGCAAGCACGTCCACAACCTCGATCTGGTCAAGACGCCCTCCCAGCAGGCCTCGCTGCTCACCCAGGCATACAACCTGCTCAAGGCCAACCGAAAAAGGTGGAAGATCGGCGGCGTCTATTGGTTCGCGTGGCGCGATCCCAAGGCATCCGCGCCCCTGTGCACGTTCTGCCACTCGTCGGGGCTGCTGACTCAGAAGGGCAACGAGAAGCCCGCCTACGCGGCGTACGCGCGAGTCACGCACTGAGCCGGGCGCCGGCTTGGCGCTGACGGCGCCGCAGCGAACGGCGGCGAAGCACCTCGACCGTGCCGGCGCTGATGAGCGCCTGGTCGGGAACCTCGCGAGCAGGTAGCCGGCGGCCGATCCTGTAGCCGCGCCTGCGGGCGCCGACGCCGGCGAGAGTGCGGTCCACCACCGCCTGGCCGGCGCAGATCGTCGCGTCGCACACCATCGCCCTCGCCGTCCGTCGGGGGGAGCCGAGCACGCGGTAGCGTCCGAGCATGTAGCCGCGCGCGAAGCCCATCAGCTCGTTCTTCGCGCTCGAGCCCGACCCCAGCGTCGCGGAGTGCGCGTGAACCGCCCTGCCGTCGGCGGCCAGTCGCGCTGGATGGCCCGCCCCCGCGAGCCTCAGCGCGAGATCCACATCCTCGAGGTAGGCGAAGATCCGCTCGTCGAACCCGCCGAGCCCGGTGAAGGCCTCGAGCGGGTAGAGGGCGCAGCCCCCGCTGGGGCCCAGCGGCGGTGGTGCCCCGGCGGCCGCAGTCGCCGGCTCCTCCTGGAGGTACTCGAGGGCGAGCAGCGTCACGTCGACCTCGACCCCCGCGCATTCGATCCGGTCACGGTCCTTGCCGTCGAGGAGGACCCCCGCCACCGAGGCCCCGCCGCCGGCCTCGTCCAGGAGGGCCTCGACCATCCTCTCGTCGCACACGCAGTCGTTGTTGACGAGGATGACCGGATCCCCGGGAACGCGGCGAACCGCCTCGTTGACGGCCCGCCCGAACCCCAGGTTGGCGCCCAGCTCGATCACCTCCACGTCCGGAAAGCGCCGGCGAACCAGCGCGGGAGAGCCGTCGCGAGAGCCGTTGTCGACCACGACCGTGCGCGCGGGGACCGTCTGGGCGGCGAGGCTCTCGAGCGCCCGCAGCAGCCGCTCGCCGCCGTTGACGTTGGGGATGTAGACGGTGGGGCCGGGCATCTCGCCGCGGCCGGGGCTCAGCCGCCCGCCATGGCGGGCAGGATCACGACCGTGTCGCTCTCGCCCGCGGGGGTCTCCAGGCCGTCCAGCACCCGAACGTCCTCGTCGTTCAGATAGACGTTGACGTAGCGGTTCAGCTCGCCGTCGGCGGAGAAGATCTGGTCGCGCGTGCCGGGATGAGCATCGGCAAGCGCCCTCAGCACGTCGCCGACGCTCTGGCCGCCGGCAACGACCTCGCTCTCGCCGCCCGTGTGCGAGCGCAGGACGGGTGGGATTCGGACGTTGGGCATGACGCCGGGAATCCTACGGCCTAGACGCCGGCGCAGAAAGCCTGGTAGTCCGGGAACTTCCCGAGCTCGGAGTCCGGCACCTCGGGGGCGTTCGGGCCGCAGATGGGGCACTCCGGGTCGCGCTTGACCTTCAGCTCGGTGAACCGGGTTCCCAGCGCCTCGTAGAGCAGCAGCCGGCCGGCGAGCGGCTCGCCGATGCCGGCGACCAGCTTGATCACCTCGTTGGCCTGAAGCAGGCCCATCACGCCGGCCATCACGCCCAGCACGCCGTTGGCGGAGCAGCTCGGGGCGAGCTCCGGCGGCGGGGGCGTCGGGTAGAGGCAGCGATAGCACGGGCCCTCGTAGGGGATGAAGGTCGAGATCTGGCCGTCGAAGGCGAGGATCGACGCCGAGACGACCGGCTTGCGCAGGCGCACCGAGGCGTCATTCAGCAGGTAGCGCGTCGGGAAGTTGTCGGCGCCGTCGACCAGAACGTCGTAGCCGGAGATGATGTCGATGATGTTCTCGGCGTTCAGCCGGGTGCGATGCTCGACAACGTCCACGTCGGGGTTGAGAGACTCGATCGTGGCCTTGGCGGACTCCGTCTTCGGCACGCCGACGCGGTCCGTTGTGTGGATCACCTGGCGCTGGAGGTTCGACTCGTCGACCACGTCGTCGTCCACGAGCCCGAGGGTCCCGATGCCCGCAGCGGCCAGATAGAGGGCACTCGGGGAGCCCAGTCCGCCGGCGCCGATCAGCAGCACCTTTGCGTTCAGGAGCTTGAGCTGTCCCTCGACCCCGACTTCCGGCAGCAGCGTGTGCCGCGAATAGCGCAGGCGCTGGTCGGGCGTGAGGCCCGACTCCTCGGCGACGGGGAGCCCGGCGCCCTCCCAGGCCAGGATGCCGCCCTCCATATAGGCGACGTCCTCGTAGCCGAGCTCGCGCAGGATCGACGCGGCGCGCGCGGAGCGGTTGTCGGTGCGGCAGTAGAGGAGGACCCGCTCGGAGCGGTCGGGGGCGACCTCGGCGATGCGATTCGCGACGGTGAGCTCGGGAATCAGCGTCGCGCCCTCGAGGTGCGAGTCTTCCCACTCGTGAGCCTCGCGAACGTCGACGAGCTTCACGCCCGCGGCGATCTCGCCCTGAGCCTCGCGAACGTCGACGCTCGAGATCGCGGCCTTCGCCTGCTCGGTCCGCTCTTCCTTCGTCCCCGCTTCCACCAATAACTCCTAATCCGGATCAGCTTTTACTTCAAAAAGTATAGCGCGCCGGCGGGCAGGGGTCGAGGGACCAGATCAATGAGGGGCAAGCGCCGCCGAACCCAATGAACGTCCCGGAATGATGCCTATAGGGGTCAATGAGGGACGTTCATGCGGCTGGCGGCTTCCCCCGCCCCGAACGCTCGAGCTAGAGCGCCGGGCGCATCTGGCGAAGGCGCCGGACGCGCTCCTCGATCGGCGGATGCGTCGAGAACATCCTCGCGACGCCGCCGCCCGAGAAGGGCTTGACGATGTAGAGGCACTCCATCGCCTGGTTGACCTTCATCGGCGTCGCCTTTGCGCCCTCCTCGAGGCGCAGCAGCGCCGAGGCGAGCGACTCGGGGTTGCCGCAGATCTGGGCGCCGGTGGCGTCGGCCGAGTACTCGCGCTGGCGCGAGATCGCGAGCTGGATGAGGCTCGCCGAGATCGGCGCCAGGACCACCAGCGCGAGCGACGCGACAAGGCCCAGCGGCGACTCGTCGTCGCCGCCGAACCACAGCAGCATGTAGGCGATGTAGGTGATGGCGCCGCCGATCGCCGCCGCGACCGACTGCGTGAGGATGTCGCGGTTGCGGATGTGCCCCAGCTCGTGGGAGATGACGCCGCGCAGCTCGTCCTCGGAGAGGAGCTTCGTGATGCCGCGTGTCACGGCGACCGCAGAGTGATCGGGGTTGCGCCCAGTCGCGAACGCATTCGGCTGATCGGACGGGATGACGTAAAGGCGCGGCATCGGCAGGTCGGCGCGGGTGGTGAGCTCGCGGACCATCTGGTAGAGGCCGGGCGCCTCCTGCTCGGAGATGGGCTTGGCGCCGGACGCGGCGAGTGCCATCTTGTCGCTGAACCAGTAGGTGGCGAGGTTCAGGAGCAGCGCGAAGACCAGGAAGCCGGCGGCGGCGCTGGGCCCGCCGACGAGAGCACCGATCAGGACCAGCAGGCCCGTCAGCGACGCCATGAGGATGGTCGTCCGCAATCCGGCCGAGAAGTTGGAGCGTCGGGTCGTTGTCATCGTGGGGCGACTTTCTTTTTTAGGGGAAGCGGCGCCCCCGGGCGGCGGGCACCTGCCGAAATTGTCCCAGAGGATGGACGTTTGGCCCATGGGGTCCAGCCCCTATTCACACCCGGGGGGCTCCTCATGCCCGTTGCGCCGATCGGGCCGCCCGCGCCCCCGCCGATAATGGGGACGTGCGCCGCGCGAACCTCCTGACCCAGGTCCTCATCGTGAACCTGCTGCTGATCGTCGCCGCCGTCGTGGCGGCGAGCCTGGCGGCAAACCCCAACTTCAACCTGGGCCAGAAGCCGCAGGCCGCGCTGGTGCTGGGCCTGGCGGTCTCCCTCACGGTCATGATCAACGTCCTCATGCTCCAGCGCCGCTTCCGCCCGCTGGAGCGGCTGGTGGACGAGATGGAGCGCGTGGACCTGTCACGGCCCGGGGCGAACCTGCGCGGTCCCTCCGTGCAGATCGGCGGCCCCGAGGAGGTCCGCCGCCTCGACCAGGCCTTCCGTGGGATGCTCGACCGGCTCGAGGCCGAACGGCTGCGCAGCTCGAGCGGCGCGCTCGCAGCCCAGGAGCGCGAGCGGGCCCGGGTCGCCCGCGACCTCCACGACGAGGTCAATCAGTCCCTCACGGGCCTGCTGCTGCGCCTGGAGGCCCTGCGCGTCAAGGCGCCGGCGGCGATCCTCGGCGATATCGACGACACCAAGTCGCTGGCCAACAGCGCCATGGAGGAGCTGCTCACACTCTCGCGCCAGCTGCGCCCCACCGCGCTCGACGACCTCGGCCTCAAGGCGGCGCTGGCCGGCCTCGTTCGCGATGTCGGCAAGCGCAGCTCGATCAGCGCCGACTTCGAGCCGGAGGGGGAGCTGACGGACCTCTCGGCCGACGTCCAGATCGTCGTCTACCGGGTCGCCCAGGAGGCCCTGTCGAATGCGATCCAGCACGCGGAGCCGACGCAGGTGCAGGTCTCGCTGTGTCGCAAGGCCGACCGCGTGGAGCTGTCGGTGAGCGACGACGGCAACGGGTTCACCTTCGAACAGGCGGCGAAAGGACTCGGAATCGCAGGCATGAGGGAGAGGGCCCTGCTGGTCGGTGGCGACCTGCGGGTCGAGTCGCGGCCGAACGTCGGCACGCGGATCCGCCTTACGCTGCCCGCGCGGGAGCATGACGCCAACGCTCCAGTCGCGCGGCCATGAGGCCGATAAGCCCTACATGGAGGCAGCAACTGCCCTTTCCGAGCGGACCCGCGAGATGCGCGTACTGATCGCCGACGACCACGGCATCGTGCGTTCCGGGCTGCGCATGCTTCTCGAGAGCCAGCCCGACGTCGAGGTGATCGCCGAAGCCGCCGACGGGGCCGAGGCCCGCGACACCGCCATCCGCGAGCGCCCCGACATCGCGATCCTCGACGTGAAGATGCCGAAGCTGACCGGCCTTCAGGCAACCCGCGAGATCAAGGAGCAGGCGCCCGAGGTGTCGGTGCTCATCCTCTCCATGTACGACGACGAGCGCTACCTCTTCGAGGCCCTGAAGGCGGGCGCCTCCGGCTACGTCCTGAAGTCGCAGGCCGACTCCGAGCTGGTCGACGCCCTGCACGCGGTCGAGCGCGGCGAGCCCTTCCTCACCCCCGAGGCCCAGCGCGCGCTGATCAAGGACGTCCTCGGCCAGGGATCTGTCCGCGACGAGGAGCTGACCCCGCGCGAGCAGGAGGTCGTGAAGCTCGTTGCCGAGGCGCATACGAACAAGCAGATCGCCGAGATCCTCCACCTCGCCGAGAAGACGGTGGAGAACCACCGCTCCAACGCGATGCGCAAGCTCGGCATGCGCGACCGCGTCGAGCTTGTCCGCTACGCCATCCGCCGCGGCCTCATCGAGCCCTAGCGCCCCGCGCGCGAATTCGGCCTCTCGCTACCCTCGCCGCGTGGCACAGATCGGAGACGTCATCTCGAACCCGGCCGCGAAGATGCGGATGGAGGTGCTGGCGACGGCGGCTTCGAGCGACGGCGAGCTCTTCGAGGTCGAGGCCACCTATGAGCCCGAGTCCAACGAGCCCATGCCCCACCTCCACCCGTCCCAGGACGAGCGCTTCGAGATCCGCGCCGGAACAATGCGGGTGAAGATGGAGGGGACGATGCGCGACCTCGAGGCCGGCGACGTGCTCGAGATCCCGCGCGACACCCCGCACTCGATGTGGAACCCGTCGGCGGAGAACCGCGCCGTGGTCCTCTGGCAAACGCGGCCCGCGCTGCGCACCGAGCAGTTCTTCGAGGCCGTGGCCGCGCTGATGGCCAAGGACGAGCCCGACTCCACCGAGGGCGCCCAGCTTGTCGGCGAGTTCAGCGACGTCTTTCGCCCGGCGCCCTCGACCTTCTCCGGCTGAAGTCCTAAACCGACCTCTCCGCTAGGATTTCGGCTGGAATGCTCTTCTCGACGAAGGCTGAATACGGAGTCCGGCTCATGGTCGAGCTCGGACGCCGTGCCGATGCCGGCCTGGACACCGCCCCGCCCGTCGCCCTGAGCGCCGTGGCCGAGGCGGAGATCCTGCCGCTCGCCTACCTGGAGCACCTGGTCGCCAAGCTTCGCGAGGCCGAGCTGGTCGCGTCAGTTCGCGGCGCGCACGGCGGCTACCGGCTGGCCCGCCCCGCCCGCGAGATCACCATGCTCGAGGTGGTCCAGGCCCTCGAGGGCCCGATCGCTCCGATGGAGTGCTTCCACGCCGACCGCGACGGCCGCGTGCTCTGCTCGCACGAGTCCGACGACCGCACCTGCTCCACCAAGCTTCTCTGGACGCGGGTGCACGGCGGCGTCACCGGCGCCCTCACGGGGACGACCCTGGCCGAGCTCGTCGAGTTCTCGGCCCGCGAGACGGGCCTCGCCGCGACCCCGGCCTGAAACCCACCGCAACCCGAACGGAGAACATGGCAGACCTGAAGATCACCGACCTTCACGTGAGCGCCGAGGACAAGGAGATCCTCAAGGGCCTCGACCTCACGATCCCCAACGACGAGATCCACGCGCTGATGGGCCCCAACGGCTCGGGCAAGTCGACGCTGGCCAACGCGATCATGGGCCACCCGGCCTTCGAGGTCACGAGCGGCACGATCGAGTTCGACGGCGAGGACATCACCGAGGCGGCTCCCGAGGAGCGCGCCCGCGCCGGGCTCTTCATGGCGTTCCAGTACCCCGTCGCCATCCCCGGCGTGACCGTCGCCAAGTACCTGCGGATGGCGCTGAACGCGCACCGCGAGGCCCGCGGCGAGCCCGAGGTCAAGCTCAAGGACTTCCGGCGGACCACGGAGGAGGCGATGGAGCTGGCCGACATCCCGCGTTCGTTCTCCAGCCGCTACCTGAACGACGGGTTCTCGGGCGGCGAGAAGAAGCGCATGGAGATGCTCCAGCTCGCGCTGCTGCGCCCGAAGCTTGCCGTCCTCGACGAGACCGACTCGGGCCTGGACATCGACGCGCTGCGCGTGGTGGCCGACGGCGTCAACCGCTTCGCGGGCCCCGACATGGGCGTCCTGATCATCACCCACTACCAGCGGATCCTCCACTACGTGAAGCCGGACTTCGTCCACGTGATGTTCGAGGGCCGGATCGTCAAGCAGGGTGGCCCGGAGCTCGTGACGACGCTCGAGGAGAAGGGCTACGGCTGGATCAAGGAGGAAGTGGAGGCAGAGGCAGGTGTGGGATGAGGCGCTTTAGCGCCGAAAGCAGCAGGTCAGGCGGCGGAGCCGCCGCAATTTGGTCATGACCGTTGCGGCCTTCCCGCTCGATCGGGTTCGGGAGTCCTTCCCGGCGCTCGCGCGGGAGGTCCACGGCCAGCCGGTCGCATACCTCGACTCCGGCGCCAGCGCCCAGCGGGTGCTGGCCTCCATCCAGGCGGTGGACCGCTACGAGCGCCGCCACCACGCCAACGTCCATCGCGGCTCCCACACGCTCTCGGCCGAGGCCACCGCCGCGTTCGAGGGGGCCCGCGCGACCGTCGCCGACCACCTCGGCGCCGGCGACCGTCGCGAGGTGATCTTCGTGCGCAACGCGACCGAGGCCCTCAACCTCGTCGCGCGGGCCTGGGGCGACGCGAACGTCCGGGCGGGCGATCGGATCGTGCTCACCGAGATGGAGCACCACTCCAACATCGTCCCCTGGCAGCAGCTCGCCGAGCGCGCCGGCGCCGAGATCGACTGGGTGGGCGTCACCGGGGATGGCCGGCTGGATCTCGAGGGTTTGGGCGCCCTGCTCGAGCGCGGCCCGAAGCTGGTCGCAGTCGCGCACGTCTCGAACGTCCTCGGCACGCTCAATCCCGTCGCCGAGATCGCCCGCATGGCCCACGACGCGGGCGCGCTCGCGGTCGTCGACGGCGCGCAGGCAGCCCCCAAGCTCGCGGTCGACGTCGCCGAGCTCGGCGTCGACTTCTACGCCCTCACGGGCCACAAGCTCTACGGACCGACCGGCATCGGCGCGCTTTGGGGGCGCCTCGACCTGCTCCGCGCGATGCCGCCGTTCATGGGCGGGGGTTCGATGATCCGCAAGGTCACGACCTCGGGCACCACCTACGCCGACCCGCCCGCCCGCTTCGAGGCCGGAACGCCGGCGATCGCCCAGGCGATCGGCATGGCCGCCGCCCTGCGCTGGCTCGACGCCGTCGGAATGGACGCCGTCACCGCGCACGAGCGCGAGATCACCGCCTACGCCATCGAGCGCCTGGCCGAGATTCCAGGCCTGACGATCTTCGGCCCCGGCGCCGACCCCGAGCGCCTTGGCCCGGTTTCCTTTGAGATCGACGGCATCCACGCCCACGACGTCTCCGAGATCCTCGACCGCCACGGTGTGGCCGTGCGGGCGGGCCACCACTGCGCGCAGCCGCTGATGGACCGCCTGGGGGTCGCCGCGACCGCGCGCGCGAGCTTCGGCGTCTACACGACGCGCGGCGAGATCGACCGTCTCGTCGCCGGGCTGGAGGAGGCCCGCAGGGTCTTCGAACTGGGCTGACGGCAGCCAGGCCCGGGGCTACTTCACCCAGGCCGGCTGCCGCCACTCGGTCGAGTCAGCGGAGCTCCTCATGGGCGTCCAGTAGCGGGTGCCCTCGAAGAAGTAGTGCGTGACCTGGGTCCAGCGCGTCCTGCCCGGATCCCGCTGGAGGGCTCCACCGTGAAGGAGGTTGGATGCCCAGATGAGAGCCTGGCCGCGGCGCAGATGGGCGTGGTGGGCCTCGAGCCCCTCGCGCGCGATCGCTGCCTGCACGTGCTCCTCGTAGCGCCCGTACACCTCCTCGCCAGGCGGGACGCCGAGGACCTCGGTGGTCACCTCCGGAAGCCGGTGGCTGCCGGGGTAATAGACGAGCGGGCCGTTGTCGTCGTCGATGTCCTCGAGTGCCACCCAGACTCCGCACATGTAGCCGGGCGGGTCGGAATTGAAATGAAAGGCGTCGGCATGCGGCTGTTGCTGGCTGCCCAGGCGGAAGTTGAGGGTCTGAAACGGCAGCGGCTCGCGGCCGTAGAGACTGCGGAGGGCATCGAGGATCCGCGGCGCCCGAGCGATCGCCAGGACGCTCTTCGACCTCGCCCACGCGTCCTGCACGCGGCGGTCGTCGCGGTAGGAATGGGTGGGCGGCAGGCGCCGAAGCCTCCGGACAGGCCGCTTGAGGGCCCTGACAAGGGCCGGCCCGCCTTCCCCCTCGAAGACGCGGGTGACATCCTCGACGGCCGCCGCGATCGTCGAGTCGCCGAGCTGCGGATCGATGACGACGTACCCGTCGCGCTCGAACGCTTCGGTGTCGACCGTCCCGCCGTTCGGCCCGGCGACGCTCACCCGATCCAGTCTCAGTCGACGACGACCGGGCGCGACTTGTCCTTCTCACAGGTGATGCCGAGCGAGGCGCTGCCGCCCTTGGTGACCCGCGCGTAGTAGATCCCCGACCTGAGGTTGTGATGGCTGACCTTCCAGTCGCCGTTGTCCTCGGAGCGGTCCGTGCCGAGCAGCTTGTCCTTGCCGTCCTTCTTCATGAACATCCGGACGAGGCGATGCTGGCGACACAGCTCGGCCGAGGACTTCACGTTGCCGTGAAAGGCCGGGGCCTTCGCGGACAGGCGCAGGTGCGTCGAGTAGGTGTGCGCTCCGGCGGCGATGGCCGAGGCCGTGAACAGGGCGAGGGCGAGGGCACACGCGGCGAGGAGGATCTTCTTCATGCGCGCATCCTATTCGCGCCGCGCAGCGGCATCGCTACCGTTCGCGGGGTGGACGACCTCTACCGCGAGCAGATCCTCGAGCACTACAAGCGCCCGCACAACTTCGGGGCGCCCGAGTCGTTCGACCTCGACTTCGAGGACACCAACCCCTTCTGCGGCGACGAGCAGCACCTCTTCCTGACCCTCGGCGACGACGGCAGGGTGAGCGAGGCACGCTTCGAGGGCAAGGGCTGCGCGATCTCGACCGCGGCGACCTCGATGCTCACCGACGAGCTGGCAGGCATGACCCGCGAGGAGGTCCTGCGCCTGCCCAAGGAGTTCGTGCTCGACCTGCTCGGCATCGACATCTCCGCGACGCGTATGAAGTGCGCGCTGCTCGGGCTGAAGGTCGCGAAGTCCGCGAGCCTCGGCGAGCTCGCCGACTGGGAGGATGAGGGCGTCGACGGCAATCCGACGGAGGCCGAGACGCTCTGATTGAGATGCCCGGCGCGCCTCGCCCCTCGATCAGCGTCGTCATCCCCGCCTTCGACGCGGAGCGCTTCATCGCCGAGGCGGTGACGAGCTCCCTCGAGCAGGACTACGCGCCTCGCGAGGTGATCGTCGCCGACGACGCCTCCTCCGACCGCACCGCCGAGATCGCCGAGGGGATCGAGGGAGTGCAGGTGGTCAGGCTCCCGCGTAACTCCGGCCCCGCCGCGGCGCGCAACGCAGGGGTGGCCGCGGCCGGGGGCGAGCTGATCGCCTTTCTCGATGCCGACGACATGATGCTTCCCGGACGCCTCACGCGGCAGGCGGCGGCGGTCCTCTCCTCCCCGCGAAACGGCCTCGCTATCGCGACCGCCGAATACCGCACGGTGGGCGTCCACGACTTTCCGGAGTGGTTCACGGCGCCGGCGATCGACGGCCGCGCGGTGCTCGGCAAGCCCGAGACCGGACCCGTGTGGGAGCCGATGGCGGGGCTCGCTCGCCGTGAGGTGTTCGACGAGATCGGCGGGTTCGACGAGGGGATGCGCTACTCGGAGGACATGGACTGGGTGCTTCGGGTGTTCGAGTCGCGATTCGAGGTCCTCATGCTCGACGAGGTGCTCGGGGTGCGCCGATTCCACGCCGGCAACGCAACCCGCGACACCGAGCGGATGCGCGCCGGCATCGCTCAGCTCATGAAACGCCGGATCGACCGGAAGCGCGCCCGCGCCGGCGCCTGAGCGCCAGTCGCACCCCGCCCGCCGCGAGCTCGCGACTGCTGTCGTAGCCAAACGAGCGGCGCAGGAACTCGACGAAGCTTGCCGCGCGCGGCCCGGGTACGCCCGCGTCGCGGTGGCGCCGGTAGACGTCCCATGCGATCGGCAGGTGGCCTGCCGCGCGGGTCGGCCGCAGCAGCGCGCGATACGCGGCTCGGGTGCGCAGCGGCACACGATCCCCGGAGAGCTCGGCGACCAGGGCGTCGGGCACCGGCGAGGCGAGGCGCGTGGCCAGGTACTCGAGCACCGGCACCACGAAGGCCTGGATCCTCCGCGCGCGGGCACCCGCGACCAGGGCCTCCCAGTCGGCGCCGCCGGCCGTGGAGGCGAGCACGTGGGCGTCCGCGATCCAATCGAACTGGCCGCCGGACACCCAGGTCGCGCCGTGGACGCACGCGTGCAGGAGCATGTCGGCAGGCGAGGGGACCCGGGATTCGATCCCCGCGATCTGGGCCGGACGTGCGTCGGCCCAGAGGCGGTCGTCGGACGCCGGCAGCCAGAAGGCGCGCCAGTGGAGGTCGATCAGTTGACCGTCCGCGTTCTCGTACGCGCTTCCGTGGGTGGTCGCCATCAGCTCGGATGGCCGCCCGTGGTGATCGATCCAGCCGGCCTCGCGAAGGACGTGGTGAGCCAGGTCGGCTCGATCGGGCGGGACGACCACGTCGACATCGGCCATCCACCGAGAGCCGGCGTCGCGATGCCCCGACGCGACGATCCCCGCGCCCTTGGCGAGCAGCGTCGGGACGCCCTCCGCCTCGAGCGCCGCCACGGCGGGCGCGGCCGTCGCGAGCAGAAGCTGGTTGCGAACCCAGCAGTTCCGGTAGATGCCGCGCACGCGTCTGGCGTCGGGGTCGCCTTCGAGCCTGGCACCGAGGTTCCGGGATGCAAGCGGTATCAGCCGCAGCTCCGCGACGGGAACATCGTCGAGGTCGATGGACTCGCGCCACTGCGACCACGCGGCGAGGGCCTCCCGGGCCGGGAGAAGGCCGGCTGCGAGCAGGGCCTGCTCTCGCGAGCCCGGCCAGATGGCGCCGCGCGGGGCGCTCACGGCAGCGGCTCGGGCTCCTGGGTGTCGAGGCTCTCCGATCCGGCCAAGCCGAGCTCGACGACGCGGTCCATCCCGGCGACGAATGCCTCATCGTGCGAGACGATCAGCAGCGTTCGGTCGCGAGCTGCCGCCAGGCGCTCGGTCAGGCTTCGGGCCGAAGCCTTGTCGAGGAATGTCGTGGGCTCGTCGAGGATGAGCACGATGGGGTCCCCGACGAGCGCGCGGGCAATGGCGATGCGCTGGCGCTGACCTCCCGAGATCAGCACGCCGTCGTCACCGATCCTTGTCGCATAGCCGTCGGGAAGCTCGTCGATGAACTCGGCGACGGACGCCTCCTCGGCAGCCCTGCGGATCTCATCCAGGTCCACGTCCGGACGGCCATAGCCGATGTTCTCGGCGACCGTGCCCCTGAACAGGATCGGGTCCTGGGGGACGATGCCCACCCGCCGGCGCACGGTTGCGAGATCGAGCTGGTCCATCGGTATCCCGTCGATCGCAACCTCGCCGCGGTGAGGGCGGTAGAGGCCGAGCAGCAGCGAGACGGTCGTCGTCTTCCCCGCGCCGTTGGGGCCGACGAGGGCCACGTGCTCGCCGCGCTCCACCCGCAGGTTCAGACCGTCGAGGACGATTCGCTCGCCGTACCCGAAGCTCACATCCCTCAGCTCTAGGGTGCCGCGAAGGTCGTGGGGCCGCGTCCCCGAGTAGGGCTCGACGGCCTCGGCGTCGAGAATCGCCTCGACGCGCGGAAGGGACTCCAGGCCCGCGATCACCTGCGGCAGCCCAGCGAGGACAAACGCGGTCTGGCCCCGCAGCAGGCCGACGGCGCTGAAGAACGAGACCAGATCGCCGATCACGATGGAGCCCCGGGCCACCTCGATCCCGCCGACGACCAGCACGACGACCCCGGCCAGCGCGCCGACCGCCGAGTTGAGCTGCGTGTACGCGCCCTGCCACCAGTTCAGCGCCAGGCTGTCACTCGCGAGCGCCGCGTAGCGGCGGCGCTGGCGCTCGATCTCCTGGCGGTCCGCCGCCTGCAGCTTCGTCAGCGTCATCGCACGCAGCCCGATCAGCGTTTCCGCCGTGTATCCGTCGAACTGCCCATACCAGGCACGAGCGCGCCGGCGGACGACCTGGCTGAGCACGAAGCTGAGCACGACGAAGATCGGGAAGACGGCGAGCATCACCAGGGTCAGCTCGACATTGAGGAAGAAGAGGACCGCGACGAGGCTGATCGAGATGATCGTGCAGGGAAAGACGTAGGAGATCAGCGAATAGCCCATCTGGTCGAGGCGCTCGGTGTCCTGGACGAGGGTGCCGTGGAGGCGACCGAGGTCGCTGCGGTCGAAGTAGCTGCGCGGAAGCGAGTAGAGCTTCTCGAGCAGCGCCACCCGCAGCGAGACGATGGACGCCTTGGTGGCTCGCAGGGCGACGTAACGGGTCAGCAGTGCAAGTGCGGTGCTCGCGAGGTAGAGCACGGTGACGATCGCCCCGGCGAGAAAGACCGCACCGGTGTCGCCCGCGGGGATATCGACGTTGAAGGCGTGGCGCACCACCAGCGCGATCGGGATCAGGAGCGCCGACTGAACCAGGGACAGGGCGAGGGCGACGCCGAGCAGCCGGCGGGTGCCCCCGAGGACGCGGTTCGTCGCATGCCAGAGATCCCTCATGAGGCTTCCTCCGCGCGACGGAGACGCAGATCGTCGGCGAGGGTGCGGGCGTACTCGCGCAGGCCGGCAGCGCCCGCGGCGGTGGTGACGTTGCCGGTGTGCACGCGCCGGTGCAGGAGCACTCGATCCACCATCGTGAACGAGTGCCCCAACCGACGGGCGCGCAGGAGCCAGTCGAGGAACTCCGAGACGAGCGTCCCACCGCGAAACGGGCCGATCGCGCATAACGCCTCCGTCCCGATGGTCAGCGCCCCCGCGATCATCGCCGGGCGGGGCGGCGGTATCTCGCCAGGCCGGGCGCGGTCCGCATCGGAGAGCTCCGACGACCCAAACCGCTGCTCCCAGCAGAAGGCACCGTCGGCCGACGGCTTGGCGCGCAGGGCAGCGAGCTGGGCCTCCAGCTTGTGCGGGTCCCAGCGGTCGTCGGCGTCGAGAAAGGAGACGTGGTCGCCTCGGGCGAGGTCGACCCCGCGATTGCGTGCGGGCCCGACGCCCGAGTTCGGCTGACGAACCACCGTGACGCCGAGGCGCTCCGCCACGGCGCCGCTGTCGTCCTCCGACCCGTCGTCGACCACGATCACCTCTGCCGGCGGCAGAGTCTGGGCGAGGGCGCTCTCGAGGGCCTCCCGCAGGTAGGCCGCACCGTTGTAGACGGTGCACACGACCGTGACCTGTCCGTCGCCGGTCACGCTCTCGCAGCCTCGCCGAGGAGGGCGACGGCCTCGCCGGGGTCGTCGCCGACTGTGAGCCGGAAGCAATCGGCGGAGCGGGCGAGCTTCGCCGCCAGCCCGAGCGCCCCGTTCCAGCGGTCGGGCATCTGAAAGGTCGTGCTGGGCGCCAGCGCCAGGACGGCCGCGCCGGCACGGAGCGGTTCGAGCGCAGCCGTTGCCCCTGGGACGAGGCGCGGGCAGACGATCGCGCCCAGCGGCGCCGAGCGGCGCAGCCCCTTCGGCCGGACTGTCCCAAGCGCCACCACGGCCTTGCCGTCGTCCGCATCGTCGGGCGGCGTGGCGGTCGCCTCCAGCTCGGGAGCCCAGGCGAAGCTGCGCGGGTGGAGCTTGGCGGTCGCGAAGACGCTGTGGACGGATCCGTCGCCGGCGTCCGCGAGGACGTAGTCGTCGCCGAGATAGTCGAAGCCCGCTCCGAGGGCCACGACGGCGAGCGTGGACTTGCCCGAGCCGCCCGGACCCGCCAGGAGCACCGCCGGGCAGCCGGCCGGGGCGACGGCCGCGCCGTGCACGAGGCCGCGGTCGGGCGCCGAGGTCAGCCAGTGCAGCACGGTCCGAAGGGGCGCCGCGCGCTCCCACCACGCGAGTGCCGCCGGGTCCGGGATCGCCACCCAGCCGCGAGCGCGGCCGGCGTCGGCGACGCTCAGAAGCCCCGAGCCGGGCTGAACGCTGATGAGAGCATCGCCATGGCGATGGTGGCTCTCCCGCAGCGCCGCCTCCGGGTGACCACCGCCGAGCTCGATCGCAACCGTCCGCGCGGCGAGGGCGGCCTGCTCGCCTGACCAGATCCGGATCTTCGCCCGGGGCCGCCCCTCGGGTTCGGCGATGATGTGCGAGAACGCCGGCTCGAGCAGGTCGGCAGCCGCGGAATCCCCCATCTCCACCCGCAGCCGCGCGCGGCCGAGAACGAGGTCCGCCGTCGCCGGCGCCCCCCCGGCCTCGAAGCTCGCATCGAGCCGTGCGAAGAGACCCGCCAGGGATGAGACGCCTGCTTCGACGGCGCTCGATCCGGGCGAGCCCGTCAAGCCGCGGGGGGCGGCGCCGGCCAGCCGGCCGCGCCAACCTCGTGGATCGGATCGACCAGGAGGAAGTCCTGCATGTCGTCGTAGCGCTCCAGCACGGGCTCCTCATAGGAAGCGGGATCGCCCAGCGACGCGGGAAGTGGTGGGACCGGGCTCTCAGGGTCGGCCTCGATCACCCGCTCGGCGACCAGGCGCCCGAGCAGGGTCTTCACGGCGCGCTCGATCTCGGCGTCGCGGCCGCGATAGCGGATGCGAAGGGCTTCCACGACGCCTGCCTCGTCGCGGCCGGTCGCGAGCAGGGCCCAGATTTCGGGCGCGCACCCACGCAGGCTGAAGTAGGTCCCAGCCTCGAGCTGAATGATGATGACCTCCCCGTCGACGAGCTCGTGCACGACCTTCCCGGGGATTGGCCTGTAGCCGGCGCCCACGCGAGACGAGGTTACCGGTGGGCCGCTACGGAGCGGCGATCGGCTTCGAGATGTCGTGCTCGCAGACGTAGGTGGTGCCGGCGGCCCCCTCCTTGCGCTTGGCCACGCTCGCGTAGTAGTGAGCGGTGCCCTCGCCCTGGAAGTGGATCCTCCAACGGCCCTGGTTGCCCGTCTTGTCCTTGCCCACGACGTCGTTGTCCTGCTCGACGACGTGCAGCTTGACCTTGCGGTGGTCCTGACACGCGGCGTTCTTCGACTTGACCTTGCCGGAGAACACCGGGGCGGTCTTGGTGATCGTGACCTTGGAGCTGATGTGGACCGTATGGGTCGCCGTGGCGATCCCGACTCCCGCGCCCAGCACGACCGCGGCCGCGCCCGCGAGCGCAAACCGCATCCTGATGCTGTTCCTCATTGACTCACTCCTGCTCGTTGACCTGCATGACGGCGAAGGCGGAGCCGTGAGGGTCCGTCATCACCGCGAACTTCCCGAACGGGATCTCGATGGGCCCGGCGGCAAGCGCGCCGCCGAGCTCCTTCGCCGTCTCGATGGTGGCGTCCGTGTTCTCGACCGCGAAGTAGACGAGCCAGTGGGGCGGAATCGAGTCGGGCATGGGAGTGTTGGCCATGTCCATCATCCCGCCGATCCAGCTGCCGTCCGCTCGCTGGAACGTCGTGTAGCCCACGTCGCTGTCCGCGCCAACCTCGGCCTTCCACCCGAATACCGCCGTGTAGAAGGCCGCCGCGGCGCCGGTGTCGCGCGTGTTCAGCTCGTTCCAGCACAGCGACACCGGCTCGTTCACGAGCTGGGCGCCGATCATGCTCTTGGGCTGCCAGATCCCCAGCGCGGCGCCGGCCGGGTCCATGAAGACCGCCATGCGGCCGAGGTCCATCACGTCCATCGGCCCGGCGAGCACGTTGCCGCCTGCCTCGCGGACCCTTGCCACCGTGGCGTCGGCGTCCTCGACGTTGACGTAGGACGACCACACCGGCGGCTGGCCCTCCTGCATGAGCGGCATGACGCCGGCGACCGTCCTGCCGCCGGACAGCGCCGTCCGGTAGCCGCCGGTCTGCTCCGCGTTCTCCGACTCGGGGACTTCCCAGCCGAAGAGGCCGCTGTAGAAGGCGACTGTCTCCTCCATGTCGGGCGTCGCAAGGTCCACCCACGACGGGGTCCCGGGGGCGTATTCGGTCATCTCGGACATGTCTTCCTCCTGCGGTTGGGGGCTTCGTGCCCTTCCCTGCGTGCGCCGTTCGATCCTAGTCGAGCGGGCCTCTCGCTAAAATCCGACACCGGAACTAGGGAATACGTGACGACGACCAGCGAGAACACCATCGACGTCTGCCCCCTCGCCGAGCTCGGCGAGGGCGAGATGCGCCTGATCGAGCTCGACGGCCGCAAGATCGGCGTCTTCCATTGCGGCGGCGGTGAGCTGTTCGCGATCGAGGACCGCTGCTCGCACGACGACGGCCCGCTCGCCGAGGGTGAGTTCGACGCGGCCGCCTGTACAGTGGAATGCCCCCGGCACGGGTCGCTCTTCGACCTGACCTCGGGACGTCCCAGGACCCTTCCGGCCTACCGCCCGGTCGAGACGTTCGACGTGACGGTGCAAGACGGAATCGTGAAGCTCGAGACCTGAGGAGGCACCAATGGCAACTCCCGACACAGTCGCACCGTCCGGCAAGCAGCTCACCGACGCCGAGAGCGCTCTGCGCGGAATCAACTCCGACTACAAGGAGAAGTTCGGCTTCCACGATCCCGAGACCGGCTACGCCTACAAGGCGCCCGAAGGGCCTCACCCGCGAGCTCGTCGCCTCGATCTCCGAGTACAAGAACGAGCCAGGCTGGATGCGCGACTTTCGCCTGAAGGCCTACGAGCACTACGAGAGCCGGCCGACCCCGATGTGGGGGGCCAATCTCGCCCAGATCGACTTCGACGACATCCACTACTTCGTCCGCGCCTCCGAGCGCCCCGAGCGCAGCTGGGACGACGTCCCCGAGGACATCAAGAACACCTTCGACAAGCTCGGCATCCCCGAGGCGGAGCGCAAGTTCCTCTCCGGCGTCGGCGCCCAGTACGAGTCCGAGAGCATCTACCACCAGATCGCCGAGGACCTCGAAAAGCAGGGCGTGATCTTCATGGACATGGACACGGCCCTGCGCGAGCACGAGGACATCGTGCGCGAGTACTGGGCGACCGTGATCCCGCCCAACGACAACAAGCTGGCGGCGCTGAACTCCGCCGTGTGGTCCGGCGGCTCCTTCGTCTACGTGCCGAAGGGCGTGAAGGTGGACATGCCGCTGCAGGCCTACTTCCGGATCAACACGGAGAACATGGGCCAGTTCGAGCGCACGCTGATCATCGCCGAGGACAGCTCGGACGTGCACTACATCGAGGGCTGCACCGCGCCCGTCTACTCGACCGACTCGCTGCACTCGGCGGTCGTCGAGATCGTCGTCAAGGACAACGCCAGCGTCCGCTACACGACGGTCCAGAACTGGTCGACCAACGTCTACAACCTGGTCACCAAGCGCGCGGTCGCCTACGAGAACGCCCGCATGAGCTGGGTCGATGCCAACCTCGGTTCGAAGATCACGATGAAGTTCCCGTCGATCTACCTGCTCGGCGAGCGCGCCCACGGCGAGATCCTCTCGATCGCGTTCGCGGGCGCCGGCCAGCACCAGGACGCCGGCGGCAAGATCATCCACGGCGCCCCGAAGACGACGTCGTCGGTGTTCTCCAAGTCGATCTCCAAGGACGGCGGGCGGGGCTCGTTCCGCGGCCTCCTGGAGGTCGGCAAGGGCGCCACCGAGGCACGCTCCAAGGTGGTCTGCGACGCCCTGCTGCTCGACGAGCACTCGCGCTCCGACACCTACCCGACGATCCGCATCGACGAGAACGACGCCAACGTCGGCCACGAGGCCTCTGTCTCGAAGGTCGGCGAGGAGCAGCTGTTCTACCTCCAGGCCCACGGCCTCGACGAGGAGGAGGCGTCGAAGATGATCGTCAACGGCTTCATCGAGCCGATCACCAAGGAGCTGCCGATGGAGTACGCGGTGGAGATGAACCGCCTCATCGAATTGCAGATGGAAGGCAGCATTGGCTAGCTCCGGTCCCGAACCGGCCTGGCTCACGGAGAGGCGCCGCAAGGGCGCCTCTTTGGTGCAGGAGCTCCCCCTCCCCGACCACAAGACGAAGGGCTGGGAGTTCACCGACCTGAGCGGCGTCGACGTCGACGCCTTCGCGCCGGTGCCCGCCGCCGCCGGCTCGCTGGAGTCCGACGGCGACCCGGGCGTCGCCGTGGTCGGCTCGCTCGCCAGGCCGCGGCCAACCTCGGCGACGTGGTCGAGGGCGCGCTCGGCTCGGTCGTACTCACCCGAGGACCCGTTCGTGGCCCGCAACGAGGCCGCCTGGGACGACGGCCTGCTGGTCTACGTCCCGCGCGGCGAGCGCCTCGCGCAGCCGGCGCGGATCGAGGTCTCGGCCGGCGAGGGCGCCACGAGCTGGCGCACGCTCATCGTTCTCGAGGAGGGGGCCGAGGCCGAGGTCTGGGAGCGGTACTCGTCGTCGAACGGCGGCGGGGGCCTGCTGAACGGGGTCGTCGAGATCGTCCTCGGGGCGGGCGCGTCGCTTCGCTACGTATCCGAGCAGGAGCTCTCCGAAAGCGACCTGATCTTCGCCACCCAGCGCGCGGAGCTCGGTCGCGACGCTTCGCTGGAGTGGATCGCGCTCGGCTTCGGCTCGGCCAGGGGCAAGGTCCGGATGGAGACCAAGCTCGCCGGCAGAGGCAGCTCGGCCCGGGTGACCGGCGCCTACGTCGGGCAGGGGCGCCAGCACCTCGACTTCGACACCACGCAGGAGCACGCCGCGGAGAACACCTTCTCCGACCTCGCCTTCCGAGGCGTCCTCACCGACCGGGCCACGGCCGTGTGGCGCGGGATGATCCGCGTCGATCCCGGCGCCCAGCAGACCGACGCGTTCCAGGAGAGCCGCAACCTTCTGCTGTCGTCGCGCGCTCACGCCGACGCCATCCCCGGCCTGGAGATCGAGGCCGACGACGTCCGCTGCACCCACGCCGCGGCCGTCGCGCAGGTCGACCCCGAGCAGCTCCACTACCTGCGCAGCCGGGGCCTCCCCCAGGCGCTCGCCGAGCGGCTGGTCATCGAGGGGTTCGTCGCCGAGCTGATCGAGCGCACGCCCGAGGGCGCCACCCGCGACGCCTTCGCCGAGGCGCTCGAGACGCGCCTGGGCGCAGGTGCTGCCAGCCGATCTGAGGCTAGCTCACCGCCTTGATGGCCGCCTCGAGGTCGCGACTCGTCGGCGAGCCCGCGGCAGCAGCTTCTTGCCGCCCGGCCCGACCACCTGGATCGAGGGCGTGCCGGAGAGCCCCAGGCGCGTTCGCCTCGCTGTCGACCTTCGAGAGGACAGCCGGCCACTTCGAGTGAACTGCGGTCGCTGTTCCATTTGGTCGAGGTCGGGAACGCCCGCGCCCTTCGCGATCGCTGTCATGAAGTCGTCGGTGACGTAGCCCGAGTTCTCCTGGCCCTGGTTTCGGTAGAAGAGCTCCATGTAGTTGAAGAAGTGGTCCTGCTCGCCCGCGGCCAGCGCCGCCTCCGAAGCCGGCGTGGATTGCGGCCCGATGATCACCCAGGGCTTGAACTCGTAGTTCGCCTGGCCGTCGTGGATCGGCCCGGAGATCAGCTGGGGCACGACGTCATTCGCGAAGTTCTGCGCACACCGGGCACTGCGGGTCGCCGAACTCGACGACGGTGACCTTGGCGCTTGGGTCGCCCAGCAGCGTCCCCTGCTGGGGCACGCCCTTCAGCTGCTTCGCGACGACCGCTGCGCCCGACGATGTCCGTGGAGCTGCCGCCCGATGCCCCCGCCCGACTGGCTGACCGCGATCGCCACGCCCACGATCAGGGCGGCCAGGAAGAGCCCGCCGACCCCGAGCTGGGTCATCCGCTTGCGACGGGCCGCCGCGGCGGCCTCCTGCTCGCGAGCCAGGCGCTCCTGGCGCGCCTCCTCGCGCTGCTGCTTCCTACTGGCCATGGCCGCCTTCCCCGATCAGCTCCGAGCCCGCGTATCCGAACGCGCGCATCGAGTTGACGATCAACGTGCTCGTCATGATCACGGCGCTCGCCACGCACCACTGGCAGATCGCGTCGATCACGAAGAGCTCCACATAGGTGAGGTACAGGCTAAAGCCGAAACCGATCAGGCTGCCGACGAAGCCCGCGAAGCGGCCCGGGTCGCCCCGGGTCAGCGCCGCCGCGAGGAGGATCACGTAGCCGGCGATTCCGAGCGCCGCGACGTTCACACCGAGAAGGTGCGAGTACTTGCTGTTCGCGACGGTCTCGCATCCGGTCCCGCCGGCGAGGCAGACGGGCGAGCCGCCGTTCGCATCGGCGATCGTGACGTAGATGGCGACGCCGATGCCGACGAGCGCCAGGATCCCGGCGGCCCAGCGCAGCGCGTCCTCGGCCGGTAGGCGCCTGCTCAACCCGGGTCCTCGCGGTCGCTGCGGCTCTCCTCCTGGTCGTGCTCGCGGCGCTGGCGCATGGTCTCCCTGATCGTCGAGTACAGGACGATCACCATCGGCAGCGCGTAGAGCGGCATGAAGTACCAGTGCAGAAGGTGCGCCAGGGGCAGTGTCACGGTCATCTCAGTATCGCCTCCTCACGCGTTCGACTGGGACAGCAGGAACAGGCCGAGGCTCGTGAACGCCACCATGACCAGCAGCATCCAGCGCTGCGAGAGCCCGGCAAGCCGCGTGTCCTTGTAGACCACGAGCGCCTTGTCGTGGGCGAGGACGAGCGCCGTTACGTGCCCGGCGATCAGGGCCGCCACCTGGACGTACCAGACGGCGGTGGAGCTGATGACGCCGAAGTTGATCGGGCTCGTGCCGGCGCCGACAGGTTTCTCCGCAATGGCCCAAGGGGTCGGTGATCAGATATGTGAACTGCGCTTGCTCCTGGAAGACGACCAGGCTGAAGTAGTGGGCTGTTAGGTACGCGAGGGCGATGGGCACCAGCGAGTGGCCGAAGTCGATGCCGAGCTCGCGGACGGGGGGCGAGCCGCGGACCAGGTGCATGCCGCGGACGCCGAGCCAGTAGATGCCGGCGACGAAGGCCACCGTCAGCGAGCAGGAAGATCGACTCGTCGGTGCGCAGCGCCAGCGTCGAGCCGAAGCCGATGTCCAGCAGACGATGGCCAGGCCAGTAGATCGGGCTTGCCAGGAAGCCCTCCTGGGCGCCGTCGAACGTGGTGCCGCCGATGGTGACGATCACGAGCGCCACCGAGCCCGGCACGGCGTGCCCACCCCGGCAGGCCCGAGAGGAATCGGCGCCGGCCCAGGCGCCCGTCGCGCACCTCCCACACCGACAGGCGGGAGAACATCTGAAGATAGGCCGAGAACGCCTCGCCGCGATCGGTCCAGGCCTCGATGCCGAACAGCGCCATTCCGGCTAGCGCGTAGATCGTGTAGGCCAGGGCGGCGATCGCAGCGGCGCGGGGCTCGACGCCAACGGCCTGGAAGCCGCTGCGTGCTGAACACCAACTCCAGCCAGATGAAGGCGAGCACGCCAATCGCGGCCGGCCAGCGACCCAGGGCCCTCCGGGTAGGTGAAGGGCGCTCGCGGCGCGCGCCCGGCGAACAGTCGCAGGACGCCGGCGACGGCCCTCGCGATCGCCCGCCAGGGGCTCAGCAGCCTGAAGACGTTCCCGAACAGGACGCTCAGCACGACGAGCCCGAGCCACGCCGTCACGAAGAAGAACGTGAGCGAGAAGTTGAGGTCGGGGGTGCCCACGCCGTAGAGGCCCGACCAGATCCCCATCCCGAGCAAGAAGACGGAGACGGGGCCGCAGGCGGCCTGGGTCGCCGGACCGAGGGCGAGCCGCGACAGCCACGCGGCGGACGGGCGCCAGTCGCGCTCCTCGAAGCGGGCCTCGTGCCACGCGTACGTGAGCACGAAGAACGAGACGATCAGGACCAGCGAGGCGCCCCAGGCGAAGAGCCAGGCCGGGATCGGCAGGTCCTTCTTGCCGACGAGCGCATGGGCCTGCGCCGCCGCCGGCGCGAGCAGCGCGAGGGCTCCGGCGCAGAGGGCGACCCGGCCGGCCGCCCTCCTTCGCCTCGGGCTCACGGGTTGACCTGGAGGGTTCCCGAGCTGCACCGAGCTGGTCTCCTCGCCGTTGACAAGGTGGTGCACCTCGAGCTCGAACTCGCCGTCCACGTCGGCCGGGAACGACACCTGAACCGTCTGGCCCGGCTTGCCCTCCTTCTCGATCTCGTACCCGTGGATGTGCAGGGCGAAATCGAAGTTGGCGGTTGCCGCGATCTTCACCTTGTCGCCCTTGTTGACGGTGACGTCGCGGGGGCCGCCCTGGATGGTGGAGCCCTTCACGTCGTAGCGCTGGACGCCGGTGTCGACGCTGGAGCTGTCGCCGCCCTTGTGCAGCACCACGAAGAGGCCGATCGCCACGACCAGCAGAACCGCCCCGATGAGGGGGCCTCGCCTGGAGCTCATCTTTTCTTCTCCTTCCGGCGCGCGCCGCGAAGCGCGCGCGAACGCTCACATCCCCGCGAGCCAGGCTCGCGGGCCGACTACGGTGCGAACGCGCGTGTCGGGGGCGGGCGCCGTGCGAGACCGAGGGCCAGGGGGCGCAACCGGAGAAGGTCGAGGGGATCCTGCGGGGCGCCGGCGGAGGCGGCCGGCCGCGGGAGCCGGCGGCGGCCGCGCCGGCGCGCGCGCCGGCGCAGACGGCGCTCGGTGCCCGCCAGCAGGCGATCGGCGCGCGCGCAGACCCAGCCGATCGCGGGCGCGACCGCGAGCGCGATCCAGCCGCCGCGCGAGAGGATGGCGGCGAGCCCGGAGGCATGGCCCGCGAAGGCCATGCCCTCCGCGAGCTCCTGAACCGAGAAGATCGCGACGAGCGCAACGGCGAAGCCGGGCCAGCGTGCCGGGGCGTGTGCCGGGGCATCCGCGCCGCGGCCGGCCCAGGCGGCTAGCAGGCGGCCGGCGATGAGGCTCGCTGCGAGAACGACCAGCGCGGGCGTGAGCTCGCCGAGGTAGCCGTGTCCTTGGCTCGCCATCGCCTGGTGGGCCTGCGAGCCATAGGCGAGGAGGTAGCGAACTTCGTGGACCGCGAGCGCGCCGAGCGCCAGCAACGCCCCCGCGCGGGCGGCCGGCGTCGGGCGTGCGAGCCGAAGCATGCCCGCGATCCTAAGGGAACTCAGCGCTGGTCCACGCGGATCTCAGCGACCGCGATGTGCGAGGCGGTCACGATCAGCGGGAAGTTCCCGGTCTTCGACGCCGTGAACGAGATCTGCTGGGGCACCCCGGCCTCGACCGTCGTCGTGATCCCGTAGCCGAGGAGCTCGACCTCCACGGTGGAGTCCGAGCTCACGCGCAGGCGCACGCTGTCGCCCTCGTGGTAGTCGAGGTGCGGCGGCCCGCTTGAGGGCGGAGCGCCGCCGGCGATGGTCACGGTTGCCGGCGGCGGCGTGCGCGACGGCTTCGGCTTCGGCGGCCGGTGGTCGCGATTCGCGTGGCCGACCGGGGCCTGGGTTGTCTGCCCCTGGTCGATGCGGGGCGCGTCGATGGTGCCCTCGCTGCCGAAGAAGACGAAGACGACGACGATCCCGATCCCGAGCAGGACCCCGAGGCCGATGCCGATGGCGCGGTCGAGCCTTCTCATCCCGGGGCGGTGCCCCGGCAGGGGCCGCTCAAACGCCGTCCAGGAGCCGCCAGTTCGCCCGGAACGCAGCGCTCGCGGCCGCGACGACCTCGTCGTCGCGACCCGAGCCCGCCAGCTCTTCGAGGAGCTCGCGCCCCTCGCCGGCGTGCTCGACGTCGAGCTCCTCGTGCAGGCTGAAGTAGGCGGTCCCCTGCCCCTCTTCGAAGCCGTAGTGGGTGGTCAGCCCGTCGAGCTTGGTGCGCGAGATCGCGGGCTGGCCGCTCTCCACCGCGTAGAGGCGGGCGAGCGTCCGGACCGGGTCGTCGTCGCCCGCCCAAACCTGGACGCAGGCAGCGGTCTCGGGCGTCGCCGCGGCGGCGGCGTCGCCGCCGGCACGCTCGAGGAACGAGTCCCAGAGGCCGACGTGCGCGCGCTCCTCCGACGCATGGCGCGCCAGGTCGTCGCGCTCGGGAAGCGCGGTGGCGACCGACTCGCTCATGCCGGCGATGGCGTTCACGGCGTGGCGGTACTGGCCCGTGTACCCGGCCAGCTCCTCCGCGGACAGCTCTCCGGCCGACCAGCGCTGATAGAAGGGGTGTCGCAGCACGTTCCAGCGCTCGCGCTCGGCTTCAATTCTGTTCCAGGCAGCTTGCTCCATGGTCGCTCCTCCTCGTTCGACTCGGCGGCAGGATACCGTTGGCCCAAGATGAGGCCCGAGCGTCCTGATATCGCGGCGCCCGGGTTCGCTCCCGAAACGGCCTGGCTGGGCCAGGAGCCGAGGTCGATGCCGGTGCTCACGTCGCGGGGTCCGGTGCTCGTCCACTTCTTCGACTTCGCCCAGCTCAACTCGGTGCGAGCGCTCCCGTACGTCGTGGAATGGAGTCGCCGCTACGCGCCCATGGGCCTCACGACGCTCGGCGTCCACTCCCCCCGATATCCGTTCACGACGGGCGCCGGCGCGGTCGCTTCCGCGGCTCGAAACCTCGGGATCCGCCATCCTGTCGCGGTCGACGACGACTACGCCGTCTGGCACGACTACGGATGCGAGGGCTGGCCGTCGCTCTTCCTCTGGGGCCGGGGAGGCGTGCTGCGCTGGTTTCACTTCGGCGAGGGCGACTACGAGGGCACCGAGCACGCCATCCAGCGCGAGCTCGGCGAGTTGCCGCGCGCCGGGGAGATGCCGCCGCCGATGATGTCCCTCCGCGCCACCGACGAGCCCGGAGCGCTGGTGACGGCGCCCACGCCGGAGGTCCTGCCGGGAGGCTCCGTATCGGAGCCGTGGACGGGCGGGTCCGAGGAGCTGGTCGTCGAGTTCGCGGCCGGCGGGGCCTACGCCGCCGTCGACGGCGAGGGCGAGCTGGCGGTGCGCATCGACGCCGGCGAGCCGCAGGTACGGCGGGTGACCCACCCGGGGCTCGTCGAGCTGCACGCCTCCGAGCGCCACGCCGAGCACGTGCTCAGCATGCGAGCCCAGCCCGGAGTCCGGGTGTGGGCAATCTCCTTCGCGGCCGGGGTTCCCTAGCCGCGGAGAGCCGACGAGGCGAGGCTCCCCGCGAGCGCGCCCAGCTCGGCGGGCGACCAGCTCGAGCCGGGCTCGAGCAGCACGCGCACGCCGCCCTCGCCCATCGACGCGAGGAGCTCCGCGTACACCGGCGCGAGGCGCGAGGCGTCGGCGACGCCGGCCTCGGCCAGCACCGGCTCGATCAGCCCCCGCACCTGGTCCACCACCGCCGCGCGCCCACGGCGGACGTGGAGGGCCACCACGGGCTCCGCGATCTGATCCGAGTCGAACACCACCCGCCACGAGTCCGGGGCGTCGGCGGCCGCTGTGTAGAGGGCGGTGAAGGCGCTCTCCAGGAGCTCGGGCAACCGGTCGACGCGCACGCTCTTTGGCATGGCCTCGCCCACCGCTCCGAGCAGACGCCGCTCCTCGCGCACCAGTAGCGCTCGGAAGAGCTCCTCCTTGCTCGGGTAGCAGCCGTAGACGACCGGCTTGCTCACGCCGGCCTCCGCGGCGACGGCGTCCATCGACGCCCCCGTGTAGCCGTGCTCGACGAACACGCGCAGGGCGGCGTCGAGCACGAACGGGCGCCGGCGCTCCGGGCCCAGGTGCTCCGCGCGCGGGCGGACGCGCCGCTCGCTCGGCGTCACCATTTCCTACTCGCTGGTAGCATTTTTCCTACGCATTGGTAGGAATCTTCCCACACCGCCCGGAGGACGCGCGATGAACGATCAGGCAGCAGGAGCCCTCGACCTGACCCAGCTCGACCCCAGCCAGGTCGATCCCCAGGTCTTCGACCCCGACGCGGTCGCTCAGATCGTCGGCTCCACCCCGGAGCCGAAGCTCCAGGAGGCGATGAACGGGCCGCTTCGCGGCGTGATCGTCGGCGAGGTCTTCCGGCGGATGCCCGAGCGCCTCACCCCCTCCGCGGCCTCGGCCACGGCGATCATCAACTGGGAGATACCCGCCTCCGACGGCGATTCCGACCTCTACACGGTGATCGTCGAGAGCGGCGAGTGCACCGTCGACGAGGGTCACCACGAGAACCCGCGCGTGAGCCTGACCATGGACGCCGTGACCTTCCTCAAGCTGGTCACGGGCAACGTGAACCCGGTGACGGCGTTCATGGCCGGGCAGATCGCGATCCAGGGCGACCTGATGTTCGCCGCCACGGTGACGGCCCTCTTCGACATCCCGGACGCGGGCGCGCCGCAGGGCTAGCCGTCGGCACGCAGCGCCGCGAGCATCAGAACCGTCGCCGCGGCGGAGTCGATTGTCGGCTCCGAGGTGACGTAGTCGCGCCTGCGGTCCTCGTACGCGTACTTCGCGTTGAACTTGGCGAGCGGCCCCTGGGGCCTGCCGACGTGCTGGTTCAGGATCGCCTGCTTCGGCGCCGGCCCGCCGACCACGGCGCCGTCCGGCAGGCCGTCGCCGAACACCGATGCCCACGAGTGGATCTTGCGCGGCGAGTGCGGGCCGAACCCCGCCACGAAGCTGGCGCCCCACGGGTTTCGCCCCAGCAGGTAGTCGCGGCCGCCCGCTCCCAGCGCGAGCCCCCCGTGGAAGCCGGCGAACTTCGAGGCCAGCGCGGTCTCGGCCGCGCCCGCGGCGTCGGTCTCGGTAGTGCCCCAGGAGAGGAACCCCGAGGCGCCGAAGGCCGTCCTCTGCGCCTCGCGGGAGATCTGGCGAGCGGACGCGCGCAGGGCCGCGCAGCCCTGGTCCTGTGCCTCCTGACCGCCGAGGGGCGGAGCGCCGAGGGCGCCGCAGAGGTCGGCGGCGGCGAAGGGGCTCATCTCGTAGTAGCCCCAGGCGTCGCCGTTGCCGTATTGGCGTAGGTAGGTGCGCGCGTCGTCGAGATACGACGACTGGCCCGTGACCCTGTAGAGCGCGGCGGCGCCCGCGGCCATCGAGTCCTTCCAGTTCGAGTCGACGTAGAACGGGTCGATCACGCGGGGCGTCGGGCGGTGCGCCACCCTGCCGGCCTCATACCACTGCTTCGCCTCGCCGATCAGCTGCGTCCGCCGCGCGCCGGAGGCCCGGTCGGCCGCGATCGCGAGCGCGGTCGCGATCTTGCCGCCGATGTCGCCGCCCACGCCCTCGCCCCAGTGGTAGGCGAAGCGGTGGCCGATGCCCGGACGCGAGGACGAGTCGTCGCGCGCGGGGTCGCGGAAGCCATTGTCGTGGTCGCGGTGGTCGCCGACCTGGATCACGAAGACATTGGGGAACGGGTGAAGCTTCTCCAGCCAGCGAATCGCCACGCCGGCCTGCGCCCCGATCTCGCTCCTATGCTCCGGGTCAAGCCTGGCGGCAGCCTCGAGCGCAGCAGCGCTGAAGGCCTCGTTCTGGGCGAACTTGATCATGTCGCCGGCGTCCATCCACCCGCCGGTCAGGTCGACGTGCTCGCCGTCGTGGGGGCCGCCCTTGATCGTCGCGTCGTGCAGGTGCGAGGGGTCGTGGATGGGCGAGGGCTCGCTGCCGTCCGAGTTCGAGGCGAAGAAGTCGAGGACGAGCGGGATCAGCCTGCCCGATCCCCCGAGACGGACCCTCCACGCACGCGAGGCGATCCCGCCCGCGTGGACGACGTAGCGGCCCGGTCCGCGGATCTCCGACAGGTCAGCGCGATAAGCATGGCGCCACGGGGCGGGCGAGCCCCTTGCGACGCGGAGATGGCCGGTGAAGGCAACGTGACCATGCCGAGTGACTTCGAAAGGCCTGCCGGCGAGACGGCGATCGCTGGCGACGATGGCGATCTTTGCGTCGGACGCGCCACTCGGCCCGCCGACGCGGATCGTCGTTGGCAGGGCGTGCGCCGCGGCCGGCACCACGGCGAGCGCCGCGAGCGCCGCGATTGCGATGCCTCCCGGCCTCAAGCCCGGGATGCGAGCTCCTGACGGATCTCCTTGGGCAGCATGAAGCGGACGTCCTCCTCCACCGTGCGCAGCTCGGAGACCTCGTCCGCCCCCCGATCGCGGAAGAAGCCGACGAGCTCGGTGACGAGCTCGTCCGGGGCGCTTGCCCCAGAGGTGATTCCGACGGTCTCGACACCCTGGAGCCACTCCTCGCGCACCTGCCCGGCGTTGTCGATGAGGTGGCTCTGGGTCCCGAGCTCGCGCGTCACGTCGACCAGGCGGTTGGAGTTGGACGAGTTGGTCGAGCCGATGACCAGCACCAGGTCGCATTCGCGTGCGAGCTGCTTGACCGCGATCTGGCGGTTGGTGGTCGCGTAACAGATGTCGTCGGACTTGGGCGAGACGATCGCCGGGAAGCGCTCGCGAAGGCGGGCGATGATGCCGGTGGTCTCGTCGACGGAGAGCGTGGTCTGCGTGATGAAGGCGACCTTCTCCGGATCGGCGACCTCGATCTCGTCGACGTCGGCGGCCGTCTGGACCAGGACGATGCTGGCCGGCGCCTCCCCCGTGGTGCCCTCGACCTCCTCGTGGCCCTCGTGGCCGATCAGGACGATCGTGTAGCCGGCCTCGGCGAACTTGCGCGCCTCGACGTGGACCTTGGTGACCAGGGGGCACGTGGCGTCGATCGTGCGGAGGTTGCGCGCCTGGGCGTTCTCGTGGACGGCGGGGGCCACGCCGTGGGCCGAGAAGACGACGAGCTCGCCCTCGGGCACCTCGGTCTCCTCCTCGACGAAGATCGCGCCGCGCTCGGCGAGCTGCTCCACGACGTGCTTGTTGTGGACGATCTCCTTGCGCACGTACACGGGCGGGCCATAGAGATCGAGGGCACGCTCGACCGTCTGCACGGCACGGTCGACGCCCGCGCAGTAGCCGCGCGGTGAGGCGAGAAGAACCCGCTTCGGGGCAGGGGTTTTGGCCGCGACCGCCATACCCGAAGGGTAGCTGGCGGCTAGCCGGGGGCGGAATCTCGATCCAGACGTCGGCGCCGCCCGAAGAGCGGTTCTCGGCATGCGCCGAGCCACCGTGCGCCCGGGCGATCGCCGCCACGATCGCGAGGCCCAGCCCCGTCCCCCCGCTCGTGCGCGCGCCGTCGGCACGGCGAAAGCGCTCGAACGCGTGCGGCAGGAACTCGGCCGGGAAGCCCATCCCGCTGTCGCGCACGTGCAGCTCGATGGCGTCGGCGCTGCGCTCGGCCGAGACCCGGATCTCCCCCCCGCCATGGACGAGGGCGTTGTCGACGAGGTTGGTCACAGCCCGCTCGAGGCGCGCGGGGTCTCCCCGCGCGACCAGGCCGTTCGCCTCGATCACGTGCAGCGAGCGCCCGGCGGCGTCGACACGGTCGCGCTCGCGGGCAGCGGCGGCGGCGAGGACGCCGCTCACCTGCACGGGACGCGCCTGCACCGGCAGCAGCGCCCTTGTCGGCCTGAGCCAGCAGGAGAAGGTCGTCGGCGAGGGCTGCGAGGCGATCGGTCTCCTCGATCGCCGACGCGATGGCCCGGCGCAGCTCGGCCGGGGACTCCGCGTGGCGCAGCGCGAGCTCGAGCTCGGCCCGCTGGGTCGCGAGCGGGGTGCGAAGCTCGTGGCTGGCATCGTCAACGAAGGAGCGCTCGCGCTCGAAGCGCGGTCTGGATTCGGTCGAGCATGGCGTTCAGGGTGGCGCCCAGCCGGCGCGAGCTCGTCGTCGGCGGGTGGGACCGGGAGGCGCTCGCCGGGATTCGCGTCGGAGATCTCGCCGGCGCGTGCCCGCATCGCCTCCACGGGACGAAGCGCGGCGGCGACCGTGAGGTACGCGGCCAGGGCGGCGAGCGCGAGCGCGATCGGGCCGCCGATCAGGAGGAGCTCGCGCAGGCTCTCCAGCGCGTGATCGCGGTCCGCGAGCGAGGCGCTGACGACGGTGACGAGCCGGTGGTGCTCGAAGCCGATCGGCGTGGCGAGCAGGCGCCCCGGATCGCCGTGAAGGCCGGGCAGGCCGGCTCGATCGACGAACACGAATCCTCCCGCCGGGGAGGTGTTGATATGGGCGGTGTTGAACACGGGCCGGCCCGCCTGGTGCCGAGCGTCGAACAACCGCCCGTCCGCGGTCAGGACCTGCGAGAAGCCGAGCTGGCGGTCGCGAAGCACGCTCAACGCCGGCTCGCCCAGGCCGGCGTCGCCCACGCGGATCGCGGTGGCGAGGGCGGCCGCTCGTTTCTGGAGATCACGGTCGATGCCCTGATCGAGGTCCGCGCGCAGGCGGTCGTAGACGAAGAACCGGTGACGGCGAGAACGAGCGCCATCAGCACGGTGAAGACGAGGGTCACGCGGATGCGGATGGGCAACGCCCTCATCCGCCGCCGTCCTCTCGCAACCTGTAGCCGGACCCGCGAACCGTCTCGATGCTCCGACGCCGAAGGGCCGGTCGATCTTGTTGCGCAGCAACCGCACGTAGGCGTCGACGACGTTCGAGCGATTCTCGTACTCGCCGTCCCAGGCGTGCTCGAGCAGCTCGTAGCGGGACAGCACCTCCCCGGGCGGCGCATGAACACGTCGAGGATCGCGAGCTCCTTCGGCGAGAGCTCGACCTCCCCTCCCCGCGCCAGACCCGGTGCGTCGCGGGGTCCAGCCGCAGGTCTCCGACCGCGAGCTGCGGCGGCACGCTCGCCGGCGCCGCGGCGCACGAGGGCGCGCAGGCGCGCCAGGAGCTCGGCGAACGAGAACGGCTTCACGAGGTAGTCGTCCGCGCCGGCGTCCAGACCGGCGACGCGGTCGCTGATCGCGTCGCGGGCCGTCAGCATCAGGATGGGTGAGCCCACCCCGTCGCCGCGAAGGCGCTCGGCACACCTCGAGGCCGTCGACTCCCGGCAGCAGCACGTCGAGCACGATCGCGTCGTACGCGGTGGCCGCGGCCATCCACAGCGCCTCCTCGCCCTCCCGGGCAAGGTCGGCGGCCATGCCCTCCTTGCGAAGTCCCCGCTGGAGCAGTCCGGCGAGCTTCTCCTGGTCCTCGACGATTAGGACTCTCATGTGGCTCGCTCAGCTTCGCGCTCGGAACGTGAAAGGACGATGAGAAGTCTCCCACCCGAATCGCCGGTTTCACGGGCGTTTCATCGGCGCGGCGTAGAACGCGGGCCTCGGAGTCCAATCGAAGGAGTCGCGAAATGAAGCTCTCAGCCCTCACTCTTCCCGTCCTGGCCGCCGCCGCGATCGCCGGGTGCGGCACCTCCGTCGGCTCGACGACCGCCGCGCAGGCCCGCTGCGGGACAGCCTCCGAGTCGCGCCGGATTGCCGGCCCGTACCGCGACTCGATCCGGCGAACTTCCGCCGGCGTCGACAACCTCTTCGCCCTGCGAGCCGGGACGTGGATGCGCGGACCGGGGTGGCCGAGGACGGCAAGACACGCCGCAGCAGCGACGTCTCGCGGCGTCACCGACCGGACGAAGCGGATCGAGGGGATCGAGGCCACCGTGGTCCGCGACGTGGTCGCGTCATCGCGGCCCGGCCAACCGAGCGCACCTTCGACTGGTACGCGCAGGACCGCCAGGGCAACGTCTGGTACATGGGCGAGGACTCGTCGAGACTACCAACCACGGGCAGCTGGCAGCCCTCGGGCGGGTCGTGGCAGAGACGGGCGTCGACGGCGGCCAGGCGGGGATCATCATGCCCGCGCCATCCCAGGCAGGCGACGCTACCGGCAGGAGTACTACCCGGGCAGCGCTCGACAGGCCGGTATCGGATAGCGGGGTCAGGCGCCTACGGTCGTTCGGCGCGCACGCTCACGACGATCGAGACCAGCGCCCTCGAGCCCGGCGAGCCGACCGCAAGAATACGCCGCGGCATCGGCGAGGAGGACTCAGGGGACGTCTCCGGCGACCAGGAGGCGTTCCAGTCTGGCCGGCTTCAAGCGCCCCGCGGCTACCGATTCGGGAATTGCCGCGAGGGCCGCGCTTCCCACACCTGTCGAGGCTCTGCGCGCACACGTGCTGCAGGTTGTCCTGGGCGGTGTGGAAGTACGCGCCCGGCGGCGGCCCGGGGCCGAAATCGAAGTCGATCAGGTCGACGGCCGGGATGCCCTGCCGTTGAAACGGCGTGTCGTCGTCGAGGACGCCGCCCGAGGTGCCCCGGAACGGCGAGCCGGGTCCGCCGGCCCCCGCGAAGAGCCGGTACAGCGAGGGATCCGAGTTGGCCTCCAAGGGGATGCGCAGGTCGCAGTCGCCGACCAGGTCGAACAGCACCATCGCGTGAATCGAGCCCAGGCGGGGCGTGCCCTGGGCGCCCGTGCGGGCCAGGCGCACGTACTGGCGGCTGCCGCGGTCGCCGGAGCGCAGGAAAGCGCCGGCGCCGTTGCCCGGGCCGGGCGACTCCTCGGCGTCGAAGAAGGCGAAGTCGAGCCGCGGGCCGCGCCATGCCGGGGCCAGGTCGCGGGCGAGCTCGAGCGCCACCGCCACCCCGGACGCGCCGTCGTTGGCCCCCAGGAAGCCCGGGATCTCCTTCGTGTCGTGATGGGCGCCCACCACGATCGCGCCGGGCGCGGTTCCCGGAAGGTGGCCGACGACGTTCAGGTAGGGGTGCTGGATCCGCACTCCCTGCGCGCCCGCGGCGCGCAGGCGCCGGGCGATCAGCCGGGCCTCGCGACGCCCCGCCGGCGTCCCGGCGGGCCGCGGGCCGATCGCGACCTGGTCGCCCAGGTCCGCGAAGGCCCGGGCGGCGTGGAACTCCGGGGGCGGATGGCTCGGCACGTGCACGGGCCCGGGAACGGTCGGGGAATCCGGCACGCCGCCGCAGCCGGCGAGGGCGATGGCGGCCGTCAACGACATCCAGGCGCGACGCATCCCCCGCGAGGCTACCGAGCGACTAGATTCCTCTCATGGCCCAGGGGCACATGGACAGGCTCTCCGCGATCGACTTCTCGTTCCTCACGAACGAGAGCGACACCAGCCACATGCACGTGGGCGGGATCACGGTCTTCGAGGGCCCGCCGCCGGCGTACGACGACCTGCTCGAGCACGTGCGCAGCCGGCTTCATCTCGTGCCGCGCTTTCGCCAGAAGCTGGCGTATCCGCCGGCGCAGACCGGCCGTCCCTTCTGGATCGACGCCCCGAACTTCAACCTCTCCTACCACGTGCGCCACTCCGCGCTGCCGAGCCCCGGCTCGGAGGAGCAGCTGCGGCGGATGGCCGGGCGCATCTTCTCCCAGCAGCTCGACCGTACCAAGCCCCTGTGGGAGCTTTGGCTGGTCCAGGGACTGACGCGCAAGCGCTTCGCGCTGCTCACCAAGACGCATCACGCGCTGGTCGACGGCATCTCGGGAGTGGACATCGCAACCGTCCTCTTCGACGTTCAGCCCGTCCCCAGCTCAATCGAGGGCGACGACGGCTGGGCTCCCAAGCCGGAGCCCTCGCAGGCGACGATGGTGGCGCGCTCGCTCGAGGACCTGGCCACGCTCCCGGCCCGCGTCGTTCGTCGCGCGGAGGGAGCGGTCCAGCACCCCCGGCCGACGATCGGTCGCCTCACCGAGGCGATCGAGGGCGTCGGGGAGATCGGCTGGGCCTTCGCCAACGCCGCGCCCGAGGTGCCGCTGAACGTGGAGATCGGCTCGCACCGGCGCTTCGAGTGGGTGCGCGGCGACCTGGCCCAGTACAAGCGCATCAAGAACGCCTTCGGCGGCACGGTCAACGACGTCGTGCTGGCCGTGGTGTCGGGAGCGCTTCGGCGCTGGCTGCACGCGCGCGGGATCCGCACCGAGGGGCTCGAGCTGCGGGCGCAGGTCCCGGTCTCGATCCGCGCGGAGGACGAGCACGGTGCGCTCGGCAACAAGCTGACGGTGATGCGCGCTCCGATCCCGGTCTACATCGAGGACCCGATCGCGCGCCTGCGGACCGTCGCGGAGGCGATGGACGGCATCAAGCACTCCAAGCAGGCGATCGGGGCACAGATGATCACCCGCTTCAACGACTTCGCGCCGCCGACATTGCTGGCCCAGGCCGCGCGGATCAACTTCTCGACGCGGCTCTTCAACCTGGTGGTCACGAACGTCCCGGGGCCGCAGATGCCGCTCTACGTGCTGGGCCGCGAGCTCGAGGACATCTTCCCGGTGGGCTTCCTGCCTCCCAACCAGGCGCTCTTCGTGGCGATCATGTCCTACAACGGCGGGGTCAACTTCGGCCTGCTGGCGGACTACGACGCCATGCCCGACCTCGACGTCTTCGCGCGCGGCCTCGAGGAATCGCTCGCCGAGCTGCTCGAGGCGGCGGCGGCGGCCGAGGCCTCCTCGCCGGCGTCGGCGCCTAGCCGTTCTTGACCGAGTTGTAGAACGACCTGACCTGGCTCCCGAAGTAGGGGCCGTAGAGCGTGTCGTTGTCGCCGCTTCGCGAGTAGCTGGTCACCGAGACGAGCCTGCCCTGCCGTCGACCCAGCCCCCGCCGCTGGAGCCCCCGGTCATGTCGCAGGAGATGCCGATGGTCGCCGGCGCGCCCATCGAGCCGTCGGTTCCCTTCAGCGGCGAGTGGCAGCTCCATTCGGTCTTCCCCGTGAAGGGAGCCTCGGCGGGATAGCCGATCGCCAGGTAGCGGCGCTTGCGGCTCTCGTTGAAGCCCATGCTGCTGCCCGCCGACCACCGACTGCAGCGTCTTGCCGCCGACGGTCGACGACCTTGCCCGCGCCCACGTCGAAGCGCAGGTCGCCGCCGAGGATGTCGCCGGTGGGCGAGATCGTCGGGCTCGAGGCCTGCCACTGGCTGGTCGCGGTGGTGGTCCCCGGCCACTTGCCGTAGGGCGCGCGGCCGTGGGAGTAGGCGGGAACGAACATCCAGTTGGTGATCGCGTTGCTCCCGAGGCTCGTGAGCGTGCGGTCATACGAGCAGTGGCCGGCGGTGATCACCAGGCTGTGCGACGGGGCACGGGCCGACGTGCCCGAGCACTCGAAGTCGTAGGGGGTGATGGTGAAGAAGACCTTGCCGTGGGTGCGCATCCGCCTGCTCTTCGGCTTGGCGACCCGGCTGGCGATGGTGCGCCGCTTGGCCCGGTCGCCGGCCGCGAGGGGGGCGGCGCCGGCCGGAATCGCCGCCCGCATGCGCGCCGGCGTCCAGTAGTCGCGAACCGCCTTGGCCGCCAGGCTGCCGGGAGCGCGCAGGGAGGCGCCGGCCGTCGGCGCGAGCAGCCCGATGCCGAGCGCCAGCGCAAGCAGCGTGAGGGCGAGCACGCGCCCGCGATCCCTTGGTCCCACCGCGACCATGCCACGCACGGTACCGGGATTCGCGCCGTACGATGCCGGTTATGACCGACGGCCCGCGCGACTCCGACACGCCGTTTCGCTACCACCTCGAGCTGACGCCCGCCCAGCTCAAGCTCACGCACACCGCGCTGCGCTCGCTGCTGGACGACTTCGGCCACGACGAGGAGGACATCCGCGGGATCGTGCAGGAGGTGCTCGCAAAGCTGCCCGACGAGCACGCCATCCGCGCGATCCAGCTCGACCGGGAGCCCGTCTCGCAGGAGGGCGCGGCGACGACGCTCGTGGAGGTCCCCACCCCCATCGACGACAAGGGCGGCGACGAGGGCCCGCCCCCACCCATCTCGGCCGCCTAGCCGGCCAGCCCGCTCCGTGAGCCTGACGGTCCTGGTCGGCCTGGGGCTCGCCGTCGCGACGGCGTTCACCTCGGTCGTCGGCTTCCTCTACAAGCACCGCGGCGCAGTGGAGTCGCCCGCCGTCGAGCGCGGGCGCCCGATCCGCAGCTCGCTCGTGCTGTTCCGCTCGCGTGCGTACACGCTCGGGATCGTCATCGCCACGGGCTCGTGGGCGCTGCACGTCGGCGCTCTGTCCCTTGCGCCCATATCGCTCGTGCAGTCGTTGATCGCCGGCGGGCTGGTGCTCCTCACCGTCACCGCCGACCGCCTCTTCGGCTACGCGGTCACGCGGCGCGAGTGGATCGGGGTCTGTTTGGCGGCAGCCGGCCTGGCGTTCCTCGCCGCGACCCTCGGCGACACCGCGCACGACGCCCACTCCCACTACGAGGCCGCCCGGCTGGTGCCGTTCATCGCGCTCGCGGGCGGAGCCGGTCTCGCCCTGGCCGCCCTGGCGCCCGCCGGTCCGAGGCAGGGCGTCGTGCTCGGGGCGGCCGCGGGCCTGCTCTGGGCCGCCTCCGACACCTCGATCAAGGCGCTGTCGAGCCGCCTCGGCGACCCGGCGGTCCAGATCATCTTCCACCCGCTGACCGCGGTCATCATCCTCGCCTCTTTTGTGGGCCTGCTGGTGTCCGCCCGCAGCCTCCAGCTCGGGAAGGCCGTTCCCGTCATCGCGGTCACCAGCGTCGCGGCGAACGTCGTCACCATCGCCGCGGGGCCCATCGTCTTCGGAGAGCCGCTGCCAAGCAACGCAGTCGGGGTCGTCGCGCGCATGCTCGCGTTCCTGCTCGTGATCTCGGCGGCCGCCCTGACCCCGGCGCCGGTGGGCGAGCCCGAGTACGCCGAGGGCTGAGGTGCGAAGCCCGAGAATCACTGAAGGGGCGGGCCGGAGTCAGGGAGCGGGGCCGCGGCGGTGTCCGGGGGGGCAGACGCTCCAACGGGGGGCGCGGCAGGGGCTTTGGCGCTTAGGGGGTCGTATAGACCACCAATCGACCAAAGCTCCCTCCATCATTGCTCGAATCGCGGGGCGTGCTCATGGCGTAGTCACACGTGACGAGCTCCTTCGCGCCGGAATCAGCGCCCAGCAGATACGAACGAGCATGGCCGCGGGGTCGCTGATCAAGGTCCACCCCGGCGTCTACCGGGTCGGACACGCGGCGCCGAGCTGCGAGGCCACCAACACGGCCGCGGTGAAGGCCTGCGGCCCAGGCGCTGCCCTGGCCGGAGCGGCGGCAGCCCATCTCCTCTCATTGACCAGGGGGCCGGCACCCCCACCCGAGGTGATCGCCAGGACAAAGCGCCATGTCCACGGCGTCCGCGTGCGTCGATGCCGACTCGGCCCGGGCGAAGTCACCCTCCATCGCGGAATCGCAGTCACCACGGTGGCGCGGACCCTCATCGACCTCGCGGCAGTCCTCGACATCGACGCGCTCGCGGCTGCGTGCCACGAGGCCGGGGTGAGGTACCGGACCACGCCCGGCCACGTGAAGCGGGTGCTGGCCCGGCACCCGAACGCGAAGGGCGCGGCCCGCCTGCGCCAGGTTCTCGACGGCGACGCCCACGTCACGCTGAGCGTCATCGAGCGCCGCTTTCTAGAGCGGCTCAGGGAGGCGGGGCTACCCCTGCCCGTCACGAACAAGCCCGCCGGTGGCCGGCGAGTCGACTGCCGATGGCCCGAGCGGCGGTTGACGGTCGAGCTCGACAGCTACACGTATCACCGCTCACGTCACGCCTGGGAACGTGACCGAAGGCGCGAGCGAGAGGCTCATGCGCGCGGCGACGACTTCCGCCGATACACGCACGGAGACGTCATGGAGGAGCCCGAACAGATGATGCGGGAGCTCCACGGACTCCTGGAGGGCGGCGGGCGGCGGGCTAGGCTTCGCGCATGGAGGCAGCGCTTGGGCCGCCGCAAGACGGCGCGAGGAGCGGCTAAGGAACCTGAAGGCTCTTGCGATCGTCGCCGCCCTGCACGGTCGCCGACCCGGAGGGAAGCTTGGGCGTCGCCTATCGCGTGAGCACCCACGGCATGGGCTGCTGGGACGCCACGCGCATCGACACCAGGGGGCATGGGCTGCCGGAGTCCGCCTCGGGCTGCATCGGTCTCTTCGACGCGTTCAGCCCGCTCTAGCCCGGAAGCTCGGCGAGCAGCGCCTCGACCACCTGCGGGTCGAACTGGCTGCCGGCGCAGTTGCCGAGCTCGGCGCGCACCTCCGCGATGCCGAGCGCGGGGCGGTACGGCCTGGCGGAGAGCATCGCGTGGGCTGCATCGCAGGCGCACACCACGCGCGAGCCGAGCGGGATGTCCTCGCCCTTCAGCCCGTCGGGGTAGCCGCGGCCGTCCCAGCGCTCGTGCGATGCCCGGACGAGCGGGGCGATCGGCGCGAGGAAGACGGTGCGCTCCAGGATGTGGCCGCCCACGGCCGCGTGCTCCTGGACCTCGAGGTACTCCGCATCCGTGAGGGCTCCGGGCTTGGCCAAGAGCTCGGTGCGGACGGAGACCTTGCCGATGTCGTGCAGCAGGGCGGCGTGGCGAACGTGGCGCAGCTCCTCGCCCTTCATGCCGACGCGCGCGCCGACCGCCTCGGCCAGGTCGGCGACGGCGCGGGAGTGCTCGGCCGTCGCCCCGTCCTTGGCCTCCAGCACATCGGAGAGGGCGCCCAGGGTCGTGGTGAAGGCGCGCTCGAGCTCGCCGTAGAGCGCGCTGCGGTGAAGGGCGGCTCCCACCTGTGCGGCTGCGGTCTCGAGCAGGACCCGGTCGGACGGACCGAGGGCGAAGGGCTCCTCGGCACAGAGCACCAACACGCCCCAGATCCCGTCGCCCGCGCGGACCGGAACCGCCAGGTGCGAGCGCAGGCGGGGCCCGGAATCTCCGCGGAAGTGGTGCCCGGCGTAGGCCGGATCGAGGGCGGTGTCGCGAACGAGCACCGCCTCCCCGGTGCGGACCGCCCTGCCGTTGATCCCGACCTCGATGTGCTGTGACCAGTTCACGACCTCAACCCGCTCGCTCAGCTCGCCGGCGACGGCCATGGTGCGCATCATCTTGTCCTCGTCGAGCCGCATGATCAGGGCCAGCGGGTAGCCGAGCCCCCGATCGAGCTCGGAGATCGCGAGCCGCGCGATCTCGGCGCTTTCCGCCGTGGTCGCCAGCCTCGCCGAGAGCCGGGCGGCAAGCTGCAGATGGCGCTCCACCGGCGGCGGCTCCGGAACTTCTCTGCGCGGCGCCGCCTCGGGCGCGGCGTCGCCACGGGCCTTCATTGCGTAGAGGTCGGCGTCGGCGTGGGCGATCAGCACGTCGCGACTGCCCCCGTCATCGGGCCAGGAGGCAAGCCCGTAGGAGGCACCGACCCTCTCGTCGATCCTGCCCATCGCCTCGATCGCCCGCTCGGCGACCACTCGCGAGTCCGCCTCGCCGGTGTTCGTCAGGATCAGCGCGAACTCGTCGCCACCGAGCCGGAAGGCGCGGTCCGTGGAGCGGCACGAAGCGGCGAACGCGATGGCGACCTCGCGCAGCACGCGGTCGCCCTCAGCGTGGCCGGAGATGTCGTTGACCCGCTTGAAGCGGTCCAGGTCGAGGAGCGCGATGGTGAGGTCGTCGCCGTAACGGCGCGAGCGCTCGAGCTCCGCGACGAGGGTCTCGTGAAAGGCCCTGTGGTTGAGCAGCCCGGTGAGCGGGTCGTGAAGGGCGAGCTTCTCCTGGGTCGCGTAGAGGCGGGCGTTGTAGACGGCGAGCGCGGCCTGGGCCGCGTAGGCCTCGAGCAGCTCGACGTCGCGCGGCAGGAAGGCGCGGGCCTGGGAGCCAAGGGCCACCAGCACGCCGAGGCGGCGCCCGCGATTGCTGAGGGCCGCGGCGCACAGCGAGCCCAGCGGCACGTGGGAGTGCGCCGGCAGCTCGGCCAGGCGCGGCTCGCCGGCGAGGTCCTCGATCAGCACCGAGCCGGCGGACGGAGCGAGGCGCTCGGCCGCCCAGGCCTCGATCGCCTCGATGACCGAGTCCGGCAGGGTCGACGAGCTGCGACTCGACAGGCGGCCCCCCTCCTCCAGCAGCAGGACGAACTCCTTGCCGCCAATGGCGGTCCTGGCGTGGTTGCAGATCTTGGCGAGGACCTCGTCGACCCGCAGGTCACCGAGAAGCTCCTGGAAGGACCCCTGAAGGCGCTGCGAAACGAGGGCCTGCTCGCTCAGCTCGTCGCGCAGCCGGCGCCAGCGCGCCCGCCGGGCCCTCGCCGTATGCCAGACGCCTCCGGCCACGGCCACCGCGGCCACGCCGGCGGCAGCCGGCAGCAGGGCGGGCGCGAGGAGCGCGCTCATCGCCAGCGGCACCCCGCCTGCGAGGCCACAGCCCAGGGCGAAACGCAGCTCGTTCGCGCCGCCCGTCCAGGAGATGTCGTACACGCAGGCCTCGTCGCCGCGTCCGGCGCACTGCGGATGGGCAACCCGCGCGGCCTGCTGTCCGAACAGCCGCGGGACGCAGGAGAGAAGGCCGATGTTGTAGTCGCAGTCCAGCGGGCTGTAGACCGGCCCGATCTTGCTCACGTAGCGGATGCGCGCGTGGGTGCCGCCCAGCTCGAGCAGCTCCATGGAGTGGCTGCCGCTGAACTTCCCGTTGGCGCGGACGACGTTCTCGTAGACGATCCGCGGCGAGCCCAGGGCCCGTAGCGCCAGCTTCAGCCCCTCACCGATCCCGAGATCGAGCGCCTGCTCCCCGGCGCTGCGCATCACGTGCGGGTCGTCCATCACCTCGGCGGCGGCCTCGAAGAGCCGGATCTTGGTGTCGTAGGAGAACCAGAAGTCCTCGCGGCGCAAGTCGTCCCCGAAACCGGCGAGCCCGGAGCGCTCGACCACCTCCTGGGCCGCGACCGGCCCCCCGGCGTGCTCGACGTAGGCGAGCAGGAGCTTGGACGTCAGCCCGCTGGTCTCACGGCGCTCGCTGGGGGGCGCCGCAACGGGTCCGGACCCGTTGGAGCTCGATGTCGCGGGCCGCGCCTCGTGCGCGGCCGTCTCCTCGTTTAGATCCGGGCCCGGCATCCCAGAAGTTCATCGGCGCTTCGAGCCAAGAGATTGAGCCGTGACGGGCGAAACGGCCCTTGTGCCGCGAGCGGTTGCAGCCGCCGCCCGCCCCCTAGCGAGCGCCGGCCGGTATCGCTTCGGCAAGACAGATCACGCGGGCCCCGGTCTCGAGCTCGGGGGGCCCGCCGACCGTCGCGATCCGGACGCGACCGTCGGCGCCGACGAGGACGAGCGGCGTCACCCCGTCACCGTCCGCCTTCGGCCCGTCCGCCGGCAGCTCGGCGAGCGTCGCCCCGGCTTCGAAGCGGCGGCTGAGCTCGGGGTAGGTGAAGGCGTCGCCGAAGAGGATGCCGCCCTCCTCGTATCCGGGCCCCGGCTCCATCGAGGACTCGCGCGGCGCCAGCCGGTAGACGCGGCCGCGCCCCAGCTCGCGGCGCAGCTCATAGGCCGCGAGCGAATTGAAGTAGTCGCTCTCGGTCACGACGAGGGCGTCGCTGACCTCCTCGAGCTCGGCTTCGCGGCTTTCCACGTCGACGCCGAGCGGGATCCTGCGGGCGTCGATTCCGGCCTCCCGGGCCGCCGCCTGCTCCTCCTCGCGGTCGGTCCACAGACGCACCCGCACGCCGGCGTCTCTGAGCGCTCCGGCCAACATCCGCGCCCAGTCGTGGCCACCGATGATCACGATGACCGAGGCACCGGTGCCCGCGACCCCCAGGAGCCGGGCGGCGGGCATCGCGGTGAGCCCGTAGAGCACGACCGTCCCGAAGACCACCACGAAGGTGATGGGGAGAACGCGATTGGCTCCCGGAATCGACGCCTCGGCGAGCGAGAGCGCGAACGCCGATGCGGTCGCCGCAGCGACGATGCCTCGCGGCGCCATCCACGCCATGAACGCCCGCTCGCGCCACTGGAGCCCCGATCCCCACGTCGCGACCGCAACGACGAGCGGACGGAAGACGACGACCATGATCGCGATCAGCAGCAGGCCCTCCGGGAGGACGGCAACGACCTGACTGGGAGCGACGGACGCCGATATGAGCACGAAGAGAATCCCGATCAGCAGCTCGACCACCGTGCCGTAGAACTCGAGGATCCTCGAGACGTCGAGCTGATGTTGCTGCGCCAGGACCACGCCCATGACGACCGCGGCGATCAGGCCCGAGTCCTCGCGCAGCACGTCGGCGGCGACGACCGCGGCGGTCACGACCATCAGCGCCGCTGAGAGCCCCTGCGCAGGCGAGGAACGCTCGGTCGCGCGGAGCAGCAGCCACAGCAGCCCCGCGCCGGCCAGCCCGAAGCCCAGCCCGACCCCGATGCTGAGCCACAGCTGCCCGGGCCTGAACGGGCGGTCGCCGGAGGCGCCGTTGATGATGGCGTGCAGCGCGAGGACCCCGAGGAGGGCGCCGATGGGATCGATGAGCGTGCCCTCCCACTTGAGCACCGAGCGCACCCGATCCGAGGGCCGGACGAACGAGAGCAGCGGCAGCACGACCGTGGGGCCGGAGACCACGAGGACGCCAGCGAGAAGCGCCGAGACCCCCCAGCTGAGCCCGAAGATGACCTCCACCGCGACCGTGACACCGACGAGGGTGATGACCACGCCCGTCGTGATGAGCCGCAAGACGACTCGGCGGGCCCCGGAGGCCAGCTCGGCGAAGTCGAGGCGCAGCCCGGCCTCGAAGAGGATCAGGCCGACCCCAATCGAGACCAGCGGCTGGAAGGTGGCGCCGAAGAGCTCGTTCGGGTCGACGTCGCCGGTGATCGCCCCGGCGACGAAGCCGACCGGCAGCAGCAGCACGATCGCCGGGACCCGGTAGCGGCTGGCGACGAGCTGGCAGACGATCGCAAGGACGATCGCGAGCCCGAGGCCCGTGATGATGGCGTCAGTCGAAGGCGAGGGCAAGCGCGACCATTATGCGGGCGGGGTCAAGCATCCGCGACGAGGCAGGATCAGGGCTCGCGGATCTTCCAGAACGAGTCCTTGCGGACGATCCTCCCATCCTCTCCGAAGGCCCAGAGGTCGCAGCCCCGGACCTGGATTCGATCGCCCTCGACCGTCGTTCCCCTGATCGTCCACTCCGAGACGCCGCGGTCGCCGCAGGCGAAGTGGACGTCGTCGGTGTAGCTGACGTTGGGAATGCCCTCGAAGCGGGCCGCCAGCCCGCGTCGCACCTCGTCCTTGCCCACGAACCGCCGGCCCCACGGCTCGGGGCCGCGCGGCGATTCGAAGACGCAGTCATTGGCGAAGTGGGACATGATCGCGTCGAGGTCGTGGCGGTTGAAGGCCTCCAACACCTGCTCCAGAGCATTGAGCCTGGCCTGGTCATTCTTCATCTTCATCGGCGATCGTGACGCGTTCGGGTGTCGAGGTCGACGTTCGCCCAGTGCAAGCCCGGCCTGTGGCGATGCACGCGCTGGGACAGCCGGCCCGGCTGCGTCGGCTTCCTCGACGTGCTCAGCCCGCTCTGAGGGCGGCGAGACGTCTCAGCACTTCGCGTGGTAGCAGTTCTGGGTGCCGTTGCCCTGGGCGTGGTTCTTCTTCTTGCCGTCCAGTCGCACTTCCGCGTAGATCCCGTAGTCGCCGTTGTTGTTGGCGGTGTTCTGCTCGACCCGCGCCTGGGAGACATTGGTCGGGTAGTTGCCGGAGACGTAGATGCCTGCGTAGGAGTTCTCGTTGGCGTGGCTCTTCAGGACCTTGTAGCCGCGGTACGGAGCTTCCAGGTAGATCCCGTATTCGGAACCGGTCGACGTCACGTTCGTGAGCGTCGAGCGGCTGTAGTAGTCGTAGACGCCGCTCTCGCCCAACGGGTCGCCGTTCTTCACCTTGGTGTCCGAGACCTTGACGGCGTTGTTGTAGTAGAGGTAGATGCCATCGTCGGCCGGGCCGTCGGCCACCGAGTGCGTGATGCTGCTCTGCTGCGAGTACTCGATGTCGAGCGGATAGCCTCCGGAGGTGACGACCGACTTGATGTGGTCGATGTGGCTGCCGGTCGTGTAGTCGAAGTAGACGCCCTCCTCGAAGTCCTTCACGGTCCCATTCTTGACCGTGATCTTGTCGAAGCCCCCCGTGCCGTCGACGCCGTAATAGGAGGTGGTGTTCGGGCCCGTGATCGTGTGGCCGTTGAGGTCGATCGTCAGCCCGTTCTTGCCGATGATGATGCCGTTGGAGCTCGTCGCCGAGCAGTCCATGTCGGCGTGCAGCTTGACGTTGTGCGTGACTGTGTCGCCGCAGGCCGGGTCGGCCGCCGCCGCCGGCGCGGCGAGGAGCAGCGCGCTCACAATCGTCGAAAGTCCGGCCACCGATCCGCGCATACCCAAAGCGTCGCCTCCGTTGGTTCTCCCGCCAGGTTAGGTCGGATCCTATACCCCGCCACCTGCCGAGCGCCTAAAACCCAAGCGCGAACTTGGCGTCCTCGGACATCATCTCCGGAGACCAGGGCGGGTCGAAGACCATCTTGGGGTGGACCTTGTCCACTCCCTCCATCTCGCCCACCAGCTCTCGCATCTGCTCGGTCACCTGGGGACCAATCGGGCAGGCGGGGGTGGTGAGGCTGAAGGTCACGTAGACCTCCTCCTCCTCGACCTCCACGTCGTAGACCAGGCCGAGTGAGACGAAGTCGAGCCCGAGCTCGGGGTCGATTACCTCTTCGAGAACCTCGTACACGTCATCGGTAGTGACCATGGAATGATCGTAGCGATGGTCTTCCTCCTTGTCCTGTTCATCGTCCTGCCGATCGCGGAGATCTACGTGATCATCAAGGTGGGCGAGGCGATCGGCTTTCTGCCGACGCTGGCGCTGCTGATCGTCGACGGCTTCGTCGGCGCGGCCATCTCGCGCTCACAGGGCCGGGCCGTCTGGGGACGGTTCAACCAGGCCCTGGCGGAGGGCCGGGTGCCCACACGCGAGGTCTTCGACGGGGCGATGATCATCGTCGGTGGCTCCTTTCTGCTCGCCCCTGGGTTCATCACCGACGTCATCGGCCTTTCCCTGCTGTTGCCGCCGACTCGAGCGCTTCTGCGCGGCTTCGTCCTGCGGGTCGCGAGGCGCCGCGCGCGGGTGACGGTGGGCGTCTTCGGCGCGGGCGGCCCGCGGAGCACGGGCGACCCGCGGGGCCCTGCCGGCCCCTCCCGGGGCGCGGGCCCCGAACCTCGTCACCGCCGCGCCTACGACTACGAGGGCGACGCCCGCGAGGTGCAGGACACAGAGCTGCCGCCCGGGGGCTCCAATGGCAGCTGACGAGCCGGCGTTCGCCGTGCAGCTGGGCGCCGGCGACGACGCGCCGACGATCGAGTGGGGGCGCGAGGGCCTCGACGCGCTCGCCGGCTCGGAGGCGCCCCAGCGGCCCTGGCGCATGGACGGCGAGCCCGACTGGTCGCAATGGCAGAGCCTGCGCGTGCTCTCGGCGGGCTTCGCCGACGGGTCGAAGCTCGCCTGCGCTGCCCTGCGCCCCCGCGAGGCCCGCGGCCACGGCGACGACGTGGTGGTCGCGATCATGGCCAGGACCGGCGCCGATCCCGCCGTGCTGGAGGATCCGCTGCTGTCCACCCAGCGCGGGCGGAGCGGAGCGCTGGAGCGCTTCAACCTCGAGGCCTCCGAGCACGACGAGCACGCCATCGCACGCGCCTCGGGCGACGTCGTCAGCACCGGCACGGAGGGCTCCGTCGAGACCAGCGTGCTGCGGATGGGACTGGGCGGCTCGCCGGGAATGGGCCTCTTCGAGGTCCTGAGCGCCCCATGAGCTCCGGCCGGCCCGTCGAGGCGGTCATCTCCGACTTCGGCGGCGTCCTCACGACGCCGCTGCTGGCCTCGTTCGCCGCCGTGCAGGATCACACCGGGATCCCGATGGAGTCGCTCGGCAAGGCGATGTCGCGCATCGCCGAGCGGGAGGGCGAGCACCCGCTCTACGAGCTGGAGCGAGGGCACGTGCGGGAGTCGGATTTCCTGGAGACCCTGGGCGCCGAGCTGGAGGCCGACCTGGGGCACCGCCCCGAGCTGCACCGCTTCAGCGAGATCTACTTTCAGGCCCTCCACCCCAACGAGGCGATGATCGATCTGATGCGCACCGCGCGCGACTCGGGCCGGCGCATGGCGCTGCTGACCAACAACGTGCGCGAATGGGAGCCGCGCTGGCGGAAGATGCTGCCGGTCGACGAGATCTTCGAGACGGTCGTGGACTCCGCGTTCGTCGGCATGCGAAAGCCCGAGCCCGGCATCTACGAGCTCACCCTCGAGCGCATCGGCAATCCGGACCCGTCCACCTGCCTGTTCATCGACGACATGGACGTCAACTGCGAGGCCGCGTCGAAGCTTGGCCTGCGCGCGGTGCACTTCCGCACCAGCGAGCAGGCGATCGCCGAGATCGAGACGGCGCTGGGCGAGCGCTGATCAGGCGGGCCCGGCCGCGGCGGGCACGGGCTCGGAGACCGCAGGCTCGCCGGCGTCCGCCTGCTCGACCAGCGGTGTCCCGGCCATGGCGCAATGCCTGCAGTACTCGCCCTCGGGGTGGTCGTGCTCGTCGACCCCGAGGACCTCGTTGGAGATCGTGAACCACGCGACGACGCCGCCGATCGCGGCCGCGGCCGCCGTGATGAGCATCGCCTCGTGAAACCCCGATTGCAGGGAGTCGGCGTTCGCGTAGTCGGACCCTGAGATGCCGACGAGGGCGGGCAGCGCGGCCACGGCGAAGAGCTGAGCCGTCCTCGAGACCGCGTTGTTGACGCCCGACGCCAGGCCCGAGTGACGTGCCGGAGCGGCGGCCATGGCGGTCGCCGTGATCGGCGCGACCGTGCAGGCGAGACCCAGGCCGAAGACGACCATGGCCGGCAGAACCGCGCCCAGGTAGCTGTCGCCGACGCTGATCTGCGACATCAGGAGCATTCCCGCCGCGATCAGAAAGGGGCCGGCCGTGAGCTGCAGGCGCGGGCCGATGCGCGAGGCCAGAGCGCCCGAGCGCGCGGAGAGGGTGAGCATCAGCAACGTGATCGGCAGCGACGCCGCGCCCGCCTCGGTGGGCGAGTAGCCGAGCGATGTCTGCAGGAACACGACGAACAGGAAGAACACCCCACCGAGCGCGCCGTAGACCACGAACGTCACGCCGTTCGCGGCGCTGAACTGGCGCGAGCGGAAGATGTCGAGCGGCAGCATCGGCATCGGCACCCGCTCCTCGGTGCGCACGAAGGCCACGATCGCCAGGATCCCGATGAGGGCCGCGGCGACGACGAGGGCGATCGACGAGCCCGACGGCGCCTCGATCAGCGCAAAGGTGAGCCCGGCCAGCCCCACCGCGGCCAGGATCGCGCCGGCGAAGTCGAGGCTTCCCGTGGCGCCCTCGTCGCGGGTCTCAGGCACGTGCCGGCGTCCCGCGATCATCACGAACACCCCCAGCGGCAGATTGAGGAAGAAGATCGCCCGCCAGGAGACGGCGCCGATGAGATACCCGCCGACGAGCGGCCCGATCGCGGTCGAGACCCCGGTTAGCGCAGACCATGCCCCGATCGCCCTTGCGCGGTCCTCGCGCCGGAAGGTTGCCTCGATGATCGCCAGGCTCGCCGGCGTCAGCAGGGCTCCCCCGACGCCCTGAAGGATGCGGGCTGCGATCAGGAAGCCGATGCTGGGCGACGCGGCGCACACGGCCGAGGCCACCGTGAACCAGGCAACGCCCAGACTGAACATCCGCCTTCGCCCCAGGCGGTCGCCGAGCGAGCCGCCCAGCAGGATCAGCGCGGCGAGTGTGACCAGGTAGCCGTTGAGCACCCACTGGAGCCCGCTGATGCCGGCATCGAGGTCCTCGCCGATGGCGGGCAGGCCGATGTTGACGACGGTTGCGTCGAGAAACGCCATTCCCGACCCGAGGACCGTGACCGCAAGCACCCAGCGCCCCTGCGACGACTTGTAGGGCACGCCCTCCACGCTTGTGACGGTACCGATCCGGTCAACGCACCCGGCGCGAGCGGGCCCTCAGAACGGCCAGATGAGGGCGCCGCGCTCGTCGAACTCCGAGCCGGGCAGCCAGGCGAGCTCCCAGGCGTTGGCCTCGGGGTCGGCGAAGTAGGCGGAGCGCCCGCCCCAGGCACGGTCGGTGGGCTCGGCGAGGAGCCGGCCGCCCGCCCCGATGGCAGTGGCGAGCGAGGAGTCGACCTCCTCGCGCTCGGCGACGTTCACCGCGAGCGTGAAGCCCTTGAACGCATTACCCGGGGCGGGTGGATCGCCGGCCGCCTCGTGCGCCAGCAGGGCGACCTCGTAGAGGCAGAGCACGGCGCCGCCCAGTGGGAAGGCCGCGAAGTCGTCCTGCTTCGAATTCGTCTCCCACCCGAGGTCCTCGAAGAAGGCCTTCATCGCCGCGAGGTCGTGCACGCCGAGCGTGACGGCGGTGAGGCGGGACGGGATCACGCGGACTAGTTGTCGGAGCCGCCGCGATCCCAGACGTAGAGCTCGACGGCCTCGACCGCCAGCTCCATCAGCCTGGGCGGTGAGAGCCAGTCGAGCACCGTCTCGAGGGCGCGCTCCTCGGTGACGCCGGCATCGACGGCCTCCTCCCCGCGAAAGCCGGCCGCCAGCTTGAGCGCCTCGCGGCGATGGTCACCGAGGGAGGAGAACGCCCCCATCAGGAAGTCGCGGTTGGGAAGCGGGTGGCCGATGTCCATCGACGCGTGCCAGGCCGCGAGCATCGAGATGTCGTGCTCGTCGAGCTCCGAGATGGCCCGCGCGTAGTGGGACTCGAGCTCGTCGTCGGGGATCTCGTCGACCCAGGCGCGCACCGCCTCGCCCAGAAGCTGGCGCCTGGCCTCGCGCCCAACGGAATCCGCGATGGCCCTGATGGCGTCGGCCGGGTCGATGAAGCAGAGGGACATCGCGGGCGAAGATAGAGCCGACATCGGACGTCAGACGCAGGGTCCTGCCCCCGACCTATGCTCAGGGAAATGGGGCTCACACTCATCGTCGGACCGCCCAATTCGGGCCGCGCCGGAGAGGTTCTCTCGCGGCTTCGCGCCTGCGCGGATCGCGAGCCCGTGCTGGTCGTGCGCTCCAGCGCCGACGTCAACCGCTTCGAGGACGAGCTTTGCGCGGGCGGCGGCGCCGCCCTGGGCATATCGCTGCGCACGTTCGACTGGCTCTTCGCCGATCTCGCCGAGGCGTACGGGGTCCACACGGGCCTGCCGCTGTCGAGCCCCGAGCGCCTCGCCCTCATCCGTGTGGTGGCCGGGCGGGCGGGGCTCCGCGTCCTCGCGCGCTCGGCCCAGCGCCCGGGCTTCGCGCCGGCGCTCGACGCCCTGATCTCCGAGCTTGGGGCGGCGCTCATCCAGCCGGGCGACCTGGCCGCGGCCGCCGCCGAGCTTGACGACGGCGCCGCCGAGGCCGAGATCGCGCGCCTCTATTCCACATACGCCGAGCTTCGCGACCGGACTGGGCGCGGGGATCGGGGCACTCTGCACCGCGCGGTCCTGACCGCGGTCGAGGCCGAGCCCGCGCGCTTCGGCGCACGGCCGGTCTTCGTTTACGGCTTCGACGACCTCAGCGTCGCCCAGCGCGAGCTCCTGCGGGCGCTGAAGGGCGCCGGCGAGGTGACCGTGGCGGTCAACTTCGCGGACCGCGTGGCCCTCGCGGCGCGCGCGGGCATGCTCGCCGACCTGCGCGCCGAGCTGGAACCAGGGTCGGAGATCACCCTCGAGGAGGCGCCCGAGCACAGCGCGAGCAGGACGCTCGTGCACCTGGACCGCCATCTCTTCGAGGCCGGGGCGGCGACCGTCGAGCCCGACGACGGATTGGCGCTGATGGAATCCGCCGGCGAACGCGGCGAGGCCGACGCGATAGCGATCGAGGCGGGCCGGCTGGTGGCCGCGGGCGCGTCGCCGCAGGACATCGTGGTCACGCTCCGCGACCCGGCCGCCGACGGCCCGCTGCTCGCCTCGGTTCTCGAGGAGCACGGCCTGCCGGTCGCCCTCGACGCGCGCATCCCGCTTCGCCAGACCGGAACCGGATTCGCCCTGCTCGCGCTGTGCCGCGCGGTAGCGCCGCTCTCCACGCCCGCCGATCTGCTGGCGCACATGCGCTGCGACCCCTCGATCCCGCCCGGCGCGGTCGACTGGCTGGAGCGGCGGGTCCGCCGCGGCGAGCTCACGACCGTCGAGGCGATGGCCGCGAGCTGGGAGCGCCCGCCCCGCAGCTTCGCCCGCGTCCGCGACGCCTCGGGCCCGCTCGCGCGCCTGAGCGCGCTCGCGAACGCCGCCAGGGACATCGCCGAGGGAGCACACCGCAAGGCCGCGCCCCTCGCCGGCTCCACCTCCGCGGGCCCGGCGCCCGTGGTGGCGCTGGAGCTGCGCGCCGGCGCCGCGGCGGCGGAGCTGCTCTCGGAGCTCGCCACGGTCGGCGAGATGGAGGGAGTCGGCGTGCCCTCGCTCGACGACGCGGTCGCCGCGATCGAGGGGGCGAGCGTTCCCGCCTGGCGAGGCCCGGCCGAGGGCCGCATCAGGATCGTCAGCCCCTATGGCGTTCGCGGCATCAGGGCGCGCTACCTGTTCTGCGCGGCCCTGGGCGACGGCCGCTTCCCGTCGCGGGGGGCGATCGACCCGCTGCTCGGCCCCGAGCGCAGGGCGGCGCTGGGATTCGCCGCCCTTCGCCGCCGCGAGCCCGCCGACGAGGAGCGCTTCCTGTTCCACGCCTGCGTGTCGCGCCCCCGTGAGCGGCTGTACCTGAGCTGGCGCTCCTCCGACGAGGACGGAAGCGCGCTGGCGCGCTCGCCCTTCGTCGACGAGGTGCTCGATCTGCTGGCCCCGGATCCCGACTCGGCCGAGCGGGCGCGCAAACGCGTGCGCGGTCCCGAGAACGTGGTCGTCGCAACGGCTGACACCACGACCGAGCGCGAGCGCCGCCGCGCCGCGGCCGCCGCGACATCGGTTCCGGAGCGCAAGCCCAGGGGCCTGCGCAACGACCTCGTGCGCGCCACGATCGCCGGGCGCGACGGCGTCAGCGCTAACTCGCTGGAGGGCTGGATCGGCTGCTCCTACCGCTGGTTCGTCGACCACGAGCTGCGCCCCGAGCGCCTGGAGCCCAAGGCCGACCCGCTGTGGCTCGGGAGCGTGGTGCACGGGGCGCTGGAGCGGCTCTACCGCGATCCCCCCGGCGACGACACGATCCCGCGGCCCGGCGACCTGGGCCGCTGGAAGGCACGCCTGAACGAGCTGCTCGACGAGATCGCGGGCGGGGACGTCGTCGGCGTCGAGCGCCGCTCGGCGATGGCCCGGGTTCGCGCGCAGGTCGAGGCGTTCCTCGCCGCCGAGGCGGCCTCGGAGACGAACCTGCGGCCGCGTGGGGACATGCTCGAGTGGAGCTTCGGGCTCGAGGACGACGAGCGCGAGCCGTTCGTCGCCGGGGAGCTGCGCCTGCACGGCGTGGTCGATCGGGTCGACGTCGGGCCCGACGGCCGCTCGGCGGTCATCCGCGACTACAAGACGTCGAAGACCGTCTACGGCGCCAAGGCCTGGGAGGGCAGGGGCCTGCTGCAGCTTCCCCTGTACATGCGCGCGGTCCGCGAGATCGGCGAGCTCGACCCGATCGCCGGCCTCTATCACCCGCTGGCGGCGTACTCCGTCAAGGGCCGACGGCCGCGAGGGATCGCGCAGAAGGGCGACGAGCGAATGCGGGGCTTCGACCTCGTGAACACCGACCGCCTCGACGAGGAGGGCTTCGAGCCCGCCATCGACGCCGCGGTGCAGCGCGCGACCGAGGCCGCGCGGGCCATGCTCGGCGGCGAGATCGACCGCGACCCACTCAAGGGCCGCTGCCCCAAGTACTGCCGCTACCAGCCGATCTGCCGCATCGAGAGGGCGATCGGGCTGGACGAGTCCGACAGCGAGGACGACGAGGAGTGAGCGCGACCGAACAGGCCGGTCCCACGATGGGTCCGGAGATGACCGCCGAGCAGCGGGCGGCCGTCGAGGCCCGCGATCGCGACGTCTTCTGCGAGGCGGGGGCGGGAAGCGGCAAGACGCGGGTCCTCGCCGAGCGCTACTGCGAGGCGGTCGACGCCGACGGAGTCGAGATCGACGCGATCCTGGCCTTCACGTTCACCGAGCGGGCCGCCGGCGAGCTTCGCCGGCGCGTTCGGCGCGAGCTGATGCGCCGCTCCCGCGCCGCCCTGGCGGGCGACCACGACCGCGCCCGCGAGCTCGCCGACCTGGCGCGGGCGACCGAGCGCTCGTGGGTCATGACCATCCACGCCTTCTGCCGGCGCCTGCTCGGCGCCCACCCGCTGGCCGCGGGCCTGGACCCGCGGTTCCGGGTGCTCGACGAGGGCGAGGCGCGGCGAGTGCGCGATCGCGCCCTGGCCGAGGCCCTCGACGAGGTCTCCGCGGCGGGAGGCGAGGCAGTGACCCGGGCTCTCGCCGCCTACCGGCCGTATCGCCTGGGCGAGATGGCCGTGTCGCTGTACGAGCGCCTGCGCAGCCAGGGCATGGCCTCCCCGCGCCTGCCGCAGGTGCCAGGCCCGGTCGTCTCGGCGCGGCTGGGAGAGGACGCTCCCGCTCCGCTCACGGCCGACCAGGCCGAGGCGGCCACCGCCGCCCGCGCTGCGCTGGAGGCGCTGGTGGAGGCGCTGGACCGCCGCTACCAGGCGCACAAGCAGGCGCGCTCGGCGCTGGACTTCGGCGACCTGGAGCTCGAGGCGCTCGGATTGCTGCAGCGCTCGAAGGCGGTCGCGGCGCACTGGCGCGAGCGCTTCGCCCATGTCCTGGTCGACGAGTTTCAGGACACGAACAGGGTTCAGGTCGACCTGATCGAGGCGCTGCGGGGCCCGCAGACCCGCCTGTTCGTGGTGGGTGACGAGCAGCAGTCGATCTACCGCTTCCGAAACGCCGACCTCGAGGTCTTCCAGGAACACCGCGTGCACGCCGGCGAGAGCGAGTCCACGGCGAGTGTGCAGCTGCGCGGCAACTTCCGCTCCACGCCGGCGATCCTGGCGGCGGTCAACGTGATCGGCGAGGCGCTGATCGACGGCTACCAGCCGCTCACGGCGGGCGCGCCGGCACCCGGCGCCGCGCCGGTGGAGCTGCTGCTCACCCACGACCCCAAGGCCGGCAACCACGCGCGGTGGGCGGACTTCGCGACGGAGCTCCAGCCGCCGCAGGCCGAGACCAACCTCGGCACCGTCGCCGAGGCGCGGGCTCTGGCCGAGCGCCTGCGCGAGCTCGTCGCCGCCGGCGAGATCGAGCGCGGCGAGACCGTGGTCCTGCTGCGCGCGTTCACTCACGTCGACGCCTACGCCGAGGCCCTCGCCCGGGCCGGCCTCGACCCCTACATCGTCGGCGGGCGGGGCTACTGGTCGCAGCAGCAGGTCGAGGACATGATCCGGTTGCTGGGGACGATCGCCAACCCGCTCGACGACGAGGCGCTGTTCGGGGCGCTCGCCTGTCCGGCGGTCGGGGTCAGCCCGGACGCGCTGTGGCTGCTGCGCCAGGCGACGGGAGAGCACCGCCACGTCTGGCCCACGGTCCAGGCCCGCTTCGGCGGGTCGGCGGGCGAGCTGCAGGAGGGGGGCGAGGAATGGCTGGCAGCGATCGACGTTGACGACGCCGAGCGCCTGGGCGTCTTCTGCACCCGCCTCGCGGGGCTGCGCGCCGCCGCGCCCGTGCTGCGCTTGGAGGAACTGGTGGAACGGGCGATGAACGCCTTCGACTACGACCTGGAGCTCCTCGCCCGCCGCGACGGCGCCGGCCGGATGGCGAACGTGCGCAAGCTGATGCGCCTGGCCCGCGACTTCGAGGGCAACGACGGCCGCGACCTGGCCGGCTTCCTGGCCGCCGCCGAGGCGAGCACCCGCCGCGACGAGCGCGAGGGCATGGCCCCGGTCACCGCCGAAGGGCACGACGGCGTGCGCGTCATGACGGTCCATGCAGCGAAGGGCCTGGAGTTCGAGGTCGTCGCGGTTCCGGACCTCGCGCGTGGGCTCGCCGCGGGCAGCCGGCCCGGCGACGTCGTGATCGCGGCGAGCGCGAACGGCGGCGGCCACCGCTTCGGCATGCGCCTGGCGTTCCCGACGGCCGATTCCGTCGGCCTCTGGGAGTTCCACGAGCTCACCGACTCCGAGAAGCGCAAGGACTCCGACGAGGGCGCCCGCCTCGTCTACGTCGCCGCGACCAGGGCCCGGCGCCGGCTCCTGCTGAGCGGCATCTATCGCGAGTCCGATCTCGAGGCGGCGGACGAGCGCAAGCCGACGGACTCGCCGATTCGGCGCCTGCTGCCCGCGCTCGTCAGCCGCGGCTGGACCGGAGGGGACGACGAGCTCGCCGACCCGCCGTTGCGAATCGCGCTGTCGGGCCCCGGAGCCGAGCGGGCGAGCGAGCTGGCCCGCGCCTTCGAGCCGCCCGCGCGCCCGGCGCCGGGCGGCGAGGGCGAGGGCCTCGCGATCGACACCGGCCCGAGGCCCGTGCCGTTGGGGCACCTGTCCTACTCCTCGCTGGCCGACTACGAGCGCTGCGGCTACCGCTTCTACGCCGAACGCGTGATCGGCCTGGCCCCGGCCGCCCAGGCTCCCGACGACGAACACGGGCCCGACGAGCGCGATGCCGCCCTGGAGCCGGTCGAAGGCGCCGAGACCGCCGGCCACCGCGCACGCTCCCTTGCCTTCGGCAACGCGGTCCACGCGGCCCTCGAGTGGAGCGCGCGAAACGACTGGGCCGAGCCGCCGCCGCCGCACATGGAGGCGCTCTTCGCCGCGGCGGGCCCGCAATCGGCGCAGCGCGCAGGCGAGCTCATCGCGGGCTGGCTCAGCTCGCCCCTGCTGGCCGAGCTGAGGGGCACGCGCCTGGCGCCGGAGGTCCCGTTTGCCCTGCCGCTCGGCGGCACGATCGTCCGCGGCAAGATCGACCTGCTGGCGTTCGGAGCCACCGGGCCCGTGGTCGTCGACTTCAAGACCGACCGCATCGGGGAGGGGGGCGGCGTTGCTGCAGCGGGCGAGCGCTACCGCGCCCAGCGGGAGCTCTACGCGCTGGTGGCGGCGGAGGCGGCAGACGAGCCGGGCGCCGTGCGCGCGATCCACCTCTTCCTGGAGGCGCCGGCCGAGCCGGTGGTCGAGACCATGGGCCCGCTCGAGCTCGAGGCCTCGCGCGAACGGCTGGCAGCCCTGGTCGGCCGGATGCGCGCGGGCGAGTACGAGCCCACGGGCTCGCCGAGCGTGCAGGTTTGCTTCGGCTGCCCCGCGGCGGCCAACCTCTGCCCCCACCCCGCCTGGCGCCCGCGGAAGTGAGCGACCGCCTGCTGTTCGCCTATGGATCGCTGGTGAGCGCGCCCAGCGCCGCCGCAACGCTGGGCCGCGAGGTCGAGCCCGAGGCGGTCATGAGGCTCGAGGGGTGGCGGCGGCGCTGGTCGCTTTTTCGCGACAACCGCCGCAGCGAGAAGACCTTCGCCCGCGACGACGACGGCTCGCTACCGCACTTCTGTCTGGGCCTGAACCTCGAGCCGGCTCCGGGCGAGCCGGGGCCCAACGGCGTCCTGTATCGCGTCAGCGCCACCGAGCTCGACCGCCTGGACGTGCGGGAGGTGCGCTACGACCGGGTGGATGCGGGCGGCGGCGTCGTGACCTACGTCGCGAAGGCGGGGCACTTCGCCGCCGACCCCGCCGGCGGGCGCCGTGATCCTGAGCCCCTACCTCGACGCCGTCGAGACGGCCTTCACCGGCCTCGGCGACGACGAGCTGGAGTTGTTCCGCCAGACGACCGGCGTCCCGCCCGTTGAGGTGGTCGCGGCGAGGCTCGTGGAGGACCGGATCCCCCCGGGCAACCCGCGGGAGTGGTAGGGGCCCGCTGTAGGAGTGGCGCTTCCTGAATAACTTGCGGACATGCTGCTTTCGGACCTAAAGGTCCTCAGCACGCCATTTCCGCGCCCAAGCTCCCAATTCCTGAATGGCCGGCTGGAGCGCCTGGCCCTTGGGAGTGAGCGCGTAGGAGACTCGCGGCGGGGTGTTCTCGTGGACCTCGCGGGCCACCAGTCCCTCGGCCTCGAGCTCGCGGAGGCGCCGCGAAAGCAGGCGGTCGGAGAGGCCGGGGACGGCGTGGCAGATCTCGCCGAAGTAGTGGGGGCCGTCGGCGAGCGCCCAGAGGATCGCCCCCGCCCACCGCTTGCCGATCAGCTCGACCGCGTGATGAAAATCGGGGCATACGGGCGCGGGACCATGGATCCCGCTCGTCGAAGACGGCGCAGCTTCCACCCTGATTTCAGGGTAGCGAAGCGCGTTGACCGGCTTGGGGGGCTCTCAGGCTACGCACGGGCCCGTGCCCGTCGGCGCCAGCGGCCCATGGAGCGCCCTCTTCACGGCGCTGTCGGGCACGCCGAGGCCGCCGGCCGGGCCCGTCTCGTTGGCGGCGAAGACCGTCGCGGCCACCCGGCCCTGCGCGTCGAGCACCGGGCCGCCGGAGTTGCCGCTTCGCACGTCGCCGCGGAAGGGCGTGACCAGGCGGCGGATCGGCCCGCGCCCGTAGGAGTCCTGCGTGCGGACGACCCCGCTGCGGCCGAGGCGAGCCGGGACGGCGGCGAGCGGGCCGTTCTCGGGGTACCCCGCCACGGTCGCGGATTCGCCCACCCGCGGCGAGCGAAGGGGCAGGGCCGGGAGCCCAAGGCCCTCGGCGCGCAGCACCGCGACGTCGTTGCGCGGCTCGTAATGGACCACCGCGACGTCGAGGGTCGCGCCCGACGGCGTCTCGATCTGGGTGTCGTCCTCGCCAGCGACCACGTGGGCGTTCGTCACCACGAGGCCATCCTCCGCGACCCAGCCGGAGCCCTCCAGGCCGAGGCCGCAAGCCGTGCCGACCACCCTCACCACCGACGCGCGAGCCCGGCGGTTCGCCGCGCTGTGCAGCGCGGTCGCGTCGGGGGCCGGGACCCGGGCGCTCGGCGTGCTCACCCGCTGGGTCTGGTCAACTCGGCGCAGGACGTTCAGCAGGATGCCCGACGGCGGGAGCTCGTCGTTCAGCGCCGTCAGCACCTTCGAGCCGCTGATCGCACGCCGCAGGTCACGGGAGCCCGGAGCTGTCGCCTGGAGCAGGACGACGCTCATCGCCCAGGACACGAGGAGCGCCAGGGCGACGAGAAGGGCACTACCGCCCGCCGAGTTCAGGAAGTAGGCGAGCCCGGCTCGCGGCCGGCTCGCGCCGACCGCCTCGCCCACGGCGTCCATCAGCGCGGCACCAACGGCCCCGGCGAAGAGCGCGACGAGGAGCGCGATCACCGCCGCATACCGCGAGCTCGAGCCGTTGGCCAGCACCGCGGGGCCGACCTTGCCGCCCAGGATCGCTCCTCCGACGAAGCCCGCAAGGGGCAGCGCGCTGCGCACGAAGCCGAGCTGCCAGCCCACGATCGCGGCCGAAAGCGCGAACAGCGCGATCGCGACGTCGAGCGCCGCGCTCATCGCTCCTCGGCCCTCCACGCGCGAGGGAAAGGCCGGCGCGGCGCGAACACACCCACAGGTTAGACCGGCGGGTGGAGGCCACCGCCGCGCTGCCGGGGGGCGGAGACTCTAGATTTCCCTTCGTAAGGCAGGGTCAGGATCTCGACGCAGGCAAGCGCACCGTGAGCCAATCAACCAAGCAGGCACAGCGCAAGCGTCGCCTCGTCACTCGAGCACTGCCCATTGGGGTGCTCGCGCTCACCGCGTTCATCGTCGGGGTCGTCTCGGGCTCGGGCTCGAGCGGGCTCGACCCCGCGCGCCGTTTCGTGGCCGCCTGGGAAATGGGCGATTACAAGTCGATGTACGCCGAGATCTCCTCCGACGCGGCCGCGGCGAGCTCGCTGGACGACTTCACCGCCGCCTACCAGCGAGCCGACCGCGTCGCGACCATCACCGGGATCGAGGGCGGATCCGTCCGCAACGGCTCCGGGGCGTCGGGCCAGGACGCCGCCGTGGTTCCTGTCGTCCTCCACACCAACGCGTTCGGAGACCTCAACGGGACGCTGGTGCTGCCGCTCGCCGGCACCAGCATCGCCTGGGACCCCACGCTCGTCTTTCCGGGCCTCGAGCAGGGCGAGCGGCTCGAGAGCCGCACGCGGGTCTCCACGCGAGCGCCCATCCTCGCCAAGGACGGTACTCCGCTTGCCAGCGGGCCCGCCGCCGCGCGAACCTCGCCCCTCGGGTCGCCTCCGCGCTCGCCGTCGCCGGCTCGGTGGGGACACCGAAGGGGGCTGAGCGCCGGCAGCTCATGGACGCCGGCTTCCCCGCGGGAACCCTGGCCGGAACGACCGGGCTCGAGCTGGCGTTCAACGACCGCCTCATGGGCAAGCCCGGAGGCCAGCTGCTCGCGACCGGCTCGGGCGCGGACCGTGTGATCGCGCAGACCCAGCCCGAGCCCGGCAAGCCCGTGCACACCACCATCGACCCCGACCTCCAGCAGACGGCGGTGACCGACCTGGGCAACACCTACGGAGGCGTCGTCGCCCTGGACCCGAGCACGGGCGACGTGCTCGCCGTGGCCGGCCTCGCCTACTCGGGGCCCCAGCCCCCGGGTTCGACCTTCAAGCTCATCACCACCACGGCCGCGCTCGACGCGGGCATCGTCAAGCCCTCCGACACGTTCCCGTACGCGTCGAGTGCCACGGTCGATGGCCGCGAGGTCGCGAACGCGAACGGCGAGGTGTGCGGCGGCAGCTTCGTGCAGGCCTTCGCCGAGTCGTGCAACAGCGTCTTCGTCCCCCTCGGACCGGAGCTGGGCTCCGACGCGCTCGTGGGTCAGGCCGAGAAGTACGGCTTCAACTCGCCCCCCTCCCTCTACGACGATGCCGCACTCTCCTCGGTCGACCTCCCGTCGTCGTCCATCCCGAAGCACATCGACAGCGATCTGGACCTCGGAGTCAGCGCGATCGGACAGGGCCGCGTGCTCGCGACGCCCCTGGAGATGGCCTCGGTGGCGCAGGCGATCGCCAACCGCGGCCTGCGCGAGCCCACGAGCATCGTCGACGATCCATCGCTGCGGCCGTCCCAGGAGCCGGTGCGCGTGACCTCGGCAGACACGGCCAAGACGATGCGCGACCTGATGATCGGGGTCGTCACCAACGGCACGGGCACAGCCGCGGCGATCACCGGCGTTCAGGTGGCCGGCAAGACCGGCACCGCGGAGCTTGGTCCCGCCACCACCGCGCCGGCCGACGACCCCGGCTCGGTCAAGCAGCGCGTCGATGCCTGGTTCACCAGCTTCGCGCCGGCCGACGACCCGAAGCTCGTGGTCGCCGTGATGGTGGTCAACGCCTCCGGAGCCGGCGGCAGCGTCGCCGCCCCGATCGCCCGCGAGATCATGGCCTCGGGGTTGGGCGTTGGCTAGGGCTCCTCAATCACTCCGGCAGATGCTCCGCCCTGCCGAGTTAGGGCGCCAGCGTTGGGAAGACCTCAGTCGCCCGGCGGGAACCCGATCGCGCAGGCCACAATGATCACCGCGCCGCCGCTAAGCGCGACGACGCCCCCGGCGCCGTCCGAACGCGATGGCGATGACCGCGCCGAGCACCGACACGCCCACGCCAGCGGCGTAGATGTCCCACCAGCCGCTGCCGCGCCGGCGGCGCTCGCCCGAAGTCAACAGGCCGACCGCGGTCAGAACGGCCAGGCAGCCCCAGCGAACGCCCGCGGAGAAGAGGCCGAGCGCGACGACGACCGTGGCCAGCGCCGCCGCGATCAGCGCTGCCCGCAGGCTGCCGCCGCTCTCGGAGAGGGTGGGCCCGAGAGCCAAGGCCCTGGCCGCCTAGAGGTCGAGCTCGATGCGACCGGCCTCGCCGCTCGTCGAGGGCACCTCGAGCTCGAGGGGCCGGTTCTCGTTGGCGGACTGGTCGACCAGGAACAGCACCAGGGATCCCTGGATGGGACCGTTGGCCGCCGCCGACTCGGCCGGCGGGAGGGAACCGCCCCCGCCGATGGGCGAGCCGAGGTCCAGGGCGAACGGGTTGTGAAGCGGGACCGCCATCCAGCTGTCCTGCTGGGTGTCGATCACCTTGAAGTCCGTGGGCACGGTCTGGCTGGAGTCGCCGGAGTTGTGGATCTGGATGAAGATCCCAAGGTAGAACTGATCGTCGGGGAGCGGTGGCGCCCCCTGGAGGTACTGCCGGTCCTCGACGTCGTTCGGATTCAGGGGCCGCGAGATGACGACGTTGTAGGAGAGGTCGCCGAGGTGCAGCGGCATCCCCTCCATCACGGAGGTCTCGGTGTTGGTCCAGCCGCAGCCGGCAACCGCGACGCTCGCGGCCAGGGCCGCTAGCGCAAGTGAAATTAGGCGGGGTCTCCGCATGGCGGGCGCGATTCTATGCGACCCCGCCGACCCCGCGGCGCGCCGCCGGAGGGCCCTCAGCTCGGGATCCGGTCTGCGCCGGCCACGACCACTCGCTCGGGCGTGGCTCCGGACTCGGCCAGCTCACGAAGGCGGGCCAGCGCGCGCTTCCACTGGCGGCGGTACCAGCGCTCGGCTCCCCGCAGGCCGCGCCCGGCGTCCATCGCCCGGTCCGGCAGCGTCTGCGGCTCGGTCACGAACGTAACCGTCACCGTGCAGCTGTCGGCGCTGGGCCCCTCGACCAGCTCCCACGCGGTCGAGATGGGGACCCGGTCGAGGCGCCCGCCCCTGCCCCGCTCCAGCACGCGATAGGGAGCGTCGACCTCGGCGATCACGGTCTCCATCCAGATGCCGCGATGCTCGATCCGGAATCGCGCCGCGGCGCCGACTCCCTCCGGCTCGATCCGCTCGAGGCGGTACTCGTCGATGAAGTGGTCGGTGAACCCGGGGCGAAAACCCAGGTCGGTGATCAGCCCGATGACGCTCTCGCGCGGGGCGTCGATCGAGACCGATGCGGATACAGGACCCATCCGGCGCCGGATTGTATTGACGAGCGCCCCGCAGATCGTTCGCTATTTGCGACCCACGAGATCGTGCCGGTCGTCGCAAGATAAGCGCGCCGTTTACCATGTTCCTCCGGTGGGCACCCGGAGCTCACCACGAGGAGGAGAGCGGCATGGCCATCAGCGAAGCGGACACCGTCGAGAACGACCCCGAGACCCACGAGTCAGGCGACCCCACCGTAGAGCTCCAGGGGCCCGGCTCGCTCGTCTGCACCGAATGCGGCTACGCCCTCTCGATGGCGGCGCTGGAGGACATGCCCGACACCTCCACCGTGCCCACCTGCCCCGCATGCGGGGGGTCGGAGTTCAAGCGGGTGTCGATCTTCGAGCGCAGCGCGATGGACGAGGACGCCATCGTCCCGAGGCTCTCAGCGCCGGCGTGGCTCGCCGAGGTCCGCGCCGACATCGGCCCGGAGCCGCATATCGCCTGGTTCGACACCGAGGGCGAGGGCCCGCGCGCGATCCGGCTGACAGAGGGCTGGACCAGGATCGGACGCGGCGTAGCCGCCGGGATCCGGCTCGACGACCCCAGCGTCTCGCGCCGCCACGCGGTGGTGGTTCGCACCGAGACCGGGGAGCTGCGCGCCCTCGACGACCGCAGTCTCAACGGCCTGTTCGTCAACGGCGAGAAGGTCGAGTGGACCAAGCTGGCCGACGGCGACGAGCTCGAGATCGGCGCCTTCCGCCTCTACGTGATCAACCCGGGCTAGCGCCCCTCCAGGTCGGCTCGCGAGAACCAGGCCGCAAGGGCCTGAACACCCTGCCGCTGGCCCTCGCCTCCGCCCAGGCCACCGAGCGGGCCCGCGCCGCGCATCATCATCAGGCGAAGCTTCTCGCCGTCGGCGAGCTTCAGCGTGAGCTTCACAGCCGCCCCGTCGAGGATGGCAGCGCCGATCTCGGCCCAGCCGCCGCCAGCGCCCTCGGCCTTGGCTGACGCGATGTCCGCGGGCCTCAGCCGCTGAGCCTCGCCGTCGGGCTCGCCGCGCCGGTTGAGCGGCTGGACGAGGAGGCGCTCTACCGTCACGCCGAGCGCCACCGCCCCACCGGAGAACATCGACTTCTGCTGCGAGCAGGCACAGATGCCCTGGAGCTCCTCCTCGGGCTCGAGCAGAGCCTCGAACACGGACCGAAACTTGGAATCAAAGTCAGCCACGACCAAGGAGTTCTACCGCTGGAGCCCATCCCCGGCAGGGCGGACGCGAAGCGGAGCACCTGCCGGAGTTGTGTCCGGCAGGGCGGACGCGGGCACGGGAGTTGTGTCCGGCAGGAGCGGAGCACCTGCCGGAGTTGTGCCGCCGGGCGCTAAAGTCGCACTGTGAGGCGTGTTCTTCCGGTTGTCCTGATCGCTTCGGCCCTGATCCTCTTGGCCGGCACCGCCGGCATCGCGAGCAAGTTCCACCAGCACCGGTTCGTGGCGGCGCTTCAGGGCGGCGTCAACAATGCCGGCCTCGAGCTCAACGGCTTCTACAAGAACGGCGAGCCGCGGTACGTGACCGACCTCGAGTGGCACAACGTGAGTTGCGGCGGGCCCTACGCGGACGTCCAGCACTGGACCATCGACGTGAACGGCGCCGGGAAGTTCCACAAGACCCATGCGATCCACGACGGATACGCCGGCTCCACCGTGACCATCACCGGCAAGTTCATCCACGGCAACCGGGATGTTGCCGGCAAGTTCTCGGTCTCACCGACGCCCGGCTGCCCAAGCGGCACGGGCAACCTGGCCTACCGCACCCACCACGGCTAGACCCGCTACTCGGTCGAGATGTTCGGGTCCGCCTGGACCTTCTCGGGAACGATCATCAGGAAGTGCTCGCGCGCTCCCGCGGCGAGCCCCAGCACGCGCCCGGCCTCGTCGCCCTGATCGGTGGCCCGCAGCTCGTTCGCGTAGTGGCCGAGCAGGTCCTCGACGTCGAGGACGCCCTCCGCGTCGAGCTCGGTGACGTGGACCTTCGCGCCCTGGCCCAGCCGGCGGTCGATCGCCTCGCCGTCGAGGCTCCAGTCGGGGTTGACGCGGGCGTAGATGCGACCGCCCGTCATGCCGGCGCAGGCCCAGGGCCCAAGATCGCCCAGCACCACGGCGCGCCCGGAGGTCATGTACTCGAAGGCGAAGCCCTTGGCATTCGCGCGGTCGGCGATGCAGCCTCGCGAGTCGTCGAGCGGCGCCTCGGGCTCGCCGCCCAGCACCACGTCGGCGCCGGAGAGCCGGATGCAGAACCGCGAGTCGGCCGAGCCCTGCACGAACAGGCGCCCGCGCTGGGCGCCGTACGCGAACGACTTGCCAACCGAACCGTTCAGGCGGGTGCCGTTTGCGCCCTTGCCCTTGAGGATCGCGAGCGTGCCGCCCAGCATTGTCTTGCCGACGCCGTCCTGGGCGCCGCCCTCGACCCGCATGGAGACCCCGTACGCGTTGAAGGCGCCGAAGCCCTGCCCGGCGACCGAGCCGCCGTTGAAGTCGAGCTGGGCGAGGATCTCGTCGGAGCCCTCGGCGGCTCCGTCGTAGATCCGGGCTCGTGAGAGCGCCCCCGCGAGCTCGGCGCCGAGGACGCGGTCGTTCGCGTCCATCGACTCCGGGAAGTCCCGCGAGACGGTGTGTCCCGCCAGCACCTCGTCGGCAAGCGCGCCAACCTGCGCGGACGCCTGCTTCGGCTCCATCCGGATCGGTCGCGCAACCACCAGGCCGGCCTCGGCGCGCGTCTCGGCCATGACCTCCTCGGCAACGGGCACCGGCATGTCGGCGGGCGCCAGGTCGAGGTACTCCTCCAGCGGGGTGATCAGCTCGGCGAGGTCGATCTTCTGCTTGGCGGCGACCTGCTCGAGCAGGTCGTAGCGGCCCACGAGGTCCTGGGCGCGCTCGTAGCCGAGCTCGGCCACCACGCGCTTGACCTCCTCGCCCATCGAGGAGAAGAAGCGGGCGCAGTTCTCGGCCGCGGTGGAGACGCTCTGGGGGGTGAACTTCTTCAGGCCGTGCTCCGTGGCCTCTTCGACCGTCTCGATCTGGGTGGCGATGCCGACATGGCAGGTGTCCAGCTGGCACCCGCGGCAGATCGTGCATCCGAGCGAGACCATCGCGAGCGTCCCGAACGCGACGCGGTTGGCCCCCATGCAGAGCAGCTTCACGACGTCGTGGGCGTGGCGATAGCCGCCATCGGCCCAGATCTCGACCCGGTTGCGGATCCCGGCCTCCATCAGCGCGCGGTGAACGAGGCGGGTGCCGATGTCCGACGGCAGGCCGACGTGGCGCAGCGCGTGCTGGCGCGCGGCGCCGGTGCCGCCCTCGAAGCCCGACAGCGTGATGATGTCCGCGCCCGCCTTGGCGATGCCCAGGCCGATCGTCCCGACGTTGGGGACCACTGGGACCTTGACCGAGACGCGGACGTCGGGATTGACCGTCTTCAACTCGTCGATGAGCTCGGCGAGGTCCTCGATCGAGTAGAGGTCGTGGTTGTTCGACGGCGAGATCAGGTCGGTCCCCGGCGCGGCGTTACGGGCGGCCGCGACCTTCTCGGAGACCTTCTTGCCGGGCAGGTGCCCGCCCTCGCCGGGCTTGGCGCCCTGGCCGATCTTGATCTCGGCGACGTAGGAGCTGTTCAGCATCTCGGCCGACACGCCGAAGCGGCCCGAGGCGACCTGCTGGCCGCGCCACTTCCGGTACTGGCCGTACATGTCGCGGATCTCGCCGCCCTCGCCGTTGATGCAGAGGATGTTGATCTGCTTGGCGGCCTCGGCGTAGGCGCGGAACGCCGGCTCGGATTGCGAGCCGAAGCTCATCGAGGAGATGACGAGCGGGTAGGAGTGATGCCCGACCCCTGCGTCGACGCTCGCGGCGTCGACGGGTGCGCGATCGGAGCGCAGGCCCATGATGTGGCGCATCGAGATCGGGCTCTCGCCCTCGAGCTCGCGAACCTTCTCGGAGTACTCCTCGTAGGTCGAAGTGCCGTTGGCTGCGCCGACCGCCGCCTTGTAGACCTTCGGGTAGAAGCGGAAGGTCTTCGCCGGCTTGCCCCCCGGATCGCGCACTAGGCGCAGACGGGCGTCGGCGTCGCCGTCGAGGTCCGAGAAGCCGACGCCGGCCTTGGCGGACCCCGCGAAGGCGGGCGCCTGGAAGATCTCGGCGAGCTCGGGCTTGACCCCGATCGACGAGAACTGGCGCGCGTAGCCGCGGGTCTCGTGGATGCCAATCGTCGAGATGACCTTCTCGATGCCCTTGCGCAGGGCGGCGCAGATGTTGCGGATGTCGCGCTCGTAGTCGTCGACGCAGATGACCTCGAGCATCACGTAGGGCGAGACGCCGTTGGCGCCCAGGCCCAGCGCGAGGACGACGTCGTGGACATTGCGCAGCGCGCCCGAGCGCAGCAGGATCGAGCAGCGCCGGCGCAGGTTCTCCTCGCCGCGGGGGACCTTGAACTGCTTCAGGGCCTGGTCGATCGCCGACGTCGCGAGGTGAGGGTCGAGGAACCGGCGCTCGCCGTCGAAGACGGTGCGATCCGTGAGGACGAGGAGCTCGGCGCCGTCGCGCACCTTCTTGACCGCCTCCTGGCGGATGCGCCCGATGGCGCCCTCGGTGGTCTCCGACTCGAGCAGGGCGATGTCGATCGCCGCGGCGCGGTCGCGGAACTTCTCCCACAGGTCCTCCAACACCCAGGTGCGCTCGTCGTGGGCGATCTGGCGGTACTTGGAGTCCGAGAGCGGGGCGAGGCCGTGGTGGCCGCCCAGGATCACCGAGAACGAGGTCTCGACGGTGCCCGTGTCGGTTCCAGCGTCGTGGATGGACGGGCGGCGGCCGAAGATGGCACGCGTCGAGAAGTGCTCGATCTCACGCTCGCGGTCGATCGCCGGGTTGGTGACGACCGCGACCGTCTCCTTGAAGTAGTCGGCCAGGTTCTGACGCTCGGGCGAGAGCGCGGCAAGCGGGCCGTCATAGCCGAGCGAGCCGATCGGCTCGGCGCCGTTGGAGGCCATCTGCTGGCAGAGCTTCACGTCGTCGCGCTGCCAGCCGAAGGCGGCGAGGATGCCCTCCTCCACCTTCACGGGCTCGGCGGGGCCGGCCGACGTGTAGCCGGGGATCTCTGCGCCCTCGAGCGGGCCACCCGTCACGAGCTCGCGCTCGTACGGGCCGGCGTCGCCGGCGCCCGTGCGCTCGAGCCAGCGGCGCGCAACCTCGCGCTGCATGTCGGCGTGCTCGAACACGGTCGAGCGGCGCTTGGCGCGGTCGATGGTGACGAGGAACTTCTCGCCCGGCCCGAGCGGCTTCGGCTCGGAGACCATCTGGTCGACGCCGACGACACCCGGCTCGGAGCTGAAGATGTAGTCGTCGTTCGTCTCGACCTTCCACAGCGGTCGCAGCCCGAGGGCGTCGGCCGAGAACACGCACTCGTCGCCGTGGCGCGCGATCAGGGCGACGGGGCCCTGCGCGAACGGGCCCATCGCCTGGCGGAGGTACATGTAGAAGCCGTGGAGGTCCTCCGGGAGGGTGCGGATCTCGTTGACGATCGGCGGCACGACCATCTCCATCGCCTCGGCTAGAGAGAGGTTGTCGACCCGGATGAGCGAATCGATGACGCGGTTGAGGTCCTGGGAGTCGGAGTTGCCCTGGCGGATCTCGACGCCCAGCATGCGACCCTCCTGGCGCAGCTGCTCGATCGTGTTGATCTCGCCGTTGTGGCCCAGCACCGTGAAGGGCTGCACGCGGCTGAAGGTGGGCCAGGTGTTCGTCGAGTAGCGGTTGTGGCCGAAGCAGCCGATCGTCTCGAAGCGCTCGTCGCGAAGGTCGGGGTAGTACTCGCCGAGGACCTTCGGCGCGCCCATCACCTTGTAGACGCAGGTGGTGGCGGAGAACGAGGGAAGGTGCAGGCCGAGCTTCTGCTCGAGCTCGAGCATGAGGTCGAAGAGGACGCGCTCGGTCTCCTCGCCGTCGGCCACGAGGCCGCCGATCTGCCAGAAAACCGGCTCCTCCTCGCGGGCGGTCGGGCCGAGGGCGTGGGAGTCGACGGCGCCGACGCGCTCGGCGAGAACGCGGAAGCCGCCGCTGGCGAGGATCTCGCGGGCGTCGTGGCGCACCTTCTCGAGGTCGGACGAGCGATCGACGAAGACGTGCGCGACGGCGAAGCCGGGCTCGAGGGAGAGCGCGGGGTTGTGCCCGCCCGAGCGGATCTCCTCTGCCCAGATCTTGCGCGGGATGTCGACGAGGATTCCGCAGCCGTCGCCCTCGCCGTCCACGTTGCCGGCCCGGTGGAGCATCTTCTGGAGGTTCGCCAGGGCGAGCGTGACCGGGGCGCGGTCGGGAGTGGCGTCCTTGCGCACGGACGCGTAGATCGCGCACGCGTCCTTGTCCTCGACGCTGGGCGGCGACACGCGCGGGCGCCAGGGAAGCTCGGGGGAGAAGCGAAACGGCTCGGTGCCGGCCGCGTGGTTGTTGGGCTCGCCGATGGAGCGAGGCGAGTGCTTGTTCAAGGTGACCTCCCGGTATCCGCGCCTTCTTCGAGCGGGCGCGCGACGGGCAATGGGACGACCGGCAGTATAAAGCGACAACCCGAGGGTCAGGGCGGGGGCAGAATCCGCAATTGGCGGCTTCGGGGCGCTCTATCCGCTCATGTGCCCAGCAAAGCGCCCCGAGGCCGACTCGCACGGGACGGCAAGTCGCCGGCGCGCGCTTATAGTTGCGCGCGATGTCCGCGACGATCGCGATCCTCTCCCAGAAGGGCGGGACCGGCAAGACGACGATGGTGCGTTCGCTCACCGACGTCTTCGAGCGGCTGGGCCTCGACGTCCTCGCGATCGACGCCGACCCGCAGGGCAACCTGTCCGATTACTTCGACGCCGATCCCGACGCCTCCCCCACGCTGACCGAGGTGCTCCAGGGCCAGCGGCGCGCGGCCGAGGCCGTCCACGGCCAGGTCATTCCCGCCAACCTCACGCTGGCCGAGGCGGAGCTGATGCTGGCGGGGAAGATCGGCCGCGAGGTGACACTGCGAAATGCGCTGCGCGACCTCAAGCGCGAGAAGGACATCATCCTGATCGACTGCCCGCCGACCCTCGGCCTGCTCACGGTGAACGCCCTGTGCGCGTCGACCCACGCCATCCTCTCCACGGAGGCGCAGTACTTCTCGCTACAGGGCATGGAACAGGCGATGGAGGTCCTCGACCTGGCGCGCGACAGCCTGAACCCCGAGCTCGAGCTGCTCGGCGTGTGTCTGAACATCGCGAACATGCGAACGCGTCACGCCCGCCAGACCCACGAGGCCCTGCAGGAGCGCTTCGGGCCAAAGCTGTTTCGGACGGTGATCCGCCAGTCCATCGCGTATGCGGAGTCGGCCGAGCGCGGCGTGCCGATCCTCTCCTACCGCCCCGCGCGCGGCGCCGACTATCTCTCGCTCGGCAGCGAGATCCTCCGCCGGCTCGGCATGCACGACCTGCTTGCCGCGCTCGACGAGGTCAGCGCCGACCTGGTGCCGGCTGGCGCCCGTTGAGCGCCGACCCCGACAGCCCCGCGGCCCTCGAGCAGCGGATCGCCCGCTACAACGCGGCCTGGAACGCCCACGACCTCGAGGCGATCATGGCCATGCACGCCCCCGACATGGTCTTCGAGAACCACACCGCGCACGAGTCGGCACAGGGCGAGGAGGTCCGTGGCCACATCGGCGCGATCTTCGAGACCTGGCCCGACATCAACTTCGAGGGCCGGCGCACATACGCGAGGCAGGGCCTGGTGGTGCAGGAGTGGACCGCCACCGCCACGCACGCGAACCGGATGACGCGCGGCGAGCTCGTGGCGGAGCCCACCGGGAAGAAGATCAGCTGGGACGGCCTCGACGTGATCCCGTTCGAGGGCGGCCTCGTCAAGCGCAAGGACGTCTACTCGGACTCCGTCGGCATCCTCAGCCGGCTCGGCCTGATCTAGAGAGCGATGACCTCGGCGCCGTCGGGCGTGAACGGGGCGCGGCGCACCTCGGCCCAGCCGTCGCATCGGCCCGTCAGCTCGGCGACGACCTTGCCGGTGTCCTGCCAGAAGCACCACACCAGCACCGTCGGGCCCGCGCCCGAGATCGTCGCCCCCAGCGCGCCCAGCTCGCCGGCCGACGCCACCAGCTCGAGCGAGCGCGGGTAGAGCGGCCCGCGCGGACGCTGGTGCAGGCGGTCGGCCAGGCCGCGGGAGATCAGGCCGAGGTCAGAGCGCTCGATCCCCAGCACGAGCTGAGCGATCGCAGCGACGTTGGCCAGCGCGTCCGCCAGCGGAACCGCGTCGGGCAGGGCCTGCCGCGCGGCCGCCGTGGAGACCTCCTCGGCCGGGATGACGAGAACGGCCTCGACTCCCTGCGGCGGGTCGAGCAGCGTGGGCGCCGCTCCGTCGCCCTCGGGGCAGGCGACGAAGCCGCCGTAGAGCGCGGCCCCCACGTTGTCCGGGTGGCCCTCGATCTCGACCGCGCGGGCGTGGATCTCGTCGCGCTCGATCCCCAGCTCGTACATGTGGTCCGCGGCGAGCAGCCCGGCGACGATCGCCGCCGCGCTGGATCCGAGCCCTCGCGCGGGCGGGATGTCGCTGCGGATCGTGAAGCCCAGGCCGTCCGCCGGCCGCAGGGTCTCGAACGCCTGGACGCAGAGGTTCGAGCGGTCGGCCGGGATGTCCAGGCCACCCGTGTCGACGCGAAAGGAGCCGCTCTCGGCGACCTCCAGCTCCAGACGCACGTCGATCGCCGCGGCCAGGACGTCGAAGCCCGGGCCCAGGTTCGCCGAGCTTGCGGGCACGCGTACGACTCGGCGGCGCTCGGTCACGTCAGCTCCGTCGTCGCCCGGCGACGCCGCCCGCGAACATGCCGTGCGCGGGGACCTCGCCACCCTCCAGCACCACGGCGTGGCGGATGCGCGCGCCGTCGCCGATCACCGCGCCCGGGCCGATGACCGCGGGGCCGTCGATCCTGGCGCCCTTGCCGATCCGGGCGCCATCGCCGATGAGCGCCTTGCCCGAGAGCTCCCACGCCGCCCATCGTCCGCGGGCGATTCCTCGCTTGGCCCGCCGGCGAGGATCTCGCCCGCGGGCTCGACGCCCACCGCTCCCTGCACCACGTCGAGGTTGCCCTGGACGAACTCTGGAATCGACCCCACGTCATTCCAGTACCCGTCGATCGCGTGGGCGTGGAAAGGCACGTCGTGGTCGAGCATGGCCGGGAACACGTCCTTGGCGAAGTCGATCACCGGGTCGCCGGGGAAGTAGTCGAAGACCTCCGGGCTGAAGGCGTAGATCATGCAGTTGGCCAGGTCCGAGAGAGCCTCGGCCGGGTCGGGCTTTTCCTGGAAGCCGAGCACGCGGCCGTCGTCGCCCGTCACGACGACGCCGAGCTCGCTGACGTTCTTCACGCGCTTGCAGGCGAGCGTCGCCACTCCTCCGGCCTCGCGGTGCGCCGCCATCAGCGCCTGGAGGTCGATGTCCGTGAGCGCGTCACCCGCCATCACCACGAACGGCTCGCCCGGCTCGGTCAGGAAGTCGGCGACGTTGCGCACGCCACCGGCAGTGCCCAGGAGCTCCTCCTCGTGGCGGTACTCGAGCGTGACGCCGTGCTCGGAGCCGTCGCCGAGCTCGGCGCGCACGGAGTCGGCGAACCAGTGCAGGTTGGCGATGATGTCGTCAAATCCATGGGCGGACAGCCCGCGCAGGATGTGCGCGATGACCGGCCTGTTCGCGACCGGCACCAATGGCTTCGGGACGTCGTAGGTGAGGGGGCGAAGCCGGGTCCCGAGTCCGGCCGCCATGACCATGGCTCTCATCTGGATTTCTGGGTCTCCCGAGTGGGGGGCAAGGATATTCGCGGCGGGTGCCGGGACGAAACGAGGCGCCCCCGAAGGGGGCGCCTCGTCACATTACTTAGACCGGCTGGACTGGCTCGTGGGCGCGCTTGGAGCCGGGGGGACTGGGTCCGGCAGCGTCCGCGAGGGTGTCCCGGATTGAATTCGCCAGGCGGGTCCAACCGCCTGTGACCGCCTAGCGGCCGGGCACCTCCAGAGTCCCGTAAATACTGTCAATCAACTTCGGACCACCTCCTTTCCCTGGTCCGGCTATCTAATCAAATACCCAGGCGGCCACGACGGCTACCGTGAGCGCCATGGCCTCTCCGGATCGCCTTCTCATCGACGGGCGCCTCGAGATCCCGCTCACCGAGATCGAGCTGCGCGCCAGCCGCTCCTCCGGGCCCGGCGGCCAGCACGCGAACGTCACCGCCTCGCGAATCGAGGCGGTCTTCGACGTCGATGCCTCGGAGGCGCTCACCGACGCGCAGCGCCGGCGGATTCGCCAGCGGCTGGGGCCGCGCGTCACCGCTGTCGCTCAGGACGCCCGCAGCCAGGCCCGCAACCGCCAGCTGGCGCTCGACCGCCTCGCGACCCGCTTGGCGAAGGCGCTTCACCGCCCCAAGGCGCGTCGAGCGACGAAGCCCACCCGCACCGCGCGCGAGCGCCGGTTGGGGGCCAAGCGGCGGCGCGGCGAGGTCAAGCGCATGCGGCGCCCCCCGGACGCCGACTGATCTTCAGTCGCCGAGGTTCCCGAGCTGAGACTTGAGGTTGCCGATCACGTCCACGGGCGTGGGATCGATGCCGCGGCGCGCGGCGAGCTGAAGCGAGACCAGGTCCCCGAGCATCACGGTCCAGAGCAGGCGCTCCGTGCGCGTTCCGCCCTCGGTCTCGATCGTGATCACCTCGGCGGCCGCCCGCTCGACCAGCCCCGCGGTCAGCTCGAAGCGCGAGCGCAGGCGGGGATGCTGATCGCAGTCGGTGAGGAAGACCGCCGCCATCGGCGCCGGTCCCGGCGCGGTCCAGGCCACGATCTCGTTGTGGTCGGCCTCGGGCAGCTCCGCCGAGAACGCCGGCGTCTCGGCGTTCTCGTTGATCTGAGCCTTCCAGCGAAGCGCGACGGGCGTCGTGAGGTCGGCGCCGAAGATCACCGGCACCTTGCCGTCGAGGCGATCGGCGATCTCCGCCGAGCGCTCGGCCAGGGCGTCGCGGGCCTCGGCGAGATGGGCCGCCGCGGCGTCGATGTCCGTGCGCATCCCGTCGGCCACGCCGGAGGCGGCCGCGACCTCCGCGGCGATCGTGAACATGTAGCCGACGGCCGCCCGGGGCTGGAGGCCCGAGGGAAGGCCGATCACCGGGACATCGTCGCGCCGCGCCAAGTCGGCGAGCTCGCCCCCTGTGGAGGCGACCACCCGCTTGGAGCCCAGCGCCTCGGCGGCCTCATAACAGGCGAGGGTCTCCTCGGTGCCGCCCGAGTAGCTCGAGCAGAGGAAGGTGTGGGCCGTGGGCAGGCTGGCCGGCGGCTCGTAGCCGCGAATGATGATCATCGGCCTGGTCAGGCGGTCGCCCAGCGCAGCGCGGGCGAGATCTCCTCCGATCGCGGAGCCGCCCATGCCGCACACGACGAGGCCGGTGGACTCGCGTGGCTCCAGGCGAGCCGACTCGACGCGCCAAAGCGCGTCCGTGAGGTGATCGGGAATCGCAAGGACGTCGTCCAGCTGGTTCGACACGTCGACGGCTCGAATGGCCTCCAGGTGCTCGCTCACGCCTCCACGACCTCCTCCGGCGCGACCTTGCGGCCCGCCTCGATGATTGTCCCCCCGCCGATGCGTGCATCGTCGCCGATCACGGCTCCGTCCAGCACCTTCGCGCCTTGGCCCACCTCCACCCTGGCCCCCAGCAGCGAGCCCTGAAGCTCCGCGTCGACACCGACGATGCAGCCCTCGAGCATGGTCGCCGCGGCCACATTGGCGCCGGCGCTGACCACGCAACCCGGGCTCACGAGAGCCCGCGGCCCGACCGAAGCGGTGTCGTCCACCTCCGCGCCGGCGGCGACGAACACCCCGGAACCATCGGTCTCGACCTCGGTCTCGACGCGCCTCTCGAGGATGTCCCAGGTGGCCGAGAGGTAGCGGTCCGGGGTGCCGATGTCCATCCAGTAGCCCTCGAGGCGCAGGCCGTGAAGGCCCTGACCGACGAGCCGGGGGAAGACCTCGCGCTCGATCGAGACCGCCCGCCCGCCGGGGATCAGGTCGACGACCTGGCGCTCCAGAACGTACATGCCGGCGCTGATCTCGTCGGTGTCGACCTCCTCGGGCGTCGGCTTCTCCAGGAAGCCGGTGACCGCGCCGCCCTGCTCGCGACGCACCAGCCCGTAGGAGAGGGGGTCGTCGACCGGGAAGAGGCCAAGGCTCAGGACCGAGTGCTTCTCCTCGTGAAATCTCTGCAGCGCCGAGATGTCGAGGTCCGTGAGGACGTCGCCGTTCAGCACCATGAAGCGGTCGGCCAGCAGGCCCTGGTCGGCGGCCAGCCGGATCGGGCCGGCCGTGCCCAGGGGCTCGTCCTCCTCCACGTAGCGGATCCTGGCCCCCGTCCCCTCGCCCTCGCCGAGCGCGGCGCGCAGCCCCTCGGGGCGAAAGCCGCAGGCCATGATCACGTCGTCGATGCCATGGCGGACCAGCCAGTCGACCATGAAGCGGATGAACGGCCTGTCGACGAGGGTGAGAGCCGGCTTGGGCCGAGTGAGCGTGAGCGGGCGCAGGCGGGTTCCCTCGCCACCGACCAGGACGACCGCCTGCATCAGGTTTCCCGCGCTGCTCCGGGACGGCCGATGCTCTCGTAGGTGAACCCGGCGGCGCGCAGCGCCGCGGGATCGAGGAAGTTGCGGCCGTCGACCATGAGGGGCGAGACCATATGGGTAGCGGCGGCGGACCAATCGAGGCCGGCGAACTCGGGCCACTCGGTGACCAGCACCGCGGCGTCGGCGCCGTCGAGCGCCTGCTCGGCGGAGCCTGCCATCGTCACCGCGGGCAGCAGCTCCCCCGCCCGGTCCGAGGCGACGGGGTCGTAGGCGACCACCTCCGCGCCCTCGCCCTGAAGGCGGGCGGCCAGCACCAGGCTCGACGCTTCGCGCATGTCGTCGGTGTCGGGCTTGAACGCAAGGCCCAGCAGGGCGATCCGCTTGCCGACGAGCGTTCCCAGGTGCTTGGCGAGCTTGCCGATGACCCTGCGCTTCTGCAGCTCGTTGACCTCGATCACCGAGTTCAGCAGCTGGAAGTGGTAGCCGGTGTTGCCGGCGAGCTGCTTGAGCGCGCTGACATCTTTGGGAAAGCAACTTCCCCCGTAACCGATGCCGGCGCGCAGGAAGCTCGAGCCGATGCGCCTGTCGAGGCCCATGCCCCGCGCGACCTCGGTCACGTCGGCGCCGACCTCCTCGCAGACGTTCGCGATCTCGTTGATGAACGAGATCTTCGTCGCGAGGAAGGCGTTGGCTGCGAGCTTGGTCATCTCCGCCGAGGCGACGTCGGTGCGCACCATCTCGCCGCCCAGGGGCTCGTAGAGGGCGTGCACCGCGTCGGCGGCGCTCTCGTCGCCCGGATCGGCGCCGATGACCACCCGGTCGGGGTGCATGAAGTCATCGACCGCGGTCCCCTCCTTCAGGAACTCAGGACACGACACGTACGCCAGGCCGGGCGCCCGGCGGCGAATCGCCGCTCCCGTTCCGGCGGGGACGGTGCTCTTCATGACCAGGGCATGGTCCGCGTCGCCGCCCAGGCCGTCGACCACGGCGTCGACCCGCGAGAGGTCCGCGTCGCCCGAGTACGTCGGCGGCGTGTCGACGCAGCAGAAGAGCAGGCGCCGTCCCTCCAGCAGCTCCGCGCGGTCGGTCGTGAAACGCAGGCGGTCGCGATTTCGCTCCATGAGCTCCGCGATCTTCGGCTCGTGGAAGGGGGCGTCGCCGCGCGCGAGCGCCTCGATCTTCTCCGGCAGGATGTCGAGGGCGACGACGTCGCTGCCGAGCTCGGCGAAGCACACGGCCGTGACCAGGCCGACCCAGCCGACGCCGACCACCCCGACCGGCTCCCTTGCGCTCATCGCCGCCTCACCCCGTGTACTTCACCATCGACTCGGCCATGCCGAGCATCTGGTCCTGCGTGAGCGTCTCCAGCAGGTCGTTCTCCACCCAGTAGGCGGCGTCGTTGGTGCGCCATGCGATCTGGCGGAGACGGCCGTTGTCGTAGTAGAACATGAAGTCGTGGCCGTTGACCGTCTTGGTCAGCGTGGGGTTGTCGAGTATCGGTGCGTCGCGCCAGTTCGTCCCCGAGAAGCCGAAGTAGTCGGTGTAGTTGTAGCCGGGGGATCCGTAGGGGATCTGGGCGACGATCTTGTAGCCGTAGTACGCCTGGCCGCCGCCGCCGTCGATGACGAACCCGCGGGTGTTGTCGGGGTCGCCGTCGACGTCCGGAGTCAGGAACTCCGCACTCGGAGGAAGCTTCGTCGGGTAGTAGACGGGCACGCCCGTCGGCTTGTCCGGGCCCTGCTTCGGCGAGTAGGTCGTGGCATAGGCGGCGGCTGCCTGCCCCGCCGACGAGGCGTCGACCAGCGAGTCCGACTCCTGATGCCCGTTCAGGTTCGACTCCGGGAGGTTCTTCGCGTTTTTCGACTTGCCGCCCGAGCTGGGCTTTTTCCCCTTGGAGGTGGTGCTCGTCGCCGGAGTGCTCTGAGTTGTGGGCGCCTCGCCGAGGAAGGCGGAGACCACCTGCTTGATCGCCGAGCTCGACGCCGTCAGGTAGGTATCGGTCGGCCCGCCCGCATCGGCCGGGAAGTGGATCTCCCGGACCTGGGCGCCGCGTGCGCCGACGAAGAGATTGGCCAGGCCGAAGAGCTGAGCGACGCTGGTGATCGTCGACGTGGTCGCCTTCTTGAAGATGTTGGTCAGGTTGTCGTAGTCGCTCAGGAACTTGGTCGCCGGGACCTGCGCCCGCGCCTCGCGCAGGAACGCCTGCTGGCGAGCGGCGCGCACGAGGTCGTTGTCGTCGTGGCGGTAGCGCACGTAGGAGAGGGCGTTGAAGCCGCACATCCGCTGGTAGCCGGACGGGATGTCGAGCTCCGCGTACTGCTCCTCGGCCGAGAGCCCGGCGTTCGAGTGGTAGTAGTGATGGTCGACGTCGACGTAAACGCAGCCGATCTCGTTGACGGCGTTCGCGAAGCCGGTGAAGTTGATGTTCACCACCACGTTCGGCTTGATTCCCGTGAGCTGGTGGACGGTCTGGACCGTGAGCTTGGGACCGCCGTAGGTGTATGCGGCGTTGAACTTGTCGACGCCGTGGCCCGGGATGAAGACCTTGAGGTCACGGGGAATCGACAGCAGGTTGATCTGCGCGGGATCAGAGGACACGCGAAGCAGGATCGTCGTGTCGGACCGGCCGCTGTCGGTCTCGCCCGGGCGGCGGTCGGAGCCGAGGATCAGGATCGTCTGAGGCTTGCCTGGATCGGCGTTCTCGAGCTGGTGCTGCAGGCCGCCGAGGCCCCCCAGGCCCTGCACGAGGTCCTGCCCGAGGACGAAGACTGGGATGACGGTCGCCGTCGCCATCGTGACGATGATCAGGACGGCGCCGACCACGAACCTGACCCAGATCCCGCGCTTCGGGGCCTCACCGACGTCGGTTGCGTCCGGGCTCGCCGGCGGCAGGACCGGGGCCCCGGCCGCGACGGGCTGGGGCGGCGGTGCTGGAGCGGGGGCCAGCGGCTGGCCTCCCGTGCCGGGGCGCTTGGCCGCATGCGCCGCCGTGCGCGTGCGCAGGCCCTCCAGCGCCGCCTCGGTGGAAGCCTCCTGCTCGGCGAGGGCCACGGTGTCGGCCTCGATCGTGGTGCCGCTGTCGGGAGCACTCGCCGGTTCGGCGTCGGCTCGCGTCGGCTTCGGGGTCATGCTCGGGGTCAGACCCCGCGGTGGTCTGCGACTCGGACTCAGCGTCGGGCTCATGCTCGGGGTCAGACCCCGCGGTGGTCTGCGACTCGGACTCAGCGTCGGGCTCATGCTCGGGGTCAGACCCCCCAGATCCGTCGCTGCCCTCCCCATCGGCCTGGTCTTTGGGGTCAGACCCCGTCTCTCCGGCTTCCTCGGCGTCCAGGGGCTCGAATTTCTCGTCGGCGATTTCCTCGTCGAGGGCGCGGCCGACGGCGTCGACCTCGTCGGTCACCGACTTCGCGGGAACCTCGTCGGGCGCGTCCTTGCGCGAGCGCCCGGCCCACGTCGAGGGAGCCGGCCCCTCGGGCTGGTCTTCGCTGGGGGGAAGCTTCTCGTCGGTCAAGCCGGGGACTCCGCGAGCGTGGTGACGAAGTCAACGATCGACCGCCGGTATGCGGCGAGCGACGGCACCGACACCCACTCCTCCGGGCCGTGATGTCCCCCGCCCACCGGGCCGAATTCCACGGCGGGGACGCCCGCCCGCAGGAACGAGACGGCGTCGGACGCGCCGTCGCGCCCGACGCTCGTGACTCCCTCGGAGTGGTGGCGGCCGGCCGCGGCGCACAGCGCCCGAACGAAGCGCGAGTTAGGGTCGACCATCGCGGGAGGCCGCCGGAAAGTGGAGATCACGTTTGCGCCCGACAGCGCGCGCACCTCTTCGAGGATCTCCTCTGGCTCCTGTTCGGGCAGGTGGCGTACGTCCACGTCGATCACGGCGATGTCAGGCACCTTGTTGAGGGCGTCGCCGCCCCAGATTCGGCCAAGGTTGATGGAGGGCCTGTCGAACAGCTCCGAGCTGCGCGACGCAAACGGTAGCGACTCGATCTGGTGAAAAACGTCGATCGCGCGCAGGATGGCGTTCTCGCCGAGCCACGGCGTGGCACCGTGGGCCGCGCGGCCCTGCACCTCGATGCGCATCGCGAACACCCCCTTTGCTGCCACTCCGACGTGCATGTCGGTGGGCTCACCGGTGATCGCGAAATCGCCGATGAAGCCCTCCCGCACCAGCAGCTCGCCGCCTCGGTCCGACTCCTCCTCGGACTCCTCGTCGGGCACGACTCCCAGCCGCACGCGCACGGAGTCCTGGGCCCGCAGGTCGGCCAGGGCCAGCAGCAGCGACGCCACCGCGCCCTTCATGTCGTAGGCGCCGCGGCCGATCAGGCGGTCGCCGTCGACCACGGGCTCGAACTGCTCCGGGCGCGCGGGGACGACGTCCAGATGGCCGTGCAGGAGCACCGTCAGGGCGGCGTCCGGGGGGCCGACGTCGGCGACGAGCACGGGCAGGCCGCGGACCTCCATCTGCTCCGTGGAGATCTCGCGCGCCTCGAGCCAGCCCTTGACGAATCCGGCGCAGAGCTTCACGCCGTCCTCGGTCGAGCTGTCGTAGGCGATCAGCCGCTCTGCGAGGAGGCGTTCGTCCACGTGGTAATTATCGCGGGGGTCTGACCCTTGGCGTCGCGAGGTCGGAGCTGCGCTCACAGGGGTCTGACCCCCGTCGGACTTTCTCGGGGTCTGACCCCCGTCAAACTTTCTCGGGGGTCAGACCTGCGTACTCGCAAGGCTCGAAGTGGCGCGGCGACAGGGTCAGACCCCCGTCACGCCTCTGCGATCCGGATGTACGCCTCGGCCCGCGCGACCTCGCGCTCGGCCTGCTCGCGCTCGGCGGAATCCTCGTCCCCCTCGTCGCGGCGCTGCTCGGCGTCGGAGAGCCGCTCCTTCAGCGCCGCCAGGTCGAGGTCGTCGGGCTCGATGGCCTCGGAGATCAGCACCCGGGCCTCGTTGGCGAACACCTCGAGCCATCCCTCCCCCTGCGCATAGCGCAGCGTCTCCGACTCGGAGACGTGAAGGCGCAGCTCGGCCGGGACCAGCCGAGCCAGCATGGGCGCGTGGTTAGCGAGAATCCCGACCTCGCCGACGCCGGTGCGAGTGGAGACCTGCTGGACCTCGCCCTCGTAGACGTCGCCCTCGGGCGTCAATACGTGAACTACGAACTCGGGATGTGCCATTGGCAGGCCGAGCCGATCTCAGTCGGCTTCGCCGGTGACCTGATCGATGGAGCCCTTCATGTAGAAGGCGCCTTCCGACAGGTCGTCGTGCTTGCCGTCGAGGATCTCGCGGAAGCCGCGGACCGTCTCCTCGACCGGGACGTACTCGCCCTCGCGGCCGGTGAAGGCCTCGGCGACGAAGAACGGCTGCGACAGGAAGCGTTCGATCTTCCGCGCCCGGGCCACCGCCGTCTTGTCCTCGTCGGAGAGCTCGTCGATGCCGAGGATGGCGATGATGTCCTGCAGCTCCTTGTAGCGCTGCAGCACCTCCTGGACCTGGGTGGCGGTGTTGTAGTGGTCGTCGCCGAGGATCTCGGGCTTCAGAATCGTCGAGGTCGAGTCGAGCGGGTCGACGGCCGGGTAGATGCCCTTCTCCGAGATCGATCGGGAGAGCGTCGTGGTCGCGTTCAGGTGCGCGAACACCGAAGCCGGCGCCGGGTCCGTGAGGTCGTCCGCCGGGACGTAGACCGCCTGGATCGAGGTCACCGAGCCCTTGCGGGTCGAGGTGATCCGCTCCTGCAGGCCGCCCATCTCGGTCTCGAGAGTCGGCTGGTAGCCCACCGCGGAGGGCATGCGGCCGAGCAGCGCCGACACCTCCGAGCCCGCCTGGACGAACCGGAAGATGTTGTCGATGAACAGGAGCACGTCCTGTCCCGACGTCTCGCGGAAGTACTCCGCCATCGTCAGTCCGGACAGGGCGACGCGAAGGCGGGCGCCCGGGGGCTCGTTCATCTGGCCGAAGACGAGCATCGTCTTGTCGATGACGCCCGACTCCTTCATCTCGAGCCAGAGGTCGTTGCCCTCGCGGGAGCGCTCGCCGACCCCGCAGAACGCCGAGAGGCCCTCGTGCTCCTCGCCGATGTTGCGGATCAGCTCCTGGATCAGGACCGTCTTGCCCACGCCGGCGCCGCCGAACAGGCCGACCTTGCCGCCCTTGGCGTAGGGAGCGAGCAGGTCGATGACCTTGATGCCCGTCTCCAGGATCTCCTGGGTCGGGGCGAGGTCCTCGACGCTCGGCGCCTTGCGGTGGATGGGCCAGCGCTCCTCGGTCTCGACGGGGTCGCCGAGGTCGATCGGCTCGCCGAGCAGATTGAAGATGCGGCCGAGCGTTGCCTCGCCCACCGGGACGGTGATCGGGGCACCGGTGTCCCTGACGTCCTGGCCACGGCGCAGGCCGTCGGTGGCGTCCATCGCGACCGCGCGGACGCGATCGTCGCCCAGGTGCTGCTGCACCTCGAGGACGAGCGTCGAGTCCTGCGCCTGGGCCTCGCTCTCGTCGTCGCCGGAGCCCTCGAGCGAGATCTCGAGGGCGCTGTAGATCTCCGGGAGCTCGTCGGGGAAGACCGCGTCGACGACGACGCCGGTCACCTGCTCGACGGTGCCGACGTTCGAGTTGCTTCCGTTGCTATCAGCCATTTGTCTCCTTCAATCCCTTGCGGGCGATCAGCCCAGCGCCTCGGCGCCGGCTACGACTTCCAAGATTTCCTGCGTGATCTCCGCCTGGCGGACGCGGTTCATCTCCAGCGTGAGACGGCCGATCATGTCGTCCGCGTTCTCGGCGGCGTTTCGCATCGCGGTCATGCGCGCGCCGTGCTCGGACGCAGCCGACTCGAGGAGCGCCCGGTACACCGAGACGTCCACGTACTCCTCGAAGAGCTGCTGGAGGATCTCCTCCGCGTCGGGCTCGTAGACCCATAGCGAGCGCTTATGCGCCTCGGCGAGCTCCTCGTTGGCCTCGTCCTCCTCCGCCCCGATCCCCTGGCCGAAGACCTCGGCCTCGTCGAGCGGCAGCAGGCGCTGGCGCCGAACGAACTGGGTGAGGGGCGAGACGAAGCGGTTGTAGACGATGTCGACGTGGTCGAGCTCGCCGTCGATGAACGCCGCCACCATGTCCCTGGAGATCTCCCGGGCGTCCGCGTACGACGGCCTGTCGGTGAAGCCGATGTAGGAGTGCTCGACCTGTTCGCCGCGGAAGGTCAGCGTCGAGTTGCCCCTTCGGCCGACGACCGAGAAGACCACGCTCGCGCCGTCGCCCTCGAACTCGCCCTTCAGGCGCAGGCCCTCGCGGATGATCTGCGTGTTGAACGCGCCGGCCAGGCCGCGGTCGCCGGTGACCAGCAGGACGCCGACGTTCTCCAGCTTCTCGCGCTTCTCCAGCAGCGTCGTGCCCTCGACCTTCTCAGGGGCCGCGTCGGCCACCTGCTGGGTCATCTTCCGGATCGACTGGGCGTACGGGCGCAGCGCCTCGATGCGCTGCTCGGCCCGGCGCAAGCGCGCCGCGGCGACCATCTCCATCGCCCGCGTGATCTTGTGGATGTTCTTGACGGACGAGATCCGGTTCTTGACTTCCTTCTGGGTGGCTATGCGGTGCCTCCCGTGGAGCTGGTCTGTGCCTCTGCCTCAGCGTCGGTCTCATGCTCGGGGTCAGACCCCCCAGAGTCGCCAACGTCCTGCGAACCGTCGGAATTTTCGGGGTCAGACCCCGTTTCGGCGTCGGCCTCATGCTCGGGGTCAGACCCCCCCGAATCGTCGGAGTCGTTCGAGTCGGATGTGCTTTCGGGGTCAGACCCCGCATCGCCTTCGGACTCGGTGCGGGCCGGGCTTCTCGTGCTCCTCGGAGTCGTGGATGCGGTCGGACTCGCCCTCCTCGAGCGGGTTGCCCTCCTTGTCGAAGTCGGGCCCGAAATCGTCGACCGCCTCGGCGATCGCCTTTCCGAGCGTTTCCTCGTCGTCGTCGGAGAGCTGGCCGGCCTCGTTGATGCCGTCCATGAGCTCCTTGTTCTCGGAGTGCAGGCGGTCGATCAGGCGCTCGAGGAAGTCCTGCACGCGGTCGACCTTGATCCGGTCGAGGTAGCCGCCGGTCCCCGAGTAGATCGAGGCGACCTGGTCCGAGACGGAGAGCGGCTGGCGCTCCTTTTGGTTCAGCATCTCCACCAGCCGCTCGCCGCGAGCCAGCGAGCGCTGCGTCTCGGGGTCGAGCTCGGAGCCGAACTGCGCGAAGGCCTCGAGGTCGCGGAACTGGGAGAGATCGAGGCGCAGCTTGCCGGCCACCTTCTTCATGGCCTTGGTCTGCGCGTTGCCTCCCACCCGCGACACCGAGATGCCGACGTTGATGGCCGGGCGGACGCCCTTGTAGAAGAGATCGGACTCCAGGAAGATCTGACCGTCGGTGATCGAGATGACGTTCGTCGGGATGTACGCCGACACGTCGTTGGCCTGGGTCTCGATGATCGGCAGCGCCGTCAGCGAGCCTCCGCCCAGGTCGTCGTTGAGCTTCACCGCGCGCTCCAGCAGGCGGGAGTGCAGGTAGAAGACGTCGCCCGGATAGGCCTCGCGACCCGGTGGGCGGCGCAGCAGCAGCGACATCTGGCGATACGCGAAGGCGTGCTTCGTCAGGTCGTCGTAGATGCACAGGGCGTGCTTGCCGTTGTAGAGGAAGTGCTCCCCCATCGCGCATCCCGCGTAGGGAGCGATGAACTTGATCGGCGCGGCCTCGTCGGCCGGCGCGGCGACGATGATCGTGTTGTCCATGGCGCCGTTGTCCTCGAGCATCTGCTTCACGGCGACCACGGTCGACATCCGCTGGCCGATGGCCACGTAGATGCAGACCAGGTCCTTGTCGCGGTTGTTGATGATCGTGTCGAGCGCCACGGCGGTCTTGCCTGTCTGGCGGTCGCCGATGATCAGCTCGCGCTGGCCGCGGCCGATCGGGATCATCCCGTCGATCGCCTTCAGGCCGGTCTGCACCGGCTCGGTGACCGGCTGGCGCTGAACCACGCCGGGGGCCTTGAACTCAGCCGGGCGGGTGTGCTCGAAGTTGATCTCGCCGCGATCGTCGAGCGGACGGCCGAGCGGGTCGACCATGCGACCCAGGAGCCCGTCTCCGACCGGGATCTCGAGGAGCTTGCCCGTGCGCTTGACGGTGTCCCCCTCGACGATCTTGTCCCAGTCTCCGAAGAGCACCGTGCCGACGTTCTCGCGCTCGAGGTTGAGCGCCAGGCCGGTCACGTCGTGGGGCAACTCGAGCATCTCGAGCGACATGCAGTTGTCGAGTCCGTGGATCCGGGCGATTCCGTCCGCGACCGACAGCACGGTGCCGACCTCGGAGAGGTCCGCAGCGCCGACATCGAGGCCTTCGATCCGCTCTCGCAGGATCGTCCCGATCTCGTCTGGCCTGATCTCCATTGGGGTTGGCTCCTTCGTTCTCTTTCGTAAATTCGGGTGCTGGCGGCGCAGGGACGCGCCCTGTACCTAAGCGGGTTGACCGATCTCCTTGCGGAGCCGCTCGAGCTTCGCCCTCACGCTGGCGTCGAGCACGCGGTTGCCCACGCGCAGGACGAGACCGCCGATGACACTCTCGTCGACGACGGCGTTGAGGTCGATCTCGCGGCCGGTCTGCTTCTCGATCTCCTTGCCGACGCTCTCGACGACCTTCGGGTCGAGCTCGACCGCACTGGTGACGGTCACGTCCAGGCGCTTTCGCTCCTCGGCCCAGAGCGCGTCGAACGCCCTGCGAATCGCGAAGATCACCGGCATCCGGTGCTTCTCGGCAAGCAGGTCGAGGAAGTTCACGAACTCCTCGTCCGCGCCGGAGACGGCCCTGTCGATGCCCTCGCGCTTCTCGCTCGACGAGAAGTACGGGCTGAAGAAGAACAACTGCATGTCGTGGCTGTCCGCCACGGCGCCGGCGAACTCCCCGAGTTGATCGTGGATCGCGTCGAGCTTGTCCTTCTCCTTGGCGACGCCGAAGAGCGCCTCCGCGTATACGCGGGCAAGCTCCTCCATCAGAGCAACTCCGCCGGCTGCTCTGCTCCCGCCAAGAACCACTGGCGCGCGGCTACGCCGCGCGCATTTGATGCTGCTCCCGCGTCCGCTGCCGGCGGGCTAGTGCTCGGTACACGGCAACGACTCATTCGTTCTCTGCCCCCGTCAGGGCGGAGAAGTCCACCTCGGACAGCGCTTCCTCGATCAGCTTGCGGTGATCGTCGTCGTCCAGGCTCTTGCGCGTGACCTTCTCGGTGGCCAGGACGGTGAGATCGGCCACCTCGTCGCGGATCTTCTCGATCGCGCGACGCGTCTCCATCTCGATGTCGGCGCGCGCCGCCGCGACGAGCTCCTCGCGCTTCGCCTTGCCGGCCGCGGTGGCGTCGGCGATCGCCGCCTCGGACGCCTTGCGAGCGCGAACCACGAGGTCGTCGGCCTGCTCCCGTGCCTCGGCGAGGCGCTTGCGGTAGTCGGCGAGCACCTGCTCGGCCTCCTCCCGCTGCTTCTCGGCGGACTCGATGTTCTCGCGCACGGCGCTGGCGCGCTTCTCCAGGGCCTCCTGGATGCGCGGGAACGCAGTCTTGTTCAGGACCCACATCGTGAACAGGAAGAGACCCAGGGTCCAGAGCATCAACCCGAGACCGGGCGAGACCAGGAAGTTGCCAGATGAGGCGAGCGGGAGCATGTTCGTGGCTTCGGGTTCGCCGACCTAGAGGAAGAAGGCGATCAGGCCGAAGATGAACGTGTAGAACGCGACTGCCTCGGTGAGCGCGAAGCCCAGCCAGCGAATCGACTGCAGCTCGTCCTTCATCTCGGGCTGCCTGGCGACGGATTCGATCTCCTTGCCGAAGATGATCCCGATGCCGATGCCGGCGCCGATCGAGCCGAGTCCGGCGCCAACGCCGAGGGCGATCGCCTTCCCGGCTTTCGTGACGTCGCCGGTGACGGCGGCGAGGGGAGTGAGGTCCATTTTGACGTGCTCCTTCTTAGTGACTCGCGGCGGTTGCGCCGCCGAGGTAGATAGCGGTGAGGGTTGCGAAGATGAATGCCTGGAGCGTTGCGATCAGGCCCAACTCCAGCATGAAGAACGCGAAGGCGAGGGGGAAGGTCAGCAGGCCCAGGGCGGCCACACCGAGAAGGACCGCGAGCCCTCCGCCCATGAATAGAAGCAGCAGGTGGCCCGCGAGGATGTTCGCGAAGAGTCGCACCGACAGCGAGATCAGCCGGGCGAAGTGCGAGATGGCCTCGATCACGAAGAAGAACCCCTTCGCGAAGGGATTCATGTCCTCGAGCCCCGGCGGGAGCCAGCTCGCCAGATACGGGAAGAAGCCCTTGGCGCGGACGCCCTCGACGTGGTAGGAGATCCAGACGACGAGGGTCAGGGCCAGGGGAATCGAGAGATTCGCCGTCGCGGCATAGAGCGAGAGCGACGGGATCTGCAGGCCGAAGATGCTGATTTCGTGCTCCGTGTTGGTCGGCAGCGGGATGAAGCCGATCATGTTCGAGAACCAGATGAAGAAGAAGAGTGTGGCCAGGAAGGGGAACCAGCGGGCCGCCATCTTCGCGTCGAGGTTGCCGCCCGTGATGTTGTTGCGGGTCAGGTCGTAGGCGAGCTCCACCGCCATCTGGGTCTTGTTGGGCTCGCGCTGCATGCGCTTGGCGATGTAGGTCATGACCCCGATCGTCAGGCCGGTCGCCAGCACCAGGTAGAGCACGACCTTGTTGATCGACAGGTCGATCCCGCCGATCTTGATCGTGACCCAGGGGTCGAGGAAGAACTCGTTCTGAGGCTTGAACGCGTCGTTCTTCCCCGCGTTGCCCAGGAAGATGCCGAGCGCGATGATGATCAAGCCGTAGAGGACCGCCCCCAGGATGATCTTGCGGCGGTTGCTCATGGCTTCTCCGGAATCTCGAGCAGGCGGGCCAGGGCCTCCGACGCCAGCGACACCGTCACGAGGATCGCGGCGAGCACCGCCGCGGCGAGCCCATCCTCGCGGGAGCCGAGCAGGCCCACCAGCAGGATGGGAAGGGTGATCACCCACAGGCGCACCAGCATCGAGCCCGCCAGCAAGCCCACGGCGTTGCGCCGTACCCCCGCCTCCAGCGACCTCATCGCGTGGCGCTGGGCGGCGGTCTGGACGACGCGCTGCGCGATCCACGCCGCGGCGATGACCACGTAGCCGAGCATCGGCAGGCTCGCGAGCAGGAACACGGGCAGCGCGATCGCCAGGACGATCAGGTCCAGGTAGCGGACGCCGAGGCCGGCACGACGAGGTGCGGGCTTGGCTCCTCCCTCTAGAGCGAGCGTCGACACGGGAACTGTCGCCGGCGCCGCCGGGGCCCGCCGCGCAGCCGCGACGCTACACAGCCCTGCCGGGCTCGCGGGATCCTCGAGCCGGGCCCCCCTCGACCGCCCACCGAACGCGAGGGCGCCCCGCGACGGCGGCAGCGACGATCCTGCCTGGAGGCTTCGCGATCGCCGGGGGAATCGAAGTCAGGGTCTGGCAAGGCTCGGTCTGGATGGGAGGACGGGACGACCGACGAGCGGCCCGCAAAGGTGCTCGTCGGCGGATGGCGAATATATCCGAATCGGCGATTTCACCGGGCCGGGAGAGCGTCTCCACGAGCCGATCGCCACGAACTCTCAGGGGTCTCCGGGGGGAGCTTCGAACTCGCCGGTTTCCGGGTTGACGATGGTGAAGCTCCCCGTTTCGAGCTCGCGGGAGACGCCGGCGTCGATCTCCGCCTCCGAAGGCGTCTGCCCCGGCACCCGCACCAGCTGGCGCGTGCGGAAGCCGCGCAGCTTCAGGATCTCGAGGACCACCACCAGGTAGACGCTCGCCGCCGCGGCGGCCAGGCCGAAGGCGATCATGACGGTGGTCCAGAAGAAGTCGAAGTGTCCGTGGTTGTCGCTGTACGGCACGAAGCGAAGGGCCAGAGCGAGAACCGCCATCACCGTCGCCCACCCGTAGAGGTAGAGGAGAGTCCGCCGCTGCGAGAACCCGATGTTCGCCATGCGGTGATGGAAATGCCAGCGATCCGCCTCGTAGATTGGCCGCCGGTACTTGATGCGCTTGGCGACGACGAATCCGGTGTCGAGGATCGGCACGGCAAGGATCAGCAGCGGGAAGAAGAGCGCCACCACGGCGTTGGTCTTCAGCGCGCCCTCGATGGCGATCACCCCGAGCAGGTAGCCGAGCAGGTTGGAGCCCGTGTCGCCCATGAAGCTCGAAGCGGGCGGGAAGCCGTGGCGAAGGAACCCGAGGGCGCTGCCGGCCGTGAGCGAGGCCAGCACGGCGGCGCCGGTGCGGTTCAGCGACAGGGCGATGATCGCGAGGGTCACGGCCGAGATCAGGCAGACGCCCGCCGCCAGGCCATCGACCCCGTCGATCAGGTTGATCACGTTCATCATCCCCACGAGCCCGATCAGGGTCAGCACCTCGCCGACCTTGATGTCGCCGACGATCGGGGCGTTGTGCACGAGGACGTGGCGCAGGTCCACCGCACCGAGGAACGGAAGCGTGAAGTGGACGACCGCGACCCCGTGAAATACGGGGAGCAACGCGGCGAGGAACTGGCCCAGGAGCTTCACGCCGGCGGGCAGGCCGAGGGCGTCGTCGGCGACGCCGACCAGTGCGGTCGCGATCGCGCCGCCGATGATCGCCCAGGTCAGCTCGGCGCTGGGCAGGAAGAGCACCGCCGCGAGCACGGCGCCCGCCAGCATCGCGACGCCGCCCAGGCGCGGTGTGGGGACCTGGTGCAGGCTGCGCTCGCGCGGGTAGTCGATCGCCCCGATCCGGCGCGCGAGACGCTCGGTCGAGGGGACGAGCAGCCAGGCGACGACGGCCGCGACTGCGAACGCGTAGAGCGAGAAGATGTCCGGCGGCCTGCCGTCAACGAACATGAGCCAACCGCGGGCGAGCGTACTCGACGGTCACGTTGCCGCAGCCACGGCCAGGGCCGCCTGGGCAAGCAACCCCGGATCGCGCGGATTGCGCACACCCACCGGTGCCGAGCGCTTGACGAGCGCCAGGTCGTCATAGCCGGTGAGGACGTTCAGGTCGCCCGCGGCGATGAGCGCCGCGTCGACCGCGCCCATCCGGCCGCTGAACATCGTCCAGACGGGCGTCCCCAGCGCGACCGCCTCACGGTTCATGGTCCCCCCGGCGCCGACGACGAGGTCCGCGTACGCGATCAGGCTCTGGCCGTCGATGGCGCGCTCGGGGACCACCACGCTCGGGTGGCGTGAGAGCTCCCGCCGCTGGCCGTCGGTGCGAGGGATCACGACCGCGGCGACCCCTTCGGCCGCGGCCAGCCTCGGGATGACGTCGGCGTAGATCTCGTTTGGCGCGTGGTAGGCGGAGTTCTCGGGCGGCGGGCGGACGACCATTAGCACCCGCTCCCGGTCCAGCCCGAGCTCGTCCAGCACGGATGGGTCGGGCTCGAAGTCCGCGAGGTAGTAGTCCTCCTTCAGGCCGGGAAAGCGGAAGAGCTTGCGCTCCGCGGCGCCGGCCCGACGCATCGCGGCAACCGGGATCGCGTCGGGAACCATCACGCGGCGGGCTGCGCGGAAGGCGAGTTGGCGCTGGAGCCCCGCGTGCTCGTAGTCCTGCATCTCCACGAGGGGGATCCGCAGGAGCGTCGCCACCACGGCGGCGTCGACGGAGCCGTGGCCGAGCGCCAGGTCGAAGCGGTGGCCGCGGGCCCAGCGCGTGAGCGCCGCGCTTCGGCGCGCGAGCGCGGTTGCCTTACCGAGCGTGGAGTCGCCGTGGGAGCCGACCGCCTCGTAGGGCAGCCCGAGCCGCTCGAGGATGGCGAGCGTCTGGCCGTACTCGCGCGCCGTGATCGCGACCTCGTGGCCGTCCGCCTCGAAGCGCTCGATCAGCGGGCGCAGCACGATCGGGTGCGGCGCCGCCGTGCAGTCGACCCAGATCCTCACGCGCAGGAGCCTAGCCCGCCCCCCGAGAACGTCCCGGAGTGATGGCTATACGGGGTAGTGAGGGACGTTCATCGGCGGGTGGCAGACTCCGAGGTCGATGGGCGACGCCTCCATTCGCGCGGGCGCCGAGCCGCGCCGCGCCAACAACATCGGCACCCTGCGTCTGCTCGGCGCGCTCGCCGTGCTGTTCGGCCACAGCTTCGCGCTGGCCGGGAGCGCGCATTCGCGCGACCCCGTCTCCGACGTCACCCGCGTCATCGCGCCCTACGACATGGGGCTGCCCGGGGTGGGCGTCGCGATGTTCTTCGTCATCTCGGGCTACCTCGTGACCCAGAGCTACCGGCGCCGGGGCAACCTGGTCGCCTACGCCGAGGCGCGCGTGCTGCGGATCTACCCGGCGCTCATCTTCGCGGTCCTGGCGGCAATCGCTCTGGGCGCCGTCATCACCACCGTCGCCACCTCGAGCTATCTCTCCAGCCGCGAGACAATCGGCTACGGCGTTCACGACTCGACCCTGTTCGACCTCCGGTACACGCTGCCCGGCGTCTTCGGCTCGAACCCCTCCGACGCGGTCAACGGGTCACTGTGGACCCTGCCGGTCGAGCTGCGGATGTACGTGCTCGTCGCCATCGCGGGCGTGCTCGGAGCGGTCGGCCGGCGCGGCGCGTTCAACGCCCTTCTCGCCGCGATCGTCGTCCTCGCGGTGGCGTGGCCGGACAACCCGATGCTCGCGAAGGCCGACCACCAGCAGGTCGCGGTGTTCTTCCTCGCCGGAGCCGCCCTGTTCGTCAATCGCGACCTCGTCCCGCTTCGCGCCGCCGGCGCGGCGATCGCCGTCGCCGCAGCGGCCCTGGCGAGCCTCACCGGCGCCTATCCGCTCGCGTTCGCCTTCGCCTTCGCCTACGTGATCCTGTGGGTCGGGCTGGGCGACGGGTTTCGCCTGCCCGACCTCGGCGCGCGCGGCGACCTCTCCTACGGCGCCTACCTCTACGCGTTCCCCGTCACCCAGCTGTGGGTCCAGATCCTCTCCCCCGGCTCGCCCTGGGTCGTTGCGGTGCTGACATTCGTGACGACCATGCCGCTTGCCATGTTGAGCTGGCATCTGATCGAGCGACCCGCCCTGCGCCGCAAGGGCACCGCGGAGCGCTGGCTCTCTCGCGTCCGGCGTCGTCCCCTGGCCGACGCGGCGCCGCCGGCGTAGCCGCAACGCCCGGCCTGCGGCTACGCAGCGACAGCCGAGAGCTGCGGGTAGAGCGGGTAGCGCTCCATCAGCGCGCCCGTACGCTCGCGAAGCCCGGCCTTCTCGTCGTCGAAGCGATCGGTGAGGGCGACCGAGATGACGTCGGCGATCTCGCGCAGGTCGTCCTCCACGAGCCCGCGCGTGGTGAGCGCGGGCGTGCCGATGCGAAGTCCCGACGGGTTCATCGGTGGGCGCTCGTCGAAGGGGATCGCGTTGCGATTGACGGTGATCCCCACCTCCTCCATGCGCGCCTCGGCCGTCTTGCCGTCGAGTCCGGTCTTCGTCAGGTCGACGAGCACCAGATGGACGTCGGTGCCGCCGGTCAGGACGTCGATGCCGCCCTCCATCAGGCCCTGGGCGAAGGCCTGGGCGTTGGCGACCGTCTGTCGCTGGCGGTCCTTGAACGGCTGCGACTGCGCGATCCCCAGCGCCACCGCCTTCGCGGCGATGATGTGCATCAGCGGACCCCCCTGCTGACCGGGAAAGACGGCGCGGTTGATATCGGCGGCGAGCTCCTCGGTGCAGAGGATCATCCCGCTGCGGGGGCCGCACAGCGTCTTGTGGATCGTCGTCGTGACGACGTGGGCGTGCGGCACCGGGCTGGGGTGATCGCCCGACGCCACTAGTCCGGCGAAGTGCGCCATGTCGACCATCAGCTTCGCGCCGACGGAGTCGGCGATCTCGCGGAAAGCGGCGAAGTCGAGGTGGCGCGGGTAGGCGGACCAGCCGGCCACGATCAGCTTGGGCCGGTGCTCGTGAGCGAGGCGCTCGACCTCGTCCATGTCGACGCGCAGGTCCTCGCGACTGACGTGGTAGGCGATGACCTCGTAGAGCTTTCCGGAGACGTTCAGCTTCATCCCGTGCGTGAGATGCCCGCCGTGGTCGAGGGCGAGGCCCATGATCTTCTCGCCCGGGTCGAGGAGCGCCATGTAGGCGGCGTTGTTGGCCTGGGCGCCCGCGTGGGGCTGCACGTTGGCGTGCTCGGCCCCGAACAGCTCCTTCGCCCGGTCGATTGCGAGTTGCTCCGCGACGTCGACCTCCTCGCATCCCCCGTAGTAGCGCTTGCCGGGGTAGCCCTCGGCGTACTTGTTGGTCAGCACCGAGCCGGCGGCGTCGAGCACGGCCTGGGGCACGAAGTTCTCCGAGGCGATCATCTCCAGCGTGTTCTGCTGGCGATGGAGCTCGCGCCGCAGGACCTCGGCGATGGCGGGGTCGACCTCGGCAAGGGGGGCGGTCTGGAAGTCGTTTGGCAGGTCCGTCATGTGGTCCTTCGTCCGCGGGTTCGAGTTCGGCATTGAGGGTGACACAAGTTATGCGCCACGGCCGACACATCCGCCACCCCACCACCGTGAACGTCCCTGACTGATGGCTATACGGGGTAGTGAGGGACGTTCATCGGGGGTGGCAATTACTGAACGCTTGGTATATATTGCCCGCCAACCCCGACCACCACCTGGAGGAGCGCGCATGGCCGCCACGGAAACGACCACCACCACCAACGGAGAGCTGCACACCGACGACGAGGCCCTCTCCGTCCTGATGGACGCCGACATCGACAAGGTGATGTCGGGGCTCGACCGGATCATCGAGGCCGCCCCCTCCTACGAGAAGCTCTTCATGCGCTGGCAGCGCCAGCAGTGGAACACCGAGGAGTTCGACTTCACCGAGGATGCCAAGCAGTGGGCGGACCCCGACGGCTTCACCGAGGAAGAGCGGAAGTTCATCACCTTCGGCTTCTCGCAGTTCTTCGTCGCGGAGAACAGCGTGACCGTGGAGCTCATCCCGTTCGCGCTCGCGACGCCGGTGAAGGAGGCCCAGCTGTTCCTGACCACGCAGATCGCCGACGAGGCGAAGCACGTGGTCTTCTGGGACCGCTTCTACCGCGAGGTGTTCCAGTCCACGCCGGAGTCGATCGGGGCCCAGCTTGCCGAGCACAAGTCAGTCGTCAACGACGACTGGAAGACGCTCTTCGACGGCATCCTTCATGGCTGCGCGGAGGACCTGCGCAACGACCCGACGGATTTCCCGGCCCTCGTCCGGGGCGTCACCGTCTACATGATCGTCATCGAGGGGATGCTGGCCCTCTCGGCGGCGCGATTCATGATCAAGTCGCTGAAGGACAAGGGTAGGTTCCCCGGGTTCCTGGCCGGCTTCACGGCGGTCAACCGGGACGAGTCGCGCCATGTCGGCTTCGGAGTCAAGTTCCTGGCCGATGCGATCAAGGCCGACCCGGCCAACGCGCAGATCGTCATCGACACCCTCAAGGAGACCCTGCCGGTGGCCCCGCTCGTGTTCGTTCCGCCGTGGGTGGACGACCCCTACAACTTCGACACGCCCTTCTACCACTCGTCGGAGATCTTCGCCTACGCCACCAAGGCGCTTTCGAAGAAGCTCGCCGCGATGGGCCTGGATCCGGCGGCCCTGGGCGAGCCGGCCGCCGCTTGAGCACCAATTCCGAGACCCAGCGAGCCCGCCCCGGGCGCCCCTCAACGGGTGCCCGGGAGCGGATCCTCGAGGCGGCGCTCGAGACGCTCCTGGCCGACGGCTACGCCGGGCTCACGACGGCGAAGGTCGCCGTGCGGGCGGGCGAGTCCAAGCCGCTGATCGCCTACCACTTCGGTTCCAAGCAGGGGCTCGTAGCGGCGGCGGCTCGCAACCTGGGCGAGCTGATCACCGCGGAGATCGTGCTCAGCCTCGAGCATGCAGACACTCTGGAGGCGGTGGTCGACGGTGCCGTTGCCGGCGTCTGGCGGATCCTCCAGCGCGACGTCCGACTGGCGCGCAGCTATTTCGATCTGAACGCGGTCTCGGTGGTTGAGGACGACGTTCGAGCGGCGTTGCGCGAGGTGAAGGACCGCTGGCGCGAGGTCCTCGGCGCGTACCTGCACGACGCTGGAGTTGCTCGCTCCCGCATTCCCAGCGCCACAGTCCTGCTCATGGCCGGCCTCGAAGGCCTGTCCCTGGAGTGGATCGAGCGCGGCGAGACGCCCGAGCTGCGGCGCGCCAGGGAAATGTTCTCTGGCGCGACCGTCCACGCGATCCGCTGCCAGGCGCGGCGCGGATAGGCTCCGCGCACCAATCAAGGCAAGGAGAGCCTCGCAAATGAGCATCGACGAAGGGCTCCGGGAGCGCCGCGAGGCGCTGGTCCGCGAGCACATGGAATCGGAGAACGTGCACGACTTCGACACGACGATCGACACGTTCGACCATCCGCGCTACGAGATCATCCCGACCGGAGATGTCTTCGACGGCGAGGAGGAGGTCCGCCGCTACTTCGACGACACCCGCACGGCGTTTCCGGACCAGCGCAACGAGCTGCTCGAGCTTCACCACGCCGACGACGCGGTGATCGTCGAGTTCAACCTAATGGGCACCCACGAGGGCCCGCTGCGCGGCATCCCGCCCACCGGCAAGGAGTTCACCTGCCGCTGCACGGCGTTCTTCGTCTTCGACGGCGAGAAGATCGCCTGCGAGCGCGTCTACTTCGACGCGAACACGATTCTCGGCCAGCTCGGACTGGTGCAGCCCGGCCCGGCCCTCACCGAGGACGGGGGCGGGTCTTGAGCCACCCCAACGACGAGGTCATCGAGCGCTTCTACACGGCGTTCGCGGCCGGCGACGGCGCGGGGATGGCCGCGTGCTACGCCCCCGACATCGAGTTCTACGACCCGGTCTTCGAGGACCTGGAGGGCTACCGGGCGGGCGCCATGTGGCGGATGCTCACCGAGGGCCCCGGCGACGTGAAGATCACGCTCGTCGAGCACCACGCCGACGAGGAGCACGGCTCGGCGCACTGGCTCGCCGACTACGTCTTCACGCAGACGGGCCGCAAGGTCCACAACGACGTCCGCGCCGAGTTCCGCTTCCGCGACGGCCTGATCGCCGAGCACCGCGACAGCTTCAGCTTCCACCGCTGGGCCTCTCAGGCGCTCGGCACAAGCGGGCTCCTCCTGGGCTGGACGCCGATCGTCCGCAACCCGGTCCGCGAGGGCGCTGCGGCACGGCTGGACGAATACGTCGCGGCGCACCCGGCGGGCGCGAGCGCGTAGCTAGCAGCGCGCGAGGGCGAGCGCGTAGAAGCGCAGGTACTCGCTCCAGTGGGCGTTCCAGTAGCTCCAGTCGTGCACGCCGGGATGCGAGAGCTCGACGTGCACGTCCGCTCCGGCGGCCCGCAACGCGCCGGCGAGCTCCCGATCGGCCGACAGGAACGGATCCTGGGCCCCTGCGTCGATCCAATCCGGCTGGCTCGTGAAGGGCGACGCGTCGGCGTGCGCGGCGCCGAGCACGTCGTTGCGTGCGAAGTCCTCCGCATCGTCGAAGGCGCCCGCGGCGGTCTCCGCCCCGCTCGCCCAGATCGCCGGGCTGTGGCCGCCGATGGCGCAGAAGCGGCCGGGATGGTGGAGCGCCAGGTCGTAGGCACCGAATCCTCCCATCGAGATCCCTCCGATGGCTACCCGCGACCGGTCGACGCCGAACTGCGCGACGACGGAGGGGATCACCTCACGCATGACGTAGCGGGCCCAATCGCCGTCGGCGCGATCGTGCCAGTAGGAGGATTTGCCGCCGTACGGGAAGGCGACGACCGGCGCCCTCGAGCCCTGCGCGGCAAGGGCGGAATAGAACTCATCACCCAGCGCAGAGTCTTCGTCGGCGCCGCGCCCGTGTAGAAACACGAGGAGGGGCCGGTCATTGGCCGGGGCGTCGGCCGGAACCACGACGGTGGTCGGCAGCGTTTGATCCACGGCCCGGCTGTCAATGCTGATCGTGGAGACGCTTGCGCCGTGGCGGTCGGGCTCCAGGATGCCCGCGACGACCCGCCAGGCCACGAACGCGACAACGGCCAGCGCTGCGACCGCTGCGAATCGCCTGCGCAAGATCACCCGCCTGCTCACCCCGCGCCGCTGCACACCGCCCACCGTATGCGCCCCGGCCGTCGGGATCGCCGGCAGACGCTGGTAGGTTGCCCGCGTGCCGGCACTCGCGATGCCCCACGGCCTCTTCGAGCGAATCACCCGCAAGCGGGCCCTCGTCGCGCTGGCGAGTACGGCCGGCCTGTTGATCGGATTGGTCGCGGCTGCCAACCTCTACGTGATCCTGGGGACCGACGGCGAGGCCACCGGCAACGTCGCCGACGTCCCCCACGCGCAGGTTGCAATCGTGCCCGGCGCGTTCGTCCAGCCCGACGGGAAGATGAGCACGATGCTCGCCGATCGCGTGACCCAGGCCGCGGCGCTGTGGAACGCCGGCAAGGTCAACCGCGTCCTCGTCTCGGGCGACCACCACAGCTGGGCCTACGACGAGCCGGACACGATGCGAGCCGCGCTGGTCAGGGCCGGGGTGCCCGACCGCGTCATCTTCACCGACCACGCCGGCTTCGACACCTGGGCGACCATGGAGCGTGCCCACCAGATCTTCGGCGTGCACAGCGCGATCGTCGTCACCCAGGGCTTCCACATGCCGCGCGCCCTCTATCTCGCTCACTCCGCGGGCCTGAAGGCGAGCGGGCTGACCGCCGATCTGCACGGCTACGGCAAGCAGGGAATGATCAGCGACGCCCGCGAGGTCCTCTCGCGGGTCAAGGCGGTCACGGACGTGGCAACCGGAGCCGCTGTCACCGGCGGGAGCCCGGTTCCAATCACCGGCAGTGCCCGGGCGAGTTGGGGCCCGCCCCCGCCGCCCGGCACCCCGCCGGCGGGCGCACCCCAGGCCGCGCACCCGTAGCGGCGCTCAGCCCTCGTTCTCGATCTCGGTGATCTGGTCGACGCGGCGCTGGTGGCGGCCGCCCTCGAAGTCCGTGGAGAACCAGGTGTCGACGATGGCCTCGGCGAGGCCGATGCCCACGACCCGGGCGCCGACGGAGAGCACGTTCGCGTCGTTGTGCAGGCGCGAGAAGCGCGCGGTGTAGAGGTCGTTGCAGAGCGCCGCGCGCACGCCGTGGACCTTGTTGGCGGCGAGCTGCTCGCCCTGCCCCGAGCCGCCCAGGACGATTCCGCGCTCGGCCCGGCCCTCGGCCACCTCGCGGCCCACGCCGGCGCAGATCGGCGGGTAGTCGACGGACTCCGTGGAGTGCGTCCCCATGTCGGCGACCTCGTGCCCGGCCTCGGCCAGGTAGGCGCGCAGGTGCTCCTTCAACTCGTAGCCGGCGTGATCGGCCCCGATCGCGATCTTCATCTCGGCGGCGACGATATACCCGCGAGCAGCGGCTCGGCTTCAGCCGCGGGTAGGGCGCCCTCGCGCAGGATCGACCACGAGCCGTCCTCGTCGAATCGGGTCAGGTCGATGACGGTCGAGGGCAGCCCCGTCAGCTCGCCCCCGTCGATGAGGAGATCGGCCCCGTCCGCGACCTCGCCGGGGAGGTCGCTGAAGGTCGCGGGCGCGGGCTCGCCGCTGCGATTCGCGCTCGTCTGGAAGATCGGGCACGAGGCGCCGGCGAGCGGACCGCCGATCAGGCGGATACCGAGACGCTCCGGGTTCTCACGGCAGGCCAGGGGGTAGCGTCGCCCCTGGTTTGCGACGACGAGGGTCACGGGGCCGGGCAGCAGGGCGCCTGCCGCCGCCGTCGTCGCCGGGCCCAGGCCGCCCAGCAGCTCGCGGAGCATGAGCTGCGAGAAGTACATGACGGCGGAGGGCTTGCCGTCGTCGCGTCCCTTGATCTGGTGGATGCGCGCGATCGCGCTCGCGTTCAGCGGGTCGCACGCCAGGCCGTAGAGGCCGTCGGCCGGGAACACCGCGACGCCGCCCGACTGGATGGTGCGCTCGAGTGCGGAGACGGCGGCGGCGGAGCCGTCGCGCTCGATCGAGACGACCTCGCTCACGCGCGGCCCACGACGACGCGCTCGATGCCGGCGAGGTCGCTGCGGCGGTCGGTCTCCGCGAAGCCGGCTGCTTGGATCATGCGTTCGACCTCGGGTGCCTGCCCAATGCCGACTTCCAGAGCGATCGCGGCGCAATTGGGGAGGTCAGTGAGGAGATGCCTGATCGGGTCCAGGCCGTCGGGGCCTCCGAGGAGGGCTTCCCTGGGCTCGTAATCGCGGATCTCGGGCTGGAGCGTGGCGAAATCGCCGTCGGGGACGTAGGGAAGGTTGGCAACGAGCAGGTCCTGACGACTTGTAGTCGCATAGCGACTGGAACTCGTCAGAACCTCGAAGGTGACCCTCTCATTGCCCATTTCGAGCCGCTTGGCGTTGGCGCGAGCCATCTCGATGGCCGCGGCCGAGGTGTCGATCCCCAGCACCCGGCACCCCGCCACCTCGTCGGCGATCGCCAGCGCGATCGCGCCGGAGCCGGTCCCGACGTCGAGCACCGTCTGCGGCTGAAGCTCCACGGCCACCTCGACGAGCAGCTCCGTCTCGGGCCGCGGGATCAGCACCCGCCGGTCGACCGCGAGCTCGATGTGCCGAAAGCCCTTGCGCCCCACGATGTAGGCGACGGGCTCGCGGCGGATCCGCCGGCGGACGAACGCACCGAAGAGCCGCGCCGCCTCCGGGCTCACCCCCTCCTCATTACCGCGGAGCAGCGCCGTCCGCTCCCAGCCGGTCGCCTCGCAAAGCAGCACCTCCGCATCGAGGCGCGGCGTATCGACCCCCGCGGCCCCGAGCGCGGCGGTCGCGGCCGACAGCGCCTCCCCCACCGTGCCGGCGGCGACGGGGCTCATGCTCCGCTCGTCTGCGCCTCCAGGCGCGCGCGCTTCTCCTCCGCGGCCAGGGCGTCGGTGAACTCGCGAAGGTTGCCGTTCAGCACGCCCTCCAGGTCGCCGGAGGAGACCTTCACGCGGTGGTCTGTGACGCGGCTCTGGGGGTAGTTGTAGGTGCGGATCTTCTCCGAGCGCTCGCCCGTACCCACCTGGGAGCGGCGGTCGGCGGCGATCTCGGCGCGCTGGCGCTCGAGCTCGCGCTCATACAGTCGCGCGCGCAGCACGCGCATCGCCTTGTCGCGGTTCTGGAGCTGGGACTTCTCGTCCTGCATGGAGACGACGATGCTGGTCGGCTTGTGGGTGATGCGCACCGCCGAGTCGGTGGTGTTGACCGACTGGCCGCCGGGCCCCGACGAGCGATACACGTCGATCTGGAGGTCGTTGGGGTCGATTTCGATGTCCACCTCCTCGGCTTCGGGCAGCACCGCGACGGTGGCCGTGGAGGTGTGGATGCGCCCCTGCGACTCGGTCTTCGGAACGCGCTGGACCCGGTGGGTGCCGCCCTCGAACTTGAACACCGAGTAGGCGCCCTGGCCCTTCACCCCGAGGGTGACCTCCTTGAAGCCACCCACCTCGGCGGGCGACGCCGACAGGATCTCGGCGCTGAAGCCGCGCTCCTCCGCGTAGCGGGTGAGCATCTTGACGAGGTCGCCGGCGAACAGGGCCGCCTCGTCGCCGCCCGCCCCGGCGCGGATCTCGACGATCACGTCCTTCTCGTCGTTGGGGTCGCGCTCGACCATCGCCAGCCGGATGGCCTCCTCGAGCTCCTCGATCCGCTTCGGCGCCTCGTCGGCGACCCGCCGCAGCTCCGAGTCGTCGCCGTCCTCTGCGAGCAGCTCGCGTGCGCCGGCGAGGTCGTCGGTCGCCCGGCGCCACTCCGCGGCCAGCTCGCGCGCCTCCGTGAGCTCGTTGTACTCGCGCCCGACGGCGGCGTAGCGGGCGCGGTCGGAGATGACGCCGGGGTCCGACATCTGCCGCTCGAGGTCTGCGTGGCGCGCCTCGATCTGCTCGACGAGCCGGGAGATCATGCAGCGATTGTGACGGGCCGGCGGACGGGCTAGGCGACGATCTCGACGTCGGCCGCGGCCGACTCGGGAGTCTCGACGGCCAGCACGGCCTCGAGCGAGGCGATCGCGACCGCGAGCTGGTCGCGATCGGGCTCGCGGGTGGTGAGGTTCTGGAGCATCAGGCCGGGCCACATCGCAGCGCGCACCCAGCGCTTTCGCCGGTACTTGCCGGCGAGCTTGATGATCTCGTAGGAGAGGCCCGCGATCAGCGGCACTCCCAGGATCCGCGACGCGAGCAGCCAGTACCAGGCGGGCAGGCCCAGGGGCGCGAACACGAAGATCGCCACCACCATCACGATCAGCAGGAAGCTCGTCCCGCAGCGGGGATGAAGGCGCGAGTAGGTCTCGGCGCGCGCGGGGGTGAGCCGGTCACCCGCCTCGTAGCAGGAGATCGTCTTGTGCTCGGCGCCGTGGTACTCGAAGACCCGGCGAAGGTCCGGGACCTTGCTGATCGCCCAGAGGTAGGCGATGAAGATCGACGTCCGCAGGACTCCCTCGACGAGCCAGAAGAGGACGGAGGATCCGAGCTGGTCCTTGATGAGGCTGGTGGCGCCCACGGGGACGACGAAGAAGAGGCCGATGGCCAGGGCCATCGAGAAAAAGATCGTGAGCCCCCAGGTGAGGCCGCCGATCGGCTCCTCGTCCTCCCCCTCGGCCAGCTGGGCGTTGGCGGAGATCGCGAGCGCGCGGAAGCCGATCTTCATCGACTCGGCCAGGGCGACAATGCCCCGGATCACCGGGATCCGCCACACGCGGTGGCGCTTTGCCCACGCGACCAGCGGCTCCGAGTTGACCTGAACGTCGCCCTCGGGCTTGCGGACGGCGACCGACCAGGTCGAGACGCCGCGCATCATCACTCCCTCGAGCACCGCCTGGCCCCCGATCGGGGCGTCGCGCGAGGCGACGGGCAGGCCGTCGGGCATCGGCTCCGCCTGGACGTGGACGTGCGGGCGGCCGTTCGCCGACGCGTCGGCGCGGATCTCGGCCTCCCTCATTACCTTGCTTGGCTCAGCCGCGACGGCTGCGCGCGGCGCGGCGGCGGAAGCGCTCGACCCGTCCACCGGTATCGACGAGCTTCTGCTTGCCCGTGTAGAAGGGGTGGCACGCGGAGCAGATCTCCACGTGAAGCTCGGGCTTCGTCGAGCGCGTATAGAACTCGTTCCCGCACGAGCATCGGACGTGCGAGAGGACGTAGTCGGGATGGATTCCTGTCTTCACGTCTTCAATTCTACCGAGGCGGGCAAGGGGCTCAGGTCGCGGCGCGGACGCCATCCAGGATCCGGTCGAAGACCACGACCATCTCTTCCCGGGCGGCCTCGGGATCGTCGGCTCGGGCGACCACCATGGCCGCCTCGTCCAGCGCGCCCAGCAGCACGTGCGCGAGCGGGGCCACGGCGACCGGCGTCAGCTGACCGGCGTCGATCGCAGCCTGAAGGGCCGCCTCGACGAGCCCGAGCCCATACTTCGCACCGATCTCGCGCCAGCGTGCCCAGCCGAGCACGGCCGGCGAATCCATCAGCACGATCTGCTGGACCTCCGGCTCCACGCAGTGATCGAGAAATGATCGCGCGCCCGCCCGCAGGGCCTGCAGGGGATCGTCGCCGGAGAGGGCATCCGTTGCGATCTTCTGGGTGACCTCCGCCTCGATCTGCTCGTAGATCGCTTCCAGGAGGCCTTCCTTGCCATCGAAGTGGTGGTAGAGCGCGCCGCGGGTGACGCCTGCCGCTCGCACGATCTCCTCGGTGCCGACGCCTGCGTACCCGCGCTCGGCGAACAGGCGCCGTCCCGCGGCGATCAGCGCGCTGCGCGTGGTTTCCGATCTCTCCGTCTGGGTGCGTGGTGACATGCAAGCAGTATGTATGTTATAACCTACTGGCTGTATGTTAGTTACGCCCCCGGAGAGGACCGCAACATGAGTGCCACCGAAACGCAGGTGACGACCACGAGGGAGGCCGCCGAGGCGTGGGTTCGCGGCTTCGAGGAGGGCTGGCGCGCTCCCGACGGCGCCGAGGGCCTGGCGGCTCATTTCGCACCGATGGTGGCGCCAGACTTCCGCATGATCCAGCCGCAGATTCCCGACGCCTTCGGCCGCGAGGGCCTGCTCGAGTTCGCGCGGCCGCTGTTCGCCCTGATTGGAGATCTGCATGCAACGGTGGACAGTTGGGCGGTTCGCGACGACGTCGCGTTGATCGAGATCACGCTCTCGGGAATGCTGGGCGGCGAGCCCGTGTCCTTTCAGGCGGTCGACCGGATCACGCTCCGCGACGGCGTGGCGATCGAGCGGCGCTCCTACCTGGACCCCGCACCGCTGATCGCAACGGTGCTGCGCCGCCCGCGCTCATGGCCCGCCTTCGCTCGCTCGCAGGCGATTCAGCTCGGGCAGCGCCTTCGAGGAGGCCGGCGATGACCGTCAAGACCGTCGACCTGCCCCAGGGAACGATCGCCTACACGGAAACGGGCTCGGGACGGCCGATCGTCTTCATCCATGGCTTCCTCGTCGACGGGACGCTCTGGCGCGAGGTCACGCCGCTCCTGGAGGTGGACTTCCGGTGCATCGTCCCCGACCTGCCTCTGGGCTCGCACCGGACGGCCATGAACCCCGACGCCGACCTCTCCCCTCCCGGGGTCGCGGCGATCATCGCCGGGTTCCTCGATGCCCTCGATCTCGAGGACGTGGTGCTGGTGGGCAACGACACCGGCGGCGCGATGTGCCAGCTCGTCGCCACCCGCCACCCGGAGCGCCTGGGCGCCCTGGTCCTCACCCCCTGCGACTCCTACAAGGACTTCCTACCCCTCGCGTTCCGCTACCTCCAGGTCGTGGCCCGTGTACCTGGAGCCCTTCCGGCTCTGCTGCTGACGATGCGCCCGCGCGCGATGCGCCGCGCTCCGATCGCCTACGGCTGGCTCACGAAGCGCAGGATCGGCGACGAGCTGCTCGACCGCTGGGTTGAGCCCGCGATGGGCGACGCGGGCGTGCGACGAGACGTACGCAAGCTGCTTCGGGGCATATCCAGCTCCTACACGCTCGAGGCCGCGGAGAAGCTCGCCTCGTTCGACCGCCCGGCGCTGATCGCCTGGGCGACCGAGGATCGGTTCTTCAAGCTCGAGAACGGGCGGCGGCTGGCGGCGGCGATCCCGAACGCCCGCCTGGAGCTCGTCGACGACAGCCGGACGTTCGTCTCCCTCGACCAACCGCAGGAGCTCTCCCGTCTGATCGCCGATTTCGCGGCTCCCGCGGGTTAGCAGGAGACGATCACGTTCATCGGCGAGTAGCCGACCGAGCGCTCAGGCATCGCCGGGCTCGCGGGGAGCGAGCTCGGCGTCGCCGCGCGCCACGGCGCGCAGCACGCTGCGCATATGCGGGGGAATGGCCTCCCGCGACACGTCGACCTCGACGGTGATCGTCGGCCCGTCGCGCCCGATCACCCTCGAGGGGCCGAGCGAGTTGATCACATGCAGCATCCGGTCGTTGCCGGCCAGCAGCGTGGCCTCGAACCGTTCGATGCCCTCCTCGCGGGCGCGGTGTGCGAGGTCGCCCGCGAGAGCCGTCCCCAGCCCGCGGCCCTGCCAGTCGTCGTCGACCACGACGGCCGCCTCCGCGGAGGTCGGGTCCGACGCCGAGCGCACGAACCGGGCGACCGCGATCCCGTTGCCCGTGGCGGGATCGCTCGCGATGAGGGCCTCGTGGTCGTGGTGGTCCAGCTCCGTCAGGTAGCGAAGCTGCGTATCGGAGAGGGTGCGCATCACGGCAAAGAAGCGCCGGTAGCGCGACTCCTCGCTCAGGTGCTCGAACGCGGCGCGGATGGCCGCCTTGTCGTCGACGCGCACCGGGCGCACGAGCACAGTCGACCCGTCGCGAAGGCGAAGCTCGCGCGGCGGGTCGCCGGCCGGCGACGTGGCCCTAGACCTCCTGGTAGAGAGGGCCGTCGCCGCCCTCGGGCATGGTCAGGCGGCCGCCCTTGGCGTTGATGGCGCCGCACTGGACGCAGTTGGAGGCCGTGACGTGCACGTCCACCTCGGCTGCGCCATTGGCGAGCTGGTCCTCCGGGATCTCGTAAACCTGCGCCGGGCACAGGTTGACCCAGGTCTTCGCGAGCTCGCGCGGGACGTGGTTCTGGATCCGGACGTGGTTCGGCGCGTCGTCGCGGGTCGCGTTGCCCGAGAGGAACACCGAGTCCAGCTTGCCGAAGGTGGTCTTGCCGTCGGGCTTGGGGTAATCCTTGTTCGCGCCCCCGTCGAACATCTCGATCTCGGTGTCGGGCTCGTAGTCCCACTTGCCGCCGGGGAACAGGCCCTTTGAGACCGTCATCGCGCTCGCGATGGCGCCGCCGACGAAGAACCCCTTCGAGAACGGCTGGCGCATGTTGCGAGAGTCGAACAGGTCCTTGCCGATCTCGGACTTCTTGATCTTCTCGTTGTAGGCCTCGAGGTTGACCGAGTCGCCCTTGAGCGCCTCGAAGATGGTGTCCGCGGCCAGCATGCCCGCCTTGACGGCGTAGTGGACGCCCTTCAGCGTGGGGATGTTCACCATGTTCGCCGCGTCGCCGGCCATGACCATGCCGGGCACGCTCAGGCTGCGGGGCATGGAGAAGAAGCCGCCGGAGGGGATCGTCTTGGCGCCCCAGGCGACGCGCTCGCCGCCCTCGAGGAGCTTTGCGACGAACGGATGCGTCTTCAGCTCCTGGAGCAGGTCGTGGCACGACAGCGTGGAGTCCGCGTAGTCGAGGCCGATCACCATGCCGATGCAGAGCTTGTCCTCGCCCATGGGGTAGATGAAGCTGCCGCCGAACTCGTTCCACTTCGCGCCCTTGCGAAGCGGCCAGCCCATCGTGTGGATGACGCGGTCGAGGGGCTTCTCGACCTTCCAGACCTCCTTGACGCCGAGCTCCCAGCGCGTCGGCAGCTCGCCATCGAGGTCGAAGTAGTCGGTCGCGGCCTGGGTGAGGTGGCCCAGGGTGCCCTCCGCCAGGACCGTGGCCTTGGCGACGACGTCGGAGCCGGGCTCGAAGTTGCCGAGCTCCTGGCCGTCCTTGCCGCGGCCGCGGTCGCCTGAGCGGATGCCCTTGACGATGCGGTCCTCGACCAGGAGCTTGTCGGCCACCGTCTCCGTGAGGATGTAGGCGCCCTTCTCCTCCGCCTTCTCCGCCAGGAAGCGCGAGAGCTTGGAGATCGAGATGACGTAGTTGCCGTGGTTGCGGAAGTTGGGCGGCATCGGCTTCAGCGGAAGCGCCGCCTTCTTCGTCAGCAGGTACACCGCGTCCTTGGTGACCTCCTGGTAGGCGAAGGGCCAGTCGGACGGGTCGATGTCTCCGAAGAGCTCCCTCATCGCCGACGGGTCCATGTTCGCCCCCGACAGCGTGTGTGCGCCGCAGACCTTGCCCTTCTCGACGACGGCCACGGGGACCTCGCCGAGGCTCTCCATGAGCTCCGGCTCGTCGGCCAGCAGGTCCAGCAGGCGGTTGGCGCAGGCGAGGCCGGCGGGACCTCCGCCGACGATCGCCACGCCCACCTCGATTCGCTCGTCCTCCGGGTCGGTCGGGGCTGCGATCAGCCCGGCCTCGTCGAACGGCGGCGGGAACTCCTTGGGAACGACGCCCATCGCGCGGTCAGCCGCCCTTCTTGGCCTTGATCGCCTCGGTCAGCTTGGGCAGGATCTTGTGGAGGTCGCCCACGACTCCCAGGTCGCAGAACTCGAAGATGGGAGCGTTCTGGTCCTTGTTGATCGCGAGGATGTTCTCCGAGCTCTGCATCCCGACCTTGTGCTGGATCGCGCCGGAGATGCCGGCGGCCAGGTAGAGCTTCGGAGCGACGGTCTTGCCGGTCTGGCCGATCTGCGTCGCGTACGGCGTCCACCCGGCATCGACGATCGCCCGGGTCGATGCCAGGGCGCCGCCGAGGGCCTTGGCGAGATCCTCGGCGACTCCGAGGTTCTCGGGCCCTCCGAGGCCGCGGCCGGCGCCGACGAGGTAATCCGCGTCCTCGATGTTGACGCCACCCTCGTCGCCCGACTCGCCGCGTGTGACCATTGTCGCCTTCGTCGACCACTCGGAGAGCTCGACGTCGACGTCGACGACCTCGGCGTCACCGCCGCCGCTCTCCTGCACGTCGAATGCATTGAGGCGGCCGATGATGATGCCCGGCTCGCCGACGTAACCGACGTCGACGATCGCGGAATCCTGGAGCACCGGGCGCTCGGCGACCAGCTTGCCGCCGTCGGCCTTGACCGCCGTGACCTCCATGGTCACGCCGGCGCCGAGGCGTGCGGTGAGACCAGCGCCGATCTCGAAGCCCAGCAGGCCGCCACCGAACAGGGCGTAGTCGTAGCCGTTCTCGGCGATGACCTTCGCCATGGCGTCGACGATCGGCTGCGCGAGGCCCTCCGGAACCGACTTGGCCCGGTAGACCTTGGCTGCGCCGTACTTGCCGAGGCCGGCGCAGGCGCCGTCGTCGACGTCCCCGACGACCAATGCCGCCGCTTCGCTGCCGATCTCGCCGGCCAGCTTTGCCGCCTCGGAGATCGCGCCGAGAGAGTTGTTGTTGAAGTCACCCTCGTCGGAGTGGAGGGCGTAGACCAGGATCCCTGGCATCTAGATCAACTTCCTTTCGTCGAGCCACGCGACGATCTTCTCGACCGTCTCGTTGGTGTCCTCGTCCTCGATGATCTCGCCGGCCTGCTTCGGGGGCGGCGGATTGATGGCCAGGACCTTGGTCTTCGACCCATCCTCGCCCACCTGGCCGGCCTCGATGCCGACGTCGCCGGTTGCCTTGGTGTCGAGGGGCTTCTTCTTCGCGCCCATGATCGCCTTCAGGCTCGGGTAGCGCGGCTCGTTGATCGCGTCACCAACGCTGATCACGGCGGGCAGCTGGATCTCGACCGTGTCGTAGCCGTACTCGGCCTGGCGCTTGCAGGTGAGCTTGCCCTCGGCGACGTCCATCTCGATCACCTGGGTCAGGGAGGGCATCTTCAGGTGGTCGGCCACCACGGCGCCGATCGTGTAGCACTCGCCGTCGTCCGACTGCTGGCCGAGAAGGACCAGGTCCGGCTGCTCGGTCTCGAGGACCTTGGCGAGGGCGTAGCCCGTGGCGCAGACGTCGGAGCCCTGCAGGGCGCCATCGGTCAGGTGGACCGAGCGGTCGGCGCCGAGCGCGACCGCCTTGTGCAGCGCGCGGACGGCGGACTCGGGGCCCATCGTCACGGCGACGATCTCGTCGACCGAAGCGGCCCCGCCTTCGCGGATCTGCATCGCGGCCTCGATGCCGTGCGTGTCGAAGGGATTGAGGTTCTTCTCTCCCGAGCGGTCGAGCCGCATGGTCGAGGAGTCGATCCGCTTCTGAACCGCGGCGTCGGGAACCTCCTTCACCAGGCAACAGATCTTCAAGTTCGTGAGCCTCCTTAAGCGAGTTCGCGGCCGGGCGCTGATTGGAACGGATGAGAACCCCGGCCGTGGCGGGCGCGAATCTTAGCGTTTCCTCTTACCCGATTGACTGGTCAGTCAACATCGACGGGCGCGCCGGACGGGGTGGCGCGCCGGCGCCGCTCGCGAGGCGTCCGCCAGGCCGTAGGGTTCCGGCGATCGAAGCTCAAGACGGGCACATATACCTGGCTGGGACGGGGTCGTTCGCGGCCGAGATGGCCGACTGGGCGACCGCGGCCGGGCTCGACCCGGCCGGCCTGATCGAGCTCCGCGACCCCACCCGGGTTGCTCGCGAGTTTCACGGCCTGACCGCCGTCGCGCTTTCGCCCCCGCCCCCCGATGCGACCGCGCTGATCGCTTCGGGCGGCGACCGCCTGGCGATCGCGGCCGGTCTGCGGGAAGCTGGCTGGAGGGTCACCGGAATCACCCACCCGGCGGCGGTCGTGGCGGAGACAGCCTCCGTCGACCGGTCGGCGACGCTAGGGCCGGGAGCGATCGTGGGGGCCGAGAGTGCGATCGGCGCCGACGCGATCCTCAACCGTGGTGCGCTTGTCGGCCACCACACCATCATCGGGGACGGTGCGACCCTGAACCCGGGAGTCAACATCGGCGGCAATGGCCGAGTTGGAGAAGGCGCGTTTCTGGGGATGGGGTGCACGATCGTCAACGGCTCCACCATCGGCCAGGGTGCCGTCGTCGCGGCAGGTGCCGTCGTGGTCGGCGACGTCAGCGCCGGGTCGAGGGTGCAGGGCGTGCCAGCTCGGCCTCACGGGACATGAGGGGTCGCGACCGGCTCCGGATGATCCGCCGGGACGTCGTCGCGCGGTGGTCCTCCCGGCGCCGCCACTACGCGCCCACCGCCCGGGGAACCATGAAGCGCCTCGACGCCCTGGAGGATGAGCTCGACCTGCTACGCGGCGAGCATCGCGAGCACCGGCGCGAGGTTCGCGAGATCCTGCTTGCGCTGGCGGCCGCCGAGGGGCCCAACCGCAAGCGCCTCGAGGACGTACGTGCGGCGCCCGGCTGGGCGCAGGGGTGGGACGAGGCCGACCCCCTGGTGAGCATCACGGTCACCACCACCGGCCGCGACGAGCTGTTCACGCGAACGCTGCCGTCGCTGTTGGCTCAGGACCACAGCAACATCGAGGTGATCGTCGCCTGCGACGGGTGCCACGCGGAGGTCGCCGACCGCCTGGACGCACTCCGGGACGAGCGCCTCTCCCACTTCTCGGCGGGCCTTCGCCAGCCGCTCTTCGACGATCCGCGTGAGCACTGGCTGTCGGCCGCCACCCGGGCGCGCAACCAGGCAACGGCGCGCGCAACCGGGTCGTGGATCGTGGAGTTCGACGACGATGACGCGCTGCGGGCAGAAGCGATCGAGACCCTTCTGGAGACCGCTCGCGAGCATCGCGCCGAAGCCGCGTACGGGCGGGCCGAGCGACACGGCATCCAGACGGGCCCGAAGCGCATCGGCTCGTTTCCCCCTCGCGAGGGGCGCTTCACCTGGGCCGCCGGGATCTACCGCTCCGAGCTGCGGTTCTTCGGACGCGAGCACGTGGCATCGGACCTGGGAATCCCAGGTGACTGGTGGCTCACCGAGCGGATGCTGAGGGCCGGGGTTCGCTTCGCGATGACCGAAGCCGTCGTCTGCGACATCCACCCCGCCGGCCCCTCGGGGGGCGCCGGGCTCTAGGCCGCGGCAGGAACGGCCCCGCGGATGAAGTCGACGATCTCGTCGGTGGAGGCGCCCGGGGTGAAGACCTCGGCGACTCCCAGCTTCTTCAGCTCGGGAGCGTCGTCGGCGGGGATGGTCCCCCCCACGGTCACCAGCACGTCGTCGGCGCCCTGCTCCTTCAAGAGCTCGACGACCTTCGGCACCAGCGTCATGTGCGCCCCGGAGAGAATCGACATTCCGACCGCGTCGGCGTCCTCCTGGATCACCGTCGCGACGATCTGCTCCGGTGTCTGGTGCAGGCCCGTGTAGATGACCTCCATGCCGGCGTCGCGGAGCGCGCGAGCGATGATCTTCGCCCCGCGGTCGTGCCCGTCGAGGCCCGGCTTGGCCACGACGACGCGGATCTTCCGCTGGCTCTGTGTCTCGTCCGGGGGTGCGATCACGCCCGGAATCGTAGTGGGAGGCGGGCAGCCCCCGCGTGATTAGGCGTCGCGCTCGATGACGACCTCGCCCTGATCGATCGATTCGCGGGTGCCCGGCGTCTCGCCGGCATCCATGTTCCGGAACACCTCGTCGGCCGCCCTCATGGCCTCCTCGGTCGCGAAGAGCCCGATGAAGATGCCGGTTCCCTGCGACTCGTCGAAGACGAGCTTCATGCCGGTCGAGTCGACTCCGGGCGGGGGGCCGTCGGACTCCTCGACCATCGAGACGACAGAGTCGATCCGAGCTCGATCGACGCCGCTGAAGCGGACTACACGTGCGTAGGTGGCCATGGGCAAACCTCCTGGGTTGGGGTCCAGCCGATCCTAACCCGGCCCGGGGCTCAGAACTGAGGATGTTCGGTGAACGTCCCGAAGACGTCCTGGAGGGCCGTGACCATCTCGCCCTCGGAGACCCGCGCACGGGCCGCCTCGATGAAGAGGGGCATCAGATTCTGCTCGCCCGCCGCGGCCTCTCGAATGGCGGCGAGGGCGGCCTCCACAGCCGCGGAGTCGCGACGGGCCTTGGTGGCCTCGAGGCGATCGCGCTGGCGCTTCTCCACGGCCGGGTCGGGACGGTGGAGCGCCGTTTCGGCCTCGTCTTCGGTGCGGTAGCCGTTGACGCCGACGATCGTGCGCTTGCCGGCCTCGATCTCCTGCTGGTAGGCGAAGGCCGCGTCGGCGATCTCGCGCTGGGGAAAGCCGCGCTTGATGGCCTCGACCATGCCGCCCAGCTCGTCGATGCGCGCAAAGTAGCCGTAGGCGGCCTGCTCCATGCGGTCGGTGAGCGTCTCGATGAAGTACGACCCGCCGAGGGGATCGACCGTGCTGGTCACCCCGGTCTCCTCGGCGATGATCTGCTGGGTTCGCAGAGCCACGCGCACCGCCTCCTCCGTGGGCAGCGCGAGCGCCTCGTCGAAGGAGTTTGTGTGCAGCGACTGGGTGCCACCCAGGACGCCCGCGAGCGCCTCGATGGCCGTGCGGACGATGTTGTTGAGCGGCTGCTGGGCGGTGAGCGAGACGCCGGCGGTCTGCGTGTGGAAGCGCAGGCGCATGGACTCATCGCGCCGGGCCCCGTAGGTGTCGCGCAGCTCGCGCGCCCAGATGCGCCGGGCGGCGCGGTACTTCGCGATCTCCTCGAAGAAGTCGATGTGGGCGTTGAAGAAGAAGGACAGGCGCGGGGCGAAGTCGTCGACGTCGAGGCCCCGCTCGATCGCCCGCTCGACGTAGGTGAAGCCGTCCTTCAGCGTGAACGCGAGCTCCTGCTGCGCGGTCGAGCCGGCCTCGCGGATGTGGTAGCCGGAGATGGAGATCGGATGCCAGCGGGGCATGCACCCCGAGCACCACTCGACCATGTCGGTGACCAGGCGCATCGCCGGCTCGATCGGGAAGCACCACTCCTTCTGGGCGATGTACTCCTTGAGGATGTCGGTCTGGATGGTCCCGCCGAGCGCCTCCGACGGGATGCCATTCTCCTCGGCGGCGACAACGTAGAAGGCAAGGACGATCGCCGCCGGGGCGTTGATCGTCATCGACACGGTCACCTCGTCCAGCGGGATGCCGTCGAAGAGCACCTCCATGTCGTCGACCGTGTCGAGCGCGACCCCCTCCACCCCCACCTCGCCCAGCGAGCGCGGGTGGTCGGAGTCGAGCCCCATGAGGCTCGGCATGTCGAAGGCGGTGGAGAGGCCGGTCTGGCCGTGGTCCAAGAGGTAGCGGAAGCGCTCGTTGGTCTCCTCCACCGTGCCGAAGCCGGCGAACTGGCGCATCGTCCACAGGCGGCCGCGGTACATCGAGGGGTAGGGCCCGCGCGTGAACGGGAACTCGCCCGGGAAGCCGAGGTCGGCCTCGGGGTCGGCCCCTGCGCGATCCTCGGCCGAGTAGAGCGGCTCAACAGGCTCGCCCGACATGGTCTCGAACAGGGCGTCGCGCTCGGGCCGGCGCGAGTAGACCTCCTCACGCCATTCGTGCGCACGCCGCCTCGCGCCGGGTTCCACAGCCATGGCCTAAGTCTAGGACGGCGCGCCCCCGCCTCGGCGGGGGCGGCTAGGCGGCTCGCCTAGTAGCGGTAGTGATCCGACTTGTACGGGCCGTCCGCCGGCACGCCGATGTACTCGGCCTGCGCGGGCGTCAGCTCGGTCAGCGTCACGCCGAGCGCCTCGAGGTGAAGGCGCGCGACCTTCTCGTCGAGGTGCTTGGGCAGCACGTAGACCCGCCGCTCGTACTCGTCGTTCTTCGAGTACAGCTCGACCTGGGCGATCGTCTGGTTCGTGAAGGAGTTGGACATCACGAACGAGGGATGGCCGGTGGCGTTGCCCAGGTTCAGCAGCCGCCCTTCCGAGAGGACGATGATCGAGTGGCCGTCGGGGAACGTCCACTCGTCGACCTGCGGCTTGATCTGGATGCGCTCGGCGCCCGACTCCTGCAGGCCGGCCATGTCGATCTCGTTGTCGAAGTGGCCGATGTTCCCCACGATCGCCTGGTGCTTCATGCGCTCCATGTGCGCGAACGTGATCACGTCCTTGTTGCCCGTCGCGCTGATGAACACGTCGCCAGTCTCGACGACCTCGTCGAGGCTGCGCACCTCGAAGCCCTGCATCGCCGCCTGGAGCGCGCAGATCGGGTCGATCTCGGTGACGATCACCCGGGCGCCCTGACCGCGAAGCGACTCGGCGCAGCCCTTGCCGACGTCGCCGTAGCCGCAGACCACGCAGGCCTTGCCGGCGATCATCACGTCGGTCGCGCGGTTGATGCCGTCGATCAGCGAGTGGCGGCAGCCGTAGATGTTGTCGAACTTCGACTTGGTGACCGAGTCGTTGACGTTGATGGCCGGGAAGAGCAACTCGCCCTTCTCGGCGTACTGGTAGAGGCGCAGGACGCCCGTGGTCGTCTCCTCGGTGACGCCCTTGATGCCGCCGGCGAGCTTGGTCCAGCGACCGGAGTCCTCGCCGAGCGAGCGGCGCAGCAGGTCGAGAACGACCCGGTACTCCTCGGCGTCGCCGGGGGCCGCGTCGGGCACGGCGCCCGCCGCCTCGAACTCGACGCCCTTGTGGATCAGCAGCGTGGCGTCGCCGCCGTCGTCGAGGATCATGTTCGGGCCGCCGCCGTCGGGCCACAGCAGGGCCTGCTCGGCGCACCACCAGTACTCCTCGAGCGTCTCGCCCTTCCAGGCGAACACCGGGATCCCGGCGGCGGCGATCGCCGCGGCGGCGTGGTCCTGGGTCGAGAAGATGTTGCAGGAGGCCCAGCGGACCTCGGCGCCCAGGGCGACCAGGGTCTCGATCAGCACCGCCGTCTGGACCGTCATGTGCAGGGAGCCCGTCACGCGCGCGCCGGCGAGCGGCTGGGACTCGGCGTACTCCTCGCGGGTCGCCATCAGGCCGGGCATCTCGTGCTCGGCGAGGGAGATCTCCTTGCGGCCGAACTCGGCGAGTCCGATGTCGGCGACCTTGTAGTCCTGGGCAGCGATGGTGCTCATTAGTCCTCCTGTTGGCTGGCCAAGAGGATACGGAGGCCAACGCGGGCCGGTTGAACCAACCGCACCGTTGTCGGGAATCGCGGGAGGCTTGACCTAGCGGCGGGCGCGGCGCGAGCGCATGGCGCTGTTCGTGCCGACCATCGCCGCCGCGACGGCGGCGGCTGCGATGCCGATCCGCCGCCCCAGGCGCTCGAAGCGCATCACCCTCCAGCCCTCGGTGCGCGCGATGGCGGCGAGCTCGTCGTCGGGGTTGACGCAGACCGGGTTGCCGACGGCGCGGAGCATCGGCAAGTCGGAGACCGAGTCGGAGTAGGCCCATGACTCGGCGAGGTCCACGCCGTGGCACTCCGCGTACTCCCGGAGGGCCACGGCCTTGCCCTCGCCGTACATGAACGGGCCCGAGAGGCGGCCGTTGAAGTAGCCGTCGGGGCCGACCTCGTAGGGGGTCCCGATCCCTGCGTCCATCGCCAGAACGTAGGCCAGCACCTCCACGATCCCCGCCCCTGCCGCGCTGACGATCACGGTATCGCGCCCGGCGTCCTGGTGGGAATGGACCTCCTCGAGCATCTTCGGATAGACCCGGGGCAGGATCGCCTCGAGCACCTCGGGCGTCATCCGCTTGACCTCCTGCTCGGAGACGCCGCGTAGGAGCTCCTTGGCCTCCGCGAGGACGCGCGTGGTCGCCTCGTCGTCGGCGCCGCGCAGGCGAAAGCGCAGGTGGTCCCACCCCCACTTCGCCATCTGCCGCCGGCTCAGCCATCCGGCCCGCCGCGCTGCGCGCGCATACGGCTGGCCGGACGACCCGGCCATGAGCGTCCGGTCGAGGTCGAAGAAGGCTGCGGAGTTAGCCATTGCTCGTCCCGCGAGCGGGGCCGAAAATCAAGCAGGTCAAGGACGCAGCCTGATCGAACGAAGCGAGCGTACCTGTGTCGTACGTGAGCGAGGCGATCAGGCGAGGACGCCGAGATGCGCCGATTTGCAGGGCCCGCGCTACGCGGAGACCTCCAACACGATCGCGTCGCCCTGTCCGCCGCCGGAGCAGATGGCCGCGCAGCCGAGGCCGCCGCCACGCCGCCGGAGCTCGTGGATGAGGGCGCCGACGATGCGGGCGCCGGAGGCGCCGATCGGATGGCCAAGGGCGATGGCGCCGCCGTTGACGTTGACCGTCTCCTCGTCGATGCCGAGCATCCGCACCGAGTTGAGGGCGACCGAGGCGAACGCCTCGTTGATCTCCCACAGGTCGATGTCCCCCGGCTCCTTGCCGATCTTGGCGAGAGCCTGCTTGGCGGCGTTGGCCGGGGTCCTGGCGAGGTAGGGGAAGTCGTCGGCGACGCGCCCGTAGGCGAGGACCGTCGCGAGCGGCTCGTGCCCGTTCGCCTTCGCCCACTCGTCCGAGACGACCACCACGGCGCCGCTGCCGTCGTTGACGCCCGGGGAGTTGCCGGCGGTGTGCGTCGCGTCGGGGCCGCCGACGGCGCGAAGCTTCGCGAGCGTCTCGACCGAGGTGTCCGGGCGAATCGCCTCGTCGGCGGCGACCTCGCGCTCCTCCTTCTTCACCCTCACGGTGACGGGCGAGATCTCCTCGGCCAGCAGGCCGTCGTCGGTGGCCTTGGCCGCGAGCTGGTGCGAGCGGACGGCGAACCGGTCGAGGTCGGGACGGGTGATCTCGAGCTCGTTGCCCACCTCGCTTGCCTCGTTGATCATCTGCTTGTCCGTGAAGGGGTTGGTGAGGCCGTCGTGAGTCATCGAGTCGATCGCATTGACGTCGCCCATCCGAAAGCCGAAGCGCGCGCCGGGCAGCAGGTAGGGAGCGTTGGACATCGACTCCATGCCGCCGGCGACGCTGACTTCCACCTCGCCCGCGCGGATGCCCAGGTCCGAGACGCCGATGGCGCGCATGCCCGAGGCGCAGACCTTGTTGATCGTCTCCGAGGGGACCTCCTTGGGGATCCCGGCCTTGATCTGGGCCTGGCGCGACGGGATCTGGCCCTGGCCGGCCTGAAGGACCTGGCCGAAGACAACCTGCTCGACCTGCTCGGGGTCGACCGCGGAGCGCTCGAGCGCGGCACTCATCGCGGCGCCGCCGAGGTCCGTCGCCTCGAGGGACGCAAGGGCGCCGCCCATCTTTCCGAATGGGGTGCGGGCCGTGGAGAGGATCACTGAGTTCGGCATGGGGTCCTTTCGTGGACGAGGCTACGAGGCTTGGAGGGGCATGAACGATAGATAAGGTTGGCGCCCGTGCAGATCGAGGTGACTCAGAACCCCCTGGCCGAGGTCGACGCCGACGCCCGTCTCGTGGCCGTGTTCGACGGCGAGGACCTGCCTGCCGCGATCGCCTCGGCGCCCGGCGCTGACGAGCTGCGCACCTCCTTCAAGCGCACGACGGTGCTGCGCCCCGAGGGCGCGGGCAGGTGGATCGCGGTCGGCCTGGGCTCCCGCGACGATGTCGACGCCGAGCGCCTGCGGGTGGCGGCTGCTGCCGGCGTCCGCGCCGCCGCCGGCGTTCAATCGCGGAGTGTTGCCTGGGATGTGCCCGAGGGCGGCGACGGGGTCGCCCGCAACGCGGCGCCCTCGTCGAGGGGACCACGCTCGCCGCCTACGCCTTCGACCGCTTCCGCCGTCCCGGCGACGACGAGGACGACCCCGCGGGCCTCGCCTCGCTGACGCTCGCCGTGGACGGCGCCGGCGTCGACGAGGAGGTTCGCGCCTCGCACGCGTCGAGCGAGGCGGCCAACCGCGCCCGCGAGCTTCAGAACCTTCCCGCCAACGTGCTCAACCCGGAGGGGCTCGCCGAGCGGGCCAGGGCGATCGCCGACTCCAGCGACAAGATCGAGCTCACCGTCCTCGACCGCGAGCAGATCCGCGCCCAGGGCATGGGCGGGCTGGAGGCGGTTTCCGACGGGGCCGGCGCCGAGCCGCGGCTGATCGCCCTCCACTACAGGGGCGGCGGCACGGAGACGGTCGGCCTGGTCGGCAAGGGCGTGACCTTCGACGCCGGCGGCATCTCGATCAAGCCCGCCGGGGGCATGCACGAGATGAAGATGGACATGTCCGGGGCGGCGGCGGTGCTGGAGGCCCTGGCCGCGATCGTCGAGCTGGAGCTGCCCCTGGACCTGGCGGTCGTCGTGCCCGCCACCGAGAACATGCTCGACGCGGACTCCATGCGGCCGGGCGACATCATCACGCAGCTCAACGGCAAGACGGTGGAGATCAACAACACCGACGCCGAGGGCCGCCTGATCCTCGCCGACGCCCTCACCTACTGCGTGCGCAACATGGGCGCCGTCCGAGTGGTCGACCTCGCCACCCTCACCGGCGCGGTCGTGGTCGCCCTGGGATCCACCTACACGGGGCTGCTCTCCAACGACGACGAATGGGCCCGCCAGGTTGAGGACGCGGGCCGGCGCGCCGGCGAGCTCGCCTGGCGCCTGCCCCTCCACCCCGAGTACAAGGAGCTCACCCGCGGGCGCGCCGCCGACCTCACCAACAGCGCGTATAAGCGCAAGGCGGGAACGATCTACGCGGCCTCGTTCCTCGAGGAGTTCGTCGACGAGGTGCCGTGGGTGCACCTCGACATCGCGGGCACGGCCTGGGACGTCGGCCGCGAATACGTGGGCAACGGCGCCACCGGCGTGGGCGTCAGGCTCATAGTCGAGCTGGCCCGCGAGCTCGCCGACCGATGAACGTCCCTCACTGACCCCTATAGGGATCAGTCCGGGACGTTCGTAGGGCTAGAGGGCCAGGAGGCGGATCAGCTTCAGCGCGAGGCCCCGGTCGCCGTCGATTCCGACGTGGCCGCGGGACAGTCGCAGGATCGCCCCGAGGCCGTCGATCTTCACCGGGTTGGGAATGCCGAGCAGGTTCGGGGCCGTCGCCAGGTGGACGATGTCGGGCAGGCGGCCCGAGACGGCGAGATCGGGACGGTCGCTGTCGCCGTCGGCCACCTCGATGAGGCCGCGCCCGAAGCGGATCCGAAGTGGCGAGAGCTCCTCGTCGAAGCGGAAGACGACCGTGCCGTGGATCGATGCCGCCACCCGAGGGCGCAGCCTCACCCCGCGCTCGACCCAAACGAACAGGCTGGGGGCGACGCCGCGGGCGTTGCGGCTGCCCAGCCGGACCTCCGTGCCCGCCGCCGGCTTCGCGCGGCGCCACCGGGGGCGCTTCTCGGGCCCGGGCCTCTCGGCGGGGACTGGTTCGCTCGCCATCGGACGCATCCTAGACTCGCCCGTACCCGCGTTCGCCGCGTGCCAGGCAAGGCCCGAGCACTCGTAAGATCGCCCGCCCGTGGACTTCGAGCTTTCCGACGAGCAGCGCCTTCTGCGCGACACCGTGCGCGAGTTCGCCCGCGAGGAGGTCAGGCCGGTTGCCGAGGAGCTCGACCGGACCAAGGCGTTCCCCTACGAGATCGTCTCGAAGCTGGGCAAGCTCGGACTCATGGGCATCCCCTTCCCCGAGGAATACGGGGGCGGCGGGGCCGACACGCTCTCCTACGCCCTCGCGGTGGAGGAGCTGGCCCGCATCGACTCCTCGGTCTGCATCACCCTGGCCGCCCACACCTCGCTGGGGACCATGCCGATCTACCTCTGGGGCACCGAGGAGCAGAGGTCGGAATGGCTGCCCACGCTGTGCGCGGGCGAGCGCCTGGCGTCGTTCGGCCTGACCGAGCCCGAGGCCGGCTCGGACGCCGGCAACACCCGCACCCGCGCGAAGCTCGACGACGGCGAGTGGGTGATCGACGGCGCGAAGCAGTTCATCACCAACTCGGGCACCGACATCTCCGGCTGCGTCACGATCACGGCGGTCACCGGCGGCGAGAACGGCGGCAAGGAGATCTCGAACATCATCGTGCCCAACGGCACTCCCGGCTACGAGCAGGGTGAGCCGTACCGGAAGATGGGCTGGAACGCCTCGGACACGCGACCTCTCACGTTCGACGGCTGCCGCGTCCCCGAGGGCAACCTCCTGGGCCGCCAGGGAGAGGGGTTCAAGAACTTCCTGCACATCCTCGACGGCGGGCGCATCGGCGTCGCCGCGATGGGCGTTGGCCTCGCCCAGGGCGCCCTCGACGAGGCGATCGCCTACGCGAAGGAGCGCCGCGCCTTCGGCCAGCCGATCTCGCGCTTCCAGTCGATCCAGGCGAAGATCGCCGACCTCTCGGCCGAGATCGAGGCCGCCCGGCTGCTCACCTACAAGGCCGCGATCGAAAAGGACCGCGGCGAGAGCTTCACGCTCACCGCCGCCCAGGCCAAGCTGAAGACGGGGCGCCTGGCGGTGCGCGCCACCGAGGAGGCCGTGCAGATCCACGGTGGCTACGGCTACATCGAGGAATACCCCGTGTGCCGCTTCTACCGCGACGCGAAGATCCTCACCATCGGCGAGGGCACCGACGAGGTGCAGCAGATGGTCATCGCCCGCCAGCTCGGCTGCTGACGGTCTCGCCGGTTGGGGCGCCGCTAGGCCAGCCGGGCCGTGACCTCACCGGAGCGACGGCCGGAGATCTCCGCCGCCCTGCCCGCGGGACCTGCGATTCCGTAGTGGCCCAGAAGCTCCAGCTCCGCGTCCTGGGTGAGCTCGCTGCGCGCCTTCGGGGCGGTGCGGATCGCCTCGGTGGCGTACGGCACCCACACGCGCCCGCCGGCCACCGCGGCGTCACGAGCCGGGACCAGCGTCTGGCCCCCGAACCTCGCGGTGCGCACGGCCACCCATTCGGCCTCGCCGGTGACGGGGTCGACGAGAGCTCCCTCGATGCGGCCCACCGCCTCGCCGGTGAGGTCGTCGAGCTCACGGCCGGTCAGCAGCGTCGCGCCCATGGCGGTCTCAGCCACGCGCCTCGCCCTCCAGAAGCTCGCGCGCCGCTGTGGACGGATCGATCTCGCGGCGCACCACCCGGTCGAGCAGCTCCGCCCAGGCCGGATCGCTCTCGGCGCGCTCGCTGAGCTCGCGGCGCATGCGCGACGCGGCGATCCCGAGAACCTCGGCGCGAAGGTTGCGCGCGCGGCGCTCGGCCAGCAGGCCCTCCGACTCGATGTGCTCGCGATGCGAATCGATCGCCGCCTCGAGCTCCTCGATGCCGGTGCCCTTGGCAGCCTCGGTCCGCACCACCGGCACCTTCCAGCTGCGCTGGGGGCCGATCGCGAGGACGGAGCGGATCTCGCGCACCATCGTGTCGGCGAGCGGGTGCTCGCACTTGTTGACGACGATCACGTCGGGAATCTCCATCACGCCGGCCTTCAGGGCCTGGATCGAGTCGCCGGAGCCGGGCATGAGCGCGAGGACGATGGTGTCGGCGTGGTCGACCACGTCGACCTCGGCCTGCCCCACCCCCACCGTCTCCAGGAGCACGTCGTCCTTGCCCGCAGCGTCCATCAGCAGCGCCGCCTGAAGGGCCGCCTCGGCGAGCCCCCCAGCGCTCCGCGAGTCGCCATGGAGCGAATGAAGACGCCCGGGTCGAGAAAGTGATCGGAGAGGCGGATGCGGTCGCCCAGCACCGCGCCCTGGGTGAAGGGGCTCGAGGGGTCGATCGAGAGCACTCCGACCTGGCGGTCGCGACCGCGCAGCGCGCGCGTGAGGGAGCCGATCAGGGTGCTCTTGCCGACTCCGGGCGGTCCCGTGAGCCCGATGACCCGCGCCTTGCCCGTGTGAGGGAAGAGCTCGGCGACCAGCGCGTCGCCGGCGGGGTCGCGGTTCTCGACGAGCGTGATCGCCCGCGCGAGCGCGCGCCCCTCGCCGTCGAGGAGCCGCTGGGCGAGGGTCGCCCCTTCGCCGCCTCCCGGTGCTTGCTGCTTGCTGCTTGCTGCTTCGGCCACGCGGCGCCTGAGTCTAGAGTCCACCTTCCCGTGATCGCGACTCTGCGCTTCCTGCGCCGCAACCGGATGCTGACGCCGAAGTACGCCCGCCTTCTGTGGCGCTATCTGTGGCGGCGCTTCCTCACGCCTGCAGGCTGGCGGTGGGAAACCGATGGCCCGGTGTTCTTCGGGCGCGACCTGCAGCTTCAGGTCGGAAGGAAGGGCAAGCTGAGGTTCGGGCGCTTCACCTGGATCGGCGACGGCACGAAGATCCGCTGCCACGAGGGGATCGTCGAGATCGGCACCAAGACGGTGATGGGGCAGGAGTGCACGATCTCCGCCTACCAACGCGTTCGAATCGGCGCGCAGTGCGTGATCGCCGACCGCTCGATGTTCATCGACTTCGACCACGGGGTCGTCGAGGTCGAGCGTCCCATCCGCGTGCAGGGCATCTACAAGCGCGACGTGGAGGTCGGCTCGAACGTCTGGGTGGGCTACGGCGCGTGCGTGCTGCGCGGCGTGCGCGTGGGCGACAACGCCATCGTCGGCACCAGCTCGGTTCTGACCCGAAGCGTCCCGGCCAACGCGGTCGTCGGCGGCATCCCGGCCCGCGTCCTGCGGATGCGCGACACGCCGGCGACGCTGCGCTGGCCCAACCCGGTCGAGCCGGTGGGCGAGGGCGTGCTCGCGCTGGGCGACCAGCCCGAGCGCGTGTGAGGCGCCCGGCGCGGGGCTAGCGCGCGGTCCTCGACCGGGAGCAGCTCGGTGTAGAGCTCGGTCGTCGTCTTGGCGACGTCCGACCAGTCGAAGCGGCGCACGTGCTCGGCGGCGTCGGCGATGAGGCGCTCGCGCAGGTCGTGGTCGCGGATGACGCGCTCCAGGGTCTCGGCAAGAGCGTCGGGGTCCTTGGCCTCGAAGCGAAGGCCCGCCTCCTCGTGCGGGACGACCTCGCGCAGGCCGCCGGTGTCGGCGACGATGCACGGGCAGCCGGAGGCCATGGCCTCCAGCGCCACCAGCCCGAACGGCTCGTAGATCGAGGGGACCACGCAGACGTCGGCGATCCGGTAGAGCGAGTGCAGGACGTCGTCGCCCATCCAGCCGAGGAACCTGCCGTGGCTCATCAGGCCGAGCTCCGAGGCCTGCTTTCGCAACTCCCCCTCGTGCGTGCCCGACCCGGCGACCAGGAAGCGCAGGCCGGGGTTCCGCTCGATGAGCCGCGGCAGCGCGTCGAGCGCCAGCTGGAAGCCCTTCTCGTAGACGAGGCGGCCGATCAGCAGCACGAGCTTCTCGTCGGGCTGGGCGAAGCGGGCGCGCAGCTCGACCAGCTTGGCATCCTCGTGGGGGCGAAGGTCGTCGGGGTCGATGCCGTTCCAGATCACCGAGATCCGCTCGGGCGGGACGCCGAAGATCTCTGCGACCTGCTCGCGCATGTAGAAGGAGCAGACGATCACGCGGTCGGAGCGATTGGAGATCCAGCGCTCCACCCCGTGGATGTAGGACTGCGGGTGCTCCTCCACCCAGCCCTGGTGGCGTCCGAACTCCGTCGCATGGATCGTCGTGACCAGGCGGGCGTCGAAGCGTCTCGCAAGGTGATCGCAGGCCATCGCCACGAGCCAGTCGTGGCCATGCACCAGGTCGAAGTCGAAGCGGTCGCCCAGCTCGACGCCCGCGGCGAGCATGTCCGAGTTCATGCGCTCCACCCAGGCGACGAACTCGCCGAGGTCGGAGGGGCGCTTGGGCTCGAGCACCCGGTGGATGTGGACGCCGCCCACTTCCTCCTCGGCCGGCGACTCCTCGCCGCCGCGGGTGAGGACGTGGACCTCCTGGCCCTCCTCGACCAGCCCCTCGGCGAGCTTTCGCACGTGCCTGGCGAGGCCGCCCTCGATGAGCGGCGGGTATTCCCATGTGAGGATGAGGACGTTCACGATGTCTCCCGGCGCCTCGGCGCCCTGCCTACCCGGTGCTCACCCGGCTGCTCATGGCTCTCGAAGCGGCGCGAGGCTCATATCGGGGGCGAGGTTTCGCAGGCGCCCCTCGGGCGAGCGCCGTGAGTGTATGGCCTCCAGCAGCGATGCGGCGTGGTCGGAGGCGCGCCCGAAGGCGTAGTCGCCGGCCTGTCGGCGCCCGTCGAGGAATGCCCAGTCGCTGGCCTGAACCGCCAGCAGCTCACGTGCCGCTCGCTCGGCGGCCGCGCCGCAGAGCCCGTCGCCCAGGGCGCGCAGCACCCGCAGCTCCAGCCGCCGCGCGGCGCGAGCGAGGTCGGCCACCTGCGAGCCCTCCCACGTGCGCAGGTCCTTGCGCCTCGCCCCACGTCGACGCTCGCAGCGGCCGCTCGGTCGGCGGGTGGGAGTCCAGCGCCTCCGACAGGGTGATGAGGCCGACACCGCGGTCGGCGGCGCCCTCGAGGACCGCACGCAGCCACTCGGGCCCCTCCCACCACCAGTGGCCGAGGAGCTCCATGTCGACCGCGAACACCACCAGCCCGCGCTCGCCGGTGGCGCCCCGAAACCGCTCCAGGCGCGCCGCGACGCCGTCGAGGAGCTCGCCCGCCTGGCGGCGGGCTGCCGCCGACGCGGCGCCGGGGTCGTAGGGATCGCCCGAGATCGCCCAGGGCCTGACGCCGCGAAGCGACTGGCGGTGGAAGTCGCGGTGGACGGGGTCGGAGGGGTAGCCCTCCAGCGACCACAGCCACGACACGGCCTCCCAGTCGATCGTGAACGCGGTCATCGCGTTGCGGGCGGTCGCGGGCGCAAGGGACTCCGGCGCCGGCTCGTGGGCGCTCTGGTCGCTGACGAACCACTCCAGGCCCCGCTCGGCGAGCAGCCGCTCGATTCCGGGCTCGTAGGCGCATTCGGGAAGCCAGAAGCCGCGCGCCGGCCCGAACCGGCGCCGGTGGGAGCGCAGCCCGGCGTCGATCTGAAGGCGCCTGCCAGGCACGGTGGCAACGAGCGGCATCACCGCGTGGGTCGCGCTGGACGGGACGAGCTCGACCCGACCCTCCCGGGCCGGGCCGGCGAAGACCTCGATCAGATCGTCGCCGAGCCCACTCAGCCGCCGCAGCGATTCGCGATAGCGGGCCGCCTCCGACTCGCATGCGGCCGCGAAGGCGGGCTCGGCCTCGGTCTCGGCCATCTGCGGGCCCTCGGCCTCGCAGGTCGCGACGCGAAACTCGGAGGCGAAGGCCCGGAACCGATCGGCCACGCCGGGCGCCTCGAGCTGGTCGGCGAGGACTGGCGTCACCGTCACGGTCACCCGCTCGGCGACGTCGAGCACCGGCAGGTAGGAGCGGACGATGGCGTCGAAGAGCCACTCCTCGCCAAACGGGTAGGTGCCGAACCCCTCGACGTAGGGCATGTGCGAGTGGAGCACGATCGCGAGGTCGCCGCGATCGGCGCCGCTGTCACGCACGGCAGACCGCGACGAAGTCGAGGGCCTCCTCCTCGTCGCCGTGGCGCAGCGCGAAGTCGCTTGCGCTGATCGCCGGGACGAACCTCGAGTAGAAGGGCTTCGTCAGCCTCAGCCGGGGATGGACGCGATCCCAGCCCGCCCTGAGCGCAAGCTCGTGTGCCCGCAGCTTGCGCGCGTGGTGAAGGCCGAATACCTCGACCGACGAAAAGCGCGGCTCGAGCAGCTCGCGGTACTCGCCGAGCGTGTACTCGCGCAGATGCCACGGGTTGTCGGACTTCTCCGCGCCCGCAGGGGCGAGCGTCAGCCGGTTCGGCGTGGAGATGTAGGCGACCGGCGCGGCCGCGGCCAGCCGCTCGCAGAGCGCGCCCGGGTCGTGGATGTGCTCGATCGTCTGCAGGAAGACGACGGCGTCGCACGGCCCGCGGAACTCCTCGACCAGGCTCCGCTCGAAGCTGAGGTTCGGGCGCACGTAGCGCAGGCGGGCGTGCTCGTGGGCCTCGGGGTTGGCGTCGACGCCGACCACGCTCGCCGCCGCGGCGGCCAGGACGCTCGAGCCGTATCCCTCCCCGCAGGCGAGGTCCACCACGCCCAGGCCGCGCACGCGCTCGGCGATCCACTCGTACACGGCCAGATGGCGGCGATACCAGTAGTTCTCGTCGGGGACGTCGGGAAGCGTCCGCTCGCCGGTCAGCTCGAGCGGCGGCACGCCGTCGGGCTGGTCCTTCTGAAGGTGCTCGGGTGACATCGGGGCGGCACAGGCTACGCTGCCGATCCTCATGAGCCCCGCCGCCGCAACGGCCACGCCAGAGGAGATCAAGGACGCGAACGTCCGCTACCACGACGTCGCCGCCGGCGAGTACGACGTCAAGTGGGGAATCGACCTGGGCGAGATCGGCCAGTCGCAGGTGCGCGCCAAGCTCGAAAAGGCTCTGGGCCGCTGGCCATCCAGGCCCTTCGGCGACTCTCTGGAGATCGGAGCGGGCACCGGGTACTTCTCCCTGAACCTGCTCCAGCTGGGAGTCATCGAGCGCGCGACGGCCACCGACATCTCCGACGGGATGCTCGATTCGCTGAGCTCCTCGGCTGGCCGGGTCGGCCTGGACGTGACCACGGCGCGGGCGGAGGCGGAGGAGCTGCCCTTCGCGGACGAGTCGTTCGACCTCGTCTGCGGCCACGCGATCCTGCACCACATCCCCGACCTGGCCCGCGCCTTCTCCGAGATGAACCGCGTTCTGAGGCCGGGCGGCACGCTGGCGTTCTGCGGCGAGCCGTCGCGAAACGGCGACCGGCTGGCGACGATCCCCAAGCGGGCCGGCGTTGTCCTCGCTCCCGCGTGGCGGCGCCTGGTGGGAGCTTCCGCACGAGGCGAGGAGCCCCGGGCCACCAGCGACGGCCACGAGCTGGAGAGCGAGGTCGACGTCCACGCATTCGACCCGGGCGAGCTGCGCGACCTGCTTCAGGGCGCTGGCTTCGACGACGTGCGTCTGCGCGGCGAGGAGCTGGTCTCCAACGCCTACGGATGGCTGATGCGCTCGCTCGAGGCGACCGCCGACCCCGACGAGCTGCCCATGCGCTGGAAGCTGTTTGCCTACCGCACCTGCCTCGCGCTCCAGAAGGTGGACGCCGCGGTCCTCGAGCCGCGACTGCCGGCCGGCCTCTTCTACAACCTCGTTCTCTCCGCGCGGCGACCGGGATAGGCTGCGGGTTCGCCCACGACCCAAGCAGGGAGGCACCCGATGAGAAAGCTCGCGCTCGCCGCCACGACGGCGGCCCTCGTAATCACCATGGCGCCTGGAGCCTCGGGACACGCGACCACGCGCGTCTCCATCAGCTCCTGGCACCTCTACACCGCCGACACCGAGCTACACAAGGTCAAACCCGGAGCGACGTTCAGGGCCTGCGCGACCAACGAGGTGTCCGACATCTACGCCAAGGGCAAGGTGAAGCACGCAAAGAAGGGCGCCAACTTCACTGAGAAGTGGTCGATCGGCCAGGCGCACGCGATCCCGGTTCACGCCTCCTGGGGCCGGAGCGGCAACTTCACCGACTTCTTCCGGATCCAGCCCGAGGGCCACAGCGGCAAGGTGAAGCTGAAGCTCATCGAGGCCGGCAGGAAGATCGGCTCGAGCACGGTCACGATCAAGACCAAGCAGAGCTGCTGAGCTAGCCGAAGGTGAAGCTGTAGCCGGCGATTCCCGGCGCGAAGCGCAGGGTCAGCACGTGCGACTCGGCGCGCGGCAGGTCGACAAGCCGGTAGAGGCGCTGGCGCGTGACCGAGGCGGAGCCGGCATTCACGTCCTCGCCGGCGTCTGCGGGTGAGATCGGCTTGCCGTCGAGCTCCACGCCGATCGGGCGTGGCCCGCCCGGCGAGCCCGCCACCAGGAAGACGCGCCGCGCGCGAAAGTGCAGCGACAGCGTCGCGTCCTTGCCGGCGACGGCGTCCTCCGCGCTGACGTTCCACTCGCCGCCGTAGGCGAGCTGATTGGGCCCAAGGCTCTGCGGCGGGGTGCTTCCGTAGTCGTAGGAGCCCGGCCGAAGCGGCGTGACGAACCCCTGGGCGCGGGCGCCGCCGAGATAGGTCTCGGGCGTGGCCAGGCCGGTCGCGGCGCGCTGCGCGCTGACGTGGACCCTGCTGTGGCCCGGCGGGTGCCCGGCCTCGGCCAGAAGGTCGCGAATCGCCTTCTCGGCATCGGCGTAGCCGCCCTCGCCGAAGTGCACCAGGCGGATGTCGCCCTTGGCGTCGATCAGGTAGTCGGCCGGCCAGTACTGGTTGTGGTACGCGTCCCAGGTGGCCAGGTCGTTGTCCTGGGCGACGGGATAGGTGATCCCGAACTGGTCGATCGCGTTCTGGACGTTGCCCGCCTCCTTCTCGAACGGGAACTCCGGGCTGTGGACGCCGACGACGTCGAACCCGTCGCGGTGGTACTTGCGGTACCAGCCCTCCAGGTACGGAAGGGTGCGAATGCAGTTGATGCAGGTGTAGGTCCAGAAGTCGACGAGGACGACGTGCCCGCGCAGCCCCGCCAGCGTCAGCGGCCTGTCACCCGGCGTGTTGAACCACATCTGGTTGCCGGTGAACTCAGGCGCCGCGCCCTTGTCGGGCAGCTTCGCCCCCGCCGCCGCCTGGGCGCTGCCCGCCTCCTGGCTGGCCTGGCCGTTGCCGCGCACGTTGGACAGATCGCCCGAGATGGCCGAGCTCGACTCGATGCGGTTGGCCGGGTCGACCAGCGCCGACGGCAGGCTGCCGGCGATGGAGCTCTCGAAGCGCGTGTCGAGATTCGTCGCCATGACCACGGCGACCGCGACCATCACCGCTCCCATCGCCATCTGCACCGTGCCCCGGTGCGCCTGCAGCCGGTCGGAGACCCTGCGGCCGCCAAGCATCAGCACGTAGAGCACGACCGCGGACCCGATGGAGTAGGCGAAGGCCACCGCCAGCCGCCCGACCGTGAAGGTCTGCGACGCGGAGACCGTGATGACGCCGGCGAGGATCGGCCCCGCGCACGGCGCGTACACGAACCCCAGGCTGGCGCCGACCAGCATGCCGCCGCCGAAGCCGTCGCCGCCCCGGCGCGACGGCGCCGGAACGACGCGCGAGATCCAGGCCTCGACCCGGTCGCCGATCGGCGGGATCAGGAGACTCAGACCGAAGGCCGCCAGCACCACGATGGCGATCTTGCGCGTGATGTCGTCTGGCAGGCCGAGGGCCTCGATCACGTAGACCAGGGCCACCGTCGCGAAGGTGAACGAGAGGACGAGCCCGGTGACGATCCCGAGCGGCCGCCGCCGGCCGCCGGTCACGCCCGCGGAGAGGATGGCCGGCAGGACGGGAAGCACGCAGGGCGAGAGGGCCGTGCCGGCCCCTGCGATGAGTGCGAAGAGGATGAGTAGAACCATCAGATCGCGATCTGCCGAGGGTCCCGCAGACCGCTCAACCGCTCTTAAGTCCCTCTGCGCGCGAAACCGTTACGCGGATGACTCGCCGGGGCGAACCCGAAAGAGCTTCACCGGGCTGTCGATGCCCTTCAGGCGCCGTGCGCCGGCAAACGAGAATGCGAACCCGTCCTCCGCCTCGTCGTAAACGCCCTCGTCGCACAGCACGCTGCCGGGGTAGGCGAAGTCGGTGATGCGACTGGCCAGGTTGATGGGGTGGCCGTAGAAGTCTCCGCTTCGCGCGATCGCCTCGCCCCGGGCCAGCCCGGCGCGCAGCGAGGGGAACTCCTCGCCCTCCGACTCCGCCGCCTCGACCAGGGCGAGCGCGGCCCTCAGAAGGTCGTCGTTGGACTGCGAGACCAGCATCACCGCGTCGCCGATCATCTTCACGAGGCGGACCGGAGGCTTGGCCGCCTCCCTCCCGAGCTCGGCGAGGCGCGACGTGAGCGCCCCGAGCTGGCCGTGGTCCAGCGTCTGCCCGAGCCTCGTGTAGTCCACGAGGTCAGCGAAGCACGCCGTCACGGTCTGCGACCCGGCGAGACTGCCCGACGCGAGCTGCGCCGAGCCGACGGCCGCCTGCCGAATCTGCTCGAGGAGGTGAAGCCGGAATGCGTACTGCATGGCCGGGCCGATGATCGGCACGAGCCCCTGCGCCGCCGCCAGGTAGCGACGTGAGGTCTCGAGCTCGGTTGCGCCCGGCTCCAGCAGAGCCTCGCCCGCGAGCGAGTTGCTGGCCGCGGCAACCTGCGACATCGCGACGCCGACCACGCGCGACGTCTCGATCAGGCCCTCCTCGGGCAGCCCGGCGTCGATCAGCGAGCGCATGCGCTTCGCGGCCTCGATGTCCTCACTCGTGCCCTCCGGGTCGTCGGGGTCAGCCGGCGCAAGGCCCTGAGCCGCTCGCAGGCGCTCCAGGAAGCCGGCATCGACGCCGGCCTGCTCGGCCACGTCGTGCAGGGTCAGCCGCTGACCCTCCCCCTCCAGGAACCGCTCGACGGGAAGCAGCGCCAGCCGGTCCTCCTCTACCGCCGCGCGCAGCTCGTCGAACGAAACGCCGTCATCCGCGAGCTGGTTCAGCAGCTCCAGGCGCGACTCCCGGGCCTCTCCCTCGAGGTCGCCGAGCAGGCCTTCCGCTTCGAAATCGGTTGTCATGCGGGCGCCATTGTGACCCGATGGAGGTGAACCGCGCGCCGACCCCGCGTACCATCCCGTGATATGCCAGGGCAACCGGTCGACATGCCGATCTTCGAGCTCCCGGCCGTGTTGCTCCCGGGCGAGCTGATGCCGCTCCACATCTTCGAGGAGCGCTACAAGCTCATGGTCGCCCGCTGCCTCGAATCGCAGGAGCCGTTCGGCATCGTCTTTCGCGACTCCGACGGCGCCCGGCGGGTTGGCTGCGAGGCCCGGGTCGCGGAGGTGACCGAGCGCTTCGACGACGGCCGTCTGAACATCGTCGTCGAGGGCGGGCGGCCATTCAAGGTGCTCGAGCGCTTCGACGAGGCCGGCTACCCGGGCGGCGAGGTCGAGCCCCTCGCCGAGCCCGTCCGTCCCGAGCCGAGCGCGGAGGCCGACATCGCGCACGACGCGTTCGCCGGCCTGGTTGAGCGGGTCTCGGGCGAGCCACCCGATCGCGCCCAGATCGATGCCGAGAACGCCTACGGCATCGCCGCGCGCGTCGAACTTCCGGCGGAGACCAAGCAGGCGCTCCTGGAGCTGCGCTCCGAGAACGATCGCATGCGCGTGCTGGGTGATGCGCTGGGCGCCCTGATCGGCGCCCTTGAGCGCTCGGAGGAGGTCGCCGAGCGCGCCAGCATGAACGGCAAGGTCTACGTCGGCTAGGCAAGCGCCACGGCCCCGCCGCGGCGGGGGTCGCCGGCGCCGCCGATCTCGCCGGTCTCGGGGTCGCGCGCGACCGCGTGGACGCCCCCGAAGAACATGTCGGACTTGCTCCAGCGCACCACCTCGTAGGCCTTGGCCTCGAGAGCGCGCAGCGCGTCCTCGTCGACGCCGGGCTCGGCCTGCACCGCTCCCGCCTCGAAGTGCATGCGCGGGCCCTCCACGGCGTCCTTTGCCCAGGCGTCCTCGACCACGAGGCGCACGATCGCCTGGAGGATCGCCGAGCGGATCCGGTTCGAGCCGCCGCTGCCGAGGACCATCTCGACCTCGCCGCCGCGCAGCACGACCGTCGGGGACATCATCGACGGCAGGCGCAGGCCCGGCGCGAACTCGTGAAAGCCCAGGGGGTTCAGATCCTCCTCGCCCAGCATGTTGTTCACGTGGACTCCGGTGCCCGGCACGACCACGCCGGAGCCGGTTCCGTTCGAGCAGGTGACGCTCGCGCAGCAGCCGAAGGAGTCCAGCGCGGAGATGTGGGTGGTGGAGCCCATGCGATCGGCGGGGCCGTCGAGGCCGGCCGACGAAGCGCGCCGCCCGGCGGCCACCCGGCGAGCGGCGGCCTCGATGCGCTCGCCGGAGAGCACTCCGGCCAGCAACCCCTCGCCGTGCAGGCCGCGGTTGAACTCGAGAGTGCGAACCGACTGCGCCTCCTCCATGGCCAGCACGATGGCCTCGGGGTCGGCGCGGCCCGCGCGGTCGAGAACCGCCAGCGAGAAGGCGATGAGGATGCCTCCGGCCGACGGCGGCGGGTTGGTCAGGATCTCGCGCCCGCGCAGCTCCGCGCGGACCGGCTCGCGGTCGATCGGCTCGTAGGCGGCCATGTCGGCGGTGGTCAGCGTGCCGCCCCGCTCCAGGACCCAGCAGGCGACCGCCTCCGCGACGTCGCCGCTGGTGAACGGCTCGGCGCCCTCGGCGCCCAGCCGCTCCAGAGCGTCGCCGAGGTCCGGCCAGCGGAAGACGTCGCCCTCCGCCAGCCGCCGGCCGTGCGGCTCGTAGATCTCGCGCGACTCGGCGTACTCGCCGAACACAGGCTCCAGGAGCTGGTGCATGTAGGCCTGCTGCGCGTTGACGCGGACGCCCTCGCGCGCCAGCGCCGCCGCGGGGGCCGCCAGCTCGGACATCGGCGCCGACCCGAAGCGCCTGAGCACGTACTCGAGGCCGGCCGGGCAGCCGGGCACTCCGCACGAGGCCGCTCCGATGTTGAAGACCTGAGTGGCGTCGCCGAAGTGCACGACCACCGGGACGAGCTCCGCCCCCCGCTCCTCGCCGCCCCGGCCGGGCACCTCGACGAAGAAGTCGACGAGAGCGTCCTCCTCGGGCGTGTGCACGAGCATGAAGCCGCCGGCGCCCATGCCGGTGAGCCCGCTCTCGGTCACGAACGACGTGAGCACGGCGGCAACCGCGGCGTCGACGGCGTTCCCGCCCTCCCGCAGCACCCGCGCGCCCGCCTCCGCGGTCAGCGGATGGCCCGCAGCGACGGCCCCTCTCAGTTCGGCAGGAACTCGGGGACCTCGACGTTGAGGTCGCGCGGCTGCGATTCGAAGTTCTTTGCCGTTCCGGCCCTGCGGTCGGCCGGGCGGCGATGCGCGGCCTGGGTGGGGCCCGGGACACGTCGCTGGCTGCCGCCGTTGCCGTCGCCCCGGCGGCCACGGCCGTCGAAGCGGGTGGCGATGACCGTGACCCACACCTGGTCGGCCAGGGACGGGTCGATGTTGGCGCCGAAGATGATGTTCGCCTCCGGGTGGGCCGCCTCCTGGACCACCTTGGCGGAGTCGGACACCTCGAGCAGGCTCAGATCCTCGCCCCCGGTGATCGACAGCAGGATCGAGCGTGCCCCGTCGACCGACGTCTCGAGCAGCGGCGAGGAGATCGCCCTCTCGGCAGCGGTCACGGCACGCGACTCGCCCGTGCCCATGCCGATGCCGAGCAGCGCGGGACCGGCGTCGCGCATCGTCGTGCGCACGTCGGCGAAGTCGAGGTTGATGAGCCCCGGAAGGGTGATCAGCTCCGAGATGCCCTGCACTCCCTGGCGCAGGACGTCGTCGGCGACCTGGAAGGCCTCCATCATCGACGTCGTCCGCGCGAGAACGGATAGCAGGCGCTCGTTAGGGACGACGATGAGGGTGTCGACCTCCTGGCTCAGGGCATCGATTCCCTTGTCCGCCTGCTGGGCACGACGGGTGCCCTCGAAGCGGAACGGCCTGGTGACGATGCCGACGCACAGGGCGCCGACGTCGCGAGCGAGGCGGGCGATAACGGGGGCGGCGCCCGTGCCGGTGCCACCGCCGACGCCGGCGGTGACGAAGACCATGTCGGAGCCCTTGAGCAGGCGCTTGATCTTGTCCTGCTCCTCGAAGGCCGCCCGGTAGCCGAGCTCGGGGTCCGAGCCTGCGCCCAGGCCGCGGGCGACGCCGCTGCCGAGGTGGACCGTCACGTCGGCGCTCGACTGCTGAAGCGACTGGAGGTCGGTGTTGACCGCCATGAACTCGACGCCCGGCAGGCCGGCCTCGACCATGCGGTTGACGGCGTTCACGCCTGCGCCGCCGACGCCGACCACGCGGATCATCGGCTCGTGGGGGACGGGCGGTCCCGCGTGCTCGCCGGCGCGCGGCTCCTCGCGACCGTAGAACGGCGGCTCGGGATCGAGCGGCTCGTCGGAGAAGATCCTGCTGAGCCGCTCCTTGGGCTCCGGGATCACGCGCTCGACGCCGGGCGCCTCGGTGCGGTAGGCCCGCGCCGGGCGCGAGGGCTCGGGCTCGCCGGCCGGCTCATCCAGATCGATGTCAAAGGGCCCCAGCGGGTCGCTCTCGTCCTCGCGCTCGGGCTGCGGGTCCGGCTCGCGCGGCGGCGGCGGCTGCGACTGCGACTCCGGCGGCAGCACCCGCGTCTCGTCCTCACGCGCCTCCTCGGGCGCGGGAACGCTCGGCTGCGAGGTCGTCGGCTGCTCGTCCGACGCGGTTGAACGGAAGAGATCGGCGAGCGGACCCTCGCGCATGCTGGCCCGCTTGTTACGCGCCATTGTGAGTCAGAACCTCCTGCGCCAGCTCACGGTAGTAGTTGGCTGCGTTGCTCTTCGGATCGTACTTCAGCACGCTGGCGCCACGGACGGGAGCCTCCGCGAACTTGATCGCCTTGCGAATGCGCGACTTGAACACCAGCTCGCCGAAGTTCTCCTCGAGGATCTCGACGGCCTCCTTGGCGTGCACTGTGCGCGAGTCGAGCATGGTCGGCAGGATGCCCTCGATCACGACCCGCGGATTGAGGTTCTCGCGGATCATCTCGAGGGTGTTCTGAAGCTGGACGAGCCCGCGCATCGACAGGTACTCGCACTGCACCGGCACGATGACCTTGTCCGACGCCGTCAGCGCGTTCACGGTCAGCAGGCCGAGGCTCGGCGGCGTATCGATGCAGATGAAGTCGTAGTCGTCCTCGACGGCCTTGAAGGCCTTCTCGAGAGAGCGTTCACGGCCGATCTGCGCGCTCATCGCGATCTCGGCGCCGGCCAGGTCGATGGATGAGACCGCGACGTCGATCTCCTTGCTGACGATCACGTCCTTGATCGGGATGTGATGGACCAGCACGTCGTACATCGACTTCTCGACCTTGTCGGGGTCGATGCCCTGGCTCATCGTCAGGTTGCCCTGCGGGTCGAGGTCGACGACCAGCACGTCGTGACCGGACTCCTTGAAGGCAACCGCAAGGTTCAGCGTGGTCGTCGTCTTGGCGACGCCCCCCTTCTGGTTGGCGAAGGAGATGATCTTCGCCCGGCGCTCGGGCGGCTCGGCGGCCGCCGCGACCGGATCGCTCATCCGGGGCCGAGCCGGCTCGCGCATCGGCGCCAGCGCCTCGGCGACGCTGATCCGCTGCTGGTCCTCGGAGTCGGGCTCGACCTGGTTGACGGGCGGTGGGGTGACCGCGCGCGTCACGACGGGCTCGGCAGCCTCGGGCTCGGGCGGAACAACTCCGCCGACATCCTCCGCTCCGCGTCCCGGAGCAACTCCGTCGACATCCTCCGCTTCGCGTCCGGTGTCGCCGGGTTCGGGCGCAGCCGGGGCGGCAGGCTCGGCGCGATCTTCCGCGACTTCGTCGCTAGCCTCAGCCGACTCGGGCTCGGGGGTCACCGCCTCCTCCTCGAAGTCCGGGGTTTCGTCGACGGTAGGCGCCGGGTGGGCCGGCGCGTCGTCCTGGCTACGCGGTGCACGATTGAAAAAGCCCATTTGATCGCGGTTATTCGCACGAGCGGGCGGCATTCCTTCTCATGCAACCGCGAGGGCTCGTCGGCGCGACTGCGATCATCCTCGGGGTGAGGGACCTCCTCGACAAGCGGCTCGTCGTCGTCACGGGCAAGGGCGGGGTCGGCAAGTCCACCGTCGCGCTGGCGATGGGCATGGCCGCGGCGAGGGCGGGCAAGCGGACCATCGTCTGCGAGGTCGCCGCCCAGGAGGGCCTCTCGCGCGTCTTTCATCGCGCGAAGGTCGGCTTCAACGAGACCGAGCTGTCCGAGCGGCTGTGGGCGATCTCGATCGACCCGGACGAGTCGATGCGCGAGTACGTGCTGCTGCAGCTGCGGGTGCGGGCCGCACGGGATCTCCTGTTTCGCTCGCGCATCTTCAGCTACCTGACGGCGGCCACGCCCGGCCTGCGCGAGCTGGTGACGGTCGGCAAGATCTGGGAGCTCGCGCAGCCCCAGCGCAAGGTGAAGGGCCGCGAGGGCTACGACCTCGTCGTGGTCGACGCTCCCGCCACGGGCCACGGCGTGGGCTTCCTGCAGACGCCCAGGACCTTCGCCAACGTCGCCAGGGTCGGGCCGATAGCGGGCCAGGCGGAGGCGCTCGACGCGTTCCTCACCGATCCGGAGCACACCGGGGTCGCCATCGTCTCCCTGCCGGAGGAGATGCCGGTCAACGAGACGGCGATGCTCGAGCACGACATCTCCGAGAAGGTCGGCGCCTCGGTCGACCGCATCTTCATGAACGCCCTCTACCCGGAGCGCTTCGACGACGACGAGGCCGCGCGCATGGAGGACGCCCTGCCGGCCGCCGGGGGCGCCGCCCGGGCGGCTCTCCTCGATGCCCTTCGCGAGCGCCGCCGTGCGGAGGTGCAGGCGGGCCAGCTGGCGCGGCTGGAGGAGATGACCGCGACGCCGGTCACGCGCCTTCCGTTCCTGTTCGAGCCGGAGCTCGGGGTCGAAGACGTCGGCCGGCTCTCGGAGCTGGTGACGGCATGAGCGCCGGGATCGCCGAGCTCCTGGAGGGCAAGCGCGTGGTGATCTGCGCCGGCTCCGGCGGCGTCGGCAAGACGACGACCTCCGCGGCGATTGCGGCCGGCATGGCAGCGCGCGGTAAGAAGGTCGCCGTCCTCACGATCGATCCGGCCAAGCGCCTGGCCGACTCGCTGGGCCTGCCCGAGCTCGGCAACACCGAGCGACAGGTCGCCCCGGAGCTCTTCGAGGCCGCCGGCGTCGGGACGGAGGGAGGCGAGCTGTGGGCGATGATGCTCGACGCCAAGGCGACCTTCGACGAGGTCGTTCGCGAGCATGCCCCAGACGACGAAACGCGCGACCGGATCCTGGGCAACCGCATCTACCAGCAGCTGTCCGCCGCTCTGGCCGGCTCGCAGGAGTACATGGCGATGGAGAAGCTCTACGAGATCTGGTCCGACGACCGCTACGACCTGCTCGTCCTCGACACTCCACCGACCCGCAACGCCCTCGACTTCCTCGACGCGCCCAAGCGGCTGACCCAGTTCATCGAGGGCCGCGCGCTCCAGGTGTTCCTGCGGCCCACGGGCTTCGCCACGCGAGTGATCGGTGGCGGCACATCGATCATGTTCTCGGTGCTGCGCAGGATCACCGGAGTCGACCTGCTGGAGGACCTCGCCGAGTTCTTTCAGGCCTTCTCGGGGATGGTCGGCGGGTTTCGCGAGCGCGCGAGAAAGGTCAACGAGCTGCTGAGCGCCCCCGAGACGAGCTTCCTCGTGGTCTGCGGCCCGCAGGGCGAGCCCATCTCCGAGGCCGTGTACTTCCAGCAGCGACTCGACGCCGCGGACATGCCGTTCGGCGGGGTCATCGTCAACCGCGTCCAGTACGACGTCAGCTCGGGCGAGTCGGACGAGACCGACCCGGAGGCCGAGCTCAGCGATCTGCTCGGCGCGGATCTGGCCCCGAGGGTCGCCTCCACGCACCGCGACTTCCTGGCCCTGGCCCGGCGCGACCGCGCCAACGTCGCGCGCCTCGCACGCGAGATGAAGACCGACTGCGTCATCCAGGTCCCGGACCTCGACGAGGACGTGCACGACCTCGCCGGGCTCATGGAGATCAACCGCTACCTCTTCGCCTCGGGCGCGGAGGAGCGGGTGGCGCTCGCCGCCGAGCGTTGACCGAGGCCCGCCGCAGGCGCCTCTGGCAGCTGGGCGCGGTCACGGTCTTCGCGCTGCTGATCGCCGCCGTCGTCATCGCGGTCAGCCGATCGGGCTCGGAGTCGCTTCAGCACCTGCCGGCGGACCGCGCGGCGACGGCCAGGCTCTTCGCCGGCATCCCCCAGGACGGCCAGACGCTCGGGCCCCGAGGAGCCGGCGCGACGCTCGTGGAGTTCGCCGACCTCCAATGTCCCTTCTGCCGCGAGTTCACCACCGACACCCTGCCCGACGTGATCGACCGCTACGTCAGGCCCGGAAAGCTCCGGGTGCGGTTCATGCCGCAGACGATCATCGGCCCCCAGTCCGACAACGCCGCGAAGGCGGCTCTGGCGGCGGGCGAGCAGAACCGCCTGTGGCAGTTCACGGACCTCTTCTACCGAAACCAGGACGACGAGAACTCGGGCTACGTGACGAGCGAGTTCATCCGGACCCTGTTCGAGAACACGCCCGGGCTGAACGCGAAGCAGGCCGAGGCGGACGCCGACTCGCCTGAGGTCGAGGACCTGCTCACCCGCTCGCGGAACCTCTTCGACGCCGACGGGCTCAGCGCAACGCCCACGTTTGTCCTCGCCTCGCCGGGCACGGACACCCAGCACCTGGACGCGGCGGAGGTTCTCCCGGCGCTCGAGCAGACGCTCGGCTCCGGGTAGGCCAAGGCCGCCGGGGTCTCCGGCGGCCTGACCTGCTCTTCCTGGGTGATCGGAGAGAAGTTAGGTATGAGGGCCTTTAGGTCCGAAACCAGCATGTGAGGACGGCGAAGCCGTCCGCGAGGTATTCAGGAGGCCTCGCTGACTTCGGTGTCGACGGCGGCGCGACGGGTGCGGTCGTAGCCGACCTCCCGCACCTCCCACTCGCAGGGCTCGGGGCGCGGGAAGAGGAATGCCACGCGGTCGTTGACGCTCTGGCGCTCGGCGCGGTGCATCTCGAGAAGCTCCTCGACCGGAGTCGGTCCCTCGTCGCCTACGATCACGGAGACCGGACGCTCGCGATCCACTCGCTGTGCGGCCTGGCTTGCGTGCATGGGGATCACTCTCTCTTCCTGGTCGAAGAAGCCGTTGCCTTGGTCGCTGGTTCGCCGTTCCGCGCCGGTCACCTTCTCGAGCTCGTCGGCCAGGGTTTCCTCGGCCGGCTCGGGCTCCGATTCGGGCTCGTCGGTCCATCCCTCCATGCTCAGGTCCTCGCCCCACTCGGGTGCGCGGGTCACGGTCGGCTCGATCGCCTCCAGCAGCAGCGTCTCGTCCTCGATCGGCGCCTGGTCGGAGACCACGGGCTCCTCGCCCGTCGGTGCCGCCTCGTCGTCGGCCGCCCACTCGTGCTCGTCCCCGGCCCCCTCGATCGTGCCATCCCACTCCGCGGTCTCGCCGCGCTGGGCGCTGTCGCCCTCGCCGATCCGCAGTCCGTCGGCAAGCAGGATCTCGTCGGCCGTGGCACGAAGGTCGGTTCCAAGGTGACCGCAGGCGGCGTCCTTCAGGATCGCGCGCGCAAGCTCCTCGATCGTGGTCGTCACCGTCGCGGGGCCCTCGCCGGCGGCCGCGGGCTCGCCCGTCCACAGCTCGCGCTCGAGCGCGAGCGCGCGGTCGACCACGTTCTTGGTGACGGCGCGCTCGCCCGGCTCCGAGCACAGCGCGGCAACGCGCATCGGCAGGCCCAGGTCGGCGGGGCCGCCGCCCTCCAGCACGAAGCGCAGCGAGAGCAGGTAGTCGTTGAGCGCCTCGAGCGCCGCGGCGCGCTCCAGGCCGAGCTCGAAGCGCGAGACGGCGCGCGCCAGGGCGCCGGCGAAGCCGGGCCGGGCGGTCGCGGGGCGCCCGAACGGCGTCGAGCGGCCGGCCAGCGCGCGCGAGAGCGCCACCAGGTCGGAGAGCTCCTCGGTCGCGAGCACGTAGCCGCCCGGACGCGGCCGGCCCTCGCCCGTTGCGATCCGCCGCCAGCGGTCGTTGGCCCCGCGCGCCCAGGCATGGGGGCCGAGGCCGACGCCGCCCGCCTTGAACAGGCGCAGGCTCGTGACGAGAGCGCGGAAGGCTCCGACGGCACGGGCGCCGGCGTCCGGCGCCTCCTCCCCGTCGGCCTGCTCGCCGATCCGCGCGACCGCTACGAAGGTCGGCTGCCATCCCGCCGTGCCCGTGCCCTCGGGGGACCGGGCCTCCGCGGGGATCTCGACGACGTCGGAGCGCACGATGGTCGCCGTCGCCAGCTCCAGGCGGTCGATGGGCATCTGGAGGCCGCGCAGCTGGACCACGACCTCGATCTCGTCGACGGCGGGCTCGCCGCCTGCCTCGAGCTCGTTGATGGAGTCGTCGAGGCGAGTGCCGTCGAGCGAGAAGTCGGTCGAGTCCTGCCACAGGCGCGCCAGGAACACCACACTCGCGAGCTCGGAACGGCGGCGCGGGTCCTCGGGGACGGGGATGCCGGCGGCCTCGAGGTAGGCGCCGCCCAGGTTCGTCACCTCGAGCGCCGCGCAGGCGGATCCGAAGGAATCGAGGTCGCGCAGCGAGGCGGCGTGGTCACGCACGAAACGAGCGGTCTGCGGCTCGTACTCGCACAGCGGGGAGCCCGAGCCGGGCTCGTGGACGACGTACGGGATCTCGTTGCCCTCGGCGACGAGCTCGTGGAAGCGCTTGGCGGCATCCTGCGCCATCGCCATCATCGCCTCGCGAACAACCAGGTCTTGCATGCCGGGAGGGTTCGCCCAGGCACGGACCGTTCCTGCGATGCAAGAGCGCTTGCAGTCTCCGACCGGGTCTGAGGCTCAGAAATCGATGAGGGAGCGAAACCGGCCTGTGATCCGGAAGCTTTCCTGGATTTGCCCCCCTATAGGGGTCAAAGTCAGGAAAGCGCCCGAAAAACGGCCGGAGACGCCGCGCCCCTCTCCCTCATTGCCTCTCTACGCCCGAGCCCGACGCTCAGGCCCGCGGAGACCGCGTCAGACCGCGACGGTGTGGCGCTCGGCCTCGGCCACCAGCCAGCGGTTGCCGTAGGCGCGCATGTCATCGATCAGCGGAACCAGAGCCACGCCCTTCTCGGTGAGCTGGTACTCGACCCGCGGCGGGACCTCCGGATAGGTGCGCCGGGCGACGATGCCCTGCTCCTCGAGGGCGCGCAGCCGCAGCGAAAGCGTCCTCGGGCTGATGCCCTCCAGCGAGCGCTCGAGCTCGCAGAATCGGCACGGCCCGGACGCGAGGTCCCGGATTACCAGGAGGGTCCACTTGCCGGAGATGATCTCCGCGCAGCAACCGACTGGACAGGGTGATTCGGCCATAGCTTCTTGCCTTTGCCGGGGGGCGAAATCTGCCTTGTGCCCGACCGGCGACTTCAGGAACTATAGCTAATGCTTTACGAACTGAAGTGACTCTTCGGCAGGCGCCTCGGGCTCCGAGACCTGCTCGATGCCGCTGGCTCGCTGGCCCTGGGAGTCGAGCATCAGCTTGAAGTCGTGCGGGCTCGACGCGACCTCCATCGCCGTCTCGACGGTGATGTTGCCGGCGGCCACGTGGCCGAGCAGCGACTGGTCGAAGGTCTGCATGCCGTAGTAGGAGCCCTCCGAGATGACCTCGGTGATCCGGCCCGTCTCCTCGGGGTTGAGGATGAGGTCCTGGACGCGCCCCGTGACCACCATCACCTCGCAGGCCGCGATCCGGCCCTCGCCGCCGGGCCGGGGCACGAGGCGCTGCGAGACGACGCCGCGCAGCGTTCCGGCCAGCATCACGCGCGCCTGCTGCTGGAGATGGGGCGGGAAGAAGTCGATGATGCGGTTGATCGTCTCCGAAGCGTCCAGGGTGTGGAGCGTCGAGAGCACCAGGTGCCCCGTCTCAGCGGCCGACAGCGCGGTGCGGACCGTCTCCTCGTCGCGCATCTCGCCGATGAGGATCACATCGGGGTCCTGACGCAGGACCCGTCGCATGGCGCGGGCGAAGCTCTCCGTGTCGTGGCCCACCTCGCGCTGGTTGATGATCGAGAGCTTGTCGCGGTGCAGGTACTCGATCGGGTCCTCGAGCGTGACGATGTGGCGCGCCTTGGTCGAGTTGATCTGGTCGATCATCGCCGCCAGCGTCGTCGACTTGCCCGATCCCGTCGTGCCGGTAAGCAGGATGATCCCGCGGGGCTCCTCGGCGAGGTTCTCGATCACCTCGGGCAGCCCCAGGTCCGCGATCGAGCGCACCTGGAAGGGGATCACGCGGAAGACGATCGAGACGTTGCCCCGCTGGCGGAAGGCGTTGACCCGGAATCGGGCCAGCCCCGAGATCTCGTATGAGAAGTCGGCCTCGCCGGTGGTCTCGAACTCCTTCTGAAGATCGGCGTCGCGCAGGACGTAGTCGAGGGCGCCCTTCGTATCGTCGGGCGTGAGCGGGGCGGCGTCGGCGATTGGCTGAAGCTGGCCGTGGATGCGCACCGTCGGCGCCGTGGGCACCTTGACGTGCAGGTCCGAGCCCTCGTGCTGGACCACGTAGCGAAGCGCGGAATCGACGTCAAACGCCATCACTGCCGTTATCGGCCTCTCACGCCACGGCTTGAGGGGTGAGGAGGTTCACCCCTTGGGCCTCTGGGCGCGGGACGCGATCGCGGGCAGGATGAACCCAGTTCAGCCAACCCCCCAAACAAGGAGACACCAAATGATCAAGAAGGCCCGCAACATCCTCGTCGCCTCCGTCGCCGCGCTCAGCCTCGCTGCCGGCTTCACCGGCGTCGCCGCCGCCCACAGCACGTCGCAGGACAAGCTCACGATCCACTACAACGGCGACGGCTTCGAGGGCGCGATCAAGAGCTCGAAGGCCAAGTGCCTGAGCAACCGCACGGTCAAGGTCCACAACTCGAAGGGCCGCGTGCTCTACACGGACACGACCGAGAACGACGGCAGCTGGGACACCGGCAACTCGGGCCAGGCCCACGGCAAGTTCTACGCCACCGTCAACGCGAAGGGCGCCTGCCTGCCGCTCGTCTCCAAGACGATCGCCACTCCGTAGCCAGGCAACCGGCGCACCGGCGAAGCGGCGTCCCTCATGGGGCGCCGCTTCGCCGTGCGTGCGCGGCTATACCTCTCGCCATGGATCCGGCGGCCGAACGCGACGCGGTGAACTCCTTCCAGGACGGGGTCGACGAGCGCGCGTGCGAGCGCACCGTGAGCTGGGAGTTCGGGACCGTGGTGCTCTCGCCCTCGATCCCCAGCGTCTACGACGCAAACTTCTGCCGGCTCGACGCTTCGAAGGGAGCCGAGGCGCGCGACATCGCCGCGGCCGCCGGCCGCGCCGCGGCGGAGGCGGGCCTGGGCCACGTATCGATCGTCGTCCGTGACGAGGACGAGGCCAATCGCCTCGCGCCCGGCCTCGCGGCCGAGGGGTTCGGGCGCGTGCGGCACGTGAGCATGCTGCTGCGAGGCAGCCCGCCCAGGCTCTGGTTCCCGTCGGCGAGGCGTCCCTGGACGAGGTGTTCGCAGCCTCCCCGCGCATTCGCGCCGACGAGGAGGAGGATCCACAGGAGCTGACCGAGGCGCTCAACGAGATAACGCGGCGCATCCATGCCTCGACCACCTCGCGCTGGCTCAGCGCCGCCGGCGAGGACGGGAGCATGGGCGCCCGCGCCTGGCTCCTGGAGCACGACGGCGTCGCTCAGGTCGAAGACGTTGCCACGGCACCCTCCGAGCGCGGACGCGGCCTGGCCAGCGCGGTGGTGAGCGCCGCCATCGCCGCGGCACGGCGCTCGGGCGCCGAGCTCGTCTTCGTCGTCGCCGACGCCGACGAGACGACGCCCGAGCTCTACCGCAAGCTCGGGTTCGAGCCGCTCGCGGTGACCTCGCGGTTCATCCGCCGGCCACCCGAGCTCAGCCCGGGCTGACCCGAGTCGTCAGCGGCGAGTCGATCTGATCCGACCAGCGCCGGGCGTGGGCAGCGCCGGCCTTCGGCCCGCCCATGACCTCGCTGGTGGTGGCGTGCAGGAAGTCGGTGCCGCCGATGTGCGGATCGGTGCTCGGGATGCTCGCGGTTGTCAGCCACCCCGCCTGGCCCAGCGCCTCGCTGTCGCCCCAGCACTGCTCGTAGGCCGGCGTCGAGTCGTCGAGGTACCAGTCGCTGGCGCCGCTCTGAAGGGCAGATGTGAACGACGACGTGTAGCGCTCGGCGGCGAACAGGGCGCCCTGCGGCCCGGACCAGAGGCGCCAGTCGGACGGCGCCGTCCCGTCGAAGCCGGGGTCGTCGACGCCGTCGACGGTGGCCTTGCCGGCCGTCGAGGAATCGCGGTAGGTCATGCCGATCGCCGCCGCCGAGAGGTCGTGGTAGAGCCACAGGCCCGTGATCGGGTGGACGCGCAGGTCGGTCACGATCTGCTGGCTGCGCGGATAGAAGAGGTGGGTGCGCTCGGTGTACGGGCCGCTGTTGGCCCCGAGGTAGGAGCGGATCGCCCGCACCGGCCCGTCGACGTTGGCCACGAATGCGCCCTCGCCCGCGTCGAACGTCGCCTCGCTGCGCCCGCAGTTGCCGGGCGCGAAGCCGAACTTGACGCCGTCGCTGATGTCCACGCCGCTCGCTCCGCCGCGGTGGAGGTGCAGCTGGTCGTACATCCAGCGATCGGAGAACCCGACCCGGTAGGCCTTCGTCCTGACGCTCGAGGTCTCGGGGTTCGGGCCGGCCGCGCGCTTGTACGTGGACCGGTAGTCGCCGCTGGTCAGCCGGAAGTCGTAATGGACGTAGTCCCTGCCGGCAGAGGGGTCGAGGGAGCCCTTGGACTCGTAGAGGTAGACGAAGTCCTTCCGGCCGCTCAGCGGATCGCTCACGGCAACCCGCCTCGCGCCCGCCGCCACCACTCCATGCGGAGCGCCTGCGTGCGCGGGGGCCCGCGGGCCGGCGTCCGAGGCGATCATCGCAACCTCGTCGTCGTCATCGAGGGTCGGATCGGGATCGGCGCCGACGAACGTGTTCGCGTCGGCGTACTGAAGGGCCTCGGTGCCCACGGCCGTGGTTCCGTAAACCGTTCCGGTAGCGCCCGGGGAGCCGTTGCTGGAGGGCATGGTGCCGAAGTCCACCTCGAGGCGCTGGTCGACCTGCACGGGGATCTGGCGCCAGGCGCCGGAGCCCGTGCTGCGAAAGGCGACCAGGCGCCGCGGCTTGATGCCGTCGAGCGGGCCGAGCTTCGAGCCGGTCAGGACGACCGGCTCGTCCGTGCTCGAGCGAAGCGACGCCGCCGTCGCCGCCGGCGCGACGGCGAGCAGGCAGGCCGCGGCGCCCAGAAGGACTCGCACGACTTTGCGGCGGTCCATCTGGGCTGTCCCGGTCCGGGCGAGGCCGGCTTGGAGCCGGGTCAGCCCGTGACGGGGCGGAGGCCGAGCTGGCGGCGCGCCTTGCGGACGGCGCCGATCGAGGTGCGGGCCGCCTTGGCGATCTCGCCCTCGGTGCGCTCGGGGTCGCGCTTGATCTCGAACTCGACGACAGCCGCCGAGCGGACCTTGGCGCGCGCCTCGATGCCGATGTCGCCGGCCTTGTCGAGGGCGCAATCGACGGCGCGCTCGCGACGGCAGGCGAGGCAGTAGAACAGGTTGCCATCACGGGCCCAGTTCGGCGGCGCGCTGCCACTGGGGAGCCCGTTCGTCCAGGTGCTGGTCATCTCGCAGCGCGCACAGGTCCACTCCGTGCGGCGAGTCTTCGTTGGGGTTGCGGTTGCGGTAGTGATGTTGCCTCCGATCTTCTTCGTCTCTTCAGTGTTCAGTTCGTTCCAGTCGCCTGGCTGAGGACCAAGCCGGCTCGGCCCCGCCGGGGCGGCGCTGTCAGGCGACTTCGCGAAGCTTCTGGGCCTCGGCGAGGCTCTGGAGCTTCTTGAGCGACTGGTTCTCGATCTGGCGAATGCGCTCGCGCGTGACGTTGAACGTCCGTCCGACCTCGTCCAGCGTGCGCGGATGCTCGCCGCCGAGGCCGTATCGAAGCTCGAGCACGCGCCGCTCGCGGTAGGAGAGGTTCTCCAGCGCCTCGCGCAGGGCCTCCTTCGTCAGGAGGTCCGCGGCGCGCTCGAACGGCGACTCCGCCTTCTCGTCGGCGATGAACTGCCCGAACTCGGACTCCTCCTCGTCGCCGACCGGCTTCTCCAGCGATACCGGAGCCTGTGCCGACCGCTTGATCTGGTCGACCTCCTCCGGGTCGATGCCCGTGACCTCGGCGATCTCGTCCGGCGTGGGCTCGCGGCCCAGCTCGGTGACGAGCTTGCGCTCGGCGCGGCCGATCTTGTTGAGCTTCTCCACGACGTGCACGGGGATGCGGATGGTCCGCGCCTTGTCGGCGAGCGCGCGAGCGATCGCCTGGCGGATCCACCAGGTCGCATACGTCGAGAACTTGAAGCCCTTGCGGTAGTCGAACTTCTCGGCCGCGCGTACCAGGCCCAGGGTGCCCTCCTGGATCAGGTCGAGGAAGGGCAGGCCCTGGTTGCGGTAGTTCTTCGCGATCGAGACGACGAGACGCAGGTTGGACTCCACCATCTTCTGTTTCGCGTCGAGGTCGCCGCGCTCGATGCCCTTCGCGAGGTCGACCTCCTCCTGAGCGGTGAGCAGGCGGACCTTGCCGATGTCCTTGAGGAACAGCTGGAGGCTGTCCGTGGTCATGTCGGGCTTCAGGTCGAGCGCGGTCGACTTGCGGCGCTTGCCGCGCTTGTCCGGCTCGGGGGCCGGCGCGCTCTGCGCCGGGTCGACGTCGTCGACCAGCTCGATGCCCTGAGTCTCGAGGTAGCCGTAGAGCTCCTCGATGTCGGACTCGTCGACGTCCACCTCGGAAAGCGCCGTGGCGATATCACCGAAGGCAACGACGCCCTCGGCCTGTCCCTTGGTGACGAGGCCCTTGACCTCGTCCAGCTCCTGAAGTTCTGCGATCAGCATGTGCTCTTTCGTTCGCCTCTGTTCGTTCGTCGCTTTGGCCTTAACGGCAAGCTCTCATGAGTCCCGGGGCGACCCGACCACGCCTGCGGCGCTTGCCGCTGTTGTTTCGTCCGGCGCGGGCTGTCGATTCCGCCGTTGGATGACGCCCGCCGCGATCGGATGATCTGATGGCGTTCTGGCCCTTCGTCCCGAAGGCTCAAACTCAGCGTCGTATGGTACTCGCTATATTTTCTGAAGTCAAGCGCCCCGACTCCGTCACCCGGTTCACTACCCGGTATTCCGGGGAAAAATCGGGGACACGCCCGGGTTTCGGCCCGAGCTTCGAGGGGCGGGACAAGAACACCGCAGGGGTCGCAGGGTTACGGTGTGAACGCGTGCTGTTGCGTCATCCGCGCTCGCAGGCGACAATGGGCCTGAAGACATGAGCACCGACGACGAAGTCAAGCGCGATCCCAGCGACCTGCCGGAGGGCGAGAACGGCCTGTTCTCCCAGCTACCGCGCACCCGTCCCGGCCGGCGCAGCCCGCGTCGTGCGGGAGACGAGGCCGCCGCTGCCCGGCAGGCACGCGCGACGAGCCCCGACGCGCCGGAGCCGGCCCTCCTGCGAGCGCAGCGCGCGGCCGAGGAGGCTCTGCAGGCCGCGGGGTACGACCCGCTCGAGCCGCCCTCGGCGCCCGACTCGCCTCCGCGCGGCGAGCAGGCCCCCCCGCGGGCCGGTCCGGCGCCGCCCCCTGACGAGGACGCCCACGGGCGCTCGCTCGGGCCGGCCAGCCTGGAGGACCTTGCCTGGGCGGGCGTCGCGGTCACCGCCGAGGCGGCGACGCTCGGCGTCCGGCTGCTCGGCCGGGCGGTGGACGCGGCAAAACGCGCGACCGACCGGGGCTGATGCGCGCGTGAGCTCGCTGGCCCACCCGGTGGCCCGCGACGCGACCGGCTCGAGGCGCCGCGACCGCGCTCGCGCGTGGCTCGGGGCGTTCTGGCAGCGCGCCTACCGCGAGAACATCACCGGGTTGTCGGGGATGGTCGCCTACAACCTCGTTCTGGCCCTGTTCCCGTTCACGCTGCTCGTGCTGTTCATCTTCGGCAAGGTCGTGCAGAGCCACGACGTCGAGCACAGCGTGCTGGTCGACCTGCGCCATCTCTTCCCGGCCGTAAAGCAGACGACCCTCAGGGACGCCGTCGACCACATCCGCTCGAACTCGACGACCATCGGGTTCGCCGCGGCGCTCGGCGCCGTGTGGATCGGGACCTCGTTCTGGGGGGCGATGGACACCGCCTTCTGCCGGATCTACCACGTCGACTGCCGAGGCTGGCTCGAGCAGAAGCGCTTCGCCCTCGTGATGCTGCTCTTCGTCACGCTGTTCCTGGCCGCGAGCGTCATCATCCCGACGCTCGAGGCGGCGGTCACGATCGGGGCTCAGAATCTGCCGTTCGGGCTGTCGGACACCCAGGCCGCGCTGCAGGTCGCCCTCCTGATCGCCGCGCTGGCGATCGTGTTCCTCGTCTGCTGCGTGATCTACTACTTCGTCCCGAAGGGGCACGTGCCATGGGTCGGGGTCTGGCCCGGGGCGCTGTTCGTCACCCTCACCACGGGCATCGCGAACGCGGTCTATCCCTTCTACCTGGCGCAGGTATCGAGCGTCGGCGAAATCGGCGGGACCGTGGGCTTCATCCTCATCGCCCTCGTCTGGTTCTACCTGGTGAGCCTGTCGCTCACCGCGGGCGCCGTGATCAACGCCCTGCGGTTCGAGCTGCACGACACCGGCAGCATGCCGGAGTCCGGGGAGCTCCCGGCCCCGGCGGCCGCGGCCGATCAGTCGTAGCGGCCGCCCGTGACCTCGCGCAGCTTCGCCTGGTCGTGGCTGGCGCGAACGGTTCGCACGGTGCCCGAGCGCGAGCGCATGATCAGCGACTCGGTCGAGGCCTTGCCGCCGCCCGGATAGCGAACGCCCTGGAGAAGCTCTCCGTCGGTCACGCCCGTCGCGGCGAAGAAGACGTCGTCGCCCGAGACGAGGCGGTGCACGTCGAGCACCTCGTCGAGGTCGTAGCCGGCGTCGACGGCCGCCCTGCGCTCGGAGTCGTCGCGGGGCCACAGCTTGCCGACGATCTGCCCACCCAGGCACTTGATGGCGGCGGCCGACAGCACGCCCTCGGGCGTGCCGCCGATTCCCCACAGGAGGTCGACGCCGGATGACTCGCTGACCGCGAAGAGCGCCGCCGACACGTCGCCGTCGGTGATCAGGCGCACCCGGCCGCCCACCTCGCGGATCGCCGCGATGCCCTCCTCGTGGCGGGGACGGTCGAGGACGATCACCGTGACGTCGCCCGGGGTCTTGTTGCGGCGCTCGGCGACCCTGCGGATCACGTCGCCGAGGGGCTCGTCGAAGGAGAGGAGGTCGGCGATGTCCGAGCCGCCGGCGAGCTTCTCCATGTAGACGCACGGCCCCGGGTCGAACATCGTCCCGCGCTCGGCGAGGGCGATGACCGCGAGCGCCGAGGGCATGCCGAGCGCGCAGAGTCGGGTGCCCTCCAGCGGGTCGACCGCGATATCCACCTCGGGTGGGCTGCCGTCGCCGATCCGCTCGCCGTTGTAGAGCATGGGCGCCTCGTCCTTCTCGCCCTCGCCGATGACGACGTGGCCGTCCATCGGGACGGTGTCGAGCAGCAGGCGCATCGCATCGACGGCGGCGCCGTCGGCCGACTCCTTCTCGCCCTTGCCGACCCACCGGGCCGCCGCCAGCGCGGCCGCCTCGGTGACGCGAACCAGCTCGAGGGCCAGATTGCGGTCGGGCTTGGACCCGGACCGCTGGTCCTTCGAGAGCACCCCCATGTCAGACGGTGCCGGGGGCTTTTCGGGTCTTGCGCTGATCGGCCTGCGAGCGCAGGTAGCCCGTCACCGCGATCCCGATCGCGCCGAGCAGCGCGAGGAAGTAGCCGTACTCGAGCGAGACCCCCACCTCGGCGACGCCCGAGCCGGGCTTGTCGACGACGCCGTTGTAGAGAATGAGCACGGCCGCGGCCAGCCCGGCGGTCATCGTCATCTCGCCCGGCGGATAGCTCAGGCGGTTGGATCGCACCACGATCCAGCCCAGGATCAGCGGCGCGATGGCGGCGAGGAGGAGGAGCCAGCGCATGATCGGGAAGGTCTCGAACCCGCCGCAGTGGAAGTCGCCGGTGCCGCAGATGAAGGAGTCGTGGTAGTTGACGTTGCCCGGTTGGCGGGCGGCGTTTTCCGGCGGCCCCGCAAGCGAATACCACGGGAGGAGGAGCAGGCTCAGGATCAGGAGCGCCGAGGACGCCGCGCCGAGGATGGTCCGGCCGGGGTTCAGGCGCGAGAAGTCCATCGCGCTGGACCCTACCCCACTTTCGGGTAGGGTCGCGCACCTCATGACCGACGCTCGCTGGGGACTCACCCTGCCGCTTCCGGGCGTGTCGCTGCCCGCCCTGAGGCCGGTGATCGAGCGGGCCGAGGCGGCCGGCTACACGGACCTCTGGACCGGCGAGACCAACGGCCCGGACGGCTTCACGCCTCTCGCCATCGCCGGCGAGTGGACGAAGTCCATGCGGCTCGGCACCGGCGTCGTCGGCGTGTTCACGCGCGGCCCGGCGCTCCTGGCGCAGCAGGCCGCGGCGATGGCCGAGGCCAGCGGGGGCCGGTTCGCGCTGGGCATCGGCGCGTCGTCGGATCGCATCGTCGAGGGCTGGAACGGCATCCCGTTCGAGCGGCCGCTGGCGAAGGTGGCCGAGACCCTCGACTTCCTCGATCCCGCCCTGGCCGGAGAGCGCACCGCCAGCGGCTTCAAGCTCGAGACCGCGCCGGCCGAGCCCATCCCGGTGATCCTCGCGGCCCTTCGCGGCAAGATGCTCCGGCTCGCGGTGGAGCGTGCCCAGGGCGCCTTCACCAACTACCTGCCGCTCTCGGGCCTGCCGCAGGTGGTCGAGCAGCTCGAGGGCGCACCGGAGGGCTTCGAGCTGCTGTGTCGGTTCTTCTGCATCCCGGGCAGCCGCGAGGAGGCCGAGCCGCTCGCGCGCTTCATGTTCGCCTCCTACGCGACGGTGCCCGTATACGCGAACTTCTTCCGCTGGCTGGGCTACGGCGAGCGCATCGAGAAGATGTGCCAGGCGTGGGCGGCGAAGGACCGCGCGGCCGCGATGGCCGCCGCTCCCTGGGACCTGGTGGAGGAGACGTTCGTCCTCGGCTCGCCCGAGGAGATGCGCGAGCGCCTCGGCCGGTTCGTGGCCGGGGGGATCACCCTCCCGGTGCTGCTGCCGATCACCACGCCCGAGCGGGTCGCCGACCTCGTCGAGGCGCTGGGCCCAGGCGCCTAGATGTTCGCCAGGCGCGCCCAGAAGCGCACGTACAGGCGCTCGTGCTCGATGCCCGCCTCCAGGGCGAGTCGCGGGCCGGGCGGCCCGGTGCCGTCGCCGGTCGCCATCAGCTCCTCGTACTCGGCCAGCCGGGCGCGGTGCGCCTCGAGCTGGTCGGGGGCGATCGCCGTCGGGTCGGCGCCGAAGAAGAGCTTCAGCAGGCCGATGTCGCGCAGCTCGTATAGCTCGCTCGTGGGCTCGGCCGCCCACGCCCGCAGCTCCCTGCGGCCCGCGTTGGTGAGGGAGTACACCTTGCGCCGGCGCCCGCTCCGCTCGCGGCTCTCGTCGAGCAGGCCCTCGGCCGCCAACCGGGAGGTCTCGGTGTAGAGCTGGGCGTGCTGGACCGACCAGAAGTTGCCGAGGCTCAACGCGACGAGGCGCTTGAGGTCGTACGGCGTGGCCTCGCCGCAGAAGTCGACGAGGCCGAGCACGATGTACGAGGTCGGTGTGAGCTGTCTCACGCTTGCTTCGGTCAATAGTCCAGAATGGATGGTATGTTCTGATCCGTCAGGCAGACCGCACTCTAGAGGAGAGACAAGATGACCCCCACGACCGCGACGACCGCCGCCGGCCCCGCCCTCGGCTTCCGCTCCCTGGAGAACGAGGTGGTCGTCGACCGCCTCGAGGTCGAGGGCGAGTTGCCCTCCTGGCTTCAGGGCTCGCTGGTGCGGACCGGGCCGGCAAAGTTCGAGGTGGGAGAGCGCACGGTCAACCACTGGTTCGACGGGCTGGCAATGCTCCACCGGTTCGCCTTCGCCGGGGGCGATGTGTCCTACCGCAACCGCTTCCTCGAGAGCAGGGCCTACCGGTCGGCGAGGGAGACCGGCGAGCTGACCTACTCGGAGTTCGCCACCGACCCCTGCCGCTCCCTCTTTCGGCGCGTGCAGTCGTTCTTCGACCCGAAGATCTCCGACAACGCCAACGTCAACATCACCAAGCTGGGCGCGGACTACGTGGCGCTGACCGAGACGCCGCTGCCGGTCCTCTTCGACCCTGAAACGCTGGCGGCCGCGGGCGCGGCGTCGCCGGCGCCCGGGCAGCACACGACCGCCCACCCACACCTCGACCCGGCCACCGGCGAGGGCGTCTTCTACGCGACCAAATTCGGCCCGCGAACGACCTATCGGCTGTTCGCCCGCGCCGATACCCGCGCGCAGCGCGAAATCGCCCGCCTGGCGGTGTCGCGGCCCGCATACATGCACAGCTTCGCCCTAACCGAGCGCTACGCCGTGCTCACCGCCTGCCCTCTGGTCGTCAACCCGCCCTCGATCCCGCTGAGCGGGCGGCCGTTCATCGAGAACTTCAAGTGGGAGCCCGAGCGCGGCACCGACGTGATCGTGTTCGACCGGCATTCGGGCGATCTCGTCGCCCGCGCGCAGGCCGAGCCGTTCTTCTGCTTTCACCACGTGAACGCCTGGGAGCAGGGCGGCGAGATCGTGATGGACCTCGTCGCCTACGACGACGACCGGATCGTGCGCTCCCTCTACCTGAGGGAGCTCCGCGAGGAGCACCCGCCCCCGGAGTTCCAGCTGCGCCGCTACCGAGTGCCGCTGGACGGCGGGGACGTCGCCGGCGAGACCATCGCGCCCGGCTTCGAGCTACCGCGGATCAACTACAGCCGCTGCAACGCCCGCCCCTACCGCTACGTCTACGGCACCTACGCGCCGGCCGGCTCGCCGTTCCTCAGCACCATCCAGAAGGGCGACGTGGCCGACGGCTCGACCCTGGAGTGGTCCGAGGACGGCTGCTTCGCGGGCGAGCCCGTGTTCGTCGCGGCGCCGGACGCCGCCGGCGAGGACGAGGGCGTGTTGCTCTCGGTGGTGCTCGACACGGCGCACGAGACGTCGTTCCTGCTGGTGCTCGACGCCGCCGGGCTGGGCGAGATCGCGCGCGCCCGGGTCCCCCATGCCATCCCGTTCGGATTCCACGGGCAGTTCCTGCGCGTGTAGCCAAGCCTCCCACACCATGAACGTCCCTGACTACCCCGTATAGGCATCAGTCCGGGACGTTCATTGGGCGGGGTTAGGCGGCGCGGGCGAGGCTGAGGCCGAAGAGCCCCTCGGGGTCCGTCCACCACTCGGCGAGCTCGAGGCCCGCCTCGGCGTAGATGCCCTCCAGGCCCTCGCGGGCGAACTTGGTGGAGATCTCGGTACGCATCTCCTCGCCGCGGTCGAAGGCGACGGCGAGGTCCAGCTCGGGGAAATCGATGACCTGCCGGGCCAGGGAGCGCAGCCGGATGTCTATCCAGAGGTTCTCGGGATCCCAGAAGGCCACGTGCTCGAAGGCCTCGACGTCGAAGTTGGCGCCCAGCCTGTCGTTCAGGACGGCGAGGACGTTCTTGTTGAACTCTGCGGTTACCCCGGCCGCGTCGTTGTAGGCGGCCTCGAGCGTCTCGGGATCCTTGACGAGGTCGGTGCCCAGCAGGAAATGGTCCTCGGGGCCGAGGAGGTTCGCCACCCGCGCGAGGAAGCTGGCGCGCTGCTGGGGCTCGAAGTTGCCGATCGTGCCGCCGAGGAGGGCGATCACGCGCGGGCCCTCGAGCGGCATGCGCTCGAGGTCGCGCTCGAAGTCGCAGACGAGGCCGTGGACCTTGATCGCGTACTCGGAGGCGACCGCCTCCGCCGTGGAGCGGGTGATCTCCTCCGAGATGTCGACGGGCGCGTACGCGCCGAGGCTTCCCGCGTCGGCCATGGCGTCGAGCAGCACGCGCGTCTTCGCCGCCGACCCGGAGCCCAGCTCGATGAGGGTGGCCGGGTTGCCCGCCGCCTCGCAGATCCCCGGTGAGTCGCTCTCGAGGATCGCCCGCTCGCAGCGGGTCGGGTAGTAGTCGGGCAGGGTGGTGATCAGCTCGAAGAGCTCCGAGCCGCGCTCGTCGTAGAAGTACCGCGGCGAGAGCTCCTTGAAGGGCTTCGTCAGTCCCGCCCGGACATCGGCCGCCATGCCGGAGAGCGGGCCCCCCGGCGGCAGGTGAACGTCGACGGTGATGTCGGTGGTCGCAGCGCCCTCCATGTTCTGACCTACGTGACTCCCAGCCTTCCGGTTCGTTTCAGTCGGCGTCGCGGGCACACCGGATGCCGGCGAAGATCTGACGTCGCTCGGGAACGTCCCAGTTGCGAAAGCTCGTGCGGATGACGTTGCGCCGCGTGGCCCATGCGCCCCCGCGCAGGACGCGGAACTGCGGTCCGAAGAACACCTCCGAGTACTCCCCGTACGGGAAGGCCTCGAAACCGGGATAGGACTCGAAATGCGACGAGGTCCACTCCCAGACGTCGCCGAGCATCTGCACTGCGCCGCAGGCCGACGGGGCATCCTCGTAGGCGCCGGCGGGCGCGCAGCCGTACGCGCGCTGGTCGAGGTTCGCGCGCTCGGGATCGGCGCCGGCGGCGGCCGCCTCCCACTCGTGCTCGGTGGGCAGGCGCTTGCCCGCCCACGCCGCGTACGCCTCGGCCGCGCCGTGGTCGACGTGGATCACCGGTGCGGCCGGGTCGACCGGGGCCTCACGGCCCATGCGAGTGTCGACCCAGTCCTCGCCGTCGCGGCGCCAGTACAGCGGCGGCTCGGCGCCGGTGTCCTCGGCGAACGCGGCAAACGCCCCGTTGGACACGGGCGCGCGGTCGATCAGAAACGGCGCGATCTCGACCGGGTGGCGCGGTCGCTCGTTGTCGTAGGCGAAGCCGCCGGGCCCCGCGCCGACCTCGACCTCGCCGCCCTCACAGAGCACCATGTCAGGGCCTTCGGCGACCGCCTCAGAGCCGGGGCCGGAGTCGAAACCGGGCGGCTCGTAGCCGTCGATCATCTGCAGGAGCTGAAGCATCGTCTCGTTGTGCTGATGCTCGTGGGCGACGAGCATCTCGTAGACGAAGCCGTCGCGGAGCAGGCGATCGCCGGATTCGAGGTCCACCCCGTCCAGCACCTCCAGGGCGCGCTCGCGCACGCTGACCATGTAGGCGCGGAGGTCGTCGCCGCGCAGGATGGGCAGGTCGTTGCGGGTCGCGCGGGGATTCTCGATCGCGTCGTAGAGGTGGCCGAGCTTGCCGTCGAGCGGCTCGAGGCCGCCCACCCGCTGCGCCAGCCACAGCTCCTCGAAGTTGGCGATGTGGCCGAGGTCCCAGGCGAGGGGGCTGAGGATCGGCGCGTAGACCGTGTTCAGCTCGTCGTCGGAGAGTTGCGCGACCAGGGCGAGGGTTCGCTCACGCGCCTCGCCGAGGCGCTCTGCGATCTCGTCCTTTGTTGGTGGGGCCGAGACGACGGTGATGCCGAGACCCTACAGAGCCACCTCCTTGAGTCGTGAACAACTTGCGGACGGCTTCGCCGTCCTTACATGCTGCTTTCGGGGCAAAGCCCCTCACAGACACATATTCTGGTTCGATGGAGATCGAAGGCGCGGGAGCGCTCGTCAGCGGAGGGGCCTCGGGGCTTGGCGAGGCGACGGTGCGGCGCCTGCACGACGCCGGCGCGAGCGTCGTCATCTCGGACCTGAACGCCGACCGCGGCAACGCCCTGGCCTCGGAGCTCGGCGAGCGCGCGCAGTTCGTCGAGGCCAACGTGATGGAGGCCGAGCAGGTCCAGGCGGCCGTCGACGCTGCGGCGGCGCTCGACGGAGGGCTGCGGATCTCGGTCTGCTGCGCCGGAATCGGGTGGGCGCAGAGGACAGCCTCCAGGCAGGGCCCCCACGACCTCGAGATCTTCCACAACGTCATCAAGGTCAACCTGATCGGCACCTTCAACGTGCTGCGCCTGGCGGCGGCCGCGATGTCGAACAACGAGGCCGACGACGGCGGCGAGCGCGGGGTGTGCATCAACACCGCGTCGATCGCGGCGTTCGACGGCCAGATCGGCCAGGTCGCCTACGCGGCCTCGAAGGGCGGCATCGTCGGCCTCACGCTGCCGGCGGCCCGCGACATGGCCGGCCGCGGGGTTCGCGTGATGACCATCGCGCCGGGCCTGTTCGACACGCCGCTGCTGGGCGCCCTGCCCGAGGAGGCACGGCAGGCCCTCGGGGCGGGGATCCCGTTCCCGTCACGCCTTGGAGCCCCCGCCGAGTACGCGGCGATGGCCGAGGCGATCGTCCGCAACACGATGCTCAACGGCGAGACGATCAGGCTCGACGGCGCCCTGCGCATGCCGCCCAAGTAGATGTCCGGCGAGCCCCAGGGCCCCCGCGCGGCGACCGCGCCCGAGCTGAAGGCGCAGATCGAGGCCGAGCGCCTTGGGCGTCCCTTCATCGTCTATCGCGACGGCGAGGGCGAGCAGCGGATCCTGGTGGTGGAGGAGGGTGTCTCGTCGCTGTGGGTCGGACGGTCGGCCTCGGCCGACGTGTGCCTCGACTTCGACGACCAGGTCTCCAAGCTCCACTCCCAGCTCGAGGTCGTGGGCGAGGAGTGCACCGTGGTCGACGACGGGCTCTCCACGAACGGCTCGTTCGTCAACGAGGAGCGGGTGTCGGGACGGCGGCTGCTTCGCGACGGAGACGTCGCCCGCTTCGGGCGCACCTCGGTGCTCTACCGGGCGCCGGGCGGCGACCAGCCCGATTCCACCGTCGTCGCCGGCGACCTCGGCGCCGCGGCCGGCATCTCGCCCGCCCAGCGACGCGTGCTGATCGAGCTGTGCCGGCCGTTCAAGGACTCCCCCGCCTTCGCCACGCCGGCCACCAACCTGGAGATCGCCTCGGCGCTGCACCTCTCGGTCGACGCCGTCAAGACGCACATGCGCGCGCTCTTCGACCGCCTCGGCGTGGAGGACCTGCCGCAGAACCGGAAGCGCGTTGCCGTGGTCGAGCGCGCCCTGGGCACCGGGCTCGTCACCCAGCGCGACCTCTAGTCAAGCCACCCCAGGGCTGTCCGGGACCACCCTGAAGTGGGCTCGAGCCACGCCTCGGGGCCCTGGTGGAGCAGGGGTCCCGGCCGCACACTCGGACTCACCCAGTCAAGTACGAAAGGAGTCCAAGTGAAAACCCAGATCACCAAGCGCCGCGCTGTCGCGGGCGCAGTCGCAACGGCCCTCGCAGCTCTCGCCATTCCGGCAACGAGCCTCGGCGCGGACACGTTCGGCGCTCACCTCACGAAGCAGACGCAGCCCTCGAACGGAGCGCCGGCCCAGCCGTGCGTCTTCGGCTCGCCCGGGGTGTGCACGCGCATCGAGATGGACGCCTACGGCGATCCCGGTCACGAGCGGGCGCCTCACGACGGGCGGATCAAGCAGATCCGGCTGATCGCGGCGACCCCGGGGCATTTCAAGCTCCAGCTCGCCGAGGCCAAGCCGAACAAGGACAAGGCCCGCGTGGTCGCGCAGGGTCCGCGCATCGACTACGCCTCGAGCGGCAACGGCCCGTACACGGTCCAGAAGTTCCCGGTCGACATGCACGTCGAGCGGGGCGACTACCTGGCCGCCAAGGGCAAGAAGTCGAGCATGCTCCGATGCAGCTCGGGCGGCCCCAACCAGTTCCTGTTCCAGCCCGCGCTGTCGGTCGGCGGTCCCTTCCAGACCCTCGACTACACGGACGGCTGCTGGCTGCTGCTGGAAGCGGTCTACGCCTAGCCCATCTCACCGACGCCGGCCCGGCCCCGCGGTCGGGCCGGCGTCGCTATTTCTTGCGGCCGGCCGGGTCGACGCGGGTGACCACGTTGTTGTCGCCGTTGGCGACCCAGACGCTCCCGGCGCCGGCCGCGATGCCGTCGTCGCCCGTCGAGCGGGTGAGGGGGAGGATCTGGGGGGCGGCGGCGAGGTTGCCCGCGTCGATGCGCCCGACCTTCCCCGCCGCGCCGAGGGCGACCCAGACCGAGCCGTAGCCGGAGCTGATCCCGCGTGGCTCGCTCAGCGGCGGGAAGGCGATCGGCCTGTGCGCCTGGGAGAGGTCGTCCGGGTCGAGCACCGAGACCGTGCCGTCGTCGGTGTTCGAGACGAACAGCAGGCCGTCGGCGAGAGTGATCGCCTTGGGGTTGGCGCCGACGTTCCCGGTCTCGACATGATCACCGGTGTCGCCGTCGATCTTCCACACCGTGCCGCCGCTCCCGCCGCCGCGGTTGACGACGTACACGTACTTTCCGACCACGACGAGCCCGTGCGGCTCGGTGTCGGTCTTGAACGTCTGCTGGACCGTCGTGGGGTTGGCCGGATCGACCTTCGAGATCGTGTTGGCATCCTGGTTGGAGACGTAGACGTGGCCGTTGCCGAAGGCGACCGCGCGCGGGTTGGCGCCGACGCTGACCTGGTTTGCCTGCGTTCCCGACGACGGTTCGAGCTGGTGGAGCACCCCGTCGCCGGCCGTCGCGGCCCATACGGAGCCCGCGCCGGTGGCGATCCCCTCCGGCAGGGGCCCGACCGAGATCGGGTCGCCCGGGGTGGCGGTGTTGGGCACGATGTGCGTGACCGTCCCGGCGTCGCGCGCCGCGACCCACACGCCGGCCGTCGACTGCTCGTCGCCCACGGTGAGGTTGACGGGGACCCCGGGGATCGGCGTCGGCTTGCTGGCGGACTGGACGGCATCCGGCGGCGGCTTCGCACTCGTCTTGTCGGGCCCGGCCGGGGTGGTGGTGCTGCTCGAGCTGCCGCCTCCCCCTCCGCTCGTCGCCGCGATCGCCACGACCACGCCCACGATCGTCACCAGGCCCAGCAGCAGCGCCGGCGTGCCCGGGATGCGCGAGCCCTCGCGGCGCTTCGGCTTCGGCGCCGCGATCGTCTCGGCCGAGCGCGGGCCCGGGGGCTTGGCCGGGCCGTCCCCCGTCGTCGCGGCAGGCGCGCCGGCGAGCGACGAGGCGGCGGTCTCGGCGGCCTCGCCGACCACCGTGTCGCCGCGCGGCTCGACGCCGGAGGGCGGCGGGGCCGCATGGGTGGCGTCGCCCTTCAGCACCGGGTCGCTGTCGGGCGCGGCCGCGCCGACGGCGACCGTGTGCTCGGCGACCGTGACCGGCCGCTCGTCGAGGCCGGCCTTCGCCGCTCGGGCGAGGTCGCCCGCCGACGGAAAGCGGTCGCTCGGCTCCTTCGAGAGCGCGCGGGCGACGACCGCGTCGAGTCCCTCGGGCAGTCCGCGTCCGCGGGCAAGCAGCGCGGGCGGGTCCTCCTGGAGGTGGGCGTAGATCTTCGCCACCTTCTCCTCCTGGGCCGCGAAGGGAGGCTGGCCGGTGAGGGTCTCATAAAGGACGCAGCCGAGCGCGTAGACGTCGGTGCGGGCGTCGGTGCGGCCGCCCTTGATCTGCTCGGGGGCCACGTAATCGAGCGTGCCGACGAAGGCGCCGGTGGCGGTGACACCGCTGGTGGCCTCGATGCGCTTGGTCAGGCCGAAGTCGGTGAGGTATGCGTGGTCGTGGCCGCCGCGGTCCTCGATGAGGATGTTTGCCGGCTTCACGTCGCGGTGGACGAGGCCCTTGGAATGCGCCACGTCGAGGGCCGCCGCGGCCTGGCCGACGATGTCGACGGCGCGCGCGGGGTCGAGCCTGCCCTCCTTGTTGAGGAGCTTGCGGAGGTCGGTGCCCTCGATCAGGTCCATCGTCACGAAGATGAGGCCGTCCTCCTCGCCCGCGTGATGGATCGCGACGACGTTGGGGTGGCGGATCGAGACGGCGATGCGCGACTCGCTGCGGAACCGCTCGCGAAACACCTCGTCGGCGGCGAGGCCCGCGGCGATCACCTTCATCGCGACGTCGTGGTCCAGCGCCAGGTGCCTGGCGCGGTACACGACGCCCATGCCGCCACGGCCCGCGATCCCCTCGATTCGATGGCCGGCAAAGACCGAGCCGACTTCAAGCTCCGCCACGTGGGCGATTATCTACGAGCGCCGCTCGCGACGTCAGGGATCTCGTAGCGCAGGGTCGGCGCCGAGGCCGAGGCGGGAGCCGACGGCGCCTTGCCGTGACGGTGGTGGGCCCAGTTGATCATCCGCGGCTTCACCTTGAGCAGGGCCCTCCACGTTGGCGCGTCGAGGATGCCCGATTTGTGGATCCCGTGCCTGCCCTGGAAGCGCTTGAGGGCCTTCGAAGTCGCGACGTTCAGCTTGCCGTTCACCTTCACGTGGGCGCCCGCGCCGTTCAGGTGCTCCTGCGCCCAGACGACGAGGTCGCCGGTCGCGCGACGGACGAGCGTGGGATAGAGCCTGGCCCGGTGCACCCGGGGCATCGAGGCGAGGTGGTGCTTGCCGATGGCGCGCCAGAGCTTGCCGGGCGTCTCCTGCCAGTCCCACCACGACAGGCCGGACATCCCGTAGGCCTTCGTCTGGCGGCGGAACTGCTTGATCTCCTTGGCGGGCGGGTTCGCGTACGTCTGGCCGAGGGGCTCGATCGGGCGCCCGTAGACCCGGTTGTCCGTGTAGGTGTGCGCCATGCCGGTGGCGACCGAGGTCCCGATCGTGTGCCAGTAGAGCTGCGGCAGGTTCTGCTGCGCGCCCCCTGGGCCCATGAACACCGAGAAGGGGAAGGACGGGTGGTAGTCGACGTAGGGAAAGCTCGCGAGGGCGACTGGGAACGAGCCCCCGACGCGTGAGCGGAGCTTGTGCACGTACGTCGTCGCCTGCGCGTAGCGGCCCTCGTAGTCGGACTCGGCGTCGATCACGAAGCAGTCGGCGCCGTGGCGCGCGGCGGCCGCTCCCGCGCTCGCCTCGCCCTTGGGGTGGTTGCCGTAGACGAACTGCCAGCCGCAGACGTTCAGGCCGGCGTGGTGAAAGCGCTTGACGAGCTTTCCGGTGAACTGGCTCCAGGTGCCGTTGCCGTCGGCGCTCTTGATGTAGAGGGTCTTGATCCCGTGGCTGTGGGCCTTGTGGATGATCGACCCGACGCGGCCGCCATTCGACGCCCGCATGTACCAGATCCACATGCCCTGGCCGGCGAAGACGTGCGCGCCGGCTCCCCCGCCGGAGCCGCCCGTGCCGGTGCCGCCACCCCCGCCGCCGCCGGTGCCGATGCCGCCACCGCCGCGCGCGGAGGCGCCGGCGAGGGGCAGGATCAGGGCCAGCGCCGCAATCAGCGCAAGGGCCGCCAAGGGCGCGCGGCGGCGCGCCACGGGGCCGTGAGGCAAGCTCGGCATCCCCTGCACGATGAGCTCACCTTAGAGACTCCTCACGCGATGCTCAAGGTGTTCGGCGGGCCTCGCACGCCCTCGTGCGTGGCCCGCTCGCCTAGGTCCCCTCGTCCTCGGGATCACGGTAGACGCCCTTTCGCCACGGCGGGTCGATGGCGAAGCGCGTGCGGCGTGCCCGGCGGTCGAGCGACTCGATCGGGATGAGCTGCAGCGCGCCTGGGGGCGTCCAGCGCGAGGGCGGGTCGGGGTCGTCCTCGTGGACGTGGCCGGCGTGGCTGCCGCCCGAGACGTACTCGAGGCCGGTGGCGTCGCCCCAGGCCGAGCGACGGACGAGGCCGGCGTCGGAGAGCCAGCTGCCGACGCCGCCGTCGTAGTTGTAGCCGTGGTGCGAGCTCGCCCGGTCCTCGGTGCCACCGGGCGTGACGCGCACCTGGAACGACTCCCAGTCGTCCTGGTGGAACCCCACGTCGCCGGGCAGGTCGCGCAGGCTCGTGGAGTCCTCGTAGTAGAGCCAGTACTGCAGGTAGAGGTTCCCGCTCCGGCCGTCCCCGCAGTCATAACCGGCCCGGCGGGTGGCGCGGATCGCGTCCGGCCTGCAGTCCACCACGTGGACGAAGGCGGTGGCCGGTTCGCCCGTGTTGCCCGCGGTCACCGCGCCCGAGCGCGGGCCGTTGCCGCACACGGGCCCACGGCAGGAGCGAAAGTCGACCGGCAGCGCGCTCGAATCGGCCTCGTAGACCAGCCGGGGAGCGTCCGAGCGCACGATCCTCGCGAGCGCGGAGCCATAGGCCGCCACCACGGGGTCGATGATCTGCGTCTCGCAGCCGCTGCCCACGCCGGCCGCGCACACGATCTTGGCGGCGATCGCGCGCGCGAGCCCAACGCCGGGGAGCGCCGCACCGGCGAAGGCGAGGATCGCGAGGAAGGACGCCGCGACCAGCCCGACCAGCCCGACCCACTCCACCGACGACTGCCCTTCCTGACCACGGATCGGGTTCGGACAATGCATGACCCGACGCTAGGCAGGGCCGGCGCGCGCGTTGCTCGCGCTTCGTCAGGGGTTAGAGTCGCCGGCGTGGAAGGTCAGCGATCACAGACCCCGCCGCCGCTGAAGCCTCTGAAGTCGGGTCAGACGAACTGGCGGCACTGGGCGATCGGAACGGTGGTGGTGCTGCTGATCATCTTCGTCGCGCAGAACGCGCAGAAGGTGGAGGTCCACTTCTTCTTCGCGAGCACCAACACCCCGCTCATCTTCGCCCTGCTGATCGCCGTCGTCCTGGGGGTCCTGGTCGGCTGGCTGGTGCCCAGGGTCAGGGCCTCGCGTCACCTCAAGCACGAGGCCGACCCCAAGCCCTGAGCGCCCCGGTTGCGGGGAACTACCCACCGCTCCGCCTGCCGAGCCGTTAGGTTCTGAATCAGCCCCACGGGGCCAGCAGGGCTTCCCTGAAACTTCGACGCACTGGAGGTGCGTACGTGCTGCTCGCAGATATCGGATCCGGAGACCTCTTTCTCTCGATCATCGAGATCTTTTTCTTCGTTGCCTACCTGTGGATCCTGATCGCCATCATCGGCGACCTCTTCCGCGACCACGAGCTGGGCGGCGGCGCCAAGGCGCTTTGGATCCTCGTGCTGCTGCTCATCCCTCTATTCGGCTCGCTCATCTATCTCATCGCCCGTGGCGAAGGGATGCGCGACCGCGCCATCAAGGAGCAGGCTGACATGAGGAAGCAAATGGACGCCTACGTCCGCGAGACCGCCGGCACGTCGTCGGCCGACGAGCTCGCCAAGCTCAGCGACCTGCACGCCAAGGGCACTCTGAGCGACGCGGAGTTCGAGAAGGCCAAGGCCAAGCTCCTGAGCTGAGCCGCCCGCGGAGCTATGGGCGGCGCAGGACCATCAGGTCCTGAAACGAGGCGCATCCCTCGGCCGCCCACTCCCCCGTGGCCCACGACCCGAACAGGATCGGCTCGGCGACCTCGAGGCCGGCGTCCCGAGCCATCGCGCGGGCGGCAGCGGCCTCGTAGCCGATGGCGCGCTCGGGATAGCGAGCGTCGTGGCCCACGAAGCCGTCACCCCGGTAGTCGAACGACTGGAGCGCGTTCGGCCCCGTCCGTGACGCGCCGTCCTCGCCGGTCACGAGGAACCAGGAGACGAGGGCGCGGCCCCCCGGAGCGAGAACGCGCGTCAGCTCCGCGAGATAGTGCTCCACCTCGGCAGGGCGCATGTGGGTGAAGACCGAGATCGCGAACGCGAACGTCACCGCGCCGTCGCCGGCGGGAAACCGCACCTCGTCCGGCGCCAGGCGCCCGCGCGGGTTGTACGCGGCGTTGACCGCGTCGAGATGATGAAAGCGGAAGCTGGCGCTCTCCCCCGCGAGGTTCGCCCGGCACCAGCGAATCGCCTTCGCGTGCACGTCGAAGCCGTCGTAGGAGCCGGGCGGCTCGAGAAAGCCGAGGAGCGGGACCGCCATCCGCCCGGTCCCGCAGCCGACATCGAGGACGCGATCGCTCGGCTGCAGGCCGCAGAGGTCACGGAAGTGACCGAAGAACTCGCGGCCGATCGAGTGGTAGTCGCCCAGCCCCACGTCGTGCAGGCGCCTGGGGGGCGTGAGCGGCGCGCGGCGGCCCAGGATCGCGTCGCGCGCGTCTGCCGCGTAGGCCCGCGCGGTGGAGCGGACGCCGAGGCGTCTCAGAGCTCGGCGACCTCGGAGGCGATGTCCGCCGCCGCCGCCTTGGCGTCGGAGAACAGCATCGAGGTGTTCGGCGCGTAGAAGAGGTCGTTGTCGATGCCCGCAAAGCCCGGCGAGAGCGAGCGCTTGATGACGATCACCTCGTGGGCCTCGTTGACCTCGATGATGGGCATGCCGGCGATCGGGCTGTCGGGGTCGTCCTTTGCCGCCGGGTTGGTGACGTCGTTGGCGCCGATCACCACGGCCACGTCGGTCTGCGGCATCTCGGGGTTGATGTCCTCCATCTCACGCAGCTGCTCGTAGGGCACGTCGGCCTCGGCCAGGAGCACGTTCATGTGCCCGGGCATTCGGCCCGCGACCGGATGGATGGCGTAGTTCACCCGGACGCCCTTCTTCTCGAGCTCGTTGGCGAGCTCCTTGACGGCGTGCTGAGCCTGGGCGACCGCCATGCCGTACCCGGGCACGAAGACGACGGAGTCCGCGTACGCCAGCTTGATCGCGGCGTCCTGGGCGCCGATCGAGGTGACCGGACGATCCTCTCCCCCGCCGGCGGCGCCACCCTCGGGCAACGCGCCGAAGCCGGCGAACAGGACGTTTGCCACCGAGCGGTTCATGGCGGTCGCCATCTCGAGGGTGAGGATGGTTCCGGACGAGCCGACCAGCGTGCCGGCGACGATCAGGGCGACGTTGTCGAGCGCGATTCCCGCGGCCGCCGCCGACAGGCCCGTGAACGCGTTCAGGAGCGAGATCACGACCGGCATGTCGGCGCCCCCGATCGGCAGCACGAACATGTTGCCGAGGATGCCCGCCGCGATCAGCACGGCGATGAAGAGTGCCTGCGAGGGCTGCGAGGCATGGTCGATTCCGAGGACGATGCAGCCCGCGACGATGCCCACCAGCAGCAGCGCGTTGATCACCTGCTGGCCGGGGATCTTTATGGGCTGCCCGGAGATGAGCCCCTGCAGCTTGCCGAAGGCGATGTTCGAGCCCCAGAAGGAGATCGAGCCGACCACCATGGAGAAGAGCGTCGGGACGAAGACGTCGAGGGGAATCGCGCCGCCCACCGAGAGGTCGTGGCGGAACTCCGACCAGGCGATGAGCGCCACGGCGCCGCCGCCCACGCCGTTGTAGAGAGCGACCATCTGGGGCATCTCGGTCATCTGCACGCGCTGCGAGGCCACCACGCCGACCGTGGCGCCGATGGCGAGGCCGAGGGCGATCAGCCCCCAGTTGCCGATCCCGTCGAGCAGGAGCGTGGTGACGACCGCGATGAGCATGCCCACCGCGGCGATCTGGTTGCCCTGCTTCGCCGTGGTCGGGTGGGTGCCGCGGCGGATACCGATGATGAACAGCGAGAAGGAGATGATGTAGAGGACCTGTGTCCCCGCCCCGGTGGGGGCGAGCACGGCGAGGGGCGTCACTTCTCGTCCTCTTCCGGCTGGGGCTTGGGCTTGCGGACGAACATCCCGAGCATGCGGTCGGTGACCATGAAGCCGCCGACGATGTTGATCGTTCCGAAGGCGATCGCGATCGTGCCGATGACGTCCTCGAGCGCGTCGTTTGCGAACCCGACCACGATCAGCCCGCCGAGCAGCACGATGCCGTGGATCGCGTTGGTCTGCGACATCAGCGGCGTGTGCAGCATCGTCGGGACCTTGGAGATGACCTCGAAGCCGACGAAGGCGGCGAGGACGAAGATCGTGATCTCGGTGATGAGGGTCATGAATCACCTGCGGCGGCTACGCCGCCTGACCTGCTGCTTTCGGTGCTAAAGCACCTCATGACACCCCCGCCACCTCTCGGGCGCGCTCGTTGCGGATCTCGCCCTCGTGCGTGATGCAGGCGCCCGCGACGACCTCGTCGTCGAAGTCGAGCTTCAGCGCGCCCTGATCGTCGACCAGCAGGCCGAGGAGGTTCTCGATGTTCTTGGCGTAGAGCTGCGAGGAGTGGAAGGCCATCTGGCTCGCCAGGTTGCGCGGTCCGATGACCTTGACGCCGCCCTCGACCACGGTCTCGCCCGGCTTCGAGAGCTCGCAGTTGCCGCCCGAGTCGGCGGCCATGTCGATGATCACCGAGCCCGGCGCCATGTTGCGCACGGCCTCGGCCGTGATCAGCAGCGGCGCCGGCCTGCCGGGGATCTGGGCGGTGGTGACGATCACGTCCTGGCGCTTGGCGTTCTCGGCCAGGGCCTCGCGGACCTGCTCGTTCTCCTCGTCGGTGAGCGGCCGGGCGTAGCCGCCCTCGCCCTCGGCGTCGGGGATGAAGTCGAGCTCGAGCGGGCGCCCGCCGAGGCTCTTGATCTGCTCCCAGGCGGCGCGCCTGATGTCGAAGCCCGAGACGACGGCACCCAGGCGCTTTGCGGTGGCGATGGCCTGAAGCCCCGCGACGCCCGCGCCCAGGACCAGCACCTTCGCCGGGGCGACGGTGCCCGCGGCAGTGGTCATCATCGGGAACAGGCGGCCCGCCTCGCGAGCGGCCATCAGCATCGCGGCGTAGCCGGCGATGTTGGCCTGCGAGGACAGGGCGTCCATGGACTGGGCCCGCGTGATGCGCGGCACGGTCTCCATCGCGAAGCTCGTCACGCCCGCGCCCGCGAGCGCCCTGGTGGTCTCGCCGGATGTCAGCGGCGCGAGGTGGCCGATATAGACCTGGCCCTTCGACAGGCGCCCGATCTCGTCCAGAGTCGGCACCGCGACCTTGGCCACGACCTCGGCCCCCCAGGCGTCGCCGACGGTCGCGCCGGCCTCCGAGTAGGAGTCGTCGGGGTGGCCCGCGCCGGCGCCCGCGCCGGCCTCGACGACCACGCCGATCTCCTTGCCGGCGAGCGACTTCACGACATCGGGGACGACCGCCACCCGGCGCTCGCCCTCGGCAGACTCTTTAGGAACCCCGACGTTCATCCCAAGTGGCGGGCGAGACTAGACGAATCCGGTCAGCTCTGAGCAGCCGGGGCGAGCGCCCCGCGCAGGGCCGCCAGGCACTCGACGGTGTGCAGGCGCTCGCCGAGGTCCAGCTGGACGGGAGTGACGATGAGCCGGTCCACGCCGGCCGATGCGAAGCGCTCCAGACGCTCGGCGACCTCGGCCTCGGTGCCGATGAGCGAGGTCGCCGCGACCATCTCGTCGGGGATGGCCGCGAAGGCCTCCTCGCGCTTGCCGTCCTGGTAGAGCGTCTGGACCTCGTCGGCCGCTTCGCCGAAGCCGAAGCGGTGCGCGAGGTCGACGTAGAAGTTGACCTTGCGACTGCCCATGCCGCCCATGTAGAGCAGCAGGCCGGCCTTCACGATCGCCCGCGCGGCGTCGAGGTCGCCGTCGATTGCCACCTGCACCGACGGCGAGACCTCCAGGTCGGCTCGGGTGCGCCCGCCCTTCGCGAAGCCGGCCTCGAGGTTCTCGCCCCAGGCGCTCTCGAAGGAGTCGATGTCGAAGAAGATCGGGATCCAGCCGTCGGCGACCTCCGCCGTCAGCTCCACCGACTTGCGGCCGATCGCGCCGAGGAACACGGGGATCTCGTTGCGGCGAGGGTGGAAGTTGAGCTTCAGCGCCTTGGCCTGGCCCGAGCTGCCCTCGGACAGCGGCAGGTCGTAGTGATCGCCGTGGTGCTCCAGCGGCCCTCTGCGGGCGACGATCTCGCGCACGACCTCGACGTACTCGCGCGTGCGGCCCCACGGCTTGGCGTAGTCGACGCCGTACCAGCCCTCGGAGACCTGCGGTCCAGAGGGGCCGAAGCCGAAGATGAAGCGCCCGCCGGAGAGCTCGTCGATGGTCACGCCGGCCATCGCCGCGGCCGCGGGCGGCCGCGCCGGGACCTGCATGATCGCCGCGCCCAGCTTGATGGTCTGGGTCTGCGGCGCCAGCCAGGAGAGCACGCTGACCACGTCGGAGCCGTAGGACTCGGCGACCCACACGGAGTCGTACCCGGCGGCCTCGGCCCGGCGCACGAGCTCGAGAGCCTCGTCGCCGCGAGGCCCGATTCCCCAGTAGCCGAGGTAGATGCCTAGCTCCGGCGCCATTCGACGGGGAGCCTATGGGGTCAGGCCGCCGAGGGGCCTGACCCCACCCCGGGCGGCTACTTGATGTAGCCGCCCGACTTCAGGTAGTGCGTCGCGACCGCGGCCGGCGTCTTCTTGTCGATGTCGACCTCGGAGTTCAGCTCCTGGATGACCGGGAGCGTCAGGTTGCCCTGGACCTTCTCGATCGTTGACCGGAAGTCGGGCCCGGCTTCGTTCTCCACCTTCTGGGAGGTGATGAAGATCAGGTTGCCGGCCGGGATCAGGCCCTTGTCGTCTTCGAGCAGCGTGTACTTGTCGCTGTTGGCCAGCTGAGCATCCGACGTGAACAGAATCGACAGGTCCGCATCGCCCTTGTCGAGCACCGTGTAACGCAGGCTGATGTCCACGGGCTTGAACTGCTTGAACTGCAGGCCGTAGTTCTTCTCCAGCCCCGCGAGGCAGTCGATCCGCTCACGGCACTCCGGCGAGCCGGCGAGGGTGAGGTTCTGAGACTTGCCCTCGAGGTCGGAGATCGTCTTCAGCCCCAGCTTCTGGGCGGTCGAGGTGAGCGTTCCGACGGCATTCGAGTCCGCGAACGGAGTTGGCGCGAACGACGTCAGCCCCTCCTTCTCGAGGTCCTTGTTGGCCATCGCGGCCGCCTCGTTGGCATCGGACGGCATGTCCTGCGGCTGCACGTTGAAGAAGGAGCCCAGCGCCGTGGAGGTGTACTCCGGGTAGCCGCTGATCTGGCCGTCCTTGAGCGCCTTGAGGGCGATGGTCTCCGAGCCGAGGTTCAACTTCGTGTCCACCTTGTAGCCGGCGGCCTGGAGAGCCTGTGCGTAGATGTTTCCGAGGATGTACTCCTCGGTGAAGTTCTTCGAGCCGACGGTCAGGCTGACCTTCCCGTTCGCAGGGTTCGACTGGATCAGGTTGTCCGACGAGGAAGTTGTCGAGCCGGTCGAGCTCGTCGTGTCGCTGCTGCTCGAGCCGCAGGCGGCCACGAACATGGCGAGCACGACGGCAAGGATCGCTCCAATGAAGAAGCGCGAACGGGCGGATGTCATGAGACCCCTCTCTGGGTGGGACGGTTGCGGTGTCCGCGTTACGCGGCCCCGCAATCCTATGCGCGCGACGCGGCGGCCTGCAGCTTCACGCCCTTCGGAGTCAGCGCGCGCTGGATGCCGGCGAGGACGAGCTCGATCGAAAGGGCGAGGCCCGCGACGAGGATGCCCCCGGCGAGCACGCCGTCGTCGCCGAAGACGTTGCGGCCCAGGATGAGGTCACCAAGGTCCGACACTCCGACGAGCGAGGCGATCGTCGCCGTGGCGATGATGTTGACCGACGACGTTCGAATCCCGGTCATGATCGTCGGAACGGCGAGCGGCAGCTCGACCTTGAGCATCACCCCGAGTGGCGTCATGCCCATGCCCTCGGCGGCGTCGACCGCGTCGCGGTCGACCTGCCTGACGCCCACGAACGCATTGGTGAGGATCGGCGGGATCCCGAGGATCATCAGTGCCGGCACGATGTTGCGGGCGCCGATGCCCACCGCGGCCGCGAAGAGCGCGAGCACCACCAGCTCGGGGAGCGCCCGCCCCGCGTTGCCGATCCCGACGGCGAAGAACTCCCCCTTGCCACGGTGGCCCAGATAGACCCCGATCGGCAGCGCGATGAGGATGGCGACGCCCAGGGCGAGCAGGCTCAGCCACAGCTGCGTCCACAGCAGGTGCCCGACGAACGCCGGGCCTCCGACCATCACGTTGCCGCCGGTGACGGCCGGCCGCTCGTGGAGCATGAAGTCGAAGGCGCCGGAGATCCCGCCGAGGAACGCCGCGGGCAGGAATGGGGCGCTCACGCGGGCCTCGCTCTGCGCCAGGGAGTGAGCAGCCGTTGCCCAAGCAGGATCAGCAGGTCGAACGCGAGGGCCATGGCGACCACCAGGGCCCCGACGATGATGATGTTGGTGTAGAAGGTCAGCTGCTGGATGAGGGGGTCGCCCAGCCCGCCCGCTCCCGCGTAGAAGGCCAGCGATGCGATCGCGACGGTCGACACCGTCGCTATTCGCAGGCCGGCGATGATCTCGGGCAGGGCCAGCGGCAGCTCCACGCCCCACAGGAGCTGGCGATCGGTCATGCCCATCCCCCTTCCGGCGTCGACCGCCGCGGTGGGGACGTTGGCGAGACCCGCGTTGATGTTGCGGTAGAGGATCTGCAGCGTGTAGGCGGTCAGCGCGATCACGGCTGTGAGCGTGCCGAAGCCGGTGATGGGCAGAAGCAGCGAGAAGAACGCGAGGCTGGGGATCGTGTAGAGCACCCCGGTGGAGACGTTCAGGGGGGCGCTGAGCCAACCACGCCGATGGGAGACAACGGCAAGCGCGAGGGCGATGACGAAGCCCGCGGCGACCGAAACCGACACGAGGAGCAGGTGCTTGAAGAACGGCCCGACGTAGCGGTCGAAGTTGTCGGCCGCCCAACTCGCGCAGAAGAACCCGTTGCGAGCGACGCAGCTTGAGGTCGCGTGCTGGTGGCAGAAACTGGGCCCCAGGGCCTGGCAGCCGTTGGCGGCGCTGTCGGCGAGGGGCATCCTGAGAGCGAGCCCGAGCACGTCAGTCCGCCAGCGGGCGCTCGGCCGCGGCATGCTCGTCGGTGAGCGCGTCGGCGGACCCGAGGAAGTCGGAGACGATCTCCACCGACAGGACGCCCGCGATCCTGCCCTCGGCGTCGACGACCGGCGCGTAGAGGCTCTCTGCCTGCAGGAGGTCGGCGAGCGCGTCGCGCATCACGTCGGCAAGGTCGAGGATCGGATGGGCGGTGGAGTCCGGTCGGTGGCCGACGGTGGGCGCCTGGAGGTCGGCGTCGGAAAGCCAGCCGAGCGGGCGGCGCTCGGAGTCGACCAGAAGCGCGTGCGGCACCTCGGCGCCCTCGAGCTTGCGGCGCACCTCGCCCGTGCCCTGGCCGACGAACGCCAAGGGCGCCTCCCAGAGGTCGATGTCGGCAACCCTCAGCAGCGACAGGCGCTTCAGAGCCCGGTCGGCGCCGACGAAGTCCTCGACGAACGAGTCGGCCGGCGCCATCAGCAGCTCCGCGGGGGTCGCGTACTGCGCGATGACGCCGCCCTCGCGGAGGATTGCGATGCGGTCGCCCATCTTGATCGCCTCGTCGATGTCGTGGGTGACGAAGACGATCGTCTTGCGGACCTCGGCCTGGAGGCGCAGGAACTCGTTCTGCAGGCGCTCGCGGTTGATGGGATCGACCGCGCCGAAGGGCTCGTCCATCAGCATCACCCCGGGGTCGGCCGCGAGGGCGCGTGCCACGCCCACGCGCTGCTGCTGGCCGCCGGACAGCTGGGCGGGAAAGCGGTCGGCGAGCTCCGGGTCGAGGCCGATCAGGTCGACGAGCTCGCGCACCCTGGAGTCGGTGCGCTCGTGGCTCCAGCCGAGCAGCCTGGGGACGGTGGCGATGTTGGCCGCGATGGTGCGGTGGGGAAACAGGCCCGTCTGCTGGATGACGTAGCCGATCTCGCGCCGCAATTCGGCCGCCGAGCGCTCGCGAACAGAGCGCTCGCCGACGGTGATGTCGCCGCTGGTGATGTCGACCATGCGGTTGACCATCCGCATCGCCGTCGTCTTGCCGCATCCCGACGGGCCGACGAGCACGCAGATCTCCCCCGGCTCGACCGCGAGATCGAGCTCGTGCACGGCGTCGCGCTCGGCGCCGGGGTAGCGCTTCGTGGCCTCCCGGAACTGAATCGCGAGAGCGCCCGCCGAACCCCGAGCCCCGTTCTCACCCTGCTGCGCCACCGGCGCGATCGTACTAGCGCGCCCCGCGCAACCGCTATGAATGGAGGCGTGAACGCCCGCGCCGAGCCGACCGGCCTGTCCAGCGCCGAGGCCGCCAGCCGCCTCGCGCGTCTCGGGCCGGTGGAGCCCACCTCGTCGCGCTCGATGGCGTCGATCGTCGCGGCCAACGTCTTCACGCTATTCAACGCCATTCTCGGCGCCTTTTTCGTCGTCCTCGTGGGGCTTGGGCTGTTCGCCGACGCACTGTTCGGCGTGGTGGCGATCGTCAACTCCGCCATCGGCATCCGCCAGGAGGTGAAGGCGAAGGAGACCCTGGACGAGCTGGCGCTACTGGTGGCGCCGCGAGCCAGGGTCATGCGCGACGGACACGAGATCGAGGTGACGGCAGAGGAGGTGGTGCCCGGCGACGTCGTCCGCGTCCAGCCCGGCGACCAGCTCGTGGCCGACGGCGAGGTGATCGACGCCAGGGGCCTGACGCTCGACGAATCGGTGCTCACCGGCGAGGCCGACGGCGTGCGCAAGCACCGCGGCGACCGCGCGCTCTCCGGCGCCTTCTGCCTGTCGGGGTCGGGCCATTACGAGGTCGACGCCGTGCGCGAGCGCAGCTATGCCGGCAAGATCGCGGGCGAAGCGAAGACGTTCCGCCACCCGCCCTCGCCCCTTCAGGTCGAGGTCAACCGGGTGCTCGCGGCGACGACCGCGGTGATGATCCCGCTGGGAGTCATCCTGCTCTTCGCGCTGAACGCGCGCAGCGTCGGCATCCACGAAGCGGCCCAGACGGCGGCAGCCGGCCTGGTGACGCTGGTCCCGGAGGGCCTCGTCCTGCTGATGTCGGTGACCCTGGCGGTCGCGGCGCGCAGGCTCGCTGCGATGCAGACGCTGGTCCAGCAGATCAGCGCGACGGAGGCCCTGGCCGCCGTCGACACGATCTGCGTCGACAAGACGGGCACCCTCACCGACGGCACGCTCAGCCTTGCGGCCGTCGAGTTCGCCGATCCCGAGCGCCAGTCGGCGACCGAGCAGGCGCTGGGGCGCTTCGCGCACTCGGTGGGCGAGCGCAACCGGACCCTGCAGGCCATCGCCGAGCGCTACGTCTCCTCGCCGATGAAGGTCACCGCCGAGGTGCCCTTCTCCTCGGCCTGGAAGTGGAGCGGCGCGACGCTGAACGGCGGCGGCGCCGAGCGCAGCTTCGTGATGGGCGCGCCCGACATCCTCTCGCGGGCCGGAGTGATGGAGCTGCCCCCGCCGCTCGCGGCCAAGCTCTCCGAGCACACTTCCGCCGGGCGCCGCGTGGTGGCATTCGGCGAGGCGCGCGGGCCGCTGCCGGAGGACCCGGCGCACTCGCCGCCGCCGCCGCTCGAGGCCCGGGCGCTGGTGGTGCTGACCGAGCAGCTGCGTTCCGACGCCGTTGAGACCGTCGCGTTCATGCGCGAGCAGCAGGTGGACCTCAAGCTGATCTCCGGCGACGCGCGGGAGACGGTGACCGCCGTCGCACAGGCGGTCGGAGTTCCGAAGGACGCTGGGGTGATCGAGGGTCCCGACCTGCCCGACGACGGCCCCGGCCTCGCTCTCGCCGCCGAGGCGAACACGGTCTTCTGCCGCATCACGCCGGAGCAGAAGCAGTCGCTTGTCGGCGCCCTCGCCGACCGCGGGCGGTTCACGGCGATGATCGGCGACGGCGTCAACGACGTCCCCGCCCTCAAGCGCTCGCGGCTGGCGGTCGCGATGGGTTCGGGCAGCCAGGTGACCAAGGGCGTCGCCGACATCGTGCTGCTCGCCGACCAGTTCTCGATGCTGCCGCGCGCGGTGGCCGAGGGCCGGCGCATCGCTCGCAACATCCACCGCCTGGGCCGCCTCTACCTCACCAAGTCCGTGTACGCGGGGGTCCTGATCCTCTGGGCCGCGCTGACGGGCTTCGCCTTCCCGTTCCTGCCGCGTCAGCTCACCGTCGCCGCGACGCTCACCATCGGGATCCCCTCCTTCGTGCTCGCCCTTGCGCCCAGCGAGGGGCCCCTCTACCGGGGGCGCCTGCTGCGCGCCCTGGCGGCCTTCGCCGTGCCGGCGGGCGTCGCCATGGGAGTCGCCTCGCTGCTCTCGCTGTTTCTCGTCGATACGGTCTTCAGCGGCACCCTCGACGAGGGCCGCACCGCCGCGACCACGACGCTGATCGTCCTGGGGTTGTCGTTCATCCTGCTGCTCGAGCGCGGCCCGGGGCGCGAGCACATCACGATCCAGAGCTACATGCTCGCGATGGTGGCGGGGCTCGGCGCGATCTTTGCCGGGTGCCTGGCGATTGGCCCGCTTCGCGACTTCTTCGACCTCGTGATCCTCTCGGCCGGCCAATGGTTCCTGGCCCTGCTCTCGGTGGCCGCCGGCCTGCTGCTGGCGGCCGCGGCCTGGCGCGTGCCGTACATCCAGCGCCTCGAGGCGCCCGACATCCAGCCGGAGCCGGGGCCGGCGCCCACCCACTCGCCCCACACGATCGACATGCCGGCGGTGCCTGAGCCGGCGCACTCCCGGCACGTCGAGGACGAGCCGCCGGTGCGGGAGACTGAGGCCTGATGCAGAAGTCGAGCCATCGCGGACGGCGCACGAAGATCGTGGCCACGATCGGGCCTGCGACGCGCTCCGTGGAGGCGATGCGCGATCTGATCGAGGCCGGCGCCGACGTCTTTCGCCTCAACTTCTCGCACGGAACCCGCTCCGACCACCACGAGATCGTCGCGATGGCGCGCGAGGCCGCACGCTTGGCCGAGTGGGAGGTGGGCCTTCTCGGCGACCTGCCGGGCCCGAAGCTACGCCTCGGCGAGATCAAGAGCGGAGCGGTGGAGCTTCGCGAGGGGGAGCGGATCACGCTCACGGTCGACGGCGACGGCGCAACCCCGGGCCATCTGCCCGTCACCTGGGCCGGCCTGCCCGGGGCGGTGCGCGAGGACGGCGACGTGTACCTCGCCGACGGCCGCATCCGCCTGCGCGTGCTCAGCTGCGACCAGTCCGACGTCGCCTGCGAGGTCGAGGTCGGCGGCCGCGTCTCCTCGCATCAGGGACTGAATCTGCCGGGAGCGGACGTGACCCTGCCCTCGGCCGGCCAGGAGGACCTGGCATGGGTCGACTTCGCCGTCGAGGAGGGCATCGACCTGCTCGCCGTCTCGTTCGTCCGCCGGGCCGAGGACCTGACGCCCGTCGAGCGCCGTGTGCGCGTCGCCGGCGCCGACATCCCGATCATCGCCAAGATCGAGAAGCCCCAGGCCGCCGAGAACGCCGAGGCGATCATCGACGCGGCGCTCAGCGGGATCATGGTGGCCCGCGGGGACCTCGGCATCGAGCTGCCGCTGGCCCGCGTCCCGGTGATGCAGCGCCGGCTGCTCGCGCTCGCCGGAAAGCACTCCAAGCCGTCGATCACCGCGACGCAGATGCTCGCGTCGATGGTCACCTCGCCCCGGCCCACCCGCGCGGAGGTCAACGACGTGGCGAACGCGATTTGGCAGGGCACCGACGCCGTGATGCTCTCGGAGGAGACCGCCGTCGGCGAGAACGCCACCGAGGCGGTGCGCGTGATGGACCGCATCGCGCGCGAGGTCGAGCCGGAGCTGCCCTACGGCGACTGGCTGTTCAGCCGCGCGGCGGCCGAGCCCGGCGACGTGGCGAGCTCCGTGGCCCGCGCGGCCGTCGGCGCCACCTACACGCTGGGGCTGGCGGCGCTGGTCGTGCCCACGCGAAGCGGCCGGACCGCCCGCCTGCTCTCCGCGCACCGGCCGCGGGTGCCCGTGCTGGCGGTGTCGCCGCGCGTCGAGAGCGTGCGCAGGCTGAACCTCCTGTTCGGCGTGCAGTGCGTGATCGCCGAGGACTGGACGAGCCTGCGCGACCTGCTGGGCGACTGCGCCCGCCTGGCCCGCGAGGAGGGCGTCGCGAAGTCGGGCGACCTGATCGCGATCACCGCCGGCCTGCCCGAGCAGCGCCTGGGCACCAACCTGTTCGAGATCCACCGGGTGCCGTAGCGAGCGCTTCCACCGCGCCCCGCGGCGAGCGCGGTCTCCGTGGGCACGCAGGCGGTGCCCGCGGCGCGCGGCTTCGCCGCGCGGATCAACGAGGGAACCGGCCGTGGACAACTGCGAGGTCGTTCTTTCGCAAGTAGCCCCCGCTGAACGGGGGTGAATCGCCAAAGAACGCGTTCTTCTGCAAGTAGCGCTCGCGAGGCGAGCGCGGTTTGCCCAAGAAGGGCCTCATTGATTTTCGAGCCCGGCGTGCCCCTACGGGTTCGGCAGCTCTCCCGGGCTGCGGCTGCTCTGGCCCGGCGGGAGGATGAACTGGGTGACGATCAGGTGCGCGGCGCGCTTGCCCTCGCGCTCGATGTCGACCGAGATCACGTGCGTCGAGCGGCCCTCGTGCAGGTGAGTGGCCTTGGCGACGAGCTCGTCGCCCATCCGCCCGGCGGCGAAGGCGTTCAGCTTCAGCTCGATCGTCGTGAAGTCGTAGCCGGCCCGCAGGTGGCGAAAGGTCTCCCACGCCGCCACCGTGTCGCCGAAGCCAACCCAGACGCCGCCGTGCACGAGCCGGCCGGGGTGCAGGTGGCGTTCGTCCACCGCCATTCGGCCGACGGTGCGCTCGTCGGTGATCTCCACGGGCTGGATCCCGAGATCCGTCGGGAAGGTGCGGCGGTCGAGCGAGGAGAACCACGTCTCCAGCGACTCGACCGTGAAATCCCGGTTTGTCGTCGGCTCGCCCACCTCAGCCCCTGAAGGTCGAGAGGCCGTGGTCGCCGAAGGGCTCGTCGCGCTCGCGGACCGCCTCGCGGAACCCCGCCTCGGCCGCCCGCTGCTGGAAGGCAAAGCCCTCCGGCGTGTGGCGGGCGATCCCGTCGAAGAAAGTGCCGAGCACCTGCGTGGCCTGAAGGCCCTGCGCGTAGAGCGCCTGATTGACGAGGAGCTTGTGCATGACGAGCTGGTTGATGGGCAGGCGCGCAACGCGCTCCAGCAGGATCTCGAACCGCTCGTCCAGATCGGCCGCCGGCGCGGACTCCACCGCGAGCCCCCACTCCACCGCCTCCGCGCCCGACAGGGTGTCGCCCGTCAGCAGCAGGCGCTTGGCCCGCGCAGGGCCGACGCGTGAGGCCCACAGGGCGGTCGTCGGCACGCCCCACACCCGCGCCGGGGGGTAGCCGATCTTCGCCTTGTCCTCGACCACGAGCAGATCGGAGCACAGCGCCATGTCGGTGCCGCCGGCCACGCAGAAGCCGTGCACCTTGCAAAGCACGGGCTTCTCGGAGTGGAAGAGGCTCATGAAGCCGCGAACGTTCCGCGACATCATCTGGAAGTCCGTCACGGGGTCCCAGGTGCCCGACGGGTCGTGGTTTCGAGCCTGGACCATCGGGTCGAGCGGCGAGCCCTCGAGGCCCTCCTCGTCGCCGAAGCCCGCCTGCATCCCCTCCGCCGACGCGACGAGGTCGTAGCCGCCGCAGAAGCCGCTGCCGTTGCCGGCCAGGGCGATGGCGTGGACCTCGGGGTCGAGGTTCGCGCGCTCGACGCACGCGCCCAGCTCGCGCGGCATCTCCAGCGTGATCCCGTTGCCGCGCTCTGGCCGGTCGAGCGTGATCCGCGCAACGCGGCCGTCGACCGAGTAGGTCATGGTCGTGAGCTCACCCGTCACAAAAAAACAGGCTATTGGTTGCCTACTCCGTGCCGTCGACGCGGGCGATCAGCTCCCTGAGGGCCTTCACCTCGACGGCCAGGGCCTCGCGGCCGCGCTTGGTCGCCGCGAGCCACGTTCTCGGACGCCGCCCCTCGAAGCCCTTCTCCACCTTCACGAGGCCCGCTTCCTCCAGCACCTGAACGTGGCGGGAGAGGTTCCCGTCGGAGAGGTCCAGGGCGTCGCGAACGAAGGTGAAGTCGGCCCGCTTCGCCTCCGTGAGGACGGCGAGTATCCCGAGGCGGACGCGTTGGTGAACCGTGTCGTCGAGGTGGAGCGAGGGGTGCGTCATCGGGGATCCCGCGGCCTGGCGAGGACCCCGGCGCCCATGAGCACCAGGCCCTCGCCGACGGCAAGCCAGGTATCGGCATGGGACGGGCCGATGACGGCGAGCGCGACCCCGAGTGCGAGCAGGAGGGCTGCGGTCAGCGCCACCAGACGGCTGCGGTCGATTCCCGCGATGACCAGCAGGCCAATCGCGATCGGAAAGACAGGCCCGACCTCGGATGCGAGCCCGTCGGCCGCGTACCCGACAACCACGGCCAGGGCGACCATGCCGCCGATCACCAGGGCGTAGAGCGCCTCGGCCCGGTCCAGCACGCCGCGCTCGTACTCCATGCGCCTGACCATGCCCAGCAGGATCAGGCATGCAACGGGGGCCGCGACCAGCCAGTACTCGCCGAGGTGATCGCCACCGTCGATTCGCGTGAACAGGGCGCTCACGAGCGTTGCGATCCCGAAGACGAAGAAGGCGGCCCAGCCCCATTCCAGCGCCGACCGCGTCCGCTGCCTGATCGCCTCGATCTCGTCCAGTGTCTCTACCGCTGCGTGCTCGGCCATCCCAACCTCCGTTACTTTGCGTTGCAAAGCGACTGTAGCACAAACTACTTTGCTTTACAAAGCTTAGGCCGTGCCACGAGCGGGAACCCGTCCCGCCTCCGCCCCGCCGTGCGGCTACGGAGCGATCTTGGTGAAGGTCGCCGTATACGCGTCGGGGTCCGGCAGGACGCAGTTGTGGTAGGTCGTGTCCGTGTTCGGGAAGTACACGTCGTTGGGCCCGTAGGAGACGGTCCCCACCGCCTTCTTCCCCTGCTTCGTGATGGTGCCCGTGAAGCGCCCGATGAAGCCCTGGAGGTTGTAGTGGAACTTGCCGTTCGAGCTGACCGGGATGTCGTTCTGCGTCCCGAACTGCCGCAGGCCCGGGTAGGCCCCCTCGTCGCAGTTCAGGCTGTGGCCGTAGGCGAACATCGCGCCGATGTACTTCGGCACGAACTTGCCCGAGCTGTTCTTCTTGACGTGCACGTACAGCCGGACCAGGCCGCCCGTGTCGGCCTGCTGGTCGCCGTCGAGCTGATAAGTGTGGGCGTTCGCTCGCTTGTCGGCGGGCGGGCCCCCAACCGCACCGGCCGCTCCTCCGCTCACCAGGAGCGCTGCCAAGACAAGGGTCCCGGCCACCCCCGCCCGCGTCCGTGCGTTGCTCATGACCCCTCCACTCAGTTTCGCCGGCGCGAAAGCAGCCACGCTCCGCATCGAGACCAGTGCCAGCCTTGCCTGGGGCCGCGATCCGCGGCCATGCCCAACCTAGCACCCACCCGGCACCGCTCAAGGAAATGCGCTTGCTACCCCGGCCCCGCGATTGCCTGCGCCGGTTCCGCCCTGACGCCCATCTGCTCGCCGACCCAGTCGTCGAGCTCCTGCCAGCGCTCGTAGAGCCAGCGGGTGCGGGCCTCCTCGCCGTCGGGGATGGATGCCGCCGGATAACGCCAGAAGCGCACCCGGATCGTCCTGCCGACGAGCCCGCCGGCCCAGATGTCGCTCACGTACTGGAAGCCGTCGAAGCCGTGGTGACCGCACACGATCACGTCCAGCCCGCTCCCCTCCTCGAGCAACCCGAGCGGCCCGCCCAGCCGGGGCGGCAGCACGTGTCGCAACCGGCTCGCCATGGGCACGAGCTCCGGCTGGCGCTCGGCGATGATCTCCTGGGCGCGGGCGAGCTTTGCCGGCGTGGGGCGGGTGCCCTCGGGGTAAATCGCAACGACCTCGTCGCGGCCGACGTTGTGCGCCAGGGTGCTCAGCGCGGCGATCTCGCCGGCCGCGTCGGAGGAGCCGCGGCGCACGTAGTAGGTCGGAGCCCAGCGCCCGCCGATGTCGATGGTCGGCAGGGCCTGGAGCTCGCGTTTGATGACGAAGCGAATGCCGATGCCGTGCCGGCGCCCCACGGTGGAGTCGGGAAGCAGGTTGTCGATGATGCTCGCATGGCGGATGAGGAGGATCGCGGGGCCCGGCCCGGCCTCCTCCAGACCCTCGACCTCGAAGCGCAGACCGCATAGAACCCGGATCCCGGCGAGGTGGCTGCTCGACCAGTGGAGGCGCAGGTTGTAGATCCCGCGCGCCCGCGTCAGCGACCCCCGTCCCCACGGCCCCCCGCTGCCAAGCCAGATCGCGATCAGGGCCACCAGCGCCTGCATCTCTCCGAAGAGGAACCACCACGCCATCGCGACGAGGCGGACTCCCATCCAGTGCTTTCGCCTGCGGAGCCAGAGCGTGAGGTCCACGGCTGCCGCGACCAGGAGGAGCACCGGGAACAGGAGCGTGACCACGACGAAGGCGATCAGCTCGATCGCGATGCCGCGTACCCGCCGCAGCAGCCGCGGCCAAAACGGCCCATCGTCTCCGAACAGCGGCCCCGCGCTCACTTCTCGGACGCGCACCCCCGCCGATCCTAACCGCGCGCGTTCACGCGTCGAGCTGGTCGAACGTGCACTCCGAGGGCTTCTTGTCGTCGCGCCAGCGCAGGATCTTGGAGCCGTGCCGGATTCGCCCGGCCGCGACGTGGTCGAAGCTCACCTCGACCACCAGCTCGGGCCGAAGCGACACCCATTGCAGGTCGCGGTCGCCGGCCCATCGGCTTGGGTCGGCGGCGCCGCGCTCGCCGGTCTCGTACGGAGCCAGCTCCTGGACGAGCTCGCGCTTGCGCTTCGCCGAGAGGCCGGAGGTGTGGCCGACCACGCGCAGGTCCTTGCCGTCGTAGAGGCCGAGGATGAGCGAGCCCACCGTCCCCTCCTCCTTGCCCGGGCGCCAGCCGGCGACCACGCAGTCGGCGGTTCGAAGCCTCTTGACCTTGACCATGCCCTTGCGCTGGCCGGGCCGGTAGGGAGACTCTCGCTCCTTCGCGATCACGCCCTCGCCCGTCTGAAGCCACTCCTCCGCGTCCTCCGGGGTCTCGACCAGGGGCGTCACCTCGACCGAGCCGGGATCGTCGGCCGAGCCCACGAGCTTCTCCAGCGCCTCGCGACGTGCGGCGAACGGGTCGGCGAGCGACCTGTGCTTGCCGACCGCGAGCAGGTCGAACGCGCGGTAGACCACGGGCGTCTCCTCCGCGAGCCGGTTGATCCGCGACTCGGCCGGGTGGATGCGGTTCTGGAGGGCGTCGAAGACCTCCCTGCCGTCGTCGCCGAGGATCACGAGCTCGCCGTCCATCACGTAGCTGCCCTGGGGCATCCGCAGCTCGGGGAAGTAGCGATGCAGCGGCTTGCCGTTTCGCGACTGCAGGAAGAGCTCGCCGCCGTCGACGAAGGCAAGGGCCCGGAAGCCGTCGTACTTGGGCTCGTAGACCCATCCCTCTCCCTCCGGGAGCTGCTTGCGCGAGAGCGCGAGCTGCGGCTCGACCGGCGGCTTGAGGGGCAGGGCCATTCGCCGCCGAGTTTGTCAGGCTGAGGCTCATGACCGCGGTAGGGCCACCACGCGAATGCGACGTCGTCGTCGTCGGCGCGGGCATCGTCGGGCTCGCGGTGGCGCGCGAGCTCTCGCTTCGCCACGACGACATGCGGATCGCCGTGATCGAGCGCGAGGAGCGCATCGGCGCCCACCAGACGAGCCACTCCTCCGGCGTCGTCCACGCGGGCATCTACTACCCGCCCGGATCGCTGAAGGCCCGGCTGTGCGTGGAGGGCGCGCGCGACCTGTACGCCTACTGCGAGGAGCGCGGCATCGCGGCGAGGAAGACCGGCAAGCTGATCGTCGCCACGCGCCAGGACGAGCTGCCCGGCCTAGACGAGCTCGAGCGCCGCGGCCAGGAGAACGGGGTTCCCGGCCTCGCGCGGCTCCGGGGCGATGAGATCGCGGAGATCGAGCCCCACGCCGTCGGCCTCGCCGCTCTTCACTCCCCGGCGACCGGCGTCGCCGACTTCGCGGCCCTCGCCGCCGGCTACGGCGAGGAGGTGACGGCTCGCGGCGGATCGATCACCACCGGCTGTGCGGTCGAGGACGTCCGGGCCTCGCGCGGCGGGGTCGAGGCGGTGCACGCGATGGGAACCACCCGCGCTCGCGCGGCGATCCTGTGCGCCGGCGCCTGGTCGGACCGCCTCGCGGTGAAGGCCGGCGCCGACCCCGAGCCGCGCATCGTCCCCTTCCGCGGCGGCTACCTGAAGCTCCGGCCCGAGCGCAGCGACCTCGTGCGGTCGGCCATCTATCCCGTGCCGGATCCGGATCTACCGTTCCTCGGCACTCATTTCACCCGCACGGTCGACGGCGAGGTCCTGCTCGGCCCCTCGGCGCTGATGGTCGGTGCCCGCGACGCCTACGCGCTGCGGACGGTGCGCCCGCGCGACATCGGCCAGACGCTCGCGTGGCCGGGCACCTGGCGCCTCGTGGCAAAGCAATGGCGTTACGGCCTCAAGGAGATCCGCTGGGCGGCGAGCTCGCGGGCCTTCGTGCGCGAGCTGAAGCGGTTCGTTCCCTCGCTGGAGGTCGCCGACGTGGTCCCCGGGCCCGCGGGCATCCGCGCCCAGGCGCTCTCACGCGACGGCCGCCTGGTCGACGATTTCGTCGTCTCGCGGACCGAGGGCGCCCTTCACGTCCGCAACGCGCCCTCCCCGGCGGCCACCAGCTCGCTGGCCCTCGGCAGGCTCATCGCCGACCGCGCCGAGAGCGAGCTGGGGCTCGCCCCCTAGGCTCCGCCGGCTGGTTTGGTCGCGCGCGGCCGCTGGATAGGCTGGTCTCCCACGCACGAGGAGGACCGATGGAGGCGACCACAACCGAGCAGAGCGCGGAGGAGCTGGAACGCGATCCCGTCTCGTCGTTCGCGAAGTCCCTCTTCCTGGGCGAGATCCACGAGGAGATGGTCTTCCCGTGGCCCCAGGCCGACGCCGAGGAGCAGAACCGGGTCCGCGGCCTGATCGCCGCCGCGCACGAGATCGCCGGCGGGCTCGACCATCGCAAGATCGAGGAGGACCGCTGGATCGGCGACGACGTGATCCGGCAGCTCGGGGAGGCCGGGCTCTGCGGCCTCTACGTCCCCGAGAAGTACGGCGGCCAGGGGCTGAGCCAGACCGGCTACGCGCGCGTCTTCGAGACCTTCGCGCAGATCGACTCGACCCTGTCGATCATCCTCGGAGTCCATCAGTCGATCGGCTTCAAGGCGATCCACCTCTTCGGCTCCGACGAGCAGAAGGAGCGCTTCCTTCCGGATCTCGCGACCGGCCGCAAGCTCGCCGGCTACGCGCTCACCGAGCCCAACGCCGGCTCCGACGCCTGGAACATCGAATCCCGAGCGGTCAAGCAGCCCGACGGCTCCTACGTGCTGAACGGCGAGAAGCGCTACATCGGCAACGGCTCGAAGGGGTCCGTCTTCACCGCGTTCGCCCGTTGCGAGGTCGGCGGCAAGGACCGGCATATCGCGCTGATCCTCGAGAAGGGGATGAAGGGCTTCGAGGTCGGCGAGCGCTTCGACACGATGGGCCTGCGGGCGAACGACCTGCGGCGCCTGCACTTCAACGACGTCCGGGTGCCGGCCGAGAACGTCATCGGCGAGCCCGGTGACGGCTTTCGCATCGCCATGGAGGTCCTGAACAACGGCCGCATCGGGCTGGGCACCGGGTCCGTGGGAGGCGCCAAGAAGCTCCTCGATCTCGCCATCGACCACGTCTCCGACCGCCGCCAGTTCGATCGCCCGCTGGCCGACTTCGAGCTCGTCCAGGAGAAGATCGGCTGGATGGTCTCCTACCTCTTCGGCCTCGAGTCGATGGCCTACCTCACTTGCGGCCTGGTGGACGCTGGCGTGCACGACTACTCGCTCGAGTCTGCGATGTGCAAGGTCTCCGGGACCGAGTTCCTCTGGTACGCGGCCAACCGGGCGCTGCAGCTGGCCGGCGGCTCCGGCTACATGAAGGACCAGCCCTACGAGAAGATCCTGCGCGACATCCGCATCTTCCCGATCTTCGAGGGGGCCAACGACGTCCTGCGAGCCTTCGTCGCGCTGACCGGGATGAAGCCGGTGGGCGACAAGCTCTCGGGGCTCGGCGAGATCGGCCTCGGCGACCCGATCCGCTCGATCGGCGTGCTGGCCGAGTACGTGGGCGGCAGGATCCAGCGCGACCTGCGCCCGCAGCGCATCTCGAAGGCCCACCCCGAGCTGAAATCCCACGCCGACGCCGTCTCGGAGCAGGTCAACGAGCTCTACGGCCTCTCGGAGAAGCTCCTTCGCGAGCACCGCAAGGGGATCGTCGAGGCGCAGCTCCAGCAGAAGCGGATCGCGGACTCGCTGGCGGACATCTACGCGCAGATCGCGGTGCTCTCCCGGGTCAGCTCGATCTTCGAGGACCAGGGGGTCGAGCCGTCGGGGCAGGAGCGCTACATCGCCGACACCTTCTGCACCCGGGCCGCGGGGCGCGTGCGCTCGCGCTTCCGCCAGATCGAGTCCAACGACGACGAGCGCATGACCGCGATCGCGAAGCTCGCCTACAAGCGCGGCGAGTACGGCTACGCGCTGTTCCAGGACTGAAGCGTTGAGCCTGCCCGGCGAGACGGCGATCGGCGCGGTCGATCTGGTCGTGCGCGACCTCGACCGCTCGCTCGGCTTCTACGAGAGCACGCTCGGCTTCGAGCGCACCGGCGGCAACGGCGGAACCGCTCACCTGGGCACCGGCGGGCGAACGCTGCTGCGGCTGCGCGGCGAGCCCGAGGCGCCGCCGCGGCCTCCTCGAACCACCGGCCTGTTCCACTTCGCGATCCTCCTGCCCTCGCGGCCGGAGCTTGGCCGCAGCCTCATGCGCCTGGCCGACCGCGGCTGGCGGCTGACGGGCGCCTCCGATCACCTGGTCAGCGAGGCCCTCTATCTGAACGACCCCGACGGGATCGGCATCGAGATCTATCGCGACCGCCCGCGCTCGGAGTGGCCACGGCAGGACGGCGCCATCCAGATGGCGACGCTGCCCCTCGACCTCGACGCGATCGCCGCGGAGGCGCCGGCGGGCGCCGCGCTCGACTCGCCCCTCGCGGCCGGCACGGTTATCGGCCACGTGCACCTGAACGTGGCCGACATCCCGGCCTCGGAGGAGTTCTGGTGCGGCGAGGTCGGCTTCGACGTGATGGTCCGCACCTATCCCGGCGCGCTCTTCGTCTCGGCCGGCGGCTACCACCATCATCTCGGCCTGAACACGTGGAACGGGCCCGGGGCCCCGCCCCCGCCGCAAGGGGCCATCGGCCTGGAGAGCTTCGACGTGCTGGTGCCGGGGCGCGAGGACTCGAAGCGGTCCGCCGACCCATCCGGGAATCACGTCGCGCTGCGCGCACCCTGAAGCGCCGCGAGGCCCCGCACGGGCACCGCGAAACGTGATCTGATTAGGGCATAGCCAAGAGCAGGACAGCAGTTGCCACGCTCGGGGACCGGCTCGCCGAGCGCGACGCCCGTAACTTCGTGGGCCGCGAGGACGAGCTGGCAGTCACCGAACGCTTCCTGGAAGAGCCGAGCGGCGCGAGCGTGCTGCTGGTCCACGGCCCGGCGGGCATCGGCAAGAGCGCGCTGCTGCGCGAGGCCTCTCGGCGCGCGAGGGAGATGGGCTTCTCGATCCACCCGATCGAGGGCCGCGAGGTCCCGCCCGCGCCCGACGGACTCGAGACCCTGCTCGCGGAAGCGTCCGGAGAGGAGCGGCCGCTCGTCGTGTTCGACACCTTCGAGCGGATCACCTCGCTGGGCGGCTACATGCGCCGGGCCCTCCTCCCCTCCCTGCCGGAGGGAGCGCGGGTCATCATCGCGGGTCGCGACCGCCCCGAGGACGCCTGGTTTCGTGACGGCTGGGAGTCGATCACGGCGGAGCTCGAGATCGAGGGCGTCGGCCATGACGACGCCGACGAGCTGCTGCGGGTGCGGGGCATCGGGAAGCCGACGCGCGACGCGATCCTGCGCTGGGCGGGAGGGTCGCCCCTGGCGCTCAGCTTGGCGGCGGCGTCAGCCGAGGCCGACCCCGAATGGGAGCCGGAGCAGGGGCTCGAGCGTCCGGAGTTCGTGGAGTCGCTCGTGCGGAGGCTCACCGATGAGGACGTCTTCGGCCCCCACCTCCCCGCGATGGGGGCGGCGGCGATCGCGCGCGTCACCACACCCGAGCTGCTCGCCAAGGCCGTCCCGGGCTGCGACCCGCAGGCCGAGTTCGAGTGGCTGGCCGGCCGCTACACGACCGAGCCGCTGGGGGCGGGCATCGCCTACCACGACCTGGTCGCTCGCGCCCTGCGCGCGGTGATCGACCGCAGCAACCCCGAGCTCGAGCGCGACCTCCGCCGCCGCATCGCCGATTACCTCTACGAGCGGGCCGTCGCGACCGGCCAGCTCCTGCTGTCCATCGACCTCTCGCACCTCGCCGAGGACCCCACCATCCGCTGGGGCTACTCGTGGGAGGCGAGCGCGCGGCTGCGCCTCGATGACGCGAGCGAGAGGGACCTGCCGGCCCTTCGCAAGCTCATCACCGGCACGGTCCACGAGCGCGAGTTCGGGCTGACGGAGCGCCTGCTCTCCGAGGCGCCCGCGCACGTCGCCACAGTGCGCGACTCCGAGGACCGCATCCTCGGCTACACCGTCGCGATGAGCCCGCGCAACGCCCCGGCCTTCGTCGACGATGACGCCGTCCTCGGGCCGCGGCTGGCCCACGCCCGCGAGCGCGCGATCCACCAGGAGACGGTCATCTGGCGCGACGTCGTCGACTTCAGCGGCGACCCGGCCCTGGGCGTGATCGGGATGCTCGGGATGGCGGGGGTCCTGCGGGCCGCGCAGCGCAACCCGCGCTTCGCCTACCTGCCGATCGATCCGATGTTTCCCGGCGCCCGCGAGTTCGCGGAGGCCCTGGGCTCCGAGCGCATCGAGGCCCTCGACGCGGACCTCGGCGAGCGCGTGATCGAGTGCCACCTGGTCGACTACGGCCACGGCGGCCTGCTCGCCGCCCAGCGCGAGCTCGTCTACCGCGAGCTGGGCCTCGAGCCGCCCGCAACGGAGGCCAGCCCCGAGCCGGTGCGCACCGCCGTGCGCGACGCACTGCGCAACCTCGACCTGCCCCAGAAGCTGGCCACGTCGCCCCTGGCTACCGGGGAGAGCCTCGACGACCGCGCGGGCTCGGTGCGGGTGCTCATCGATGACGCTGCCCAGAACGCGTTCGGGCGCGCGGAGGGCGAGAAGCAGCTCAAGCAGGTGCTGGTGCGCGGGTATCTCGATCCCGCCGCCAGCCACGAGCTGGCGGCGGACGAGCTCTCGCTCAGCCGCGCCGCGTACTTCCGCCGCCTGCGCACCGCCACCGAGCGGGTCGCCGACTACATCGCCGCGCGCACGACGGGCTGACGGTGGGTGCGCTGAGCGAAGGCTGGGTCCTGGTGACCGGGTCCTCCACCGGCATCGGGCACGCCATCGTGCGTGCCCTCGACGCCGAGGGGGCATCGGTGCTGGCCGGAGTTCGCCGCGAGGAGGACGGCGCGAGCCTCGCCGCCGAGTGCTCGCCGCGCGTGGTGCCGCTGATTCTCGACGTCACCGACCAGGCCTCGATCGACGCCGCCGCGCAGCGCGCGGCCGAGGCCTGCGGCGGCCGCCTGGCCGGGCTCGTCAACAACGCCGGCGTCGCCGTCGCGGGGCCGGTCGAGGCGGTGCCGATCGAGGACTTCCGCCGGCAGATCGAGGTCAACCTGGTCGGCCAGGTCGCGGTGACGAAGAGCGTGATGGCGCAGCTGCGGGCCGCACAGGGCCGCGTCGTGTTCATGAGCTCGATCGGAGGCCGCACCGCCAATCCATTCCTGGCCGCCTACCACGCGTCGAAGTTCGGGCTGGAGGCGGTTGGGGACTCCCTTCGCCAGGAGGTCCGCAAGTTCGGGATGCACGTCGCCCTCGTCGAGCCCGGCGCCGTCGCCACGCCGATCTGGGAGAAGGGCAGGGCCTCGGCCGAGGAGTCCCGCGAGCGCTACTCGGCGGAGGCAGAGGAGCTCTACGGCAGGGAGCTGGACCGGCTTTCGGAGATCACGGTGTCGTCGATGAAGCGCGGCATCCCCCCGGAGCAGGTGGCCGCTGCCGTCGTGCACGCGCTGAGCGCCGCGCGCCCGAAGACGCGCTACGTGGTGGGTCGCGACGCGCGGATGCAGGCCCTGCTGCAGGCCGCCCTTCCGGACCGTGTGCGCGACCGCCTGGTCGCGCGTTTCCTGGGCGTCTAGCTCAGCAGCGCTTGCCGCGCTTCGCGAAGCCGGTGTTGGGGGCCACGTCGAAGACGACGCAATCGCCCGTCGTCGCGAAGAACTTGAAGTGCGATGGATTCCCGATCGCACTCGGCCTGAAGCGCACCTCCGCCGTGTGGGCGTCGGTTCGCTTCACCGAGGCCGGCTTGGTGCCCGAGGAGGTGAAGTTGAGCACCTCGTACGAGCCATCCGGGAGCGGGTAGACGCCGTAGCGGTCGTTGCCGGGAGCCTTGATCGCGAAGGTCGGGCTGGTGGTGTGGTCCTTCAGCGCCCTCTTCATCGAGCCCGCGACCTCGGCCTTCATCACGATCTTGCCGTTGGCCCTGCCGTCGGAGGCCTTGACGAGGTCGACATCCGCCTTCTTCACGCCGCTCGGCAGCTGGTTGCCGTCCGCCACGTCGCCCTTTGGGTCGCTGATCTTCGCCGCCGTGGCGACTGCGGTGAGCGCTACGACAAGCGCCGCTGCCGCGACGAGAGCGCAGACGGTTCGAAAGCTCATGAGGGTGCCTCCCTGATATCGCCGGCAACATCCAAATGGCCGGGCTGGTGCGATCCTAACCGCAGGCCGGGGCTTCAGTACTACCCGAGGCGCTCGACGATCATCGCCTCGCCCTGGCCGCCCGCGACGCACATCGTCTCGAGGCCTACGGAGTGGTCGTCGGTCTCCATCACGTTCAGCAGCGTGGTCATGATCCGCGCGCCGGTCATCCCGAATGGATGGCCCAGGGCGATCGCGCCGCCGTGGGTGTTCATCTTCTCCAGGGGGATGTTGCACTGGTCCATGATCGGAATGACCTGGGCGGCGAACGCCTCGTTCAGCTCGACGACGTCGATGTCGTCGATGGTCATGCCGGTGCGGTCGAGGACCTTCTTGATCGCACCGATCGGGGCGACGCCCATGTACTCCGGCTCGTTGCCGTAGGTGGCCGCCGAGATGATCCGCGCCTTCGGCGTGAGGCCCAGCTCTGTGGCCTTCGTGTCGGACATGACGAGCACCGCGGCGGCGCCGTCGTTGAGCGGGCAGGAGTTGCCGGCCGTGACCCCGCCGCCACCGTCGAACGCCTCGGGGAGCTGGGAGAGCTTCTCGAGCGTCGAGGACGCGCGCGGGCCGTCGTCCTTGGCCACCTCGTTGCCGTCCTGGTCGGTCACGGGGACGGTCTCGCGGTCGAAGAACCCGTCCTCCTGCGAGGCCACCGCCAGCTCCTGCGAGCGCTGGGCGTACTTGTCCATGTCGGCGCGGGAGACCTCGTACTTCTTGGCGACGTTGACGGCGGTCAGGCCCATGACGATGTAGACGTTGGGCTGGCCGTTCTCGCCGATCAGGTTCGGGTTGCGGTCGGCCACTCCGGCCGATTCGGTGCGCTCGTTGTAGCGGCTGACCCACTCGACGCCGGCGGCGACGTAGGCGTCGCCCTCGCCGGCCTTCACGGCGTTTGCCGCATGGCGGATGGCATCGAGGCTCGAGGCGCAGTAGCGGGAGATCGTCACGCCGTTCGTCTCCTGACCGAGCTTCTCGGAGAGCAGGACGATGATGCGGCCGATGTTGAAGGCCTGCAGGCCCTGGGGCATGCCGCAGCCGCAGAAGACGTCCTCGACCAGGGCCGGGTCGACGTCGGGGTTGCGCTCGAGGAGCTGGTCGACGACGTGGGCGGCGGTCTCCTCCGGTCGCAGCTGGGCCAGCGAGCCCTTGAAGGCGCGGCCGATTGGGCTGCGGACGGCGTCGACGATGACTGCTTCGGGCATGCGTGAATTCTCCTTGAGGCGGGTTTCGGGGCTGGTGAGGGCGGCTGACCGCCGCCCGGGACGTTAGATGATCGTCCGCGAACCGCGATGGACGAGAAACGCGGATATATGTAGCGTTTCGCGTCCATGGGTGGGCGGAGCTGGCATCTAGACTCCGGCGGCGTGACCCGCGCCGAGACGAGCATTCATCTCTCCCCCGCCGACGCCGTCGAGCTCCTGAAGGGCGACGCCGACGCGATCGACGTGCGCACGGATCACGAATGGGATGCGGGTCGCATCGGGGGGGCGCGCCACGTGGAGGTCAACGACGTAAACGGCGCCGCGGAAACGATCGCCCGCGACCACCCGGTCGTCTTCTACTGCCACACGGGCAGCCGCTCCGGAATGGTCGCCGAGGCGTTTCGGGGCGCGGGCTGGGACGCCTTCCACATCGAGGGTGGGATCGCTGCCTGGGCCGACGCGGGGCTGCCGCTCGAGCCGCCCGACGGTGAGATCGTCTCGCAGGCTCCCCGCTGATCCCGGGGCAGCTTGTAGCAATACGCACGTTTGTGCCTGCTGGCGTCCGCCGATTGGGCTACCGTCGCCCACGGACCATCTGGTTCAGGTGGCTCTACAGCGACGAGAGAGCAGCTCGAAAGGAGCGCACATGCCGACCGGATACTGCGTCAAAGAGCGCAAGAAGGTCGAGATCAAGGATGCCCAGCAGGTGACCATGAAGAACGGTCGTCCGGCTATTCAGGGCACTTGTCCCGACTGCGGCACGAAGATCTTCAAGATCGGGAAGCTAGAGGGCTAGAGCTCAGACCGGAATCCGGCCAGCCGCCCGGCGAGAGCCGGGCGGCCGCTGGGTAAGCCCGGGGCCCATGGGGTGGGCCGGGGCAGCGGCGCCCGTCTGTCGGCGGCCGTAGAGAAGCCCCACCAGCGCCTCGACGACCGTCGGATCGAACTGGATCCCGGCGTTGTCGATCAGCTCGCGCATCGCGTTGGTGTGCGGCAGGGCCGAGCGATAGGAGCGCTCGGAGATCATCGCGTGGTAGGCGTCGCAGGCGAGGACGATCCGAGACCCGAGCGGGATGGCATCTCCCGCGAGTCCGTCCGGATAGCCGCCGCCATCCCAGCGCTCGTGCTCGTGGCGGACGATCCGCGCGACCCCGGCCATGCCCGGGATGGCGCGAACGATGCGCTCCCCCACCACCGGGTGGTTGCGCATGACCTGCCATTCGTCTTCCTCGAGGGGGCCCGGCTTGTTGAGGATCGCGTCCGGGATGCCGACCTTCCCGATGTCGTGGAGCAGGGCCGCCGTCCTGACGGTCCGTATCTCGTGCGCCGGCAGCGCCAGCGTCTCCCCGACCTGCCCGGCGAGCTCGACCACCGAGTCCGAATGCCCCTCCGCGTGAGGGTCGCGGGCGGCCAGCGCCGAGGCCAGCGCCGCGACCACGTCGTCGCTGGCGCCCCCGTTCGCATCAGCCTCGGCCCGGGCGGCGGCGGCATCGGCGTTGCCGGGTGCGAGAGTCTTGATCCGCGCGCCGCCCTCCGCGCGGGCCAGCTCGAGGGCGGTGCGTGCCCGCTCGAGCAGAACCTCGGCGGTCTCCACCGGGCCGAGAACGCTCACGCCGACCGAGGCGGTGACGCCGTCGACGCCGCCCGCCTGGACGCGCTCGAGCTCGGTGACGAGGCGGCCGACCACGGCGACCGCCTCCTCGAGGCTGGTCTCCGGAAGCATCAGGGCGAACTCGTCGCCGGCCATGCGGCAGCCGCGGTCGTGGGCGCGCGTGAGCCGCGCGACGGTGCGGCCGACGGCGCCCAGCACCACGTCGCCGGCGGCGATTCCGTAGCGCACGTTCACCTGCCTGAAGCCGTCGAGGTCGAGCACGACGACGGCGAGTGGGCGCTCGTGGCGCCGGGAGCGCTGGATGTCGACGTCGAGCTGCGAGCGGAAGGCGCGCAGGGAGAGGAGCTCAGGGGTCAGGGGGTCGCGCGCCGAGGAGCGCGCCAGCTCGGCCTCGAGCTCGGCGACTCGCGCCTGGGCAGCCGCAAGATCGGCCGCCATCTCCTGAACTCGATTCGACGCACGCATTCAGTACGGAAATCGGCCGAATACGCCCAACCTTGAGCCTGGAAGCGGAATTTGAACTCTTTTACGCCCGGGGCAGTATCAATTGAGTGATGTCCAAGGACGGCCACGGGAAGATCTCTTGAGCGGCCCCGCCACGCTTCGCGACGAGCAGGGAGTGCGAGAGGCATACGCCGCGCACGGCAGCGAGCTGTACGGCTTCGCGGTGCGCTCGCTCGGCGACCGCGGGCTCGCCGAGGAGGCCGTGCAGGAGACCTTCGTCCGCGCCTGGCGGGCGGGGTCGCGCTTCGACCCGCAGATCGGGTCGATGCGCACTTGGCTCTTCGCGATCCTCCGAAACGTCGTCATCGACGCCAGGCGATCGCGCAGCGCGCGGCACGAGATCGCGACCGAGGCCCCCGAGCCCATCGACGAGCCGCTCGAGCGCACCCTCGTGGCCTGGCAGGTCGAGGAGGGACTGCGACGGATCGGCGAGGCCCACCGTGCGGTCATCGTCCAGACGCACCTGCTGGGCCGGCCCCACGCGGAGCTGGCGGCCGAGCTCGGGGTGCCCGAGGGCACCATCAAGAGCCGCGTCTACTACGGGCTGAAGGCGCTTCGCAACGCCATGGAGGAGATGGGCTATGACGGCTGACGCCTGCCGCCCGTGGCGTGAGGAGCTCGGGGCCTTCGTCCTCGGCCAGCTCGGCCCGGACGAGCGCGCCGCGGTCCAGGCGCACCTCGACGGGTGCGTCGACTGCCGCGCCGAGCGCGACACGCTCTTGCCGCTGGCGGAGATCCTTCCCCTCGCCGATCCGGCCTGGCTGACCGAGGCGCCCGCCGCGCCTCGCGGGCTCGGCCGCAAGGTCGAGCGCAGGGTGCTGTCGCAGCAACGCAACCTGCGCCGCCGCCGCCTGGGCATCGGGCTGGGGCTGGCCGGCGCGACGGCGACCGCGGCGGCCGCGCTGGTCCTCGCGTTCGGCGGTGGCTCCTCGGGTCCCGCCGGCACTCGCGTCGCGTTCACGAATCTGCCGGCGGGCGTCGAGATCACGGGCCATCTGACGGATCAGCCCTGGGGTACCGAGGTGAGCGTCTACGTCCACGGGATGCGCTGGGGGACGCCCTGCCGCGTGTTCCTGCGGGGACCGAGCGGGCTGATCGACGCCGGCTCGTTCCGCTACAGCCACGAGGGCGACGCCGGGTCGAGCCTGGGCGCCGCCATCGCGCTCGACCGGGCGCGCGCCATCGAGATCCGCGCCGGGCATCGCACCTTCACGGCGCCGATCCCGTCCTCCACGACGGCCTGAGGGCCGCCCCTCGACCCTACGGCGTCGGCGCGGCGAACCGCGTCAGCCCGCCGAGGACGCCGACGTAGGCGGCGCCTTCGGGGCCGATCGTCACGGGGGCGTAGTTGTTGTTGTACCCAACTCCCGTTCCCGCAAGGCGGCGCCAGAGGGTGCGCCCGGTGCGGTAGTCGAGCGCCGTGAGGTACCAGGCGTCCGCGTTGTCCGCGCGCGCGGGCTTCGTGTACGTGTAGACGATGCCCGCGCCCAGCGAGAGCTTCGGGACGACCGACGGCGCGACGACCTTGCTGGTCCACCGCAGGTGGCAGCCCCTGCCGTCACGGTCCAGGTCCACGCGGGCGATGCCGGGGGTCGTGGTCGCGCCGAGGTTGGTCGACAGCGGCCCCGCGTAGCCGTAGTTGTTCTCGGTCACGAGCGAGCGGCGCCCCGCCACCAGCGACTGGTCGGTGTCGCTCGAGCCATTGGCGAAGACGGCCTGCCTGCAGACTTGCTTGCCGCCGTCGCTGCGGCCGCGGCGGTAGACCACGACGTCCATTGGATCCGCGTTGTCGGTGATGGCCACGAGCCCACCCTCCATCAGCGTGGGCGTGCTGCCCGACCCGTGCTCGGTCTGCCCCGGCTTCTGCTCGCCGGTGTTGGGGTAGGTTCGCCGCCAGGTCACGCGCGGCCGGCCGTGCCGGCGATCGAAGCGATAGAGGGCCTTGTCGGTGACGATGAACACGCCGCTTCGGCCGACCGCAAAGGAGTTGCCGATGGCCTCTTTCGTGTCGATCGTGCGCACCTTCTTCGAGTGGCGGCCGACGACGCCGATCACGCCCGCTCGGGTGGCAAACCACAGGTGGCCCTGCCAGTCGGGAAGGACGGAGATGATCGCGTCGTCGGAGGCCATCGCCCCGCTGACGTCGTAGTCGCGCACGGTCGTAAACGACGGTCCCTGGGCCTCGGCGACCACGAGGATGTGGTGCTGGGTCGTCGGAATCACCGCCCGGTCGTGGTTGTCCAGATAGAAGTAGCCGCCGCCCGAGAAGTCCTGGAACGGGTTGGTGCTGGGCGCCCGCGGCGGCAGGTCCATCGACGCGTACACGTGGAAGGTCTCGGGATCGAGCAGGGCCAGGGTCGGGTGCTCGAGGCCCACGCAGACCGTGACGATGCGTCCCCTGCGATCGAAGGTGACCGAGCCGCAGTCGGCGGTGAAGAGCGCGGAGTTCGTCGCGGAGTTTCCCAGGGGCCCGGCCTGCGGGTAGCTGTCGCTCTGGAAGGCGTCGTCGTGGAGGTTCGAGCGGCCGTTGCGCGCCATGAACGGGTGGCGCGGCACCGTCTCGCCGCGGGAGGGACGGGCCTTCGCCGGCTTGCCGATGAAGGTGGGCAGGCCCGAGGAGAGCGCGTCGCCGGGGATCTGCGGCGGGTTCTCGCCGGCCGTCTGCCCGGCCGCGCCGGAGGGAAGGGCGGCAAGCGCGAGCGCTGCCAGGATCGGTAGGGCGATGGGGCGCACGCCGCGAGGGTAATCGACCACGCGTGGCAAATGCCGCAATGCGAAGCCGCGGGGTGGAAGAATGGGCGCTGGTGGCAGCCGACGGCCAGAAGCCCCTGGAGCTGATCCTCGCCCGGAACCTGGCGACGAGCCTCTCGACGCCGGCGTTCCTGGTCGACAGCGATGCGCGGCTGATCTTCTACAACGAGGCCGCCGGGGCCCTCCTCGGGCGGTCATTCGAGGACTCCGGGGGTCGCATGGAGCCCGCCGAGTGGACCACCGCGTTCGACCTCGCCGCCGAGGGCGCTCCGGTCGCGCTGGAGGAGCATCCCCTCACCACCACGCTTCGCGACGGCCGCCCGGCGCATGCCTACTTCACCATCCGGGCCGTCGGCGGCGAGGAGCACCGCATCGAGGCCTCCGGCGTCCCCCTCGTCGGCAACGGCTCCGGTGAGAGTGGAGCGATGATCCTGTTCTGGCCGCAGCTCGACGGAGAGGGCTCGTGAAGGTCAAGGTGTGGGGCGCGCGCGGCTCCGTGCCCGCGCCGGGCCCGCAGATGAACCGCTACGGCGGCAACACGTCTTGCGTGCAGATCACCCTCCGAAGCGGCGTGCAGATCATCCTCGACGCGGGCACGGGGATCCGGACGCTCGGGCTCGGCCTGGACTCCGCTCCGCAGGTGAACCTGCTGCTCACCCACCTGCACCTCGATCACATCCAGGGCCTGATGTTCTTCCCACCCTGCTTCCGCTCCGACGCCGAGATCACCATCTGGGGCCCCGCCTCCCCCGAGGCATCGCTGGAGGACCGGATCGCGCGCTACATCTCCGCCCCCCTCTCGCCCGTCGAGATCCGCGAGCTTCCCTGCTCGGTGTCGTTTCTCGACACTCCGGCCACCGAATGGGAGCTCGGCGGCGCCACGATCCGCGCCGAGGCCGTGACCCATCGCGGCCCGACGCTGGGCTACCGGATCACCGACGGCGACGTCACGGTCTGTTACGTCCCCGACCACGAGCCGGCCCTCGGAACTCCGCTGCGCGACCTCGAGACGGACTGGATCTCGGGCTACTCGCTGGCCCGTGACGCGGACCTGCTCATCCACGACTGCCAGTACACGGACGAGGAGTACCCGCAGCACATCGGCTGGGGCCACTCCGCAGTCGGCGACTCGCTGTGCTTCGCCGACATGGCGAACGCGCGCCGCTTGCTGCTGTTCCACCACGACCCGCTGCACGCCGACGAGGCGCTCGACCGCCTGCACTCGGGCGCGCAGGAGGTGTGGCGCGAGCTCGGGAACGACCCGGCCGCGGTCTGCATGGGCATGGAGGGGGCCGAGCTCGAGGTGAGAAGAGGCCAGGGCGCCGGCGGCGACGCGCCCACCGCTGGTACAAAGGCGGCCGCGGAAGTCTCTACCGGGGGATAAAGACCGCCGGCTCCCGCCGCCGTAACTTGGGCGCTGGGATGAAGAAGATCGAGGCGTACATACGCCACGAGGCCTTCGAGCAGATCCGCGAGGACCTGCTCGACCGGGGCTTTCCCTCGCTGACGATCGCCGAGGTCAAGGGCTCGGGCCGCCAGGAGGGCGTGCTCGAGCACTACCGCGGCTCGGCCGTGATGGTGAACGTCCGGCCGAAGCTCAAGCTGGAGATCGTCGTGGAGGACCGCGACAAGCCGATGGTCGTCGAGACCATCCTCAAGCACGCGCGCACCGGCGAGGTGGGCGACGGGAAGATCTTCGTCTCGACGATCGACGAGGCCTACAGGGTGCGAACGGGCGAGGAGGGCGAGGAGATCCTCCAGGCCCACCCGCTGTCCGAGATCCCGGCGTAGCGAAGGGCGCTCAGCGCAGACGGAGTCGTGGGCCTGGCCGAAGCTGGGTCGCATACTGGAGGTCGTCAGAACGGCTCCGGTGCTCCACTGAGGCCGCCCTCATTGCTCTCAGCGGCGGCGCCGTGGCGCCACCGGGTTGAGCTGTGCGCGCGTGCGCGCGTTCGCCGCTACTTGACGAAGAGCATGTCCGAGTACTTCGGCAGCGGCCACAGGTCGTCGGCGACGATCTTCTCCAGCGCGTCGGCCGCCTCCCGCACCCTCGCCATGCCCGCGATCTGCTTGTCGCGCGCGTACTCGGCGAGCTCCAGGCCCTCGATGCCGTCGGGGTAGGTGTTCGCCTCGTCGAGCGCGTCCAGGGCGGCGCCCAGCTCGGCCGCCTTCTCGCGCGCGTCGAGCGCCAGGTCGGTGAGGCCGGCCGCGTCGGCCATCGCCACGTGGCGCATCGCCGCCGGGAGCAGCATCGTGCGGCCGATCATCGCCGTGGTCTCCGCCTCGATGTTGGCGCGGGTCGAGTACTGCTCGACCCAGACCTCGTAGCGGGACTCCAGCTCGCGCTCGGTGAGCACGCTGTAGTGCTCGAACGCGGCGACGGTCGTATCGGCGATCACCTCGGGCAGGGCCTCGGGCGTCGTGCGCAGGTTCTTCAGCCCGCGCTGCTCCGCCTCGGCGTGCCACGCCTCGTCGTAGTTGTCGCCGTCGAAGCAGACGGTCTTGTTGGCCTCGTAGGCCTCCCTCGCGACCGTGGCGATTGCCTCGCCGCGGTCGGTGCCGGCGCCCAGCTTCTCCTCCAGCTTGCCGGCGAGCTCGTCGATGGCCTCGGCCACGATCGTGTTCAGCACCGTGTTCGGGAACGCGAGCGACATGCTCGACCCCAGGGCGCGGAACTCGAACTTGTTGCCGGTGAAGGCGAACGGCGAGGTCCGGTTGCGGTCACCGCCGTGAAGCGGCAGGGGCGGCAGGACCGGGGTGCCGAGCGCGAGCGTGCCGCCGCCCTCGAAGCCGCCCTCACCCGTGCCCAGCTTGTCGAAGCCGTCCTCGAGCTCGGCGCCGAGGAAGACCGAGATGATCGCCGGGGGCGCCTCGTTGGCGCCGAGGCGATGGTCCTGGCCGATGTTGGCCACGGAGGCGCGCAGCAGCCCCTGGTGCTTGTTGACCGCCTGCACGACCGCCGCGCAGAAGAACAGGAAACGCGCGTTCTCCTCGCCCGTGTCGCCGGGGTCCATGAGGTTGTGCCCGGTGTCGGTGCCCATCGACCAGTTGTTGTGCTTGCCCGAGCCATTGACCCCCGCGAAGGGCTTCTCGTGCAGCAGGCAGACGAGGTCGTACTTGCGCGCCACCGACTGCAGGACCTGCATGGTCAGCTGCTGGTGGTCGGTGCCGACGTTCGAGTTCTCGAACACCGGGGCGATCTCGTACTGGCTCGGGGCGACCTCGTTGTGCCGGGTCTTGACCGGGACGCCGAGCTTCGCGAGCTCGAGCTCGCTCTCGAGCATGCAGGCGAGGATCCGCTCCGGGATCGACCCGAAGTAGTGGTCGTCGAGCTCATGCCCCTTGGGCGGCTTCGCGCCGAACAGCGTGCGGCCGGTCGTCACCAGATCCGGGCGCTCGTAGTAGAACTGCTCGTCGATCAGGAAGTACTCCTGCTCCGGGCCGACCGTGGTGAACACTCGGGCCGCTTCCTCGTCGCCCAGCAGCCGCAGCGCCCGGATGGCCGCCTTCGAGAGCGCGTCCATGGAGCGGAGCAGCGGGATCTTCGTGTCGAGGGCCTCACCCGTCCACGACGCGAAGGCCGTGGGGATGCACAGCAGGGCCCCGTTGGGGTTCTCGAGGATGAACGCCGGGCTGGTCGGGTCCCAGGCGGTGTAGCCGCGCGCCTCGAAGGTGGCGCGGATGCCGCCTGTAGGGAACGACGACGCGTCGGGCTCGCCCTGGATCAGCTCCTTGCCCGAGAAGCCTGCGATCGAGTGGCCCTTGCCGTCGGGCTCGAAGAACGAGTCGTGCTTCTCCGCCGTGAGGCCCGTCAGCGGCTGGAACCAGTGCGTGTAGTGCGTGGCGCCGCGCTCGAGCGCCCACTCCTTCATCGCCTGGGCCACCTCGTCGGCGAGGGTGAGGTCGATGAGCTCGCCGGCCTCGAGGGTGCGCTGAAGCTTCTGGAACGTGCCCTCGGAGAGCCTGTCGCTCTGCACGGCAACCGAGAAGACGTTGTCTGCGAACGGGTAGCTCCGCTCGTCGGAGAGGTCGACCGGGGTCTCGATGGCGCCCCCGTTCGGGCTCCACTTGGCGGCGGTCACGTTCTGCTGGCGGATCTTGGTCACGGTCTTGCTGTGCCTCCTGGCGATGTCGGGCACGCCGCGATGGAGCGACGCGCCCAGGTTCTACGTGCGATCGAAATTCTTGAGAGCGCGAGCGTACATCGCTCGCGCGGAAGAGCCTTTGTCCAACTGGCGAAGGTTCGGAGCGGGGGTTTCGACTCGTGGATACCGAGACTAGGAAAGGGCCTGGCGGCGAACGCGCTCGGCGGCCGCCTTGGCCTCCTCGTCGACGCGCGCGCGCAGGCGAGCCTGGGCTTCGATTCGGCGGTGCTCCGCTTCCTTGCGGGCCTCCTGAAGCGCCCGCCGGCTCTCCTGCGCGACCTCGCGGCGCAGCTGGTTCTCCAGGGCGCTGGTGCGCTTCTCGGTGTCGGCGCGAGCCTTGTCCTCGGCCTCCAGGCGCAGCCGCGCCTCCTCGGAGCGCAGCCTCACCTCCAGCTCGGCCTCCAGGCGCCTCTCGGTCTCCTCGCGCGCCCGCTCGGCGGCCTGCTCGACCTCGCGCTGAAGCCCCTCGGCCTCGCGCTTGGCGCGCTCCTCGGCCTGCTTTCGGGCCTCCTGCTCCGCCTCGTGCGCCAGGCGCTCGATCAGCGAGTTCAGCCGGCGCTCCATCGCGTCGCGCGCTGCCTCGGCGCGGCCGCGTGCCTCGAGCGCTTCGTCCTTGGCGCTTTCGGCCTCGGCGCTCGCCTGCTCGGCGTCCTTCTCGGCGCGATGGGCGCGCACGTTCGCCGCGCGCTCGGCCTCGGCGGCCTTGGCCTCGGCCCGTCGGATCCGCCCCTCGGCCTCGGCCATGACCTCCTCGCGGGAGGCGCTGGCGGCGTGGCCGGCGACGGCCCGCGCGCGCTCCTCGGCCTGCTCGCGCAGCCGCTCGGCGGCGTCTCGAAGCTTCTCCTCGGCCCGGGTCTGCAGGCGCTCCCGGAGGTTGCGGACGTAGCGCTGCGCCCGAGCCTCCACGTCGGCCGCGCGGGCGCGGGCAACGCGGGCTTCCTCCGTGGCCTCCTTGGCGCGGGCGGCCGCAGACCGGCCCTCCTCGCGGGCATCCGCGAGCTCGGCCTGGAGCCGGCGGATGCTGACGGTGAGGTCGGCGACCACGCTCTCGCGCGCCTCGGTGACCGCGGAGCTGACGTCCTGGGCCAGCCGCTGGGCGTCGGCGACGGCGACGGCGGGAGCGGCGCCACCCTCGACCGCGCGCAGGCGCGGCTTCGCTGGCGGCTCGGGAGAGTCGGCGGCGGGCTCGCCTGTCGGGTCGGGTACGTCGGGCATTGCGGCCTGGGAGTGTCGAAATCACCCGGAGGAGCGGACACTTCGAGACTATAGGAACGAGCCCGGCGGAGGCTTGGCCTGAATTCAGAACCCCGGCGGGCTCGGCAGCACCTGCACCGCGACCTGGAATGCGATGGCCGCGCTCAGGATGATCAGGATGCCCGCGATGACCAGCCACGGGAATCTCGCGAGCTGCCCGTAGCCCCCGACCAGGAAACCGATCCCCAGGAGCACGAGGTAGGGAGCGGTGTCGCTCGGCAGGAACGTCGCCAGCTCCATCCCCTCCAACACTACGTTACGCGGGGCCTCGCCCCCGCGCGCAACTATCATCGGCCGATGCCGAGCACCTCTTCCGAGAGCACCGAAAGCGTCGCCGACGTCAAGGAATCGCTCGCCCGCGCCGGCTATCTGGCCGACGAGCCGGCCGCGCTGGTCTCCTACCTCGCCCAGCACCTGGGCAAACCCGTCCTGGTCGAGGGGCCCGCCGGGGTCGGCAAGACCGAGCTGGCCAAGGCTCTGTCGCGCGCCACGGGCCGCCCCCTCGTGCGCCTGCAGTGCTACGAGGGGCTCGACGAGGCGAAGGCGCTGTACGAGTGGAACTACCGCAAGCAGCTGCTGCGGATCCAGGCCGAGGCGACGTCGGCCAATCCGGGCACGCCCGAGCCGGCCGGCTCCACCTGGGACGACATCTTCTCCGAGGAGTTCCTGCTCACGCGGCCGCTGCTGGAGGCGATCGCCGCCGAGGAGCCCGTCGTCCTGCTGATCGACGAGATCGACAAGACCGACCAGGAGTTCGAGGCAATGCTCCTCGAGGTCCTCTCCGACTTCCAGATCTCGATCCCGGAGCTGGGCGTCGTCGAGGCCCGCTCGCACCCGATCGTCGTCCTCACCTCCAACAACTCTCGCGAGCTCACCGAGGCGCTGAAGCGCCGCTGCCTGTACCTGTGGCTCGACTACCCCGACGTCGAGCGCGAGATGGAGATCGTGCGCCTGCACTCCCCCGAGCTCGACGAACGCCTGGCGCGCCGGCTCGTGGAGGTCGTCCAGATGGTCCGTCAGCTCGACCTGAAGAAGCCGCCCTCGATCGCCGAGTCCGTCGACTGGGCCCGGGCGCTGCTGCTGCTGGGCGCCGACGACATCGACGCGACGGTCTTCGAGCGAACGATGAGCATCATCGTCAAGCACCGCACGGACATCGACCTGGTGGCCGAGAGGGTCGGCGTGAAGCTCGCGGGCCCGGCGCAGGGCCTGGGGGCCGAGGCGGCCGGATGACCCGCCCGCCGGCGTGAGCGACCTCCCTCCCGGAGTAGCCGCGCGGCTGGTCTCGTTCTGCGAGGCGCTGCGTGCCGAGGACGTCGCGGTCGGCATCTCCGAGATGCTCGACGCGTTCGCCGCCCTGGAGGCGATCCCGTGGACCTCGCGGGAGGACTTTCGCGAGACCCTCGCCGCCACCGTCGCCAAGTCCCAGGAGGACCGCCGCATCTTCGAGCTGGTCTTCGACCGCTTCTTCTTTCGCGAGGCCGAGGCGGAGGCGCTGGAGCGCGGCATCGGCGAGCAGCACCGCTTCGAGTCCGAGGGCTCCGAGCAGCTCGATCTGGAGCGCCTGCGCGAGGCCATCCGCCAGGCAATCGCCGACGGCAACGACGGGCAGATGCGCGACCTCGCGCGCCTCGCGATCGCCGCCTTCGGCCGCCAGGGAGAGGGCTCGGGAGTGATCGGCGTGGACGTCCAGAGGATCCGCCGCGCGCTCGGCCTTCAGACCCGCCCGCCGGAGGCGGCTCAGGACGGCCCGCCGCTGGATCGCGAGAGCATCGGCCGCTTCGAGCGCCACCTGCGCCGCGAGCTCGAGCGCGCGGCGATCGAACGCGCCGAGCGCCTGCCCCCCTCGCGCCCGCTCGCCGAGCTCGATCGGGCGCTGCCCACCAGCCCCGCCCAGGACCTCGCCCAGGTCCACCGCGCGGTCGCCCAGCTGCGCAAGCGCCTCGCGACCCTCGGCCACGAGCAGCGGGGACGCAGGCGCGTGGCGGCGGTGGACGTGCGGAAGACCATGCGCGCGTCGCTCGAAACAGGTGGCGTGCCGCTGCGGCTGAAGTACCGGCCCAAGCGGCCCAGGCGCCCGGAGATCTACGTGCTCTGCGACGTCTCCACGTCGGTGACGTCGGCCAGCGTCTTCTTCCTCTCTGTGCTGCACGCCCTCCACGACTCGTTTCGCAAGCTGCGCAGCTTCGTCTTCATCGAGCGCATCTCCGAGGTGACCGAGGTCTTCGAGCGCGAGCGCGACTTCCGCGCGATCGCGGAGGAGATCAGCCGCGAGGGCGGCGTGGCCGACGTCTCCGGCTACACGGACTACGGCAGGGTGTGGAAGGAGCTGGGCGAGCTGATCGGCGACGACCTGGGCCCGCGCTCGACGATCATCGTTCTCGGCGACGCCCGGACCAACGGCCGCGAGCCCCACGCCGAGATCTTCGGCCGCATCACCCAGCGGGCCGGCCGGACCTTCTGGCTCAATCCGGAGCCGCGGCTCTACTGGAACTACGGGGACTCGGTCATGTCCGCGTACGAGTCGCGGTGCACCGCTGCCTTCGAGTGCTGGACAACCCAGCACCTCGAGGGCTTCGTGAACGTCGTCGCCGGCGGCACCCCGCTCGAGCCGGCCGGCTGACCCGAGTCAGCGCTGGTCGGGATCGATGTTCTTCTCGCGCACGTTCTCGCGGTAGCGCGCGTACGGCATGGCGAACCAGAAGAACCCGAAGACGAGCGCGGCGATGGTCCCGGAGGCGACCGCCATCCCGCCGTTGTAGACGTAGTCGGCGATCAGGACGACCGCGGAGACCATCGCCGCCGCGAGGAACGCGAGCCCGGCCATCGACCAGCGGTTGGAGGTGAACAGCAGGCGCTCCTTGTCCTGGGCCCGGAAGTTGATGCGGTGATAGGAGCTGGGCGCGATCAGCAGGATCGAGGCGATCGTGGTGAGCGCGAGGGTCGCGAAGAACATGCCCTTCTGGGCGTTCGTCGCGGTCGCGAAGCCGTTGGAGAACGGCACCGCAAGCAGGAAGGCGAACAGGACCTGCACGCCCGGCAGGGCCACGCGCAACTCGTTCAGGAGCTCGATGAGCTCCCGGCTGGTGCGCTCCTTCTGGGTCTCCTCGGAGTTCTCCGGCACCGCTTTGGATGGTGCCCCGCCCCAACCGGCGCGAAACCGGCGGCGGTAGACTCGCCGGGAAGATCAGGGGGCTCGCGGGCAGCGGGCTGAGATAGCGCCACCGGATCCCCGCCCGGCGCTGACCCTCGGAACCTGTCGCGGTAATGCGCGCGGAGGGAGCATGAGCCAAGCGCTGCGGACGCATCTCGAGGAGGCGAAGGCCACGCGGGCCGGAGCCGCCGTGGAGCTCGCCGGGGTGCGCCTGGCCTATGGAGACCTGCCCGTCCTGGCGGGCGTGGACCTGCGCGCGCAGGCCGGCGAGGTGATCGGCCTGGTGGGAGCCTCCGGCTGTGGCAAGACCACGCTGCTGGAGCTGGTGGCCGGGCTGGCGGAGCCCGACGACGGCAGCGTGCGCGTCAACGCCGGCGCGGATGCCTCGGCGCGACTCGCCCAGTGCGCGTACATGCCGCAGAAGGACCTGCTGCTGCCATGGCTGAGCGCCGCCGACAACGCCGCGCTGGCGCTGCGCAACCGCGGCGTGGGCCGCGGTGAGGCGCGGGCCGGCGCAGCCGAGCTCATGCGCGACTTCGGGCTGGAGGGCTTCGCGGGCGCGAGGCCCACCGAGCTCTCTGGCGGGATGCGCCAGCGTGTGGCGTTCGCGAGGACGGTCCTCGCCGGCAAGCCCGTGCTCCTGCTCGACGAGCCGTTCGGCGGGCTCGACGCGATCACGCGGGCGGGGATGCAGGAGTGGCTCGCCGGCGCGCTCGGGGCGCGGGAGACCACGGCTCTTCTCGTCACCCACGACGTCGAGGAGGCCCTGTATTTGTGCGACCGCGTCGCCATCCTCTCGCGCCGCCCGGCGCGGGTGGCGGCGGAGCTCGCCGCGCCCGACCCGCGCGCGCAGGACCGGACGGCGGCGGTCACCTCACCGGGCTTCGTCGCCGCGCGCGAGCGGGCGATGCACGCGCTGGGAGCGGAGGGGCCGTGAGGAGGGCAGTCGCGCCCGCCATCCTCGTCGCGGTGGTGCTCGGGCTGTGGCAGCTCGCCGCCGAGTGGCACGTCGTGGCAGATGCGCTGTCGATCAAGCCGTACCTGGTGCCCTCGCCGTCCGAGATCGCCTCGTCGCTGTGGAGCGACCGCTCGCTGCTGGCCGACAACGGCTGGGTCACGCTCAGGGAGGTCGTCCTCGGCTTCCTGCTGTCGGTCGCCGTCGGCTTCGCGTTCGCGCTGGCCCTGCATCTGTCCGACACGCTGCGCCGGGCGTTCTACCCGCTGCTGATCGGCTCGCAGGCGATCCCGATCATCGCCGTCGCGCCGATCCTCGTGGTCTGGTTCGGCTTCGGCATCGGACCCAAGCTCGTGATCATCGCGCTGGTGTGCTTCTTCCCGGTCACCGTGAACACCCTCGACGGGCTGCGGGGGGTCGATCCGGAGCTGCCCAAGCTCATGCGCACCCTCGACGCGGGCCGCGGGCAGACGCTGGCGCGAGTGGAGATACCCAGCGCGCTGCCCCAGTTCTTCACGGGCGCGAAGATCGCCGTGGCCGTCGCGGTGATCGCCGCCGTGTTCGCCGAATGGGCCGGATCGGATTCGGGGCTCGGATACCTGCTGATCCAGTCCGAGGCTCAACTCGAGACGGCGCGCATGTTCGCGGCGATCGTGGTGCTCGCGGCGTTCGCGATCCTGCTCTTTTCCGCCCTTGGCCTGCTCGAGCGCCGGGTTGCGTGGTGGGGCAGGCGATGAGGCGCGTGGCGATCGCACTGCTCGTCGCAGCCGCCCTCGTCGGGGTCGGTTGCGGCGAGAAGCAGGAGAACGCAAGGACGGGCAGCGACGAGCTCTCGCTCGCCCTCGACTTCTACGTCAACGCCGACCACGCGGGCATCTACGAGGCGCTCGACCAGGGGTATTTCGCCGACGCCGGGCTCGACGTGCACCCCGAGGTGCCCTCCGATCCGTCGGCCCCCATCCGCGAGGTGGCAGCGGGCCGCGCCGACCTGGCCATCTCGTACGAGCCCGAGGTGCTGCTCGCGCACGACCAGGGCCTGCCGGTGAAGGCGGTGGCAGCGATCGTGCCCCAGCCGCTCACCTCTCTCATCTCGACCCATAAGGCCGGAATCCGCAAGGTCGACGACCTCGTCGGCAAGACGATCGCCACCGCCGGGATCCCCTACCAGCAGGACTACCTCGACACGATCCTCTCGCGGGTGGGCCTGTCGTCGTCGGACGTGCACGCGGTCAACGTTCAGCAGGGGCTGCTGCCGGCCGTCATCTCGGGGCGGGCCGACGCGATGCTCGGCGGCTTCCTCAATGTCGAGGGCGTGGACCTCAGCCTCCGCGGCCTCGATCCGCGCGTGGTGCCCGTCGACCGGCTGGGCATCCCCACCTACGACGAGCTCGTGCTCGTCGCCTCGAACGACGAGATCGCCAACGATCCTCGGCCCATCCAGCTGTTCATCGCCGCACTGGAGCGCGGAACCCTCGCCGCCGCGGCCGATCCCTCGCAGGCGACCCAGGCGATTCTCGACGCCGGCCAGGGCCTGAACCCGCGCTTCACCCGCGCCGAGGTGGCCCGGACCCTCCCGCTCCTCGCCCAGCGCGAAACGGGCAGGCCCTTCGGCTACATGGACCCCAGGCGCTGGCTCGCGTTCGCTCGCTTCTTCGCGAACAACCGCGTGATCGGCACGGTCCCGTCGCCGGGTGACGTCCTCACGGACGGCCTGCTGCCGAACCGCGCCCCCTAGCCCGCGCCCTTCACGGCGACGTGCGCGGTCGCCTCGGCGGCGTGGCGGATCTCGCCGGAGCTCAGCGACCCCGAACCGAACTCCACGACGAACGCCTTGCTGCCCCCGAAGTGGTGCTCCTCCCAGCTGACGGCGGTGCCGGGCAGGCCCTCGCCGCGGCACTCGGTGTTCATGCGGGCGATCCGCGCGAAGCGCGACTCGACGCGATGCCCGCCGCCGCAGGCGAGCACCGCGTCCCAGGGCTGGTGAAACCAGATGCTGAGGTCCGGGTGGATCCGCCGCGCGAGCCGCACCACCGCGCGCGATTCCGGCTCCGACAGCGGATGCGGGCCGGCGTAGTAGCCGCTGCCGGGCGGCTCCGAGCCGCTCCAGCGGAAGGGGAAGTTGCGGTTGAGGTCGACCCCGTGGGCGTTCTTGCGAGTCCCGGCCCGGTTGCCGTCGGGGTTCACGGTGACGACCGTCCAGACGGTGACGTCGCGGAAGCCGCGTTCGCCGCGGCGCACAGCCCGGACCACGTCGCGCCCCGCGGGCTCGTCGCCGTGGATCTGCCCGACGACCAGCACGGTTCGCCGCGCGTGCGGCCTGCCCATGCGCACCGCCTTCAGCGGCCGCCCGCCGACGCTGTGGCCGAAGGTGATCGTCTTGCGGGGGAAGTGCGAGCGGCCGCCCGCGCCCGCTGCCGTCACGAGCAGCGCCGCGCACGCGACCCCCGCGAGCAGCGGGCCGCCGGCGCGCCTCACGCCGCCAGGCGCATCGGCGGCCCCGCGGGCACGGCAAGGTGGTAGTGGCTGAGCGCCATCTCGCCCGCCAGCGCCCGGTAGGGCTCATACGGCGCAAAGAACTCATGCACCTCCTGAACCGTTGCTCGCCGCCCAAGCCGCGCCAGGCGGCCCACGAGCTTCACGTAGGCGAGGTCGCCGGCGGGCAGCGAGTCCGGATCGCCGCGGCCGTTCTGGCCCAGGCACTCCAGGGTCCAGGGGCCGATCTCCGGGATCGCGCGAAGGCGGACGTCGCCGTCGGGATCGCCGGGGTCGACCCGGCCCGACGCGATCTCGCGAGCGACGCGGATCATCGCGAGCGAGCGCCCCGGCGAGAGGTCGCACGCGGCGAGCTCGGCCGGGGAGCGATCGGCGATCACCTGCGGCTCGGGCACGTCGCGAAAGGGGCCGGGAAGCGCGCCGAAGCCCGGGACCCGCTCGCCCGCGAACGACTCGGGATCCAGGCGCGGCCCCCACCGGCGCACGATCCGGCGCTGGATCTCACCCGCGTGCGACGACTCGATCAGCTGCGCCGTGATGGCCCAGGCAACCGCCTCCCAGGCGAGCGGCCGGCGGCGGGGCCTTCGCCACGGACGGCGGCGGATGGCGGGGCCGATCAGGGGGTCGTTGCGAAAGCGCCGGTGGAAGGGCGAAAGATCGTCGTCGAGGCCGAAGGCGAAGCGCATGCGCTCGATCGCCCAGCCGAGCCCCTGCGCGGGCACGGCGCCGGCGGCACGCACGCACACCTCGCCGCTTCGCCGCTGCCACAGCGCCACGACCACGGGGCGCCCGTCGAAATGCAGCGCCCGGGCGACCAGCCCGCCGCGAATCCGCATCACGCCGTCGCCTCCGCCCCGCGCCGGCAGCCTCACCGGCGAGGGCGGGCGCACCTCGCAGTCGAGCGTCCTCGCTCTCACCCCGCCCACGGTAGAAGCCACCGGGGACGCCAGGCTCAGCGGTCCAGCAGGTGGACGTCGATGAGGAAGGAGCGGCTCGCGACCACTCCGGGCATCGCGTCCTTTGCGCGCCGGCGGACTGACTTGCGCTTCGGCTGGGCGACCGACTTGGCGGCGCGCATGGCGACCACCGTCGCCGCACCGGCGACGAGCCCTCCCGCCGCGGCGATCGCGACGGTGCCGACCTCTCGCGAGGGGCCAACATCGCGCCTGGAGACCTTCGCCGGAAGCGGGCGCGCCTCGGCCGCCTCACCGACCGCCTCGGCCCCGGCTTCCTCGATCGCCTCGCCTTCGAGTACCTCCGCTCTCACCTCGATCCAGTCTATAGGTGAGCCGCCCGGCCGACCCGGGCGATTACGCAACGAGCGGGGAGGCCGCTCTAGGAGGCGGCGGGCTCGGCGCCGGGGGCGCCCCCGGCGGGCGACAGCGGCGCCTCGTACAGGCGGTAGCGCTCGACGACCGAGCCGCCCATGCCCTCCATGGCACGGTTCATCGGCTCGTTGCTCTCGAGTATCCAGCCCATCTCGCCGCCCTTCTGCGGCACCCGCTCCGCCGTCTCGCGGTGACGGACGAAGAGCGCCGCAGCGACGCCGAGATGCTGGTACTTCGTCTTCACGCCCAGCGCGAAGACGCGCACCCGGTCGACCTTGCGCCGCCCGGTCAGGAAGTGCCACCAGCCAAACGGGAACAGCCGGCCGTTCATCTTCTTCAGGACCTGGTTGATGTCGGGAAGCGTCAGGCCGGCGCCGACGACCTGGCCGTCGAGCTCGGCGATCATCGCCCAGTCCTCCGAGAGGATGGGTTTGAGGTTCTTGGCCTGGAAGGCGACCTCCTCCTCGGTGATCGGCACGAAGCCCCAGTTCGGCCCCCAGGCCTCGTTGTAGACCTCCATGAAGCGGGAGATCTCGTTGGTCAGGTCGGACTTGCGCATTCCTCGCACGACGACCCCCGCCTTCTCGGACTGCGCGGCGGCCGCTTCGATCATCGGGTGGAACTCGTTGCCCTTCTGGAGCTCGCCCAGCCACAGCTCCCACATGAGCAGGTCCATCCGCTTGACGAGCCCGAGCTCCTCGAGGCGCTCCTTGTAATAGGGCGGGTGCCACGGGGCCAGCACGATCGGCTCGCGGTCGTAGCCCTCGACGAGCAGGCCGCACTCGTCGTTGGTGGTGAAGTCCATCGGGCCGATCACGCGGTCGCGCCCGCGCTCGGCCAGCCAGGCCTTGGCCGCGTCGACCAGCGCCCGGGCCACCTCCGGGTCGTCCTCCATCTCGATGAAGCCGAACATGCCGTCGTTGCCGCCCTGGTACTCGTCCCAGCGGTGGTCGATGTGGGCGGTGATGCGGCCGACGAGAACTCCGTCGCGCTCGGCGAGGAAGTACTCGGCCTCCGCGTGCTGGAAGAACGGGTTCTTCGAGCGGTCGAGAAAGGCCTTGCGATCGAAGATCAGCGGTGCCACCCACCGCGGGTGATCGCGGTGAATACGGAAGGGAAGCTTGATGAATGCGTTCAGGTCGCTCTTGGAGGCGACTGGGCGCACCGTCACGTCTGCCACGAGCCGGGAACCTACAGAATCTCATGCGGCGGCCTTTGGCCGCCTTACCTGCTGCTTTCGGAGCTAAAGCTCCTCATGTCAGACTCTGGGTATGACGCAGACCGCCCGCGCGCCAGTCGACGTCTTTGAGAAGGCGCGGTCGCACGACCGGGTCGAGCAGCTCGCGATGGCCAAGGAGGGCGACCTCCTCCCCTACTTCCGCGTCATGTCCTCGTCGGCCGGGCCCGTGGTCGAGATGGAGGGCCGGGAGACGATCATGCTCGGCTCCAACAACTACCTCGGGCTCACCGGCGACGACCGCGTCAAGCAGGCGGCGCGCGACGCCCTCGAGACCTACGGCACCGGCCTCACGGGCTCGCGGCTTCTGAACGGCACCATCCCGCTGCATATCGAGCTGGAGCGCGAGCTCGCCGATTGGATGCACGCCGAGGACGCGATCGTCTTCAGCACGGGCTACGGGGCGAACCTGGGGTGCATCGGGACGATTCTCGCTCCGGGCGACACCGTCATCTGCGACTCCGCCGATCACGCCTCGATCCTCGACGGCTGCCGCCTATCGGGCGCCAGGCTGCGCCCGTTCCGGCACAACCAGATGGACAAGCTGGAGAAGATGCTCGACCGCGCCGCGGGCGACGGGGGCGGCGTGATGGTGGTGGTCGACGGGGTGTTCTCGATGGAGGGCGACGTCTGCAACCTGCCGCCGATCGTGGAGCTCTGCCAGGCCTACGGAGCCCGCCTGATGGTCGACGAGGCCCACGGGGTCGGCGTGCTCGGTGAGCGCGGCGCCGGCGCGACCGAGCTCTTCGGCCTGGAGGAGCGGGTCGACCTGCGGATGGGGACCTTCTCCAAGAGCCTCGCCTCGTGCGGCGGCTTCATCGCGGGCCCGGCGGAGGTGATCGAGTTCCTGCGGATCGCCTGCCGCGCCTTCATCTTCACCGCCTCGGCGGTTCCCGCCGCCGTGGGCGCTGCGCTCGGCGCCCTGCGCATCATCCGCAGCGAGGGTCCGGAGCTGATGGCGAAGCTCCTCGGCAACGCCGCCTACCTGCGCGAGGGCCTGCGCGACCTGGGGCTTCGGGTCGTGGAGCCGGGAACGCTCCCGGACGGAACCGAGGCGACCACGCCCGTCGTCCCGGTGATCGTCGGCGAGGATTGGCAGGCTGTTCTCTTCTGGAAGGCGCTCTACGACGCCGGCGTCTACACCAACGTCGCTCTGCACCCGGCGGTCCCGCCGGGCGGGGCGCTGCTGCGAACCAGCCTGATGGCGACCCACGAGCACGATCACCTCGATCGCGCGCTCGAGGTCGTCGGCAGGGTCGTCAAGGACTTCCCGGATCTACCCCGCTCGGAGTAGTTTCGGCTTGTCCGATTTGCACTAGCTCGGCTCGGCGACAAAAAAGCTGCTCCTAGCGACCGTCCGGGGGAGAACTTCCGTCCGATTCGTTGCACCCCCTGCGTGGTTTCGCCTAGGGTGGCGAACGCCTCAGGCACCCTGGTGGCAGGGAGTACAGGGCTCGGAGATACAGCCGGGCCGGTCTCTCGAAAAACGGCCTACCAGCCGTGGGGAGCCGAGGAGAGAATCGCTAAACCGTCCTGAACTTCGCTCAAAGGAGGAGTGAGAATGGAAGCTGCCGCAGCCGCGGTACACTCGCCATCGGCCCAGTGCATGCAGGCACTGGCTCGCGCCAACGAGGTGCGATACGCACGCGCCGAGCTCAAGCGCGCGATCGGCGCCGGCCGCGAGGATGTGGCCACGGTACTCGAGAGGTGTCCGTGGCAGGTTGAGAGCATGACCGTGGGTGAGCTGCTTCGCAGCCAGCGCCGTTGGGGGCGAACCCGCGCTCACAAGTTCCTCGTCCCCTACGCCGTCCCCGAGAACCGCACCATCGGCCGCCTCACCCAGCGCCAGCGCACGATTCTGGCCCAGGCCCTGGCCGCCAAGCGTCGTCCCCTCACCATCTAGATGATTGATTCCGAATTCGCGTGCGTGCGGGGGCGCACGGGACCGAGCCGGGCGTGGGAAGAGGGCGAAGCCTGTACCGGTGGGTACAGGCGAGTCCCGATGACCGCGATCCGGCGACGGTGTCCGTGCGTCATCCGTGCGTGCGGGCATTTGGGATCAGTCATCTAGGCCCTTCGGATTCCGCTGATCCGGTCGGGGGGCCGGGTCAGCGGAACTTGAAGCTCAGCCCCGAGCGTCGCTGGAAGATCTTCACCAGGAACCGGGCGGTCGCTCCGAAGACGACCACCGCGATCAGCATCGCGACGATCAGGGGCAGCGACGGGACCAGCAGCGACAGCCCGATGAGGGTCGCGATGGCCGTCGCGCCGGCTAGCAGGGCCGTGTGCGACCGATAGCCGGTCAGGTGCTCGCGAATCGACAGCTCGAGCCCGCCGAGCGTTCCCAGCGCGAAACCGGCGCCGATCATCACCACGCCGCGATGGCCGCGAATGGCGAACCCGGCGACGATGAGGATGATCCCCGCGAGGATGAGCAGCTCGACCAGGGGGAATGGCGCCCACGGCGGCTCGGGGCGCCTGTCGGGGTCACCCTCGCGCCTGCGCGCCGCCCGGCGCGCAGCCGCGCGATCCGGCGCGGTGCTTCGCGAGGTCGGCTGCTCAGATTGGGGGTCGGCGTGATCGGGCCGACGCTCCTGCGCCTGGGCGCGGCGGCGCTGGCGACGCTTTCGCGATCTCTGGGCCAATCGTTAGCTCGGGTTGCCGTGGGCGGGAGCGGCCGCTTGACCGCGCCCCCAGGCTAACGGACAGCCGGAGGAGACCTTCACCCTCCACCAGCCCATGAGCATCCCAACGACACCCAGGCGCGGCTGGGAGGTCCAGGTGCGGCAACTCGGCTCGCCGATCTCGCGTGCGGTGATCCTGACTCCGCGGAACTTCTCGGGGGCGGCGATCATCGCCTCGAGAACCCTGCGGTTTGCCTCCTCGATGCGGCCGCGGCGAGCCACCTCCGCTTCGGCGTCGCGCAGCCGCGCGGCGAGGGCGTCACGAACCTCCTCCAGCTCGGCGACGTCCAGCACGCGCGGGCCGTAGTAGGCCGCCGGCACGCTGAAGTCGATCCCCTGCCTTGGGAAGGCCGCCGCGAAGAGCTCGGCCAGACGTCGTTCCAGGAGCGCTATCTGCCGGCGAAGCTGGCCGCGAAGGCGGCGCTCGGCGGCGCGGTCGGTTTCGAGGCTCGGGAGATCATCGACGTGCCGTGGCGCCGTGCGCAACTCGAGCAATTCGTCGGGCAACTCGTCTCCCTTCGCCTGTCCGGGGCCGGACTCACGCGATTGTACCCCCAAGGGGCCAGGCAATAGAGTCGATTGCGTGAGCAGCCGCCACGACTACGTGATCGTCGGCGCAGGCTCGGCGGGATGCGCGCTCGCCGGCCGCCTGAGCGAGGGCGGAAGGGCGAGCGTTCTGCTGCTGGAGGCGGGCGGGCGCGATCGCTCTCCGAACATCAAGATCCCCGCGGCCTTCTCCAAGCAGTTCCGCACCAAGCTCGACTGGGACTACGCAACCGGGCCGGAGCCCCACCTCGCCGGCCGCACCCTCTACGTGCCGCGTGGAAAGACCCTGGGCGGCTCCAGCTCGATGAACGCGATGATGTACGTGCGCGGCCGCCCGCTCGACTACGACGGCTGGCGCAAGGCGGGTTGCGAGGGCTGGGGCTACGAGGACGTCCTCCCCCTGTTCCGCCGCGGCGAGGACAACTCCCGCGGCGCCTCGGACGTGCACGGCGCCGGTGGTCCGCTCGCCGTCTGCGACCCGCGCTCGCCCCGGCCCCTCACCCGGCGCTTCCTCGAGGCCGCCCAGGCCGCGGGCATCCCTTTCAACCCCGACGTCAACGCTCCCGAGCAGGACGGCGTATCGATGACCCAGGTGACGGTTCGCGACGGTCGCCGCTGCAGCGCGGCCGACGCATACCTGCGCCCGGCGCGCGGGCGCGACAACCTCGAGGTGCGGACCGGCGCGCACGTCCTCGGTGTCGAGATCGATGGCGGCCGGGCGCGTGGGGTGCGCTGGCGCGATCGCCGCGGGCGCGAGCAGCTCGCCGAGGCGGGAGCAGAGGTGGTGCTCGCGGCCGGGGCGATCGGCAGCCCTCAGATCCTGATGCTGTCCGGCATCGGCCCGGCCGGCCACCTGCGGGAGATCGGCATCGAGCCGGTGGTGGACAGCTCCGACGTCGGCGCCAACCTCCAGGACCACCCGTTCTTTCTCACCTGCTTCGAGTCCACCGAGCCCGAGAGCCTCGCCGACGCGGAGAAGCCCCGGGCGCTCGCCGAGTACCTGCTGCGCCGCAGCGGCCCGCTGACCTCGAACGTGGGCGAGGCGATGGCCTTCATCCGCACCCGGCCCGGCCTGCCGGCCGCCGACGTGCAGCTGCTGTTCGGCCCCGCCTACTACCACGACCACGGCTTCGACACGTACGACGGCCACGCGTTCTCGCTCGCCGCGGCGCTCGTCGCGCCCCGCAGCCGCGGCGAGCTGCGGCTGCGCTCGGGCTCAGCCGCCGACAAGCCGGTCCTGGTCGGCAACCACCTGGCCGAGCCCGACGACGTCGCCTCGCTCATCGCCGGCTACCGCAAGCTTTCGGAGATCGCCCGCTCCGAGCCCCTCTCGTCGGTGCGCGGCCGGCCGCTGGTACCCGCCCGCGAGCTCGAGACCGGCGAGGAGATCGAAGCGTTCATCCGCGAGGAGACCGAGCTCCTCTATCACCCGGTGGGCACCTGCCGGATGGGCGCGGACGGCGAGTCGGTGGTCGACCCGCAGCTTCGGGTCCGCGGCGTCGAACGTCTGCGGGTGGCCGACGCCTCGATCATGCCGACGATCACGGGCGGGAACACCAACGCGCCCACGATCATGATCGGCGAGAAGGCCGCGGACCTCATCCGCGACGCGGCGTCTTGAGGGGGCTTTCCTAACTTTGGCCCCTTATAGGGGCTAAATCCAGGAAGGCGCCGAGAAAACAGTTCCGCGAAACCGCATCCGCCCTCCCTCATCAGCCTGGGAACGGCTCCGCAGAGCCGCCGCGCACCTCGGACGGACGTGCGGCAGCGCCCGTCTAGCTGCGCAGCACCCCGGCGGCCAGCCAGATCGCTTCCTCGATGGCGATGTCGGGCACCCCGCTGACCTGTACGGCGAGCAGGGCGACTCTTCTCGTCTTCTTCGTCACGGCGTGGTCGGCCGAGTCCGCGCCGAAGAGGAGGCCGAGCGGTCGCGCCTCGTCGGCCAGCAGGAGGGTCCCGTCGACCATCCCAGCGGTTCGTCCCGGGATGCGCTCACCCGGAGCCGAGGGCCTGATCCCCGGCCGGCCCTGGATGCGATCCGCGTCCAGCGCGCGCAGCGCCACGCCCGACTCGGCGATCGCGATCGTGAGCGCATCGGTGACGAGGTCCTTGGTCTCGAAGCCGCCGTGCTTCATCCGGTCGAGGGCAACCTGCTCGACGGGCGTGCGGTCGGCGTCGGGATCCAGGCCGACGTGACGGTAGAACACGCGGTAGGCCCAGGGAATCGGCTGGTGGCGCAGGTTCACGACCTGCCCGCCGGAGAACCGGTTGGCCAGCGCCGCCATACGTGCCTTGACCTCGCGCGGCGAGGGTCGCCGGCCGGCCTCGATGGTTGCCCAGCGAACCGCGAGGCCGGGGAACTCCCCGGCGAGCACCGGATCCACCCATCCCGCCTCGGGCACCACCTCGGACTCGCCGAGGCCCTCGATGCCGGCGCCGCTCATCGCGAGCCGGTCGCGCGCGAGCGCGTGCGCGACAACAGCGTGCGGACGTCGCCCGTGAGCCTTGGGACCGTCAGGCGGTCGGTGGTCGACCGCGCGAAGGCGAAGACCCCACCGGGGTAGGCGAAGGCCACCGTGGGACAGCCGCCCACCTGGTAGAGGTCGGAGACGGCCCCGTCGCGATCCCAGCCCACCGGAACGGTCCAGCCATGGTCGGCGATGGCCCGGCGGATCGAGTCGCGGGCGTCGCGGACGTCGATCGAGAGGAACCCCACGCGGCCACGGTAACGGCTCGCCACCTTGTCGAAGGCATCCTGCGCGGGCAGGCAGTCCGCCCCCTTCATGAACCAGAACGAGATCGCCAGCGGCTTGTCGAAGTAGTCGCACACCCGCAGCGCGCCCTTGATCCGGATGTGGCAGGCCGGCGGCCGGCGGTCGCCGGCCGGGCATGGGATCGTCGCGGTCGAGCAGTCGTCCTGGAAGACGTTGGCGTCGCCGACAAGCGAGGAGCGGATGTCCGGCACGGCGAACTCCGGCAACGCCCGGTTTGCAACGTCGGCGTCCACGCCCAGCAACCCGCGCGAGGGATTGCTGAGCGTGTTGATCGTCGCGACGGCGATGAGCGCCGCGAACGCCAGGCCCACGAACAGGATGTAGCGGTTCGACGATCGGGCCGGCGGCGATGCGGGAGGCTTCGCGGGGGGATCGGCCATCAGCGGCGCGAGAGCCTCGCGACCAGCCCTCGCGGCCGGGCAGCCGCCCGCTTGCGGGGCGTCCGTCGCGAGATCGCCAGGAACGATCCGAGGCCGTCCTCCACCGCCACGAGCGTCGCCGGCAGCACGATCATGACTCCGGCGAGAGCGACGACGAGGTCCAGCACCGTGACCAGTCCGAAGTCGCGGAGCATCCGCACGTTCGAGACGGCCAGCACCGCAAATCCTGCCGTCGCGGTCAGCGCCGAGGCCGCGACCGCCGCGCCGGTTCGCGAATAGCAGCGGCGCAGCGACTCGCCCAGCGAGTGACCTCCGGCGCGCTCCTCGTAGAAACGGGCGGTCAGGATTACGCTGAACTCGGTGGCGATGGCGATGACGAGCGCGCCCAGGGTCGCCGACATGGGGTTGAGCGGCAGCCCGACAGCCCACAGCCCCAGCGACGCCCACCCGGTCGCGAAGACGATCGGGACCAGCGGGATCAGGGCGCGCCGCATCGACCTGTAGATGGCGAGAAGCGCCAGGGCCACCACCAGCAAGCCCGCCAGGGTCAGCACGTAGCGGTTGGAATCAAGCTCCGAGTTTGCGTCGGCCGCGAGCACCGGCAGGCCCACGACGTTCGCGGTGACCCCGGGTGGCGGACCGTTGCCCGGCGCGTCGATCTGCGAGCGGATGTCGTCGATCAGCTTCTTTTGCTGGTCGAAGGGCATCTCCTTGATGCCGAACGCGATCACCGCCGTGTTGCCGGGAGCGCCGGTCTGAGGATTCACGTCGATCACGGCCTGCGAGAAGTAGGTGGGCAGCAGGCGCAGGATCTCGCGCACCTGAGCGCGCGACGGCGTGCCCTGGCTGCTGCCGAAGAGGTCGGGCAGGGCGATCGCCGGGCAGATCTGGGTCCGCTCCTCGCGGCAGCTGGGGAACTCGCCGGTGAAGCCGTTTGCCTGGAGGACGCGGGTCTCGAAGTCCTTCATCCACGCGATCACGGTGGGGTCGGTCAGGTCAGGCGCATTCACGGTGACGTCCACCTCGCCCGAGACCCCCGTCGCCTTCTCGAGCTGATCCACGTCGTGGAGGGCCGGCAGGCTCGCCGGTGCCAGCTGACGAAGGTCGGAGATCACCCCGACCTGCGTGCCGGCGATCCAGCCCGCCACCGCCAGCACGAGCGCGACGGCGAGCACGCGCCTGGGGACGGCGATCGCAATCGCAAGGGCCGAGCGGCCGATCTCGCCAAGGCGCGCGCGGACCCTCGTCATCGCCGGGCTCGCCGCCGGGCGCGGCAGGCGCAGACGCGACGGCGCGGCGCGCCGTCCCGTCAGAGAGAGGGAGGCCAGGCCCAGGGTCATCGCAAGGACGAACGCCACGGCCACGCCGAGGACGAGCAGCAGTCCGAAGCCGCGCACCATCGGGATGGGCGACAGCAGCAGCGCCAGGAATCCCGCGGCCGTGGCCAGCGCCGCGGCCCCGATCACGGGGCCACCGGAGGCCGCCGCCTCCACCGCCGCGCGCACCGGCGTGGCGCCGTCGTCGCGGCGCTCGGTGAAGCGCGCCTGGAACTGGATCGCGTAGTCGACCCCCAGCCCGATCAGCACCGGCATGACCGCGATCGACGCCATGGTCAGCGAGCCGCCGGTGAGCGAGAGAAGGCCGAAGGTCACCCCCGCCGCAGCGAGCGCGATGCCGAGCGGCAGCAGGCGCAGCGGCGGCTTGAACACAAGCGCGAGGGTGATCGCCATCACCGCCAGCGCGGCGGCGAGAAGGATGAAGATCTGGCTCGAGAGCTCGTTCGAGAGGCCGTCGATCACGGTCGGCACGCCGCTCACGACGTAGGTGCCGTTCTGGAGCTTGAACTCCGGGTCGGTGACCACCTGGCGGATGAGCGAGATCGCATCGCTGCGCTGGGACTCGCTGAGGTCCGACCGCAGCCGCACCGAGATCAGCGCCGAGTTCTTGCTGGGGAACAGGTAGGCGAAGCGCGCCTTCGGCACGTGCCCGGTGAGGCGGCTGTCGAACACCACTGAGCTGACGAACTGGGGGTCGGTGAGCTTGGGAAGGCTGGTGAGGCCGTAGCGCGTTGCGAGCGTCACCAGCCGACCCTGGAACTGCTTGTAGACCGCCTGCGCGGCGATCAGCGCAGCCTGCTTCTGCCCGGTCTTGTCGTACCCCTGGCGCTTGGCGCGAGCCGCGGCCGCGGCCGCGGCCTGGCGAGCCTGGGCGGCCGCTGCCGCCTGCTGCTGGCCGTAGAGCTTGTTGGTCTGCTTGACGAACTGGTCGAGGAACGTCGCCGGCCCGTAGACGACGTGCGCGGGGCGGGTGCGGGCGAGCTCGGCGCATCCCGCGGGCGCCGGCTGGCCCTGGAGGACGGCGCCGTTCGGCGTCGAGCCCGACAGGCAGCCCTCGAGCGCGAGCAGCCGGCCGAGATCGGGCCCGAGGAGGATCTTGTCCAGGGGCCCCCTGATCAGCACCTCGACCGGGTCGTCGCCGAAGGTCTGCTTGAACTTCTGCGTCTGCTCGTAGGTGGGCGAGCCGCGGTCGACGAGCGTGTCGACGCCCGCGTTCGGCTGAAGCCGAAGCGCTGCGACCGCGCCGATCAGCGCGACCAGCACGGCGATGACGACCACCTGCGTGGGCCGCTCGACCGCCCTTCCCGCTAAGCGCGCAAACCGCTGACTCACGTCAGGAGAGTATGCGGCCCCTCACGTGAAGGAGCCGTTAACCCGTTGAGCGAGCGAGGGGCGCCGATCGCCGCTCAGTCCATTGCGAGCGGGCCCGTGACCTCTGCGTTCAGGAACTGCGAGACGAACTCGTTGTCGGAGTTGAAGAGCTCCTCCGACGGTCCGGACTCGACGATGCGGCCCTTCCACAGCACCGCGATGAAGTCGGCGATGCGCCGCGCGGTGCCGAGGTCGTGGCTGATGACCATGTAGCAGCCCTTGTTCTCCTCGTGGATCTCGCGGATCAGCTCACACAGCAGCGCGGTGCGAACCGGGTCGAGGCCGGAGTCGGGCTCGTCGAAGAACACGATCGCCGGGTCGAGCACCAGCGCCCGGGCGAACCCCGCCCGCTTGCGCATGCCGCCCGAGAGCTCGTTCGGCATCTTCTCCGTCGCCTCGGCAAGCCCGACCTCGTTGAGGCGGCGGTTGACGATCTCGCCGATCTCCTCCTCCGACTTGTCGGTGTGCTGGCGCAGGGGGAAGGCGGTGTTGTCGTAGATGTTCATCGAGCCGAACAGGGCGCCGTCCTGGAAGAGCAGGCCGAACTTCTTGCGCATCTCGAAGAGCTCGTCGTCGGACATGTTCGGGACCGACTCGCCGTGCACCAGGATGTCGCCGGCGTCGGGATAGAGAAGGCCGACGATCAGCTTGATGAGCACGCTCTTGCCCGTGCCCGACGGGCCGAGGACCATCGAGATCTGGTCATCGGGGATCCCGAGGTTGAGGCCGTTTTGGATGCGCGTCTTGCCGAACTGCTTGACGACGTCGATCACCTCGATCGCGTCCTCGCCGCCGTGGTCGCGCTTGGTTCCCGTGTGCCACTTGTACGGATCGGTCTCCGAGCGCTCGACGCCCGGGATCGTGTAGTCGCGGTTCAGCTGGCCGAGCTCGGGGGCGGGCTCGACGTAGTCGCTCGAGCCCGGCTCGTCGCCACGGGGCTCGTCGTCCGGAAGCGCCTCCACCTCCTCGGGGGCGGCGTCGATGTCTTCGTGCTTGTCGCGGTCTTCTGCCATAGCTGTCGATGCCTCCTGAGGGTCAGCCGCCGATTGGCGCTCTGGGGTTGGCACCCCAGAAGACGAGGGTTCCGAGCATTCCGATGATGTGGACCAAGACGATGTTCAGGACCATGGACTTCGCGGTCGCGGTCCCCACCCCGACGGGGCCTCCCGAGGCGTTGTAGCCGTAGTAACAGCCGACGAGAACGATGGCGGTTGCCATCACCATCCCCTTCGTGAGGCTGAATATGAGGTCGGGTGGGTTCTGGAACATCCAGAAGATTAAGAAGTAGCCGCCTGAGCTCACCTCGGCAATCTGCTTGACCACCGCAAGCCAGCTGGCGAAGTAGCCGATCCCAACGCCGGCCAGATACATGAAGGGGAGCGTCATCCACGCCGCGAGCAGCCGCGTTGCGCAGAGGAAGATCATCGGGTTGACGCCCATGACCTCGAGGGCGTCGATCTCGTCGGAGATGCGCATCGCGCCGAGCTCGGCGACGATGCCGGTGCCCACCTTGGCGGCCATCATGTAGCCGAAGGCGTAGGGGATGACCTCGCGCAGGTCGCACCAGGCGGCGAACACGCCCGCGTAGGAGGGCGAGCCGACCGAGCGGTTGAAGTACGCGCCCTCGATCCCGCACTGCAGGCCGAGGATGAACACCAGGCCCCAGATGACGATCGCCGAGCCGGTGATGAGGATGCCGGCCTGGCGCAGCGCCTCCCCGAAGAAGGTGAAGACCCTCCCGGAGTAGACGAGGCCCATGACGCGCCCGCAGAAGCGCGCGATCTCGCCGAGCGACGAGAGCCAGGCCCTGGGGACGGAGAGAACGCCAGGCATCAGCTAATTCCCAACCCTGAGGCCGTCACCCGCCGCCCCCGGACGCGGGAGCTCGAAAAGAAAGCCTGAGCCGAAGGCGAAGGCAATTTGCTCGGGGCGGGAGCGGAGGAGGTGGCGGAGTTATTCGTCATTTGATCTGCGAGATTTCCGGGTGCGTCGCCAGCAGCGTCTGGGTGAAGACGTAGTTGAAGGCGAAGACCCCGAGGAAGGCGATCACGACCGCCTCGTTGACTGCCCGGCCGACGCCCTCGGCGCCTCCGGACGCATTCATCCCCTTGTAGCAGCAGACGATCGCGATGATCGCCCCGAACAGGGTGCATTTCAAAAGCGAGCCCCACAGATCGGTGATCGAGGCGTTGGTGAAGAGGGTCGCGAAGAACCCGCCCAACGGCTGGCCGTAGGCGATCTCGGCGAAGATCCCGCCGCTGATCCCGAACAGCAGGGCGTAGATGTCCATCAGGCCGGTGATCAGCATCAGGCTGAGAAAGCGGGGGACGACGAGGTTCTTGATCGGGTCGACGCCAAGGACCTGCAGGGCGTCGAGCTCCTCGCGGATCTTCCGCGCGCCGAGGTCGGCGGTGATCGCGGTGCCGGCGACGCCGGCCACCACCACCGCGGTCACGAACGGAGCGAACTCCCGGACCGAGGCGAGGATGAAGAAGCCGCCGAGGCGGTCCAGCGCGCCGAAGAGGGTGAGGAAGTTGGCGGCCTGAAGGCCCGGCGCGCCGAAGCCGAAGGCGATCGTCGAGATCATCATCGGAAACCAGCACAGCTGCAGCGCGAACAGGAACTGGCCGATGAACTCGCCCCCGTAGGGGTAGGGCGGCTTGACGGTGGCGATCATCGTCTTGCCGGTCAGGATCACCATGTTCCCGACCTGCTCGAACAGACCCTTGACGGGCAGGAAGGTCCTGTCGGCTACGGCTCTGACCATCTACTCCTCCACCGCTGTCCCCACGCGCTCCGGCTCGCAGAGACTCTATTCCATCGGGTGACGATCCGCCAGTGGCAACCGCCAGGCACGCCTGGCTGGCGCCGGGCGCCAGCCCTGGTGGTATGTTCCCGGCGCCTTGGGGGAGAGCGCCACAAGTCCCGCTTCGCAGCGTCCCTACGGCAGGGCCAGAGGCTTTCTGGGCGCTTTCGCCCTGCTCGGCACGCTCGCGCTCGCTTCCTGCGGGGGCGGGCAGTCGCAGGACGCCACCGAGCCGGTGGGCAACTACCAGGTCAGCGTGACCAAGGCGAGCTTCCCGAGCCGCCAGCAGCTCTCGGAGACGACCGACCTCCAGCTCGCCATCAAGAACACGGGCGACAAGGCCATCCCCAACCTGGCCATCACCATCTTCACGGGCACCGGCCCGCACCCCGAGGCCGACGGCTCGTTCAGCACGCGGGTCGACGACCCGACGCTCGCGAACCCGAGCCGCCCGGTGTGGATCCTCGAGAACGACTACCCGAAGCTCCTTGGCCCGGGAGTGACGCTCGCAAACCTCGACAAGCAGCCGCCCGCGGGCGCAGCGGCCGCGCAGACCGACACCTATCAGTTCGGGCCCCTGGACCCCGGCGAGGAGAAGGCCGTGGTCTGGCGGGTCACCCCCGCCAAGGCCGGCACCTTCACCGTGCAGTACCAGGTGGCGGCCGGCCTCCAGGGCAACGCCAAGGCGGTCACCGCCGACGGCGGCCCGGTGAACGGGCGCTTCACGGTGACGGTCGCCTCCAAGCCGCCGCAGACCTGCGTCACCGGCTCCGGCAAGATCGTCCAGGGCCGCTGCCAGCTCGGCCCCAACGGAAGCAGCGGCTAGGCGACGCCTAAGCTCCCGCCGATGAAACGGACGGGAGCTGCCCTGATCGTCCTCGGCGCCCTCCTCGCAGGGTGCGGCGGCGGCGGGTCGAGCACCACGGCGAGCTCGGCCGCCACGTCCGCGCCCACGACGACGACCCCCACCCACGGGACGCCGCCGACCGGCGACGGCAACGGCGGCGTGAAGCTCGTGCCGGTCGGCGACTTCGAGCAGCCCGACTACGTCACCGCCGCACCCGGCGACAGCCACGACCTCTTCGTCGTCGAACAGCCCGGGAAGGTCGTTGTGGTCCACGACGGCACGCCCCGCCCCGCCCCGTTCCTCGACGTCTCGAACGACGTCTCATGCTGCGGCGAGCAGGGACTCCTCTCGATCGCGTTCGCCCCCGACTACGCGCGGAGCGGGCGCGTGTACGCGGACTACACGAACTCCGCCGGCGACACCCGGGTGGCCGAGTACAGGCGGTCGTCGCCGCATCCCCTCCAGGTCGATCCGTCGAGCGCCCACCCGGTGCTCAGCGTCGACCAGCCGTATGCCAATCACAACGGCGGCCAGCTCCAGTTCGGCCCCGACGGCAACCTCTACGTGGGCCTGGGCGACGGCGGTTCCGAGAACGATCCCGACCGGGTGGGCCAGGACCTCTCTCAGCCGCTCGCGAAGATCCTGCGGATCTCGCCCGCGGGGAAGCCGCTGACCGCGCCGGCCCTAGCCTCCCGCAAGGGCGTCTACCCCGGCACCTTCGCGTTCGGCCTGCGCAACCCCTGGCGCTTCTCGTTCGACTCGAAGACCGCTGACCTCTGGATCGGCGACGTGGGGCAGGACACCTACGAGGAGGTCGACGGCGTCACGCCCGAGGAGGCCGCGGGCGCGAACTTCGGCTGGCCGGCGCTCGAGGGGAAGTCGCGCTTCAACCAGGACGTCAGCCCGGTGACGAAGCCGGTGCCCCCGGTCCTCACCTACACACATGCAGCCGGCTGCTCGATCACCGGCGGCTACGTCGTCCGCGATCCGTCGCTGCCCAGCCTCTACGGGCGCTACCTCTACGGCGACTTCTGCTCGGGCGATCTGAGGAGCTTCACCGCGCGGCCGGAAACGGCGGCGACGGACGATCGCGCGCTGGGCCTGCAGGTGCCCTCGCTCAGCTCGTTCGGCGAGGACGGGGCCGGACATCTCTACGCGGCCTCGCTGCAGGGCCGCGTCTACCGCCTGGCGCCGCAATAATCACCGGATGGCGAGGCGGGCCAAGCAGGGAGTGGCCGCGACGGTGGCGGTGCTCGCAACCGCGGGCGCGATGGCCTTCTCGGCGCCGGCCGGGGCCCATGGATACGGCTCGGGCAGACCGGCCTACACAGCGACGAAGCTGGGTGGCTCGTTTCTGACCACCACCGACATCGCCTACACGAGCGCCGACCCAAACGATCTGTTCGTCGTCCAGCAGATCGGGCGCATCGATCTCCAGATCGGCGGCACCCGGCCTGCAGGACAGCAGCCCTTCCTCGACATCTCCGACGACGTGCTCTCGACCGAGGACGAGAACGGCGGCAACGAGCAGGGCCTGCTGGCGATGGCCTTTGCGCCCGATTACGCGGAATCCGGCCTCTTCTACGTCTACTTCACCAACAACGACGGCGCAGTCGAGGTTGACCAGTTCCAGGTGTCGCCGAACCGGAAGATCGCCGACCCGGCCTCGCGGAAGGTGATCATCGTGATCCCCCATACGGAGGCCCAGAGCCACAACGGGGCGGACCTCGCGTTCGGGCCCGACGGCCACCTCTACCTGGCCCCGGGGGACGCCGACAGTGAGGGCGCCCTCTCACAGGACGACACGAGCCTCCTCGGCAAGGTCCTGCGCATCGACCCGAACCGCGCGGGCGGGTACACGGTGCCGGCCTCGAACCCGTTCGTCGGCTCGCCGGGAGCCGATGAGATCTACGCCATGGGCCTTCGCAACCCCTACCGCTTGAGCATCGACCCGATCACCCACTCGCTCGCGATCGGGGACGTCGGAGAGACGGGCTACGAGGAGATCGACTTCAGCTCGCTGCGGGCGGCGAAGGGCGCCAACTACGGATGGCCCCGTTTCGAGGGAACGCACGACTTCGACCCGAGCTACTCGATCCCCGAGTCCTACCGGGCCCCGATCCTCGACTACTCGCACATCGGCGGCCGCTGCGTCGTCACGGCCGGGCTGGTGGTCCACACCCCGAAGCTGCCCGATCTCGATGGGCGCTTCGTCTACGCGGACCTGTGCCTTGGCCACCTGCGGAGCTTCGATCCCGACCGCCGGGCGAATGAGGCCCTGGGCGACCACCCGCTCCACGTGCACGTCCCGTATCCGGTCGCGTTCACCGAGGGGCCGCATGGCTGCCTGTACGTCGCGTCCACCAAGGGGCTGGTCTACAAGATCAAGGGAAAGGCATCGGGAGCGGCGTGACGCACCGAACGAGGGCGTGCCTTGCCCTGATGACATGGGGGTCGCTGCTCCTGGCAATGGCGCCCCCGGCCTCCGCGGAGCCCGCGCTGAAGACCCTCCGCGGGAAGTACCCACACCCCACCTACGTCGCTCAGGCGCCGGGGCGCCCGCACCTCCTCTTCGTGACGGAGAAGCACGGGCGGATCGCCGTGATCGACCACGGCCGCCAGGTCCATCACGATTTCCTGGATTTCACGGACGAGGTGGGCAGCCACGGGCTCCAGGGGCTGTTCTCGATGGCGTTCGACCCGGACTACCGTGAGAACGGCCGCTTCTACGTGTTCTTCACCAACGACGACTGCAAAGAGGGCAATTGCAACATCGAGGTGGCGCGGTTCAAGCGGTCCCGTCGGTCCCCGCTGCGCGCCAACCCCTCGTCGCAGCGCGAGATCATGGAGATCCGCCATCCCGACGGCAGCGACCACGACGGCGGCCAGCTGCAGTTCGGTCCCGACGGCTACCTCTACCTGTCCGTGGGCGACGGGGGCGGGATCCCCGGCGATCCGCAGAACGACGCGCAGAACCCGGACAACCTGCTCGGGAAGATCCTCCGCATCGACCCTCGCCCGCACGGCGGCTACACCGTCCCCGGGGACAACCCTCTCGTGGGCGTTCACGGGCGCGATGAGATCTTCACCATGGGACTTCGCAACCCGTACCGGTTCTCGTTCGACTCCGAGACCGGGGACCTATGGATCGGCGACGTCGGGTACAGCAGCTGGGAGGAGATCGATCGAGTGACTCCCGAGGAGGCGCCGGGCGCCAACTTCGGCTGGCCGCTCTTCGAGGGCCACGCGCCCTGTGATGCGTGCCCGGGCACGCCCGATGATCCCCAGCCGCCGCCCAACTACGTCGCGCCCGTCCACGACTACCCGCACACCGGACCGGGTGAGCACGGCAACGTCATCATCGGCGGATACGTGGTGCACGACCCGAAGCTCCCGGAGCTCGACGGCCGGTACCTCTACTCGGACAGCTTCGCCAGCGACCTGCGTGTCTACGACCCGCAGACGGGCACCGAGTCCCCTCTCGCCCTCAGCGTCGCCGGCCCCTCGTCGTTCGGGGAGGGCAATAATGGATCGATCTACATCACCTCGCTCTACGACGGCAGGGTCCACAAGCTGGTGAACGACAAGGCGCCAGGCGGATGAGAGCCGGGACCAGGCGAGCGGTGGCGCTTCGAGGCGTGATCCTCATCGGCGCGGCCTCCGCCCTCGCAGCGACGATCGGCGCGCCCGCGGCCGCGGCCGCTCCGAGCCTGAAGACGCTGCCGGGCACCTACCCCTCCCCGACCTTCGTCGCCCAGCCGCCCGGCAAGCCAAACCTGCTCTTCGTCACCGAGCAGGCCGGCAGGATCGCCGTGCTGCGCCACGGCAAGCCGATCGGGCACGACTTCCTCGACATGTCGAGCCAGCTCAGCGCCGGCGGCGAGCAGGGCCTGCTGTCGATGGCGTTCGACCCCGGCTACCGCCACAACCGCCGCTTCTACGTCTACTTCACGAACCACAACTGCAAGTCGGGGGCCTGCAACGTCGAGGTGGCCGAGCTGAAGCGCTCTCGCGACTCCGCGACGAGGGCGAACCTCGCATCCGAGCACAAGGTCATCGAGGTCAACCACCATCAGGCCGGCAACCACAACGGGGGCCAGGTCGCGATCGGGCCCGACGGATACCTCTACATGGCGATCGGCGACGGCGGCACCCAGGAGGACCCCGAGAACGACGCGCAGAACACCGACGTGCTCCTCGGGAAGGTGCTGCGGATCGACCCGAAGCCGGGGGGCGGCTACAGGGTGCCTCCCGGCAACCCGTTCGTCGGCGTCCCCGGGCGCGACCCCATCTTCGCGACGGGACTGCGCAATCCGTACCGGTTCTCGTTCGACAGCAGGACCGGCGACTTCTGGGTCGGCGACGTCGGCGATTTCACCTGGGAGGAGATCGACCGGGCCACGCCGGCCCAGCTGAACGGAGCCAACTTCGGCTGGAACGTCTTCGAGGGGCCGAACCCGTGCGGGCCGTGCGGGTTCGGAGAGGACACCGACCCGCCGCCGGACTACGTCGCGCCCGTCCACTTCTACCCGCACAGCGGTACGGGCGAGAAGGGCAACGTGATCATCGGCGGCTACGTGGTGCACAACCGGCGCCTGCCGACGCTCAACGGCAAGTACGTCTACACCGACAACGGCGCGGGCGACCTGCGCTCGTTCAACCCGGCGACCGGCAAGGAGAAGGGGCTGGGCCTCAGCGTGAGCGGTCCGTCGTCGTTCGGCCAGACGCAGAACGGCTCGATGTACGTCACCTCGCTCTTCGACAACAAGGTCCTCAAGCTGGTGGACCACTCGGGCGCCAAGCGCGCGCACCGCGGGTTTCACGTTCGGCTGGCGAAATTCGGCAACTTCGACTCACCCGACTACGTGACGGCGGCACCCGGGGTCCATCACGTCACCTACGTGGTTCAGCGCGCCGGCAAGATCATCGCGGTGCGCCACGGCCACCGGCACACGTTCCTGCACGTCGCGAACCGCACCACCACGGACGGCGAGCGAGGGCTCCTCTCGGTGGCGTTCGACCCCCACTTCGAGCGCAACCACCTGCTCTACACGTACTCGACCAACCGGCAGGGCAACATCGAGATCGACGAGTTTCATGCGGCCTCGCCGGTCAACGCTCGCGAGAAGTCCCGCCGCAAGGTCATCGAGATCCCCCACCCCGGCGAGTCGAACCACAACGGCGGGACCGCCGTCTTCGGGCCCGACGGCAAGCTGTATTTCGGCACGGGCGACGGCGGAGCCGGGGGCGACCCGCCCGAGAACTCGCAGAACAGGCGGAAGCTCCTGGGCAAGCTCATCCGCATCAATCCCCACCGCTCGCACGGGCACCCGTACACGATTCCCAGGTCCAACCCGTTCGTGCACCGCAAGGGACGCGATGAGATCTACGCCCTCGGCCTGCGGAACCCCTTCAGGTTCTCGTTCGACAACAAGACCCGCCACGTCGTCATCGGCGACGTCGGGCAGGACACCTACGAGGAGGTCGACTACGAGAGCGGCCACTCCCTGCGCGGCGCGAACTTCGGGTGGGACCACTTCGAGGGCTACAGCCGGTTCGATTACCCGGGCGACAACGAGGCCCCGAAGCCGAAGCACCACTACGAGCCGCCCATCCACGTCTACCCCCACTCGGGCGGGGGCTGCGCGATCATCGGCGGCTACGTCGTGCGCGACCGCAGCCTCCACCGGCTGAAGGGCCGCTACGTGTACGACGACCTCTGCACCGGGCAGCTCCGCACGCTGGTGCCACATCGCAAGCGGGCCAGCGGCGATCGGAAACTGGGTCTCAGCGTGCCCGACCCGGGCGGCTTCGGGACGGCGCACGGGCATCTGTACGTGGCCTCGCTGGACGGGCCGGTCTACCGGCTCGCCCCGAAGCACCACCACTAGCCGCTCCCGCCCACGTCGGGCGGGAGTACAGTCCGGGCTATGGAGGCCGCTACCACCGCCCACGAGTCCGATCCCACCGCGCCGCAGACCAATGGCGCCCAAGGCTCACCGGAGGTGATCGAAGTCCGCAGGCCGGAGGACGCCTCGCTGCTCCAGACGGTGCCCGTGGATTCCCCCGAGAGGGTGGCCGAGGTCGTGGCCCGTGTACGCGCCGCGCAGCCCGAGTGGGAGGCGATCGGCTTCGCGGGCCGCCGCCACTGGCTGGGCAAGCTCCGCGACTGGCTGATCGAACACGACGACCGGCTCGCCGACCTGATGCAGGCCGAGACCGGCAAGGTCCGAGCCGACGCGAAGCTCGAGGCCCCGTTCATCGCCGGCGCCATCAACTTCTACGCCGAGAACGCCGAGCGCTTCCTGGCCGACGAGACCCCCAGCGCCTTCCTGCCGCTGATGCGCGTCAAGAAGCTGCGCTCCGTGTACCGGCCCCACCAGGTGGTGGGGAACATCAGCCCCTGGAACTTTCCGCTGATCCTGGCGTTCGACGATTCGATCGCGGCGCTCATGGCCGGCGCGGCCGTGGTGATCAAGCCCTCCGAGTTCACCCCGCTCATCACGATGGAGATCGTTCGCGGCTGGAAGGAGGACATCGGCGGCCCCGACGTCCTCGACTGCGTCAACGGAACCGGCGAGACCGGCGGCGCTCTGGTCGACGAGTGCGACTACATCCAGTTCACCGGCTCTGATCGCACGGGCAAGTTGGTGCTGAAGCGCGCCGCGGACACGCTCACCCCCGTGAGCCTCGAGCTGGGCGGCAAGGACCCGATGATCGTGCTGCGCGACGCCAACATCGAGCGCGCCGCGAACGCGGCGGCCTACGGCGGCCTCCTCAACAGCGGCCAGATCTGCATGTCGATCGAGCGCGTCTACGTCGAGGAGCCCGTCTACGACGAGTTCGTCGCCAAGCTGACCGACAAGGTCCGCACGCTGAAGCAGGGCCCCGACGGCAGGAGCTTCGAGTCGGACATCGGCGCGATGGCGACGCCGGCCCAGGTCGAGATCGTCGCCGACCACGTCGATGACGCGCGTGAGCGCGGGGCGCGAATCCTCACGGGCGGCAAGCGCGGCGACGGCCCCGGCTACTGGTACGAGCCGACGGTCATCGCCGACGCGGACCACTCGATGAGGTGCATGACTGACGAGACCTTCGGCCCCACCCTGCCGGTCATGAAGGTGAAGGACGCCGACGAAGCCCTGCGCCTCGCCAATGACAGCCGCTACGGCCTGTCCGGCTCGGTGATGACGAAGGACTTCGACCGCGGCGTCGAGATCGCACGCAGGATGGAGATGGGCGCAGTCAACGTCGACGACGTCCTGACGAACTACCTGACGATGGACGTCCCGATGGGCGGCTGGAAGACGTCGGGCATGGGCTCGCGCCACGGCGCCTACGGGATCAGGAAGTTCTGCCGGACCGAATCGATCCTTGCCCCACGCTTCGCGCAGGGCAAGGCCGATCCGATGTGGTTCCCGCGCTCGAAGCGCAAGATCGCGGTCATCAACCGCGTGCTGCGCTTCTTCAACGCACGCGGGCTGCGCAACCGCCTGGGCCTCTAGGCGGGGGCCGTTTCGAGTTGGCTGCGCAGGCGCGCGGCCTGCTCGGCGTACCAAGCCGCCACCGTCTCCATCCATGCCGCCTCGGCGCGGGTGCGAACGCGCACGTAATCGCCAAACCCACCGCCTGCCAGCGACGACGCCTCGGCCACCGAGACCTCGTTGCGCCCGTTGCGGCGCCAGCCGACCCGCTTCCAGCTCACGGATCCGTCGTCGCAGGAATGAGTGTCGAGAACCAGCCTGGTGCCATCGCTCAGACTGAGGCGCTTGGGCTCGTCGCCGTGGAGGCCGAGTCCGGTCACTTCGTGGGTCATCTCTCCCCTTTCAGCCCGCCAGGGAGGCTGGGCATCGTTGCTCCCTACTCCCTGGCCTAACCGGTCGGGCGAGGCGTAAACGCCGTCGGGCGATCGCTTGGCATCCGCATGTGGCGATACAAACGTGCCATGAGCGCCATCCGCGAGCGCCGCCTTGAGCTCGCCGGCTACAAGACCCGCGCCCTCGAGGTCGATGGCTCCGGCACCCCGATGGTCCTCCTGCACGGTTACTCGGACTCGGCCGACTGCTGGCGCCGGCTGCTCGCGCTGGCGGCGCGCAGGAGCCGCGCCGCCGTCGCCCTCGACCTGCCGGGGTTCGGCACCGCTTCGGCGCTGCTGCACGACGAGCCGGTGCTCGAGCAGCTCGACCGCTTCGTGACGGCAGCCGTGGACGACGTCGCCGAGCGCAGCGGCCGGGAGGTCCTGGTCGTCGGCAACTCGATGGGCGGCTGCGCGGCGCTGCGCTCGGCCGAGCGCGAGGGTGCGCCCATCGGCGGCATCGCCCCGATCGCTCCGGCGGGCCTGACGCTCGCGCGCTGGGTGCGGGTCATCGAGGGCGAGCGCCTACTGCGGCTGCTGCTCGCATCGCCCCTGCCGCTTCCGGAGGTGGTTGTGCGCGAGGCGGTCGGGCGGATCTACCGGGAGCTCGTGTTCGCACGCCCACGCGACGTCGACCCCGCCGCGATCGCCTCGTTCACCAGGCATCTGCGCTCGCGCGAGGCCGTTGCCAGGATCCTCGAGGTGGCGCACCGCCTACTGCCGGAGCTCAACGCGCCCTTCCGGCTGGACCGGATCGACTGCCCGGTCCTGCTCGTCTGGGGAGACCGCGACCGCCTGGTGTTCGCCACCGGCGCCGACGTGGTGCTCCGCGAGGTCCCGGGCTCGCGGATCGTGGTGATCGAGAACTGCGGGCACTGCCCCCAGGTCGAGGCGGCCGACCGCTTGGCCGACCTGCTCGACGCCTTCAGCGCCGAGCTCTCAACCCCAGCCGCCCACGCCATCTGACGCCAAAGGGGTCAGACCCCTTTAGGTTCACTCCCGTCACAAAGGGGTCAGACCCCTTTAGGCACACTCTCGTAGGACGAGCACTCGAGCATGTACCGGCTTCGAGCCACGGCGGGGTCGGGATCGAAGTACGAGAGCAGTCGGTTCGTGTCCAGCCACGGCGGCACCGCGAGCCCCGCAACCGCTCGGTAGCTGCTCCATTCCCACTCGTCTATCCGAGAGCAGAGGCCCGCTTCGACCGGATTTCGAGCCACATACGAAGCGACGGCGAAGAGCTGCCCATCTGACTTCACACGCACCGCCCCGTAGCGGCCCTGGAACACGTGACCCACGCGGCCATGCCTGCTGTTGAACGCCTGGACATAGGCGCCATGGAGTCGCTGCATTCCTGCGCTGAGATTCCCGTCAGGGGTCTCGATCAGGAGGTGTACATGGTTCTCCATCAGGCAGTACGCGAGAGCGATCCAATTGAGCCGCGCCACCGTGTTCCCGAGATTTCGAAGGTAGACCCCTCGATCCCGGCGATCGAGGAAGACGGGCCGGCGGTCGTTGCCGCGGGCGAACACGTGATAGATGCCGCCCTCGACATTCTCGCGAGGCTTGCGTGCCACGTTTGGTTGAAGCCCGCAGGGGCAGATGGCGCTCCGAGCCAACCCAAAGGCACTTGGCCCCTTTGTGACCAAACTGAAACTAAAGGGGTCTGACCCCTCTTCGGCGTAACTGAAACTAAAGGGGTCTGACCCCTTCGGTGGCCTCGGCCTCGGCCTCGACCGTGCCGTCGCCCTGCGGGTCCTCCTCAGGGGGCAGCTCGCCGCCGCGGTCGGTGCCCGCGATGAGCTCGTCCCCCTTCGGCTCGGCCGGGACGAAGCCCGACTTCATGCCGAAGTAGACGGCCTGCGGGTGGTGGGCGATGATCGCCACGGTCGACTGCTCGGGCTCCACCGCGTACCCGCCGGAGAGGGTCATGCCGATGTCTTCGAGCCCCAGCAGGCGCCAGACCTTCTCGTGCTCGGACTGGTCGGGGCACGCCGGATAGCCCCAGGAATACCGGCGGCCCTGCCCCGCCTCGATGCCCAAGCCGGACCGCACGTCCGCATGCAGCCACTCGGCGAGCCCCTCGGCGGCCTGCACGCCCAGCCCATGAACGAAGAGCTGCTCGGCGAACTCGCCGTCGGCCTCCAGCTTCTTGATCCGGTCGGTCACCTCCGGCCCCACGGTCACGCCCTGGAGCGCGACCGCATCGCGCTCGCCCGAGTCGATCGGCCGGTAGAAGTCGGCCAGGCAGATCCGGTCGTGCTTGGGCTGGCGGGGGAAGACGAGCCGTTCCAGCTCGGTGTCGGGGCTCTCCGGGTCGAAGATCACCAGCTCGTTGCCGTCGGAGTTGCAGGGGAAGTAGCCCAGGCGGGCACGGGGGCGCAGGTAGTCCTGCTCGGCCCACATCCGCTCGAGCTTCGGCGCAAAGCCCTCCTCGCCGTCGTGGCCCTCGACGATCTGACGCCAGGCCTCGCCCTTGTTTCCGCGTCCACCCCAATGCAGCTTGAAGAGCACGTGGCGGTCGAGGTAGGGGTAGACCTCGTCGAGGTCGATATCGATCTCGCGAACGCCCCAGAACGGCGGCTCGGGCACCGGCGCGTCGGCCGAGACCGGCGAGCGCACGCTGTCGTCGGTGGTCGGCGGCGAGTCGTCGACCACCTCGGGCTTCTCACGCAGCTCGCGGGCCTCGCCGCGGATCTTCGCGACCAGCGCGGCGCGAGCCTGGTCGTCGACCAGGGCATCGACCGTGTCCAGCCCCGCGAAGGCGTCCTTGCAGTAGAAGACGCCCGGCTCGTAGACCTCGTCCGACTCCTTGCCGAGCGGATAGAGCGCGCGGCGGCCGAAGTCGCGGTTGATCGCGGCGCCGCCGATCAGCACCGGGAACCCGAGCCCGCGGCTGTGCAGCTCGCCGATGCACGCGGGCATCTGCTTGGAGGTCGAGACGAGCAGCGCGGAGAGCCCGATCGCGTCGGCGGAGTGCTCGATCGCGGCGTCGATGATGGTGTCGATCGGCACCTGCTTGCCGAGGTCGACCACCGTGTAGCCGTTGTTGGTGAGGATCGTGTTCACCAGCGACTTGCCGATGTCGTGGACGTCGCCGAACACGGTCGCGATCACGACCTTGCCCTTGGTGTGGCCCTCGATCCGGTCGAGGTAGTTCTCGAGCTGGGCGACGGCGCGCTTCATGACCTCCGCCGACTGCAGGACGAAGGGCAGGATCAGCTCGCCGGCTCCGAACTTGTCGCCCACTTCCTTCATCGCCGGCAGCAGCACGCCGTTCAGCGTCGGCACGGCGCCGATCTTCTCCACGCAGCGGTCGATCCACTCCTCCACCCCGTCCTTCTTTCGGCGCAGGATGTGCCAGTGCAGGGCCTCCTCCGGCTGCATCTCGGCAGTCGGGTCCTCGGCCTCGGCGGCGTCCTCGGGGCCCTTGGACTCGAAGTGCTCGATGAACTGCTCCAGGGCGTCCTCGCGCCGATTGAAGACCAGATCGTCTGCGAGCTCGCGCTCGTTCTCGGGAATCTCCCCGTACGGCGTGATGTGGTTGGGGTTGACCATCGCCAGGTCGAGTCCGGCTTCCACGCAGTGGTGCAGGAAGACCGAGTTGAGCACCGCGCGCGCCGGCTGGCCGACGCCGAACGACACGTTCGAGACGCCAAGGGAGGTCTTGACGCCGGGGATTCCCTCCTTCACGGCGCGGATGCCCTCGATCGTCGCGACCGCCGAGGGCCGCCACTCCTCGTCGCCCGTGGTCAGCGTGAAGGTGAGGACGTCGAAGATCAGAGACTCGCGCTCCAACCCGTGCTCGTCGCAGGCGATCTCGGTGAGCCGCTTCGCGATCTCGAGCTTGCGCTCGGGGGTCTTGGCCATCCCCACCTCGTCGATCGTCAGCGCGATCAGCGCGGCGCCGTGCGCACGCGCCAGCGGGATGACGCGATCGGCCTTGTCGCGTCCGGCCTCGAGGTTGATGGAGTTGACGATCGCCCGGCCCGGGATCGACTCCAGGGCGGCCTCGATCACGTCGGGCTCCGTCGAGTCCACCTGGATCGGGGCGGGCTGGGTGAGCGAAATCCGCTTCACGACCTCGCTCATCTGCTCGGCCTCGTCCTGGCGCTCGGTGAGCGCTACGCACACGTCCAGCACGTGGGCGCCGCCGGTCACCTGGTCCTCGGCGACCTGCACCAGCCCGTCGTAGTCGTCGGCGAGCAGGAGCTCCTTGGCCTTGCGCGAGCCCTGGGAGTTGACGCGCTCGCCGACCAGGGTCGGGCGCGGCTCCTGCACCAGGTCGGTCGCCGTCATCATCGACGACACGCTCACCTCGCCCGGCGTCGGGCGGGTCGACGGCTTCGCGCTGGCGCAGCGCTCGCGGATCGCCCTTATGTGGTCCGGCGTGGTGCCGCAGCAGCCACCGACGATCGAGACGCCATGGCGCTCGACGAACTCGCCGAGGACCTTGGAGATCTGCTCAGGCGTCTCGGGGAAGATCGTCTCGCCGTCGGGGCCCTGGAGCGGCAGCCCGGCGTTCGGGATGCAGTGGACCGGCAGCGGCGAGTTCTCGCCGAGGAAGCGGATGGCGTCGCGCATGTCCTCCGGCCCGGTGGAGCAGTTGAGGCCAACCACGTCCACCTCCAGCGCGGCGAGCGTCGTCAGCACGGCGGCGATGTCGGTGCCGAGGAGCATCTTGCCGCCCTGCGGCAGCAGCGATACCGACGCCTGGATCGGCACCGAGCGCCCGATCTCCTTGAACGCCTCACGAGCGCCGAAGATCGCCGCCTTGACCTCGAGGATGTCCTGCGCAGTCTCGACGATGATCAGGTCCGCGCCCCCGCTCACCAGGCCGCGAGCCTGCTCTTCGAACACGGCGACCAGCTCGCGGAAGCCGATGTTGCCCAGCGTCGGATCGTCGGATGCGGGCAGGAAGCCCGTCGGGCCGATCGAGCCGGCCACGAACCGGTCGTCGCCGGCAGCCGTGCGGGCGATCTCCGCGGCCTTCGTGTTGATCTCGAGCGTGTGCTCGCCGAGGCCCCACTCGTCGAGCTTGATGCGGCTGCCCTGGAAGGTGTCGGTCTCCACGACCTCGGCGCCCGCGTCGAGCATGGACGCGTGCACGCCCTCGATCACGTCAGGCCGGTTGAGCACCAGCGCCTCGTGGCACTTGCCCTGCAGGCCGCCGTAGTCCTCGGAGGTGAGCTCGAATTGCTCCAGGGTCGCGCCCATGCCGCCGTCGAAGACGACGATGTGGTCACGGACCGCGGCTAGGTAGTCGCGCTCAGCCATTGCGCTTTGAATCGTAGGAGGGCGGGCGCCGCGCGGAGGAGGTCAGACCGCCACGCGCAACGACCGCCCGGGCATGTCCCGGCGGTTCACCATGGTCGCGCTGGCGCTGACGAAGTTCACGCAAGCGAGGATAGCGAGGGGGTCAAGCGGCGATGTGTGCCGAGAGTCAAACTAAAGGGGTCTGACCCCTTTGTGACGAGAGTGAAACTAAAGGGGTCTGACCCCTTCGCCGGCCTGGCGGGGCTTCGGCTGCAGGCGGGCGGGCGCGGCCGAGAGGGCGCGCATGCGCATGTCCGACCACGAGACGCCCTCGCGAACGAGCGCCGGGAGGCCGAGCGTGACCGCGGTGGCGATCTCCACCGCCTGGAGGATCACGCCGTAGGCGAGCGCGTCGGCGGCGCTCACGCCGAATCCGGTGGTGAGGACGCTGATCACGGCGAGCTGGAAGACGCCGATGTTCGACGGGGTGGCCGGGACGACGGCGGTGACGTTCACCGCGAACAGCACGGCCGCCGCGGCGCCGATGCCCGCGTGGTGCTCGAGCCCCAGCGCGAAGCTGAGCGAGTAGACGGCCAGCAGCTGGATCGCCCAGGCGAGGAGCTGCGCGCCGCCCGCGACCGCGCCGCGGCGGGGATCTCGGAAGACGGCGAGCCCGGTGCGCACCCGCAGCAGCGCAGCGCGCGCGGCCTGCAGCGCGCGGGCGATGCGGCCGCTGCCGGTTCCGCGCACCACGGTGGGCGCGAGCGCCACCGCCACCAGGGCGAGAAGCGGGGCCATGCTGACGATGAAGAGCTTGGTCGACGAGCTGTGAAACAGATCGGTCGTCGAGACGATGATGCCGCCGAGCAGCACGAGCGCGACGATGTTGAACACCGTCTGCGACACCAGCGTGCCCAGGAGCACCGGGAACGTCTCGCGCATCCTGCCGGTGCGGCGCGACAGCACCATGGCGCGCGCGGGCTCGCCGAGGCGGGCCGGGAGCGTGGCCGACATCAGAACGCCGATCATCGTCGCCGAGAGGACGTCGCGGCGGCGAACGGGCCGGGTCGGCAGGGCCGACTTGGCGATCGCGAACCACGAGACCGCCCGGAAGAGCATGGAGAGCATCATCAGCGCGGTGGCCGCGATCACCCAGCCGGCGTCGGAGCGCACGATGCTGGTGACGACCTTGTCCAGGCCGATGCGGTTGGCGGCGATGAGGCTGAGGCCCACGCCCAGCACGCCGGCGACTCCGAGGGCGACTCGCCGGGCCAGCTGCCCGTGACTTGCCTTGGCCGGCGCCGGGTCGAGCGAGGGCAGGCGCCGCGCCGGGACCCGGGGGCTGCCGTCGATGGGGACGATGCCCGAACGCCTGGCGAGGCCCTCGGCAGCGCCGGCGGGCGCGGCCTGGTGGGCGGCGACCCGCTCGTAGACGGCCTCGACGCGCTCGGCGACTCGCGGCCAGGCGTAGCGGGCCGCGCTGCGGCGGGCCTCCTCGCCCAGGCGGTTCTTGCGGAGAGGCTCGACGTACATGCGCTGAAGCTCCTCGGCGAGACGCTGCGCGTCGGCGGGCGGCACAAGCACCCCGTCGACGCCGTCGGTCACCACGTCGGCGTAGCCGGCGATGTTCGACGCGATCACCGGCGTGCCCATCGCGAAGGCCTCGGTCAGCACCATCCCGAAGCTCTCGCCGGACAGCGACGGCGCGACCAGGACGTCGGCCTCGTGAAGCAGGGTCCAGAGGCGTTCCTGATCGACTCGCCCGACCGCCTCGATGTGCCGGGCGGTGTCGGGGTCCGCGACGTAGCGCGAGATGTCCTCGCCCGTGACGCCCACCGCGGTGAGCCGCGACGGAACGTGCTCCACCAGGGCTTCGAAGGCCGTCAGCAGGACGGGCAGTCCCTTGCGCTCCTCGGCGCGGCCCACGAACAGCACGCGGAGCTCGTCGGACCCGGGCTTGGGCCCCAGGGCCGGGCCGTCGATGTCGACGCCGTTTGGGATCACCTCGTACTCGCCGCCGAACCAGCGCTTGCCGGTCCAGGCAGCGGCCTCGGATACCGCGATGCGGGCGTGCAGCTGGTTGAACTTGCGTCGGGCGCCGAGAACGTTCGCGATGCCGTTCGGCATCGGCTTGGTCGAGTACGCGTGGAACGTCCCGACCACGGGGGCGTCGGGGAACGAGCAGGTGTCCCAGCCGAGCAACGGCGCCGGCGGCTCGTGGACGTGGACGACGTCGAACCTGCCGGCGCGCAGCTCGCGGCGCAGGCCGGTGACGGCGTCGGGGAAGACCGAGAGGTTGGAGACTGCGCCGTTCGCGCCGAACCCGACGGTGCGCCCCACGGGCACGAGGAAGTCGGGCGCGTCGCGAAGCTCGGGGTCGGCGCGGTGCAGGCGGCGGCTGAGGCGGCCCGGCGGATCCCACGGGGCGAACACGCGGATGTCGTGGGTGCGTGCGTCGAGCGCGTACGCAAGCGACTCCACGTGGCGGTTCACGCCACCTGGATAGGTCCAGGAGTATGGGCTGACGATCGCGATTCGCATGCTCTGTTACCGCTCCTGCAGGCGGACGACCTGCGCCGGGAAAGGGGACTCGACACCCGGCGGCGGGCAACTCATTCAGGTTATCGCAGGATCTCGATGCCTTGGGGCGATTTCGGGCTTCGATTCCGGACCCCGGCGTGCCTGTGCATACGCCACGCCGCAGGTCGTGGCGATGTAGGTGGTTCCGACCATGAAGACGACGGCCGCGGAGTCGTTGGCAACCGTGCCCACCACGACGGCCGCCAGAGCGCCCAGGAACCCCGCCCAGGCCAGTGGCATCCCGTCGAACCACGCCTGGATACGCCGCCGCCAGACGATGGCGGCCACGGCCACCGCGACCGCCACGATGAACTCGAAGCGCGTGGCGAAGTCGACGAAGCTTCTTGCCCCCAGCCGCAGTCGGCGCTCGGCGACGTTGCCCAGGTTGTCCAGCCCGCCGGCCTGAAGCACGGAGCGCGTGAGGTGCGAGTCGCCGCCGGTCACGAGGTCGACCACGGCGAGCAGCGCCAGGACTGCGAGGGGCAGCGCCAGGATGAGGACCGCTCGCCGCCGCGCAGCGCCAACGCAGACGGCGACCGCGACGCCGGCCCCGATGGGCAGGTCGATCGCCGCCCCCACGTCGGCGCCGAACCGGCCCGGGGCGAAAGCGATCACCGTCGCGAGGCCGACGGCACCGAACACCAGCGCCGCGCGCCGCGGCTCGATCATGGGCGCCCAGCGCTGCAGGCCTGCGCCCGTGCCGGCGAACGCGAGAGCGGCGAAGGTGGCCTCCAGCTCGTTGCCGATCCCGTAGAAGCGCACCCCGAGCGACGGGTTCGGCCCCACCACCGAGCGGCTCGTGAGGCTCGAGCCCGCGATCACGTCGATGGCGTAGCAGCCCACGGTCGCCGCCGCGCCCAGGGCCAGCGCCCCCCAGGCCGCCGGCGAGGAGATACGACGCGATCGCGAGCGCGGGCGCTCCGGCGCCGACGATCAGCCGCTCGGCCAGGTCGGTCGGGTCGAACGCCGGCGCGATCAGCATCGTGGCGGGGGCGAACGCGAGGGTCGACGCGAACAGCGGGAGCGCGGCGGTCGCGGCGCGCCCGCGCGTGATCGCAATCGACAGCAGGGTCACTCCGAGCCAGATCAGGATGTTCAAGCCGATCACCGTGTGGCGCCGCGGCCCGACCTCCGAGAGCCTGGTGTCGAGCCGCTCGATCGCGGCCGGGTCGGCGCTTCCGGCCGCGGTCATCGGCTGGCCCGCCATGTCGCCCGGCACGTCGACCCCGAGCCGACCGAGGATCGTCGGCGCGATGTCCGTGCTCAGCACCAGGCCGTCCGTGTGCGTGGACTCCGACGTCAGCTCGCCGGAGAACCCGTCGCCCGCCACGGCGATGGGCAGCTCGTGGTTTCGCGCCGGCGGAGGCGCAGCGAACGCGATCAGCAGGTCGTCTCCGCTGGAAGCCCGGGCGAGGGCGGCGGCCTCGCTCACTGTCGCCCGCGCCACGGTGAGCCCCGCGCACGGCGAGGCGCAGCGGATCGTCGTCTTGCCCGACTCGTCGACGGCCATCAGGCCCGCGCGGCCTGCGCCCGGCTGAGCCGCGACCGGGATTCCCGCCTTCGCCAGCGTCGTCGCAAGCAGGCCCGGGTCGATGCTCGCCGGCGCCCCCTCGGCGCGATCGAGGATCTGCGCCCACGCCGCGGGCGGCACGGTGCCGTTCGCCTCCGGGACCGCGTGCGGGAGGTCGCCGTCGTAGAGCGAGTCGTTCAGCCGGCTGCCCTGCCCGACGTCCAGGTAGGTCTGCTCGGGCGGCACCCTGCCGATCCCCGCGCTCATGATCCCCAGCGCGGCGCCCGGGATCCGCGCCAGGTCGGCGGGCGTCGTCGATTTGGGCAGGACCTCGACCGTCACGCTCGGCGAGGCGGTGGGGAACCCGCTCGCGGGCGCCGCCGCGGGCGCGACCAGCAGCACGCCGCCCACTACCATCGGGAGCATGAGCGACGCCGGCAGCCGTACGTATGCCAAGTTCACTTTCTTCAAGGTCGATCCCGCGTGGCAGCGGCGTGAGGAAGAGGAGCGCGCTGAGGATAAACGCGAGTTCCTCGCCGCCTGCGAAGACTTCGCCACGGACCGCTCGCTGCGCGCGTATTCGACCGTCGGAACTCGCGGCGACACGGACCTGATGCTGCTGGCCCAGAGCCCGGTCCTGGAGGACATCCACAGGTTCCACGTCGTGCTTGCGCAGAGCGGCCTGGCACGTTGGTCGAGCATGCCGCACTCATACCTGGCGATGACGAAGCGGTCGCCCTACTCCGAGTCCGAGGCCCGGGCCGAGATCTGCACGTCGAAGCGCAAGTACCTGATCGTCTATCCGCTCGACAAGAAGCGCGAGTGGTACCGCCTGCCGATGGAGGAGCGCCGGCGGATCATGGCCGAACACATCGAGATCGGCAGGCGATACCCGGAGATCACGATCAACACGGCGTACTCCTTCGGCCTCGACGACCAGGAGTTCGTCGTGTCCTTCGAGGCCGACGACGTCGGCCAGTTCCTGGACCTCGTTCAGGACCTTCGGCCCTCCGAGTCGAGCGCCTACACGCTCCGCGATACGCCCATCTTCACCTGCGTCTCCATGTCTGTCGCGCACGCGCTCGACGCGCTCGACGGCGCCGCCACGGCGCGCCACCTTCACTCGCTCGCCTGAGGCCCCGGGCGGCGCTTGTCCGGCGAAGCCCCGGTCGCGGTTCATCTACCCTTCCGCGTCCGATGAGCGCCCCTGGCACCGCCGACAAACCCCTTCGCGTCGCCATCGTCGGCTCCGGCCCGGCCGGCTTCTACTCGGCTGAGCACCTTCACAAGCGCGAGGACATCCACGTCGCCGTGGACATGTTCGACAGGCTGCCGACGCCCTTCGGCCTGGTTCGCGCAGGCGTCGCTCCCGACCATCCGAAGATCAAGTCGGTCACCCGCATGTACGAGAAGACCGCGGCGCGAGAGACGTTCCGCTTCTTCGGCGGCGTCGAGATCGGCCGCGACCTGACCCCGGCCGAGCTCGCCCAGCACTACCACGCCGTCGTCTACGCCTACGGCACCGCGACCGATCGCCAGCTGGGGATCGCTGGGGAGGGGCTGCCGGGAGTGCATGCCGCCACCGAGTTCGTCGCCTGGTACAACGCCCATCCCGATTTCGCCGACCGCAGCTTCAACCTCGAATGCGAGCGCGCGATCGTGGTCGGCAACGGCAACGTCGCGGCCGACGTCGCCCGGATGCTCGCCCTCACGCGCTCGGAGCTGGAGGCCACCGACACGGCCGACTACGCGATCGACGCGCTGGCCGGCTCCAGCATCAGCGAGATCGTGATTCTCGGCCGCCGCGGGCCCGCGCAGGCGGCGTTCACGAACCCCGAGGTCCGCGAGCTCGGCGAGATGGCCGACGCCGACGTGATCGTCGACTCCGCCGACTGCGAGCTCGACGAGATCAGCCAGGCCTTCCTCGAATCCGACGACTCGGACCCCACCAACCAGCGAAACGTCGAGATCTTCACCGACTTCGCCTCGCGCGAGCCGGAGGGCAAGCGCAAGCGCATCGTCCTGAGGTTCTTCTCCTCGCCCCTGGAGATCCAGGGCGACGGCAAGGTCGAGCGCATCGTGCTGGGTCGAAACGAGCTGATTCGCGACGACTCGGGCGCCGTGCGGGCCCGCGACACGGGCCACCGCGAGACCCTCGACTGCGGGCTGGTCTTCCGCTCGATCGGCTACGCGGGCATCGGCCTCGAGGGCATCCCGTTCGACGAGGTGCGCGCGACCATCTCCAACGAGGGCGGTCGCGTCGTCGATCCGCACACGGGCGAGCAGGTCCCGGGCCTCTACGCCGTGGGCTGGATCAAGCGCGGCCCCAGCGGCGTGATCGGCACCAACAAGAAGGACGCCCAGGAGACCGTCGACAACCTCTTCGCGGACGTCGATGCGGGCAGGGTGCCCGAGGCCGGCGGCTCCCAGGCCGACTTCGACGCGCTCCTGAGCGAGCGCGACCCCCGCCACGTCACCTGGGAGGGCTGGGGGATCATCGACGAGGTCGAGAAGGGCCGGGGCGAGCCGCATGGCCGGCCCCGCATCAAGATCTCGCAGGTCGAGGAGATGCGCGAGCACGTGCACGGCCCGGTGACGGAGAGCTAGGGCCTTGGCCGCCGACCTCGAGGAGATTCGCAGCCTGATCGCCGAGGCGCTGCCCGGCTCGGAGGTCGAGATCGTCGACGAGGGCGGCGGCGACCACCTGCGCGCCATCGTGACCGCCCCGCAGTTCGAGGGCCGCTCGCGGATCGACCAGCACCGGATGGTCAAGGCCGCCGTGCAGCACCGCATGGACGACGGCTCCATCCACGCCCTCTCCATCACCGCAAATGTGAGCTGAGGGTCTTTAGACCCGAAAGCAGCATGTAAGGATGCCGTAGGCATCCGCAAGTGATTCAACGCAGTGCATCCCCCGCCGGGGCAAGCTGGGCCGCTCGCTAAGGTGTGGACATGGCAGATCCGCAGCTCAAGAGCCAGGTCGAGGAGCTCATCCGCGACAACAAGGTCCTTCTGTTCATGAAGGGCGTGCCCGAGGCGCCGCGTTGCGGCTTCTCCATGCGCGTCGTCGGAGTGCTGGAGCAGCTCGGGGTCGAGTACGGGGCGGTCGACGTCCTCCCGGTCCTGCAGCCGCTGCGCGAGGTCACCGGCGAGATCTCCGACTGGCAGACCTTCCCCCAGCTCTACGTCAACGGCGAGCTGCTGGGCGGCGCCGACATCGTCGAGGAGATGTTCGACTCGGGCGAGCTGGCCAAGGCGCTGGGCGTGACCCAGCCCGACGACGCCGAGCTCTCCGAGCCCGAGCGCATCCTTCCCGGCGGCTCTCAGCAGAGCCCGCCGATGCAGATCAACTAGCCGGCTCACCCACTCGCGGACGAGAAACGCTGCCCACGTCGGCGGATCGCGTCCATCGCCGGCGAACCCCCCGCGGCCCTTCTTCACAGAGACGAAGAGCGGACCTCGCCTACGCCGCGAATCCGCTGATCGCATCGCCGATCAGCTTGGCGCCGATGACCAGGCAAAGGATGGTCATGATCGCGGCGTTGTTCTGTCTCATCCAGTCTTGGACCGACTCGAGCGTGGGCCGCGATCGGTCGCCGAGTGCGAAATAAAGGGCGACCGGAACCGCGGTCCCCAGCGTCGCGATCAGCGTGAAAATCGCCAGCGCTGCGGCCTGCGCGCCGGCGGAGGCCCCCGTCTGTGCGATCGCCGCCGCGGCGCCGACGATTAGCAAGAGGTTCTTGGGGTTCGCCGCCGAGAACGCCGCCCCGAGGGCCGCGGCTCGGCCGGCGGTGAAGTGGTCGACCGACCGCATCCACGTCGGCATCTCGGCTTCCTCGCCACCGCGAGGCCGCTTTCGCCATTGCTTGACCGCGACCAACAGGAGTGCTCCCCCGAGCGCCAGCTTCAGGGCATTTACCCAGTCCGCCGGCTGACCTTGGTCGCTGGCGCTGGCTCCGCCGGAGGCAATGAGCACGATCGTTCCGACGCCCGCCACGCCGACCACCCAACCGAGGATGAACGCGGGTCCGTTCGAGCGAGCCCTCGGCGTTCCGAGCATCAGGATCACACCGATGATCGGGATCGGGCTGATCGCGGCGGCGACCGCGAACGCGAGAATCTGCCCGATTGCCTCGGCCACGGGGCCAGCGTAGTGCAGCGTTGCCCCGACACACCGAGGCGCCACGACGGAGCGCGCGCATCAAATGCCGTCGCCGCATACGAGGCGCTGATCGGCGCCGGCTATGAGCCGGAGGTTGAGCGGACCTGGAGCGAGGACGCCGAGATGGACGGCTATCGAGGCTCAGGCGGGGGTGGCGGCGCCGGCCGCCGGTGAGTCTTCCTTCACCTGGAAGGAGGACCCGCATCCGCAGGCGGCAACGACGTTCGGGTTGTTGACCACGAACCCTGCGCCCTGAAGGCCGTCGACGAAGTCGACCTGGCTGCCGATCACGAATTGCATGCTGACCTTGTCGACAACCACGGACACGCCGTTGTGCTCGAAGATGTGGTCGTCGTCCTTGGCCTGGTCGAGGGCGAGCGCGTACTGGAATCCGGAGCAACCGCCGCCGCGGACCGCCACGCGCAGCGCGGACTCGTCGGCGTTGTCGCGGCCGGCGACGAGATCCTTGATCTTGTCCGCCGCGCCGTCGGTGAGCGTGATTGCTGAGTCGAGCGTCTCCATGGCTTCAGATTCTAAAGCACGAGGACAACGGCACCGAAATCCTCCGCTTCGCGTCCGGTTTCGGCACGGATGGGCGCCACCGGGACCCGGCAGGGCACAGCGGCTACTGAAGCTCGGAAGTCCGCCATTCGAGGTATTCGATGATTCGCCGCGAGTCGTGGACGATCTCCTCGCCGTCGACGAGCACGGGCACGCGCCGCTGGCGGGTCAGCTCCTCGATCTCCGGCCGGGCCGAGCGCTTGTAGGGGACGCGGACCGTCTCGTGCTCGACGCCGAGCTTGCGAAGCCGCCTCTCGACGGCGCCGCACGGGCAGAGGTAGTTCGTGCGGGTCGGGCACCGGTACAGAACCAACCGATCGCCCTCCTTCTTCGCGGGCGCAGCCATCAGACCCGCGCCAGCCGGTCGCCGATCGCGGCCGCGGCGCCGATGGCTCCGATCGCGGCCGACTCGAGCGAGCTGCGCGCGTAGCGCACGCGGTCGCCCAACTCGTCGCGCTGCCACTGCACCGCGTCCTCCAGTGTCTCCTCGTGCGGGCGGGACTCGAAGCCCAGCTCGGTCCTGGCGCGCGTCGAGCGCGCCGTCCACCACAGGGCGCCGGCTCGGGCCTCGTCGCGCGTGGTCGCGATGGGCAGCCGCAGGCGCCCGGCCACCTCGATGGCCGCCGTCACGCTCGCGAGCGGGAGCTTGGTCTTCGGCGGCTCGCAGCCCGAGATGCGAGCCAGGTCGGCGAAGAGCCGGTCGAGGGTGAAGTTGCGGCCGCCCAGGATGTAGCGCTCGCCGGGCTCCCCCTTCTCGTCGGCGAGCAGGTGCCCCACAGCGACGTCGCGAACGTCGACGACGTTCAGGCCCCCGTCGATGTAGAACGGCACGCGGCCCAGCAGGAAGCGGCGGACGAGCCCCATCGACGTGCGGGTCGGGTCCTCGGGGCCGAGGACGAAGGTCGGGTTGACAAAGACGACGTCCAGGCCGTGCGCCGCGACACGCAGCGCCTCGTGCTCGGCCTCGTGCTTGGAGTTGACGTAGGCGATCCCCAGGTGGCCGATCTCGAACCGCGTGGACTCGTCGATCGCTCCGCGTGGCCTGGCGGCGCCGATCGCCGAGACCGAGGAGGTGTGGACCACCCGCTCGACCTTGGCGCTGAGCGCCTCCTCCATGACCAGGCGGGTGCCGCCGACGTTCGTGGCGAACACCGCCTCGCGATCCTTGCTGCGCATCGAGGTGCGTCCCGCGATGTGGAACACGCGGTCGACTCCGGTCATCGAGCGGCGCACCGCGCGCCTGTCGGTCACGTCGCCCTTCACTCGCTCGACGTCGAGGCCGTCCAGGTGGCCGGCCTCGGTGGAGCGGCGAAGCAGGAGCCTGACGTCGTCGCCGCGCTCGAGGAGGGCGTGCACGACGTGGGTCCCCAGGAACCCAGCCCCGCCTGTTACCAGGGTCTTCGGCACGGGCGGCATGGTAGGCGGAGTGATAGAACGGGTGCCTTGGGCTCAACCGCCATCGTCACCGACTCAACGTCGTACCTGCCAGATGAGATCACTGAAGGCAACGACATCCATCGCGTCAGCCTCTACGTCACCCTCGATGGCGAGCAGCGCCGCGAGATGGACATCGGCCGCGCTGAATACGACGCTTTCTTCGAGCGCCTCAGCGCGAGCGAGGAGGGAGCCTCCACGTCTCAGCCCTCGATCGGCGATTTCTGCGAGATCTACGGGCCGCTGCTGGACGAGGGACGCGAGATCGTCTCGATCCACATCTCCGCCGGGATCTCAGGCACCTACCAGGCCGCTACCCAGGCCCGCCAGAAGCTGATCGATGACGGCCGCGGGGGCGAACGGATCCAGGTCTACGACAGCCGCACCGCCTGCGGAGGCCAGGGGGTCGTCGTCCTGGCAGCGGCCCGCGCGTCGGCCCGGGGAGCGGACGGCAAGGAGTCGCTGGCCGCCGCTCAGCGCACCCGTGAGGAGCTCGAGATCTGGTTTGCGGTCGACACCCTCGAGTACCTGCGAAAGGGCGGGCGCATCGGCGCCGCCAGCGCGTTCCTGGGCTCGGCGCTTCAGATCAAGCCCATCCTCACCCTCCGCGAGGAGATCACCCCCGTGGAGCGGGTGCGCACGCGACGGCGCGCCTTCGAGCGCATGGTGGACTACGCCCGCCGCCGCCACGCCGACGGCGCCAACGCGTGGGTGGTGCAGCACATCCACGACCCCGAGACGGCACGCCGCCTGGTCGAGGAGTGCCGCCAGATCTTCGGCAACGACCCGGTCTTCGTCTCGGAGATCGGCCCCGTCATCGGGGCGCACGTCGGCCCCGGTCTGATCGGGGTCGGCGGGGTCTCGCTCGACGCCCTCGCGTAGGCGGCGGCTCTCAGCCGGCGGCCGGCTCGGGTCGAGCGGGAACCTTGGCGTCGCCGTGCGTGTAGCGCCAGTAGTCGCGCACGACGGCCTGGACCGCGGCGGCTGCCGGAATTGCCATCAACGCCCCGAGCACTCCCAGCAGCGAGCCGCCGATGAGAATCGCGACGATCACGATGAGCGGATGCAGCTGGACCGCGCGCCCGTACACATACGGCTGGATCATGTTGTTCTCGATCTGCTGATAGACGATCAGCACGGCCGCCCAAACGATCAGTCCCACCGGGAAGTCGTTGAACGAGACGACGATGCCCACGAGGATGCCTCCCAGCGTGGCCCCCACGAGCGGCACGAGGTCGAAGAACCCGAACAGGACCGCAAGCGGCAGGGCGAAGGGGATGTCGAGAATGCTCAGCGTGATGTAGGTGACCAGCCCCGCCAGCACGCTGATCACGAAGTTCCCGAAGACGTAGCCGGCGATCGCGTCCGATACGTCGCCGGCCACCTTCCGCATTCGTGCCTCCCGCTCGGGGCGGAATTGTCGGAAGATGAACTCGAGCAGCCGATCGCCGTCGCGAACAAGGAAGAACGCCATCACGAGGATGGAGAAGAGCTGGACCAGCCTCGTGAAGACGCCGACGGTGACGTCGCGAAGGGTGCCCGCGGCGTCCCCGAGCTTCGACGGCAGGTCCTGGGCCTGCTGGTTCAACTTGTCGGAGATCCCGTACTTGTTGTCGTACTTGCGAAAGGTCTGGTTGTGCCGCAGATCGCTGACGTACCCGGGGATGTTGTTCGAGAGGTCGCTGACGCCGGTCACGAGCGGCGGCACTATCAGCAGCCCCACCCCGACGATCCCGCTGAGGCCGGCGAGGTAGACCAGCAGCACCGCCAGCCACCTCGGAACGCTGCGACGGTCCAGCCAATTGACGGCCGGGGCGACGGCGACCGCGACGAAGAGGGCCACGAGAAAGAGCCCGACGACGTTGCGAATCAGGTAGATCAGATAGATGACCGCGAATGCGGCCGTCGCCGCCACGACGACCCGCACCACAGTCGCGACCGACACCTGCGCCTGACCCATGCGGCCAGACTAGGACCGCTTTCGGCCGGAACTACCTGCGCCGCATGGCGAAGAGGCCGCCGATGGCGAAGCCAACCACCGCGGCGCCGATCGCGAGCTCGCGCTTGTGCTCACGCACCTGGCGGCGCCAGTCGGTGAGCTCGGTGACGCGGCCGCGCAGGGAGTCCACCGCGCCGGCGAGCTCCTCGCGCTGGAGCTGAATGTCCTGGCGGATCTGCGACGCGTTGCGGGTGCCCGGCGCGACGGTGCGAGCCGCGGTCAGGCCCGGCGTCTTCTCGGGGCGGCCGACGTCTGAGCCGTCGGTCATGCGCCCGTGTGCTCCCCGGAGATCGCGTCGCGCGTGAGCTTGGCCTCTTCGATCGCCATCTCGGGCACCGGCGGCGCGCCCTCCTTGAACGAGCGGTAGGCAAACGCGCCCGCGGCCGAGGCCAACCCGAACCAGATGATCGCCTCGACCATGAACCCGATCCAGATGTCGCCGCCGAAGAAGAGCTTGTCGAGGAGCCAGGCGATGCCGTGCATGAACATCGCGAACCCGGCGAGGGCGAAGATGCCGGCGGCGAGGCCCACCGCGCCGCCGCGCAGGAGCTTCTGGACCTTCTCGGCCACCTCCGCCTTGGCGAGCTCGAACTCCTCACGGACGAGGATCGAGAGACGCTCGGAGATGTCGAGGACCATCTCGCCGACGCCGCGATCCTCCCCGGGAGGCGTGTAGGGGCCCTGGGCGCTCACTCCGGCGGGTCCTCCTTGAAGACCCGCAGCCAGATGGCGGTGGCCGCCCGATTGGCGACGATGCTGGCGATGGCGCCGGTGGCGGCCAGCATGCCGGCCCAGATCAGCCTTCTCACTACGTCGTTGTCCATGCGGTCCAACCCTACCCGGATGCGGGGCGTTCAAGCCCGCAGCAGATCGTCTCGACCAGCATCACCCGCGCGCTGTCGAAGTTTGCGTCGCCCGCGGGGATGAGCTCGAAGACCCAGCCCGAGAGGAGCTGCTCGATCGCGCCGTAGAACCACATCGAGGCGAACTCCGGGTCGACGTCGTCGCGCAACTCGCCCTTGGCCTGGCCGTCGGAGACGATCTTGGCGATGGAGTCGTAGGCGCGCCTGATCTCCGGCAGGTGGGTGCGGCCGAACGAGTTGGCCGCGCGCGTCACCTCGACCACGATCACCTTCATCAGGTCGGGGTCGTGGCGGTAGGAGTCGATGATGAACCCGGCGCATGCGTCCAGTTTCTCCCGAGCGCTCACGTCTTGGCGGTCCACCTCCTCGATCGCGCTGAGCAGCACCGACCAGCGCTCGGCGAACAGCTCGTTCAGGACCTCGTCCTTGGACTTGAAGTAGTGGTAGACGAGGCCGTAGGCGACGCCGGCCTCGTCGGCGATGTCGGAGACGCGACAGGCGTGGAAGCCGGTGCGCGCGAACACCCGGCTCGCCGCGTCGAGGATCTGGCGGCGCTTGTCGACCGTGGCGGCCCTGGCCATCAGGCGACCGCCATCTCGGCGACGGGCCAGCGATAGGCGTCCGGGCGGCGATTGCGAAGCGACGGGAGCTCGGCGCGAACCCGCTCGAGCTCCCCGAGATCGAGGTCGGCGGCGACGAACGTCTCGCCCTCGCCCGGCGCCTCGGCCAGAACGCGCCCCCACGGGTCGGCGATCAGCGAGTGGCCGTAGCTTCGGTAGTGCGGCGGCGCCTGGCCGGCCTGGCCCGCGGCGACAACGAAGAGCTGGTTCTCGATCGCCCGCGCCCGCAGCAGAACGTGCCAGTGATCGCGGCCCGTGACCTCCGTGAAGGCTGCGGGCACCGTGATCAGGGCGGCGCCGCGCAGCGCGAGGATCCGGAAGAGCTCGGGGAAGCGCAGGTCGTAACAGACGGTCAGCCCCACCTCCAGGTCGCCGGCGCGGGCCGTGGCGGCCTTCGCGCCGGCGGTCTCGACGTCGGACTCGCGGTACTCCACCCCACCGACGTCGACGTCGAACATGTGGATCTTGCGGTAGGTCGCGGCGATCTCGCCGCTCGGGGCGATCAGCAGGCTCGTGTTGTGCAGCAGCCCGGTGCCCGGGTCGAGCTCCGCGAAGCTCCCGGCCAGCAGGTGTACGCCCAGCTCGCGCGCCCAGCCGCGCGCCGCGCTCACGCTCGGTCCGTCGATCTCCTCGGCACCGGCGCGCAGCGCGTCGGGATCGCCGAGCAGGTTCCACTTCTCGGGAAGGGCGATGAAGTCGGCGCCGTCGGCCGCGGCGGCGCGCACCAGCCGTTCGGCGCTCTGCGTGTTTCGGGCCTTGTCGGCCGTGGAGTTGAGCTGGATGGCAGCGGCGCGGATTTCGCCCTCCTCCGGGAGATTGACTGACCAGTCAATCGGGATTATAGGTCGGTCCCGGGGGCTGCCTGGCCCCCTGCGGATTCGTCAGTTGGAAACCATCCAGACGATCAGGGTCGCAACGATGAGGAGACTGTCGGCGAGGACGACGATCGCGAGGGCGCCGCCGAAGGTCGAGCCGTGCAGCCCGAAGATCGCCGCCAGCGCCACGCCCACCGCGACGACCGCGGTGGTGACGAGGCCCCAGCGAATCAGCGCCAGCTCCCAGCGGCGGTCGATCTGGAGCTCGGAGTCCCGCAGGCCGCGCTCGAGCGCGAAGGGCACGGCGAACAGGGCGGCGAAGAGGCCGGCGGCGAAGAGCACGATGCCCGCCCCGACACCATCGAACCCCAGGTAGGGCGCTCCGGCGGCCGCCGCAACGACCACGCCCACGGCGGCGATGCTCAGACCGGCCGTGATCGCGAGGGCTGGGGCTCCGTCACGCATGTGTGACGATCGTACGTTCAGAAGCCCCGGGGGCGGGTAGGCGACCATGGATGCCCATTTCCCCGCGCCGAGGACGCGCGCTCTTCGAGAGCAGGACCGAGCAGTGGCGCCAGGTAGGCCTTGGCGCCGAGATCGACCGCACCGCGGCGTCACGAGCGCGTGGGAGCGTGGTGGTCATCGGCCTGATGGTCGCCGGGGTGCTCATCGCCTTCGCCCATCGCGCGACGCTGTTCCCCGGGCTCGGGACCCAGGTGCGGATCGTCACCGTCGTCGCCCTCGTGACCCTGGGCTGGGGGCTCGCGCGCGCGCTTGGCCGGGGCATTGCGCCGATCCTCGTTCGCCGCATGGACCCGGCCACGGCCGGCACGGCGGGGTTCCTCGTGCGCCTGGGGACGATCGTGATCGCGTTCATCGTCGCGCTGCGCATCGCGGGGCTCACCGCCCGCACCCTGGCGGTCGGCGGAGCCTTCACGGCCGTCGTGCTGGGTCTCGCCGCGCAGCAGACGCTGGGCAACCTGTTCGCGGGCGTGGTCCTCCTGTCAACCCGCCCGTTCCGCGTCGGCGAGCGGGTTCGCCTTCACGGCGGGCCGATGGCGGGTGGCGTCGAGGGCATCGTCAGCTCCCTCGGCCTCTTCTACACGACGCTCATCGACGGATCCGACCGCGTGATGGTGCCCAACAGCGTGCTGCTTCAACTTGCCGTCATCCCACTGCGCGAGCCCGAGCGCGTGGACCTGAGGGCCCGCTTCGACGCGGCGACCACGCCCGCGCGCGTGCAGGAGGTGCTGTCGGACGAGCTGACCGTGCCGACTCGCTACCCGCCGCACATCAGCCTTCAGGAGATCGACCACGACGAGGTGGTCGCCCGCATCGTCGCGACGCCCGCCGTTCCGGCGGACGGCGCGAAGCTCGCCGCCGAGGTGCAGCACGCGATCCGCTCGCTGGCCGTGGAGGCGAGCCGGCGTGACGAGGCCGCCGTTCACGCGTAATGCTTGCATGGTGCGCCCCGTCTCCCGTCTTGCCCTCGCGGCGCTCGCCTGCACGCTGATCGCGGGCTGCGGCTCGTCCGGGAGCGACTCGAGCACGACCGCCGGCGCGCCGCCCACCAGCACGAGCCAGCCCGACCAGGGCAACGTCCTCGTCGACTTCCGCGTGACCGGCGGGATCGGCGGCATCGACCAGGAGCTCGTCGTCTACAGCGACGGCAGCGCGAAGGTGACGACCCGAAGCCGAGGCTCGAGCTCCACGCGCAAGGTGGAGCTGAGCCCCGAGGCCTTCTCGAGCATGCGCGACGACCTGGTTGCCGCGAGGCTCGGAGACCTGCCCAAGCCCCCGCCCACCGGCTGCGCCGACTGCTTCGTCTACCGGGTCGCCTACCTCGACACCACGTACGAGGCCGATCAGATCTCGGTCCCCAAGCCGCTGCGCCCGGCGATCGAGGATCTCGCCAAGATCGTCGCCCAGGGCTCCGCGGGCGACGCGCCCTCGATCTCGGGGAAGTAGCTGAGCGGCGGCCGCCGGGGCGCCGCAATGGTCGTAGGATCGCTTGAGCGATGCTGATCTACTCGATGAACGTCTCGGTGGACGGCTTCATCGCCGACCGTGACGGCGCGTTCGCCTGGACGGTCCCCAGGGACGAGCAGTTTGCCTTCCACCTCGAGCAGGTACGCGAGCTCGGCGGCTATCTACTCGGCCGCAGGCTCTACGAGACGATGCTGCCGTGGGAGCTGGATCCGTCGATGCGCGACGGCGAGCTCCGGGTCGCATTCGCCGACGCCTGGTGCGCGCTCCCGAAGGTCGTCTTCAGCCGCACGCTCGAAAGCGTCCAGGGCAACGCCCGGCTCGCCGAGGCATCGGTGGCGGAGGAGGTCGCTGCGGCGCTCGACGCGACCGACAGGGACGTCTCGATCGGCGGCGCCGGCCTGGCCGCCGCAGCGATGGAGCTCGGCCTCGTCGACGAGCTGCATATGCTCCGCCATCCCATCGTCGTCGGTGGCGGCACCCCGTTCCTGCCGCCGGTCACCGAGGACGTCCCGCTCGACCTGATCGAGACCAGGACGTTCGGCTCGAGGGTGATCTACGAGCGCTACGGCCGCGCCCAGGACGAGTCGACTGGCGCCGGCGGCTAGCCTGCCGCGCGGCGCTCGAGCTCCGCGACCAGCAGCTTCGTGTGCATCGCGGCGATCAGGTCCTTCAGCGGCTCGGCGCCGTCGCGCAGCAGCTCCGAGACCCGCTCGGGCTCCATCCTGCCCGCCAGGCGCTCCATCACGACGTCGATCTCCTCGGCAACCAGGGCCTCGAGCGCACGCTTGTAGCGAAGCGTGTCGTAGACGGTGAAGCCGATCTCGGTGTCGTAGCCGCTCGCGCGAAAGCGGCTGATCGCCTCGATGATGCGCACGTCCGAGGGCCCGTATCCGCGCGAGTTCGGCGACAGCACGCCGATCTTCTCCATGCGGTCGAGCACCTCCTTCGGCATCTCGTAGCGCTCGCGGGCCTCGCCGACCGGCGTGCGGGTGCGCTCGCCCTCCAGCGCACCGGCGAGGATGCGGTCCTCGACCTCCACCATCGCGCGCAGCCGCTCCGGGTCGCCGTCCTGGCGAGCGAACAGCTCGCGAATGTGGCGCAGCGGCATGAACCGCTCCTCCTGGAGCTGCTTGATGAGGCGGATGCGCTCGACGAACTCCGGCCCGTAGTAGGCCATGTTGCGCGAGGTCTTCACGGGCTGGGGCAGCAGGCCCTCGCGCAGGTAGTGGTGAATCGTCGCCACCGGCACGCCCGTGCGCTCCGACAGCTCGGAGATCTTCAGCAGCTCCGCCTGCTCCTGCTCTCCGACCGTCGCCATGTCAGCCCATGAACCTGGCGTCGGCGGCGGCGGCGGACACGCCTGCCGCGGCGCCGCTCGAAAGCAGCGCGTCGATCTCCTCGGTGCCAAAGCCCGACTCGCCCAGCACCTCGCGGGTGTGCTCGCCGAGCCCGGGCGCCGGCCGCGTGGGGTCGGGCGCGGTGCGGGAGAGCTTCACGGGCGCGCCGAGGAGCCGCACCGGCCCGATCTCGGGCTGATCGACCTCCACCACCATGTCGCGCTCGCGCACGAGGTCGGAGGAAAGCGCCTGGTCGAGGTCGAGGACGGGCTCGAGCATCGCGTCGTGCTCCTCGTTGAAGGCGCGCCACTCCTCGCGCGTCTTCGTCTTGAAGATCGCCGCGATCTGCCTCCAGGCCTCGGAGCCGGGGCTCTCGAACTGCTTTTCGATCAGCTCCGGATGGCCGGTGTTCGTGCAGAAGCTGGCCCAGAACTTCGGCTCGAGCGCGCCCATGGTCACCCAGCCATCGGCGGCCTCGTAGGGCAGGTAACAGACGAACCTACCGGTGAGCTGCTCGGCGCCGCGCTGGGGAACGCGCCCGTCGGCCAGGTAGGCAGCGGCCGTCATGACGAGCCAGGAGAGCGCTCCGTCGGCCATCGACACGTCGACGACCTGGCCCTCGCCGGAGCGCTCGCGCTCGCGCAGCGCCGCCATCACGCCGAACGCTGCCATCAGCGCACCGCCGCCGAGGTCGGCGATCTGGCCGGCGGACTGGATCGGCCGGCCGCCGGGTTCGCCCGTGAGGCCGAGCAGGCCGATCAGGCCCAGGTAGTTCATGTCGTGGCCCGCCGCGGCTGTCTTCGGGCCCGTCTGCCCGTAGCCCGTGATGGCGCAGTAGACGATGCCCGCGTTGACCTCGCGCATCGCCTCGTAGCCGCAGCCCAGCCGGTCGAGCACGCCGGGGCGGAAGCTCTCCAGCACCACGTCGAAGTCCTTGACGAGGCGCAGCAGGGCGTCGCGGCCGGCCTCCTGCTTGAGGTCCAGGCGGATCGAGCGCTTGCCGCGGTTGAGGCCCAGGTAGAGCGCGGAGCGGGTGCCGAGCGCCTCATGGGAGTCGTCGCCGTAGTAGGGCGGCGCCCAGCGCACGTAGTCGCCCATCCCGGTGTCCTCGACCTTGACGACGTCGGCCCCCATGTCGGCCATGAGCAGTGAGCAGAAGCCTCCGGGAAGGAGCCGGCTGAGGTCGAGGACCCTGACGTCGGCGAGGGCGCCGCTCACGGCTGGGGCGCGGCCTCGGAGGTCTCGATCGGGTGCGTCAGCATCTCGCGGCGAGTCGGCTCCTCGCGCCTCGGAACGCCGAGCATCTCGCGAGCCTCGGCCACCGTGGCGGCGCGGCGCCCGACGTCCTCTGCCATCTGCCGGGCCTTGCCGATCAGGTCGCCGTTGGAACGGGCCATCTCGCCGTCGGGCAGGTAGAGGTTGTCCTCGAGGCCGGCGCGGACGTTGCCGCCCAGCACCAGGGCCGCGCCGATCAGCTTCCACTGGTCGCGCGAGATGCCGATGACCTGCCAGTTGTTGCGGCCCTCGGGGCCGCCCGGGATCTGGTCGGCCATCACGCCGACGTTGCGAGCGTTGGGGCGGATGCCGCCGTTCACCCCGATCACCAGCGAGACATTCACGGGCTCCTCCAGGAGCCCCATGTCGATCAGCGGGTCGAGGTTGGCGATGTGGCCCGGCGTCGAAGCACTCGTGCTCGGGCTTGATGCCGAGCTCGCGCATCGGGGCGAGGAACGAGATGATCGTGTCGAAGGAGTTCTCGAAGACGGCCTTGAAGACGAAGTCCTTGCGCCGCTTGGAGTACTTCGCGTAGTTCATCGAGCTCATGTTGAGCGCGGCCACGTCGGGCCTGAGGGCCTGCAGGTACTCGAGGCGCTTTTCGATCGGGATCCCGATCGCGCCCGTCGAGTAGTTGATGATCACGTCGTCGACCGCGCCCTTGATCGCCTCGGTGATGGCCTGGAAGTCCTCGACCTCGTAGGAGGGCGTGCCGTCCGGCGTGCGGGCGTGGATGTGGATCTGCGAGGCGCCCTCGTCGACGGCGCGCTTCGCCTCTGCCGCGTACTCCTCCGGCGTGTAGGGGATCGCCGGGCACTGATCGCGGTTGGCGATCGCGCCGCTGATCGAGCAGCTGATGACGACGGGGTCTTCGAATCGGCTCACTTATGCGCCTCCGGGGGCTCGTTGGGCTCGAAACAGGCAATGAAGGAGGGCCCAGTGGGAGCTTCGGGGGAGCTCGCGGCTGGTTCTGACGACTTGTAGTCGCTATGCGATTGGAACTCGTCAGAAGTGGTGTTCTGCTCTCGAGGAGACGCTGTGGCCACCCTCATCAGCCCCGGACCTTTCCGCGTCACGGCCAGACCCCTCACACCGGCATCACCCCGTGCTTGCGCCACGGCCTTTCGACCTTCTTGTTCGCCGCCATGCGCAGGCCGTTGATGATCGTGGGCCGCGTCTCGCGCGGGTCGATGATGTCGTCGATCGTGGCGTTCTTCGCCGCGATGTAGGGGTCGATGTTCTGGCGGACCGCCTGGAGCATCGCCTCGCGCGTCGCCTCCGGGTCGTCGGAGGCCTCGATCGCCGAGCGCCCGATGATGTTCACCGCGCCCTCCGCGCCCATCACCGAGATCTCGGCGCCGGGCCAGGCGACGATGAGGTCCGGCTCGTAGGCCTTGCCGTTCATCACGTAGTAGCCGGCGCCGTAGGCCTTGCGGACCACCACCGTGACCTTCGGCACGGTCGCCCGCGAGATCGCGTAGAGCATCTTCGCCCCGTGGCGGATGATCCCGGCGTGCTCGACCTTCGAGCCGACCATGAAGCCCGGCACGTCCTGCAGGAACACGAGGGGGATGCTGAAGGCGTCGCAGAGGTTGACGAAGCGGGCGGCCTTGTCGGCCGAGTCGTTCTCGAGGATGCCGCCCAGCTGCTTGGGCTGGTTGGCGACGATTCCGACGGGCTGGCCTCCGAACCGCGCCAGGCAGGTGATGATCGTCCTCGCGAACTTGGGCTTGATGTCGAACCACTCGCCGTCGTCGACGATCTCGCCGATCACGTCGTACATGTCGTAGGGCTTGCGCGAGCTCTCCGGGACGATCTCCATGAGCTTCTCCGACATGCGGTCGTCGGGGTCGGCGGTCTCGCGGATCGGCGGGCGCTCCTCGCAGTTGGAGGGGAAGTAGGAGAGGTAGGACTTGATCGCCTCGATGCACTCCGGGTCGTCGGCGACCTCCAGGTCCCCCACCCCGGACTTGCGGCAGTGCACCTTGGCCCCGCCCAGGTCCTCCATCGAGATGTCCTCGCCCGTGACCGCCTTGGTGAGGTGGGGCCCGGCGAGCGCCATCGCCCCCTGGCCCGAGACCATGGGGACGAAGTCCGAGAGCCCGGGGATGTAGGCGGTGCCGGCCGCGCAGGGGCCAAGCATTCCGGCGACGAGCGGGACCACTCCCGACATCGTCACCTCCTCGCGAAACAGGTGGCCGGAGCCGGCGAACAGCGACCCCGCGGCCTCCTGGATCCGCGCCCCCGCGGAGTCGAGCAGCCAGATCATCGGCATCCGCTTGCCGAGCGCCATCTCGCGCAGGCGGCCGACCTTCAGCTCGCCGGTCATCCCCATCGAGCCGGCCATCACCGTGAAGTCGTAGGCGGCGATCGCGCACGCGCGACCGTCGACGTCGCCCCAGCCGGTGATGACGCCGTCGGCGGGGGCCTCCTTGCCCTCCATCGAGCGCTGCGAGAAGTGCGGGCCGCCGTGCAGGCCCATCTCGACGAACGTCCCCTCGTCCACCAGCAGGTCGATGCGCTCGCGCGCGGTGAGCTTGCCGGCGTCGTGCTGCTTTTGGATCTTCTCCTCGCCGCCGCCCAGCTTCGCGCGCTCGCGAGCTTCGTGGAGCTGGCCGGTCAACTCTGTGAGCGGCGCGGTCCCGGGGAGCTTGTGCTCAGACACCTAGCGGCCCTTCCACTTCGGCTCGCGCTTCTCGAAGAACGCGGTGACGCCCTCGATGGCGTCCTCGGTGGAGAGCTCGATGGTGAGCTGGGTGCGCAGGTACTCCAGGGCGTCCATCAGCGGCATGTCCATCTGCCGCCACATCGCGTCCTTGCCCAGCTTCATAACCAGCGGCGATTTGGCCGCGAGCTTCAGCGCCCAGTCGGCGACCGCGCCGTCGAACTCCTCGGCCGGCACGACCTTGTTGACGATCCCGGCCTCGCGAGCCTCCTCGGCCGTCAGGCGCTCGCCCAGCAGCAGCATCTCGGTCGTCTTCTTGCGCGGAACGTTGCGGAAGATGAGCGCCATGATCATGAAGGGGAACAAGCCGACGTTGATCTCGGGAGTCCCGAAGCCGGCCGTGTCCTTGGCGATGATCAGGTCGCACGCCAGCGCGATGCCCAGCGCGCCGGCCAGGACGTGCCCGTTCGCGGCGACGACGACCGGCTTGCCCAGCTCGCCGATCTCGCGGAAGACGTCGACGAAGAGCTGAATCCCGAAGTACTTGTGCGCGGTGGGCACGTCGGCCGCGAACCCGCTCAGGTTGCCGCCCGCGGAGAACACCTTGTCGTGCGTGGACGCGAGGATCACGCAGCGCACGTCGCCGTCCTCCTTGGCGAGGGCCAGCGCCGCGAGGAGATCCGCAAGCAGCGCGTCGGAGAGCGCGTTGCGTGCGTGCGGGTCGTCCAGGGCGATCGTCGCGATGGGCCCCTCGACCTCGTAGGTGACCTTCTTGAAGTCCATGAGTATGAAGTATTACTCTACACTTTACGCAGATGTGAGCCAGACCCACTCAGGGGGTCTGACCCCTTGAGTGAGGAGAAGGCAACCCTATGGCAGCGACCGAGACCGTAATCAAGCCCGAGCACGCCGGCAACCGCAAGCACCTGCTCTTCAACGACGAGCACGAGGACCTGCGCGAGTCGATGAAGGCGTGGGTGCTGAAGGAGCTCCACCCCCACCGCAACGAGTGGGAGGAGACCCTGTGGCCCGACGAGGCGATGCGGCGCGCCGGCGAGTTGGGCTACCTCGGCCTCTGCTTCCCAGAGGAGTACGGCGGGCAGGGCGGCGACTACTACTACTCGCTGGTGCGCGCCGAGTGCATGAGCTACTCGGGCTCGGGCGGCACCAATATGGGCTTCGCGGTCCAGTCGGACATGGTCCTGCCCCCCATTCACCTCCTCGGCACGGAGGAGCAGAAGCAGCGCTATCTGGTGCCCGGCATCAGGGGCGAGAAGATCGCCTGCCTCGGCATCACCGAGCCGGGCGCCGGCTCCGACGTCGCCGGCATCCGCACCAAGGCTGTCAAGGACGGCAGCGACTACCTGATCTCGGGCTCCAAGACCTTCATCACCAACGGCCCGCGTGCGGACTTCATCCTCCTCGTGGCCAAGACCGCCCCGGAAAAGCGCCACGACGGCATCACGCTGTTCCTCGTCGACCTGCGCGACGACGAGGGCAACCACGTCGAGGGCTTCGAGGTCTCGCGGCGCCTGGAGAAGATGGGCATGCACGCGTCCGACACGGGCGAGCTGGCCTTCAACGAGGTCCGCGTGCCCGAGGAGAACATCCTCGGCGAGCTCGGCAAGGGCTTCTACCACATCAGCTGGGAGCTCCAGTCGGAGCGCATGGTCGCCGCGGCGGGCTGCGTCGCGGGCGCGGAGCGGATGTTCGAGAAGACGCTCGAGTACGCCAAGGAGCGCGAGGCCTTCGGCCGCCCGATCGGCCGCTTCCAGGCGATCCGCCACAAGTTCGCCGCGATGGCCACGAAGATCGAGGCCGCGAAGCAGTTCAACTACGTCACGGCCTGGCGCTACGCGAACGGCGAGTACCCGGTGCGTGAGATCTCGATGGTCAAGCTAATGACTTCGCAGATGTGCTGCGAGGTCGCCGACGAGTGCGTGCAGATCCTCGGCGGCTACGGCTACATGAAGGAGTACGAGATCGAGCGCTCCTACCGCGACGTGCGCCTGAACCGCATCGGCGCCGGCACCGACGAGGTCATGCTCGAGGTCATCGGGCGCTCGTACGGGCTCTAGTTCACGCGGCCACCGGCAGCCGCACGTGCGCGACCCGCAGTACGTCGCCGGCCCCAGTCTGCACGGTGTACGCGACGGTGGCGATGCGGCGGGTGCCGGACGCGATCTGGGGGGCGAACGTCGGTGATCTCGTCACCTTGAACCGCACGATCGCGGCGTGGAAGGCATCGGCGTAGTTGGCAACCGCGACCTTGTTGCACTCCCACGAGACATCGAGCAAACGACCGCGGGCGTCGGCCCAGCCGTCGTGGGTGGACGGGGCGCAGGAACTGTGGTCAGCGGTGAGGTGGCGGGGCGCGAAGCCGCTGCCCGTCCACTTGGCGATGACCGGGTGGTGGGAGGCGTGGTTGACGGCGGTGACGATCCGCATTCCGTGCTTGGTCGTCTCGAGCGCCGCGTCGGTACCCGCCGCCCAGGTGTGTGCAACCGCACGGAACGGGCTCCATGTTCCGCCGCTTGACCTGGTGGCGTAGTGGGCGGCCGTGCTGATCGAGCCGTACTTCTCGACGGCCAGAACCGGCTTTCCGCTCGCGAATGCGAGTTGCGCGTACCCGACGGGGTAAGGGGTCGTGACCGCCGTCCGAGAGGCCGATAGGCCTGGCCAGACCTGAACCTGCTGCGCCGGCGTGCCGGCGTAGGCAACCGCCCAGATTGAGTGGGCCGGGCCCAGCCCCACGTCGAGCAACTGACCGAAGCTCGGTGCGTCCGTGACGACGTCGTGCGCGGTGGTCAGGTTCTGGCCGTGCAGCGCCGTCGCCTCGGCGATCGCGCCGTTGAGCGGACCGTTGATCGAGTTCGGCGTGTCGTGGAACCAAAGCAGGTGCACCACGTCGTCTCCGGTGACCAACACGCGAAGTCCGGCTGCTGACGAGTCGCCGAGGGAGCTGATCGTCTGGACGCCTCCGGCGCACGACGTGGCGCCGACCGGCAGCTTGCACAGGTGAACCGTGCGGGCCGGTTGGCTCTCGGTCGACGAGATCCATCCGATGTAGGCGGTGCCGGAGGGATTGGCGGCGACGTCGTATCCCGAGAACTGCGCCGTGGCCAGCTTGATCGGGCTGCCCACGATGCCGGGCGGATGTCCGGTGGCGGCAGCTGCGGAGGGCGACATCGAGATCAGGCCGATGGATGCCGTCGTGGCGAGGGTGGCGAACGTGGCCGCGGACCGAGCGCGGCGTATGAAGAGGGCGAGGACGAGGGTGCCGCGCGACCTGGTCGTGTCCACGGACGACATTGAACCACGACAGGAATACGTCGTCAACGGCGCGAAGATCTTCATCACGAACGGCGTCTGCCCCGACTTCCCGGTGTCCCCCTGCGGGACGACCGACGCCTCCGGCACGAGCATCCGGCCCCCGGCTCGGCTCAAGCTCGGCTACCGCCTGCACGGCTCGCCGGCGCTGACGACGGGGTGAGCGCGTGATCGTGCCCGGGCGCTGATCTGGCCGGACGGCGAGAAGGCCTGACCCACGCTGAGACCGGCGCGCTCTCGTCACGCACACCGGGGGTGGCGGCTCAGGCGCTTCGTTGCCCGTTCCCGTTTTTCATCGCCATAGCAACCAAAACTGGGCAACGAACGGTTGTGCCGAGGCTCCTCCCTCTAGCGGCGCGAACGCGCCTCGAGCACGCGGGCGAGGCCGGCCAGGCGCTCGTCCCACTCGCCGCCGACGGCGGCGATCCAGCTCGCGGCGTCCGCGAGCGGCGCGGGGTTGAGGGCGTACTGCGTCTCGCGGCCGACCCGCTTCGCGCGCACCAGCCGGGCGCCGCGCAGGGCGGCGAGGTGCTTGGCGATCGCCTGCCGGCTGATGGGAAGCTCGACCGCCAGCGCGCTGGCGGTCACCGTCCCGCCGCCGGCGAGGCGCTCGACGAGGCGCCGCCGGGTGGGATCGGCGAGCGCAGCGAAGACGGCGTCGGGAGCGGCGCTCACCTCAGGCGGCCACGAGGGCCAGCGCCATCGCCAGCGACGACAGCCGCGCGCCCCAGGCTGCACGGGCCACGGCGGCCGAGACCGCGGGCGCGCGCTCGATCACCACGATGCGACTGCCGCCGGCCACAGCGTCGACCAGGAACTCCACCTCGGATCGCCCCGCCCCGTCGCGTTCCCAGGTGAAGGCGAGCAGGCGCTCCTCCTCGACGCGCGTGACAACGCCCTCACGCTCGGCGTCGCCGTCGCACACCCGCACCGTCCCGCCCTCCTCGGGCACCAGCTCGACCTCGTCGCCCAGCCATTCCGAGAGCAGCCGCTCGTCGGTAAGAGCCTCCCAGAGCTCGGCCGGGCTGGCCGCGAACTCGGCCTCGCGTCTGACTTCCCTGGCGTCTTCGTTCATTGAGCCTCTCCTTGGATGCGCAACCCCAGCGTTGCGGTTTGCTACAGTCGCCAACGTGCAACCACTGGGTTGCAGGATAGCAACGCAAGGAGCCCCGTATGCCACTGGTCCCGATGGTCGTCGAGCAGACCTCGCGCGGGGAGCGCGCGTTCGACATCTACTCGCGCCTGCTGGGTGAGCGGATCGTCTTCATCGGCCAGCCGGTGGACGACGACATCGCCAACCTCGCCGTGGCCCAGCTCATCCACCTGGAAGCCGAGGACCCCGACAAGGAGATCTCGCTCTACATCAACTCCCCCGGAGGCTCGGTCGACGCCGGCCTGGCGATCTACGACTCGATGCAGTACATCCGTCCCGAGGTGCGCACCATCTGCTTCGGCATCGCGATGTCGATGGGCTCGCTGCTCCTGGCCGGCGGTGCGCCGGGCAAGCGCCTCTCCTTGCCAAGCGCCCGCATCCTCATCCATCAGCCTTCGGGCGGCTTTGAGGGGCAGGTCTCGGACGTCGCGATCCACGCCGAGGCGGCCGTGGCCCTGCGCGCCCGTGTCGATGAGATCTACGCACGGCACACGGGTCGCGACATCGCCGAGGTCCACGACGACATGGACCGCGACCGCTTCTTCACGCCCGAGCAGGCGATCTCATACGGTCTGATCGACGCGATCGTCGAACGCCACGAGATCGACCGCACGCCGACGGGCTTCGGGTCTCGTTAGGCGATAGGTTCAGCGGCCTGTCGAACCTCGACCACATCCGCTCCTACTACGAGTCGCTGAACACCGGCGACGTCGACCTCGTCGCCTCGCACTTCAGCGACGACGCCACCCACTACTACACGCGACTCGGCCCCCACCACGGGCGCGAGATCGCCGAGAACGCGAAGTGGGGAAACGACAATGTCGACGCTCTCTGGTTCTACGAGCACGGGATCGAGCAGGGCGACGAGGCCGTGATCGAGTGGACGATGACCTGGCGCGACCCGCGCTCAGGCGAGAAGCGGATCAACCGCGGCACCGAGTGGTTCCGGCTGGTCGACGGCAAGATCGCCGAGGTCCGCGCCTATCACCACGGCGACCGCAAGAACCCGGAGGGGAACCTCCTGGGCTTCGACCACGCGGGGCGAGGGTTTACGACCCTCGGCTGATCAGGCCCGCGTTGCCGGCCCGCGGCGAAGCTGCTGGCGCATCTCCTCGAGGTCCCACTCGTAGGGCTCGGTGCCGTCGATGAAGTCGGCGAGCGCCCGCGCGACCTCGTAGGGCTCGTCGAGCTGCGGGAAGTGACCGGCGCCCTCGAGCTCGACCAGCTGCGCCGTGGGGACCAGCTCCAGGACGTCCCGGCCGTGCTCGGGCGGAATGATCGGATCGCTGTCGCCCCAGATGACCAGGAGCGGGATCTTCTCCGCGAGATAGATGCGATCGAGCGCGCTGACCCGCTGGCCGCCGGAGTCGATGACCGCGCGCAACGTATGCAGGAATGCGTGCCGGGCGCCGGGCTCGGTGAGCGACGCGTAGCCGCGCGCGAACTCCGCGACGTCGTTGCCGAACTGGAGGCCCAGGCGGCCCACGGCCGACGCGACGACCTCGCCCGCGCGGAGGGCATAGGAGTGGGTGAGGATCGGCAGCACCACCTCGGAGCCGGGCAGCGTCGCCGCCCGCAGCAGCGGGTTGACCTCGCGGCCCAGGCCACCGCTGGACATGAGAACCAGCCGCTCGCAGTACTCGGGGAACTGGTAGGCGAACTGCATCGCGATGCCGCCACCCAGGGAGTGCCCAACCGCCGTGCCGCGCTCGAAGCCCAGCACCCCGAGCAGGTCGCGGATGCCGCTCGCGTATGCGCCCAGGGAGTAGTCGCCCCGCGGCTTCGCCGAGCGGCCGTGCCCGAGCAGATCCGGCGCGATGACGGTGTGCGTCTCGGAGAGCTGGCGCATGGTCTCGCGCCACACCTGCGAGCTCGACGTGATCCCGTGGACGAGCACCACGAGGGGGCCCTCGCCGGCGCGCAGGTACCCCACGGTGTGGCCGTGGAGCTCGACCTCCTCGTAGCGAGGCTCGCGCTGGGCGCGGCGTCGCTTGGGGGTGGCGGCCGCGGCCATCAGCGAATCCTCATTCCCGAGATCGCGCGGGAGATGACGAGCCGCTGGATCTCCGAGGTCCCCTCGAAGATCGTGTAGATCTTGGCGTCGCGGTGCATCCGCTCGACCGGGAACTCGCGGGTGTAGCCGTTGCCGCCGAGGATCTGGATCGCGCGCTCCGTGGCCCAGACCGCGACCTCGCCGGCCTTGAGCTTCGACATGGAGCCCTCGGCGTTGTTGAACGGCTTGTTGTTGCGCCCCATCCACGCGGCCCGCCAGACGAGGAGCCTCGCGGCGTCGATCTCCATCTTCATGTCGGCCAGGGTGAAGGCGATCGACTGGTTGTCGATGATCGGGCGGCCGAACTGCTCGCGCTCCTTCGCGTAGTCCAGCGCGTACTCATAGGCGGCGCGGGCGATGCCGATCGCCATGGCGCCCACCGTGGGCCGCGAGACCTCGAAGGTCTTCATGGCCGCCTGCTCCTTCGAGCTGGAGCCCTCGCGGGCGCGGGAGAGGCGCTCATCGAGCTTCTCCTTCGAGCCGAGCAGGCAGCTTCCCGGGATCCGGCAGTCGTCGAGATGGACGTCGGCGGTGTGCGAGGCGCGGATGCCGTGCTTGCGGACCTTTGCGCCCTGCTCCAGCCCCTTGGTCCCGGGCGGGACGACGAACGCAGCATGGCCTCGAGAGCCGAGCTCGCGGTCGACGGAGGCGATGACGACGTGGACGTTCGCGATGCCGCCGTTGGTGGCCCAGGCCTTCTGGCCGTTCAGCACCCACTCGTCCTTCGCCTCGTCGTACTTGGCGGTGGTGCGCATTCCGGAGACGTCCGAGCCGGCGTCGGGCTCGGACGAGCAGAACGCTGCGACCTGCGGGTCCTCGGGGGTGCCGAAGCACTGCGGGATCCACTCGGCCATCTGCTCCGGCCGGCCGGAGGAGTAGATGCCGGCGACCGCCAGCGAGGTGCCCATGATGGCCATGCCGATGCCGGCGTCGCCCCAGAAGAGCTCCTCGTTGACGACGGGCATGGTGAGGCCAGTGGGCTCCATGAAGAACTGGGCCAGGCCCTCGAAGCCGTAGAGGCCGATCTTGGCCGCCTCCTGCACGATTGGCCAGGGGAACTCCTCGCGCTCGTCCCACTCCGACGCCGCCGGGCGCACGACGCCCTCGGCGAAGCCGTGGACCCACTCCTTCAGGTCCTTCTGGTCGTCGTTCAGCTCGAGCGAGAAGGTCGAGGCCTCGGCACCGCCGGTCTCGATGCCGGCAGCCGCCGCGGTCTCCTCGATGCTCTCGCCGCCGTTCGCGGTCGCCCCGCCTGCCGTCGCTGATTCCACTTCGCCTACCTCGCTCGATTCATTGACACGTTTTGATGTTACATTCGTCGGCGTAAAGAGTTACGCGGTACAAATCCTACCCGACGGTAGGAACCGCCCCACGGCAGGCCCATGGCAGAAGAGACCAAAACCGACGCCGAGCCTCAGGGCTTCGACACCGAGACCCTTGCGCGCCTCGTCCGCTCCACCCCCGCGGACACGCTGAAGCAGGGGCTGAAGGTCAACCGCGACGCGCTGATCGCCGAGATCTTCCGCCGCTTCCCCGAGCGCCTCTCCGACGAGGGTCGCCGGGCCAACGGCGCCATCAAGTGGAAGATCACCGGCCGCGAGGATGGCGGCGCCGATCGCTGGTTCCTGGTGATCGAGGATGGCGAGGCGCACGCCGGCCGCGATCTCGACGTCGAGCCGCGCGCCACGATCACGCTCGACGCGCTGACGTTCCTGCAGGTCGTCACCGGCAACGCGAACCCGGCCGTGCTCTTCCTGCGCCGGCGGATCAAGGTCAACGGCGACCTGCTCTTCGCGGCGCGCATGGAGCGCCTCTTCGAGGTCCCGCGCACCCGGGACTGAGAGAATGCCGCCCCAATGGGCGCGGGCGCGGCAATCGTCAAGGACACCGGGGAGCGGGCGACCATTCCGCCGTTCGGCCCGGAGCATGAGGAGCTGCGGGAGACGATCGGCCGCTGGGTGCGCTCGGAGATAGTGCCGCACGTCGACGAGTGGGAGGAGGCCCGCGAGTTCCCCCGCGAGCTCTACAACCGCGCCGGCGAGCTGGGGTTCCTCGGGCTGAAGTACCCCACCGAGCTTGGCGGCCAGGGGGGCGACTACGTCCATGACGCCGTCTGGGCCGAGGAGCTCGCCTACGCGGGCGCCTCCGGCGGAGTCGGCGCGGGGCTGGGCGCCCACACGGGCATCGCCACCCCGCCCATCTTCCGGTTCGGCACCCCGGAGCAGCACGCTCGCTGGCTGGTGCCCGCGATCCAGGGCGAGAAGGTGTGCGCGCTGGGGATCACCGAGCCCGGCGCGGGCTCGGACGTCGCCGGGATCCGCACGTTCGCCCGCAAGGTCGACGGGGGCTATGTGGTCAACGGCTCGAAGACGTTCATCACGAACGGCGTGCGCGCCGACGTGCTGGTCTGCGCCGTGAAGACCACGGAGTCCGGCGGCCACCACGGGATCTCGTTCCTCGTCCTCGAGCGCGACATGCCCGGCTACGAGGTCGTCTCGAAGCTCGAGAAGATGGGCTGGCACTCGTCGGACACGGGCGAGCTGAGCTTCACCGACGTCGAGGTGCCCGCCGAGAATCTCCTCGGCGAGGAGAACCGCGGCTTCCACCTGATCATGGCCAACTTCGCCTGGGAGCGGCTGCTGATGGCGCTCGGTGCCGTCGGCGGAATGCAGCGGCTGGTCGAGGCCGCCGTCGCCTATGCCGGCGAGCGCGAGGCATTCGGGCGGCCCATCGGCGGCTTCCAGGCGATCCGTCACAAGGTCGCGGCGATGGCGACGAAGGCCGAGGCCGCCAGGGCTCTCACCTACCACGCGCTGCGCGAATACGTGGAGGGCCGCGACGCGATCAAGGTCGTGACCATGGCCAAGCTCTACAGCCAGCGCGCCTGCGTGGAGGTGGCCGACGACTGCCTGCAGATCCACGGCGGTTATGGCTACATGCGCGAGTACGGGATCGAGCGCGCCCTGCGCGACGCCCGCCTCGGGCCCATCGGCGGCGGCACCGACGAGGTCATGAAGGAGATCCTGGGCAAGCAGCTGGGGCTCTAGCCGGCGCCGATCTCGCTACTCGGGTTCGGGCTCCCCGCCGGAATCGTGGAGGGCGCGAAGCGGACGGCCATGCTCGTCTGCTTCCTCGAGAACGCCGAGCAGCTCGGCCACGCGACAGACCAGCAGCTTCTCCTCCTCCACCTCGACCCAGCCCCCGGCCGTGGCCGGGAACACGACGTGGTCGCCGGGCTTCACCGGCATCTTCAAGCCGATGTTCTCCCACCAATCGATGCCGGGGCCGACGGCGACGACGATCCCGTGCTGCGGCGGCGGCTCGTGAGACCCAGGCGGGACGACGAGCCCTGAGCGTCGCACCCGGTCGGGCTCGAGCTCCTTGATCACGACCCGGTCGAAGAGCGGACGAAGAACCTGGCGCATCCCGGCCGAGGATAGATCAGGCGATGGGCGGCGCGGCGATCAGGAGGCGCGCGCCGCGCGCCGCTCCTTGGAAATCCGGCGAAAGCGCCGTGCCTTCTTGAAGTTGCGCCGCATCACCGCCAGCTGGCCCTCGTCGGGCAGCTCGAAGCCACCCACCATCTTGCGCGGCACGAGCGCCAGGCCGTCCGCCGCCCGGACCACCTCGCCGCGCACCTGGAAATTCTCCTGCCAGCTGAACTCCGGGTCGTGGCGGTGCGCGGTGACGCAGGCGAGGCCGGCCGGAACGGCTATCCCCGCCGGCTCCGCTCCGAAGGCGATGCGGCGCGCCGCGGCGTCGGCGCTGACCGGCGACGCGCGCCGCGAACGGGAATCCCTGGGCGCCGGTCCACGCGAGCACGGCCGACGAGTAGCGGCTGCCCAGCTCGTCGATGCGCTCGTCCCAGACACCGCCGGCCGCGCCTGCCTCGTCGGCGGCGGCCACGGCAACTGTGGCCTCGGGCAGCGGGTCGCCGAAGACCTCGGGTGGCTTGGTCGCATCGCCGCCAGGCCAGACGATCACCCGCCGAGGGGTGAGCTTCACGTAGATGCGGTCGAAGTACCAGGCGAGGAGGCCCTCGACGAACTTGGGCGGCATCTTGGCCTGCGCCGCGGGCAGCTTCACCGCCGACTCGCGGCGGTAGCGCTCGCGGTTCGCGCCGAGGTCCGCCTCGTCGACCTGCGCCGTCCCCTGCACGAGCACCTGCGGCGGGGACTCCATGCCCGAGCCCGTGGGGTCGGAGTAGAGCATTGCGATGCTGGGATGACGCGCTGCGTCGTCCGCCTTCTTCGGATAGCCGATGCCAGTGGTGACATCGAGCGTGCTCTCGCCCATATACGGGGTCACCGGCCAGGCGATGGGCTGGCCCTGGGCGTCGACCGTGACGTATTCCGTGGTGACGAAGTTGCGGAAGACGTCGGTGACTTCCGTGGGGAGGCTCTCGATCATGGCCGAATCCGTATCAGGTCAGTAGTCGGGATCGCCGGGCAGGACGACCCGCCAGTTCTCCTCGCTGCCGATCACCCGGGGCAGGATCGGCTCGACCGTCCGCTCGCCCGCCGCCATGACCAGCTCGTCCGCCGCGCCGAACTCCCGAAGGGCCTCGAGCTGCTTGATGGTCGGGAACACGAGCTTCAGGGACTCGTTCGCGTGCGCCTCCAGCGCTGCCGCGGGTGCAAACCAACCCACCTCCGTGACCTCTGCGTCGTCGGGGCGCGGAGCGGCGTGTGCGGGGGCGCGCACCACGTAGAAGCGGGTGTCGAAGCGCACCGGCGCGGCCTCGGGCGTGATCCAGCGAGCCCAGGCGACGAGCCCATCCGGAGACAGCTCGACGCCGACCTCCTCGGCCACCTCCCGCGCCGCGCACACCCTGTGGGCGTGCTCGTCGCCGTCGTCCGTGGGCGCACCCTCCAGGTCGGTGCCGCTGACGGCGCCCCCGGGGAAGACCCAGACGTCCGGCATGAAGCGCGCCTGCGAGTTGCGGCGAGCGAGCAGCACCTCGAGGCCTGCGGCCCCGTGGCGCCCGCCTCCCCTTGCCAGGATCACCGCGGCGGCGGGCCTGGCTTCGGCGACGGACATGCGGGGCACCCTACCGGCGCCCCGGTTCGGCCGACGACGGGATCATCTAGATTCCTGGCCCGATGGAAGCCGGAACTCAGACCAAGCAACTGTGGATCTGCGAGTCATGCGGGTTCATTTACGACCCCGACGAGGGGGATCCCGACGGCGGCATCGCCCCCGGCACGGCGTTCGAGGACATCCCCGACGACTGGTTCTGCCCGGTCTGCGGCGCCCGCAAGGCGGACTTCACCCCCTACGACGGCTAGCGCTCGTCGAGGGCGCGCTCGCGCCGGCTGCGCCTGGCGCGAGAGGTCGCCAGCCACACCAGTCCCGCGATCAGGCCGAGCGGGACGATCACCGCGAGGCTGATCAGGGCCACGCCCGCGCCCACCACGAGCACACGGCCCGCGTCGTGCGCGGCCTGGCCCAGGTCGAAGCTGGAGCCGCCGCCGCCGGAGCCCTTTGCGACCACGGAGACGTGCACCGGGACGATCGCGACCCGCTGCTTGAGATGGCCGAGCTGGCTCTCCGAGCCCGCCAGCTGCGAGCGGATCACGCCGAGGCGGTGGTTGATCGCGTCGATCGCGTCCTGGGAGACCGCGCTGGGGAGCTCGCCTAGCAGCTTGTCGCGCTCGGAGCGGAGGTCCTGGATGCGGCCGTGCACCGAATGGAAGCTGCCGGTGATGTCCTGGGTGCCCTGGTCGCGGGAGACCACGAGGCCCAGGCCCGAGAGGTCGTCGAGCGTGGCGTCGAGCTCGTTGGCGGGAATCCGCAACTGGAACTCGGCCCCGAGGGCGCCGGTCGCAAAGGGCAGCGGCTCCTCGGGGAGCGGCTGCGGAACGGGGCCACCCCCGCCGCCGGAGCTGCCGGCGCCGCTGGTGATCTGCGAGGAGACGACGAGCCCGTGGTGGCGGGCGACGATGCTCGTCACGGACGCCGCGATCCCGCGCACCTTGTCGGGGTCGGTGGAGATGGTCATGCTCGCCTTCTGGGAGACGTGGCGTCCGGCGGGCGCCGAGGAGGCGACGGAGGGGCCGTTGAGCGAGGGCAGCGCCTCAGGGGCAGCTGGAGCGAGCTGACGGCGCTGGTCATGGACGATCGGCCTGTCCTTGTTGAGGCCGCCGGCTGAGGGTGCGGCGGTAGCGCTCCCCGCGCTCCCACTCAGCGCAGAACCTGCGCTCGGCTTCGCCGCGCTCGCCGACGCCCCCGCGCTCGCTGCATCGGGCGAGGAGGTGACCGTGGAGGACGGCGAGGTGCTGGACCCGTTGTCGCCCACGACCGAGATCGCAACCGCAGTCACGACCAGCAGCGAGGCAGCCGCGCCTGCAACCGGGATCAGCCGCCGGGGGCGGATCGCGTCGAGGCTCTCGCGCAGGCGCCGGCCGGTTTCCCGCGCGGCGCCTGGGACCGGCGCGCGCGGGAACCCGGCGGCGGCGCGCTCGTCCAGCACGGCCGCGAACTCGGCGTCGATGTCGGGGGCCTCGTCGCGGATGGCGACGGCAAGTGAGGCGAGCTCCGAGTAGTCCGGGTGGACCTCCATGCCGGCCAGGCCGGCCTCGACCGCCGCCAGCTCGCGCTGCACCTGCGGCTCCAGTTCCGTGTTGTCGCGGCGTCCGAACTCAGGCAGCCTCATCGCACGCCCTCCTCAGCTTCTCGATGACTCGATGCAGGCGCGTGCCCGCGTTGGTCTCGCTGGCGCCGATGACGTCCGCGATCTCTCCGTTGGAGAGCCCAGCGAAGAACTTCAGGGCGACCAGCTCGCGCTCGCGCGGCGTGAGCTTCGCCATCGCGCCGCGAAGGGCGGTGCGCCGCAGGGCGACCTCGGCCTCCTCGTCGGGCCCGGGCGTGTCGGCATCGGGCTCGGTGGCGAGCCCGGCGATACGCGAGCGGCGGCGAAGCTCGTCGAGCGCGGCGTTGCGAGCGATGCCGAAGAGCCAGGCCCGATGCGTCCCGCGCCTGGAGTCGAAGCTCGAGCGCTTGCGGTAGGCGCGCTCGAACGCCGAGGCTGTGACCTCCTCTGCCGCCGAGCGGTCGCGAAGGAGGCCGGCGACGTAGCGGAAGAGGTCGTCGCGGCTGGATCGGTAGAGCGCCTCGAAGGCGACGTCGGCCTCGGCCGGCGCGGCTGCGATGGGCGCTGTCAGCGCTTCCTCCACAACCCCTCTACGCGGGCCACTCGAATCCATCACACGTAGTATCGGCACCCAAACCGCGCCGAGATGCGAAAAAGGGGCGTCCTGAGGGCCTAAATTCGCATCTCGGCGAGCGAGGGGCGGGCGCTAGGCGGCGCGGCGGACGATCTCGGCCGGCGGGAGGTCCTCGGTGACCGCACGGTCGAGCTCGGCGATCTCCGCCGAGCGCTGACCGTACACCGCGGCCGAGGCGGCGCGGATCGACTCCCCGACGATCTCAACCAGCCGCACCAGGTCGCTCTTGGAGATCGTGAGCGGCGGCATCATCACGACCGTGTCGCCCAGGGGACGAACGATGGCGCCCCGCTCGCGCGCCTCGACGACGACGCGATGGCCCATGCGAATGGCCGGGTCGTGATCGCCGAGGTCGACGCCGACCATGAAGCCTCGGCCGCGCACCTCCATGACCTCGGGCATCCTGGCGACCTCCTCCAGGAGCTCGCCGAGCACGCGGATCTTGGGCTGCAGGCGCAGCAGCGTGTCCTCGTGCTCGAAGGCCCGCAGGCTGGCCAGGGCGGCCGCACAGGCGAGCGGGTTGCCCGTGAAGGTGTGGCCGTGGAAGAAGGTGCGCGACTCCTCCGCGGCGCCGAGGAACCCCTCGTACACCGCCTCGGTGGTCAAGGTGGCCGCGAGGGGGAGATAGCCGCCGGTGAGCCCCTTGCCGAGGCACAGGAAGTCGGGCGCCACCCGCTCCTGCTCGCACGCGAACATCGTCCCCGTGCGGCCGAAGCCCGTCGCGACCTCGTCGCAGATGAGGAACACGCCGTGCTGCTCGCAGAGCTCGCGGGCGCGGCGCAGGAAGCCGATGGGCTGCACCACGATGCCGGCGGCGCCCTGCACCAGCGGCTCCACGATGACGGCCGCGACCTCGCGGCCGTGGAGCTCCAGCACGCGCTCGAGCGCGCGGACGTTGCCGGCGGGCACCCGGCGGGACTTGAAGAGCAGCGGGCCATAGGCCCCGTGGAAGAGGTCGATGCCGCCCACCGAGACCGAGCCGATGGTGTCGCCGTGGTAGGCGCCCTCGAAGGTGACGAACGAGTTGCGCTCGAAGCGCGAGCCCGTGCGCTGGCGGTGGTACTGAAACGCCATCTTCAGGGCGATCTCGACGGCCGTCGAGCCTGACTCGGAGTAGAAGACGCGCTCGAGGCCCGGCGGTGCGATCTCGACGAGCTTGCCGGCGAGCTCGGCCGCTCCGGGGTGGGTCAGGCCGAGCATCGTGGAATGCGCGACGCGGTCGAGTTGGGCGTGCAGCGCCGCATCGATGCCCGGGTGGCGGTGGCCGTGGACGTTGCACCACAGCGAGGAGACGCCGTCGATGTAGCGCCGCCCCTCGGAGTCGATCAGGTCGGTTCCCTCCGCCGATTCGATGACGACCGGCTCCTCAAGGCACCAGTCGCGCTGCTGCGTGAACGGGTGCCACACATGGCGCTTGTCGAGCTCGGAGAGCGACTTCGACATCGGCGCGGCGAGAGTAACCGCGCCACCGGCGGCAATTGCCCCGGCGCCAGGCCGACGCCGCAACTTTCGCGGCCGGCGCGGGTTTGGACTGTGCTCACCGCGGTTTTCAATATTCTTCAGCCCACACGAGAGGCCAACGGCAGCAGGAAGCTGCACAAGCAGAGGAGTCAGTTTTGAGGCGGATTTTCGGCGGACTCGCGACGGTTGCCGTCGCGCTATCGATCTTTGGCGCCGCCACGGCGAGCGCGAGCAAGGGCAAGACGACCTACACGGTCTGCAAGCACGGCTGCAAGTACAAGAAGATCCAGAAGGCAGTCGACGCCGTCAAGAAGGGATCGAAGTCCGTCGTGGCGATCAAGCCAGGCACCTACGCCGAGGGCGTCGAGGTCATCGGCCACAAGTACAACGGCCTGACCATCAAGGGCACCGGTAAGAACCCGGGCAAGGTGGTCCTCAACGGCAAGCACGCTCACGTCAACACGGGCGGCGGCACCGGCCTCGCCCAGTTCGGCGTCGAGGGCGAGGATGTCAACAACCTCAAGGTCCTCAACCTCCACGTGGAGAACTACGCCACCAACGGCATCTTCATCCACGCCGCCGACCAGACGGACGAGACCTGTCACGGCTTCAAGATGAAGAACGACTGGGCGTCGTTCAACAAGAGCTATGGCCTCTTCGCGAAGCACTGCACCGGCGGCTCGATCACCGACAGCAGGGCCTGGGGGCACGGCGACTCAGGCATCTACATCGGCGAGACCCCCCCACAGGGGGCCACCAAGGGCGCCAAGCCGAAGTGGACCGACATCGGCCACAACGTCCTCTACAAGAACGTCCTCGGCTACTCCGGGACCAACTCGAAGTACGTCGACCTCCACGACAACGTCGTCTACAACAATGGCGCCGGGATCGTGCCGAACACCCTCGACTCCGAGGACTTCCAGCCGGCCGCGACCGGCAAGGTCCGGAAGAACGAGATCTTCTGGAACAACTTCGACTACTACAAGCCGGATTCACCGGTCAAGTCCGTCGGAGGCCTCGGCGGGGGCAGCATCAACTACCCGACCGGCATCGGCGTGGCCCTCTTCGGGACCACGGGTTGGAAGGTCTACGACAACAAGATCTTCGGCAACTTCATGTGGGGCGTCGCGCAGTTCTCCGATCCGTCGAACAGCGCCGCGCTGAACCAGTCGAACCAGGTCTATGACAACACGATGGGCCGAGGCGGAAACGACACCAACCGTTACGACCTGTTCAACGACGGCTCGGGTGGATACAACTGCTTCTCCGGAAACCACTCCTCGACGAAGGACGTGCAGGCCGGAAGCAGCCAGGGCTCGCTCCTGCTGTATCCCTCGACCTGTCCGAACACGGTCGCTCCTCCGGTCGGCGGAGGGACGGGCAACGAGGTCGGCGATGGCGTCCAGGTGGGCGAGCTCGCGGCCTACGTGTACGCGAGCCCGCCCTGCAACCAGGAGCAGCAGTGGGTTGTCCATTCGCACCCGAAGTACAAGAACTACAAGCCCTACAGCACACCGGGAGATTGCGCATGAGGCAGGGACACAAGGCAACAGCGGGCGCCGCCATCGCGGCGCTCGCGCTGGCAGGCGTGGTGCTGCCGCTCGGAGGGGCGACGGCCTCCCCACAGCACGAGGCGGGCGCGAAGGCGAAGGCGAAGACGGTGTCGGTCAGGGACGACTACTACTCGCCGGACGACCTGAAGGTCAAGAAGGGCGGCAAGGTCGTCTGGAAGTGGAACAACAACAACAGCCAGACGCACAACGTCACGCTCGTGAAGGCGCCCAAGGGCGTGAAGAAGAGGCGGTACACGTCGTCCGACGCCGGCAGCCACTTCAGGTTCAACACCACCTTCAAGAAGCCGGGCACGTACCACTTCGTCTGCACGATTCACGCCACCATCGGGATGACCGCGACCGTCAAGGTCAAGCGGTGATCGCGCGCGCCGCACAGCGCCACTAGGCGCAGACCATGGACTTCGGACGGTTCGACAGGCGGCAGCTGCTATCCGCAGGCGGAGCGGCCTTCTTTTGCACGCTCGCAGGCCAGCGGGTGGCGCTCGATAGCCATCCCGATCTGAACAGGCTCGCCGGCAAGGTCGCGGTTCCGCCGAAGGTGGCGGCCGCCGACCGCCAGGCCGCCGCTCCGCAGACGGTCCTCGCCTCCGACACCGTGGCCGGCAAGGCCGGGCCGGGGCCGGAGTACTGGATCCGGGCCGAGGAGGTCAGGTGGAACATCGTGCCCAAGGGGCGCGACCAGATGATGGACGAGCCCGTCAAGGGCAAGACGAAGTTCACGGCCTACGCCTACCGCGCCTACTCCGCCAACTTCGAGCAGCCGCTCGGACCGGCGACCATCCCCGGGCCGCTCATCGAGGCCAACGTGGGCGACACCGTCACCGTGCACTTTCAGAACATGCTGAAATCGCCGGTGACGATCCACCCCCACGGGATCTTCTACAGCCAGGAGATGGACGGCGCGTACAAGGGGAAGTTCACCGACCCGGGCGGCTTCGTCCAGCACAAGCGCACCTTCACGTATGTATGGGAGGCCCACGAGGAATCGGTGGGAACGTGGCTGTATCACGACCACGGCCCAATGGACCCGCTGCCCGTCTTCAAGGGGCTCTTCGGTGGGTTGATCGTCCGCGATCCGGCGGATCCCAGTCCTCCCGACAAGGATTTCTTCCTGTTTTTGCACGCGCTTCAGCCTGTGGCGACGGGGCTGCGCAACCAGTTCTCGTGCATCAACGGCCGCGCCTATGCAGGTAACACGCCGACGCTTCGCGCCAGCGTCGGCGACCGCGTCGCATTCCATGTGGTCTCGCTCGACAACGACTTCCACACCTTCCATCTCCACGGGCATCGCTGGACCGATACGAGCGGCTCCGGGACCGCCGGCACCAGCGCCAGCGGGCGCGCGATCGACACGAAGACGATGGGCCCCGCCGAATCGCTCACCTTCGAGTTCGTGGAGGACAACCCGGGGCGCTGGTTCTACCACTGCCACGTATTCAGCCATCTCCACATGGGAATGAACGGTTGGTACATCGTCAGCTGAGGCCCGGGGCCCGGCGCCGGCTTCTCGCGGCGGTCGCGGCGCTGACGACGCTTGGCCTCGTGGCCGCTCCTGCCCTTGCATCGAACCGCAGGATCTCCATCAGCAACTATCAGTGGTCGGATCCGGACATTCACGTCGACCTCGGCGAGCACGTCACCTGGTATTGGACCGGTCCCGACACGGCACATTCGGTGACGGGGGCGGGCCCGGACGGCGCCGTCGACTCGGATCCCGAACTCCGATACGCCCCGGCACCCCGTCGGCGACAGCTTTCAGGTGAGCTTCGACCAGCCGGGGACCTATGCCTTCCACTGCAAGCTCCACCCGTTCGTCAAGGGCACGATCACCGTTTCCGGAAACCCGGGCGACGACACGACCGAGCCCGACCCCGTTCCGCAGTCCAACCTGGACTTCACCCCGCCCTACATCGGGAGCCTGTCGCTCGCCAAGTCCACCTTCGGGTCCCGCGGCACCACCCTTCGCTACGGCACCGACGAGAAGGTGACCAACCTCGACGCCGAGATCTACCGGCGCGACAAGAAGCGCCTGCGATTCGCCGGGTGGCGCGACTGGAAGAACGGTCACGTCGGCTACAACCGCGTGCGCTTCGGCAACGCCAGCAAGCACTTCAAGCCGCGCCACGGCTCGTACGTCGCGTTCATCCGCGCCAGGGACGCGAGCGACAACGAGTCCCACCGCCACCGGCTCGTCTTCGCGATCCGCTAGCCGCGCTCCCCCTTCCGCCCTGGGGCCGAGCCCGGCCCGAGCCGCGGGCGCCGTCGACGCGGCGTGTGTGACGCAGGTCACTCTAGTTTCACTTGCGGAATAGTTGCGTAGCTGCAACTATCTTCGCATGCACGCAGCGACGCAAACATCGGTCGACCTATCGGCGGACCGCGAGCTGGCGCTTCGGCTCGGCTCGTTCATGCTCTGCTCGTTCGGGTCCGACGGCGGCGCCGTAATCCGCGCCATCGACGAGAGCGGGCTGACCTTCTCGCAGATGAAGGTGCTCGTGGCGCTCGCCGCCCGCACCGACGACGATCCCATGACCGTCAAGAGGATCTCCGAGCGGGTCGGCCTCTCGCTGGCCTCCGCCAGCAGGACCGTCGACGAGCTGGTCAAGCGCTCGCTCGTCTCGCGGGTCGAGGACCCCGACGACCGCCGCGTGCGCCGCATCTCCCCCACCGCCGAGGGCCAGGAGATCGCCGATGTCCTGATGGAGGCCCGGCTGGCGGGCCTCGAAAGCTTCGTGTCCTCTCTCAGCGACCTCGAGCGCCGCAAGCTCGACGCCGCTCTCGAGGTGCTCCTGCGCCGGGAGGACATCGCCAGGTCGTACGAGCAGCACAAGGAGAGGACGAGCCGATGACACGCTACCGCCACAAGCTGATCAACGAGGCCAACGCGCGCTGGTGGACCCTCGGAGCCATGTGCTTCGCGCTCTTCATGATCATGCTCGACAACACGGTGGTCAACGTCGCGCTCCCGTCCATCCAGCGCGACCTCGGCTCCAGCCTCTCCGGCCTGGAGTGGACCGTGAACGGCTACACCCTCAGCTTTGCCGTGCTGCTGGCCACCGGCGGACGGCTGGGAGACATCTTCGGCCGGCGGCGCGCGTTCCTGATCGGCGTCGTGGTCTTCGCCCTCTCCTCGGCCGCCGCCGGGCTCGCGCCCAGCGTGGGCGTGCTCGTCGCCAGCCGCGTGACGCAGGGCATCGGCGGCGCGCTGATGATGCCGGCGACCCTGTCGATCGTCACCAACGTCTTCCCTCCGCATGAGCGCGGCCGGGCGATCGGCACCTGGGCGGGTGTGTCCGCGCTGGCGCTGGCGATCGGGCCGGTGCTCGGAGGCCTGCTCACCGAGCACGTCTCCTGGCGCGCGATCTTCTACATCAACCTGCCCGTCGCGGCCGGTGCCATCGCGGCGACGCTCTTCGCCGTCAAGGAGTCGCGCGACGAGACCGTGGGCCGCGAGGTCGACTACCTCGGCGTCACGACGCTCACCGGTGGGCTCACCGCCCTCGTCCTCGCCCTGATCGAAGGCAACAGCTGGGGCTGGGGATCGCCCGCGATCGTGGCGCTACTGGCCGGCTCCGTCGTGCTCCTCGGCGCCTTCGTGGCGATCGAGCAGCGCGTCAAGGCGCCGATCGTGGAGTTCCCGCTCTTCGGCAGCCGCAACTTCGTCGGCACCAACGTCATCGCGCTGGTCGTGACCTTCGCGATGATGTCGCAGTTCTTCTTCATGGCCCTGTACCTCCAGGACATCCTGCGCCTCTCCCCCCTCGAGACCGGCGTGAGGTTCCTGCCGGCGACGCTGATGATCGTCGGCTTCGCGCCGATCGCCGGGAGGCTCACGGACCGCATCGGGCCGCGCTGGCTGATTGCCGGTGGGCTCACCCTGGTCACCGCGGCCCTCTTCTGGCTGACGACCATCAAGGTCGGCGACACCTACAGCGACATCTGGCCCTCGTTCACCCTGATGGGGCTGGGCATGGCCTTCGTGATGTCGCCGATGTCGACGGCCGCGATGAACGCCGTGAGCGAGGCAAAGGCGGGGGTCGCCTCAGGAATCCTCTCCATGAACCGCATGATCGGCGGCTCGCTGGGAGTCGCGATCATCGGCGCCGTCTTCCAGGCAATCGCTCCGCAGGGCACCAGGGACCCCGCGCAGTTCGTCGACGCGTTCACCTCCGCGATGTGGGTCGCGACCGGCGTCGCGATGTTCGGCGCCCTGACCGCGGTGGTGATGCTCCGCGGCAAGGCCGAGCGCAAGCCGGCCCCTGCCCCGGCGCCCGCCGTCGTCGAGGCCGAGGCCCTGGCCACGCCCGAGGCCGAGCTCGCGGCGGTCGGCCGCTAGCGCGCCGGACGCCCTCTCGGACCCTCAGGCTTTGCAGAGGGCGACCGCGTGCAGCTTGAGCGTGGCGCCGCTGCCGTCGTTGTTCGCGAAGGACTTCCAGCCGTCGTCCGGCGTCGAATCCGAGTCTGGACCGTCGATGGGGAACGAGCTCTCGACCTCGCTATCGGTGGAATGCGGCGCCGTGTGCGAGCCTCCCCCGACAACGTGCGTGCCGGTGGGGCACATCGCCTTTCCGGAGTCCTCGGTGTTGTTCGGAATCACCTGCTTCGGGCCGACCACCTTCTTCACCGCGTGCTTGCCGAGGTGAGCGCAGATGGCGGTGACGGTCATCTTCGTCTTGGTGTTCTGACTGCTGTCGACCCCGCCGCCCCAGGCGTCGTCGAACTTCGTCCCCTTGTCGGGCCCGTCACGCGGCTCGGAGAGGAAGACCTCCACGCCGTGATCGCCCGGCGCTCCCACACCGCCGCCGATGACGTGGGTCCCCAGCGGGCACTTGGCGACCTTGCGAACGGCCTTGTCCACCGGGACGGTCGCCTTGACCGTCTTGTACACGAAGGCGCCCTTCTCGCAAATGGCCGTGACGGTCATGTCGCCGTTGCTCGGACCGCTGTTGTTGGCGCCGCCGGACCAGCCGGTGTTGTGCTTCGTCGGCAGGGTCGAGCCAACCTCCAGGTCAAGCGTGCTGTCGTCGCCCGTGACCTCCACGCCGCCCCCGGTGACATGCCGTCCCGCAGGACACTTGACCGCATCCTTCGTGCGACCCGGCTCGGCGTTCGACACGCTCTTCGAGTCGCTCGGGTAGCTCGCTCCGCCCGACGCGATGGCGACGCCCGCCGCAAGACAGGCGCTCACCCCGAGGACGACAGCTGGAAAGGTTGTGGGACGAAGACGCCCGGTGAATCGACGACGCATGGCAGCTCCTTCTGTGGTCGACCTGCTGAACATAACCGACTCCCGGTCGGGGCCGAAGACTTTGGCCGGGCCGAACCTGGGTGGTAGGGTCGGCCTTAGTCAGGCGAGACAGGAGGGACTCATGAGGAAGCCGAGGATCGTCGTCACGGTGGCGGCGACCGTTGCAAGCGTGCTGATGTCGGGTGGGACGGCGCTGGCGTTCGGCGGATTCGGCAATCCGACCTCGTTCCTGGTGGAGAATCCGTATCAGGTCGCCCTTGGCGACCTCGACGGCGACGGAAACACGGATGTCGTGACCTCGGTCGATGGAGCCACCTCCGACGGCTTCGCCTTCGCGCTGGGGAACGGAGCCGGCGCCTTCGGCTCCGCGCAGTTCGTCCCCGCGAGCACCACCAATCCGGAGGGGGTGACGATCGGCAAGTTCGACGGTGACCGGGATCGCGACGTCGCCGTTTCCGACTACCTCAACGACTCCGTCCAGTTCTTCTTCGGCACCGACGGCGGCGACTTCTCCTCCGGCCCGGTTCGCGCCGCCGGCCCGGGCGCCTTCCTGCTCAGGACGGGAGACTTCAACGAAGACGGCCGCACCGACGTGGTCTCATGCAACTACAACAGCAATGGCCCGAAGGCGATCTCCGTCCTGATCCAGAAGCGACACGGGTTCAAGGCCCACAAGGATTTCGCCGGAGTGGCCAACTGCTACGGGATCGACGTCGGACGCCTCAACCACGACAAGCACCTTGACGTCGTCGAGCAGGGAGGGAGCGGCGCGTTCGCGGTCCTCCTGGGCAAGGGCGATGGAACCTTCAAGGCCCACCGCAACCACCGCGCATTCGGCTCGAACGGCGGTTACGACAACGTGACCCTGGGCGACTTCACCGGCGACGGCATCAACGATGTCGCTGTGGCGAGCTTCGCCGACACACAGGTCCTCGTCTACCCCGGAAACCGAAGCGGGTCGCTCAAGGACCCGAAGCGCACTGTGCTCGACGGTAACCCGGACGGCATCGAGGCCGGCGACTTCGACCGCGATGGAAAGCTGGACCTCGCCCTGGACGTCGCGCCGCAACTCGAGGTCCTCTTCGGCAAGGGCAACGGGAAGTTCAAAGCCCAGCCGGAGACCGCGCCGCTGCCGTCCGGTCGCCACTTGACTGCGGGCCGGCTGAACCACGACAAGGCGCCCGACCTCGCGGCGGTGGGCCAGAACAACACCGCGTACGTCTACATCAACGGCAACCCCTAGCCGAGGCGCGCGGGGATCAGCTCGGGCCAGCCCTCCGGGGAGGCGAGGTCGAGTTGCGGCAGGGCCCGCGTCTCGACCCCGCCCAGGCGGGTGATGGCGTCACGATTCGAACGCTCCATGACCGACGGCTCGGCGGGCCACGGCGTGAGCACGACCATGTCGACGGCGAGCCCAACGGAGCGAACCGCTTCGATGCTCAGCAGGGTGTGGTTGATGGTGCCCAGCCCCGGTGAGGCGGCGATGACTGTCGGCAGCCCGAGGTCGCGGGCGAAGTCGCGTACGAGGTAGCCGAGGGTCAGAGGCACCAGGAAGCCGCCGACGCCCTCGCAGACCAGCACGTCCGCGCCGGACGCGGCGGCGTCGGCGGCCTGCACCAGCCGCGCCGGGTCGATTTCCTCACCGGCCAGCTTGGCCGCGAGATGCGGTGAGACCGGCGGTCCATAGCGATAGGGGGCGACCTCGTCATCGCTCTGCAACGAGTCCGCCGCCCGGCGCAGTAGCTCATGGTCGGCCTCGCCGCCTTCATCAAGCCCGCTGACCGCGGGCTTGAACACGGCCACCCGATCGCCGCGAGCCGCCAGCGTGCGCGCGATGGCCGCCGCGACGACCGTCTTGCCGACCTCGGTTCCGGTGCCGGTGACGAAGCAGCCGGGCGTGGCCATGCCCGTCATCTAGGCGGCGCGGCGTTCGAGCGCGCGCTGTTCGGCCGTGACGGCCTCGCCGCGGCGATCCGCCGCGATGCCGAGCTCGTGCGCGATGCGGCCGATCAGCCTCGCGGCCCGCCGCAGGTCGTCGGCGCTGTGGTTGACCATCACCGCGAGCCGCAGGCGAGACGTGCCCGGCGGCACCGTCGGGGGGCGGATGGCCTGGGCGAAGATGCCGGAATCGAGCGAGCGCTCGCACAGCGCCATCGCGGTCCGCGAATCGCCGACCATCACAGGCACGATCTGCGTGCGCGACCCGCCGGTGTCGAGGCCCGCACCCGCCAGCGCCTCGCGAAGCTGGCCCGAGTTGCGGCGAAGCTGCTCGACCGCGCCGGGCCGCGACGCGACCAGCTCCAGGGCGGCCAGCGCGGCGCCGATCGCCGGCGGCGGCGGGGCCGTGGAGAACACGAACGTGCGCGCGGTGTTGAGCAGGAGCTGGCGCAGTTCGGCCGAGACGCAGACGTAGGCGCCGTAGCTGCCGAGCGACTTGCCGAGCGTCCCCACCTGCACGTCGACCTTGCCCTCGAGGCCGGCGGCGGCCACCGAGCCGCGCCCGCCGGGTCCCAGCGCGCCCAGCCCGTGTGCGTCGTCGACCATCAGCCGCGCGCCGAAGCGCCTGGCAAGCGCGTACAGCTCGCGCAGGGGGGCGACGTCGCCATCCATCGAGAACACGCCGTCGGTCACGATCAGGGCGGGGCGTCCCTGGGCGCTCTCGAGCGCCTGCTCGAGATGCTCCACGTCGCGGTGCCGATACACGACGGTGCTCGCACGGGAGAGCCGGCAGCCGTCGATGATGCTCGCGTGGTTCAGCTCGTCGGAGAAGATCACGTCGCCCTCGCCGGCGAGCGCCGAGATCACGCCGGCGTTGGCGAGGTACCCCGAGCCGAACAGCAGCGCCGTCTCCGCACCCAGGAACTCCGCGAGGCGCTCCTCGAGGCGCGTGTGGAGCGTCATGTTGCCCGAGATCAGGCGTGACGCCCCCGCCCCCGCCCCGAGGCGCTCCGCGGCCTCCCCCGCGGCGCGCCGGACCCGTGGATGATCGGCCAGGCCGAGGTAGTTGTTGGAGCACAGGAGCATCACCTCCTGCCCGCCCAGCATCACGCGCGGGCCCTGAGGCCCCTCGATGAGGCGAAGCTTGCGCTCCAGCCCCTTGCGGCGAAGCTCGGCGATTCGCTCCGCTACGTCGCTCAAGCGGCGCGGGGGTACGGAGGCGGCTTCTTGGTCTTGCGGATCACGCGCAGCTGCGTTGACGGATCCCAGAAGTTCGCCTGAGCCTGCGAGTCGATGAGGTCGTCGACGGGCGTCTGTGGCGTGTCGCCCTCGAGCCAGCCGCTGCGGTTGTCGGGCCGCGGGTTCGCGCCGTTGTCGGCCTGGCGGGCAACGTTCAGCCCCAGCTCCTCGAACATCGCACGATCGTCGGCCGGCTCGGCGCCGAGCGTGGTGAGGAAGTTGCCCATCATCACCCCGTTGAGGCCCGCCCTGACCGCGAGCGGCTGAAGCTCGCCGAGGTTCTCGACCCTCCCGCCGCACAGGCGAAAGAGCGCGTCGGGAAGGATCAGCCGGAAGATCGCGATCCACTTGACGACGTCCCAGGGGTCCATCAGGGGGCGGTCGCCGAACTTGGTCCCGCTCCGCGGGTTCAGGAGGTTGATGGGCACCGAGGTGGGATTGATCTCGGCGAGCTCGAAGGCCATCTCGACCCGCTGGTGAGGGCTCTCGCCGAGGTTGAGGATGCCGCCGACGCAGCTCTCCATGCCCGCTTCCCTGACCGCGTCGATCGTGCGGATCCGGCCCTCGTAGCGGACCGTCGTGGAGACCTCGGGATAGTAGGAGCGCGAGGTCTCCACGTTGTGGTGGACTCGCTGGACCCCCGCCTCCTTGAGCCGCCGGGCGCGCTCGGCCGAGATGTGGCCGATCGACACGCAACGCTTGAGGTTGGTCTGCTCGGCGACCAGGCGGGCCCCCGCCTCGATCTTGTCGAAGTCGCGGGCGGAGAGTCCCTGGCCCTGGGTGACCATGCAGAAGCGATGCGCGCCGGCGGCCTCGGCGGCGCGCGCGTGCTCGAGGATCTGGTCGGGATCCATCATGGCGTGCATGGGCGTGTCGGCCTCGGCGTAGCGCGACTGCGCGCAGAAGCCGCAGTCCTCCGAGCAACCGCCCGACTTCGCGTTGACGAGGGAGCACAGGTCGGTGGAGTCCTCGAAGCGCTCCGTCCGCACGGCCCAGGCCCGCTCGACGAGGTCGCCGATGTCGTCGTGGTCCGTGAGGTCTCCAAGCGCGAGCGCCTCTTCGAAGGTGATGAGCGAAGCCACCGCCCGGCAGGCTACGAACGGGGGCGGACGCGATCCGCTGCCTGCGGCTAACCCTGAACCGGAGTCGCCGCCAGCGTCTCCCACAGGTAGACGCAGGCGAGCGTACGGTGCGGCCGCCAGGCCTCGGAGCGCTCGACGACCTCCTCGGGCTTGGGCATCTCCTCCAGCCCGTATTCGATCTGGATCGCCTTGCGGATGCCCAGGTCGCCGCCTGAGATCACGTCCCTGCGGCCGAGGTGGAACATGAGGAACATCTCCGCGGTCCATTGCCCAAAGCCGCGGATCGCCGTGATCTCCGCCATGACCTCCTCGTCGGACAGCTCCGTCAGCCGGCCCAGCTCGAGCTCGCCGCTGATCACGTGGCCCGCGAGGTCGCGGATGTACTCGACCTTCCGCCCGGAGAGGCCGGCGGCCCGAAGCGCGGTCTCGTCGACCTCGAGGAGGGCGGCCGGGCTGGGCTCCTCGCCGCCGAACAGCTCCAGCACCCGCCCGTAGATGGTGCGCGCCGCCTTCGTGGAGAGCTGCTGTCCCACGACCGCACGCAGCAGCGCTCCGTAGGCGTCGTCGGGGCGCTGACCCCGCCGTCGCCGGCGCTCGGCGACCGACATCGGGCCGATCCGGGCGACGATGTCGGTCATGACCGGGTCCGAAGCCGCCAGGGCCTGCTGGGCCTTGGTCAGCGCCCGCGCCACTGCGGCTTTCGCTTCTCGCCGAAGGCCCTGATGCCCTCGCGAAAGTCCTCGGAGGCGAAGCACGACTCGCGCAGCTCCACGAGCTCGCGCTCCTGCTCGGCGGAGAGCACCGGATTGCGCGCGAGGACCTCGATCGCCTGCTTGTTGCCGCGCATCGAGAGCGGCGCGTTGGCGGCGATCTCGCTCGCCAGGGCCAGCGACGCAGCCTCGAGCTCGTCGTCGGCGGTCACGTCGTTCACGAGGCCCATGCGCGCGGCGTCGGCGGCGTCGTGGGTCGTCCCCACGAGGAAGAGCTCCCGGGTTCGCGCGACGCCGACCACGTCCATGAAGCGCTGCAGCCCGGTGTGCCCGTAGATCAGGCCGAGCTTGGCCGGCGGCATGCCGAGCTTGGCGCCGGCGGCACAGATCCGCATGTCGCAGCGGACGGCCAGCTCCAGCGCTCCGCCCAGGCAATGGCCGTTGATCGCGGCGAGCACGGGATACGGATGCGCCGTGATGGCCTCCATCGCGGCGGCGAAGGGATGCGCGACCAGCGCCTCGGCGTCGCGCTCGAACGACGCGTCGGGGATCCCGCCGATGTCGTAGCCCGCCGAGAAGACGGGCGGTGCCCCGGTGATCACCACGCAGCGCGTCTCGATGCCCTCGCCGAGCTCGGCCAGCGCCGCCGTGATGGCGTCGAGAACCGGGTGGTCGAGCGCGTTTCGCTTCTCCGGGTTGGAGATCGTGAGGCGCGCCACGGCCTCGGCGGGACGGTCGACGATGAGCTCGCCCATGGGGGCGGAAGCTACTGGATGATTGATCCCCGACTAGCGCGCCCGCGGGGGCGAGGCAGGGCGAGCTGGGCGCCGCACGAGTCCCGAAGGCAATAGCTGGCTGCTATTGGCGAGGGCTCGGGTGGCGATCCAGCGACGGCCTGCGCCGTCATCCGTGGGTGCGGGAATTGGGATCACTCATCCACTATTCCAGGACGACGAGGACGTCGCCCTCCTGCACGGACTGGCCCTCCTCGCAGCGAATCTCCTTGACGGTGCCGTCGTCCTCGGCCTCGACGGGCATCTCCATCTTCATGGACTCGAGGATCACGACCGTGTCGCCGTCGGAGACCGAGTCGCCGACCGCGACCTCGATCTTCCAGACCGTGCCGGTGATGTGAGCTTCGACGTCTGCCATCGCGCGGCACAATATCCGGCGGTGACGGCGGAACCCCTCCCAAGCGAGCACGCCGTGGCCGATGCGGCCGACGTCGGCGTCATCGTCGCCGCCCGCAACGAGGCCGACCTGCTGCCGGCCACGCTCGCGTCGCTCGCGCGGGCCCTCCCGGGCGCCGCGCTCTGGGTGGCCGACGACGCCTCGGCCGACGGCACCGGCGACGTCGCCCTCGCGGTCGGGGCGAGGCTGATCAGGCGGCGCCGGCCCCACGGCAAGGGGGGCAACGTCACGGCGGCCGCCCAGGCGCTGCTGGGCGACGACGCGCCGGCGTTCGTCCTGCTGTGCGACGGCGACCTCGGCGAGTCCGCCGGCGAGCTGCGCAGGCTGGTCGACGCCGCGCGAGGGGGCGAGGGCGATTTGGTCGTTGCCGCGTTCAGCCGCCGCGTGGGCGGCGGGTTCGGGCTCACGCTGCGGGTCGCGAGCCGCGCGATCGAACGCGCCACGGGCTTCGCGCCGGCCGCGCCCATCTCCGGCCAGCGGGCGATGCGGGTGGAAGTGCTGCGCGCGGTCCTGCCCTTCGCTCCCGGATACGGGATGGAGACCGGGATGACGATCGACGCGATCCGCGCCGGCTACGAGGTCCGCGAGCTGGAGCTGGAGCTCGAGCACCGCGCCACCGGGCGGACGCTCTCAGGCTTCACCCACAGGGGGCGTCAGCTCGCGGAGATCTGGCGCGCGGGACGAGTTCGGCGGCGGCGCGCGGAGCCCTAGGAGGCGGCGCCGGCGAGCTTGCCGAGCACCGCGGGAACCGCGCCGCGACGGAGGGCGCGCGGGACGGGCAGCGTGTGCAACCGGGGCTCGAAGTCGGGCTCGCGGAGGAAGGCCTTCTCGGCCGCGACGATCGCGCCCGCCGCATTGACGATCTGCGGGTCGAGCTCGGAGCCGGAGCGAAGCTCGAGGGCGAGCATCGCCTCGGTCTGGTTGAGGCGCGGGCCGTCCGCGGCGGTCAGCTTCGACCAGGCGCGAGCCACCGACAGCACGCGGCTGACCCGCAGCGTCGACTGCCCGCGGGCGCCGAAGGGCCCGCCCCTGCCGTCCCAGCGCTCGTCGAGTCCGAGCATCACGAGCCCATGGAGCCCGTGGCGCCGGCGCGGAAGGGCGAGGCTGGGCGAGCTGTCCGGGCCGATGGTGGCCTCGGTCAGCAACCGGCGCTCGAGGCGCGAAAGGCCCATCTCGTCGGCGATGGCCGCCGCGTAGACGTGGGTTGCGTACTCGGTGCCGTGCCTCGCGATCGAGCGCCTGCGGGTGAGCGCCTGAAGGGCGAACTGCGGGAGGAGGATGACCAGCGCGAAGGGCACGAGCGCCAGGACCCCGAGCGTGTCCATGAGCGCCCAGATGACGACCGTGACGCCGAGGATGGCGAGGATGCTGACCGCCATCTCCATGAACTCCGAGCGCACGATGTCGCGAACGCGGAAGCCCTGGTACGGGGTGGCGAAGAAGACGCGAGCGACGACGAAGTTGACCACGTACATCGCCAGGCCGGCGGTGTAGAGGGCGGGCGCCGTGACGCCGGCGGTGCCGTCGAGGGAGAGCACCCAGGCGCCGGCGACCACCGCGAGGGCGAAGCTGGCGACGGTGGCGACGTGACCCGGGGAGCCGATCGGATCGACGCGAAGGATGAACCGTGCCATGACGTCGGGGACGAGCCAGACCAGGAGGGCGGGGATCGGGCCGCCGATGGCCAGGGCGAGGAGCGCGAGCGCGATGCTCGCGTCGAAGTAGGCGGCCTCGGTGATCTTCAGCCGCAGGCCCGACATGTACGCCACGGCCGAGATCGCCGCCAGGGCGAAGATCGAGATCGACTCGGTCCAGCTCGAGGACGGAGTCAGCAGCGCGAATGCGACCACCGCGACGAGGGCGGAGCCGACAATCGGCGAAGCAGCGGCAAAGGGCCCTCGGCGCCAGCCGGGACGGGGGGTCCAGAGCATTTCGAGCGAGTTATCCACGGTACCCAAACGCATGCTGAAGGTCTTTCAGGATGCGCCCTGGACCGAGGGTACTCGATCGGTGGTAGGTGATGGGCTGATTATTCGTCCAGGTCGGACGAAAAATCGTCAGCCGCTACGGAAACCGCTCATGACTTTCCTTTTTCGAAGTTAACCTGACAAAACCTTAGAGAACTTGTCAGCACGTGTCAAGGCGGGCACCGACATTGCAAGGCCTGACGCCCCGCGGATAGCCTCCCCCGCGTGATCCTCGCCATCGATCAGGGAACGACCGGATCGACCTGCATCGTCTTCGACGAGGAGGGACGCGCCGCGGGCCGGGCCTACAGCGAGTTCAACCAGCACTTCCCCCGCCCCGGCTGGGTCGAGCACGACGCCGCCGAGATCTGGGATGTGACCCGGCGGGTGGCGGTCCAGGCCATCGTCGATGCCGGCATCCAGGGCGCCGACCTGGACGCGATCGGGATCACCAACCAGCGCGAGACGGTCGTCGCCTGGGACCCTGCGACGGGCGAGCCCGTTCACAACGCGCTCGTCTGGCAGGACCGCCGCACCGCGGAGCGCTGCGACGAGCTGCGCGCGGCCGGCCACGAGGAGCTCGTGCGCGAGCGGACCGGCCTGGTCCTCGATCCGTACTTCTCCGGCACCAAGATCGAGTGGCTGCGCCGCAACGTCGACGCCGCCCGTGACGGCGCGGTATTCGGGACGGTCGACTCGTGGCTCCTCTACAAGCTCACGGGGCGCCACGCCACCGACCTCTCGAACGCGTCGCGGACGCTGCTGTTCGACATCGGACGCCTGCGGTGGGACCCGGACCTGTGCGAGCTGCTCGACGTCGATCCCGAGACGCTGCCGGAGCCGGTGGCGTCGTCCGAGGTCTACGGGACGACCTCCGAGTTCGGGGGCGACGTGCCCGTCGCTGGGATCGCGGGCGACCAGCAGGCGGCGCTCTTCGGCCAGGCGTGCACGCGCCCGGGCATGGCGAAGAACACCTACGGAACCGGCAGCTTCGTGCTGCTGAATGCCGGGACCGAGATGCCGCCGCCTCCCGAGGGTCTGCTGACCACGATCGCCTGGGGCCTCGGCGGCAAGGCGACCTACGCGCTCGAGGCCGCCGTGTTTGTGACCGGGGCGGCCGTCCAGTGGCTCCGTGACGGGCTCGGCGTGATCGACGACGCTTCCGAGACCGCGGCCCTCGCCGCCTCGCTGGACTCAAACGACGGGGTCTACTTCGTCCCCGCCCTCACCGGGCTCGGCTCTCCCTACTGGGATCCCTACGCACGCGGAGCGATCCTGGGGCTCACCCGCGGCTCGGGCCGCGCCCACCTGGCCCGCGCCGCGCTCGAGGGCATCGCCTACCAGACGGTCGACGCGGTGCGCGCGCAGGAGACCGCGTCGGGCACCCCGCTGACGGAGCTTCGCGCCGACGGGGGCGCCGTCGCCAACGACTGGCTGATGCAGTTCCAGGCAGACGTGCTGGGCGCTCCGGTGATCGTCCCCGAGATCGCCGAGACGACAGCCCAGGGCGCCGCCTACCTGGCCGGCATCGCCGTGGGCCGGTGGACCCTCGAGGGGGTCGGCAAGAAGTGGCGCGAGGCAGCCCGCTACGAGCCCCGGATGAGCGCCGACGAGCGCGAGATGCTCCTCGACGGCTGGCGTCGCGCCGTCGAGCGGGCGAGGGGCTGGGCCACCGAGTAACCCCCCGGGCCACCGGGGGTAGGCTCGACCGGATACCCGAGGAGAGCTTGCGCATGACCGAAATCAAGCCGCAGGTCTACAAGGACCCCAGGCCGGCAGAACACTTCCAGCCGTTCCACGAGTGGGTGCGGACGCACCGCCCCGGCTGGACCTACGAGCTCGTGCGGATGATCGTCACGCCGGTCGTCCTCGTGATCTACCGCGGATGGCCGATCCGCGGCGACAACGTCCCGCGCGACGGCGCATTCATCCTCACCCCCAACCACTTCTCGAACCTCGACCACTTCATCGCTGGAGCCTTCATGCGCAGGAAGATCCAGTTCATGGCCAAGTCGCAGCTGTTCGGCAACCCGATCCTCGACTACATCTTCCGGGTCGGCGGCGTCTTCCCTGTGCGGCGCGGCGCGCACGACGAGGAGCCGTTCAAGACCGCCCAGGCGGTGCTTGCGAGAGGCGGATGCGTGGGGATGTACGCGGAAGGCGGGCGCTCGCGAACCCGGCAGCTTGGCGAGCCCAAGGCCGGTGTCGGCCGGCTCGCTCTCGAGTCGGGCGTGCCCGTCGTGCCCGTCGCCATCCACGGCTCCGCCGGGATTCGCGCCTGGCGGCGGCTGCGGTTCCCGAAGGTCACCGTCCAGTACGGGGAGCCGATCAACTTCCCCCGCAAGCCCAATCCCACGCACGAGGAGGCCCTCGAGGCGTCTCGCCAGGTCTTCGACCGGGTTCGTCAGATGTACGTGGAGCTCGACGAGCGGGGGCGGCGCGGGGTCATCCGCTCGCTGCGCGCGGGCGTGAAGGCTCGCAGCGACACCTCGGTGGCGTCGCCCGAATCACGCTGAGCGCCTACTCGTAGCGCTTCTCGAGGGTCGCCCAGAACTCGGGGTCGTGCCCCGGGACCACGATCGCCTGCGGGTACTGGCGCTTGAAGAGCTTGAGCTCCTGGACCGAGCGCCGCCACTGATGGCGATCGACCGGCCGAGGGGGCTCGGGCGAGGCGGAGAGCTGGCCGGCGGTATAGATGGCGTCGCCGGCGATCACGAAGTCCCGCTTCGCCAGGCGGCAGATGACGCTCTGGTGGCCGGGCGTATGCCCGGGCGTGAACGCGAGGCGGATGCTGCCGTCGCCGAAGAGGTCGAAGGTGCGGCCGAAGGTCGAATAGGAGGCGATGCCGGCGCCCTCGTAGCTGAGGGTCCGATAGTCGAAGACGTAGTCGTAGTGCGAGGGCCGATAGCCGCGCAGGGCCGGCCGCATGTCCGTCGTCGCTGCCTCCCACTCGGGAGCTGTGACCACGAACGTCGAGGTGGGGAACTCCGACATGCCCGAGGAATGGTCGAAGTGCAGGTGCGTCATGACCACCAGGCGGATGTCCTTCGCCTCGAGGCCGCGGGTGCGAAGCTGGGCCGGCATGTCCTCGCCGGGCTGCATGCGGGGCTTGGCCAGCGAGCCCATGAGCCGGCCGAGGTTGGCGGCGGGCTGGGAGGCGACCGACGGGTGAAGCCCGGTGTCGACGAGCACCGGCCCGGCCTTCGGGTGATGGATCAGGAAGGCGGGGCAGGGCACCCACCACCACTTCGATCGCGGGGTCCCGATGCCCAGGTAGTGCAGGCCCTCGAGGCGCCCGCCGGTGCGCTCGAACATGCCGGGAGGCGCCTGCACCTCGCCCACGCGCAGGGGCTCGACCACGACGCTCGCGCCGGGCTCGCCGCCGGGAAACGGGCCGTCGAGGGGCTTTGGCTCGGCGTGGACCTTCACGCGAGCCAAGATAGCGACGCGCAGGTTGCCCGCGGCGGCGCGGATTGGCTCGCGACAGATATCTTCCGGGCGCCGTGTCCGGCCCTCCTTCAGCCTCCTCGCAGGTCTTCCGACCCGGCCTCCTGAAGGGCCAGGTCGCGATCGTCTCGGGAGCCGGGACGGGCCTGGGACGGGCGACGGCGCTGGAGATGGCGGCGCTGGGAGCGACGGTGGTCGGCTGTGGCCGCCGCCCCGAGCCCCTCGAGGAGATGGTGGGCGCGGCGACCTCCGCCGGCGGCAACGCGGAGTTCACGGCGCTCGACATCCGCGAGGCCGAGGCCGTGGACGCCTTCGTCGACGACGTCGTCGCGCGCCACGGCAGGATCGACACGCTCGTCAACAACGCCGGAGGCCAGTTCATGAGCCCGGCCGAGGCGATCAGCCCGAAGGGCTTTCGCACGGTGATGGAGCTGAACGTTCAGGGGACCTGGCAGATGACCCACGCCGCCGCCACGAAGGCGTTCATCCCCCAAGAGGGCGGGAAGGTCGTGAGCGTCACCCTCTCGCCGCACAACGGCATGCCCGGAATGGTCCACTCCGGGGCCGCGCGGGCGGCCGTGGAGAACATGATGCGCACTCTCTCGATCGAGTGGGCGCGATTCGGAATCCGGCTCTGCGCCGTGGCCGCGGGACAGTTCGACACCGAGGTCTTCCGCACCAAGTACCCGGCCGTGGTCGTGGAGGGCGCGGCCCGCTCCGTGCCCGTGGGCCGCCTGGGCACGCCGGAGGAGATGGCGTGGCTCATCGCCTTCCTGGCGTCGCCGGCGGGCGACTTCTTCTCGGGCACCACGCTCACCATCGACGGCGCGCGCGACAACTGGTTCGGACCGTGGCCACCGGAGGCCCTCGGGGAGCCTCCGGTGGAAGAGCGGCGTTAGCTCAGGTGGTCATACCGACGAACTGACCGCCGGTGACATTGATGACCTGGCCGTGGATGTAATTGGCCAGGGGAGAGCAGAGGAACATGACGGGGCCGGCAGCTTCGGCGGGCTGGGCCGGGCGCCCGAGGGGGATCATCATCGAGGCCATCGCCCGCATCTGCTCGGGAATGCCCAGGTCGACCTCCTGGCCGTGGGTGGAGAGCTTCTCGCCCTTCTCCTTGGCCTGCGTCAGGCGGGTCTCGACGAAGCCGAACGCAACCGCGTTGACGTTGACCTTGAACTGGCCCCATTCCTTCGCCAGGGTCTTGGTGAGCCCAGTGACGCCGGCCTTCGCCGACGAGTAGTTCGCCTGGCCCGCGTTGCCCATGGTCCCCGAGATCGAGGTGATGTTCACGAGCTTGCGGAAGTTCTCCTTGCCCTCGCCGGCCTCGGCCTTGGCCGATTCGCGCCAGTGCGGGGCGATCGCCCGCGCCATCCGGAACGGGACGATCGTGTGGATGTCGAGCATCGCCTGGAATTGCTCGTCGGTCATCTTGTGGACCACGCCGTCCCAGGTGTAGCCCGCGTTGTTGACGAGGATCTCGACGCTGCCGAAGGCGTCGAGCGCGGTCTTGACGAGCTCGTCCGGGACGCCCGGCTCGGTCAGGTCCCCGGAGAAGACGGCGGTCTCGCCGTCGATCTCGGACGCCGCCTGCTCGGCGACCTCGCCGTCGATGTCGTTGATGAGGACCTTGGCGCCCTCGCTGACGAAGAGCTCTGCCGTGGCGCGGCCGATGCCGCGAGCCGAGCCCGTGATGATCGCTGCCTTGCCGTCGAGCAATCCCATGATCTTTTTCTCCAGCTCCTTTGGGTGGATGTCGGTGAGGTTCGACGCGGGAGCATATGGGGATGCGAGATGATGGGCCGCACCACGAGCCCGTCACGAGGAGGAGAGCTTTGAAGGGCCTGATGACCGATTACCCGCTGACGCTCACGCACGCCTTCGAGCGGGCGGAGGGGCTGTTCGGCGAGAAGACCGTGGCGACCGCGGGGCCCGGCGGACTGGAGCGCAGCACCTACGCCGAATGGGCGGAGCGAACGCGCCGCGTGGGCGGCGCGCTGGGGGAGCTGGGGCTCTCCGACGACGCGCGGGTCGCGACCTTCGCGTGGAACACGGCGCGCCACCTCGAGCTCTACTACGCCGCCCCCTGCACGGGCCGTGTGCTCCACACGCTCAACATCCGGCTCTTCCCCGAGCAGATCGTCTTCATCGCCCGCCATGCCGCGGACGAGGTCGTGTTCGTCGATCGCTCGCTCCTGCCGCTGCTGTGGCCGCTGGAGAGCCAGCTCGACACCGTGAACCACTTCGTGGTGATGGACGACGGCAGCGAGGCCGAGATCCCCGACGACCCCCGGATCGTCGACTACGAGCAGCTGATCGCCGGCGCGGAGCCCGCCGACATGCGTGCGACCGACGAGAACGCGGCCGCGGCCATGTGTTACACGAGCGGCACCACGGGCAACCCCAAGGGGGTCGTCTACTCTCACCGCTCGGCCCTCCTGCACTCGTTTGCGACGATGACGGCCGATTCGCTCGCCGTCTCGGAGACCGACGTCATCCTCCCGGTCGTGCCGATGTTCCACGCGAATGCGTGGGGCCTCCCCTACTCGGCGACCATGGCCGGCGCATCCCTCGTGATGCCCGGCGCAGACCTGTCCCCCAAGGCCCTCGCGGACCTGATCGAAGGGGAGCGCGTGACGCTTGCGGCCGGTGTGCCGACTATCTGGAACGGGATGCTCGGCGAGCTCGACAGCCACGACATGTCGAGCCTGCGGACCATCATGTGCGGCGGCTCCGCGGTGCCCAGGGCGCTCTCGGAGGCCTACCGCGAGAAGATCGGCCTGCCGATGTTCCAGGGCTGGGGCATGACCGAGACGAGTCCGCTCGGCTCCGTGTGCCACATCAAGTCGACGATCGCCGACCGCAGCGACGAGGAGCTGGCCGACCTGCGAACGGCGATCGGGCTCCCGGTTCCCCTCGTCGAGACCCGCATCGTCGAGCCTGGCGGCGAGGTCGAGCTGCCGCACGACGGCGAGGCGAGCGGCGAGCTTCAGATCACCGGGCCGTGGGTCGCCTCGGCCTACTACGACCTGGAGAAGTCGTCGGAGTCCTTCACCGAGGACGGCTGGCTGCGCACCGGCGACGTCGCGACCATCGACGAGCACGGCTACATGCGGCTCGTCGACCGCACCAAGGACCTGGTGAAGTCCGGCGGCGAGTGGATCAGCTCGGTCGAGCTCGAGAACGAGATCATGGCCCACCCGAAGGTCACCGAGGCCGCGGTGATCGGCGTGCCCGACGAGAAGTGGGGCGAGCGCCCGCTCGCCTGCGTGGTGGTGTCCGAGGGCGAGGAGCTCTCGGCGGACGAGCTGCGGGAGTTCCTGGCCGACCGCGTCGCGAAGTGGTGGATCCCCGAGAACGTCGAGTTCATCGACGAGGTCCCGAAGACCTCGGTCGGGAAGTTCTCGAAGAAGGACCTCCGCGCGCGCTTCGCCGACGCCTAACCCCCATGAACGTCCCGGACTGATGCCTATACGGGGTAGTCAGGGACGTTCTTAGGCTGGGAAGGGCTCGAGGCCGGCGTGCCAGGGACCGGCCGGGTAGGTGTGGATGCCCGACTCGTCCATCTCGTTGCGCACGCGGCGAAAGAGCTCCGCGCCGGCCGCGAGCGCCGACGCGTACTCCTCGGCGCTCAGCTCCCGCAGGTGCCAGTTGAAGTAGATCTGCTTCTCCAGGACGCCGAAGTCGACCTCGCGGTCGATCCTCGTGACCCACTCGAGGAATCCGGGGCTGAAGAGCTCGCGCAGGGCGACCGGGTCGTACTCCTTCGGCACGGTCGTCAGGAAGCGCCGGTTGAAGTCGATCGACTCGAACTCGACCTTGCGGGCCACCCGCTGGATCGCGAGCTCCTCGGGGTTGCGCTCGATCGACTCGATGTTGAAAGCGGGCATCACCTGCGCGAGATCGGGCATGTGCGCCTTCACCACGACGGCGGCCGGGAGCACGGTCTTCGAGAAGAGCCCGCCTGACTCCCGCTCGTCGGAGTCGCAGGCTGCTCCCCACGACTCGGACCCGAGCTGGCCCGTGACGCGGTTGGTTCCGCCCGGGCACAGGGCCACGGGTCCGCCGACCGGGTTGATCCCCCCGACTGGCTCATAGCGCAGGTCATGCTTGCCGGCGAACCCCTGGACGATCCCGGCCCAGGTCTCGGCGGTGTCCCTGGTCACGCGCTCATCCTACGGAGAACAACTCCGCCGGCTCCTCCGCTTCGCGTCCGGGGCCGGCGGGTTAGGGCGCCAACGTTAGGAAGACCTTCGGCGCCTACGGCTCAGCCGTGATCTGCGGGAAGGCCTTGCCGCCGAACTTCGAGGGGAAGTCCTTCTCGATGAAGCAGGGCGCGAAGCCGGTGTCCGGCGTGGAGCCGCCGTAGACGTCGTTGTTCGGGTCCGTCGACGGGTGGCCCGCGATGATCTCGCCCTCGTCGGTGTCCTGCGTGACCGGCGTGTAGTCGGTGTTCTTGCAGTCCCAGTTGGGGAAGATCCCCTTGCGGGCCGCGCCCTGGGCGATGATCGCGTCGGGCGGGAAATAAGCGGCGCCGCGGTTCGTCGCGAGGCGGTTTGGATAGATCGACAGCGTCTCCGGGCTGATGTAGGTCGCGACGCGCAGCGAGAAGCGAGGCGCCGGAGGGTCCGCGACCCCGGCGTTCGAGAGCGTCGAGAAGCCGGTCTCCGGGTTGGTGAGGAAGTTGGTGGCGTCCTTCTTGTAGGTCTTGAGGAAGCTGATCACCGGGTTGAGGTTCGCGAGGAACGGATCGAGAGCCTCGAGCGTGGGGCGCAGCGCGGTGAGGAACCGGCTCGTCGCCGGGAAGCCCTGCTTCGCCGCGGTGATGAGCGGGTTCAGGTCCACGAACAGGCTGCGCAGCGGATGCGAGAGCTGGCGCACCGAATGAAGCGTCGGCGTGATGTCCTTGGCCACGGGCAGGAGCTTCTTGACCAACGGGTCCGTGTCGGCCTGGAAGGTGTCCAGCCTCTGCAAAGTCGCGAGGGACTCCCGCTGGAAGGTCGGGAGGATCTGGAAGGTCTGGCGCAGGGCCTGGTCCTCGGAGGCGATCGCCTGGAAGGTGGTGTTTGAGCCCGTGATCGCACCCGCCAGCTCGTGATCGCGCTCGGAGAGGGCGTTGAAGACCGTGCCGGTGTCGCGGACGAGGCCGTCGAGCGAGCTCTGCTGGCGGTGCAGGACTTTGAGGATGTTCGAAGCATCCGACGCGAACGGCCCGAGGTTGCCGAGCGCATCGTTGAGGTCCAGGCCGCGGCCCTTGATCGCGACGGCGGCGTTCTGCAGCCAGTCCTGGAACGCCGTGCGCGTCTGCTTGTCGAGGGCGTTGAAGATCTCGTCGATCTGGGTGGCCTCCTCGGTTCGGCTGACGCCGAGCGTGCCGCCCTCGGGGATCGCCTGGACCGGGTGCGACGCCGTGTCCGTCGCCGTCGCCGCCGAGCCGAGCGACACCGGCGCCGGGTTTCCGTCGGGCTCCGAGCCGGAGGTCAGCTCCACGTAGGTCTCGCCGAGCAGCGTCTTCTGGCGCAGGATGGCGCGGGCGTTGGTGGAGATCGGCGCGTACTGCGGGTCGATCTCGATCGTCGCCTCGGTGGTGTCCTTGCCGTTGACGCGCTCGTCGGGCGGAGCGAGCTCGATCGACTTGACCTTGCCCACGGACACGCCGCCGATGCGGACGTCCGATTCCTGCGCGAGCTGGGTCGCCTCGGGGAAGTACGCGGTGATCTTGTAGTCGTAGGGCTGGAGCGGGATGGGACCGCCAAACGCCACCCAGAGGAACAGGATCAGGCCGAAGCACGACAGCGCGAACCCGAGCGCCACGAGGATGCGTCCCAGGGAAGGAGCCTGCTTCTGCATCAGCCGCTCACCTCGCTCATGGGCACTGCACTCCCAGCTGGCCGAGGCCCGTGATCGCGCCCGCGAGCGGGCTCGAGCTGAGGATGTTCTTGATGTTGTCGCAGTTGGCCGTCAGGTAGATCCGGCGGAACAGGCCGTTCGCGTCCTGCGAGTCGAACGTCAGGTTGCCGTTGTGCGCCAGCCACGCGGCCCAGTACAGGTAGCCCTCGTCGCGGCCGGGCGAACCGGGCGGGTTCGCGCCCTTCGGGTTGTAGGCGGCCATGTTGCCCAGGCGGTTGATCTCGTGGCCCACGACCGTGAGCTTCGGCGTGGCCGCCGACAGGTTGCCGGCGGCGTTTCGCAGCGGCGGAATGTCCGGGCGCGCTGCGCGAACCAGCGGGCGCAGGCGGTTCTTGATGATCGGCGTGGCGGTGTGCGAGAGGTCGATGAGCGACGAGTTCAGGTTGGGCAGGTTGCGCGCGAACGGACGCAGGTCGTTGAAGGTCGGGCCGAGCTGGTTGGCGAACGGCGTCACGGCGGTCAGCGCGCCGCGCAGCTTGGAGAGCGTGCCGGGAAGGTCGGCGACGGCCCGCTGCACGTCCGGATCCTGCTGGGCAATCGCCGAAAGCGACGAGTTCGAGGCGTCGACGAGCTTGGTGATGTCGCCCGAGTGGCGGCCGACCTCGGCGGTGAGGACGCTCAGCTTGTGGATGAGGTCGGCGAGGTTCTGGCGGCGCTCCGCGACGAGCTTGTTGAGCCGGTTGGCGTCGTGGTTGAGCGGGCCCAGGCCGCCGAGCAGCTTGCCGAGGTTCTTCGACTGGCCCTGGAGGCCCTGGCCGGCACTGTCGATCAGCACCCGCAGGTATGAGCGCGTGTCGCCGTCGAGCGCGGCGAGGACCTCGTCGAGGTTGACGTCCGGCGCCGTGTTGGCAAGCGGAACGGTGCCGCCCTCGGGGATCTCGCCCGCGTCGCGACTGCCCGGATCGAGCTCGAAGAACATGTCCTTCAGGCCGGTGCGGGGCCGCATCAGAATCGTCGCGTTCTTGTAGACCGGCAGGTACTTGCGGTCGATTCCGAACGTGACCTGCGCCGACGCCGTTGACCAGCTCGACGTTCTCGACGTCCCCGACCTTGACCCCGGCGACGTCGATCGTCTGGCCCTGGCCGGGTACGACCGCCTGAGCGGTCTGGAAGTCGGCCTTCAGCTCGAAGGGCTTCTCCTCGAGGATGGGGATGCGCAGCCGCTGGTGCTGGACGATCACGTAGCTCGTCACCAGCGCGAAGATGAAGATCAGCACCAGCGCGATGAAGTTGCGGAGGTTCTTGCGGATCGCGGTCGCCATCAGCCGGCCCCTCCCGCGTTTCCGGTGAGCTTTGCCCACGCGGAGTACGCGCCCTCGAGCAGGCCCGCGGCCTGCTTGGCGTTGCCCGACTTCTGGAGCTTGGCGGCGGCCAGGACCTTCTTCGCGTACGCGGCCGTCGCAGAGGGCACCGCCGCGCGAGCGAGCCGTGCCGCTGGTCTTGACGGGCGAGGGTGTGCCCGACCCGAGGTTCGGCGGCTGCTGGCGCTCACACGGGGCGTCGGGCCGGTACGGCGTCTTCGCGGAGGACTGGATCGCCGGCCGCCCGCCCTGCAGCGGGGTCCCGGTCGGCTGGAGGCCGTAGAGCGTGTCGCCGGTCTCGTTGTCCGTCGTCTGGATGATGCCCGCGCCGCTCGCGCCCTCGACGCGGACGTACTGGCCGTTGCCGTCGCCGCTGCGGCTCTCGCCGGCGATTCCCTCGAGGCCGTAGGCCGTCTCCTGGAACACCTTCGGGCGTCGGGAAGTCCGGGTCGACAACGTGGGAGTTCGCCCAGGGGATGATCACCTGGTTGAAGCAGGACGAGAGGGCCCTGGACTGGTGCAGGAACGGGATGGTCCGCTTGGTCAGCTGGGTCAGCTCCGGGATCGTCGGGCGCAGATCGTGCGTCAGCCCGCGCAGCTCGTCCTTCGACACCAGGCCGCGCAGCTGATGCAGCAGCGGCGTCGCGGCGTCGAGGGCGGCAGGCGTCGAGCGAACGCCGGGCAGAGCCTCGACGGAGAAGGCGCGCAGCGAGGGGAAGGACTTGTTGAGGGCGGTCAGCGCCGGGCCGGCCGGCGTCGAGCACGCCCGGGATCTCCGACACGCCCCGCGCGAGGGCCTGATCCTGGGCCGCGAAGGAGCCGGTGACGATCCGCAGGTTGGTCACGAAGTTCTGGAGCTGCGACTCGTGCACGTCGAGAGCGCGCACCGTGGAGTCGAGGTTGCGCACGAGGTTCGAGAGGTCGTGGGGCTCGGTGCCCAGGAGCGCCTCGTTCACGAGCGAGCCGTTCTTGAAGGCGCCGCTGGACGACGCGTAGAACTCGCGCAGGCCGTTGGCGCCGCCGTACTTGATGAACGAGTTGCCGAGCTCGTGGAGGAAGGACTGCAGGTTGGCGCGGACGTCGCTCTGCAGCGTCGAGAGCACCTGATCGAGCTGCACCGAGACCGAGGTCTGGCTCTCGGGGACCGTGTAGCCGTCGGAGATGTCGGGGGCCTCGGGCGTGCCGGGGTGCAGGTCGACGAAGAGGTTGCCCTCCAGGAACAGGCGCGGGCGCAGCTTCATCGTCGCGTCCTGGTGGATGGGCAGGCCGACGTCGTTGATCTCCATCGTCACCACCGTTGCCTGCTGGCCCGTCGCCTTGCCGTCGGCGGTCCGGGTGGCCTGGTCGAAGCCGGGGTCCGAGGAGGTCAGGTGCTCGACCCCGGTGACCTTGCCCACGTTCACACCCGCGATCCGGACCGGCGAGTTCGTGTTGATGTTCTGCGAGGTCGTGAAGACGGCGCGCACCTCGAACTGATGCGCCCAGGGAAGCTGCTTGGTGTACGCCAGGAACGACGCCGCCGCGACGACGACCACCAGGATCAATCCCACGGCCCAGTTCGGAAGCTTCTTGCGCGCGCTGTGGGTCCTCATGGCTGGTGGCTCGCGATCCGGGTGTCCTTGATGGTCTTGGCGCCGTTCTTCTTCCAGAAGATGTCGGTCACGCCGCGGCTGCCCGGGATGTCGGGGTTGCCCTCGGCAGGGTTGTTCTTCGCCTGGCCGCGAAGCGGGTCCTGGCCGTAGAAGTAACCGGTCTGGCCGGGCTGGCAGTCCGGCGTCGCGCCGCCGTTGGCGTCACGCGTGAACGGCTGGCCGGTCGGCCCGTAGGGATGGCCCTGGAGGATCGGCAGGCTGAAGGGCTGGAACGAGCCACCGGGCCCGTTGATGTTCACCGGATCCGAGGCCCGGCCGTTCGCCTGGATGCCCGAGTAGCCGGCGAGCCCCGCCTGCACCTGGCCCGGAATCGGGAGCTTGACGCCGCCGACCGAGAGGACGTTGGTGCCGAGCGGGAAGTTGACCGCGCTCTGGCGGAAGCTGAAGCCCGTGCGGTCGCGGTCGGACAGGCCGTTGGGCAGCATCGTGAAGAAGTAGTTCCAGTAGTTGCAGACGGTCTGCGCGGGCACGACCCAGTTGGCGAGCGGGTTCGCCTCGTCGAACGTCTCCTTCAGGCGCTGGAGCGAGATCTTGGTCGAGGGCTGCTGGACGAGCTGCTTCAGCGAGACGAACAGCTTGGCGAGCTTCGCGTTCACCGGAGGCGTCCGCAGGAGGGTCGGGCGTGCCGACGTCGATGGCGCCGTTCAGGTCGGGAAGCGCGAGCCGGAGCTGGCGCACGCCCGGGCGCAGCCGGTTCGAGAGCTTCGCGAAGTCGGCCAGGAACGGCCGCTGGCGGGCGAGGATGGCCGGGCCCTGCTCGAGGAGCGGGCGCGCGGTCGAGATGGAGTCCTGAAGCGCCTGCGGGTCGGCGGAGATCGCGGCGAAGGCGTTGGCGCCGTTGGTGAAGAGCTGCGAGTTCTGGACGGCGACCGGCGCGACGATCGAGGCCAGCCGCCCCGACGCGCTGATGAAGCGGGCGAGCTGCGTGCCCGGGTCGGCGAGGTTGCGCGCGACGGGCTCCAGGTAGCGGAACAGCGGCGAGAGGCTGCTGACCGCCTCGTTCAGCGAGGCGCCGCGGCCGGCGAATCCGGAGCCGAAGCCGACGAGGTTCTCGCGCGCCGCGTCGCGCGTCTTCTGGTTGAAGGTGTCGTTGATCGCGTCGAACTCGGTCTGCTTCTGGAAGCAGCCGTTCTTGGAGGTCGCGGGCTCGCTGGCCAGGAACGTCTGGGGGTCGACCGGCAGCGGGCACTGGGCGCCGTCGTCGAGGCCGTTGAACGTGAAGCCGTCGGGGGCCGTCTTGTCGCTCACCCCGCGGGTGATCTCCACGTACTTCAGTCCGAACGTCGACTTGTAACGAACGCGGAAGATCGAGTCCTGGGGCAGCGGCGACGCCGACTTGTCGAGCTTGAGGTTCAGGATCGCCGCGACGCAGCAGGTGTCGTTGCCGGAGGAGCTCTGCGGTGTCGCTGGTCGAGGTCGAGGCGAGCTGGCCGTCGGGGGTGGTCCGCATCGGGCTCGATCGAGTCGACGACGCCGACGCGGGTGCCTCCGATCCGCACCTCGTTCGACTTGGTCAGCCGCGCGGAGTTGGGAACGACGACGGAGACGCGGTAGACGGGGACGAACGGCAGTCCGTTGTTCGCGTTGTAGGCCAGGAACACGGCGACGACGATCACGAGGGTCGTGATCGCGCCGACCATCGTCGGCGACGAGGCGAAAGTCTGAAGTGGGCTGGATCGGCGTCGCATCAGTTGGAGAACATGAAGTTGAGGAGGTCATTTGCCGCGCGGCCGTCGGTGCGCGAGCTCTTGAGGCCGCCCGTCACGCCGCCCAGCAGGCCGCCGCTGCCGTTCGCCGAGCCGCCGCCGCCGCCGAGGCCGAGCAGGTCGCGCAGGTGCTTGATCGTGCCGCCCGGGTCGGCAGTGCCTCCGGGGGTGGGCGGCAGCGGCGTCTGCGGCGTGGTCGTGGTCGGGGGGCCGCCGGCGGGGCCGGTCGCGCCGCCGGGGCCGGTGGGCCGCGTCGGCGAAGCGTGCGAGGAGGAGCCCGAGGGCTTCGCGCCGGGCCGGGACTGCAGCGGGGTGGCCTTGACCTGCTTCGTCTTGGAGTTCGGGTCGCAGATGGCCCGCGCGGCGGCGTTGTTGGGGGAGATCCCGCGCCGAGCAGACGGCCTTGTTGTAGGGCTGCGAGACCGAGGTCCTGGTTGATGCCCGGCTGGTTCGGGCCGAGCCACGAGACGCACGGCGCGGTCTGCGTGAGCTGGGTGGTCTTGCCGCCGGCCTTCGAGGGCACGCCCGGGGCGCCCGTGTTGCGGGTCGTGCCCGGTGCTGAAGTTGCCGCAGGGGCCGGTGTTGACGTCGTAGAGGGTGAAGTGCAGGAGGTGCCCGACCGCGTCGTAGGAGTTGAGCGCGCCGGCCTGGTAGTAGACGTAGTTGAGGAGGCCCTCCATCCCGGTGTAGCCCGTGGGACCCTTGCGGCCGGTGGAGTAGCAGGGCTTCGACTTGGCATGATTGGTGCCTGGCGCGCAGGTGTCGGCGGCGCGCGCATCCTGATCGACGGCGCGCTTGGGCGTGTCGATGTCGAGCAGGAACTTCGACAGCGAGGTGGCGACCGGGCACCGCGTGCTTGGACGCCGCGCTCAGGGCCTGGATCTCGTCGCGTGCCCTGCGTCAGCGCCTGGCGGCCCGGGATCGCGGCCTTGCCGAGGCCGACCAGCGACGTCTCGGTCGCCTTGTTGAAAGCCGGCAGGTTCACGGCGAGGCGGTTCAGCTGCGGGCGCCGCGGCGTTCAGGTCGGCCAGCAGCGGCGTCGACTGCTTCGCCGTGGCCTCCGAGCTGGGCCGAGGTCGGGCCGAGCTCGGCCAGGAAGTTGTCGAGGCGGTCGAAGTCCGCGGAGAGGTCGTCGCGCCGCGCGGCCGAGGCGGCCGCCGTGTCGCCCGCCTTCTGGATGAACCGCACGACGTTCTGCCTTGTTCGCGGCGAGCTGGGAGAAGATCTTGTCGCTGTTGACGTTGAGGTCGCGGATCGTCTGGTTCTGCGCGGCGAGGACGTGGAGCACGCGCCGCAGCTGCAGCAGCGCGGGAGAGCCGAGGCGGATGGCCTGGTTCAGGTTCTGGGCGTTGCCGGCCAGCGCGGTCCCGAACTCGTTGATCAGCAGCGCGAGGCGGTCGCGGTAGGACTGCCGCAGCGAGTCGGCGACGAGGTCGGGCTGAACGGTCAGGCGCACGTGGCTGGCGGGGATCTCGCCGTTGTCGGGCAAGGGGCGGGCCCTTGGGGGAGCAGTCGATGAAGTACTCGGCGATCAGCGACTGCGGCTGCGAGGCGCAGCGCGTGTCCTTGCCCAGCACGGCCAGGGGGCCGGAGAGGTTCACCGTCACCACGGCGCGCTTGTCCTGGTCGACGTCGAGGCCGGTGACCGTGCCCGCGGTCACGCCGCCGATCCGCACCTCGGAGCCGTTGACGATGCCGAAGGCGTTGTACATCTGGATCCGGTAGGTGTGGCTGTCGCCGGCGCCGGCGAACCCGACGAGCTGCCAGGCGGCGACGCCGGCGAGGGCGAGGGCGATGAGGGCGATCCGTCTCATTTGCCCGTCGGCACCTCGCTGGGATCGCAGCCGGTCGAGCCGGCGGTCAGGTTGCCGGAGTCGGTGAAGGGGGTGGAGCCGTCGCCGCGGTCACGCTCGAGGGCGCCGGGGCAGCGGGCGAACTGCTGGGTGGTGAAGCCGAGGCTCGGGTTGTTGAGCAGGTCGGTGAGGTCCTGGGTGGTGCCGAGGGGGTCGAGCAGCGGGAGCTGGGGGGCGCCGGAGGTGGAGAGGGAGAAGGTGTTGATGGTGGTCCCGATACGGCCGATGCCGCCGTTCGCGTCGACGATCGCCCGAGGTGCCGAAGTCGTTGAACCACCCGACCAGCTCGGGTGTGTAGGGGCGAAAGAAGGCGAGGGCGGGCAGGCCGTTGGTGAGCGCGCAGGTCGACTCGCCGAGCGCGCCCTGGGTGAAGTTGCCGTCGGCGGCGGCGCTGTAGTCGGTGGCGGGGTTCTGACCGCAGTCCGGGGAGCCCGAGCCGACGCCGGCCCGCGCGAGCGGGACGGCGTCGCGGGTCAGCTCGGTGAGGTCGTTTTGGGGCCCGGAGCGCGAGACGATCGCATCGAGGCTTCGGATCGTCGGCACCGCGTCACGGGCGGCGCCGCGGAACTGCTTAAAGAAGGGGCCGCAGGCGATCGGCGACGGGCTTTGAGGCGTCGACGAGCGGGGTGACGTCGTCGAGGGCGGCGCGCAGGTTGACGAAGGTGGTGTTGGCCTGGCGCATGAAGCCGCGGCAGCTTTGCGATCGTCTCGGCGAGCGCCGTCTTCTGGGAGGCCAGCGCGCCCATCATCAGGTTCAGGTTGTGGGTCAGAAGCGAGAGGTCGGGGGCTCGCTCGGCCAGCGCCCCGGAGAGGTTGCGAGGTGTCGACGAGCAGGCGCTCGAAGGTCGGGGTGTCGAGGGTGAGCTCGTCGAAGACCCTTCTGGTGGTCGACAGGAAGGGGTTGGTGTAGTTGAGGCCCTCGTTGGCCTTGGCGCCGACGCCCGAGTAGGAGATGTCGAAGCCCTGGATGACGTGCTTGAAGTCGTTGATCGTCTTCGGCGAGAGGGTGTTGAAGACCTGGTCGAGGTCGACCTCGGAGATGGTGTCGGCGATCGGGATCGTGCCGCCGTCGGTGATGGTGCCGCCCTTGGCGTTCGACGGGGGCAGGGTCAGCGCGACCTGGCGCCCGGCGACGGACGAGAGCGAGGTGGAGCGCACCTGAGCGGTGGTGCCCTCCCGAAGCGGCGCGTAATCCGAGTCGACGGAGAACGTCACGAGCGCCTCACCGTGCTCGCCGAGGTCGATCGACTGGACGGTGCCGACCTCGGCGCCCCCCACGGTCACCAGGTTGCCGTTGACGAGCTGCGAGGCGTTCTGGAATTCGCGCGGTGACGGTGTAGTCGTTGCCGCCCCCGAGCACGAGGAAACCGACGACGATCACGGCCGCCGCCAGCGCCAGAATCGCGACCACACGGCCGAGACCACTCGGTCTTCTCAATTTCTTCCGTCCCCAGACATCCCGTATCCCGCGGTATCCCACCGCGCAGGGTTGCGAACCTAGCATCAGCGCTGGAGCGCTGTCAAAGCCCAACTACCCCCGTATGGGGCTTGGGAATGCGGTTTCCTGCCCCTTCGCGTTGAGTTTGCGTTAAGGAGGCCCGGAGGCCCGCGCCTCAGCGGTGAAGAGCCGTGCCGAAGCCGCCCTGCCCGCACCATCGGAGCGGTCGGGGCCGAGCTGAAACGCGGCCGCCCGGTTGTAGACTCTCGTACAGGAGCGACGAGCTCGAGGCCCGGGCTCGAGCAGACCTGCCTGAAGAGCCCGAAGGTGGCCCCGTCGCTCGAGGGTCGCGCCGGGGTTCTCCGGGTCGGGTGCCGTCGCCGCGACGTGCTGAGCGTCGGCAGCGATCGTCAGCCGCGTGGCGCCGGGCCGGCCTTCGCGCCAGTCGGCGCAGGTGGTCGTGCCGAGGAACGCCGTGCCGGGCGCTGCCTCGTGGCGCAGGCCCTCCAGCGAGGCGGCTGCAACCCGGAAGCGCGAGGACGCCGAGCACGCTCAGCGCGAGCACGGCCGCCGCGGAGACCGAGCACGCCGGAATCGCTCGAGGGCGGAGCCGGGAAGCGCCGCGGCCCAGCCGGCCGGAGCGAAGCGGCGCGACGGCCTGGCGTGAGGCGGCTCACGGGCGGCCCGGCGTAGGCTCGAGCAGCTCGCGGTGTCGGCCATGATGCTCGCACGTCGGCGAGGAGAGGCGCTGGGACGCCAGGACCATCCGCTTGCGCTCGCGCCTGGAAGCGCCTGTCCTGGCGCGCGGCGGCGGCCGTGTTCGGGCGCTTCGCGGGCTTCGCGTACCAGTCGCAGCCGGTGATCGCCGAGCGACGCCTCGGCTGCAGTAGATGAGCGACGGCCTCCTTGACCGGCGTTGCCGGTCCCCAGGTTGGTGGCCGTCCCGCAGGCCTCGGGCAGGAAGCGCGGGCACCGACATGCCCGGCTTCGGGAAGCGCTGCCGGGTCACCCGTCCAGCTCGCGTTGGTGCCGTCGGGGCCGCGGTTGCCGAACCAGCAGTTGCCGGTGTCGGCCGGGAACTCGTCCCACCAGAAGTCCACGCCGTTCGGCTTCGCCTTGCCCCCGGGCGCCCGCCCGACCACGTTGTCGTAGAAGCTGGTTGTCGTAGGAGGTCGACGACGGGTTCGGTGGGTCGTGCAGGTCTGCGGTGCCCGGCGGGCAGCTGATCGCGTCGGGGACGGCGAGGAGCATCGTGCCGCGCTTCCAGTTGTTCGTAGATGTGGTTGTCGCGGACGGTGTCGACGTTGCCGCCGGCGATCAGGATCCCGACGCCGATCGGCACGCCGACGCTGGACTCGACCTTCTGACGTCGGGTAGCCCTTCGGGTAGTGGTAGTCGTCGAAGTTGTTCGAGTAGATGTGGTTCTGCTCGAACACCGCCCCGCTCTGCGGGAAGCCCGGGTGGCCCGCCCGCGAAGAACGAGTCCGTGGCGATCGCCGGCGGTGTTGTCGTAGAAGTTGTTGTGGACGACGTGGGTCGCGTTGCCCATCGTCCCGGAGTAGCCCAGGTTGTTGTGGTGGAGGTCGCAGCGGGTGATCTTCTGGTTCAGGCGCGCGTCGGGATAGAAGGACGTGTCGCGCGGGTCGGGGGCGTTCGGGGCGGTGTCGTCATCGGTCTCCGGCGCGCCGCCCGGGATAGACGGCGGAGTCGCCGTTGCCGACCGACGTCGCAGTTCTCGGTCAGCCCGTGGTCGGAGGCGAACATGAGCGCTCCGTACTCGCCCGCGTAGAAGAACTTGACGCGGTCGAGCAGATAGCCGTCGGTCTCGAGCACGTAGACGTCGTGCTCGACGGCGTGCCTGACGGTGACGTTCTTGAGCACGAAGCCGTCGGCGCGGTCGGCCTTGAGCGCGACGTCCTTCTTCGAGCCCACGCCCGCTCGGGCCGCCGTTGCCGGCGGACACGCTTGCCCGAGTCGATCACCGTGTCCTGCGGGTCGCGGGCCGGAGCCCTGGATCTGCAGGTTGCAGCGGACGCAGCGGGCGAGATCGGGGATGCCGTGGCGATCGGGCTGCGGCGGCGGGGGCGCGCTCCTTGCCCGGGCTGCCGGCCGAGGACGTTGATCAGCGACTGGTCGTTCGGGCAGTGCCACTGGTAGCGGTAGGAGAGGCCCACCGGCCCCCCGCCCCGAAGTCCGTGTCGGTGAGGTACTTGGCGCAGGTCGGGTCGTTCGTGGGCTGCTTGCGGGAATGCGGCTCGGTGTAGACGCCGGGCATGACCACGATGCAGTCGTCGTTGTGGGCGTCGAAGACCGCCTTCTGAAGCGAGTGGTATTCGCAGCGGCGAGCGAAACGTTCGTTCAGGGCCAGGAGCTTCTTGCCGCGCTGCACGCTCACCTGCTGGCGCTTCTGCGTCGGCCGCACCTCGATCCCGTGGGTCACCGCCCTGAGGATCGACCGCTGCGCGGCGACGAGGGATCCGGCCTTGCAGACGACCCTGGTCCGGCCGGGCTTGGCCGGGTCGAGGGCCGACGCCAGCGAGCGGGCGTGCGGGACGCGGCCGCCCGCCGCGGGTTTCACCCCATGATCCGGGCGTGGATCGGGCCAGTACGCCGGGCGCTCGATGTGCCCGTGCGCGGCCTGCGCGACGAGCAATGCGAGCAGGCAGGCAAGGCCGATGCCCAGGCCCAGGCGCAGGCCCCTCGGGGTCGCGATCGAGACATACCCACCCACTGGCACGAACGTACCAGCGGGTGGGGGCTCATGCGCCGGTTCTCAGCCGGCGGCCTCGAAGCGGCTGGAGACCTCGTCCCAGTTGACGACGTTCCAGAAGGCGTCCAGGTAGTCGGGGCGCTTGTTCTGGTACTTCAGGTAGTAGGCGTGCTCCCACACGTCGACGCCCAGCAGCGGCGTCTGGCCCGCTGAGATCGGGGAGTCCTGGTTGGGGGTGGAGGTCACGGCGACGCCCGAGCCGTCGTGGACGAGCCAGGCCCAGCCGGAGCCGAAGCGGCCGACGCCGGCGTTCTTGAACTCGTCCTTGAACGAGTCGAACGATCCGAACTTCTCGTTGATCGCGTCGGCGAGGGCGCCCGAGGGCTCGCCGCCGCCGTCGGGGCTCATGATCTGCCAGAAGAAGCTGTGGTTGGAGTGGCCGCCGGCGTTGTTGCGCACGGGGCCCTGCTTGTCCTCGGGCAGGCTGTCGAGGTTCCGCAGCACCTCGTCGACGTCCGCGTCGGCGTAGTCGGTGCCCTCGAGCGCCGCGTTCGCCTTGTCGACGTAGGCCTGGTGGTGCTTGTCGTGGTGGATGCGCATCGTCTCCTCGTCGATGTGCGGCTCCAGCGCGTTGTAGTCGTAGGGAAGGGCGGGAACTTCGAAGGCCATCTTGGGTTCTCCTTGGTTGAGATCTGTTCCCTCTAAATCTATCCAGGCGCCCGCTTCGCCTAACTCTCAGCCCAGCGCGTCGCGGAAGCCGGTGCGCCAGCTCGCATGCTCCGGCTGCCAGCCGAGCTCGCGCTTGGCCTTGGCGTTGGAGGCGCCGCGCAGGCTCGTGGCGAACGCGGCCACGCCCCTGCCCGCGACGAGGCGAACGAGCCAGGCGGGAACTCGGCGCGGCGGCTTGGCCCCGATGGCCTGCGCATAGACGGGGATCCAGTCCCTGCCCCGCGCGGGCTCATCATCGACCACGTTGAAGATGCCGGGTGCGCCGCGTTCCACGGCGGCGACGGTCGCCGCGGCCGCATCGTCGACGTGGACGAACGAGAACATCCCGTCGCCGCGGCCGACGACGGGAAAACGGCGCCGGCGGACCTCCTCGGCCTGGAAGCCGTCGCTGCGGTAGCTCGAGCCAGGCCCGTAGAAGAACCCGTAGCGCAGCACGAGCCCCTCCATTCCGCCGGCCTCCAGCACCTGCCGCTCGAGGTCCATCGTCGAGGCAAGCGCCTCACCGAACTCACCCTCGGCGCTCGCCATCACGGGGTCGTCCTCGCTCTTGACCCACTCGCCCTCCGGGGCATAGACGAAGGCGATGCTCTGGGCGACGATGCGCCGCGCGCCGGCCGCCTGCGCCGCCGCGACCAGGTTGGCGGTGCCGTTGCGCCGGATACGCGCCGTGGCGGCGTAGACCCCCTTCTCGCGCGGGTCGAGACGTTCGGGAAGGGCCGTCAGCTCGTGGACCACCACCTCCGGCCGCGCGACGACCACGGCCGCGCGCAGGGCCTGTGCATCGAGCGCGTCGCAGACGACGGCCGTCGCACCTGCCGCTTCGATCTCGGCGACTCGTTCCTGCTTGCGCGTGGTGCCGGTGACGTCATGCCCCGCCGCCACGAGGGCGGGCACGAGGGGCCTGCCGATCACGCCGGCCGCGCCGGCCACGAAAACTCGCATGGGCTCAGTGAATCACCATGCCGTGCGCACGAGCATCTCGACGAACGCGGCGAAGACGGCCGCGCCCGCCAGCCAGCCGCGCCTGGCGCGATCGCTCTGGGGAAGGCCGCACGCGGCGAGCATCACGAAGGGGGCGAAGGGAAGCCAGATTCGCTCGACCTCCCCCTTCGACTTGCCCGTGAGGTCGGCGAGCGCGACCGCGGCCAGGGCAGCGCCGACGATCAGCCGTGCGCGGCGGTCGCGCAGCCCGGCGAACCCCGCGCACACCGCCGGGCCGAGGGCGACGGCGAAGGCGGCGAGGTCGGCGACCAGGAAGTAGCCGTACGGGCGCGTCTCGGCGATGCCGACGTTGTGGGCGTCGATCGACGCCCGGTAGCCGTCCAACCACCAGAAGCCTGCCGCTGCGAACCCGGCCAGGACGACGACGGGCCCTGCGAGGGCGACCAGGAGCGGCCGCCAGCGGCGGCGCGAGACGGCGATGATGCCGGGGATGACCCACATCAGCACGAGCCCGTAGCTGAGCATCAGCCCCGCGCCCAGCAGCAGGCCGCCGCCAAGCGCGAGCAGGTCGGAGCGCCGGCCCTCGCGGCCGGTCGCGAGGATCACGAGCGCCACTCCCCAGCAGCAGACGCCGGCGAAGAGGGCGTCGGCCGACGTCTCGATCCAGATCGCCGCCGGCGCGAGCACCAGGAAGGGCGCCGCCGCGCGAGCCCGCTCGGCCCCCATCACCTCGCGCCCGGCGACCAGCGCTGCCGGTACCGACGCGGCGCCGCCGGCGACCATCAGCAGGCCGGCCGGCGCCGCCCCGCCGAGGCCGACCTGGTCCATCCCCCACAGCGTCAGGAGCATGCCCGGCGGGTGGGTGCGCACGTGGTTCACATAGGCCGTGACGTGGTGGGTGAGGCCGTAGAAGAGCTGACCCGGCGAGCCCACCAGCGGTACGTCGCGAAGGTACTCGTCCGGCTTCAGGACCGGCACGGTCAGCCAGTAGCCGCCGTCGAGCAGGTCGAGGGCGCCCGCCCAGGCCCACGCCCCGGCGAACGCGGCGAACAGGAGCCAGGGCCAGCTCGCGCGGCGGGCGATCACGGGGCCCGTCGCGGCGATCGCAGCCGCGACGAGGAGCGTGATCAGCGCCTCGGGCTGGATTCCGGGGTCGAAGCGCCCGGAAAGCGGCGGCGCCCCCAGCAGGATCGGCGTGCCGGTGTCGTTCAGGTACTGGCCCCAGCCGAAGCCGACCCCGACGAGCGCCACGAACGCACCGAGGGCCAGCGCGTAGCGCCGTCCGCCGGCGAGCGGCGTCCGTGCCTCTCCGACCGTGGCCCCGGCCTCCATGGGCAAGAAGTTAGTGCGAAAGTCGGGGCGTCAGCGTCCGACGGGCGCGAGCCGATGGGTCGGCTTGCCAGCATCGATGCGGCGGCGCTCGGTCTCGGCCACCTGGTCGAAGAACCTGGTGTTGCGCCCGCGGCGCAAGAAGGCCGGCGCGAGGGGGCGCGGGGCACGCAGGCCCGTGACAGCGATCCGGAACGCGAGGGCGTCGGCGGGCGAGCAACGCAGCCGGTACATCGAGCGCACACGGCGCGGCAGCGCGCCCAGCATCACCACGTTGTGCAGACGCATCGCGGGAGCGTTCAGCGACGGAACGGGGATGCCGAAGAGGATCGAAAGCCCCGTCTCCCGCGCCTCCTCGGTGAGGTGGGACTCCGGGGAGGACAGACGCGCTTCGAAGTACTCCTCGAACTCGGCCCACGAGCCCGGTGCCACCTGGGCCGGCATCCCGAACAGCTCGCCGAAGCGCACGTAATCGGCCCAGAGCTCGTCGAGCTCGCTCGGTTCGAGCGCGCCGACGAAGAGCTCGTGGAACGTCTTCGCGGACTCGGCGATGACCGCCACCGTCCACAGCATCAGTTCCGGGTCGAAGGCGGAGTACGGCGTGCCCGCCGGGGCCGGCCCGGCGTCGCCGGGCAGCTCGCCCCGCACTGCCTCGTGCATTCCGTGCACGACGCGAAGCACCGCGTCGGCCTCGTCGCGGCTGCCGAAGAAGATCGTCTCGAACATCTTGCCCGTGCGGGCGAGGCGGGCGAAGGGCTTCTCGGGCGCGCGGGTGTGCAGGCGCGTGCCGACGAAGTTCAGCGGCGCGATGGCGCCGATTGCCAGCGCACGCTGGCCGTAGAGCAGTCCCACCGCCCGTTCGGAGTGGACGCGGCGAAGGACGGAGCCGGGTGGGAAGTAGCCATCGGCCGCTGTGGCCATTGCGGCAATCTATCCGGCGCCGGGGCAGGTGAAACCCGGAAGGCGGGGAAGGCTCACCCGGTGAACGGGTGGGTGGGCGTCGTGCCGTCGGGGCTCAGCAGGTCGAGGCCGTCGGGCGTGTTGAGCTGGTCCGGGCCGGTGCCGGGCTGGTCGGTGCGCCCGTATTGCCAGACGATCCGCTTCGTCTTGGGGTCGATGAGGACCACCCGGTCGCGGTAGTCGTCGTTGACCGCGATCAGCCCGTTCGGCAGTTGCTCGGCGAGGCTCGGGTGGTCGAGCATTCCCTCCCCCGAGACAGGCCGATAGGACCACAGGATCTTCCCGGCCCGGTTGAACTCCACGACGCCGCCCGGGCGCGTGTAGTCGGCGGCCATGTAGAGATCGGGCCCGAGCTGTTGTGGATCGGAGGGGTAGGCGATGGGTAGGTGCGTGCTCCAGACGACGCGGCCCGAGCGCGTGATCTCGTCGATGTAGGACCCGTTGACCTCCGAGACGAGAATGTCGCCGTTGGCGAGCGGGGTGTCGCCGTTCGGCGAGCCGAAGGCTCGCGGCGGATCGTGCACGCAGTTCCCGGGCGTGCCGAGCTGATCCGTCGAATGATCGCTCTGCCTGATGAACAGGATCCGGCAGTTCTGCGCGTCGGCGACGGTGATCGTGCCCCCGGGCAGCAGATAGGCGTCGTCGGGCTCGTGCAGGTAGCCGGCGGTCGAGCCGATCACGCCGGGATGGCCGTAGCTCCACAGCACCTTGCCCGACGGGTAGCCGAGCTCGACGATCGTCTCGTTCTCCTCCTGGTTGGTGATGATGCCCCGCCCGCCGTGGATGAAGAAGGCGTCGTCGGGAAAGTCGAACCCACCTGCCGGCGGCGGCCGCCCAGGGCCCGGATAGCGCCAGAGGACCTTCTTGTTCGGGTCGACGACGAGGATTCGATCGTTGCCGCGGTCGGCGATCATCAGGCTGCCCTCGAACGGGCGCGTGCTCGCCGCGCTCGATGAGCCATCCGCCCCTTGCCCCGCCGCGGTCCCGTTTGCGGCGTGGCTCGGTGAAGCAGGCTGCGTGACGAGCCGCAGCCGCACGACGGAGGCGAGCGGCGAGCCGTCGGACCCGATTCCGCCCACCAGGTAGCCGCTCTGTCCGTTGACCGTGACAGCGGCGTTCGCGACAGGCTCGGGGAGCCGTCCGGCGGGCTTGGGCCGGCCGGTCGAGGGATCGAAGGCGATGATCCGGTCGCTCGGCCGCTCGGACACAGTCCCGCCAAGCAGGTAGACGCGGCCGCCGAGCGCCAGCGCCGAGGCGTGCTCGGTCGCCGCCGGCAGGTGGCCCAGCACCCTGCCCTTGCCCGTGGCAGTGTCGAAGGACTGGATGACGTCGGTGGCCGACCCCGACGCCGTCTCCCCGCCGAACATGTAGATGGTCCCCGACGATGCGGCGACCGCCGGATAGCGGACCGGGACCGCAAGGGTGCCCGCACGCGAGAAGGCGCTGCCGTCCTTCGTCGAGAGCACGTCCGGGCTGAGGGACTGGCCGTCGTACCCGCCAAGGACGTACGCCCGGCCGCCCACCGTGGCCGCCACGAGATCGGACCGCGGCGCCGGCAGGCGGCCGACCTGGGCCACGCCGTGGCCGGGGCGATAGGCCCAGACGACATCGCTGCTCGCCGACGATCCGCCGCCGATGAGCAGCACACGCCCGCCGAGGGCCGCCGCGGCGGCGTCGTGGAGTGGCGCCGGGAGGCTCGCGACCGAAGCGGCCGGGCCTGCGCCGCCGAGCCTGAGCACTGCGGACAGGGACGACTGCGCCGCGTCGAGCCCGCCCAGGACGTAGACCGAGCCGCCCGCAGCGGCAGCCGCCTCGCCGGAGAGTGGCCCCGGGAGCGTCGCTCGCGATGAAGATGCCGCCAGCTTCAGTGAGGTCTGGGCCGACGCCGAAGAGGCTTCGGTGCCAGGCGCGGGCTCGCCTCCCGGGCCCGAGGAGGCTCCACCGCGCATGAGCGCGAACCCCACGCCGCCCGCCGCGAGAAGGGCCAGCGCGCCGGCGACCATCCTCCGGCGGCGAACCCTTGCGGACCTCCTTCTCCCTTCGGGCTCGGCGCCTGGCATCCACACAGTCTGGGGGCGCTCGCCTAAGCGCCGGCTAATGACGGCGCGAGAGGGCTCTCATTCGACCGCCTCGCGAGCGCGTACGCGCTCGGACGCGCGTCGCTTCAGCGCGGAGGGGACCCAGCGCGACAGCCCGGAGCGGTGGTCGGCAACCCAGCGATAGCCGCGATCGGTGGCGCGCGGCAACCGGGCGAACGCTCCCGCGGGCAGCCGGCCGGCCGGAAGCTCTCGCAGCAGGGGCGCGATCGCATCCCCGCCCGAGAGCCTGCGCCCGCCGGGCTCGATGAGGTGCCACGAGGCCATCCTCGCCTGCGGCTCGAGGTCGGCGAGCAGCTCAGCGGCAAGCGACGTCCGGAGCCCGACGGGGCGAAGCCTACGCTCGCGATCGCGAGCGAGGAGCCCGGACAGCAGCCACTTGCAGAAGCCGCAGTCGTCGTCGTAGAGGACGATCCAGCGGTCGGGCACTAGGCGATCGCGGCGGCCCGCTCGGCTTTGCGCACCTGCCAGTCGGCTTCGATCCGGCGCATGATGGCCGGGTAGACGAGCAGGTGGCGGAAGGGGCGGATCGCCGCCATGTAGGCGCGGCCTCGGAGTCCGTTCGGCTTGACCAACACGGCCATCTGCCCACGGTATCCGCCGGCGGGGTCGCGGACCCAGCCCAGGTGCATCACCCCGTGCATGGTGCCGTTGGCGATCTCGCCGGCCCACTCGTCGTCGGTGAGGAAGAGCGGCTCGAAGGGCAGCGTCGCGAACTCGGGCCCCCGCGGCCCGTCGTGGAGGTCCTCGGGCAGGCGGTCGCGCAATCTCGCGACCCTCCCGCCCAGCCCCTTCTGCGGGTCGTCCCAGCCGAGGATCTCGCCGAGCTTCCACCGGATCGCCCAGAGGGCCCGGGCCGGGCCGGGGGAGGTGCGCTCCGGGTCGCTTGCCGCCGCTCCCTCGAGCAGCAGCGGGAAGTCGTCAGGGCCGCCGGGCGTCGGCAGCGCCCAGACGTCCTCCAGGCGGAAGTCGGGAGCGATCTCGTGGATGCGCCATGGCCGGCTCGTGTGCTCTTCGTTGGGGAGCTTTCCTGATGTCGTCATATCCATACGGTAGCGTATGGAGGAGGATGGCGCCGGCACGCACCCCACGCGAGCACTGGATCGAGGAGGGCCTGCGCGCGCTCGCGAAGGGCGGTCCGGAGGCGGTCCGGGTCGAGCCCCTCGCCAAGGCGCTGGGGGTCACCAAGGGCGGCTTCTACTGGCAATTCGACGACCGGCCCGCGCTGCTGGAGGAGGTGCTCGACGCCTGGGAGCGCATCGGAGTCGACGAGGTGATCGCCCGTGTGGAGGGCGAGGGCGGCGACGCCCGCTCCCGGCTGGAGCGCCTGTTCGACATCGCGCTCGTCAGCGGCGAGCTGCTGCGGGTCGACCTCGCCGTCCGCGACTGGTCGCGCCGCGACCCGGCGGTGGCGGCGCGGCTGCGGCGGGTCGACAACCGCCGGATGGACTACATGCGCTCGCTGTTTCGCCCGCTGTGCGATGGAGAGGACGAGGTCGAGGCGCGGTGCATGCTCGCCTTCTCGCTGTTCGTCGGTAGCCACTTCATGGCCACCGACCACCCGTCGCGCTCGCGGGCGCAGGTCGTCGACCTGGCTCTGCGAACGCTCGTCGCCCCCTGAGGCCCGGCGGCGATAGCGTTGCCGCGTGGCGAACCTCACCGGGCCAGGCGGGCAGTCGTTCGACGTCGAGCGCGCGGAGGTGCGCCCCGGGGTGGAGCTCGGTTACGTCCGGGCCGGCGAGGGCGGCTATCCGCTGCTCCTCGTCCACGGCTGGCCGGAGACGATGAGGATCTGGTGGCGGAACGTCGAGCCCCTTGCGCGGGCCGGCTTCGAGGTCATCGTTCCCGACCTGCGCGGCTTCGGGCTCTCGAGCCTGGCCCCCGACGGCTTCTATGACCTCGCCGCGCACGCACGGGACCTGCACGCGCTGGTCGGCGACGTGCTCGGCCACTCGAGGTGCGCCGCGGCCGGCGGCGACCTCGGCGGCGGGGTGATCCAGGACCTCGGATTGCGCTTCGAGGGCTTCGTCGAGCGTCAGGTCCTCTTCAACTCGATCCTCCCGATCCTTCCCGAGGCCTATGCGCCAGGCGGGCATTCCGCCGGCGCCCCAGCCGATCCAGCGGATGGCCGCCGACTACTACCTGCGCCAGGGCCGCGACGCCGAGGCGCTGGCGGCGGAGCTCGACTCCCCCGCCCGGCGCCGTCGCTACGTCGCTGAGTTCTACGGCCACCGCTTCTGGGCGACGCCAGGGTCCTTCGCGCCCGAGGACGTGGACTTCATGACCGAGCCGTTCGCGGACGCGGAGAGGCTGCGGGCGGGATGGGGCAACTACGAGAGCGCGCTGGGCAGCCGCGAGCTGTCGGAGCCGCCCCGGTTCTTCGAGGTCAGCGGCGTGCCGACGCTGGCCCTCTACGGCCCCGACGACCACGTCATCTGGAGGGAGTTCCCGGAGATGTGCGAGGTGGCGTTCACCGAGCTGGTCGGGCCCTTCGTGGTGCCGGGCGCCGGCCACTTCCTGCAGTGGGAGCGCGCCGGCGTGCTCAACAAGGCCATCGAGTACTTCCTGGCCGACCTGCGCGCCTAAACCACGCCGAGATGCGAATAAGAGCCGTCCGGCGGGCTCAAATTCGCATCTCACGCTGCATCGGGGCGACTGGATTTGAACCAGCGACCTCACCGACCCGAACGGTGCGCGCTACCAGGCTGCGCCACGCCCCGAGGAGCCGCGGATTATCCCAGAGCGCCTCAGGAGGCGTCGGCGATCGCCGCCTGGACCTCGTCCAGCGACGGGGAGTCCGACATGATCTTCTGGAAGCCACTGTCGTTGGTGACGACCACCGAGGGGGCGTTGAAGGGCAGGTGCAGGCTGTCGGCCACCTGGGCGTCCTCGCTGACGATCGCCTGGCTCGCCGGGGTGTCCAGGTCGCCGTTCCACTCGGCCTGATCGAACTCCGGCAGCGCGGCCGCGATCTCGTCGAGGAACCCGGGTGTCACCCGGCTCGTCGCGAGCTGGGCCTGGTTGCGGTAGAAGAGGTCCAGGTACTGCCAGCCACGGTCCTGAAGCGACGCGGCGGCGGCGGCGTCCGCCGCCAGGGTGGTCTCGGCGCCGCCGAACGAGAGATGGCGAAACTCGAACTGCACCGAGTCGCCGCGGGCGTAGCTGTCGACGAGCGCATCGACCGTGTCGGTCTCGTAGCTCGCGCAGGGGGCGCACTGGAGGTCGTTGAAGACGGTCACGGTGACCGGCGAGTCCGGGTTGCCCAGTCTGCGGCCATCCTGGCGGACGCCGCCCAGGAGCTGCTGAACCTCCTCGGACCCGCCGATCGTCACGCGCTGGGGGCCGCCGGTGCCGATCGACAGGGCGACGATCGCCCAGGCCAGCAGCGCTGCCACCGTCCCCAGGATCACCCGGGGAAACCAGGGGCTGTGCATCACCCTGCGAGGGCCTTGTAGTACCGGACCGCGAGCCCGGTCAGGAGGGTCTCGAACGCCTCCTCGACGCCCACCTCGGAGTCGTCCGCGTAGGCCTCGAGACCGCGGCGCTCGATCTCGGAGCTGCGATCGACGAGCTCGTCGACGAGCTCCGGGTGCTCGTCGCAGAAGAAGGCGCCGATCGAGTACAGCTCGGTGTCCATGAGGGACTCGAGGAACGCCGTGCTGTCGGCGCCGGAGCTGGTAGCGGCCACGCCCGAATCGTAGAGGCCCGGCGCGGGCCGGCCCCGCGCGCTGGGGGGCGCCGGCTGCCCGAGCGAGGCTCGCAGGGCGGCCTGCACCCTCGCAATTTGCGGTGAATTCGTTTGACATGTCCGCCCAGGGAAGTAAGACTGAAGACGTCCCCAATCCATGAGGAGGTCTGAGTGGCCAACCATCTGACGCCCACGGAGCTAGCCGACGAGGTCAACATGAAGCGTCGGGAAGTCATCTCCAAGTGCATGGAATGGGGCGTACCGATCTTCAACGGCCGCATCGACAAGACCCTCTTCGTCTCGAACCTGCGCCAGATCACCTCGGCCGGCGCCAAGCAGCCCCAGGCTGCCGCCTAGGCTCCTTCACCCGCCCGCCGGGCGGACCCCAGTCCAAGTAGCCTTCGCCCCCCGGGCGACGCTCTCGCGCGTCCGCTGAGAGGAGAAGGAAATGGCCATCGCCACTGCCCAGACCGACGACACGCCCGGCATTCGCTCGCAAACGGTCGCCGATCTTCTGCCCGCCGCGTGCCGCGCGTTCGCCACGCGTGAGGCCGTGCGCTTCAAGGACGGCTCAGGGACCTGGGCCATGCAGACCTACGCCGAGCTGGAGAGCGTGGTCCGCAGGCTGTCGCTGGGCCTGATCGACCTCGGCATCCAGAAGGGCGACCGCGTCGCGATCCTGGCCAACACCCGCGTGGAATGGACATGGTTCGACTTCGCCGCCCTGACGGCGGGCGCCACGGTGGTTCCGATCTACCAGACGAACTCGCCCGAGGAGTGCCAGTACGTGCTGGAGAACTCGGATGCACGGGCCGTCGTGGTCGAGGACGCCGAGCAGCTCGACAAGATCCGCGAGGTCCGCGAGCAGTGCCCGGAGCTCGAGCAGGTGATCCTCATGACCGGCGCGGCCGAGGACGCGATCTCGATGGAGGAGATCGGCGCCCGCGGCGACGAGATCGACCCGGCCGAGTGGGAGTCGCGCTACTCGGCGATCGGCCCCGACGACATCTGCACGTTCATCTACACCTCGGGCACCACGGGGCCCCCGAAGGGCTGCGTCATCTCACACGGCAACTACCGCTCGATGCTCGACATGGTCCTGGACGCCGGCACGCTGGGCGAGGACGAGCTGACCTACCTGTACCTGCCCCTCGCCCACTCCTTCGCCCTGCTGATCCAGTTCGGCACGTTCGCGCTGGGCGCGAGCCTGGCGTACTGGGAGCGCGACCCGCTCAAGATCATCCCGAACCTCCAGGAGGTGAAGCCGACCTACTTCCCCTCGGTCCCCCGGATCTTCGAGAAGATCTACACGGCCGCCACCGCCGCCGTGGAGAAGGAGGGCGGCGTCAAGAAGGCCATCTTCGACTGGGCCGTCCGCGTTGGCGGCAGGATGCGGGAGACGGAGCGCGCGGGCGGCTCGCCCGGCTTCCTGCTGGAGCGCCAGTACGCGATCGCCGACAAGCAGGTGCTGGCGAAGATCCGCAACCTGTTCGGCGGCCGGATCAACCTCGCCGTCACCGGCGCGGCGCCGATCAACCCCGAGATCCTGCGCTTCTTCGACGCCGCCGGCGTGCTGATCCTCGAGGGCTGGGGCATGACCGAGACGTCGACCGCGGCGACCGTTGCCAAGGAGGAGGACTTCAAGATCGGCACCGTGGGCAAGCCGTTCCCCGGCGTGGAAATCAAGATCGCCTCCGACGGCGAGATCCTCGTGAATGGCCCGAACATCTTCCAGGGCTACCACAAGAACCCCGAGGCGACCGCGGAGACGCTGGTGGACGGCTGGCTTCACACAGGCGACATCGGCGAGATCGACCCCGACGGCTTCCTCAAGATCACCGGCCGCAAGAAGGACATCATCATCACCGCGGGCGGCAAGAACATCACCCCCTCGAACCTCGAGGCGGAGATCAAGCAGTGCCCGCTCGTCTCGCAGTGCGTGGTGATCGGCGACCGCCGGCCCTACCTCGTCGCGCTGGTCACCCTCGACCCCGAGGAGGCCGCGAAGGCGTGCGAGGAGCGGGGCGAGCCGACCGATCCGCCCGCCATGGCCGCGAATCCCGCCATCCGCGCCACCATCGAGTCGCACCTCGCCAAGGTCAACGAGAAGTTCGCGCGGGTGGAGCAGGTCAAGAAGATCGAGATCCTTCCGCAGGACCTCTCGCAGGAGGGGGGCGAGCTCACGCCGACCATGAAGGTCAAGCGCAACGTCGTCGCCGACAAGTACGAGCCGCAGATCGAGGGTCTCTACTCCTGACGGCGCGCAGGCTGGTCGTCGCCGCCCTCGGCGCCGCGAGCGCGATGCTCGCAGCCTTCTGAGCCGAGCGGAGGCCGGCCCGGCGGGGAGCTACTGCGGGCCTACTCCTCGCCGGCGCTCGCCGACTCCTGGCGCTGGCCGCCCTGGCCCGGGAACTGGCGCAGAACGGCTCCGGTGGTCTGCTCGAGGACGCGGCGCCAGGCCGACTGCTTGGAGCGCTCGCGCTCGACCCCCTCGATCACGTGGCGCACGCGGCGCGCCGAGATCTCGATGCCGTGGCGGTCCGCGATGGTCCGGTAGCGGTCATAGTCGCGGGCCAGCCTCATCGTGACCGACTCGAACCCGTGCTTGGCGATCTCCAGGCGCGCCGAGTAATCCATGATCGACGTGCCGAACATCAGCTCGTCGTCGAGGTCGGGTTCGATGAGGATGATGTCGACCCCCGGGTAGCGCTCCCGCCAGATCTCGACCGCGCGATGCAGGCGGTCGTGGGAGAGCATCCGGAAGACCTGGTTGCCGATGCCGGCCATGCCCATGTCGGCGACGCGCTGGGCCGGCTCCCCGCTGACCGTCGGGATGTTCGAGTTGAAGTCGTTGACGTAGGGGACGAGCGGGTTGATGACGACGATGAACTTCGCGCCGCTCTCCACCGCGACGTCGACGTTGGTCGTCGAGAGGATCCCGCCGTCGATGAAGTCCCGCCCGTTGAGCGAGACCGGCTCGTAGACCATCGGCAGCGCGCCGGAAGCTGCCACGGCCTTCGAGATCGGGACGTCGGCCCAGTCGCCCTCGCCCAGGACCACCCGCTCGGCGGTGTCGAGGTCGGTGGCGGTGAGGTAGAGCTCGCAGTCGAGCAGCCGGAAGTCGTTGGTGCGGTCGGGGTCGGCCAGCACCTCGGCGACGTAGCGCTCGATGCCCGCGCCCGAGTAGAGGCCGGGGGGCAGAGCGCCCGCGAGGCCCGTCGCCAGGTCCATGACCGAGATCTCGCGCGCGTTCTCGGCGAGCTGGCGAGCGATGCCCGCGAGCTTGAACGGCAGCGTCACCGACTTGGAGAGGAAGCCTCGGTAGTTGGGACGCAGGAGCGTCGAGAGGTTGATGTCGCCGATGGGAGACGGCAGCTGCGGGTTCAGGACGCGCATCATCTCCTCGGGCGTGACGCCGTTTGCCACCAGGCTGGCCACGAAGGAGCCGGCGCTGGTGCCGACGTACACGTCGAACTGGTTGACCGTGCGGTTGACCGTGAGGAGGTCGAGCGCCCGCAGCGCGCCGATCTCATAGACGCCGCCGGTGAACCCGCCCCCGCCCAGCACCAGCGCGGTCTTCGACGCACGGCGCCTCGCGCGCCTGGCCCGGCTTGCCCGCGGCTCCGATCCGGAGGCGTCGAGCTCGACGACGTTGCCCATGAGAGGGGCGATTATGGCACGACGGAAAGACCATTTAGCCCGCTAAGTTGCGGGCATGGCCAGGGCGGGGTCAAGACTTGGCAAGGGATTTGCCCTTGCGGCGGTTCTCACCGCGGCGTGCGCCGCGAGCGCGCAGGCGTCGTTTCGCGGGCCGGACCGTCCGGTGCGCACGCCCCCGGCCAAGGCGGGGTCCTTCGAGGCGTCCAAGCGCGCCCTGTCGGCCCACCACCTGCGCCACTACCTGCGCGCGCAGATCCGCTCCGCGGGCGGGGTGAACGGCGTCTTCGTGCGCGACCTCGACGCGGAGCGGCGCGGCGCTCTCATGGGCTACCACGCGAGCCGAAGCGAGATCCTCGCCTCCAACACCAAGCTCTTCTCCACCGCGGCCTACCTCGAGCGCTACGGGACTCGGCACCGGCTCGCGACCCGGTTGTGGGCGCGGGGCCACCGTGGCGGGGCCGGCGGCCACAAGCTGATCGGCTCGCTCGCGCTGGTGGGAGGCGGCGACCCGGCGCTCGCCGAGCCCTCGTTCGCCGACGACCACGGCCTGCCCCTCACCTCGCTCAAGCCGCTGGCGGTCGCGGTGAGGAGGGCCGGCATCAAGAAGGTCGTCGGCAACATCAAGGCGGACCCGACGATCTTCGACGGCCAGGCGATGCCCCATCAGACAGGCATCACCGGGATCAACATGGGTTCGCTGTCGGGGCTGGAGTTCGACTCGGGCTTCGCTGGCGGCCAGCCCGCGTCCAGTCCCGCCACCCTCGCCGCCCACGAGCTCAAGCACGACCTCACCGCGACCGGCGTGAAGGTCACCGGCAGGATCGACATCGGCGGCACTCCGCAGAAGCTTCGGAGCAAGAAGCCGATCGGCGTGGTCCGCTCCCCCACCACCGCCGGGCTGATCACCGAGGTCAACACTCCCTCCGACGCAACCTGGGCCGAGATGCTCACCAAGCGGCTCGGCGCCACTGCGCACAAGCCGGCCACGACCGCGCGCGGCGCCCGGCGGGTCGAGCGCTTCACGCGCCGCGCCGGCAGCCACGTGAGCCTCGAAAACGGCTCGGGCCTGTCGCGGCGCGACCGCGCCAGCGCCCACAACGTGGTGTCGCTGCTGGCGCACATGAACCGGGTCAACGCGGCCGGCACCTACCGGCACTCGCTCGCTCTGCCATGCGACACGGGCACGGTCGCCGAGCGCATGTGCGGAACGTCGGCCGTGCATCACTGCTTCACCAAGACCGGGACGCTCGACGACGTCTCGGCGCTGTCGGGCTACTGCAATGCGCACGGACACCGCGTGGCGTTCGCGATCCTGAACAACGCGGTCTCCAACTTCGACACCGTCCACACGGTCCAGGACCGCATGACCGCGGCGATCGCGCGCTACAAGCCCTAGATCAGCTACGGCCTGACGAACGTCTCCGGGTCCGGGCCGATGCGCTCGCCGCGGTCGAGGGCGTCGATGCGCTCGACCTCCTCCGGCCCGAGATGGAAGTCGAAGACGTCGAAGTTCTCCGCGATCCGCTCGGGCGTGACCGACTTGGGGAACAGGACATTGCCCAGCTGCAGGTGCCAGCGGATCACGACCTGCCCAGGCGTCTTCTCGTGCGAGTCCGCGATCTCGGTGATCACCGGATCGTCGAGCACCGTCCCCTGCCCGAGCGGGCTCCAGGCCTCGGTGAGCATCCCGTAGTCGGCGTGCTCGCGGCGCAGGCCGTGCTGCTGCATGTAGGGGTGCAGCTCGATCTGGTTGACGGCGGGCGTGACCTGCGTGGCGTGGATCGCCGCGCGCAGGTGCTCGGGGTTGAAGTTCGAGACGCCGATCGAGCGCGTGAGGCCGTCCTCGCGCATCTGCACGAACGCCTCCCACGTCTCGACGTATAGCTCCTTGCTGGGCACGGGCCAGTGGATCAGGTAGAGGTCGACGTGGTCCATCTCGAGGCGCTCGAGGCTCTCCTCGAGGGCCCGTCGGGAACGCTCGCGGCCCTGGTGGTCGTTCCAGCACTTGGTGGTGACGAAGACCTCGTCGCGCTCGAGGCCCGAGGCGCGGAAGGCCTGGCCCACCTCCCCCTCGTTGCGGTAGGCGGTGGCGGTGTCGATGTGGCGGTAGCCCACGTCGAACGCTTTGGTGACCACCTCCACGGTCTCGGTCTGGCGGCACCTGGAAGACCCCGAAGCCGAGCTGCGGGATCGAGTTGCCGTCGTTCATCGTCAGCCTGGGGACTCGGGACGTAGTCGTCAGACATCCCGGACCCTGCCCGGTCGGGCGAAGGCCGAAACCAGGCGCGAGCCGCGCTCAGCGCGCGATGTGCTCAGGAACGGGACAGGTGCGAGACGAACGCGTTCTTGGGGTAGGCCGAGTTGGGGTCGTTGTGCGCGTACGTGTTGTGCCGGTCGACGAGGGTGACGTCGCGATTCGGGAGCCCCGACTGCTTCGCGAGAGCCTGGGTTGCATCGATCACGCGTTGCCCGCCCAGTGCCGCGGCGAAGGCGTAGATCGGAACGTGGATGTCGTCGCCGTGCGTCGCGCGAACGCCCAAGACCTTCTGCGCCGGGTTCGTTGCCGTCGCCGATCGCCCCGGCGTCGAGCGACAGCCGCAGCGGATGGTACCACGCCGAGCCGTCCGCGCCCTTCACGTTGGCGCCGAAGAGCATCGCGCATAGCGTGAGACCGGGGTGATGTCGCCCGCCTGGTCCCAGCCGCGAGGGTCGCCGCTCGCGGCGAGCTGCCCATCGTGGGCCTGGAACGCGAGGAGGTTCGACGGCGAGGTGTCGACGTCGGACCCGTAGCCGAAGCCGGCGAGGTTGGTGGCGTCGACGGGGGGCTTCAGATTGGGCGGGAGCACTGCGTAGTTCGTGAACAGCGGACAGGCTGTCCGGGTCCTCCACCGCGGCGCCGCCGCCCACGAGCGCGAAGAGCCCGGCGAACGGCGAGGGGATGCCGCCGAAGGAGAGCCACGGAGAGCTCGTCTGCAGGTCTGAAGCTCGCTGCTCGGCGTCGGACTTCGATACCGGCGTCGTGCCCGAACCGCCGTCGATGAAGACCAGTCCCGACAAGCCCTTGACGCCGGGCGTGCCGTTGAAGTCCCAGGTGGCGTAGCCCGTGGTGATCGAGCCGCCGAGCGAATGCCCGCCCAGCACGACCTTGCCCGCCCAGCTTCTCGGCCGACTTGACGACCTTGCGGAGGTCGGAGACCTCGACCTTCATGCCCCAGCCGCGAGCGAAGGCGACGTCGGCGTCGGTCGCCGGCGTCGCCACGTGGTGCTTGACGCTCGAGTCGGTGAGCCAGCCCAGGTAGTAGTTGAAGAACTTCTGCGTGCTGACCTTGCCGTGCTTGTAGTGGTTCGCGACCTTCTGGTCCTCCAGCAGGTTCTCGCGCCGCTCCACGGACCACACCTGCCAGCCGGGCAGCTGGGCAACGAGCACCTTCGCCAGCGGCACGAAGTACGCGGCGCCGGCGCTGGTCCCGGGGCTGAGGACGAGCACGTTCTTCGCCTTCGCCGGGCCGATCTTGATGACGCCGACCTTGTCGTACTTGCTGGGCGTGGCGCGGGCGTTGTACCCGTTCATCCAGCTGCACGGCTTGCGTCCGCGGATGCAGCGGCGGGAACCAGCGCGAGCGCAGCAGCCGCCGCTACGGCCGCCGCGAGGGCGCGCCTCTCTCTCCCGCTGCCGTGTCGGTGGGTCCGTCTCACCTGACACCCACGGTAGCGCGCGGGATATAAAGCTGCGCCTACCGAGGAGCGCCATGCCTCCGATAAAGCCGGTCACCGTCAGCGTCGACGTCCCACAGGCCCGCGAGGATGTCTTCGCCCATCTCGACGTGCTCGCCAACCACGAGGCGTTCACGGACCACCTGCTGATCGACTGGAAGGTCTCCGGGCCGGCGGCGGGCGTGGGCGCCAAGGCCAGCATGCGCATCAACGCCCCGGGCTCGCGCGAGCGCGCCGAGCTGGAGGTGCTCGAGTCCGCGCCCCCGGCCCGCACCGTCGAGGAGACGGTGTCGGCGGGCGGCAAGCGCCGCACCCGCGGCACCTACACGCTGTCCGAGCTCACCCCAGGCGGCACGCACATCGCCTTCGAGCTCGCCTGGATCGAGGCGCCGCGAAACGAGCGCCTGGCGGCGCCGCTGACGCGCGCGTTCACCAAGCGGGCGAACGCGCGGGCGATGAAGCGCCTGGCGAAGGTCCTCGCGGCGCAGGCCTAGGCGACCAGCGCCCGCAGGCCATCCTCGTCGAGGACCTCGGTGCCGAGCTCCTCGGCCTTCGCGAGCTTGGAGCCCGGGCTGTCGCCCGCGACGACGTAGTCGGTCTTCTTGGACACCGAGCCGGTGACCTTGCCGCCGGCGCCCTTGATGAGGCTGCTGGCCTCCTCGCGGGTGAGCTTCGGCAGCGTGCCGGTGAGCACGAACGTCTTGCCCTCCAGCGGGCCGCCCCGGGTGCGCCGCTCGGACTCGTCGAGCTCGAAGCGAAGGCCGCGCTCGCGAAGCCGCGCGATCAGCTCCTGGTTGGCTTCGTCGCGCAGCTCCTCCGCGAGCGAGCCGGCGAGGACCGGCCCGATCCCCTCGATCTCCTCGATCTGCTCGGGGCTCGCATCCATCAGCGCGTCGATCGAGCCGAAGTGCTCGGCGATCGCGTTGGCGTTGACGTAGCCGATCTGCGGCAGCCCCAGCGCGAACAGCACCATCCCGAACGGCCGCCGCTTCGAGGCCTCGATCTCGTGGATGAGGTTCCGTGCCGAGGTCTCGCCGAAGCGGTCGAGCTCAATCAGGCGCTCCGCGGTGAGGTCGTAGATGGAGGCCGGGTCGGTGATCAGGCCCTCGTCGAGGAAGCGCATCGCGTTCTTCTCGCCGAGGCCCTCGATGTCCATCGCTCCGCGGAAGTGCTTGATGAGCTGGAAGTTCTGGCCCGGGCAGCCGCGGCGGTTCGGGCAGATCGTCCACACGGAGTCCTCGGGCTTCACCGTGGGGGTGCCGCAGATGGGGCACTTCTTCGGCGGGCGGGGCCTGCGCAGCCGCCGGCCCCTGCGGCGCTGCACGAGCGGGGCGATCACCTGGGGGATCACATCGCCCGCCCGCGTGACGACCACCTCGTCGCCCTCGCGCACGTCCTTCTTGCGCAAGGTCCTCCTCGTTGTGGAGGGTCGCGGTCGACACCGTCACGCCGCCCACGTGCACCGGCTCGAGCATCGCGAAGGGCAGCAGCCGCCCGGTGCGCCCGACGTTCCAGACGATGCGGTTGAGCTTGGTGGTCGCGGTGATCGGCGGGAACTTCCAGGCGACAGCCCAGCGCGGCTCGCGGCCGGTCACGCCGAGCTCGCGCCACAGGCTGCGCTCGTCGACCTTCACAACGACGCCGTCGATCTCGAAGTCGAGGCTCTCGCGGCGCTCCTCCCACCAAAGGCAGCGCTCGACGACCTCGTCGGCACTGCTGAGCCGGGCGATGTCCCCGTTCACCGGGAAGCCCCGCTCACGCAGCCAGTCGAGCTCCTCGGAGTGGGTCTCGAAGGAGACACCACGCCCGGCCCCCGTGCCGTAGCACCAAATGGAGAGGGGACGCTCGGCCGTGACCGACGCGTCGAGCATTCGCAGCGAGCCCGCGGCGGCGTTGCGCGGGTTGGCGAACGTCGCGAGCCCCTGCCCGGCGCGCTCCTCGTTGAGGGCGGCGAACGCCGCGCGCGGGAAGTAGATCTCGCCGCGCACCTCGACCGAGCCCGGCGCGTCCGCGATCTCGTGCGGGATGTCGCCGATCGTCCGCAGGTTCGGGCTGACGTCCTCGCCGACCACCCCGTCGCCGCGCGTCGCGCCGCGGACGAACCTGCCGTCCTCGTAGGTGAGCGAGATCGCGAGGCCGTCGATCTTGGGCTCGGCCACGAAGCTCAGCGACGATGCGCTGATGTCGAGCGAGCGAAGGCGGTTGTGCAGGCGCGCCTCCCAGCCGCGGAACTCCTCCGCGCCGCGCGCGTTGCCCAGCGAGAGCATGGGCTCCGCGTGGCGCACCTGCGGGAAGCGATCCGAGGGGCGGCCCCCGACCCGCTGCGTCGGCGAGTCGCTGGTGACCACCTCGGGGTGCTCAGCCTCGACCTCGCGGAGCTCGCGCATGAGCGCGTCGTACTCGTCGTCGCCCACCGCCGGGTCGTCGAGCACGTAGTAGGCGTGGTCGTGCGCCGCGATCTCCTCGCGAAGCGCCGCCGCGCGGTCGGCCGGCGAGACGCTCACGCTCCCCCCTCTCCCAGGCCCGCCCCCTCGGGCAGAGCGCCCTCCAGCGCTCGCGCCAGGCCGCTCTGCTCGAGCACCTCGATGCCGTCGCGATCGGTGAGGTCGAAGTGCACAGGAGTGATGGAAACGCGGCCGTCGGCCACCGCGGTGAGGTCCGTTCCCGCCTCCTCGACGTGCGTCGGGGCGAATCCGTAGATCCGGTAGCGGCGCCGGCCCGTGTCGTCGGAGCCGAGCGGCTTCAGCTCGTCCTCGTAGACCCGCTTGCCGAGCCGGGTGATCGCGACCCCGCGAGGCTCACGGCCCGGGCAGTTCACGTTCAGGAGCGTCGCCGGTCGCAGCGGGGTGTGGAGAATCCGGCGCACCAGCTCGGCGGTGAGCGTCGCGGCGGCGGTGAAGTCGAAGCGCCGGCCCGGCATGAAGCCCATCTCGAGGGCTGAGGATTGCTGGGAGACGGCGATGGCCGGAATGCCGAGGACGATCCCCTCGAACGCCGCGGCGACGGTGCCGGAATAGGTGATGTCGTCCCCCATGTTCGAGCCGTGGTTGATGCCGGAGACGATGAGCTCCGGCCGCGGGCCGCCCAGACCGAGGTCGGCGAACCGCACGCAGTCCACCGGCGTCCCGTCGGTCGCGTAGCCCGTCGAGCCGTCGGCCATCGTCACCTCCTCGACGCTCAGGGGCGTCCGGGTGGTGATGCTGCGTGCCGTGGCGCTGCGGTTGGAGTCGGGCGCGATCACGACGACGTCGAGCTCGTCCACCTCACGCAGGGCGCGGTGCGCGGCGCGCAGGCCCTCGGCGTGGATGCCGTCGTCGTTGGTCAGCAGGACTCGTGTGGCCATGGCCCTCATGATTGCGGTCGGCCGCGACGAGGGTCGTCTGACGTTTCGACTACCGGTTGCTCGCCTCGTCCTTCGCCGGCGGGCGCTCCTCGATGCGTGGCGGCTCCTCGTCCTCGTCGGCGGGGTGCAGGCCGCGCACGCCGTCGATCAGGTTGCGGATGCCGCCGCCGACCGCGCGCCCCGCCTGGGGGAGGCGCCGCCCGCCGAAGAGCAGGAGCAGCAGGATGGCGAGCACGACGATCTCGAGCGGGCCGACGTTCATCCCCTGAAACCTAAAGGGGTCAGACCCCTTTAGGTTCATTTACGTCACAAAGGTGCCAGGCCCCTCGTAGGTCACCGACGCCAGGTACAGGCCGTGCGCGGCTGCCGTGTCACCGGCGCGCTCGCGCGGCGCGCCCTCCAGGAGCGCGGCGAAGTCCTCGACGCTGCGGCGGCCACCGCCAACCTGGAGCATCGTCCCCACGAGCGCCCTCACCATGCTGCGCATGAACGCGTCGGCCGTGATCCACAGCTCCAGCAACTCGCCCTCGCGCTCGTCGGCCAGGCCGTGGGCGCGCCACTCGGCGGCGCCGATCACGCGCTGGAAGCGCACATGCTCGGTGTCGGTGGGCGTGAACGCCGTGAAGTCGTGGGTGCCGATGAGGGCGGCTGCGCACGCGTCCAGCGCGGCGCGATCCAGCGATTGGGGCCAGTGCAGGGCCCGTCCGCGCTCGAACGGGCTGAGGACGGGCGCCGTGACGATCCAGTAGCAGTACGTTCGCGCGATGGCGTCCCGGCGCGCGTCGAACCCGTCGGGGGCGGGCTGGGCGCGCAGCACCGCGATCTCGGCGGGCAGGTTGGCGTTCAGAGCACGGTCGAGGGTCGGCGGGACCTCGCCGTCGAATTCGAAGCTCGCCACCTGTCCCCAGGCGTGAACGCCGGCGTCGGTCCGCCCGGCAACCGTGAGCCCGACGCGCTCGCCGAGGACTCGCTCCAGTGCCGCCTCCAGCTCGCCCTGAACGGTCCGCTCGCCGGGCTGCACTGCCCAGCCGCGAAACGGCGCGCCGTCGTAGGCGATCGTGAGCCGAGTCGTGCCCACGGCGCGAAGCCTGTCAGGCGGATGGCGGCCCCGCGCTCAGACGAGCTCGAGGAAGACCATCTCAGTGGAGTCCGAGCGGCGCGGGCCCAGCTTGACGATGCGCGTGTAGCCGCCCGGGCGCTCCGCGTAACGGGGCGCCACCTCCTCGAAGAGCTTGTGGACCAGGAAGCGGTCGTGGCCCAGCTTCGACAGCGCCTGCCGGCGCGCGTGCAGATCGCCGCGCTTGGCGAGCGTGATCAGCTTCTCGACGTCCGGCTTGACCGCCTTGGCCTTCGCCTGGCTGGTCTTGATGCGCTCGTGCTGGATCAGATCGCGGCACAAATTGCGCATCAGCGCCTTGCGGTGCGCCGAGTCGCGCGAGAGCTTGTTTCTGACCTTGCCGTGGCGCATGGGGGGATTATTCCGCGCGGAGCGAGAGCCCGAGCTGCGACAGCGCGTCGATGACCTCCTCGGTCGAGCGCCGTCCGAAGTTCGGGATGGCGTTCAGTTCCGACTCCGAGCGAACGACGAGGTCGCCGATCGTCTGGATGCCGGCCCGCTTCAGGCAGTTGTAGGCGCGAACGCCCACGTCGAGCTCCTCGATGAGGCGGTCGTCGCCGTTCGACTGCGGGACCGCCTCCAGCGCCCCGGCCATGTCGCCGGCGCCGTCGCGGCTGGTGAGCTCCTCGACGCGATCCGCGTCGGTGAAGATCGCCAGGTTCTTGATGAGGATCTCCGCGGCCTCGCGCAGCGCTGCGCCGGGCTCGATGGAGCCGTCGGTCTCGATGTCGAGCGCGAGCTTGTCGAAGTCCGTCCGCTGCCCGACTCGCGCCGTGTCCACCTTGTATGACGCGCGGCGGATGGGCGAGAAGATCGAGTCGATCGGGATCACGCCGATGGGCTGATCGTCGGACTTGTTCTCCTCGGCCGGGGAGTAGCCGCGGCCGCGGCCCAGCGAGAGGTAGAGCTCCAGCTTGGTCCGCTTCTCCAGCGTCGCGATGGGCGCGTCGGGGTTCAGGATCTCGACGCCCGCGGGCAGGTCGATGTCCTTCGCGGTCACGTCGCCGGGACCGGTCGCGACCAGGGGGGCCTCGACCTCGTCGGCGTCGGTGTGCATGCGCACCACGACATCCTTGAGGTTCAGGACCAGGTCGGTCACATCCTCCTTGACGCCCGCGATCGTGGAGAACTCGTGGGCCACGCCCTCGATGCGGACGCTCTTGATCGCCGCTCCGCCGAGTGAGCTGAGCAGGACGCGCCGCAGGCTGTTGCCGAACGTGTAGCCGAACCCCTTGTCGAGGGGTTCGATGACGAACGTTCCCTTGGTGTCCTCGATGTTCTCACTCGAGATCTTGGGCGTCTGAAATTCGGGCAGGGTGGTCATCGATTCCTCTTCTGTGATCTTGGATTTGCTCGGAGCTCTACTTGGAGTAGAGCTCGACGATGAGCTGTTCGGAGACCGGCGTCGTGATCTCGCCGCGATCCGGCATACGCAGGACCTTTGCGGTCAGCGAGTCATGGTCGGCCTGTAGCCACGGCGGAACCACCGCGGTCAGCTCGGTTGCGCTGCGGACGACGTCCGCAGCGCTCGACGACGCCGCAATGGTGATGACGTCGTCGGGTCGGACCTGATAGCTGGGCACGTTCACGCGCTTGCCGTTGACCTGCCAGTGGCCATGGCTCACGAGCTGCCGGGCCTGGCGCCGCGAAGCCGCGAAGCCGAGCCGGACCAGCACGTTGTCGAGCCGGCGCTCGAGCAGGCGCAGCAGGTTCTCGCCGGTGACGCCCGGCTGGCCGGCGGCGCGGTCGTAATAGCTGCGGAACTGCTTCTCGAGCAGCTGGTAGTAGCGGCGCGCCTTCTGCTTCTCGCGAAGCTGGGTGCGGTACTCCGACTGGCGCATGCGGCCGCGGCCGTGCTCGCCGGGCGGGTAGCTGCGCCGCTCGACGCCGCACTTCTCCGTGAAGCAGCGCGCGCCCTTCAGGTAGAGCTTCTGGCCCTCCCGGCGGCACTGCTTGCACTGCGCTGAAGTATCTCTCGCCATGGTCAGACCCTCCGCCGCTTGCGGGGGCGGCAGCCGTTGTGGGCCTGCGGCGTGACGTCCTTGACGGTCGTGACCTGAAGGCCCGCGGCCTGCAGGGAACGGATGGCCGTGTCGCGGCCGGAGCCTGCGCCCTTGGCGTGGACCTCCACGCGCTCGAGGCCGTGCTCCATGCCCTTGCGGGCGGCGGCGTCGGCCGTGACCTGCGCGGCGAACGGGGTCGACTTGCGCGAGCCCTTGAACCCGGCCGAGCCGGCGGACTCCCAGCAGATCACGTTGCCGTCGGTGTCGGTGATCGTCACGATCGTGTTGTTGAAGCTCGTCTTCACGTGCGCGACGCCATACGCGATGTTCTTCTTGACGCGGCGTCGGGTGCGAGTCTTTCCCTTGCGGGGTGCGGGCATCAGTAAACCTGCCTTGCCAGGCGGGCAAATTTTGTTTCGCGCAAAGCGCTCATCACCACATCGGTCCTCACTTGGCGGTCGGGGCCTTCTTCTTGCCGGCGATGCTCATGCGCCGGGGGCCCTTGCGAGTACGGGCGTTGGTCTTGGTGCGCTGGCCCCGGGTCGGCATTCCGCGACGATGGCGACCGCCGCGATAGGCGCCGATCTCGCTGAGGCGCTTGATGTTCTGCGAGCGCTCGCGCCGAAGGTCACCCTCGACCTCCAGGGCCTCGACGGCCGAGCGAAGCTTGACGGTCTCGTCCTCGGTGAGGTCCTTGACGTAGGTGTTGGGATCCACGCCGGCCTTCTGGAGCACCTCGTTCGCGGTCGAACGGCCCACGCCATGGACGTAGGTGAGTCCGATCTCCACTCGCTTGTTGAGGGGCAGGTTGACCCCTGCGATGCGTGCCATTTAAAAACTGTCTCCTAGCCCTGTCGCTGCTTGTGGCGGGGGTTCGAGCAGATCACCAGCACACGGCCGCGCCTCCGGATGATCCGGCAGCGGTCGCACATTGGCTTTACGGACGCTCGTACCTTCATCGCCTCTCGCTGGCAACGTATCCAATAACTTTCATCGAGAAGGCCCTGCTGCCCCATGAATCGGGCGGCGGGCACACCAAAACGGCCCGAAGGCCGAACGGGAAGTATAGCGCCGGGCCTCGTTTTCGCCCAGTCGGGGAGGCGGTCGACGGAAATCACTGAGGGAGGGCGGCTTGTTGCGGCTTCGGCCGGCCCGCAGCCCCGCTCATGACGAGTTGTAGTCGCATACCGACTACAACTCGTCAGAACCCACCGAGAGCTCGCCGATGTGGCGATTCGCCTCCCTCATCAGCCTGGGAACGCGCCGCGGCCCGGCAAACGCCGGCGGAGGCCGCTGCCCTAGGCGTGGCCGACGGCGATCCCCACCACGGCAACGAGAAAGCCGGCCAGGGTCACCTGGATCAGCGACTGCGCGAGGGGGACGTCGAGATACCGCCTGCGCACGATCGCGATGACGATCAGCTCGCAGGCGACGACGGGGTAGGCGACGGCCAGGGCCGTGCTCACATCGGGAATCAGGAACGGCAGCGCGTGGGCGGTGCCGCCGATGAAGGTGGCGATGCCCGTGATCAGTCCGCGCTGCATCGAGCTGCCGCGCCCGGTGATCGAGCCATCGTCGGAGAGGCCCTCGGAGATGCCCATGCTGATCGCGGCCCCGAGTCCCGCGGCCAGGCCGATGAGGAGCGCCGCGCGCGAGCCCGAGATGTAGGCGGCGGCGAAGATCGGCGCCAGCGTCGAAACCGTGCCGTCGATGAGGCCGATGAGGCCGGGCTGCACGACCTGAAGGAGGCGCTGCTGCTGAGTGGCGCCGCTCCAGCGCTCGAGTACGGACTCAACCATGGCGCTATTATTGCAAATGATTTAGAGTTAGGAATGCCTTAGAACAAGTTAGGGCACCCGAACACGGACCCGAACCCATGGCTCAACCTACGCAAAGCCCAGGACGCGACCGGATCGCCGAGGTCCTCCACGCGCGCGGCTACAAGGCCACGTCGCAGCGCATCGTCATCGCGCACGAGCTCGAGGGCCTGGGCCGCCATGTCAGCGCGGAGGAGATCCGGGCGGCCGTAGAGCCGGTCCTCCCCAACCTCTCCCTGCCCACCGTGTACGCGACGCTCGAGGTCCTCGAGGACTGCGGCATCGTGCGCCGCATCGCCGCCGGCCACGATCGGGCCCTCTTCGACGCCGGCGCGCCCGACCACCACCATCTGGTCTGCCGGCGCTGCGGGGCGGTCGACGACCTGGCGGCGCCCGCCGAGCTCGCGCCGGCCCTGGACGCCGCGGCCGAGCACGGCTTCGTCGCCGACGGCGCCGAGGTCGTGATCCGCGGTCTGTGCGCGGACTGCGCGGCGCGGGGCTCGCGCTAGGCCGCTCACCAGACGCCGGGCACCAAGCGCCTGTGGGTGGCGGCGTAGCGCTCATAGGGCTCGCCCAGCTCGGAGCGCAGCATCCGCTCCTCGACCACGATCCGGTAGGCGAAGGCGACCAGGGTGGTCCCGAAGCACAGGAGCACCGAGAGCCAGTTGCCCAGCATCAGGCCGATGCCGAGCAGGATCGCGACGAGGCCCGTGTAGCTCGGGTGGCGCACGTATGCGTACGGGCCGGTATCGATGACCGGCTGGTCCTCCACGGTCGTCAGCGTCTTGGTGAAGTAGCGCCCGAGCGTGCGGATGGCCCACACCCGGAAGGCGAACCCCGCCCAGGCGACGACGAAGCCCGCGACGACCGGCCAGATCCGGCCTCCGGGCATGTCGAGAGAGTGGGCCTCGGGCGCGACCCAGATCGCCAGCACCAATCCCGCCGTCACCGCCAGGTGGAGCCAGATCTGCGCGTGGTCCTTGGCCGCGCCGGGCTCCACGTGCCGGGTCGCCGAGAGCACCAGGTCGTATCCCAGCGTGACCGCCACCGTCGCCCAGAAGGCGATCGCCGGCCAGGTGTCGTTCAGCACGGCGGGGCGCACCGCGCCGAACCTACTTGATGTTCCGGGTGACGCTGACCGTCTGCTGGAAGGTCGGGCGGTTGCGGAAGATCATCTCCGTCGTTGCGAGCCGCAAGCGGAGGTCGCGACGCCGCGATTCTGGTACGCGCGTACGAGACGCGCGCCGGTTCCCGCGCGCGTACCCTCGGCCCACATGGGAGGCGACGATCTCGGCTTCAGCTACCGCGCGACGGCCGACGGGCGCGTGTTCGTCGAGCGCGGCGGCCGGCGGGTGGCGGTACTCGCCGGAGAGAGGGCCCGACGCTTCCTGGCCGCGGCCCCGGAGCTGGACGCGGCCGGAGTGCAGAAGGCGCTCGCCCGGCTGACCGGCAACTACCGGCGCGGCAACGAGCCGCGCGGCGGAGGGCGCTAGTCCTCGTCGGGCATCTCCACGCGCACGCCGGCGTCCGCCTGCTCCGGGCCCGAGCCGTTCTCGCCGGTGGGCGTGCCCTCAGGCCGGCGGCCCTGGCCGTTGGACGTCGAGTCGATTTCGTCGGCGTTGCGCTTGTAAGGGCCGGGCTTGGGCCGCGGCCTGCCGCCCGGGAACGCCAGGCGCAGGATCGTGCGCTGCACCGAGCCGAGCTGCTTGGAGAACGGCCCCGTGTTGTAGGGCAGCTCATAGCGCTCGCATAGCTCCTTGACCTGGGGGGCGATCTCGGCGTAGCGCGTCGAGGGCATGTCCGGGTACAGGTGGTGCTCCACCTGGTATCCGAGGTTGCCCGATGCCACGTGGAAGAAGGCGCTGCCCTCGATGTTGGCCGCTCCGCAGAGCTGGCGCACGTACCACGCGCCGCGTGACTCGTCTTCGACCTCGTCCTGGCTGAACGTGTACGTCTGGTCGGGGAAGTGGCCGCAGAAGATGATCGCGTAGGACCAGACGTTGCGAACGGCATTGGCCGCGAAGTTGGCCTTGGCCGTCGCGCGGAACGTCTCGATCCCGCGCTCGAGGGCGTCGCGGCCGACGTCCTCCCACTTTCGCCTGCGCCCGAAGCGGCTGCGCGCAGCCTCGGCGGCGCCTGCCGCCAGCCCCGAGATGGCCGGCCAGGCGACGTAGTCCTTCACGATCTGGGCGCGTGCCTTGGCGGCGATCCCCTTGAGCTCGCGCTTGACCTGCTCCTTCGACTTCTCGCCGGTCTTGATGGCCTCGAAGTCGAGGTCGTGGAAGGCGACGCCCCATTCGAAAGCCGCCGCCAGCATCAGGTTGTAGAGCGGCTGGAAGAGGTAGACGGGGTGCCAGCGCTGATGCGGGTCGATCCGCATGATCTCGTAGCCCAGGTCCTTGTCCTTGCCGCGGATGTTGGTGAAGGTGTGGTGGACGTAGTTGTGCGAGTGCTTCCACGCCTCGGCAGTCGACGCCGTATCCCAGTCCCAGCTCGCCGAGTTGATGTACGGATCGTTCATCCAGTCCCACTGGCCGTGCAGGACGTTGTGGCCGATCTCCATGTTCTCGAGGATCTTGGCCGACGAGAGGCTCGCCATGCCGAGGGCCCAGGGCAGCCGGTAGCGCGACGCGAGCAGCGCGACGCGGCTCATCACGAGCAGGCGGCGGTGCATCTCGATCATCGACTGGATGTACTTGCGGTCGCGCTCGCCGAGGTCGTCGTAGACCTGGTCGTGAATGGCGTCAAACTCGCGGCCCAGCTCTTCGATCTGCTCCTCGGTGAGGTGCGCGAGCGGGCTCTGGACGTCGTCTTCGATCTCCTGGTTTTGGCGGGGATCGACCGTGACTGAACCGGGGGTCATGTGTTCTCCTCTCGTTGCAAGTTCCCGAGCCCTACAGCTCGATCTCGACGTCGCCCTCGGGGGCGTTGACGCAGGTCCTGACCATCTCTCCCTCCGAGCCCGACACGTCGCCGGTGCGCAGGTCGCGGATCTGCCCGGAGCAGAGCTTGCCCGTGCAGGTGTGGCAGATGCCCATGCGGCAGCCGAAGGGCAGCGTCGCTCCCGCCTCCTCGCCGGCGACGAGGATCGGCGTGCCGCCGTCGGAAGTCGCCTCGATCTCGCTCTTCAGGAACTTGATCCGGCCGCCCTTCCCGTCGCCGGGCTCGCCGCCGATGATCGGCTGGAAGCGCTCGAGGCTGAGCCTCTCGGGATCGGCCTTCGAATCCGACTCCCAGCGGTCGATCAGCGCGTCGAGCAGCTCGGCCGGACCGGAGATGTAGGCATCGCGCTCGCGCCAGTCGGCGCAGAGCTCGTCGAGGTTCGCGGGGCCGAAGCGACCCATGTCGCCCGTGAGCTGGCGGTGCACCCGGTAGCCGTCGCGCCGGCTCTCCAGCTCGCCCAGCTGCTCGCCAAAGATGATGTCGTCCTTCGTGCGGGCCGAATGGATGTGCACGGCGTCGTCGAGCTCGTCGCGGCGGTCGAGGCTTCGCAGCATGCTCATGATCGGCGTGATCCCCGAGCCGGCGCTGATGAACAGGAGCTTTCGCGGAACATCGTCGGGCAGGACGAAGGTCCCCTCGACTCCGCCCAGGCGCACGATCTCGCCGGGGCGGGCGCCCTTGACGAAGTACGGCGAGACCTTCCCCTCGTCGACCAGCTTGGGGGTGATGGAGATGCAGCCGTCGGGACGGCCCGGGTCGGAGGTCAGCGAGTAGGCGCGCCAGTGGTGCACGCCGTCGACGACCACGCCGATGCGCAGGTACTGGCCGGGCTCGTGGCCCTCCCACTCGTACCCCGGCTTGATGAAGACGGTGACGGCGTCCGATGCTCGCGCTGGATGCGCATGATCCGCCCGCGCAGCTCGCGCGTGGACCACAGCGGGTTGATCAGCTCGAGGTAGTCGTCCGGGAGAAGCGGCGTGAACAGCGACCGGACGGCACGCAGAGCCCGCGCCTGCCAGGGCGGAACCTTCGGGGGTGCGCCGCGCTCAGCCATCGCAGGCGAGGATAGCCAGATATGAGAACGAGTGTCAACTGTTGGTTCTCATCTGTGAGTATTGTCCGTAGAATGGGCTCGAGATGGCGGCTCGGCCCACCCCAATCCGCAAGGCGCGCGAGCAGGAGCTCGTGGCGGCCACACGCGCCCTCTTCGACGAGCGCGGCGTGCAGGAGGCCGGCGTCGAGGAGATCGCGCAGGCCGTGGGCATCGCTCGCGGCCTCGTCTACCGCCACTTCTCGTCGCGCGACGAGCTCTACGTGCTCACCGTCACCGACTACCTGAGCGAGCTCGGGGACGCGCTGGAGACGGCCACCGCCGAGGGCAACACGCCCGCGCAGGATCTCGAGCAGTGCACGCGGGTCTACGCCGAGTACTGCCGTCGCTATCCCGCCTTCCTCGACGCCGCCCTGGCGCTGATGCGTGGTCCCGCCCGCAACCTGTACGAGTCGGTCTCGGAGTCCGTGTGGCTGCGCCTCGGCCAGGGGATGGCTCGCTGCATCGACGTGCTCGCGGCGGTCATCCGCCGCGGCGTCGAGGCAGGTGACTTCGACGTCGACGACCCTGACTACCTTGCCAACGTTCTCTGGACCCAGGGCCTGGGGATCATGCACCTCGCTCGCATCCGTGTGGGCGTGCGTCAGGCAGCGCCAGGCGTCCCGGACCTCTTCAGCGTCGACCCCGACCGGGTCGTCCGCACCTGCGTCGACGGCGCCATGGCCGCCGCCGGCTCCCGCGGTAGCGCCGAGGGAGGCCGCACTCAGAAGAGGGCTCAGGCGACGACTAGATCTCGTGCCAGGGGGTGAGGATCCGCGGCCCCAGTCCGTGACCGCGACGGTGAACTCGAAGTGGGCGGCGGGCGAGCCGTCCTTGGAGTAGACGGCCCAGCCGTCGTCGCCGGCCTCGACCTCGGGGCCGCCGGCGTTGACCATCGGCTCGATGGCGAACACCATGCCCGGCTCGAGCTCGGGGCCGTGGCCGGGCTCGCCGAAGTTGGGGATCTGCGGGTCCTCGTGCATGTCCTTGCCGACGCCGTGGCCGACGAGGGTGCGGATGATCGACAGGCCCTCCGCCTCGACCGTGCGCTGGACCGCATGTGAGATGTCGCCCAGGTGGTTTCCCGGCCGCGCCTTGTTGACGCCGGCATGAAGGGCGGCCTCGGTCACCCGCATCAGCCTCTCGGCGGCGGGGTCCGGCGGGCCAATTGCGGCGGTCAGCGCGGCATCGGCGACCCAGCCGTCCTTCGTCACGCCGACGTCGAGGGAGATGAGGTCGCCGCGCTCGAGCTCACGCCGGTCGGGGATGCCGTGGACGACCATGGAGTTCGGCGAAGCGCAGATCGAAGCGGGAAAGCCGCGATAGCCCAGAAACGACGGCTCGGCGCCCTGCGAGGCGATGAATCGCTCCGCGGCGTCGTCGAGGTCCATCGTCGTGACCCCGGGGCGACACTTCGACTTCAGCATCTTCAGGCAGCGAGCCAAAAGTCGCCCGGCAGCCGCCATCTGGTCGATCTGCTCGGGCGTCTTGACGATGATGCCGCCCCGGTACATGCCGCCGGCCCTCAGGCTTCCTCTTCCATCCGCAGCGTGGCCAGGATCGCGCGGATGTGGCCGCTGACCTCGTCCGGGGGCAGCGTGCGTCGACGCGGCGCAGCAGGCTCCGCTCGTCGTAGTAGTCGACGAGGGGCTCCGTCTGCGTGTGGTAGGTGTCGAGGCGCTTGGCGATCACCTCGGGCTTGTCGTCGTCGCGAACGAAGAGCTTCTCCCCGCACCGCAGTTCGGACACGCCCTTGTCGATCGACTGCTGTCGCAGGTCGCGGTCGAGCGTCATCAGGGCGCGTTGACGGAGCACGTCTTCGTAAGCGACGTCTTCGTGGTCGCCCGGCGCCGCGGCCGGCTTGGCCTCGACAGGTGCCAGTGGAACGCCGCGGACCGCGGAAACGGCCAGGGCCAGCCGCTGCCGGTCGAAACCGCTTGTGACGCCGAAATACACGGCCAGCACGACCAGCGCCAGCACGGTGGCGACCGAGCCATAGGCAAACGCGTCCCATAGGATGCGAACCATTTTGCCCATCGATTACCGTTCCTTCCGCTGCCAGGCCGTGGAGGCCACTTCGTCCAAATGCTTGATGTCGCGCGACGCCTCGGCCTGCTCGTGCTCCTCCAGTTGCTGTTCGTAAAGCTTTTCCAGCACCTTCACCTCGCGATCGGTCTCGACGAGTCCGTCGCGGCAGCGCTCGACCTCGTGCGCGGCGTCGTCGAGCACGTGCGATAATTCGCGGAGCTGGCTCTTGAGCCCCAGTTGGTGGCGATTCCCGCTCAACAGGCGATCGATATCCATTTGCTTCCGGCTTGCCATGTGGCGCATGTCCCGCTCGAGTTCAGCCAAATCGGCCAGCACGATTTGTTCGTCCTGTTGCAAGCTGCGCAGTTTCTCGGTGGCTTGCGCGGGCGGAGTTGTGCCGCCTGCCGCGCGGCGCCGCAGGGAAAGCACGCTGGCAAGTCGAAATGTGAACCGTGGCATGGAGGGTCATTCAGTTTGCCGCGGGTCCTTGGGCAACGGGCGCCTCGGGCCGCGCCGCTTTTGGTTCGCGCCGGGCAGCCGCACTGGCGGCCACCAGTTGCAGGAGCTGCCGGCGAGCCTCCGCGACGGACGCGCGGCTCGTCGACGCCCTGCCGGAGCAGAGCGTCGATCTGCGGCTTCATCTCAATGGCAGCGTCGACCAGCGGATTCGTCCCGCGCTGGTACTGCGCCGATCGATATCAGGTCTTCGTGTTCGCGATACGTGGCCAGCCAGCGCCGCACGGCCATGGCTGCTTCGAGGTGATCGCGCTCGGTTACGTCGGGCATCAGGCGGCTGATGCTCGCCAGCACGTCGATTGCCGGGTAATGCCCGCCGGCCGCCAACCGCCGCGAGAGGACGATGTGGCCGTCAAGCAGCCCGCGGACGGTGTCGCTGACGGGTTCATTCAGATCGTCGCCCTCGACGAGCACCGAATAGAACGCGGTAATCGAGCCAAACTTATTCTGGCCCGTGCGCTCCACCAGCCGCGGCAGCAGGGCGAACACCGAAGGCGGATAGCCGCGCGTCGTGGGCGGCTCGCCGGCAGCCAGTCCGATCTCGCGTTGCGCCATGGCAAAGCGAGTAAGCGAGTCCATGAGCAACAGCACCCGCCGGCCCCGGTCGCGGAAGTGCTCGGCCACGGCGGTGGCCGTTTGGGCGGCCTGCACGCGCAATACGGCGGGCTGGTCGCTGGTGGCCACAACCACGACGCTGTGCGCCAGCGCCTGACGGCCCAGATCGCGCTCAATGAATTCGTTCACCTCGCGGCCGCGCTCGCCGATGAGCGCGATCACGTGCACGTCGGCCGAGCTGTTACGGGCCATCATGCCCAGCACCACGCTCTTGCCCACGCCAGAGCCAGCGAAGATGCCGACCCGCTGCCCGGTGCCGCACGTCAGCAGGCCGTCGATCGCGCGGATGCCCGTCGACAGGCTGCTGCGGATTCGTGGCCGCTCGGTGGCCGCCGGCGGACGCGCGCGTGAGCGGCGCACGGGTGGGAGCGCCGGCTGGCGCCGCCCGTCGATAGCCGTTCCCTGTGCGTCGATCACGCGCCCCAGGAGGGCGTCGCCAACCGGCACCATCCGCGACGTGCGGACCAGTCGCACGCGATTGCCGCGTCGCACGCCGGTCAGTTCGCCGTAGGGCGAGACGATGGTTTGCTGGTCGCGGAATCCGATCACTTCACCGCGCAGCGACGCTCCGCCGAGCCGCTCGATTTCGACCAGCGCCCCAACCGGCGCAGGAAAACCGGCGGCCGCCAGGGCGGTGCCGGCAATCTGCGTCACCGTGCCCGTGAGGGCCGTCGGCATGACGTGCGCAACCTGAGTGGAAAGCTGGTTCATTGGGGGAGACTCAGGAAAGCTCTTCCTGAATGCGGGCAAGCTGTGCTTCGAACTGCTGATCGATGACGCCGAATTCCGTTTCCACGCGGCACCCGCCGGGCGTAATGCTGGCGTCGGGCGGGCTCCGCGCCGGCGCGAGTGGGCCCAGTTCGGCCAAGAGCCGGTCGAGCTTGGGCTCGAGCGTTTTGAAGTCGTCCGGGTTGAGGCGAATTTGCAGGCGCCGCTGATGAGCCGCCAACTCGAGCGCCTCTCGCAACAGGCCGAGCGTGATGTCGGGCATTTGCTCGACCTGACGTCGCATCACGCGTTCGGCAATTGTCGCGGCAAGCTGCACCACGTTTTGTTCCCAATGGCGGACCCAGCCCGCCCGCTCGTGCTGAATTTCAACGACCGCCTGCTGAATGGCCGGGATTGGCGCTCTAATTGCTGGTCCAGCCTGGCATGCATCGAGCGTTCGGCTTCGGCGACGGCATCGCGCCGCCCCTGGACGCGGGCCTCCTCGCGCAGACGGGTCGCATCGCGGCTGGCTTGGGCCAGAATCTGTGCGGCCTGTTGCCGCACTTCGTCGAGATACCGCTCGGCACGAACGGTCAGGTCGTCAAAGTTGAAGGCAGCCGCCGTCGCCGCCGACTGCGGCACGAGCGTTCCGTCGGATTTGATGATGCCAGGCATATCGGATTTGACTTCGCAACCTTGTTGTGGATCTCAAGCGGCGCCAGCGGTGTGGTGGATATCGGGCCAGCGGATCTGCCCAGCCTGCCGCATTCGCCCGGCCAGGCGGGCCACTTCAAGCTGCGCCGCGTCAACGTTGCGCAGCCGAATGGGCCCTTGCTGTTCGACGCTGCGTCGCAGCTTTCGAACCTCGGCCGTCGTCAATCGTTTTTCGATCCGCTGCATCAGGGCGGCACTCGCGCCCGCTAGCGCCAGAAGCAAAATCCGGGGCGGCGCCGCTTTCAGCACGCATTCCAGCGAGCGATCGTCAAGCAATGCCAGGTCGTCGAAGCGTTGCTCGGCCGACGAATCGGGCTTGTCGAACAGCGA